>NZ_JBBCWY010000047.1:0-216 GCF_037145735.1 Roseomonas sp. USHLN139 | reverse complement strand
TGCCGCGCCAGCAGCGCCTCCGCATGGCGGGACTTTCCGGAACGGGCGCCGCCGAGGATCAGGGTGAAAGCCATGCGGCCGGGGTAGAAGGTCGCAAAGGCAAGCGGAAGGGGGGGGGGGGGGGGGGGGGGGGGGGGGGGGGGGGGGGGGGGGGGGGGGGGGGGGGGGGGGGGGGGGGGGGGGGGGGGGGGGGGGGGGGGGGGGGGGGGGGGGGGG
>NZ_JBBCWY010000046.1:0-216 GCF_037145735.1 Roseomonas sp. USHLN139 | reverse complement strand
CCCCCCCCCCCCCCCCCCCCCCCCCCCCCCCCCCCCCCCCCCCCCCCCCCCCCCCCCCCCCCCCCCCCCCCCCCCCCCCCCCCCCCCCCCCCCCCCCCCCCCCCCCCCCCAAGCCTGTTTCAGCGCGGGAGAAGCTTTTCCGCGATCTGCACCGCGTTCAGCGCCGCGCCCTTGAGCAGCTGGTCGCCGGCGACGAAGAGGGCGATGGAGCGGCCG
>NZ_JBBCWY010000045.1:0-216 GCF_037145735.1 Roseomonas sp. USHLN139 | reverse complement strand
CCCCCCCCCCCCCCCCCCCCCCCCCCCCCCCCCCCCCCCCCCCCCCCCCCCCCCCCCCCCCCCCCCCCCCCCCCCCCCCCCCCCCCCCCCCCCCCCCCCCCCCCCCCTTCCCGATCTTCCAATCAGCCCGCGAAGGGATCGCTGACCAGGATGGTGTCGTCCCGCTCCGGCGAGGTCGACAGCAGGGTGACCGGCGCCTCGACCAGCTCCTCGATG
>NZ_JBBCWY010000044.1:0-221 GCF_037145735.1 Roseomonas sp. USHLN139 | reverse complement strand
CCCCCCCCCCCCCCCCCCCCCCCCCCCCCCCCCCCCCCCCCCCCCCCCCCCCCCCCCCCCCCCCCCCCCCCCCCCCCCCCCCCCCCCCCCCCCCCCCCCCCCCCCCCCCCACTTCCGCCTGTCTTCTCTTCAGATCCCGGCGCTATCCAGCTTCAGGATCGCCCGCGCCAGCGCCTGGGCGCGCGGCACGAAGGAAGCGACTTCCAGGTATTCCTCCGGGC
>NZ_JBBCWY010000043.1:0-223 GCF_037145735.1 Roseomonas sp. USHLN139 | reverse complement strand
CGAGGCGACGACGCCGGCGCCGACCGTGCGGCCACCTTCGCGGATCGCGAAGCGCAGGCCCTGGTCCATGGCGATCGGCGCGATCAGCTCGACGTCCATGGCGACGTTGTCACCCGGCATCACCATCTCGACGCCTTCCGGCAGCTGCACCACGCCCGTCACGTCGGTCGTGCGGAAGTAGAACTGCGGACGGTAGTTGGTGAAGAACGGCGTGTGGCGGCCG
>NZ_JBBCWY010000042.1:0-223 GCF_037145735.1 Roseomonas sp. USHLN139 | reverse complement strand
GCGCGGCATCACGATCTCGACCGCCCATGTCGAGTACGAGACGGCGAACCGCCACTACGCGCATGTCGACTGCCCGGGCCACGCCGACTACGTGAAGAACATGATCACGGGTGCCGCGCAGATGGACGGCGCGATCCTGGTCGTGTCCGCCGCCGACGGCCCGATGCCGCAGACCCGCGAGCACATCCTGCTGGCCCGCCAGGTCGGCGTGCCGGCGCTGGTG
>NZ_JBBCWY010000041.1:0-223 GCF_037145735.1 Roseomonas sp. USHLN139 | reverse complement strand
TCTAATTCCCAGAAATTCCGACGCCTGATTTCGGAAGCGCCCTTCGCGGGAGGCACAGATATCTAGCTGAGCACTCCTGAGACGAAGAGGTGCTCCGTGAACTGTCCTGGCGTTGATACCTCCGACCGGCGGAAGGTCGTCTATCAGCCCTCCGACCCCCTGCTGACCGCTCGCGAATGCGCGGCCGAGTGCGGCTTGGCTATCTCCAGCTTCTGGCGTGCGG
>NZ_JBBCWY010000040.1:0-223 GCF_037145735.1 Roseomonas sp. USHLN139 | reverse complement strand
GACGTCCTCGCGCTTGGTGCCGCGCAGCAGGGCGCCGATGTTGTCGCCGGCCTCGCCGCTGTCCAGCAGCTTGCGGAACATCTCGACGCCGGTCACGGTCGTCTTCACCGTGGCCTTCAGGCCGACGATCTCGACTTCCTCACCGACCTTGACGATGCCGCGCTCGACGCGGCCGGTCACCACGGTGCCGCGGCCCGAGATCGAGAACACGTCCTCGATCGGC
>NZ_JBBCWY010000039.1:0-223 GCF_037145735.1 Roseomonas sp. USHLN139 | reverse complement strand
CGTGACCGGCGTCGAGATGTTCCGCAAGCTGCTGGACAGCGGCGAGGCCGGCGACAACATCGGCGCCCTGCTGCGCGGCACCAAGCGCGAGGACGTCGAGCGTGGCCAGGTTCTGGCCAAGCCCGGCTCGATCACGCCGCACACCAAGTTCAAGGCCGAGGCCTACATCCTGACGAAGGAAGAGGGCGGCCGCCACACGCCGTTCTTCACCAACTACCGTCCG
>NZ_JBBCWY010000038.1:0-234 GCF_037145735.1 Roseomonas sp. USHLN139 | reverse complement strand
GCATCCATGGCCGACGGCATCAACGCTTCCGTCTTCGAGAGCGCTGCCCATCGAGCCGAATTCAAGATGGACGAGATCGAGAGGAACCGGCGCGATATCGAGGCGATAGAATCACGCGCCGCTGCTGTCCTTCGGGAGGGCTCCGCGGGCCGTCAGGAGCTGCACCTGATCCTCGATACCATCATCGATCTCATGCCCTATGCGGGTGAGATCGGAGGGCCGGCGGAAGATGCT
>NZ_JBBCWY010000037.1:0-281 GCF_037145735.1 Roseomonas sp. USHLN139 | reverse complement strand
CCCGCGAAGGGCGCTTCCGAAATCAGGCGTCGGAATTTCTGGGAATTAGAACCTCCCGATTTTTCCCGGATCGGCGGTCAGTGCATTTTTCCCACGTCATCCACGGAGCGCGTGCAGCTCGCCAGCTCTTTCGCAAGGCCGGATAAGCTCGTCCCCGTATCGTCGAAAGCGAGGCCGTCAATGCCCCGCTGGCGGTACCTGCTGAGAACAGCCTGGGTCTCTGTGGTGCCGACCCGATTGTCCCACGGGCCTTTCCATTTTCTCACAGCCTCAGGACCTCG
>NZ_JBBCWY010000036.1:0-286 GCF_037145735.1 Roseomonas sp. USHLN139 | reverse complement strand
GCGGTACCTGCTGAGAACAGCCTGGGTCTCTGTGGTGCCGACCCGATTGTCCCACGGGCCTTTCCATTTTCTCACAGCCTCAGGACCTCGCCCGACCGCATTTGCGACCTCACCCTCAGCTACATATTTTGCAGCACCGCAACCGCGGCGCCACTCGATGTAGCAAAGCAGCTTTTCCCGGCATCGATCCGCCCCAGCAGGGTTCTGGCCTTTGCCCGTATGCCTCGACGGACGGAACATGTCGGGCACCACCTTCGAGCCTTCGTGCGCCTCGCGAAGCGCGCTT
>NZ_JBBCWY010000035.1:0-401 GCF_037145735.1 Roseomonas sp. USHLN139 | reverse complement strand
GCTGTCCTTCGGGAGGGCTCCGCGGGCCGTCAGGAGCTGCACCTGATCCTCGATACCATCATCGATCTCATGCCCTATGCGGGTGAGATCGGAGGGCCGGCGGAAGATGCTGCGCGAAAGCTGGGGCAAGCTCTGATGCTGGGTTGCCTGGGCTGGGCCGAGGGCTTGCATAGCCCGGTCTTGGGCCAGCTTCTCAGGTCCCTACCTTCCGAGCTGCGCCGTGAAGAGCTTCTCGTGCGATTGGAGACAGCGCCTTACCTTTTGCCGCCCGGTCTCATGATGGAACTGCGAAGCGCGCTTCGCGAGGCGCACGAAGGCTCGAAGGTGGTGCCCGACATGTTCCGTCCGTCGAGGCATACGGGCAAAGGCCAGAACCCTGCTGGGGCGGATCGATGCCGGGA
>NZ_JBBCWY010000034.1:0-467 GCF_037145735.1 Roseomonas sp. USHLN139 | reverse complement strand
GCCTTCAGGCCGACGATCTCGACTTCCTCACCGACCTTGACGATGCCGCGCTCGACGCGGCCGGTCACCACGGTGCCGCGGCCCGAGATCGAGAACACGTCCTCGATCGGCATCAGGAACGGCAGGTCCTTCGGACGCTCCGGCTGCGGGATGTAGCTGTCGACCGCTTCCATCAGCGCCAGGATCGCCTGCTCGCCCAGCTCCGGGTTCTTGTCTTCCAGCGCCATCAGGGCCGAGCCCTTGACGATGGGGATGTCGTCGCCCGGGAACTGGTAGGAGCTCAGCAGCTCGCGCACTTCCATCTCGACCAGCTCGAGCAGGTCGGGATCGGCCATGTCGCACTTGTTCAGGAACACCACCAGCGCCGGCACGCCGACCTGGCGGGCCAGCAGGATGTGCTCGCGGGTCTGCGGCATCGGGCCGTCGGCGGCGGACACGACCAGGATCGCGCCGTCCATCTGCGCGGC
>NZ_JBBCWY010000033.1:0-468 GCF_037145735.1 Roseomonas sp. USHLN139 | reverse complement strand
GCCAACATCACCGGGCGCCGCCGCCCGGCCATGGCCATCAACGGGCAAATTCCGGGTCCCGCTCTGCGCTTCCGCGAGGGCGAGGAGGTGGTGATCAACGTCGCCAACCGGCTGCGCGAGCACACCTCGATCCACTGGCACGGCCTGATCCTGCCGAGCGGCCAGGACGGCGTGCCCGGCATCAGCGACGGCTTCCAGGGCATCGACGCGGGCAGCACGCACCAGTACCGCTTCCCGCTCGTGCAGGCCGGGACCTACTGGTACCACAGCCACTCGGGCCTGCAGGAGCAGTCCGGGATCTACGGCGCCATCGTCATCGACCCCGCGACGCCGGAACCCTTCGGCTACGACCGCGACTACATCATCCAGCTGTCGGACTGGACGGACGAGACGCCGAGCCACGTCATCGCCAACCTCAAGCGCGACCCCGGCTACTACAACTACAACAAGCGCACCCTGGCCAGCCTG
>NZ_JBBCWY010000032.1:0-605 GCF_037145735.1 Roseomonas sp. USHLN139 | reverse complement strand
GTGCTGACCCTGCCGATCCTCGTCCTGGAGATGGGCGCCCACATCCCCGGCCTAGCCATCCACCACCTGGTGCCGCCCAGGGTCTCCGTGTGGCTCCAGTTCCTGCTCGGGACGCCAGTGGTGCTCTGGGCAGGCTGGCCCTTCTTCGTGCGCGGCTGGCAGTCGGTCGTGCACCGCAGCCTGAACATGTTCAGCCTGATCGCGCTCGGCACCGGCGCCGCCTACCTGTACAGCCTGGTCGCGACCTTTGTGCCCGGCGTCTTCCCGGACGGCTTCCGCGGCATGGACGGCACAGTGGCCGTCTACTTCGAGGCGGCTGCCGTCATCACGGTGCTGGTGCTCCTGGGTCAGGTTCTGGAACTCCGAGCCCGCGAGCAGACCGGTGGCGCCATCCGGGCCCTGCTGAACATGGCGCCCAAGACAGCGCGGCGCCTCAAGGAAAACGGCGAGGACGAGGAGATCCCGCTGGCCGAGGTGCATGTCGGCGACCGGCTGCGCGTGCGGCCCGGCGAGAGCGTGCCGGTGGACGGCGCGGTGCTGGAAGGGAGCGGCGCCGTGGACGAGTCCATGGTCACCGGTGAATCCCTGCCGGTCGAGAAGGCGCC
>NZ_JBBCWY010000031.1:0-1057 GCF_037145735.1 Roseomonas sp. USHLN139 | reverse complement strand
TAGAGCATAATCCGATCATTCTGGTTCATATCCTGCGGCGGTGAAGTAGCTGGCACACTCCTGCGGTGAGAACTGCGGGAGGGCGTCACGGATGGCATCCCAGAGCGCATCAATGGTGCGGGTGGCGGCCTTGCGCAGGAGCGCCTTGAGCTTGGAGAAGGCGTTCTCGATCGGATTGAAGTCCGGCGAGTAGGGCGGCAGGAAACGCAGTGTCGCGCCTGCGGCTTGAATGGCGTCCCGGACGGCAGCGCCTTTGTGGGCGGGCAGGTTGTCGAGGATGACGATGTCGCCCGGGCGCAGGGTGGGTGCCAGAACCTGCTGTGTATAGGCGGTGAACCACTCGCCCGTCATGGCGCCGTCCAGCACCATCGGCGCGGTCAGGCCGGACAAGCGCAGCGCGCCGGTGAAGGTGGTCGTCTTCCAGTGACCGTGAGGCATGGGTGCCCGGCAGCGGGTGCCACGTTTGGAGCGGCCATAGAGCCGCGCCATCTTGGTGGAGGCGCTGGTCTCGTCGATGAAGACCAGCCGCTCGGGGTCCAGGTCAGGCTGCGCCTCGAACCAGGCCTCGCGCCTGGCGGCCACGTCCGGCCTCAGTTGCTCGGCGGCATGGGCTGTCTTTTTTTGACTGTCATGTGGTGCCTGTCCAGCAAGCGCCAGACGGTGCTCGGAGCCACTGCGACACCGTGGTCCCGCCGGAGCAGCTCGGCCAGCTCCACCAGCGTGATGTCGACCTTGGCGTCCACCGCGGCGAGGATGATGTCCTTGCAGGCTTCGGCACGCTGCGACCGGCGGTCGCCACCCTGGCGGCGTGCCTGGTCCCGGCCACTCTCTCGCCAATCCTGCATCCAACGGATCGCGCTGGACACGGAGACGCCGAACCGGGCCGCCGCAGCACGGCGGGATGAGCCCGCCTCCACGGCCGCAATGACGCGTGACCTAAGGTCGGACGACAGCGCTCTGCTCATCACCACCGGCCTCCTCCCGGCCAACAGGGTGAATCAGATTTCCAGCCGCCCGGGAATCCCCGTCCGAGTCAAACAGGTCGGATCATGCTCTA
>NZ_JBBCWY010000030.1:0-2589 GCF_037145735.1 Roseomonas sp. USHLN139 | reverse complement strand
ACAGCGCTCTGCTCATCACCACCGGCCTCCTCCCGGCCAACAGGGTGAATCAGATTTCCAGCCGCCCGGGAATCCCCGTCCGAGTCAAACAGGTCGGATCATGCTCTAGGCGCCGGCACCACGGTGCAGGTGACGCTGCCGCTCAGCATGGCCGTCACCCGGATCATGACCATCGAATGCGCCGGGCATCTGTTCGGCATCCCGATGAACGCGGTCGTGGAAAGCGTGCGCCTGGCGCCGGAGACGGTGAAGCGGATCCGCGGATGCGAGGCCTTCGTGCTGCGCGACCGCATCATTCCGCTGCTGCGGCTGACCGAACTGCTGGAGGTCGGGAATGGCAGCGACCCGGCGCCGCAGGAGGATCTGCCGGTGCTGGTGCTGCGGGCGGGCCATTCCACCGTCGGCCTGGTGATCGATGCCTTCCGCGAGAGGATGGAAGCCATCGTGCGGCCGCTGGAGGGTGCCCTGGCCGGCGTGCGCGGCTTCGCGGGCACCACCCTGCTCGGCGATGGCCGCGTGCTGCTCATCCTCGACGTGGCGGAGCTGATCTGATGCCGGCTGCCCCGGCGCCGCCCGGGCCGGCGCAGCGCGGGCGTGGCATTAGCAGTATCTACGGATTCCGCCGCTATCGTCTGGCGCCAGCCCGACGCAGCCCGCCTGCCCGTTCCGGCCCGGTCCATCCTTCAGGATCTGCTTCTTCGTTCCAGGCCTTTGCGGAATCAGCGACATGAAATCCATCCTGCTTGTGGACGACAGCCCGACCCTGCTGATGAGCATGGCAAGCGTGCTCGAGCGCAGTGGCTTTGCCGTCACCAAGGCCGCCACCGGCGAGGAAGGGCTGGACAAGATCCGCGGCGCCGCGGCCCCCTTCTCGCTGATCATCACCGACTACAACATGCCCGGCATCAACGGCGTCGAAATGGTCCGCCAGGCGCGCAAGCTGCCGGGCAGCCGCTTCACGCCGATGCTGCTGCTGACGACGGAATCCGAGCAGAAGAAGCGCGACGACGCCAAGGCCGCCGGCGCGACCGGCTGGCTGGTGAAGCCGGTGCCCTCGGACAAGCTGATCCAGGTCATCAAGCAGGTGGTACCGGGCGCGTGACCGCCCGCAGGCCGCCCGGCGGCGCGCCCTGCCGGCGGCGCCGCAGAACGCCGCGCGCCCGGCATGACCGCCGGGCCGATCCGGTTGCCTGAGCAGGACAAGCAGCGCCATGGCCATTCGCTACAAGGACCACATCGCCATCCTGGATGACCATTGCGCCGTGGAGGAAGCCGAGAGCTTCCTCGACTGGATGCGGCAGCAGCAGGAGCCGATGGTGGATCTCGGCGGCTGCTCGCATCTCCATGCCGCCATCCTGCAGATCCTGCTCGCCCTGCGGCCCACCATCCTGGTGCCGCCCGAGGATGCCTTCCTCCGGCGCCTGCCGCTCGACTGGGCGCCGCCCGCTGCCGCCACGGAGCCAGCGGGCGAGGCCGAGGCGGCCGCGGAGCCTCCCGCCCTCGGGCCGGAGATCGCCACCGGCCAGGACCGCATCGCCGCAGACGCGGCGGAGCAGGCCGCGCCGGACAGGGCAGAGGGGGAAGCCGAGGCGGCGGCCAGCGCAGCCGCCGGGGACGGGTCGGAGGCCCGGCCGCGCCCGTCGCTGCAGGAGCCGCTTCCCGTGCAGCTCGGCCCGGCCGACCGCCGGCCCGGCGAGGAGCAGGCCCATGGGTGATCCGCCGCGCTGCGTGGCCTTCGGGTCGGACCGGGGCGGCGTCGGCAAGTCGAAGGCCGCCGAGCTCTATATCTCCCGCCACCTGCTGCAGCACGGAAAGCTGCCGCTGATCCTGGAGGTGGAATCCGACCCTCGCCTGCTGCAGATCTACGGGGCCGAGGCGGTGCGGCTGTTCCGCTTCGGCCAGGACAGGCTGGCCGATCTGGAACGCAACCCCGCCCTGGTCTACCGGCTGTGGGACGCCGTCGGGGAGGCCTGCCTGCAGGCCAGTTCGGAGGTCGTGCTGGACCTCGGCGCCAACATGACCCGTCCCTTCGCGCTCTGGCTCAACGAGTATGGGGAGGAGGGGCCGTTCGGCGCCGGGGGCGGCCTCGCCTTCTATGGCGTCACCACCGGCGACCTGCTGGCCGTGCAGAGCGTCAACCAGGCGCTGGGCTATGTCGCGCAGGCCGTGCCCGAGGCACAGCGGCACCTGGTCATCAACGAGAAGGAGGCGCAGTTTCCCCTGGCGTCGGAGGCGCCGGTGATCCGCGAGATGGCCAGGCGGCACGGGCTCCGCCAGATCCACCGGCTGCCGGCCTGCCTCTCGCCGGCGCTGTCGCATGTCGTCGACCGGCAGCTGCGACTGGACGAGGCGGTGGAGAAGCCGGTCGAGTGGTGGCAGGCCGAGTGCGGCATGCCCCGGCTGGAGGCGGTGCGGGCGCGCCGCCGGCTTGTCTCCTTCCTGGATGACGGCATCCGGATGTTCGACGCCGCCGCCATGGCCTAGAGCATGATCCGACCTGTTTGACTCGGACGGGGATTCCCGGGCGGCTGGAAATCTGATTCACCCTGTTGGCCGGGAGGAGGCCGGTGGTGATGAGCAGAGCGCTGT
>NZ_JBBCWY010000029.1:2500-5617 GCF_037145735.1 Roseomonas sp. USHLN139 | reverse complement strand
TGGGATGCGGGGACAGGATTTGAACCTGTGACCTTCAGGTTATGAGCCTGACGAGCTACCGGGCTGCTCCACCCCGCGGTGGTGATGGTTGATCAAGTGGAGATCATGAGGACCGATGACAGATTGGTATCCGGCTTGGTGGCCCGGCGGCGACCTACTCTCCCGCGCCTTGAGGCGAAGTACCATGGGCGCTGGGGTGTTTCACGGCCGAGTTCGGGATGGGATCGGGTGTAGCAACCCCGCGATGGCCACCGGGCCACCGAGCCGGACACGTCTGTATCGGAACTGATGATGCTGTCTGGATGGTGATGTTGATCGAGTGTTTTGAGTGAGTGCGGATTGATGCTGCGTGCGGTGTCGGCTTTGGGGCCGACTGCGTGTGATAGAGATGAGATCAATTGGGCTATTAGGACCGCTCAGCTGCGTCTGTTACCAGACTTCCACTTGCGGCCTATCGACGTGGTGGTCTTCCACGGCCCTTAGGGAGACCTCGTTTAGAGGCTGGTTTCCCGCTTAGATGCCTTCAGCGGTTATCCGTTCCGTACTTAGCTACCCGGCGATGCTCCTGGCGGAACAACCGGTACACCAGAGGTACGTCCATCCCGGTCCTCTCGTACTAGGGACAGATCCTCGCAAGTCTCCAACACCCATGGCAGATAGGGACCGAACTGTCTCACGACGTTCTAAACCCAGCTCACGTACCGCTTTAATCGGCGAACAGCCGAACCCTTGGGACCTGCTCCAGCCCCGGGATGCGATGAGCCGACATCGAGGTGCCAAACCTCCCCGTCGATGTGGACTCTTGGGGGAGATCAGCCTGTTATCCCTAGAGTACCTTTTATCCGTTGAGCGATGGCCCTTCCACGCGGGACCACCGGATCACTAAGGCCGACTTTCGTCTCTGTTCGCGCTGTCGCGCTCACAGTCAGGCGGGCTTATGCCTTTGCACTCAACAGCCGATGTCCGACCGGCTTGAGCCCACCATCGCGCGCCTCCGTTACCATTTGGGAGGCGACCGCCCCAGTCAAACTGCCCACCACGCAGGGTCCTGGCCCCGGCTTACGGGGCTCAGTTAGACATCAGAAAGGCGCAGGGTGGTATTTCAAGGATGGCTCCACAGAAGCTAGCGCCCCTGCTTCAAAGCCTCCCACCTATCCTACACAGCCCCTTCCTGATGCCACTGCGAAGTTGCAGTAAAGGTTCATAGGGTCTTTCCGTCTGACCACGGGTACCCCGCATCTTCACGGGGAATTCAATTTCGCTGAGCCCATGCTGGAGACAGTGGGGAGGTCGTTACGCCATTCGTGCAGGTCGGAACTTACCCGACAAGGAATTTCGCTACCTTAGGACCGTTATAGTTACGGCCGCCGTTTACTGGGGCTTCGGTTCGGAGCTTGCACTCCTCCCCTTAACCTTCCAGCACCGGGCAGGCGTCAGACCCTATACGTCATCTCTCGATTTCGCAGAGCCCTGTGTTTTTACTAAACAGTCGCCACCCCCTGGTTTGTGCCACCCACCGCTGGTTGCCCAATGGTGGGTCTCGCTTATCCCGAAGTTACGCGAGTAATTTGCCTAGTTCCTTCAGCATGGTTCTCTCAAGCGCCTCGGTATACTCAACCAGTCCACCTGTGTCGGTTTGGGGTACGGTCTATATGTCAGAGCTATTTCCTGGAGTGATCCGGCAGCCCCTCCAATCCGATAAGGAGGAACAACGGTTCACACTCGTCACTTCTGACAGGCCCAGGAATATTCACCTGGTTTCCATCGGCTACGGCTGTCGCCCTCGCCTTAGGGGCCGGCTCACCCTGCGCGGATTGGCCTTGCGCAGGAACCCTTGGACTTTCGGCGGGAGAGGTTCTCACTCTCCTTGTCGCTACTCATGTCCGCATTCGCACTTCCGATACCTCCAGCAAACCTCACGGTTCACCTTCGCAGGCCTACGGAACGCTCCGCTACCACGCATCATTGCTGATGCATCCACAGCTTCGGCAGATGACTTGAGCCCCGTTACATTTTCGCCGCAAGACAGCTATTAGACCAGTGAGCTATTACGCTTTCTTTAAAGGATGGCTGCTTCTAAGCCAACCTCCTGGTTGTTTTGGCCGTCTCACATGCTTTCCCACTTAGTCATCATTTGGGGGCCTTAGCTGGTGGTCTGGGCTGTTTCCCTCTCGACAATGGACCTTAGCACCCACTGTCTGTCTGCCAGGTATCACTCACCGGCATTCGGAGTTCGGTAGGGTTTGGTAGGACTTTGGGTCCCCCTAGCCCTTCCGGTGCTCTACCTCCGGCGGTGTTCGCCTGACGATCTACCTCAATAGATTTCGCGGAGAACCAGCTATTTCCGAGTTTGATTGGCCTTTCACCCCTAGCCACAGCTCATCCCCGACTTTTTCAACAGGCGTGGGTTCGGTCCTCCAGTGCATGTTACTGCACCTTCAACCTGGCCATGGCTAGATCACTCGGTTTCGGGTCTTCTGCCTGCAACTCGGCGCCCTGTTCGGACTCGCTTTCGCTGCGCCTACACCTAACGGCTTAAGCTTGCTGCAAACAGAAACTCGCGGACCCATTATACAAAAGGTACGCCGTCACTCCACAAGGGAGCTCCGACTGCTTGTAGGCGTTCGGTTTCAGGTCTCTTTCACTCCCCTTGTCGGGGTGCTTTTCACCTTTCCCTCACGGTACTTGTGCACTATCGGTCACCAAGGAGTATTTAGGCTTAGAGGGTGGTCCCCCTACGTTCAGACAGGGTTTCACGTGCCCCGCCCTACTCAAGGATCTTTGCAAGCCTTTCGCCTACGGGGCTATCACCCGCTATGGCCAGACTTTCCAGACTGTTCGACTGAACTTGCAAAAACCACTGGCCTGGTCCCCTTTCGCTCGCCACTACTCGGGGAATCTCTGTTGATGTCTTTTCCTCCGGCTACTGAGATGTTTCAGTTCACCGGGTTCGCCTCCCGACCCTATGTATTCAGGCCGGGATCTCCCTAAGGAGGGGTTGCCCCATTCGGACATCCGCGGATCAACGATCGCTCGCATCTCCCCGCGGCTTATCGCAGCGTGCCACGTCCTTCATCGCCTCTTGGTGCCAAGGCATCCACTGAACGCCCTTCTCAT
>NZ_JBBCWY010000028.1:0-6289 GCF_037145735.1 Roseomonas sp. USHLN139 | reverse complement strand
GAATGCGCGGCCGAGTGCGGCTTGGCTATCTCCAGCTTCTGGCGTGCGGTCCGGGCGGGCCATGTTCCCCCCGCGATTTACGTGACGCCCCGCTGCCCCCGCTGGCGCCGTAGCGAAATCATGGCCTTCTTCGAGGCCCGCCGAGTGGCGGCCGGGCGGGGGGCGAAGTGATGGCCCGCCTCGGCATCGGCTCGGTGGTGGACCACGCTTATGAGATCGCGCTGACGCTTCATCAGCTCGCTGAATCCGGCGCTGACGAAGGTCGGCGGCAGGCCAGGCGCGATTCGGCCACCCTCATCTGCGAGAGGGCCGCCGCGGCGCTCCTTAAGCCGCTGATCCACGACCCGGAAATTTGCGCGCGGCTGGCCCGGGGTATCGCCCTTGAGGCTATGGAGGGCGCTGCGGTGTCATGGGCTGGGTCCGACACGGGTGGCGATGGGGCGGAGGGATGACTAGCACCCTCTCACCCGCCGAGACGCTGGGACAGGCGGCTCTGGCCGCCTCGACCGCCGCTCTGGATCGGCTTCGTGCGATGGCTGGCGACCCACCCGACATCGCCGCGATCTTCGCCGGCAGGGCGGCCTACGAGGCCGCCGCGCCGCTGCTGGAAGCGCTGCTGCCGGGCCGCCAGCTGAGGCATGTCATCGTCAGCGGCATGAGCCGGGAAGCCCTGGTGCAGGCGCGGAAGGCCCTCGCCGACGAAGCGCGGAGGGCGGCACGGTGACGCCGCCCGCCGAGCGCCTCGGGCGGCAGGAAGGGCATGGGGCGGATCTGCCGCTCTTCCGCGCCACCGCCCGTGCGGCCGATCTGGAGGAACAGCGCCGCGAAGCAGGCGCGCAGCTGCGGCAGCGCTTCCAGCGCATCAGCTCCCTGCTCCCTCTGATCAGGGCGCCCGGCTGGCAAGTGCCGCAAGGCACGCCCGCGTCCGACATTGTCGCCGCCTTTGCGCTCTCGGAGGGCATCGGGCCGGGAGGGAAGCGAGCCGTAGTGAACAGCCTAGTCGCTGGCGCGCAGCCTCACGCCGGGACCGCCACCATTTCGCGCGATGAAGTCGACGCCGGCAGTCTCAAGTGCGACGCGGATTGCATCAAGGCTCGACCGGTAGGGCACGCGGCGGCCGGCTTCAAAGTCTCTGACTGTGCTCAAACCGACCCCGGCAGCCTCTGCGAGACGAGCCTGCGACCAATCCAACAAGCCTCTTCCAGCGCGGACTTGAGAGGCGATGATCGTCTGACCAGTCAAAGGTCGGAACTCCAACGAATAACGTTGACAGTAGGCCAAGCGCTCTTAGTCTCGCAACTCCAACGCAAAACGTTGGAGAGCAGCCGAGGGCGCGGCTGGCACCGTCGCCCTCGGCCTGACCGCAATTCTGGCTCTAGGGAAGCTCAGATCATGGCTGACGACGCCTATACCATGCCCAGAAGGGTCTCGCGCACCTTCCCCTCCATACCCGTCGCGGCGCTCATTTACCGACCCGGCTATTTTCGCCGCGCCCTGGCCTACCTGCACTGTGGTGCCCTGCCCCCGCTGCCCCTGCGCAGCGACCTGGTGGGCCTAGCCGTGCCGACGGTGGCGATGGTGCTGGGCCTGCTGATCGGAGGGGCGCGCTGATGGTCTCCCATCTGTCTGCCGCGCCCTCCGCCGGCATGAAGAAGCCCAGTGTCACCAAGGCTGCCGGCACCCTCCGCCCCACCGCAGCGTTTGATGCCGCTTGGGCCAGCCTCGACGACACCCTGGAGCGCCTAGGCGAGGGCCTCGACGTGTTTTGGATGCTGATCGATCCGGAGCGCCGAGGCGGGGAGCGTTTGCCGGCGCAGAATCGTTTCGAATTCCTCATCCGCGCCCTTCGCCAAGAGCACTCGGAAGCCGATGGTCTTCTGCAGCAGCTTGGCGCCCTCGCCGACGCGCTGGAGGCGCAGAGGCATCAATCTGGCCCGGCGCAGCACCCCCGTGGCAGCTGCCAAGCTCGCCGCATTGCGAAGGAAGGCGACAGCAGCCTACCGGATGCCGACCTCATCACCCTCTGCGCCGAACACATCGCCAACCTGAAGGCATACGAGGACAGTCCCGGCAATCTGGCGCCCGAAGCTGATCCTCTTTGGGCAGCTTATGCGCGGACCCGTGATGACGTCTGGGATGCTCAGCCGATGACGCTGAAAGGCATCCTGGCAAAGGCGCACGCGGCGAAGGCTGTCGCCGAAGGCCATGAAGGCCGGGGCGCTCCTTCAGGGTCCCTGGCAGCAGACTTCGCCTGGCAGCTGGTTGATGACCTCCTGCGCCTTGAAGGCAGCCTCTGATGACAGAGAGGCAAACCATGCCGGCTTCCGAAGCCGCCACCCCCTTGCGCAATGATGCCAACCTGATTGCACTCTGCACGGGCTTTGCGAAGGTCCGCGAGCATCGTCTCAAGTGCGATGCCGCGTGCCGGGCAGCGGACGAGAACGACCCGGCGGCCGAGCGGGCCTGGGAAGAGGCCTGCGACGCGGAGACGGCCGCGCTGGAAGGCATCCTGGCCATCTCCCCCCGGAGCCGGCACGGTCTCGCTGCCAAGGCTCGCGTGGCGAAGGCCTTCCTTGCCCAGGAAGGCGACGAAGAGCCCGCGCTGGCTGATCGCTTCGCCCGCCAGATGGTGGAAGACGTGCTGGCCGTGGTCGGGGAGGCGGGATGATGACCGGCCCCCTCGCCTTCCTGGCCACGTCCGCGCCGCTGATCCACGCGATTGCGGACGGCGGCATGGCTCTGACGGTCCTGCGCGACCTGATGCTGGCCATCCACCACGATGCTGCCGAGCCGGAAACGGTTCGGCGGCGCGTCGCCGAGGCCCTGGCCGTGATCGAGGAAGGCAGCAGCGCCCTGCAGCTGCACGACCCGGTGCCGCCATCATGACGCGGCCTGATTTGACTCATCTGCCCGGCGTGGAACGGATCGGCACCGACTTCGCCCGGCTGTTCCACTCGGCCGACAGTGAGACTTTCGACTGGCTGCTGCGCCTGATCCGGCTCGGCATGGCCGGGAGTGCCTCCCGCCGCGTGGTCACCGCCGCCTGGGCTGCCTTCGAGCCTGCCGCGCGCGGCGAGTGGAGCCGTATCAACGCCGCCGGCAGTGGCGGTCAGCGGGGGCACTCATGACCGCCACCGCCCATGAAATCGCCGAGCGCCTCGGCTTGCGGAAATCCTATGGCGGCGCCTGGCGCGGTGCCTGCCCGGCCTGTGGCTACCCCACGACCTTTTCGCTGCGGCAGCAGGACGGCCGGCCGCTGTGGTGGTGTGCCTCCTGCGGCGACAAGGATGCCATTACGGCGGCTGTCCGCGCTGCGCTGGGGCAGGATTGGACGCCGTCGGCCACCCCAGCGCCGGAGAAGCGGCAGGACGCTCCAAGCGCCGCCAGGAAACGCGCCTGGGCCATGCAGCTATGGGACGAAGCGCGCCCGATCAGCGGCACCCCGGCCGAAGCCTATCTGGCTGCCCGCGGTGTGCTGGATGCCTGGCGCGCCTTCCCGATGCCGGAGTGGGGAGAGCAGCTACGCTTCCATCCCAGGACGGCGCATCCCGCGGTCCCGGACAGGCTCCCTACCCTCCTGGCCCTGGTGCGTCGGGCGACCGATGGCGAGCCCTTGGCAGTCCACCGCACCTATCTGCGGCCGGATGGCAGCGGCAAGGCAGCCGTTGAGCCGCAGAAGGCGACGCTGGCCGCGGTGGCGGGTGGCGTCGTGATGCTGCACCAACCCGCCACCGCCGCGGCGCTGGGCATTGCGGAGGGCATCGAGACCGCCCTGGCTGCCTCCTGCCTGATGCAGCGGCCGGCCTGGGCGGCCGTGGCCGCCGGCAACATGGCCCAGCTGGAACTGCCGCCACCGCCCGCTGCGCGCGCTGTGCTGGTGGCTGCCGACAATGACGCGCCGGGACAAACGGCTGCCTGGACTGCCGCGCAGCGGTGGCGGGCAGAGGGCCGGAAGGTGCGCGTCGCCACCCCTGACAATCAAGGCGAGGACTTCGCCGACATTCTTGCCCGGCGCCGGGCACAGGAGACGATGGATGCCCGATGACGGGTTCACCGTGACGGAGGTTGATGGGCCGTCCGCCGCCAATGTGGTCGCACTGCCGGTGAAGAAGCGGAGCGCGAAGGCTGGGCAGGGCGGCAAGCCGGCGAAAGAACGTCGGCCACGCTCCGACAATGCCCGCGACCTGGTGCTTGATGCCGTCCTGGATCTCGGCACGGTCTTCTGGCGCGACGCGCGGGGCGATGCCTATGCCACGGTGCCGCAGGATGTGCGGCTGATGCGCTACAGCGTGCGGGGCCGCGATTTCAAAAACCTGATGCGGCTGATCTATGGCGACCGCTACCCCGTCGAATCAGCCACGCCCGGACGGCCGGCGCGGCCGGGCGCTATCCCGGATCAGGCTTTGAGCGAGGCCATCGGTGCAGCCGAGGCCATGGCGCTGCGCGGCGAAGTGCGTGATCCCCGCCCGCGGCTCTGCCGCACTCCGGATGGCGTGGTGTGGCTGGATCTGGGGGATGACACCTGGCAGCTGGTCCGCGTCACCGCAGAAAGCTGGGAGCTGGTGCCGAAGGCCGATGTGCCGCTGATCCGGCCCGGCGGCCTGGTGCCGCTGCCTGTCCCGAAGCGCGGCGACCCGGTTTCCGTCCTGGCCGAGCTCGGCAGCATCCTCAACCTCCGCCCTGGCGAAGGCGGCAAGGCCAGCTCCGAGCTGCGGCTGGTGGTCGCCTGGCTGGTGGCCAGCATCTATCCGGAAGGGCCTTTCCCCGTCCTGGCAGTGGATGGTGAGCAGGGCTCCGGCAAGACGACGGCCAGCAAGATGCTCCGCCGGCTGGTGGACCCGAACCACGCCGATGCCCGCGCCGCGCCCCGCGAAGAGCGCGATCTGGTTATCGCCGCGCGCAACAGCCGCGTGCTGGCCTTCGACAACCTCTCCAGCCTGGATGCGGACATGGCCGATGCCCTGTGCCGCATCGCCTCGGGCGGCGGCTTCGGCGAGCGGATGCTCTACACCAACGGGGAGGAAAGCACCGTCTTCGTGCAGAACCCAATTCTGCTGAACGGCATCCCGTCCCTGTTGGCACGCGGCGACCTGGCTGACCGGGCCATCAGCATCACCCTGCCGCCGATCCCCGACGACAAGCGCAAGCCCGAGGCGGAGGTGTGGAAGGACTTCGAAGCGGCGCGTGCCGGCATCCTGGCGCTGCTGCTGGACGGCCTGCGCACCGCCATGGCGCGGCTGCCCAACCTGCATATCGACCGCCTCCCCCGCATGGCTGACTTCGCCCGGCTGAGCGCCGCCATGGCGCCGGCCTTCGGGTGGACGGAAGCCGAGATGCTGGCCGCCCTGGAAGAAAACCGAGCGGCGGCGGTGGCGGGGGTGATTGAGGCCGATGCGCTGGCGCTCGCCATCCGCGGCCTCGCCGAAGAGCGCGGCCGGTGGATGTGCTCCCCGACCGAGCTGCTGGAAGCCCTCAATCAGCGCGTCTCAATGGACAGGATCAAGCAGCGAGACTGGCCGCGGGACGCGCCCTCCTTAGGGAAGCGGCTGCGGCGCCTAGCGCCTGCCCTGCGGCGCAGCGGCGTGCTTCTGCAGCAAGAGGGGGGCGGTCGGAAGGGGCGCCACGTCGTCATCGACTGGGCCGGTGCCGCAGATGCCAGCCAGAGTGCCCCCGCCACCGAGCCGCCGGCCGCGACATGGACAGGCGATCTGTAGCCCGCCCGGTCGCCGCCATGGTCGGAACAGGCGGAACAGCTCGTCCCTTGTCCTGGTTTGGGGGAGGCGCCGCATGAGCCAGCATCCCCTGATCCAGCGCGCCGAAGAAGCTGGCGTCAGCCTCTTCCTGGAAGGCGGGCGGGTGCGGTGGCGAGCAAGCCAACCACCGCACCCGGATCTACTAGTCGCGCTACGGGCCGACCTCACAGCCATTTCCGCCGAGCTTGCAGTGACTGAGCGGGAAGCGGAGGCAGCCAATGCTGAGGCTGAGCTTACATTGTTCCCTGCCGCCACTGCCGCAGCGCCTGTCCTGCTGCCACCCCTGCCTTTTCGTTCACCGCGCATTTGGGAGCCGCAAAGCCTGGAGGCGCGGGCGGTATCCTACGTCAACGAGCCCGGCGCCGAGATTGTGTCTGGATCTCAAGGCTGGCTCTACGTGACGCTATTGGATGGGCGGTTCCTCTACCTAGAGCATAATCCGATCATTCTGGTTCATATCCTGCGGCGGTGAAGTAGCTGGCACACTCCTGCGGTGAGAACTGCGGGAGGGCGTCACGGATGGCATCCCAGAGCGC
>NZ_JBBCWY010000027.1:0-6657 GCF_037145735.1 Roseomonas sp. USHLN139 | reverse complement strand
CCCGAGCAGGAACTGGAGCCACACGGAGACCCTGGGCGGCACCAGGTGGTGGATGGCTAGGCCGGGGATGTGGGCGCCCATCTCCAGGACGAGGATCGGCAGGGTCAGCACGAGACCGATCCAGAACCGCCGCGTCATGTCGGCGAGTTCCGCGTTGGGGGCGGCCTCGGCGGTGACCTCCAGCGGCTCCAGGGCCATGCCGCAGATGGGGCAGTTGCCCGGCCCTTGCTGGCGGACCTCCGGGTGCATTGGACAGGTGTAGGTGGCGGCCTTGTCCGCTGCCGTCGGCGGGGCCGCCCTCTCCGCCTTCAGGTACTTGCCCGGGTCGGCCGCGAACTTCGACTTGCAGCCCGCCGAGCAGAAGTGGAAGGCGGCGCCGTCGTGATGCGCATGGTGCGGCGTCCTGACGGGGTCGACCTCCATCCCGCAAACGGGGTCTCGGACCTTGGGCGCGTTGTTCTCGGCCGGTTGCGCGGCCGCTGGCGTGTCATGGCCGTGATGGTGGCCATGATGATGGTGGTGATCGTGACGACGCTCGTCCATCTGCGGCACTCCCTACGGCCGCCGTGGCCGTTCCATGGGGCTGAGATGGAGTTTCCCAATGTGGGAAGGTCAAGGCGCCGGATAGTTCTTTACGAAGCCTTGATCTTCCTACAGGGGCAAGCCCCACCTGTGGCGCGGTCACTCGCGAGGAGAGCACGATGTACCGCTTCGAGGTTCCCGGCATGAAGTGCGGCGGCTGCGCCAAGAAGGTGGAGCGTGCCGTCAAGTTCATGGACACCTCGGCCGGATTCAGCGCCGACATCGAGAACCGGCGGGTGACCGTCACCTCCTCCGTGCCGCAGGCGGAACTCGCCGCGGCCATCGAGCAGGCGGGCTACGCCAACCAGGCGGCCGCCTGAGGCCGCTGTCCGACGCAGCGTGACGGGGGGCCCGGAGGCGCCCCGCCCCGGTGGTCAGTGGTTCATCATCTGGCAGTGCTGCATCATCTGCTGCATTTGCGGCGACAGCGAGCCCTGCTGGGCCTGCGCGCGCATCTGCTGACAGTGCTGCATCATCTGCTGCATGTTCATGCCGCCCATGTTGTGGCCCTGCATGCCGGACATGTTGTGGCCGGGCATGGAGCCCATGCTGCCCTGGGCGGCGCCGGTGGCCGGGGCGGTGGACGAACCCGGCGGGGTGCTCGGCGGCGGGGTCAGGGACATCTGCGACGAGGTGGGCGTTGTGGCCGGGGGACCTCCGGGCTGCGCGCAGGCTGCGACGCCCAGCAGCAGCGTCGCGGCCAGGGTGACCTTGCCGATCGCCTTCGATGTGATGTGGACCATGTGTCCTCCTAGGGGTGGCAGGGGTTCTGCAGGCGCCCCGGCCCGCCGCGGCCAGCCAGGGTGACGACGCTGCACGGCGGGTCGGGGGCCAGGGGACGCGGCCGACGCGCCGTGCACGGCGTGGGGTGGCGGCAGGCCGTCGGGCGACCCGCCGCAAGCGAAGGTGGCGGCCGCGCTCATACGGCCTCCAGGCCGCGGAAGCGCATCCACGGCCGCCAGGCGCCGTCGCTGCCGAAGGCGACGACCTCGTAGGTCGAGGGCTCCGCCCCCGGCACCTCCATGCCCGGGACGCCGACCGGCATGGCGGGCACCGACAGCCCGGCGACGCTCTTGGGGCTGTCCTTGAGCAGCCGCCGGATGGCGGCCGCGGGGACATGGCCCTCCAGGGCGTAGCGGCCGACCTTCCCGGCGTGGCAGGAGATCAGGTCGGATGGCGTCCCGAGCGCCTGCCGATGCGGGCCGACGGCGTCCACCACGTTGTCACTGACCTCGAAGCCCTCGGCCCGCAGGTGCTCGACCCAGCCGCCGCAGCAGCCGCAGGTGCGGTCCCGCCAGGCTTCCACCTTGGGTGGGCCACCGCATGCCGTGGGCAGCAGGACCAAGCCCAGCAGGCCGGTGGTGAGAGTTCGGCGGGTGGCGACGCTACGCATGCTCGCGCTCCTAGTCTGGTCTGGGCAGGCGGATGCTGGCGCGCAGCCCTCCGCCCGCGAGGTTCTGGAGCGTCACCGAGCCGCCGTGGCGGCCGACCGCCTGACGCGCGATGGCCAGCCCGAGGCCGGAGCCGCCGGTGCCGCGGTTTCGGGATTCCTCAAGGCGGTAGAAGGGCTGGAAGACGCTCTCCAGCTGCGCCTCGGGAACCCCCGGCCCGGCGTCATCGACGTTGACCACGAGCTCACGGCCCTGGTCGTCCAGCACCACACGGGCGGAGGCGCCGTACTTCACCGCGTTGTCGATGACGTTGGCGAAGGCGCGCTTGAGCGCGATGGCCCGGCAGGGAAGCCGCGCCTGCGGCGGTCCCTCGTAGGTCACCGACTTACCCATGTCCTCGGCGTCGCCGCAGAGCGTCTGGAGCATCGCCGCGATGTCTGCGGTACGGACCTCCTCCTGCTCCTCGTCACCCCGCAGGTAGGCCAGCGTGGAGCCGATCATGGCGTCCATCTCGTCAAGGTCGGCGTCGATCTGCTTCTGCGCCTCTGCGTCGTCGAGGAAGCCCGCTCGCAGGCGCAGGCGCGCCAGGGGCGTGCGGAGGTCGTGGCTGACCGCCGCCAGCGCCTGGGTGCGGTCGGCGATGAGGCGGTCGATGCGCGCCTGCATGCGGTTGAACGCCTGCGCCGCCTGCCGGACCTCGCGGGGTCCCTCCTCGGGGACGGTGACCGTCTGCCCCGGCCTGCCGATGCGGTCGGCGGCGGCGGAGAGTTCCCGCAGCGGGCGGGCGATGAGGCGCACCACCAGCAGCCCCAGCACCAGGATGCCCAGCGCCATGGCCGTGGTGGAGAGCAGCGTGGCGTGTTCCGGCTGCGCTTGCAATGGGTCGGCGTGGTACCAGAGGGAGCCGCCGCCAGGCAGGCCGACCCTGCCCTCGGCCTCCCGGTGGCCGGTCATGGTGAGGTCCTCAGCCGCAACGGCGCCCTCCGCGGCGCCGGGATGCCAGCGCACCTGGAAACCAGGCGAGGACAGGGCCTGCGCCACGGCCTCGCGGGCATCGGGCGGCACCATGCCGATGGCGCGGGCGGCGGCGCCGACCCGCTCGCCGGTGACCTTCTGCTGCGTGCTGCCCAGGAGGATGTCGCTGCCTGTCTGGTGCAGCCACAAGCTGCCGACGTGGAAGGCCATCAGGCCCACCAGCAGCACCAGGATGATGCGGCCCGCCAGGGTGCTGGGCAAAAGGCGGCTCACCGGCGCACCACCGCGGGGACGAACATGTAGCCCGCGCCCCGGACGGTCTTGATGACAGCCGGGCTGTCGGGCAGCGGCTCCAGCTTGCGGCGCAGGCGGCTGACCATCACGTCCACCGAGCGGTCGACGCTGTCCGAGATGCGGTTGCGAGCCAGGTCCAGCAGCTGGTCCCTCGACAGGACGCGCTGCGGATGCTCGCAAAAGGCCAGCAGCAGGTCGTACTCGCCGCTGGACAGGTCGACCGCCGAGCCGTCCGGCGCCGCCAACTCGCGGCGCCGGGTGTCGAGCACCCAGTCCGAGAACACCATGCGGTCGCCGCTGACCATTCCTGCCCGGTTCGCGCCCGCCTGGGCGCGCCGCAGCACGGCCCGGATGCGGGCCAGGAGCTCCGGGCGGCTGAAGGGCTTGGGCAGGTAGTCGTCGGCGCCGAGTTCCAGGCCCACCACCCGGTCGGTTTCCTCACCCCGGGCGGTCACCATGATGATGGGAACCTCCGACTTCGCGCGGAGCATCCGACACAGGTCGAGACCGGACTGGCCGGGCAGCATCACGTCCAGCAGGATCAGGTCCACCGGCGCGAGCGACAGGGTGTCCCACATCTCGGCGCCGTTCCGAGCGCCGGTGACCCGGAAGCCGTTCTGGCGCAGCAGCTTGGCGATGAGCGTGCGCATCTCCCCGTCATCCTCGACGACGAGGATGTGGGCCTCAGGGGGGAGCGAGCTGCCGCGTCCCTCCCGCTCGTGGTCAGGACTGACCGGCGGCACCGGCAAGGGCACCCAGCTTCGCCCGCGCCTTCGGCGCCAGGCCAGGGACGGATGCAGCCTTCGCTGCGAACTCGGTCATATCGGCGTCTCCCACCACAATCAGCGCCACCATGCCCAACCCAGTGTGGGGCGTGCATTGCACGGGGTAAACGCCGGGCCGCTCGAAGGTCACCGTGGCGTCGCTGTTGAACGGCACGTTGAGCGGCGGCGCCCCGGCGGGCCAGAGCGACGGGATGGGGGCGACGTTGTGACCCTTGTCGGTGGGCTCGAAGCGGACGGAGCCGCCCACTGGCACCCGCACCAGGGCGGGGTCGTAGGCAAAGGTCTCCCCCGCCACGGGGCCTCGGTTCAGTGCGCGGACCGTGGCAGCGGGCTCTGCCGCGGCGGCCATGCCGGTCATCGCCAGCAGGGCGGCGAGCGTTGTGCGGATCATCATGCTTGGCCTCAGAAGAAGAGCCGGATGCCGGTCAGGAAGGTCCACCCGCCCACGGCCTCGCCCTCGTTGCGGGCGTAGCGCGCCGTGTCACCCAGTTTCCGCTCGTAGCTGACGCCTATGTAGGGCGAGACCTCGCGGGTGAACTCGTAGCGCAGGCGCAGCCCGGCCTCGACGTCGTTGATGCCGCTGCCGATATCGAGCTCGGGCACCTTCTGGAGGGCGAAGTTGGCCTCCACATTGGGCTGGAGCACCAGGCGCTGCGTGATGTAGGCGTCGTACGACACCTCCGCGCGGGCCGACAGGTCGCCCCTCTCGCTGACGAAGCCCTGCACGTCGACCTCGAACATGCCGGGGGCCAGCCCCTGCAAGCCGATGACGCCGTAGAAGCGGTCCGGCTGCGGACGGATGTCGTAGCGGACACCGGCCTGGAAGTCCCAGTAGTAGCTGAGCAGCCGGGAATAGAGCAGTTGGATCTCGGCGCTCTCGACCCGGCCGTTCCGCGCCGTCTCGCCCTCGGTCTTCAGCCAGACGCGATTGACGTCGCCGCCGTACCAGGCCTGCCCGTCCCAGCGGCCGACATTGGGCCCGTCCAGCCCCCAGCCGTATTCCAGCTTCTCGAACAGCACGGCGCCGGTGAGGATCTCGTGGCTGAAGGGCGGCTCGGTGCTGTGCTGCATGGCCTGGGCCTGCGCCGGGGCGGTCTGGAGGGCGCCCAAGGCCAGCACAGCCAGGGAGGCGGCGGCGGTCAGGATGCTCCTGGTCTTCATGGCCGTCACCGCGCCGCGGCCGTACGGGGCGCGACGATTTCCACCTTGCGCATCATCCCGGTTTCCATGTGGTAGAGCATGTGGCAGTGGAAGGCCCAGCCACCGGGCGCGTCGGCTTCGATGTCCACGTCGAGCGTTGTTCCGGGCTTGATGTTGACGGTGTGGAGCAGCGGGTTCTCGGCGCCGTTGCCCACCTGGGGCATCATCCACACGCCGTGCAGGTGCATCGGGTGGTTCATCATGGTCTCGTTGGTGAAGCGGAAGCGCGCCCGCTCGCCGAGGTGGAGCTGGATCGGCTGGGCCTTGCTGAAGCTGTTGCCGTTGATGGACCAGATGTACCGCTCCATGTTGCCGGTCAGCCGGATCTCGATGATGCGTGTCGGCTCGCGCACTGGGTAGAGCGGCTTGGCGGCACGGAGGTCGCGGTAGGACAGCACGCGGGCGCCCGGCGGCGCGCCGACGTCGTTCACCAGGGGGTCCGGCATCGCCATGCCGCCATGGCCCATGGCGCCGTGGTCCATTCCGGACATGGCACCGGCGCCCGCCGCACCATGGTTCATGCCGGGCATGTTGCCGTGGTTCATCCCGGCCATGGACGAGTGGTCCACCCCAGACATCGCCGCGTGATTCATACCGGGCATCGCCGAGTGGTCCATGCCCGCCATGGAGGAGTGATCCATGCCAGCCATGCTGCCGTGGTTCATGCCGCCCGCGGCGCCGTGCTGCATGCCCTGCGAGCCTCCGGCGGGCATCTGCATGGCGGAGTGGTCCATGCCGCCCATGTCCATCGGCGCCACGTGGCCGGGCGCGTCCACCTCCGGCATCGGCGTGCCGCGGTCGAGGCCGCTCGGCCCGTAGTTCATGCCCATGTCGGCCATGGTGAGGACCGGACGTGGGCGGTGCGGTGGCAGCGGCAGCGCGGGCAAGCCCTCCCGGGTGGCCAGGCTGAACTGCGCGAAGCCCTGGCGGCCCATGGTCTCGGCCAGCACCTGGTACTGGCGCCCGTCGCGCGGGCGGACCAGCACGTCGAAGGTCTCGGCCGGGGCGATGCGGAACTCGTCTACCGTGACCGGGCGCACGTTGTTGCCGTGCGCCTGCACCACGGTCATCTCGAGACCGGGGACGCGCACGTCGAAATGCGTCATGGCGCCGCTGTTGATGAAGCGCAGGCGCACCGTCTCGCCCGGCCGGAACACCGCGGTGAAGTTCTGCGCCGGGGTGTGGCCGTTGACGAGATAGGTGTAGCCGCCGACATCCTCGATGTCGGTCGGGTCCATCCGCATGTCGCCCCACATGATGCGGTCGGAGACAATGGCCGAGCGGGCGGCGCCGTCCGGTGCGCGGCGGAGCTCGCCGATCAGGCTGGCCAGGGTGCGCTTGTTGTAGTTGTAGTAGCCGGGGTCGCGCTTGAGGTTGGCGATGACGTGGCTCGGCGTCTCGTCCGTCCAGTCCGACAGCTGGATGATGTA
>NZ_JBBCWY010000026.1:0-7155 GCF_037145735.1 Roseomonas sp. USHLN139 | reverse complement strand
CCCGAGCAGGAACTGGAGCCACACGGAGACCCTGGGCGGCACCAGGTGGTGGATGGCTAGGCCGGGGATGTGGGCGCCCATCTCCAGGACGAGGATCGGCAGGGTCAGCACCAGGCCGATCCAGAACCGCCGCGTCATGTCGGCGAGTTCCTCGTTGGGCGCGGCCTCGGCAGTAATCTCCAGCGGCTCCAGGGCCATGCCGCAGATGGGGCAGTTGCCCGGGCCTTGCTGCCGGATCTCCGGGTGCATGGGGCAGGTGTAGATGGCGGCCTTCTGCGCAGCCGTCGGCGCGACAGCCTTCTCCGGCTTCAGGTACCTGTCCGGGTGAGCCTCGAACTTTCCCTTGCATCCAGCCGAGCAGAAATGGAACGCGGCGCCGCCGTGGTGGGCGTGGTGCGGCGTCTTGGCAGGGTCAACCGTCATCCCGCAGACCGGGTCGCGCACCAGAGTCTGGTCGTCGTTAGCTGGCGTATGAGCGCCGTGACCATGGTGATGGTGGTGATGCTCTCCCATCTGCGGGACTCCTCCAAGACTGCTGTGCTCGACGTTCGGTGCTCTAGGAGGTGGGGTTTCCCATTGTGGGAAGGTCAAGGGCGCCGATCGGACACCCTGCTGGCCTTGACCTTCCCATAGTGGAAAGCCCCACCTGTTGGACGGTCATTGAGGAGGAGAGCACGATGTACCGCTTCGACGTTCCCGGCATGAAGTGCAGTGGCTGCGCCAAGAAGGTAGAGGGCGCCATCAAGGCCAAGGACACCGCTGCCGAGTTCAGCGCTGACGTGGAGAACAGGCGGGTGACCGTGATCTCCTCGGTATCCCAGACGGAGCTCGCCGCGGCCATCCAGGAAGCGGGCTACGCCAACCAGCCCGTGCCCGCCTGAGCTTCCCGGCAACGAGCTGCGCCGGACACCGTAGCCGGAGCAGGCTGCTCCGGCGACTGTGATGCCGTCCTGCGCCAGCGTCGGCCGGTGCTACATGTGATGCCGGACGTGCGGGTTGCTCATCACCTCGGCCGTCTTCGCACCGTAGTGGTGGTCGGGCTGGATGTAGGCGACGCCGCTCGATTCTCCGCCAGTCGGAACCGGAACGCCGGGGACCGGGTGCGCGGCGCCGGGATCGAGGTAGCGAATCCTCAGGTTTTCCCCGCCCCCGGCAACGGCGACACGCCCGCCACCCACGACGTTCTCGTCATGGCCGGGCGGGTAGACCACGGCAAAGTTCTCGCCCTGCCCAACAACCTCGATGGGCCCGTTGGCGTGCGCTACCGCGGCGGAAGTGCCGATCGCCGCAAACAGGGAGAGGGCGAAAAGCGCGGATTGGAAGCGGGGTGTCATAGCGAGATCCTCAATCAGGTTTGCCGTTTCTCGTCCGGCACCTGGAGAGGATGGGCCGCCACTGTGTCAGCCCGCTTGCGCCATCTTATCAATTGATGTCAGCGGAACTGCACCCCGGCTTCCACGCGGTGCGAGGCGGGACGCCCTGGGGCGTCCCGCCCCATCTCGTCAGTGGTTCATCATCTGACAGTGCTGCATCATCTGCTGCATCTGCGGCGACATCGTGCCCTGCTGGGCCTGCGCCCGCATCTGCTGACAGTGCTGCATCATCTGCTGCATGTTCATGCCTCCCATGTTGTGACCCTGCATGGAGCCCATGCTGCCCTGGGCGGCGGACGAACCCGGCGGCGTCGTGGATGTCGGAGGCAAGGACATCTGCGACGAGGTCGGGGTCGCCGCAGGCGGGCCGCCGGGCTGCGCGCAGGCGGCCACGCCGAGCAGCAGCGTTGCAGCCAATGCGACCTTCCCGATCGCCTTCGAAGTCATGTGGACCATGTGTCCTCCTTGAGATGGCAGGGGTTCGGCAGGCGCCCCGGCCCGCCTCGGCGGGCTGGGGCGACGACGTTGCACGGCGAGCAGGCGGTCACAGGGGGTGACCGACGCGCCTTGCATGACGTGGAACGGCAGCATGCTTCGAGGCAGCATGTTGCAGGTTGAGACGGCGGGGGACTCGCTCATAGGGCTTCCAGTCCGCGGAACCGCATCCACGGCCGCCAGGCGCCGTCGCGGCCAAAGGCGACGACGTCGTAGGTCGAGGGCTCCGCGCCCGGCACCTCCATGCCCGGCACGCCGATCGGCATGGCGGGCACGGAAAGCCCAGCAACGCCGTCGGGCCTTTCCTTGAGCAGGCGCCGGATTGCCGCGGCGGGGACATGCCCTTCCATGGCGTAACGACCAGTCTTCCCGGCATGGCAGGAGAGCAGGTCCGAGGGTGTGCCAAGCGCCTGCCGGTATGGCCCGACCGCATCCACGACCTTGTCGTCGACCTCGAAGCCCTCGGCCCGCAAGTGCGCGACCCAGCCACCGCAGCAGCCGCAGGTGCGATCCCGCCAAGCTTCGACCTTGGGCGGCCCGCCACAGGCCGTGGGCAGCAGTGCCAAGCCAAGTAGGCCGCTTGTGAGACCTCGACGGGTGGTGACGATACGCATATTCGCGCTCCTAGGCTGGTCTAGGCAGGATGATGCTGGCGCGCAGCCCCCCGCCTGTGATGTTCTGAAGCGCGACCGACCCGCCATGGCGGCCGACCGCCTGCCGTGCGATGGCCAAGCCGAGGCCGGAGCCGCCAGTGCTGCGGTTGCGGGACTCCTCGAGGCGGTAGAAGGGCTGGAAGACGCTCTCCAGCTGCGCCTCGGGAACCCCCGGCCCAATGTCGTCCACATGAACCACGAGTTCCTGCCCCAGGTCGGACAGGGTCACCCGGGCCGAGAGGCCGTACTTCAGCGCGTTGTCGATGACGTTGGCGAAGGCGCGCTTCAGGGCGATGGCCCGGCAGGGAAGCCGCGCCTGCGAAGGCCCCTCATAGGTCACCGACTTGCCCATGTCCTCAGCGTCGCCGCAGAGGGTCTGGAGCATCGCTGCGATGTCGGCGGACCGGACCTCCTCCTGCTCCTCGTCGCCCCGCAGGTAGGCCAGCGTGGAGGCAATCATGGCATCCATCTCGTCGAGGTCGGCGTCGATCTGCCGTTGCGCCTCGGCGTCGTCCAGGAAGCCCGCGCGCAGGCGCAGCCGTGCCAATGGGGTCCGGAGGTCATGACTGACGGCCGCGAGCGCCTGTGTCCGGTCGGCAATGAGGCGGTCGATGCGCGCCTGCATGCGGTTGAACGCCTGTGCCGCCTGCCGAACCTCGCGGGGTCCCTCCTCGGGCACGGTGACCGTCTGCCCGGGCCTGCCGATGCGGTCGGCCGCGCTGGAAAGCTCCCGCAACGGCCGCGCGATGAGGCGCACGACCAGTAGGCCCAGCACCAAAATGCCGATGGCCATGGCGGTGGTGGAGAGGAGTGTGGCGTGCTCCGGCTGCGCTTGCAGCGGGTCGGCGTGGTACCAGAGATGGCCGCCGTCCGGCAGACTGACCGCACCTTCGGCCTCCAGATGGCCGCTGGCGGTAAGATTCTGGGCCGTCACGGCCCCCACTGCGACACCGGGTCGCCAGCGCACCTGGAAGCCCGGGGAGGACAGTGCCTGGGCCACTGCCTCGCGGGCATCCGGCGGCACCATGCCGATGGCGCGGGCGGCCGCGGCGACCCGCTCGCCAGTGACCTTCTGCTGCGTGCTTCCCAGCAGGATATCGCTGCCTGTTTGGTGCAGCCACAGGCTGCCGACATGGAACGCCATCAAGCCGACCAGCAGCACCAGGATGATGCGGCCAGCCAGGGTGCTGGGGAGCAGCCGCCTCATCGACGCGCGACCGAAGGGACGAACATGTAGCCTGCGCCCCGAACAGTCTTGATGATGGCGGGGCTGTCCGACAGCGGCTCCAGCTTTCTCCGGAGGCGGCTGACCATGACGTCCACCGAGCGGTCGATGCTGCCCGAGATCCGGTTGCGGGCGAGGTCCAGCAACTGGTCGCGCGACAGGACGCGTTGTGGGTGCTCGCAGAAAGCCAGGAGCAGGTCATACTCGCCGCTGGACAGATCAACCGCCGAGCCGTCGGGTGCCGCCAGTTCGCGGCGCCGGGTGTCGAGGAGCCAGTCGGCGAAGACCATCCTGTCGCCGGTGACGAGCCCCGTCCGGGCTGCCCCGGCCTGGGCGCGCCGCAGGACGGCCCGGATCCGGGCCAGGAGTTCTGGACGGCTGAACGGCTTGGGGAGGTAGTCGTCGGCGCCGAGTTCGAGGCCCACCACCCGGTCGGCCTCCTCGCCGCGGGCCGTCACCATGATGATCGGGACCTCGGACCTCGCTCGGAGCATCCGACACAGGTCGAGCCCCGACTGGCCTGGCAGCATCACGTCCAGCAGCACCAGGTCCACCGGGGACAGCGAGATAGTGTCCCACATCTCCGCGCCGTTCCGCGCCCCCGTGACCCGGAAGCCGTTCTGGCGCAGGAACTTGGCGATGAGCGTGCGCATCTCCCCGTCGTCCTCGACGACGAGAATGTGAGCCTCGAGGGGGAGCGGGCTGCCCCGCCCCTCCCGCTCCGTGTCAGGACTGACCGGCGGCACCGGCGAGGACACCCAGCTTCGCCCGTGCCTTCGGAGCCAGGCCGGGGGCGGATGCAGCCTTCGCTGCGAATTCGGTCATGTCAGCGTCTCCCACCACAATCAGGGCCACCATGCCCAGACCAGTGTGGGGCGTGCACTGCACGGGGTAAACGCCGGGCCGGTCGAAGGTCACCGTTGCCTCGCTGTTGAACGGCACGGTGAGCGGCGGCGCGCCCGCAGGCCAAAGCGACTGAATGGGGGCGACGTTGTGACCCTTGTCGGTGGGCTCGAAGCGGACGGAGCCGCCCACCGGGACCCGCACCAGAGCGGGATCGTAGGCGAAGGTGTCGCCTGCCACGGGACCGCGGTTCAACTGGCGGACCGTGGCGGCTGGCTCAGCGGCGCTGGCCAGCCCCGTCATCATCAGCAACGCGACAAGGGTCGTGCGGATCATCATGGTTTTGTCTCGTCTTAGAAGAACAGCCGGATGCCGGTCATGAAGGTCCATCCGCCCACATCCTCACCGTCGTTGCGGGCGTAGCGGGCCGTGTCACCAAGCTTCCGCTCGTAGCTGACGCCGATGTAGGGTGAGACCTCGCGCGTGAACTCGTAGCGCAGGCGCAGCCCGGCCTCGATGTCGTTGATGCCGCTGCCGACGTGAAGTTCGGGCACCTTCTGGAGCGCGAAATTGGCCTCGATGTTGGGCTGGAGCACCAGGCGCTGCGTGATGTAGGCGTCGTAGGACACCTCCGCGCGCGCCGACAGGTCGCCGCGCTCGCTGACAAAACCCTGGAGGTCGACCTCGAACATGCCGGGCGCCAGCCCTTGCAGGCCGATGACGCCGTAGAAGCGGTCCGGCCTGGGGCGGATGTCGTAGCGGACACCGGCCTGGAGGTCCCAGTAATAGCCGATCAGGCGCGAGTAGAGCAGTTGGATCTCGGCGCTCTCGACCCGGCCGTTCCGCGCCGTCTCGCCCTCGGTCTTCAGCCAAACCCGGTTGACGTCGCCGCCATACCAGGCCTGCCCGTCCCAGCGGCCGATGTTGGGGCCGTCCAACCCCCAGCCGTACTCCAGCTTCTCGAACAGCACGGCGCCGGTGAACACCTCGTGGCTGAACGGGGGCTCGGTGCTGTGCGGCATCGCCTGCGCGTGCGCCGGTGCGGCCTGGAGCGCGCCGATGGCCAGGACGGCCGAGGCGGCGGCGGTCAGGATGCTCTTGGTCTTCATGACCGTCACCGCGCCGAAGCCGCCTGGCGTGCCGAGACCACAGATACCTTGCGCATCATCCCAGTCTCCATGTGGTAGAGCATGTGGCAGTGGAAGGCCCAGCCGCCGGGCGCGTCCGCCTCGATGTCGACGTCGAGCGTCGAGCCCGGCTTGATGTTGACGGTGTGCAGCAGCGGATTCTCGGCCCCGTTGCCGACCTGCGGAATCATCCACATGCCGTGCAGGTGCATCGGGTGGCTCATCATCGTCTCGTTGACGAAGCGGAAGCGCGCACGCTCGCCGAGGTGGAGCTGGATGGGCTGCGCTTGGCTGAAGCTGTTGCCGTTGATGGACCAGAAGTACCGCTCCATGTTGCCGGTCAGCCGGATCTCGATGATGCGGGTTGGCTCCCGGACCGGGTAGAGCGGCTTGGCGGCCCGGAGGTTGCGGTAGGACAGAACGCGGGCGCCCGGCGGCGCGCCGACATCGTTCACCAGGGGGTCTGGCATCGCCATGGCGCCGTGGTCCATGCCGCCCATGGCACCGGCGCCCGTCGAGCCATGATTCATGCCGGGCATGTTGCCGTGGTTCATCCCGGCCATGGACGAGGGGGCCATGCCCCGCATGCTGGAGTGATCCATCCCGGGCATCGCCGGTTGGTTCATCCCCGACATGGAGGAGTGGCCCATGCCAGCCATGTTTCCATGGTTCATGCCGCCCATGGACTGGCCCTGCATGCCCTGGGAACCCCCGGCGGGCATCTGCATGGCGGAGTGATCCATGCCCCCCATGTCCATCGGCGCGACGTGGCCCGGGGCGTCAACCTCCGGCATCGGTGTGCCGCGGTCCAGTCCGCTGGGCCCGTAGTTCATGCCCATGTCGGCCATGGTCAGAACCGGGCGCGGACGGTGCGGCGGCAGAGGCAGGGCGGGCAGGCCTTCCCGCGTGGCCAGGCTGAACTGCGCGAAGCCCTGGCGGCCCATGGATTCCGCCAGCACCTGGTACTGGCGCCCGTCGCGCGGGCGGACCAGGACGTCGAAGGTCTCTGCCGGTGCGATGCGGAACTCATCCACGGTGACGGGGCGGACGTTGTTGCCATGCGCCTGCACCACGGTCATCTCGAGGCCGGGGACGCGCACGTCGAAGTGGGTCATGGCGCCGCTGTTGATGAAGCGCAGGCGCACCGTCTCGCCGGGCCGGAAGAGCGCCGTGAAGTTCTGTGCCGGAGTGTGGCCGTTGACCAGGTAGGTGTAGCCGCCGACATCCTCGATGTCGGTCGGGTCCATCCGCATGTCGCCCCACATGACGCGGTCGGAGACGATGGCTGACCGCGCGGCGCCGTCCGGCGCCCGGCGGAGTTCGCCGACCAGGCTGGCCAGGGTGCGCTTGTTGTAGTTGTAGTAGCCGGGGTCGCGCTTGAGGTTGGCGATGACGTGGCTCGGCGTCTCGTCCGTCCAGTCCGACAGCTGGATGATGTA
>NZ_JBBCWY010000025.1:0-8009 GCF_037145735.1 Roseomonas sp. USHLN139 | reverse complement strand
CGCTCTGGGATGCCATCCGTGACGCCCTCCCGCAGTTCTCACCGCAGGAGTGTGCCAGCTACTTCACCGCCGCAGGATATGAACCAGAATGATCGGATTATGCTCTAGCCTCCATCCTGCTGCGTCGCCCGGATGCGGACTTTGCCAGCCGCTTCGCTATGGCCGCCAAGGAAACGCAGCGCCACCTCGCTCTGCCGCTCCTCTATGTCGCGGCCTTCTACCTGGACGGCGCCGACCACCAGCGCCTGCCTTTCCTCGCCAACACTGCGGCGCAGGCTGGCTGCAGCGCCGTGCTCTTGGCCTGGAACGACGTGCGGTACCACACCCGGCAGCGGCAGCCGGTGGCCGACTTGGTCACGGCCAACCGGCTCGCGGTGACCGTCGATTCCTTGGGGCCAAATGCCGAGCCTCACGTAAGCGTTGCCTTGGCGCCACTTTTCCCAAGCGTACCGATGCCGTGCTGCCTCGCCTACAGGTGGGGAGCTTCGAGCCGACATTGTGGTCGACGTTAGTGATGACGGGAATGGCTGCGGATATCGCCGGTTCGACGTACTGCGGGCCCCGGGGCGACGCCGCCGGTGGTCGGAGGAAGCTAAGGCGCGGATCGTCGCGGAGACGCTCGCAGCCGACGCCGTCATCGCTGAGGTGGCGCGCCGCTGGCAGGTCTGCTTCCAACAGGTGTTCACCTGGCGGCGGGAGATGCGGCACAACGCGCCGCCCTCGTTCGTGCCGCTCGTGGCGGAGCTTAACGTGACGTCACGCAAGTCCACCCCATCGCCCTGCATCGAGATCCAGGTAGCCGGGGCGCTCGTGCGGGTGTTGCCGGATACGGAACCGGCCTTGTTGGTGATCGTGCTGCGCGCCCTGCGGACTTCGGCGGCGTGATCACGCTGCCCACGGGCGCGAGCGTGCTGCTGGCCAGCCAGCCGGTGGACTTCCGCAAAGGCGCGCATGCCCTGGCGGCCTTGGCGGCGGAGGTGCTGAGCGCCGATCCATTCTCGGGAGTGGTGCTGGTGTTCCGAGCCAAGCGTGCCGACCGGATCAAGATCGTGCTCTGGGACGGCAGCGGACTGGTCTTGATCGCCAAGCAGTTGGAGGGTGGGGCATTCCGCTGGCCGCCGGTTGTTGACGGCGCGGTGCGGCTGACGCCGGTGGAGTTCGCCGCGCTGTTCGACGGCATCGACTGGACGCGGGTGCAGAGCACGAAACGGATTCCCACGCCGAGCGTGCCTGCGTAGACTCCCGGGCAGGATGGGCGCCGCGGACACCATGCCGAGCCTGCCGGAGGATCCCGCCGCGCTGCGTGCGCTGCTGCTGGCGACGCTGGAGCAGCGCGATGCCGCCATGGCCGAGCGCGACGCGCTGGCAGCCAGGAACGAGCAGCTGCACCACCTGCTGATGAAGCTGAAGCGGCGGCAGTTCGGGCAGAAGTCGGAGCGGCTGCCCGACGATCAACTGCTGTTCGCGTTCGAGGAGATCGAGGCCACGCTGGGGGCCAGCGAGGCCGAGGCAGGCCAGCGCTCGAAGGGCCTGAAAGAACAACACGCGAAGCGGCGCCGCGGCAACCGGGGACAGCTCCCCGCGCACTTGCCGCGCATCGAGCAGGTGGTGCTGCCCGAGCGGGAGACCTGTCCCTGCTGCGATGGCCTGCTGGTGGAGATCGGCGCAGACAGCGCCGAACGGCTTGATGTGCTGCCAGCCCGGTTCCGGGTGCTGGTGACCCGGCGGCCCAAGCTGGCCTGCCGCGCCTGTCCCGGCGTGGTGCTGCAGGCGCCCGCTCCAGAGCGGCTGGTACCCGGCGGGCTGCCGACCGAGGCGACCGTCGCCCAGGTGCTGGTGGCCCGCTATGCCGACCACCTGCCGCTGTACCGCCAAGCGCAGATGCTGGCACGGCAGGGGCTGACGCTGGGTCGGGAGGTGCTGGCCGACTGGCTGGGGACCGCCGCCCAGGAGATCCGACCGGTGGTGCGCCGCCTGCGCGAGATCCTGCTCGCCTCGCCGCGGCTGTTTGCCGACGAGACCACCCTGCCGGTGCTCGATCCAGGGCGCGGCAAGGTGAAGAAGGGATACGCCTGGGCCTCGGCGCGCGACGGGCGGCCCTGGGGTGGCACAAATCGCCCGGCCGTGATGTTCCGGTACGCGCCCGGCCGCGGGCAGGAACACGCCAGGGCGCTGCTGGCGGGCTACCGCGGCATTGTCCAGTGCGATGGCTACGCCGCCTACAAGGCGCTGGCCGGAGATGTGCCGCTGGCGTTCTGCTGGGCGCATGTGCGGCGTGGGTTCTTTGACTTGGCCAAGGGCGGCGCGGCGCCGATTGCCACCGAGGTCCTGCAACGCATCGCTGCCCTCTACGCCGTCGAGGCGGGGATCCGCGGCCGTCCTATCGAGGAACGCCTGCCGGTGCGCCAGGCCTGCAGTCAGCCGCTGGTGGCGGAGCTGTTGACCTGGCTCGACGCCCAGCTCGGGCGCCTGTCGCGGAGCAGCCCGAGAGCGGAGGCGATCCGCTACACGCTGAACCACCGGAAGGGACTGGAGCGGTTCCTCGACGACGGCCGCATGGAGGTCGACAACAAAACCGTGGAACGCGCCATCCGCCCCATCTTCCTCAGCCGCAAGAACGCGTTGGTCGCCAGCGGCGACGATAGTGGCGCCCGCTGGGCCGCCGTCGCCTCCCTGGTGGAAACCTGCAAGCTGAACTGCGTGGATCCGCAGCGCTATTCCACTGACTTGCTAACCCGGCTCGTCAGCGGCTGGCCCAACAGCCGCATCGACGAGCTTATGATAAGCGTAAGCCCGACCCCACCGGCTGCGGATCTGGCTGGAAATTCCAGGGGAGGAGGTCGGTGACGCGGCTGATGGTGAGGCCCCTGGCGAGGCGATCGAGGACGGTGCGGATATAGGCGTCCGGGTCGAGACCGTTGAGCTTGGCGGTCTCGTCGACGGTGTCGATGATGGCGGCGCGCTCGCCGCCGGTATCAGAGCCGAGGAACAGGTAGTTCTTCCGGGTCACGGCGATGCCGCGCAGCAGGCGCTCGGCGAGATTGTTGTCGATCGAGAGGCGCCCGTCGTCGAGGTAGCGCGTCAGGGCGTCCCAGCGGACGAGGGCGTAGTGCAGGGCCTTGGCAAGGGCTGGCTTGGCGGAAAGGCGGCGCCGTTCGGCTTCCATCGCGGACCGCAGTTCCTCCAGCAGCGGTCGGGCGCGGGCTGCCCTCGCAGCATGGCGCGCACCGGCAGTCTGGCCATTGATCGCCTGCTCGACGTCATAGAGCGCCTTGATGCGGGCCAGGAGGCGCTCGGCCGCCGGTGCCTTCGTCGCCTCCCAAACCTCGTATAACTTGCGCCGGGCATGCGCCCAGCAGGCGGCGTGGATGATCCGCTGGCCGCCGCGGGTCAGGGCGCCATATCCGGCATAGGCGTCAGCCTGCAGCCAGCCGGAGAACCCTGCCAGGTGCCTAGCCGGTCGCTCGCCCTTGCGGTCGGGCGAGTATCGGTAGAACGCGACCGGCGGGCCCGTCCCACCCCAGGGCCTGGGGTCGGATGCATAGACCCAGAACCGCCCTTCGCGCGTCCGCCCACGTCCCGGGGCGAGCACCCGGACCGGGGTGTCGTCGGTCCAGATCACAGGCTGGGCCAGGGCCTGCCGACCGATCGCCTCGGCCAGCGGGCGCAGCCACCAGGCGCCGCGCCCGACCCAATCCGCCAAGGTCTGGCGCTCGATGGCCACGCCTTCGCGGGCCAGGATGCCCGACAGCCGGTAGGGCGGCAGCCCGTCGAGGTACTTCGACACCGGCACATGGGCGAGCAGTCCCGGACCAGGCCGTCCGCGCGCGACCGACAGATCCGGCGCAGGCGCCTGCAGCACCGCGGCGCAGGCCCGGCAGGCATAGCGCGGTCGCAGGTGGCGGATGACCTTCAGGCGGGTGGGGATCTTCCCCAGCACCTCGGTGACATCCTCGCCCAGACGAACCAGGCGCGCAGGATCGGTGCAGCCGCAGTGGCAGGCGAAGGCCGGTTCATGGATGACCGTCTCGCGCGGCAGATGATCGGGGAGCGGGCAGCGGCCCGCCGGGCGACGTTTCCCTGGATCGCCATCGCCGCGGGTCGCACGCTTCTGGTCGGCCACGAGCCGCGCTGCCGCAGCATCCTCCTCGGCGTCGCCGATCAGCATCTTGAGCTTGTCGATCCTGCCCCCCAGCTTCTCTGAGGAACGCCCGTAGCGCTCGCGCCGCAGAATGGCGATCTGTAGGCGCAACTTCTCGATTTCGAGCGACGCGTTCAGCAGCCGCCCCTCGCGCTCGGCAAGGGCAGCATCACGCTCGAGGATGACCGCCCGCAAGGCAGTGATCTCAGCATCTGCTGTCGCTTGCGGCGTGCTTCCCACCCGGCGACTCTACCGGGATCGCTGATCGCGACAACGAAAACTGCGATTCAGCCCGTCAGATCGTCGCCTGCGGGCGGGCGGTCCAGGCGGGCATCCTCCAGTCGATCCCCTCGATCGGCATTGAGAGCATCGCCGGTGTCATCGCCATCACACCGGCCGCCGCCTGCGGCCAGACAAACCGCCCCTTCTCGAGGCGCTTGGCATAGAGGCACAGTCCCCGGCTATCCCACAAAAGAAACTTGATCAGCACGCCCCAGCGCCCGCGAAAGCAGAACACCGCCCCGCAGAATGGATTCAGCGCCAGCACGCTTTGCCCCAGCGCCGCCAGCCCGTCAAATCCGCGGCGCATGTCTGTGGTTCCGCAGGCCAGGTAGACCTGCGTTCCAGACTGCGGCGCCAGCATCAGCGCTGCGCAAGCCCCGCCACGACCTCGCGCAGCAGCGCAGGCGACACCTCGTCGCGCAGCACCATCCGCGCGCCCGACGGAAAGGTCACCTCGATCGACGACGGTTCCGGGAATGTCGCAGTCGCGGCCAGCGCTGGGATCCGTTCCTCGGATGTTGTCGGGCAGGCTGCATCAGGCACCATCTGCACCACGGCGAACCCTGCCATCGCCGTGGACAGCAACTCCTTGCGCCAAGTGTAGAGCAGCCCGGCGCTGATCCCATGCCGCTCGGCAATCAGCTTCGCCACAGCACCAGGCTCCAGCGTCTCCCGCACGATGCGCGGCCGGTTTTCTGGCGTCCAATTCCGGCGACGCTCAGCTTTGACCCGAACCTCGACCGCGCCGCGGACGCGCGGACTCCTAAGAGGCTCAAAAGAGTTCCCCGCTGAAGCGTCAGGGATCGTGGATTGGTCGGTCATCTTGTCGACATCCAACGCCGAACCACTTCAACGTAAGGTAGGGGTCAGATGACGCTTACAGCTTATGCCCTGGCGCTGGCCAAAGCCGACGACCAACCGTCAAGCGCTGCTCCGTAGGGTCTCCAGACAGCGCTTGCTGCCCAGGGACGTCACCTGCCGCATGCATGTCCAAGATATCCTGGCGAGCAGACGCTGTCGGAATGCGCTAAATTTGGCATGGAGCCCACCGATACCAAGTCGAACGGTACGCTCGAGGTGTCCGAGGACATTCAGGATACTCGGCGCCAACCTGGGACCAGCAAGGCCTCCGTGAACCACTGCGATGCACCAATAACGCGAGGGGCGCGTTGTGTAGTGGCGACCGCCGAGCATCTTAGCGCTAAGGTATGAACGAGAGAAGGAAGTGTTGTCCTGGACTGTATTGTTGCAAAACGCTGAAAGGCAGGCGGCTATGGAGTGCGACAATCCAAGGTCACCAAAGACGTCACAGGACCAAATATGACTATGGCTTCACGTCCGCGGACGATTCCAGGAAGACAAGCCTGAAAACAGCTCCACTTTCTGTGTTCGCCACATGTATCTCACCACCGAAGCGTCTCATCGTTGAATGACATATTGGCAGTCCCAGGCCTGTCCCCTTCCCAATCTCTTTTGTAGTAAAGAAGGGTTCGAAAATACGATCCAGCGCGCTATCCGGGATCCCTCCCCCGTTATCTTCGATCTGCAGTTCGACTCTCGAGTCACTACTCATTGCACGGATAGCGATGCGGCCGCCTTGCACAGAACTTGATGAAATTGCATCGCGGGCATTCAGCAGGAGATTGACAATTGTCTGCTCCAAAGGCACCAGTTGGCCAAGAACATGCGGCAGGGCCTCTTCAATCTCCCGTTGAACGGTAATTGCGGCGTCGCGAAGGGCTCCTCCCGCCAAGATGAGGGCTCCCTCAACAGCCTGCACCAAGCTAATGGGCTGCGGCGGCTTTCCATCGTCGCTGCGACCAAATATTCGCAGGTGGTCTACAATCTCCCGTGCACGTTGGGCCTGAGAGCCAATTCGATCCAAGCGGACCAGGGCGTCGTCCGGGCGGCTTGCCCTTAGGGCACGAGTTGCATTTTCAGCTGCCATAGACATGACAGCGAGTGGTTGATTGAGCTCGTGAGCAAGACCGGTCGCCATCTCCCCGAGCGTCGCCAACCGACTTCCGAACTGAGCCTTGGCTTGGATTGCTTTTTCGGCTGAGACGTCGGCGAGATAGCCGATGATCGCTGCTGCGCCACACTCGGAGCGATCCGCTACCCGAGCGTGGTCCCTTACCCAGCAGAGTTCACCATCAGCGCGACGCATCTGATACTCGCGGGTCCCGAAACCCTCGCGGAGCACGCTAGCGTAGAAAGCTTCGTTCAACTCGGGAGACTGCCTGGCTGGCAGAGTGTGCCAATGGCGCCCGCCATCTTGGGTGAGTTGGGACGCTGTCCAGCCTAAAATTCGTTCGGCATTGTCTGAGACGTATAGGGGCTCGAACGTTCCTGCCGCGTTAAGTTGACCCTCGTAGACCATAGCAGGAAGGGCAGCTATCCGGCGAGCGAATGTTGTACGTGAAGTTTCGGCCAGTCGGAGCGTCTTAGATTCCAGTTCGGCGCCAGCGGTATTGATGATATGAGCAGTCTCTTGAAAAACCCCGGGCAATCCGCGAAGAAGTACTTTTCTATAGTGACGTCCCTCGGCGGCCGCTCCCATGGCGCCTCCCGCTTCCCGTAAAAATGCATCTGTAACATCCAATAACCGATTGGCAGCAACCTCAATGGCGCCGACGACGCCTGGGCCAGGCACACCAGTCATCCTGATTTCGAAATCACCGTCCGCAGTAGCCTCTAATAACGCTGCCAGGGCAGTCAGACGCCTTTGTGCCCTGATGCTCAAGGACGCGCTAATAGCACCTGCGACACAAGCGATGGCCAAGCTGGCTAATGTAAGTTGCCAAACCTGGTCGCTGAGAACTGATGTCGCCGCAACAGCAATGAATGCGGAGGATGCGATCGAAAAGAATATGCCGGGGAGATGCATTGTAACCCGCGCTTTTCTAGATAGCGAAGGCGAATTCATCGTGCCGCATCCGCCGTTTGCTGAGCAGCTCATTAAGCGCCTCGCTGCCAGCTGCCAAAGCCTGAGAAGGCGATGAATGACGGCGTTCCGCGGCTAAAATGTCGGCATATATGCTCGATATTGCACTTACCTGAGAAGTAGACGGACGCCGTCTGTTGGAGTGGAAGCCGACGATCGACCCATCTCTACCAAAGGACGCCGTTACGTGGGCGAAGACCCAGTAGTGATCACCGTTCTTAGCTAGATTCAGGATGTAGCCGAAAAACTCCTGACGATCTCGAATGGTGTCCCACATGAGCCGAAAGATTGCGCGCGGCATATCAGGGTGCCTGATGATGCTGTGCGGACGGCCGAGGGTTTCCTCGAGCTTCAGTGCAGAAACCCGCAGAAATACGGGGTTGGCGTACCTTATACGCCCCGCCGTATCGGTTTTTGTAACGATGATTTCATTGTCTGCGAAAGCGCTCTCGCGACCGGTCGGCCTGCTACGGCCGTGGGGTTGGTCGGATACCTGCACGTGACCGCTCCGCTTGCCGAGAATCATTCCGCGAAAAAAATTTCCGCGGGTCAAGCCAAATTTCTGCGTCATGCTGGCAGTCCGCTTTTATGAAGGATCATTGCCATTTACTGACAACCCCGACGGCAACCGAGCGCGCGCGG
>NZ_JBBCWY010000024.1:0-8093 GCF_037145735.1 Roseomonas sp. USHLN139 | reverse complement strand
AAGCGCGCTTCGCGAGGCGCACGAAGGCTCGAAGGTGGTGCCCGACATGTTCCGTCCGTCGAGGCATACGGGCAAAGGCCAGAACCCTGCTGGGGCGGATCGATGCCGGGAGAAGCTGCTTTGCTACATCGAGTGGCGCCGCGGTCGCGGTGCTGCAAAATATGTAGCTGAGGGCGAGGTCGCAAATGCGGTCGGGCGAGGTCCTGAGGCTGTGAGAAAATGGAAAGGCCCGTGGGACAATCGGGTCGGCACCACAGAGACCCAGGCTGTTCTCAGCAGGTACCGCCAGCGGGGCATTGACGGCCTCCCTTTCGACGATACGGGGACGAGCTTATCCGGCCTTGCGAAAGAGCTGGCGAGCTGCATGCGCTCCGTGGATGACGTGGGAAAAATGCACTGACCGCCGATCCGGGAAAAATCGGGAGGTTCTAATTCCCAGAAATTCCGACGCCTGATTTCGGAAGCGCCCTTCGCGGGAGGCACAGATATCTAGCTGAGCACTCCTGAGACGAAGAGGTGCTCCGTGAACTGTCCTGGCATTGATACCTCCGACCGGCGGAAGGTCGTCTATCAGCCCTCCGACCCCCTGCTGACCGCTCGCGAATGCGCGGCCGAGTGCGGCTTGGCTATCTCCAGCTTCTGGCGTGCGGTCCGGGCGGGCCATGTTCCCCCCGCGATTTACGTGACGCCCCGCTGCCCCCGCTGGCGCCGTGGCGAGATCGTGGCCTTCTTCGAGGCGCGCCGGGTGGCGGCCGCGCGGGGGGCGAAGTGATGGCCCGCCTCGGCATTGGCTCGGTGGTGGACCACGCTTATGAGATCGCGTTGACGCTCCATCAGCTCGCTGAATCCGGCGCTGACGAAGGGCGGCGGCAGGCCTGGCGCAAATCGGCCACCAGCATCTGCGAGAGGGCCGCCGCGGCGCTTCTTGAGCCGTTGATCCACGACCCGGAAATTTGTGCGCGGCTGGCCCGAGGTATCGCCCTTGAGGCGATGGAGGGCGCCGCGGTGGCGGGGATGGGGGCCGCCGCCGGTGGCGATGGGGCGGAGGGATGACTGGCACCCTCTCCCCCGCCGAGGCGCTGGGACAGGCAACTCTGGCCGCCTCGACCGCTGCTCTGGATCGGCTTCGTGCCATGGCTGGCGACCCGCTCGATATCGCCACGGTCTTCGCCGGCAGAGCGGCCTATGAGGCCGCCGCGCCGCTGCTGGAAGGCCTGCTGCCGGATCACCCGCTGAGGCATGTCATCGTCAGCGGCATGAGCCGGGAAGCCCTGGTGCAGGCCCGGAAGGCGCTCGCCGACGAAGCCCGGAAGGTGGCGCGATGACGCCGCCCGTCGAGCTCACCGGCCAGCAGGAGGGTCACCGGGCGGGTCTGCCGCTCTTCACCGCCACTGCCCGTGCAGTCGATCTGGAGGAACAGCGCCGGGAAGCCGGCGCCCATCTGCGTCATCGCCTGCAGCGCGGCCAGAGCCTGGCGCCGCTGCTGCTGGCGCCCGGCTGGCAGGTGCCGCCGGGAACCCCGGCGCGCGACCTCTTGGACGCCTTCGTTTTCATGCCGGTCCGGCCCATCAGCAAACCGATAGTTGACGACGGTGCCGCGACCGAGGAAGAATCCGCGCCGGAGCCTCGAAAACTCCGTCACTACCGTAAGCGGATCGCCCCGACAGAGCGTCATCGCGCATCTTTCGTCCGGGGGGCGTGTGTGCATGTCCAAGGTTCGTGCTTCGGCACGCGCCCAAAGACACACGCGCCCGACTTACGGCGGGTTTTCGAGCCCCCGGACCGCGCGCGGCCTCGAAACTGCACGCTGCCCGGCAATGCAAACCGTAAGGACCCCACCATGTCGAATGGTGATTCCGGGAATGCGCCCGCGCGCCCGCAGCCTTGCCGGCTGACCGCCTGTCTGGCCGCCTCCCCCGTCTACCACCCCAGCTATTTCAATCGCGCCGTAGCCTATGTGAAGGCCGGCGCCCGACCGCCGCTGCCCCTCAGAAGCGACTTGGCGGCCCTTGTCCTGCCGACTTTGGCGATGCTGTTCGGCTTGGCGATTGGAGGCGCACTCTGATGGCCGTCCATCTGTCTGCCGCGCCCTCCACCGGCATGAAGAAGCCCAGCGCCACCAGGGCTGCCGGCACCCCCCGCCCCACCGCCGCGTTTGATGCCGCTTGGGCAAGCCTCGACGACACGCTGGAGCGCCTCGGCGAGGGGGTCGACGTGCTGTGGGCGGCGATCGATCCGGAACGTCGAGGGGGAGAGCGCCTGCCAGTTCAAAACCGTCTCGAATTTCTCGTTCGCGCCCTCCGCCAGGAGCACTCGGAAGCGGATGGTCTGCTGCAGCAGCTCGGCGCCCTCGCCGATGCGCTGGAGGCCCAGCAGCAGCCGTCCCGCGCAGCCGATCAGCCCCGCAGCGCCTCCACCCCGCCGCGTGCGGCTGCTGCCAGGGAAGGCAGCCGATCGGATGACAGCCTGATCCGCCTCTGCAGCGAGCACATCAGGAACATGCAAGCATACGACAGCGACTGCGGCAGCCTTGACCCCGGGGAAGATCCTCTCTGGGCGGCTTATGCGAAGACCCGGGATGCCGTGTGGAGCTCAAAGCCATGCACCCTGGAAGGCATAATCGCGAAGGCGCGCGTGGCACTGGCGGAAGCCGGCGGCAATGACGGCGCCGACTTGCCGGAGCGTCCTCCCGTCACGGACGGGGCCTGGCGCGTGGTGCATGACCTCCTTCGCCTCGGCGGCGGGTCTTGGATGATGGGTAAGCATGTCCGGCGCGCCGACAAAGCTACCGCCGCAGTTCGCCCTGATGCCGAGTCTGCCAGCACCGCCACCGGCACCATGGCCAGCGATGATGCCGAGCTGGTCAGCCTCTCCAAGCGTCTCTGTGACGCCGACGCCGAAGCGCTGCGGCTTTCTGAAGGCTTCTGGGACGCGGTGCGGCCAGCCGTGCCGCCAGCCATCGCGGCGCGGCTGGAAGAGCTGAGCGCGCTGGACGATGAATTGTGGAGCTCCATCACCGCACGCCGTGCGACGGCGCTGCCAGGCTACCGCGCCAAGGCTTCGGCGCTGCTGACGCGGCTGGCGCCTGGCGGCATTCCGCCGGCCGGCGACGCCAATGCCCTCCTGGCGTGGAGCCTGTGCCGCGATCTGCTGGGAGAGGGCGCGGCGCTCACTGCATCGCCCTGCGTGGAGGAGGCACGATGACCGGCCCCCTTGCCTTCCTGGCTACCTCCGCCCCGCTGATCCACGCGATTGCGGATGGCGGCATCGCTCTGACGGTCCTGCGCGACCTGATGCTGGCCATCCACCACGATGCGGCCGAGCCGGAAACGGTTCGGCGGCGCGTCGCTGAGGCGCTGGCCGTGATCGAGGAAGGCAGTAACGCCCTGCAGTTGCACGACCCGGTGCCGCCATCATGACGCGGCCCGATTTAACCCATCTGCCCGGCGTGGAACGGATCGGAACCGACTTCGCCCGCCTGTTCCACTCGGCCGACAGTGAGACTTTTGATTGGCTGCTGCGCCTGATCCGGCTCGGCATGGCCGGAAGCGCCTCCCGTCGCGTGGTCTCCGCCGCCTGGGCCGCCTTCGAGCCGGCCGCGCGCGGCGAGTGGCACCGCATCAACGCCGCCGGCGGTGGCGGTCATCGGGGGCACTCATGACCGCCACCGCCCATGAAATCGCCGAACGCCTCGGCTTGCGGAAGTCCTATGGCGGTGGTTGGCGCGGCGCCTGCCCGGCTTGCGGCTATCCCACGACCTTCTCGCTGCGGCAGCAGGACGGCCGGCCGCTCTGGTGGTGTGCCTCCTGCGGCGACAAGGATGCCATCACGGCAGCTGTCCGCGCTGCGCTGGGGCAGGATTGGACTCCGCCGGCAACCCCGGTGCCGGAGAAGCGGCAGGACGCCCCCAGCGCCACCAGGAAACGCGCCTGGGCCATGCAGCTATGGGATGAAGCCCGCCCGATCGGCGGCACACCGGCCGAAGCCTATCTGGCTGCCCGCGGTGTGCTGGATGCATGGCGCGCCTTCCCCATGCCGGAATGGGGAGAGCAGCTACGCTTCCACCCCAGGACGGCGCATCCCGCGGTCCCGGACAGGCTCCCTGCCCTCCTGGCCCTGGTGCGTCGGGCGACCGATGGCGAGCCATTGGCGGTCCACCGCACTTATCTGCGACCAGATGGTGGCGGCAAGGCGGCTGTCGAGCCGCAGAAGGCGACTCTGGCCGCCGTCGCGGGCGGCGTCGTGATGCTGCACCAGCCCGCCACCGACGCGGCGCTGGGCATCGCCGAGGGCATCGAGACAGCCCTGGCTGCCTCCTGCCTGATGCAGCGGCCGGCCTGGGCTGCCGTGGCCGCCGGCAACATGGCCCAGCTGGAACTGCCGCCGCCGCCCGCCGCGCGCGCCGTGCTCGTCGCAGCCGACAACGACGCGCCGGGACAGACGGCCGCCTGGACTGCCGCGCAACGGTGGCGGGCTGAGGGCCGAAAGGTGCGCGTCGCCACCCCTGACAATCAAGGCGATGACTTCGCCGACATTCTTGCCCGGCGCCGGGCACAGGAGACGATGGATGCCCGATGACGGGTTCACCGTGGCGGAGGTTGATGGGCCGTCCGCCGCCAATGTGGTCGCATTGCCGGTGAAGAAGCGGAGCGCGAAGGCTGGACAGGGCGGCAAGCAGACGAAGGAACGCCGGCCGCGCTCCGACAATGCCCGCGACCTGGTGCTTGATGCTGTCCTGGATCTCGGCACGGTCTTCTGGCGCGATGCGCGGGGCGATGCCTATGCGACGGTGCCGCAGGATGTGCGGCTGATGCGCTACGGCGTGCGGGGCCGCGATTTTCGGAACTTGCTGCGCTTGGTCTACGGCGACCGCTACCCCGTCGAGTCGGCCACGCCCGGCCGGCCAGCGCGACCCGGCGCCATCCCAGACCAGGCTTTGAGCGAGGCCATCGGCGCGGCCGAGGCCATGGCACTGCGCGGCGAAGTGCGTGATCCCCGCCCGCGGCTCTGCCGAACCCCGGATGGCGTGGTGTGGCTGGATCTGGGGGATGACAGCTGGCAGCTGGTCCGCGTCACGGCAGAAAGCTGGGAACTGGTGCCAAAAGCCGACGTGCCGCTGATCCGGCCCGGTGGGTTGATGCCCCTGCCTGTCCCGAAGCGCGGTGACCCGGTTTCCGTCCTCGCCGAGCTCGGCAGCATCCTCAACCTCCGCCCTGGCGAAGGCGGTAAGGCCAGTTCCGAGCTGCGGCTAGTGGTCGCCTGGCTGGTGGCCAGCATCTATCCGGAAGGGCCTTTTCCGGTCCTGGCAGTGGATGGTGAGCAGGGCTCTGGCAAGACGACGGCCAGCAAGATGCTGCGCCGCCTGGTGGACCCGAACCACGCCGATGCCCGCGCCGCGCCCCGCGAAGAGCGCGATCTGGTCATCGCCGCGCGCAACAGCCGCGTGCTGGCCTTCGACAACCTATCCAGCCTGGATGCGGACATGGCCGATGCCTTGTGCCGCATCGCCTCGGGCGGCGGCTTCGGCGAGCGGATGCTCTACACCAACGGGGAGGAGAGCACCGTCTTCGTGCAGAACCCAATCCTGCTGAACGGCATCCCTTCCCTGCTGGCACGCGGCGACCTCGCTGACCGAGCCATCAGCATCACCCTGCCGCCGATCCCCGACGACAAGCGCAAGCCCGAGGCGGAGGTATGGAAGGACTTCGAAGCGGCGCGCGCCGGCATCCTGGCGCTGCTGCTGGACGGCCTGCGCACCGCCATGGCGCGGCTGCCCAACCTGCATATCGATCGCCTCCCCCGCATGGCTGACTTCGCCCGGCTGAGCGCCGCCATGGCGCCGGCCTTTGGATGGACGGAAGCCGATATGCTGGCCGCCCTGGAAGAGAACCGGGCAGCGGCGGTGGCGGGGGTGATCGAGGCCGATGCGCTGGCCCTTGCCATCCGCGGCCTCGCGGAAGAGCGCGGCCGGTGGATGTGCTCCCCCACCGAGTTGCTGGAAGCCCTGAACCAGCGCGTCTCGCTGGACAGGATCAAGCAGCGAGACTGGCCTCGGGACGCGCCCTCTCTCGGCAAGCGGCTGCGGCGCCTGGCACCGGCCCTGCGGCGTAGCGGCGTGCTTCTGCAGCAAGAGGGGGGCGGCCGAAAGGGGCGCCACGTCGTCATCGAGTGGGCCGGTGCCGCCGACGCCAGCCAGAGCGCCCCCGCCACCGAGCCACCGGCCGCGACATGGACTGGCGACCTGTAGCCCGTCCGGCTGCCGCCACGGCCGGAACGGGCGGAACAGCCAGCCCCGTACCGTGGCTTGGGGGAGGCGCCGCATGAGCCAGCATCCCCTGGTCCAGCGCGCAGAAGAGGCTGGCGTCAGCCTCTTTCTGGAAGGCGACCGGGTACGGTGGCAGGCAAGCCAGCCGCCCCAGGCCGATCTGCTGGCGGCTTTGAAGGCCTCTCAGGCAGAAATTGCGCAGGCTCTGGCGGCAGCTGATCGCATTGCGGCCGAAGCGCCCCCTGCCGGAGAGGTCGGCAGCACCGCCGCGATGGCGAGGGACGTGGCCTCGCCACTAATCTATCCGCTTCCCTTCGTGCCGTTCCGCTCCTGGCCCCCGGGAAGCCTAGAGGCGCGGGCGGTGCGCTACCTCGCCGAGCCCGGCGCGGAGATCATCCCAGGCCAGGACGGATGGCTATACGTGACCCTGTTGGACGGAAGGTACTTGTACCTGGCCCCAGCTGTTCTCCGACGGATTGGGTGGTCGGCAGACACTGCTTGAGAATGCTCAAGATCGGTTAATTTGCAGCCTTTGACGACATAGCTGGCCGGCTTCACCTGAGCCAGACCAGCACGGAGGCAGTTAGGTGCCATCTCGCGAAGCGCTCGATCGATAGCACCTACGCGCATCAAGTGGCTGAAGCTCCGTCGCTATCGCTTCCAATGCGCATCATCATTCTGTAATGGGCCCGGTGGCCGGTCTTTTCGAATACCTCAGCGAACACGCGGAGGTAGCTTTGGACAGCATTGTCATCAGCGGCCATGTACAAGTCATCATGGGAGCTATGGGAGCCATCGTTAATCCACGAGAAGAGAGAAGCGCAAACCTGGGCATCTCGACCGTGGAACTGCGCGACAATCTCATCCTGCCGCAGCCCACCCAAAACAATTAAATAATTCTCAACAATGCGGCGAAGAGTGTTTTGAATAGTTAGATTTGGACGCTCTGCATTTCGAACATCTTCCCACAAAAGCTCATATGATGTTTTTACTGGGTTAAAATCGTACTTGTGAAGCGAAGATACATTATCGCGCTTGCGGACCACCCAAAAGGTCTCATGTTTCCGGCAGCTATTAGATGCACGGTCTCGGTCGTAACTGACTTCTTTGTGGAAGTATATGTTGTGTGTGAGTAAGAATATTTGGCGAACGGAACTCTTTCCGGCGCAGACATCGGAAATCATCTGACGTATCAGCGCACTAACAATGAACAGAACATCAGAATCTAAGCTGGAAACTGGGTCATCGAAGACCACGACCTTTTCACTCGTTGTGCCTGTGCCTGAAGTGCTGCCGGCAAGCAGATGGTAGAAGTAGAGGAAGGTAATAAAGGAACGTTCCCCTTCACTCAGGGTCTTTGCCGCATCGGTGCCGTCGAGCCGAACGATGCGGTACATGTCGTCGCGATCTCCTGCGACCGCCAGTTTGAAGCTCTGAAAGCCATACATGGTGAGAATGCGGTTAATTGCCGCAACTGTCGGCTTTACGCTCGTCATTCCACTTTCCAACTCTCGTTGGCGCAACAGCTTCGTAGAGCGGATAGCCTCCTTCGCCTGAATGTTTGCCTTCAGGCCATCAATTGCTTTCTGAATAGTCGCGGTGGTGGCAACGTAAGTCTTTAGGTCTGTATGCCGCTCCTCAACAATGAAGCGCCATATTTCCGATGTTAATTTGCGGCGAGCATTAGCGAGGTCAGCTATAGTCGCGTTGTGGATCTTAGAGCATAATCCGATCATTCTGGTTCATATCCTGCGGCGGTGAAGTAGCTGGCACACTCCTGCGGTGAGAACTGCGGGAGGGCGTCACGGATGGCATCCCAGAGCGCATC
>NZ_JBBCWY010000023.1:0-16667 GCF_037145735.1 Roseomonas sp. USHLN139 | reverse complement strand
CGAAGAACCAGAAGACCAGAGCAGAAACCGTCTCAGCTCAGCCCATCAAAGGACTAAACCAAATCAGCTCCATTCTACTTCCAGAAAACCCGATGCGGTTTTAAATCAACAACACCAACCAGCCTCGCAGCCAGCCGTCCGATACTTGATCGGGAGGCGGGATCTACTCGCGGCAGAACCGCTTGTCAACCCCAGTCACCAGCCAATCACTCACCGTTCGCCGTTCAGCAGCGCCAACCGGCGGCGTGGAGGGGCTTATATGGGCGGAAACCGCACCCGTCAAACAGGAATGTCGTATTTTCCGCATTCGATACGATCGGCCAGCGCCGCGGCCTGCACCCGGATGTCCGGCACCGCGGTGATCTCCCACAGCGCGCCACGGGTCAGCGGGCCCAGCACATCGATCCCGGCGACCGGCTGCCCGGCCGCATCCAGCGCCACGCCCGCCGGCGAGACCGAGAGACCGAGGCCCAGCGCCTCCTCGGCCAGCAGCCCCTCGGCCAGCAGGCCGGCGACCGGCGCGGCCTCGCGCCAGGCGCGGCCGCCCTCGGGCCCGGTGCAGAGGATGATGCGGGCGACCCGCAGCAGCTCCGTCCCGCCAGCGCGGCGCGCCAGCACGGCCTCCACCCCCTCCCCCGCCACGCGCCATTCCACCAGGCGGGCGGCCAGCGGCCGCAGCCCGCCGCTGGCCAGCTCCGCCCCGATCCGGGCGGCGGCCTCGGGGGCCACACGGTGCCGGTGCAGGTTCCAGGCGCTGCGGGCATGGCGCAGGAAGCGGCGGCGCTCGGCCAGCTCCCAGCCGCGCCAGATCCGCTGCACCAGCGGCCGCACCCCGTCGATCACCGCCTGCCAGGGCTGGCCGGCGGCGGCGGCGCGCGCCGCCTCGGCTCGCAGCCAGCAGAAGGCGGCCCGCACGCCGGGCACCGCGCCCTCGACCAGCGGCATCGGCCAGGGCGGCGGGAAGGCACCCGTCACATGCGACAGCGGCAGCCAGCCATGGCGGGAGATGGCGGTGACCGGCCCAACATGGCCGCGGTCGCGCAGCGCCAGCAGCACATCCACCATGGTCAGGCCGAGGCCGACCAGCAGCAGCGGCGCGTCGGGCGCCAGGCCTTCCAGCGCCGCCGGGTCCCAGGGGTCGCCCGCCAGATGCGGCGGCGCCCCCGCCCCGGCCGCGAAGCCGCCGACCGCCAGCACCACCCGGTCGGCCTCGAAAACCTCGCCGGCGCTGTCGGTCACCCGGAAGCCGCGGCCGTTCCCCCCGCCTTCGCCCAGGCGCTCGACCCGGGAGACCGCGCGCGGCACATGCCGGATCTCGGTCGCCGCGGCGGCCCAGAGCTCCTGCAGATAGCGCCCATAGAGCCGGCGCGGCGCGAAGCGCGGCCCCTCCGCCGGCGGCGGCGGGGCGTCGGGCTGGGCGGCCAGCCAGTCGGCGAAATGGGAGGGGCGGTCCGGGAAGGGGCTCATCCCGGCGGCCGGGACGTTCAGCAGATGGGCGGGCTCGGCGGTGCCATAGGCGAGGCCGGGCCCGACCGGGCCAGGCTCGAACAGCGTGACCTCGGCCTTGCCGGCGAGCTGCAGGGCCAGCGCCGTGCCGGCGAAGCCGCCGCCGATGATGGCCACCACGGGCAGGTTGCGCGTCATGGAAAGCCTCTCTCTGGCGGTCGGGATGTCAGGACGGGACGACTAGCGCCGCGGCGGCGGGTCGCGGGACAGGCCGCGGGCGGCCAGCTGCGCCTCGTAATCCGCCCAGCGCCCGGCCTGTTCGCGGCCGAGCTGGTGCAGGTAGTCCCAGGTGTAGATGCCGCTGTCATGCAGGTCGTCGAAGACCAGCCGCACGGCGTAATGCCCGACCGGCTCCATCGACAGGATGCCGACGGCGCGGCGGCCGGCGACGATCTGCTTCTGCCCGGGCCCGTGCCCCTGCACCTGGGCCGAGGGGCTTTCGACCCGCAGGTATTCGGCCGGCAGGCTGAAGCGGGCGCCGTCGTCGAAGCTGATCTCGAGCAGCCGCTCGGCGCGCTTCAGCCGGAGCTCGGTCGGGGTGGGCAAGGGCGCGGCTCAGCCGTCGAGGCGGCGCGCCTCGTCCGGCAGCATGATCGGGATGCCGTCGCGGATCGGATAGGCGAGCCCTGCCTGCTCGCTGACCAGCTCGCCGCGCTCGCGGTCGTAGCGCAGCGTGCCCTTGCTCACCGGGCAGACCAGGATCTCGAGCAGACGCGGATCGACCGGGCCGCCCGAGGGGCCGCCCGGCTGGCCGCCAGGGGTGATGGAAGGGGTCGCGGGGTCGGTGTCGTTTGCATGCGTCATGTCGGCGGATTCCTGCGCCACGCCCCCGGCGGCGTCAACGATCTTTCCGGCATCGGCCGCCCCTGCCCGCCTCAGCTGACCCTCCCCTGGGTCGGGCCTGCCGCCTCCAGCTGCAGCAGGGCGATCAGCATGGCGGCCCGGGCGGCCAGGTCGGGCGCCTCCAGCAGGGCCTGCTTCTCGGCATCGCCGAAGGGGCAGAGCATGCAGAGATTGGTCACCAGCATGGGCGCGGCGGCCCGCTCGATGGCGGTCCAGTCGGCCTCGATGCGGCGGGCCTGGAAATAGGGGCGCAGCGCCGCCAGCAGCGCGGCCCGGTCCAGCGGCGCGTCGGCCAGGGGGGCGAGGTCGCCCAGATAGGGAGAGAAATCGGTGCGCACCCGGCGGAAGCCGCGCGGATCGTCGGGCAGCTCCTCCACCACCCGGAAGCGCAGCAGGCCGCGCAGGGTGATCAGGTAGCGCCCGTCCTCGGCCTCGGAGAAGGAGGCGATCCGCCCCAGGCAGGCCACCCGCTGGATCGCCGAGCGGCCGGCGGGGCGCGGCAGGGCGGGATCGGGCAGCACCATGGCCAGCAGCCGGCCGCCGGCCAGTGCCGCCTCGGTCATGGCGAGGTAGCGCGGCTCGAAGATATTGAGCGGCATCCGGCCGCCCGGCAGCAGCAGCGCGCCGGTCAGCGGAAAGACCGGCACCCCCGCGGGCAGGCTTTCGGGCCGGGGCTGGAAGGGGTCCATCCGCGGCCCGGTCCTGCTCAGCGGAACAGATAGGTGGAGAGGCCGCGCCGCGCCTTGATCGTCGCCGGGTCCATCGGGCCCCAGGCCTCGAAGAACTTCAGCAGCTGTTTGCGCGCCGCCTCTTCGCGCCAGGCGCGGTCGCGCTTCAGCGAGGCCAGCAGCTCGGCCGCTGCCTCGTCGCGCTTCTCCATGGCGTTCAGCGCCACCGCCTTGTCGATGCGCGCCTGGTGGTCGTCCGGGTCGGCGGCCAGCCGGGCCTCGAACTCGGAGAGCATCTCGCGCGCCTTGCGGCCCTCGGCGGCGAGCTCCAGCGCGCTGCGCACGCCGGCGATCTCGGCATGGCTGGCGATCTTCTCCGGCACCTGGGCCAGCAGCTCCTGCGCCTGCTCCTCCTCGCCCATGGCCAGCAGGGTGCGGGCCAGGCCGGCGATCGCCTCCGGATTCTCCGGCTCCTGCTGCATCACCGCCGCGAAGAGCTCGAGCGCGCCCTGGTGGTCGCCCTGCTCCAGCGCGGTCTTCGCCTCGCCCAGCAGCTCGGCCGCGGGCATCTCGCCGCCGGCCGCCTTCAGCAGGGTCTCGACGAAGCGCTTGATCTCGGATTCCGGCAGGGCGCCCTGAAACAGGTCGGCGATCTGGCCCTGCCAGAAGGCGACCACCGTCGGCACCGACTGCAGCGGCAGGCCCATCTGCGACAGCTGGGCGACCAGCTGGCGGTTCTGGTCGATGTCGATCTTGACCAGGCGGATGCGGCCCTGGGCGGCCTTGACCACCTTCTCCAGCGCCGGCGTCAGCGTCTTGCAGGGGCCGCACCAGGTCGCCCAGAAATCGACCAGGACCGGCACCTCGCGGCTGGCCTGGATGACATCCTGCATGAAGGAGCGGGAATCGCCGTCCTTGATCAGCTCGGCCGCGGCAGGGGTGGCTTTGTTGGGGTCTGCGATCACGTCCATCGGGGTAGCTCCGGCATTTTCCTGCCGCCCATAGATGCGCTGCCGACCGTCCAGCGCAAGGCGCGAAGCGCCGCGGCAGCGGCCCGCACGGCGCTTATTCGGCCGTGGCTATTCGGCCGCCGCAGCCGCGAGGTCGGGGTCGAGCCGCTCCGGCGCATGGCCCAGCGCCTCGAGGAAGCGCCACAGCCCGGCCGGGGCCAGGCCGGTGGTGGCGGTATTGACCAGCGGGTGGAAATGCACCCGCCCCGCCTCCAGCAGCGCCCGGTCGATCAGCACCCGCACCCGGCCCGGCACCGCATTGACCAGGCCGAAGGGGGTGACCGAGCCGGGCCGCACGCCGAGCTCGGCCCAGAGCTCCTCGGCCGAGGCGAAGCGGCCGCGCGGGATGCCGGCCGCCCGCAGCAGGGCATTGATCGAGACCTGCCGGTCCTCCTCCAGCACCACCAGCAGATAGGGGCCGGGCGGCTTCGGTTTCAGGAACAGGTTCTTGGCATGGCCGCCGGGCAGCGTGCCGCGCAGCGCCTTGCTGTCCGCCACGGTGAAGAGCGGCGGGTGCTCGACCGTCTCGCTGGCGATGCCGAGCGCCGCCAGCCGCGCCAGCAGCTGGGCCGGGGTGGCCGGCGGCCGGCCGGCGCTGAGCGGCGCCTCCGGCGGGACAGGATCGGCGGCGGCAGGCGGAACGGCGGCGGACATGGCGGGCGGGGCTTCCTGTCGGGCAAGGCGCGGCGGGGCTTCGCCCCCGTCCGTGGCACGGTCTTCCGCCCCAGTCTGCGGCGGGCCGGGCCGCGGCCTCAAGGCCCCCCCCTCCCCTTTGCCGCGGGCAGCCCGCCCGCGGCGGCCACCGCCCCGCCCGCCGGGTCCCGGCAAAAAATTCACCGCCTTGAAAACAGGGGGGTTGCAGCGGCGCCCGCGCCATGACATATCGCCGCCACGCCAGACGGCAGCGTCCGGATGGCGGCCCGATACGGAGCGCGGGCGTAGCTCAGGGGTAGAGCACAACCTTGCCAAGGTTGGGGTCGAGGGTTCGAATCCCTTCGCCCGCTCCAATTCGGATTTTTCTCGTGATCTGCAAGGCGGTTTCAGTCTTCGGGGCTTCCCGGAGCAGGATCCTCCTGTCCAGGTCACGGCGCGGCGGATGGCTGCAGGCCAGCGCCGCATGGAACGCGGGCGTAGCTCAGGGGTAGAGCACAACCTTGCCAAGGTTGGGGTCGAGGGTTCGAATCCCTTCGCCCGCTCCATTCGGCCTCACGTCAACCGTCTCCCACCATCCGCGCATGGCGCTGAGGCCCAGGTCTGGGCAGGGTTCTCCCAGAAGCCTTGATGGTGCCGATCCAGGACCCGTTCTGGTTTTCTCCCCGAAGCGGCAGAGATTCTCCAAGCCTTGAAGGTTGGCGGATTTTCCTCCCAAGCTCCAAAGCATTGATTTAAAATGTTTTTCTGCGGCACTGGACCAAGCCACTTCGCTAAATCAGTCGCTTTCCTTTGCGCGATAACGAAATGGGCAAGACACCCTAGCCCCCGAGCTTGATCCATGGCCGTACTCTCGGTGCGAAACCCACGCGCTCCGCCAGTTCCCATACGAGCCGCACTCTCCGCCTGACCGAGCGCCGCGCTGAGTGGCAGGTTTCCTGGGGTTTGCGGGGCAGACCTGTTGACTGGCTAGACGCGGAGAAGGCCGAAAATCGCTCTCCGAAGGCCAATTCTCTCCGGACCTGCTGACTTGGGCATTTTAGCACGGAACCCAAAAACCTAGGTCAAAGGCCGGTTTCAGCGCGGTCGGCGCTTGGCCTGGTTCGAACCCCACTCGCCCGAAATCTGTACTTCGAGAGCGAACACTTTGGTACGGCTAGCTTGCCGCATCAGGCTTTCGCCTGCTTAATAGCGCCTCTCCATCGGCGGCGCTTTCTCATCATCGAAACAAGCTTTAGCATCGAGCGCTGGCAAGCCAGCATTCATCGGTACGACCTTGGACAGAAAGCGCCGGGTTGCCGACGGTATGTTGAATTGCATGCACTACAAATACCGCTCACGGGGCCCACGACGTGACTCCGCATCAGGCCAAGTATTTCGCCTTCGACCTCACAAAATGCGCGCCGCCGGGTGCATCAGATCAGTTATCGATGTCGCTGTTTGACGCATCGGTCGACTTGAATCCTCACCAGATCGAAGCGGCCATGTTTGCGCTTCAATCCCCCCTCTCTGAGGGCGTCATCCTGGCCGATGAGGTCGGCCTCGGGAAAACCATCGAAGCCGGTATCGTCCTGTGCCAGCGGTGGGCCGAGCGCAAACGGCGCCTCCTGATCATCTGCCCAGCATCCCTCCGGAAGCAGTGGGCGACCGAGTTGGATGAGAAATTCAACCTGCCTGCCGTCGTTCTCGATGCCAAAGTGTACGGCCAGATGCAGCGTATCGGGTCACCTCGCCCCTTCGGGCAGAAGGCGATCGTGATCGTCTCCTACGAATTTGCGGCGCGGATGCAGGAAGCCGTCCGCGCCGAACCGTGGGATCTCGTGGTCATCGACGAAGCCCATAAACTCAGGAACGCGTGGCGACCGAACGCCCGTGTCGGGCAGGCTTTGAAGGGCGCATTAGAGGGACGACGCAAAATCCTTCTGACCGCTACTCCTCTCCAGAACAGCCTCATGGAGCTGTACGGCCTTTCGACCATCATTGATGAGCACCTGTTTGGGGACCCAAACGCCTTCAGGTCCTGTTACGTGAACGCCGGCGGCGATCTCGATGGTCTGCGAACGCGGTTGTCCACCTTCTGCAAGCGCACCCTTCGCCGCCAAGTCCTGGAGTACGTCCGCTATACGCGCAGGAAGGCCCTCACCCAGCCATTCAGCCCCAGCGATGCCGAACAGAGCCTTTATGACGGAGTGTCGGCCTTCCTTCAGCGGGACGACACCTACGCCGTGCCGGCGAGCCAGCAGCACCTGCTGGTACTGCTGATGAGAAAGCTGCTGGCCTCCTCGTCCTCAGCGATCGCCGGCACCCTCGAGGGGCTGAAGGTTCGGTTGGAGGCCATCCGGGACGGCCGCCCCGAAGCTGGCGAAGCCATATCTCTGGCGGACTTCGCCGCAGCTGATGAGATCGACCAAGCGCTCATCGAGGAATGGGCCGAGCTCGTGCCCGAGCCAGAGGAGCGTGAGGCAGGCGAGGCAATTGATCCCGTCCGCCTGCGGGCCGAAATTGCCGAGATCGACCGGCTGGCAGTCGCAGCACGAGAGATCCAGGCCGACACCAAGACAGCGGCCCTTCTCACCGCCCTCCGGATCGGGTTCGAGAGCCAGGCTGAGATGGGCGCTGAACGCAAGGCCCTCATCTTCACGGAGTCCCGCCGGACCCAGGAGTATCTGAACCGATATCTGGAGGGGCATGGCTACGCTGGCCAGACAGTGCTGTTCAACGGGACGAATGCGGACCCGTCGTCCCGCGCCATTTATGATCGCTGGGTCGAAGCGAACCGTGACACCGGGCGGGTCACAGGGTCGCGGCCGGTCGATATCCGTGCGGCGCTGATCGAGCACTTCCGCGACAACGCTTCCATCATGATCGCGACGGAGGCGGCCGCCGAGGGCGTCAATCTCCAATTCTGCTCTCAGGTCATCAACTATGATTTGCCGTGGAACCCCCAGCGCATCGAGCAGCGGATCGGGCGCTGTCACCGGTATGGCCAGAAGCACGATGTGATCGTCATTAACTTCCTCAACGAGCGCAACGCAGCAGATAAGCGCGTACACGAACTTCTGCGGGACAAGTTCAGCCTGTTCGACGGCGTATTCGGCGCGTCCGATGAGGTGCTCGGCACCATCGAATCCGGACTGGATTTCGAGCGCCGCATCCTCGCCATCTACCAGGAATGCCGCACGCCGGAAGCGATTGAAGCCGCGTTCTCAGCCCTCCAGACCCAGCTCGACGAGGAGATCAAGGCGCGATTGACCCAGACGCGCCAGACCTTGCTCGAAAACTTCGATGAGGATGTGCACGCCCGTCTCCGCCTGAGGTTGGAAGACGCCAAGGCGCAGTTGCACCGCGTGGGCCAGCGCTTCTGGTCCGTCACTCGGCACCAGCTCGCCGATGCAGCGACGTTCGACGAGCAAGCCCTGACCTTTGACCTTAATACATCGCCCGCCGCGGCCGCGCGGCCAGGGCGGTACCACCTCATCTCGCGGGAGCGCGTCGCGCCCACCATAGGGCATGACGACTTCCTCTATCGGCTGTCGCACCCGCTCGGCGAGCACGTCATCGAGGCGGCCAAGACGGCGCCGACACCACCGGCTGAACTCCGCTTCGACATCTCTGCACATCCGGGGCGCATCGCCGTTGTCGAGGCACTGAAGGGGCGATCGGGCGTGCTCAGCCTGACACGCCTAACCGTGGAGAGTTTCGAGTCCGAGGATTACCTCCTCTTCTCCGCCGTGACCGACGACGGTCAGTCGCTGGACCAGGAGACCTGCGAGCGGCTATTCGGAGTGGACAGCAAGGCCGGAACGACCATCACCCTCGCTCCCGCCGCGGCGGCGCGAATCAAGGCTGAAGCGGCCCAACACATTCGCGCAACTCTGTCCCGATCGCTCGAAGCCAACAACCGTCACTTCAGCGAAGCGCGGGAGCGTCTGGAGAAATGGGCCGAGGACAAGATATTTGCCGCGGAACGGGCCCTCCGGGACACCAAGGAAGCCATCAAGGCGCTGCGGCGCGACAGCCGGCTTGCCGAGACCCTGGATGCGCAGAAGGCCGTGCAGGAGTCGCTGCAGGCGCTTGAACGGAAGCAGCGGAAGCAGCGCCAGGACATATTTGCGGTGGAGGATGAGATCGCCGCCCGGCGAGACGAGCTGATCGCCGCGCTCGAGAAGCGCCTGGCCCAACGGCAGCAGAGCGAGACGCTGTTCACAGCCCGGTGGTCTGTCGTGTAATCACAAGAACGAAGAATCCCTGGGGGCGTATACCTTGTCCAAACTGACCGAGCTGACGGCCAAGCTGAGCGAAATCCTCCAGATCGACAGACCGGACCTCGATTTCGGCATCTACCGCGTCATCAACGCCCGTGCGGACGAGATCAGGGACTATCTGGCCCGACGGTTACCGGACCGGGTCAAGGCTGCGCTTGGTGAAGGCGGTCAAGCCAATCTGGAGGCGTTGAAGCAGAAGCTGGCAGAGGCGATTGCCGGCGCACAGGCACTCGACATGAATGCGGATGACGTCGGCAAGGTGAGGGAGTTGCGGCAGCAGATCGAAGCGGCGGCAGGCAGCGCCGTGGAGTACGAGAACGCGGTCTACTCGCACCTGCTTACTTTCTTCTCCCGCTACTACGACCAGGGCGATTTCATCAGCCAGCGCAGGTACAAGGGCGACACCTACGCCATCCCCTATGCGGGGGAGGAGGTTGTGCTGCACTGGGCCAACAAGGACCAGTACTACACCAAAAGCGGCGAGAATTTCTCCAATTATAGCTTCCGGCTTGAGGATGACCGGCTGGTGCATTTCCGTCTGATTGCCGCAGACACCGCCAAGGACAACCGCAAGGACAACGATAAGGAGCGCCGGTTTGTCCTGATTGAGCCCATGACCGTCACCCGCATCGACGAGGACGGCGAAACCTTCGACGAGGTGCTGACACCCGTCGCTGAAGAAGATGGCGCCCTGGTACTGCGCTTCGCCTACCAGCCCATGCCGCAAGGAACGAAGCAGGCTGAGCTGCTGACGCGTGCGATCGAAACCGTCCTGGCAGACGCGGCCGTCAAAGCACGCTGGCAGGATCTGACACGCCGAGCACCCACCGAAAAGTCGCCGTTGCGGACCGTGCTCGAAAAACACCTGACGGATTACGCGGCGAAGAACACAGCCGACTACTTCATCCATAAGGACCTGGGCGGCTTCCTGCGTCGTGAGCTGGATTTTTACATCAAGAACGAGGTGATGAACCTCGACGACGTGCAGAATGCGGCCGCCTTCGCGGCCATCGAAACGCAACTGCGGACCATTCAGACGTTGCGCACCATCGCGCTCGACCTGATCGCCTTCCTCGCGCAGTTGGAGAATTTTCAGAAGCGCCTGTGGCTGAAGAAAAAGTTCGTAGTTGCGGCACATTACTGTGTGACGCTGAACCGGGTTTCGCAGGAGCTTTACCCCGCCATCGCCGCGAACGCAGCGCAATGGGCCCAGTGGCATGATCTTGGGATGCGAGCCAGCCCTATGGCGGGGACGGTCGAAGATCTGAAAACATCTCCCTTCCTGATGGTGGACACCGCGTTGTTCGATGCGAGGTTCCGAGCCGATTTATTGAAGACGATTGCCGACCTGGATGCAGGACTTGATGGACTGCTGGTGCATTGCGACAATTTCCAGGCCGCCAGCTTGCTTCATGCGACTTGGGCAGGACGGGTCAAACACGTTTATATCGACCCTCCTTACAATACCGGCGACGACGGGTTTGCCTATAAAGACTCTTATCGCCACTCATCTTGGATGAGCATGCTCGATAACAGAGTGCGCGAAATATTACCACTACTTAGGGATGATGGAATTTTCTCATCCAGTATCGATAGGGACGAAAACAGGAATTATCTCCCGCTTCTTTTCTCCATTTTCGGGGAAGAAAATTTTTTAGAGGAGGTTGTTTGGAAAAAGGCGTACGGCGGCGGATCGAAAACAAAGCACATAAACAACCTTCATGAATATATCCATCAATTTGCTCGATCTAAAAATGACGTCCCCTATCTCGATCTGCCTCCAGATCCTGATGCGGTAAAATATTACAAGATAAAAGATAAAAAATTTGATATCAGAGGAAAATATCGTCTTCAGCCACTAAACACAAACAGCAATGATTTTAGGAAACAACTCACCTATCCTATTCCGTTTCCGCGGCTTGATTTATTGACAAGCAAAGAATGGGACATTGAGAGCGCAAAAATTGGAGCCCTTCTCAAGAATGAAGATATCAAATTAGGCGGTAATTACGAAGACGGATGGCAGATTGTCCATCGTGACGGATCAGAGTGGGCCGGCGCGCTGCTGCGTCCGCAGCGCCAATGGCAGTGGAGCTGGGATAAGCTTCGCGATGCGCTTATTTCTGACGAGATTGTTGTAACACTCTCGGATGGGGATTACTCGGTCAGCTATAAACAATACAGATTTGATGAAACCGGAAAAGAACGCGGACGAAAGCCGTCGAGCGTTCATGTTGGTCCGTATACGCAGAGTGGAACCGACACCGTGCGCAACTTGTTTGGTTACGATGCGGCAAAATTTCCGAAGCCTGTTGGCCTATTAGAAGATATTGTGGGCATCGGATACGGTGAGAAAGATGCTGTAATCGCAGATTTCTTCGCGGGATCCGGAACAACGGGTGAAGCAGTCGTCAGCCTTAATCGTTCAGATGACGGTCGTCGGAAATATATTTTGTCCGATCAAAGTGAAAGTTTCGACCGCGTCCTAAAGGCCCGCATGCAAAAGGTTGTGTTCTCAGCCTCCTGGGCGAACGGCAAGGCTACCGCCCCCGACACCGGCATCAGCCATGCATTCAAGGTGCTCAAGATCGAAGGCTATGAGGACACGCTGAACAATCTGGCACTCATCCGCACCGGCGAGCAGACCAATTTGCTCGATAACCTTCCTCCCGCAGCCCACGACGACTATCTCCTTCGTTACATGATGAATGTGGAAGCGCGCGCATCGCTCCTTTCGGTCGCCGATTTTCGCAGGCCATTCGACTACAAGCTGCGCGTGGCCGTCGACAGTGCGGGCGCGGCGGAAGTGCGCGCAGTCGATCTCGTTGAGACCTTCAACTACCTGCTCGGCCTGGCAGTTAAGACTATCGACCTGCACCTGGATCGCGGCTTCGCCCTGGTCCAAGGCGTTCTGCCGGACCGCCAGACAGCGCTCGTCCTTTGGCGCGACTGCGACAAGCTCGACTATGAAGGCCTGCTGAAGCTTTGCGAAACGCTGGCGATCAACCCCGCCGATAGCGAGCATGACGTCGTCTACGTGAATGGCGATCACACCATTCCCACCGTCGCCACAGCCGACGACGCGGCAGGCGGCGAGACCAAGGTTCTGAAGCTCCGCCAGATCGAGCCGGCCTTCCTCGACGCCATGTTCTCGATGGACGAGGCCTCCTGATGGCGAAGGCGCCGACCACAAAGAGGACCTTTCACCAGGAACTGGTGCTTCATCGCTGGCTCCTCGGCTTCTTCAAGGGCCGAACGCTGGCCGCGCTGAAGGCACGCCTAGGGGATGATCGCCATGAAGGGATCGACGAGGACGGCCAGACCCGCTTCTTCCACGAGCTGACACGCAATCTGTTCGAGGTGGATCGGGTCAGCGAAGCGGATTTACGACGCTTCGACCTGAACATCGTCCGCCACTGGCAGGCAATCACCGAGCGCCGCAATCGCAACGGCGCTCAGCTCGAGATGAAGTACTTCCAGTACCTGTCGCTGCTGCTCACAGAGATCTACCTGGATTTCTATTTCAACCGTCGTCAGGCGCTGATCAACGGCCTCAACGAGGAGCTAAAAACCTATCGTGCCGAACAAGGCGCCGAGGCGTTCCGCGACTACGACGCAGACGATTTGAACAAGGTCGCCTTCTGGAACGCGACCGGCAGCGGCAAGACGCTCCTCCTGCACGTGAACATCCGGCAGTACCTGGAGTATTTTTCGGGCGGCAAGCCCGACGTGCGCCCGGATAAGATCATCCTGCTGACGCCAAATGAGGGCCTGTCGAACCAGCATCTTCGCGAGCTGGAACAGTCAGGCTTCTCGCTGCGCCGCCTCTTCGACAAAAACCGAGCCCCTGACTTTCCCGGTACCATCGAGGTGATCGATGTCCACAAACTGGGCGACGAGATGGGCGACAAGACCGTCGCCGTCGATGCCTTCGAGGGTAACAACCTGGTGCTGATCGATGAGGGCCATCGCGGCGCCGGGACAGCTGCCGGAGCCTGGTTACGCCGACGCGAGCGGCTGACGCGTGGAGGATTCGCCTTCGAGTACAGCGCCACCTTCGGGCAGGCGGTGAAGGGCGGCGCCACGGTCGAGAAGGCCGAGGATGATATCTTGAAGGCAAAGCTGAAGCGGGACTTCCCGGGGCTGCGTCGCGCCGCTCTCGATGACACCCAGCGTGCCAAGCTGCAGCTGACCAATGTGGAAAAGAAGCGTGCCCGCATCATTGCGGTGCGCGAGGTCTACGCCAAATCAGTCCTCTTCGACTACTCCTACAAGTTTTTCTACGACGACGGGTACGGCAAGGATTTCCTGATCCTGAACCTCCCGAGCGACGACGATGAAAACGACCTCGCACAGTATTTTACAGCCTGCTTGCTCGCTTTCTACCAACAGCTCTGGATTTGGGAGACGCAGAAGGCACGGATCGCCGACTTCGGCATCGAGAAGCCGCTGTGGGTGTTCGTGGGCAACACAGTCTCGGGCGAAGACTCCGATATCGTCACCGTGGTCCGGTTCCTGGCGCGCTTCCTGGCGAATGAGGCCGAAGCAAAGGAGTGGATCAAGGCTCTGATCGAGGACAGCGTCCTCCTCTTGGACCAGAAGGGGCGGAACATCTTTCAAGGGCGGTTCTCGGCCCTGATGAACGAGGGCGCCGACGAGATCTACGCCGGCATCCTCAAGCGGATGTTCAATGCCGACAGCCGCCAGTCGCTGCGGTTAGTAAATCTGAAGGGCAGCAAAGGTGAGCTTGCTCTGCGCGTGGGCACCTGTCCATATTTCGGTGTCATCAGCATCGGCGACGATGCCGGCCTCTTCAAGGGCGCAGAGGCAGTGGCGCAAGATGCCGGCTTCATCACCGAGACGGACGAATTCGGCGGCACCCTGTTTGACGCCCTCAATGATGAGAACAGCCCGCTGACGTTGCTGGTCGGATCCCGGAAATTCACCGAGGGCTGGAGCAGTTGGCGGGTGTCCACCATGGGCCTGCTCAACATGGGTCAGGGAGAAGGCTCGCAGATCATCCAGCTGTTTGGTCGCGGTGTTCGATTGAAGGGGCGCGAGCTTTCACTGAAGCGGTCGTTGCCGCACGAACGACCTTCGAACAGCCACCTGGAGAAGCTCGAAACGCTGAACATCTTCGGTGTGCGCGCCAGCTACATGGCGCAGTTCAAGGCCTACCTGGTCGACGAGGGGATCACACCAACCGACGAGGTCATCACGGTTGATTTCCCTGTCACGCCAAACCTGCCGGCAGGGCGGAAGCTCAAGACGCTGAAGCTGAAGGATGGTTATCGGGACAATCAGAAGTTCGGCTTCAAGCGGCGGCAATCGCCTTGGCTTTTCGAGGTGCCGGCAGAGTTGGTCGGCAAGATCAAGCTTCCGCACGCCGAGCTCGATCTCTATCCGCGCATCGAGGCGCTCGCCGCCAAAGGCAGCACAGACACCTTGCCGCCGGCGAATCTGCGCAACGCAGGCAAGATCGCAGCCTCGACGATGGCGATGTTCGACTTCGACCGAATCTTCCTGGAGCTGCAGGCGCACAAGCAGCAGCGCACCTGGAACAACCTGCGGCTGGATCAGAATCGGCTCGAGACCTTCTGCACAACGCAGTCGGGCTGGTACACGCTCTTCATTCCGGCCTCCGAGCTACAGCTGCGCTCCTTCGCCGATGTCAGCACGCAACAGGACATCCTGGTGCAGCTCCTCATCGACTACATGGAGCGGTTCTACAAAGCGCTGAAGGGCGCCTACGAGGGGCAATTTTACGATGTTGCGCTGATCGATGAGAGCCACGGGTCGATGCTCGACCGCTACACCTTCGAGATCGATCCGACCGATGAAGGCCGCGCGTACGAGGCACGCCTCAACACGTTGAAGGAGCTTGTTGGCAGCGGCAAGCTGGTGGACGCCGACGCCTGGAAGCAGGGGCCGATTGTGGCGATCTGTTTCGATCGCCATCTATATCACCCGCTGCTTGGGTTCGACGGCAATCGCCAAGGCTTGCCGCTCCGCATGCGTCCGCTGGCACTAGGAGCCTTGAGCGAAATTCGGTTCGTGCGTGACCTGCAGAAGTTCATCTCCACGCCGGCAGGTATGAAGGCGCTGGCGGGCCGCAGCTTGTACTTGCTGCGGAATGCGGATGACGCCAAGCGCGGCCTCGGCTTCGCAACCGCCGGCAATTTCTATCCCGATTTCCTGCTTTGGCTTGTCGATCATGATGGTGGCCAACAGTGGCTGGGGTTGATCGATCCGAAGGGCATCCGGAACCTGAGTTTAAATGATCCCAAGCTTCAGCTGTTCTCGGAGATCAAGGAGATCGAGAAGCGTGTGGGAGACAAAGCTCTGAGTTTGTCCGCCTTCATTGCCTCGGCCACGGAGATGAAGGACCTTATCAACCTGACAAAGGTCTCCCAGGCCGACCTCGAAGCCGCCAACATCGTCTTCATGGACGAGCCACCGGGGACCTACATCCCGAAGATCTTCGAGCGCATGACAGCACCGTAGCCCTGGTGGCGTTACTATCTCTGTTGACCGATCTGGCGGTTGCTCGCAGTGGGAACCACATGGCGTTTCTGTGCCGCGGCCTGAAGAAGCACCAACTGCTTGTCCCAGGTCGCGGAAAACGGCTCCATCAGCACCGGCAGCGTCATCCCCTCCGGCTGCCGCCCGTCCATGATCGCCTCGACGATATGGGGTGCCAGCAGCGTCAGCCGAAGCAGCTTGCCCAGGTAGCCTCGCTCGATCCGTTCGGCCACCGCCATCTCGCTGATCGAAGCGTACCGCCCCTCGTCCAGCAGCCGCTGGTGACGAAATGCCCGAGCCAGCGCTTTGACGAGGGCCGGGTTCGCCTTGGTTGTAACTGCCGCTGGCTTAGTGGCTGCAGGCGTGACAATTGTCTTCCGCCCCGGGCGCCGACGGATTGTTAGAGGCACCCGGACCGTAATGCTGGTGGTGCTGGTCACGCGGCGGTCCTCACGGCATCGGCTGGCATGGTGGTCAGATCCCGAACGAGGCTGGTCAGCCCCTCCACCCGCAGACGGATGTCGGCACCGGTCGGCCCAACCACCACTCGCTCCACCAGCGACCGGACGATCCGGGCCTGCTCTGCCGGGAATAGCTCCTCCCACAGTGGGTCGAGCTGCTGCAGCGCATGCTGTGTCTCTCTTTCGGTCAGGTCCGGCGCCTCTTGGCGTGCCGCCTGCCAGGTACCGACCACGATCTCCGGCTGCCGAAGGAGGATCCGCACCTGATTCACCACCGCCGCCTCGATCTCGGCCGCTGACACACGCCTCAGGAGGCTATCGTCCTCGGCGGCCTCGCCTTTCAGCACGCGCTGCGCCACATAGTAGCGATAGAGACGGCCATTCTTGCGGGTGTGGGTGGGTGACAGCGCCCGACCATCTACCCCAAAGATCAGCCCCTTCAACAGCGCGGGAGCCTGAGCTCGGTTCTGGTTGGAGCGCGCTCGAGGGCTGATCTGCAGCACGCCATGCGCCCTGTCCCACAGTGCCCTCGGCACGATGCCCTGATGCTCACCCGGGTAGACCTTCCCCTTATGGGTAGCCTCACCGACATAGGTCCGATTGTGCACCAGCTTATAGACGTCGCCCTTATCTAGAGCATAATCCGATCATTCTGGTTCATATCCTGCGGCGGTGAAGTAGCTGGCACACTCCTGCGGTGAGAACTGCGGGAGGGCGTCACGGATGGCATCCCAGAGCGCA
>NZ_JBBCWY010000022.1:0-27628 GCF_037145735.1 Roseomonas sp. USHLN139 | reverse complement strand
GACCGAAGAACCAGAAGACCAGAGCAGAAACCGTCTCAGCTCAGCCCATCAAAGGACTAAACCAAATCAGCTCCATTCTACTTCCAGAAAACCCGATGCGGTTTTAAATCAGCGTTGAGACCTTCTAAACTACTTAACTTACCGTGTCAAGCAGAATTTTCAGTCTCGGTAGCGGCCGCTTCAGAAGAACTCGTCCGCGGTGGAAGTTGTTTAGCGGCGATTACTTTGCCGGTCAACACACCGTTTTAAGTTTTTCTAGCGTCCCTGCCGCCATCCCTTTGCCCGAGGGCGCCGGGTCAGCGGCAGGGGGCGGCTTCTAGGCCCCCTGGCGGCCCCTGTCAAAGGGGTTTTTCGGCGGCCCGCGACGGTTTCTTAGGGCCTCCCGGTCAGACTGTCCGGCGACTCGCGGAGAACAGGGGATGCAAGCCTCGGTCGATCGTTTCAGCACGATTATTTTGCGCCTCTCCCCGGAGAGAACGGGCGCCTGCCAGGACGTCGCCTCGCATTGACGCCCACGGATGATCTTTTGTAGCATCGTCAACAAATTGTGGAAAATGTGCCGCGATGATGTCCAGCCCTCTCCCGGTGCCCGCCGCCCGCCGCGCCTCCCGTAGCCTGCCGCTGCTCGCCGGGCTGCTGCTCACCGATCTGCTGCTCGCGCCGTTGCCGGCCCTGGCGCAGGCCAGCAGCCAGCTCGGCGACCAGGCCGAGCCGCAGCAGGCGGCGCTGGAAGCCGGCGGCTACAAGCTGATCGGCCAGCTGGAGACCGAGCTCAATCTCGATCTCAACGGCCGGCGTGGCGGGCGGCGCGGCTACAGCGACCTGTTCAACAAGACCGAGCTCGGCCTCTATCTCAGCCTGCCCGGGGGCTTCGCCGTCAACAGCGTCTTCAAGCTGGAGCCGGCCGACCGTCCGGTCGATGGCAGCGACCGCGCCTTCCACGCCCATGCCGCCTGGATCGACCAGCTCTATCTGAGCTGGGCGCAGGGGCCGCTGCAGCTCTTCGCCGGCAAGATCCACCCGCGCTTCGGCATGGCCTGGGACGAGGCGCCCGGCCTCTATGGCGATGATTTCGCCCAAGGCTATGAGCTGTCCGAGAAGATCGGCGGCGGCGTCAACCTGTCGCTGTCCGACCTGCTCGGCGCCACCGACCGGGTCGGCCAGCACAGCGTCCAGCTCGAATTCTTCCAGGCCGACCGCACCGGCCTGTCCTCTTCGCTCTTCGCCCGGCGCTGGTCCTACCAGGACGGCCAGGGGCGGCTGCGCTATTCGGCGCGCAACCGCCGCGCCTATGGCGGGCCCGACAACACCGAGGGCGTCGGCAACTGGGTCGCCTCGCTGGCCGGGCAGGAGGTGCCGCTGCCGCTCGGCGAGCTGTCCTATACCCTGGGCTATTCGTCGCGCCGGGCCGGGCTGGACAGCCTGCAGGCCGGCACCGCCGCGACCGAGCGCGGCAGCGTCGCCGGCCTGGCCTGGGAGGTGCCGCTGCCCTGGCAGCTCACCGCCACGCCGCTGGTCGAATGGGTGCGGCAGGAGAATGCCGACGGGCTGCGCGGCCTGCGCCGCCAGGTGCTCACCAGCGGCGCCGAGCTGGCGCGCGGCCCGGTCAGCCTGGCCTATGTCTATGAATGGATGAAGGAGAGCGGGACCGACCGCGCCCAGGCGGCGATGCACACCGCCTCGGCCAGCTACGAGCTGCCCTGGGTCGATGGGCTGGTCTGGACCGTCGGCTGGCGGCGGCTGCGCGAGGAGGGCCAGGCCGCCAACGACTACGGCACCCAGCTGAGCTACAGCTTCCGGTTCTGACCTCGGGTGCCGGCCGGGGGCACCCGGCGGCGTCCCGCCCACAAACAGAAAGGACGGGGCCACGCCCGTGACCCCGTCCCCATCCTGACGACCCGAACCGATAGAAAATCAGCGCCAGACGATCTCGGAGCGGGAGCAGGTCTCGAGCCCGCGGCGCTCCTGCTCGCGGCCGTTCATGTAGACGATCTTCACGTCCACCGCGCAGCTGCGCCCGGCCGGCAGCTCGATCCAGCGGTCATAGCCGGGCTCCAGCACCTGGTCGCCCAGCCGGTCGCGGCCCCAGTTGCGGTCGGTGGCCAGCGACACATAGAGCTCGCGGATCACGCTGCCCGAGCGGTTGACGAAGCTGAAGGACGGATCGCCCGCCACCCGCGTCGTCGCCCCCGCCCCGCCGCCGCGGATCGAGGCGCCGGCACCGCCGCCGCCGGAGAACACCACCCGCGTCAGCGAGCAGGCGTTCACCTGCATCTTGGTCTCCTCGCGGCCGCCCTGGTAGCGGACGCGGATGTCGAGCACGCAGTCGGTCGCCTGCGGCGTCACATGCACCTGCTGCCCGGCGCCGAGCATGGACTGGCCCAGGATGTCCGGACCCCAGTTGTCCAGCCGGGAGGGCGAGACGAAGGCGCTCTCGATCGTCTGCCCCGACTGGTTGATCAGCCAGAATCGATTCTGCGCCGAGGCCGGCGAAAGCGTCGCAGCGGCGGCGAGCATCAGCAGCGCCGCGAGGAAAACACGCACGGGAGAATCCTCCGGTCGAGGGAAGCGGAGCGGGCCTTTCCACGGTCTTTCTCGCCGCCGGACCCGCGTTACAAGAATGCGCCGTTCCGTGTCGTTCCACAACAAAGCGTAGCGTTCACGCTTTCTACAGCGGCGCTTTTCCGGAAGCGTTTCCCGCGGCCGCGAAATGCGCTTAGGCTCGTACGCATGGTCATGCTCGTCTCCCCGCGCCGCCTCGCCCTGCTGGCCGCGGCGCTGCTCGCCGGCTGCGCCGCGGGCGGTGCCCCGGATGCCGGATCCTCCGCCGAGAATGGCGGCCGTCCGCCGCGGCTCACCGCGTCCGGTGCCTATCTGGCGGGCCGCTTCGCCACCGCCGAGACCGACACCGCCGCCGCCGCCGACCAGCTGAACGAGGCGCTGCGCCTGGCACCGGAGGAGGCGGAGGTGCTGAACCGCGCCTTCCTGGCCAATGTGCTGGACGGCCGGCCGGAAGCGGCGCGGCTGGCCCGCCGCCTGCCGCAGAGCGAGCTGGCGGGGATGCTGCTGGCCGGCAGCGACGCCATGGCCGGCCGCTGGGACCGCGCCGAGGCGCGGCTGCGCGGCCTGCCGCGGACCGGCGCCGCCCAGGTGCTGCAGCCGCTGCTGCTGGCCTGGAGCCAGGCCGGCGCCGGCAACACCGATGCGGCGCTCGCCACCCTGAAGCCGCAGATCGAGGGCAGCCGCCTGCGCGGCCTGGCCGCCCTGCATGCCGCCATGATCGCCGATCTCGCCAACCGCCCGCGCGAGGCGGAGCGGCTGGTGCGGCTCGCCCTGTCGGAATCGCCGGAAGCCAATCTGCGCATGATCCAGGTCGCCGCCGGCATCCTGGCGCGCGCCGGCAAGGAGGCCGAGGCGGGCCAGCTGATCAGCGCGCTGGCCGCCGTCAGCGACGACCTCTCCCTGGTCAGCGCACCCGAGGTGCGCCGCCGCCTGCTGCAGAGCCGCGCCGTCGCCTCCGCCGTCGAGGGCATGGCCGAGGCCGAGCTGGCGCTGGCCGGCGCGCTGCGCGGCCAGGGGGCGCCGGAGCTGACCCTGCTGCTGGCACGGCTCGCCCTGCGGCTGCGCCCCGACTTCACCCCGGCCCTGCTGATCGCCGCCGATGCCCTGGCCGACGAGAAGCATCCCGACAGTGCGCTCGCCCTGCTGCGCCGGGTGCCGGATGACGATCCGCTGGCGGCGGCGGTGGCCATGCGCCGCGCCACCCTGCTCGACCGGCTGAACCGGCCGGACGAGGCGATCGCCGCGCTGCGCGGGCTGCAGCAGGCCTATCCGCAGTCGCTGCAGCCGCCGGCCCGCCTGGGCGACCTGCTGCGCGGGCGCGAGCGTTATTCCGAGGCGGCCGAGGCCTATGCGGCCGCCCTGGCCCGGGTGCAGCGCCCGGGCGCCGAGCACTGGTCGCTGTTCTATGCCCGCGGCATCGCGCTGGAGCGCGCCGGCGACTGGACCCGCGCCGAGGCCGATTTCCAGCGCGCCCTGCAGCTCGCCCCCGAGCAGCCCTATGTGCTGAACTACCTGGGCTATACCTGGGTCGAGCACGGCACCAACCTGGCCGAGGCGCGGCGCATGCTGGAGCGCGCCGCCGAGCTCCGCCCGCAGGACGGCAATATCGCCGACAGCCTGGGCTGGGCGCTGTTCAAGCTGGGCGACCTGCCCGCCGCCACCCGCTGGATGGAGAAGGCGGTGGAGCTGGAATCGCGCAACTCGGTGATCAACGACCATCTGGGCGACGTCTACTGGGCCACCGGCCGCCGCATCGAGGCGCAGTACCAGTGGCGCCGCGCCCTGACGCTGGAGCCCGAGCCGGGCGAGGCGCCGAAGATCGCCGCCAAGCTGCGCGACGGCCTGCCCGCCACCGCCCGCCCCTGACCTGATCTCCTGACCCGATCTCCCGCCCGGAAGGCCCGCGACGCGGCCTTCCGGCGCGGGGGCGACGCCGCGGCGCGGCGACTTCGCCCGGAAGGCTGCCCTGCCCGTGACCCCTCCCGACGCCGATCCCGCCGCCGCGCTGGCCGAGCCGGCCCCCGCCAAGATCAACCTGCATCTGCACCTGCTGGGCCGCCGCGCCGACGGCTACCACCTGCTCGACAGCCTGGCCGCCTTCGCCGGCGCCGGGCCGCCGGGTGGCGCCGACCGGCTGCGCTGGCAGCCCGGCGGCGCCCTGTCGCTGCGGCTGGAAGGGCCCGAGGCCGCCTCGCTGGCGGCGGAGCCGGACAATCTGGTGCTGCGCGCCGCCCGCCTGCTGGCCGAGGCCGCCGGCATCACCCCGCAGGGCCAGCTGGTGCTGGAGAAGTTTCTTCCGGTCGCCTCCGGCATCGGCGGCGGCTCGGCCGATGCGGCCGCCGCGCTGCGCCTGCTGAACCGGGCCTGGGGGACAGGGCTCGGCCAGGCCCGGCTGCTGGCGCTGGCGGCGCGGCTCGGCGCCGATGTGCCGGTCTGCCTGGACAGCCGCCCGGCCCGCATGGGCGGCATTGGCGAGTTGCTGATCCCGGCGCCCGCCCTGCCGCCGGCCGGTCTGCTGCTGGCCAATCCGCGCCTGCCGCTGGCGACGCCGGCCGTCTTCCGCGCCCGCAGCGGCGATTTCTCCGCCCCCGCCGCGCTGCCGGCCGGCTGGGCCGATGCCGCCGCCATGGCCGCCGACCTCGCCGCCTGCCGCAACGACCTGGAGGCGGCGGCGATCGCCCTCTGCCCGCCGGTCGCTGATCTGCTGCACGCCATCCGCGCCCTGCCGGGCTGCCTGCTGGCGCGGATGAGCGGCTCGGGCGCCACCTGCTTCGGTCTTTTCGCCACGCCGGCCGCCGCCCAGGCCGCCGCCGCGCGGCTGCCCGAGACCTGCTGGCGCTGGGGAGGGGGCTTTACGACAGGGGCCTCCGCCCTTTATTCACCCCTCGACGGCCCTGCCTGAAGGGCCGCCGCAGGAACTTCCTGCCATGGCTTCCTGCTGGGGCGTAGCCAAGCGGTAAGGCAGCGGTTTTTGGTACCGCCATTCCCAGGTTCGAATCCTGGCGCCCCAACCAGCCGGCCCCCTCCCTCCACCGCGACAATCCGCTGCGTTTCGCGCATGCTGACGCCTGAAGCCTGCGACCCTGGCGATCGCGGCATCGGCACCCGGAGGGTCATCAAATGGAAAACTTCACGCCCGGCTCCGCCGCCCTGGGGGGCGCGCTGATCGGCCTGTCGGTCGCCCTGCTCTGGCTGGCGAACGGGCGGATCGCCGGCATCAGCGGCATCCTCGGCGGGCTGCTGCGGCCGCAGCCGGGGGAATGGGCCTGGCGCCTGGCCTTCCTGGCAGGCCTGCTGGCCGCGCCGCTGGCCTGGGCGGCGATCGCCGGGCGGCCCGCTGTGCAGCTTGCCTCGACGCCCCTGATCCTGGTGGCGGCGGGGCTGCTGGTCGGTTTCGGCGCCCGGCTCGGCGGCGGCTGCACCAGCGGCCATGGCGTGGCCGGGCTGGCGCGCGGCTCGCGCCGTTCCCTGCTGGCGACCGCCCTGTTCATGCTCACCGCCGCGCTGACTGTCTTCGCGATGCGCCACCTGCTGCCAGGCTGAGGCGATGAACCGCATCCTCGCCGCCTTCGCGGCCGGCCTGCTGTTCGGCCTGGGCCTGGTCGTGTCGCAGATGGTCAATCCGGCGAAGGTGCTGGCCTTCCTGGACATTGCCGGCGCCTGGGATCCCAGTCTGGCCTTCGTCATGGGGGCGGCCATCCCGGTCGCCTGGCTGGGCTTCACCCTGGCCGCCCGGCGCACGCGCCCGCTGCTCGCCGACGCCTTTTCCGGCCCAACGCGCAGCGCCATCGATGCGCGGCTGGTGGTCGGGTCGATGCTCTTCGGGGCCGGCTGGGGCCTCGCCGGCTATTGTCCCGGCCCTGCCCTGGCGTCCTTTCTCTGGACCGGCGCGCCGGGGCTGCTGTTCCTGCTGGCCATGCTGGGCGGCATGGCCGCCTTCCCGGTGGCCGACCGCCTGCTGTCGCGGCGGGCGGCCCCGCGGTAGCGCGCCGGCGGCAGCGGCAGCCTCCCGGTCCACCGGACCGGAGCGCCCCTGCCGCCAGCCTTCCTGCAAGCTTACAGGATGCGCAGGCGCCCCAGGATGTAGCCGATGCCGGCCGCGATCGCGATCGAGGTCAGCGGCTGCTCGCGCACATTGTCGCAGAGCTGGCCGAGCACGTTCTCCGCCTGGCCCTGCACCTGATTGGCGGCGCCACGCGCCTGGTACTCGCGGTTGCCGGTCAGCCCGCCGACCGCTTCCTGCACCCGACCCACCGTCTCGCGCGCCGCGCCCGTCACCCGGTTCTCGTCCATCTGCCGATTTCCTTTCCATCGCGGCCCCCACGGCCACGCTGGCAGGGAAACGCCGTTCCCCGCCAATGGATGCGCCGCACCTTGCTTTGCCGCCTGCCGCATGGTGCCTTGCCGCCGCCATGACCGCCAACCACGCTCCCGCGGACCCGCCCAGCACCCGCCTCGACGCCCCGGGCCGCCTGCGACACGGCGCCCCGGCGGCGGTGCTGGCAGCCCTCCCCGGCGCGCGCGCGGTGGGCGGCGTGGTGCGCGACCTGCTGGCCGGCCGCCCGGTGCACGACGTCGACATCGCCGCCCCGCTGCCGCCCGAGGCCATCGCCGGCCGCCTGCGCGCCGCCGGCCTGAAGGTCTTCGAGACCGGGCTGCAGCACGGCACCGTCACCGCCGTCCTCGACCACGAGCCGGTCGAGGTCACCAGCCTGCGCCGGGATCTGGCCACCGATGGCCGCCACGCCACCGTCGCCTGGACCGAGGACTGGCGCGAGGACGCGGCGCGGCGCGACTTCACCATGAACGCCATGTCGCTCGATGCCGAGGGCAGGCTCTGGGACTATTTCGGCGGCCGCGAGGATCTCGCCGCCGGGCGCCTGCGCTTCGTCGGCGACCCGGCGACGCGGCTGGCGGAAGACTATCTGCGGGTGCTGCGCTTCTTCCGCTTCCACGCCCGCTACGGCATCGGCGCGCCCGAGCCCGCGGCGCTGGCCGCCATCCGCGCCGCCGTCCCCGGCCTGGAACGCCTCTCCGCCGAGCGCGTCTGGATGGAGCTGAAGCGCCTGCTCGAAGGCCCTGCCCCCGCCGACAGCCTGGCGCTGATGCGCGACACCGGCGTGCTGGGGGCCATCCTGCCCGAGGCCGGCGCCCTCGACGCCCTGGCCCGCAGCCAGGCGCCGGCCGACCCGCTGCTGCGCCTCTCCCTCCTGCTGGCCGCCGACCCCGCGCCCCTGGCTCGGCGCCTGAAGCTGTCCGGTGACGAGACCCGCCGGCTGCGCGACCTCCTGGCCATCCCCGCCCCGGCGCCGGACATGGCCGATGACGACCTCCGCCGCCTCCTGGCCGAGCACCCGGCGGAGACCGCCACCGCCGCCACCTGGGCCGCCGAGGCCCGCGACGGACAGAACCGCGCGACGCTCCGCGACCGGATTGACGCCACCCCCCGCCCCGTCTTCCCGCTGCAGGGCCGCGACGCCCTGGCCCTCGGCGCCAGCCCCGGCCCGGCGATGGGCAAGGCGCTGAACGACGTGAAACAATGGTGGATGGAACAAGGCTGCGTACCCACCAAAGAACAGACAGCAGAAAAACTAAAAAAAAGGCTGGGGGAATGAATTCCCCCAGGCCCCCATCTTTTTTCTATTCTATAAGAAAGGCACCAGAACATGCGCCTTTATGACATTCCGGCGCATCAGCCCTTTCTCCCCGCCCTCGCCCGCGGCGTGCTCGACCAGGTCGGCACCGACCCCCTTTCCCTCTCCCGCACCACCATCCTGCTGCCCACCCGCCGCGCCGCCCTAGCCCTGAGGGAAGCCTTCCTCCAGGCCGCCGAAGGCAGGACCCTGCTGCTGCCGCGCATGCGGGCGCTGACCGGCCTCTCCACCCAGGAAGCCGACGAGCTCGCCCTGCCCACCCTGCTCGACCTCCCCCCCGCGGTCGAGCCGGCCCGGCGCCAGGCGGTGCTGACCAGCCTGGTGATGCGCCTGCCCTCCCGCTTCGGCGGGCCCGACACGCCCGAGCAGGCCTGGCGCCTCGCCACCGCCCTGGCCGAGCTGCTCGACGAGACGGCGCTGGAAGACGCCGATTTCGACAACCTCGCCAGCCTGGTGCCGGAGGAATTCTCCACCCACTGGCAGGTGACCCTGACCTTCCTGCGCGCCGTGCTCGACACCTGGGCCGGCTGGCTCGACAGCCAGGGGCTGATGGATATCGGCCCGCGCCGCACCGCGGCGCTGCGCGCCCAGGCCGAGGCCTGGAAGCGCGAGCCGCCGGCCGATCCGGTCATCGCCGCCGGCATCGGCGCCGGCGGCACCATCCCGGCCGCCGCCGCCCTGCTGAAGGTGGTGGCGCAGATGCCGCAGGGCTGCGTGCTGCTGCACGGCGCCGGCGAGATCACCTCGCCCGAGCTCTGGGCCGCCATCGGCGAGAGCCCGACCCATCCGCTGTCGGGCCAGGTGCGGCTGCTCTCGGCGATGGACGCGGCGCCCTCCGACCTGCGGCCCTGGCCGACCGCCCCCGCCACCGACCCGGCGCTCGAACGCCGCGCGGCGCTGCTGGCCTGCGCGCTGCGCCCCGCCGCCGGCATCGAGGCCTGGCTGCACCGCCGCCCCGACCACTGGCGCCCGGCGCTGGAGGGCCTCTCCCTGCTCGACGCCCCCGACGTCCAGGCCGAGGCGGTGGCCATCGCCCTGCTGCTGCGCGAGGCGCTGGAGACGCCGGGCACCCGCGCCGCGCTGATCACCCCCGACCGCGACCTCGGCCGCCGCGTCGCCGCCGAGCTGACCCGGCATGGCGTGGTGGCCGATGATTCCGCCGGCCAGCCGCTCGGCCAGACGCCGACCGGGGCCTATCTGCGCCTGCTCGCCCGCGCCGTCGCCGAGGGCTTCGCCCCCGTCTCGCTGCTGGCGCTGCTGAAGCACCCGCTGACCGCCGGCGGCCAGACCCGTTCCGAATGGATGGAGGCGGTGCGCCTGCTGGAGCGCCGGGCGTTGCGCGGCCCCCGCCCCGCCCCCGGCCTGCCCGGACTGCGCGCCCGCGCGCTGGAAGCCTTCCGGCGCGAGAAGGATGCTCACCTGCTCGCCCGCGTCCTCGGCCTGCTCGACGCGCTGGAAGCGGCGCTGGAAGGCTTCGAGGAGCTGCGCGACAGCCCGGCCCGCCCGCCGGCCGACCTGCTGGACCGGCATCTCGTGGCGGCCGAGGCCCTGGCCGCCACCCGCGACCGTCCCGGCGGCCTGCGCCTCTACGCCGCCGAGGAAGGCGAACCGCTCGCCGTCTTCCTGTCGACGCTGCCGCCGGCCCTGGCAGAAATGCCGCCGATGAGCCCGGCCGGGTGGCCGGCGCTGTTCGACGTGCTGCTGGAGGGCCCGGCCGCGCCGAGCGTCCGCATCGGCCGCGGGCGCGAGCATGCGCAGCATCCGCGCATCGCCATCCTCGGCCTGCTGGAGGCGCGGCTGCAGGATTTCGACCTGGCCGTGCTCGGCAGCCTGGAGGAAGGCGTCTGGCCGCAGGCGACCGATCCCGGCCCCTGGATGAGTCGCCCGATGCGCGCCGATTTCGGCCTGCCCGAGCCGGAAGCCCGCATCGGCCGCGTCGCCGCCGATTTCTTCCTCGGCGCCGCCTGCGCGCCGCGGGTGGTGCTGTCGCGCGCCCGCAAGCGCGCCGGCGCGCCGACCGTGCCCAGCCGCTGGCTGACCCGTCTGGAAACCTTCCTGGGTGGCCAGGGCGAGGGGCTCGCCCTGCCGCGCAGCCCGGCGCTGGACTGGGCCAACCGCATCGACCAGCCCGAGGCCGTGCGCCCCTGGCCGCGCCCGGCGCCGCGCCCGCCGGCCGCCGACCGCCCGCGCGAGATCAGCGTCACCGAGGTCGCCGACCTGATGGCCGACCCCTACGGCTTCTATGCCCGCCGCGTGCTGCGGCTGACCCCGCTCGACCCGCTCGATGCCGAGGTGGGGGCGGCCGATTACGGCCAGATCGTCCATGCCGTGCTGGCCCTCTGGACCCGCCGCCTGGGCGAGGCGCCGGGCGGCTGGCCGGGCCTCGACACCGCCGCCCGCTGGTTCGACGAGGCCGCCGAGGAAGCCCTGGCCGAGGCCGCCGCCCGCCCCGGCCTGCTGGCCTTCTGGCGCCCCCGCCTGTCCCGCATCGGCGGCTTCGTCGTCGCCCAGGAGGCCGCCCAGGCTTCGGACAGAAAGATCCGCCACCGCCATGCCGAGGTGCCGGGGCAGCTCGACATCCTGCAGGGCGCGGTGCGGCTGAAGGTGCGCGCCGACCGCATCGACGAGCTGGCCGACCGGACGCTGGCCATCATCGACTACAAGACCGGCACCCCGCCCTCGGCCAAGGAGATCACCGACGGCCGCGCGCCGCAGATGCCGCTGGAGGCCGCCATCGCCGAGGCCGGCGGCTTCTCCAAGGTGGAGCCCGCCCCGGTCTCCGCCATGGCGCATTGGCGGCTGACCGGCGGCGGCACCCCGGGCGAGGTCAAGCCGATCAAGGGCGAGGCCTCGGCGCTCGGCGCCGATGCGCTGGACCAGACGGCGGCGCTGGCGCGTGCCTTCCTGCTCGGCGACCGGCGCTTCGTCGCGCGCCCGCATCCGGGGCGGAAGCCGCGCCGGGGCGACCATGACCACCTGGCCCGCGTCGCCGAATGGGGTGCCGTCGATGAATCATGATCTCTTCGCCGCGCCCGCGACCCAGTCGCCGCGCGAGGCCGCGCAGGCGGCGCAGCGCCGCGCCTCCGACCCGCTGGCCTCGGCCTGGGTGGGGGCCTCGGCCGGCTCGGGCAAGACCAAGGTGCTGACCGACCGGGTGCTGCGGCTGCTGCTGCGCCCCGGCGCCAAGCCGGGCCGCATCCTCTGCCTGACCTTCACCAAGGCCGCCGCCGCCGAGATGGCCACCCGCTTGGCCCGGCGGCTCGGCGAATGGGCGGTCGCCGACGACGCCACGCTGCGCGCCAGCCTGGAGGCGCTGACCGGCGCCCGGCCCGATGCGGCGCTGGCCCGCCGCGCCCGCGCCCTCTTCGCCGAGGTGCTGGAGCAGCCCGGCGGCATGCGCATCGCCACCATCCATTCCTTCTGCCAGTCGCTGCTGCGCAGCTTCCCGCTGGAAGCCGGCCTGCCGCCGCAGTTCAGCCTGGTCGAGGAGGCCGACGCCGCCGAGATGCTGGCCGAATCGCGCGAGCGAACGCTGGCCTCCGGCACCCTGCCGGAGGAGGCGATCACCGCCATGGCCGGGCTCGGCAGCCCGGAGGATTTCGCGGATACGCTGCGCATGCTGGTGCGCGAGCGCGAGCGGCTGGGCAAGGCGATCCAGGAGGCGGGTGGCATCCGCGGCTGCGACCGCCTGCTGCGCCAGCGTCTCGGCCTGCCGCGCGAGGGCGGCGAGGGCGAGGCCCTGGCAGAGGCGGTCGCGGCGGTGGAGTCCCCGCAGCTCCGCGCCAGCGCGCTGCTGCGCCAGAGCGGCAATGCCAATGACCGCGCCCGCGGCGAGCTGATGAAGGCCTTCATCGACCTGCCGCTGGAGGCGCGCCAGGCCCGCTGGGACGATTGGTGCGCCATCTTCCTGACCGCCGAGGGATCGCCGAGGAAATCCATGGCGACCAAGGGCGGCCTCAAGGAGCGCCACGAGGAGACCCAGGCGCTGATGGCGGAAGAGGCCGAGCGCATCTCCGCTTTCGAGGACGGCCGGAAAGCCTGGCGGCTGCATGGCGCGACGCTGGCGCTGCTGGCGCTCGCCCAGCCGGTGCTGAACGCCTATGCCGACCGCAAGGCGCGCCTCGGCGCCGTCGATTTCGACGACCTGATCCAGGCGGCGCGCCGGCTGCTGCAGGATCCGGGCAGCGCCTGGGTGCTCTACAAGCTCGATGGCGGCCTCGACCACCTGCTGCTGGACGAGGCGCAGGACAGCAACCCGCATCAATGGGAGATCGCCGCGCGGCTGGCCGAGGAGTTCTTCTCCGGCCTCGGCACCCGCGACCCGGAGGCGGTGCGCAGCATCTTCGCCGTCGGCGACGAGAAGCAGTCGATCTACGGCTTCCAGGGGGCGGACGCCGCCGGCTTCGCCCGCTGGCAGGCGCATTTCGAGCGCGCCGTCGGCGAGGCCGGGGCGGATTTCGCCGCCGTCCCGCTGAATGTTTCCTTCCGCTCCACCGCCCCGGTGCTGGCGCTGGTCGATGCCGTCTTCGCCGAAGGGCCGGCGCGGCTGGGCGTGGTGCCGGAGGGCGCCACCCTGGCCCACCGCGCCGACCGCGAGGGCGAGGCCGGCATCGTCGAGCTCTGGCCGGCGCTCGCCAAGCCCGCCGCCGCGGCGCTGGAACCCTGGGACGTGCCCGACGAGCCGGTGGGCGAGGACAATGCCGAGGCGCTGATGGCCGAGGCGCTGGCCGCCCGCATCGCCCGGATGGTGCGCGAGGAGCGCCTGCCCGCCCGTGGCGACCGGCCGATCCGCCCCGGCGATATTCTCGTTCTTCTGCGCCGCCGCACGGGTTTTTCCACGCTGCTGGTGCGCGCGCTGAAGGCGCGGGGCGTTGCCGTCGGCGGCGTCGACCGCATGCGGCTGATCGAGCAGATCGCGGTGCAGGACCTGCTGGCGCTCTGCGACATCCTGCTGCTGCCGGAGGACGACCTGCAGCTGGCGGCGGTGCTGAAAAGCCCGCTCTGCAACGTCTCCGAGGAGGATCTCTACACGCTGGCGCGCGGCCGGGTGCAGCCGCTCTGGTGGCACCTGCTGGAACGGCGCGGCGAGGACAGCCCGGCCGGCCGCGCCGCCGACTGGCTGGCCGGCCTCGCCGACCGCGCCGACCTGGCCACGCCGCACACCATCCTGGCCGAAATCCTCGGCGAGCATGGCGGGCGGGCGCGCATCCTGGCGCGGCTCGGGCCTGACGCCGCCGACCCGCTGGACGAGGTGCTGAACGCCGCGCTGACCTATGAGAGCCGCCACCCGCCCAGCCTGCAGGGCTTCCTGCAATGGCTGCGCCGCGGCGGCGCCGAGGTCCGGCGCGAGGCGGAATCGGGGGCCGACGCGGTCCGCCTGATGACCGCGCATGGCGCCAAGGGGCTGCAGGCGCCCGTCGTCATCATCCCCGATGTCGGCAGCGGCCGCGGCGACAAGGCGGTGCGCTGGGAGGAAGCCTCGCCGCCCCTGCCCTACTGGGCGCCGCGCAGCCGCAAGGACTTCTTCTCCCCGGCCTGGAACGCCTTGATGGAGGCGGAGACGGCGGCCCGCGACGCGGAGGAGAACCGCCTGCTCTATGTCGCGCTGACCCGGGCCGAGGACCGGCTTCTGGTCTGCGCCTGGGGCGAGCCGAAGCCGGGCAGCTGGTACGACCTGGTCGCCCAGGGTTTTTCCCGGCTGGAGGGCGCGGTGGAGCTGCCGCTGGAGCCCGCGAGCTTCGGCGCCCCGCCGGCGGCGAGCTTCGCCGGCCCGCTGCGCCGCCTGGACTCTGTCCAGACCGCCGCCCCGCGCCGCGAGCCGCATGCCGCCACCGCCGCCGAGCTCGCCCCGCTGCCCGCCTGGATCGGCCGCCCCGCCGATCCGGAGAGCCAGGCGCTGACGCTCTCGCCCAGCGCCCTGCCCGGCGAGGAGCAGACGCCCACCGCCGCCCCGCATGGCCGCGCCGACCCGACCGGCGAGCGCTTCCGCCGCGGCCGGCTGATCCATGCGCTGCTGCAGCACCTGCCCGACTATCCGGCCGCCGAGCGGCCCGCGGTGACGCGCCGTTTCCTCGATCGCCCTGGCCATGGGCTGACCGCGGCGGATCGCGAGGCGACCGGCGAGGAGGTGTTGCGCCTGTTGGACCATCCGGATCTGGCCGCCGCCTTCGGCCCTGGCAGCCTGGCCGAGGCGCCGATCGCCGGCCGGCTGAACGGCCTGCCGCTGGCCGGCCAGGTCGACCGGCTGCTGGTGGCCGAGGACCGCGTGCTGGTGCTGGACTACAAGACCAACCGCCCGCCGCCCTCCGAGGTCAAGGACGTGCCGCCGCTCTATCTGCGGCAGATGGCGGCCTATCGCGCGCTGCTGCGCCAGGCCTTCCCGGGCCGCGACGTGGAATGCTGGCTGCTCTGGACCTGGTCGGCGACGCCGATGCCGCTGCCGGGGGTGCTGCTGGACCGGTACGAGCCTGCAGGGATTGGCTAAATGAATGTGGGGGTCTGGGGGCATTCAATGCCCCCAGATTCTTGCTTACTGAAGCCGATCCTTGATCCCGAAATAGAGCCCCACCAGCGGCAGGAACCAGGCCGGCCCGAAATGTCCCGGCACCACCGGCCAGGGCAGCGCGCGCAGCGGGTTGGCTTCGGCGCGGCCGCCCATCACCGCGGCCATGGCCTGGCCCATATGGACCGACATCTGCGCGCCGTGGCCGCTATAGCCCATGCTGTAGAGCAGCCCGTCATGCTCGCCGGCGCGCGGCAGGCGGTCGGCGGTCATGTCGACCAGCCCGCCCCAGCAATAGTCGATGCGCGGGCGCCCGAGCTGCGGGAAGGCCGCGTGCAGCCCGGCTTCCAGGACGCGGCCGCTCTTGGCGTCGCTGGTCGGGTTCGACATGGCGAAGCGCGCGCGGCCGCCCCAGATCAGCCGGTTGTCGGGACTGACGCGGAAGTAGTGGCCGATGATGCGCGAGGTCGTGCCGTTGCGGCGGCCGGGCATGATCGAATCGAGCTGGTCCTTCGACAGCGGCTCGGTGGCGATGATGAAGCTGCCGACGGCGACGATGCGGCGGCGGAAGAAGCCGAAGGGGCCCTGCTGGCTCGGGCCGGTGGCGACCAGCACCTGCGCCGCCTCGATGGTGCCGCGCGGCGTCTCGATACGGTGCGCGCGGCCATGCAGGCGCTTCAGGCCGGTGACCGGCGTGGCCTCGAAGATCCGCGCGCCGGCGCGGGCGGCGGCGGTGGCGAGCCCGGCGCCGAAGCGGCCCATATGCATCTGCGCGCTCTTCTCGTAGACGAGCCCGCCGTAATACAGGTCGGAGCCGACCTCGGCGCGGATGCCCTCGCGCGGGATCAGCCGCGTGTCGGGATCGGCCTCGCGGTGCAGGATCTCGAAGCCGGCGGCCAGCTTGTCGAAATGCTGCGGCTTGGCGGCCAGCTTGATCTTGCCGCAGCGGCGGAAGCTGCAGTCGATCGCCTCCTCGCGCACGATGCGCTCGACCGTGTCCACCGCGGCGTCGAAGGCGTGGTAGAGGCGGCGCGCCTGGTCCAGGCCGAGGCTCGCCACCAGGCCGGCGAAGTCATGCGCCGTGCCGTTGTTGACATGGCCGCCATTGCGGCCGGAGGCGCCGGCGGCGACGCGGCCGGCCTCCAGCAGCACGACACTGGCGCCGGACTTCGCCAGGGCCAGCGCGGCGGAGAGGCCGGTGAAGCCGCCGCCGATGACCACCGCATCGACCTTTCCCCCGAGCGGCCCGGCCTCGGCGCCGGCGAAGGGGGTGGCGGTGTCCTGCCAGTAGGGAAGCAGCTTCATGCCGGCCGGCCTTTCAGAGCCCGAGCAGCCCGGGCAGGCCGCCGATATCGCTGATCTCATGCGCGCCGTAATAGGGCGCCACCGGCTCGTGCCCGCGCGCGACATGCGCGCGGTGGCCGATGCGCAGATCATGCGCCGACATCAGGTCGTAGCGATAGCTGGAGGAGACGTGCAGGATGTCGGCCGGGCTGCAGCCGAGCTGGTCGAACATGTATTCGAAGGCCTGGAAGCGCGGCTTGTAGGCCTGCGCCATCTCGGCGGTATAGACGGCGTGGAACGGCGCCCCGAGCAGCGCCACGTTGCGGTGGATCTGGCTGTTCGACGCGTTTGACAGCACCACCAGCGGAAATTCCTTTGCCACGCGCGCCAGCGGCCCGGGCACGTCCGGATGCGGGCCCCAGCTGGGGACGGCGTCGTAGAAGGCCTGGCCCTCGGCCTCGACGAAGCCGATGCCGTGCCGCCTGCAGGTCCGCGCCACCGCGTTCTTCAGCACCTGGTCGTAGGGCTTCCAGTCGCCCAGGATCTCGTCCAGCCGATAGGCGGCGAAATCGGCGACGAACTCGTCCATCCGCGCGGCCGGGATGCGGCCGGCGAAGATCTGCCGGGCCAGCGGACCCATGCGGAAATCGGTCAGCGTCCCGTAGCAGTCGAAGGTGATGAATTTCGGCCGCAGCTTCGGCATGGATCGCGCTCCCTGCGCAGACGGATCGGGGTGGCGAGGATGGTGCGGCCGCCACGGCCGCGCCGTCCATGCCGCCGGCCCGCCACGGCAGTCGAAGCTGCCGAATTTGCCGCCAGGACGGCAGCATGTTTTCGCGCTGGCCTGTATCGGTCGATCCTGCAGCCAGGCAGCGGGAGGAAGGCAGCGTGTCCGAGGGCAAGACGGCCGGCAGCGTGACCGTGCGGCGGCTGGCGCCAGATGACCTCGAGGCGGCCGCGCGGCTGTCGCGCGCCGTCGCCTGGCCGCACCGGGTGGAGGACTGGCAGTTCGTCCATGCGCTGGGCTTCGGCCATGTCGCCGAGGCGGAGGGCAGGCTGCTCGGCACCGCCATGGCCTGGCCCTTCGGCACGGCGCATGCGGCGCTCGGCATGGTCATCGTCGACCCGGCGGCGCAGGGGCGCGGCATCGGCCGGCAGCTGACCAGTGCCGTGCTGGCCGGGCTGGAGGGCCGCTCGGTGCAGCTGACCGCCACCGCCGCCGGCTTCCCGCTCTATGCCAGCCAGGGCTTCGTGCCGGAGGGCGCGCCAATCGGCCAGCACCAGGGCGCCGCCTTCTCGGTCGGGCTGGTGCCGCTGGCCGCCGGCGAGCGGCTGCGCCCGCTGGGCCGCAGCGATCCTGGCCGGCTGGCCGCGATGGACCGCGCCGTCACCGGCCAGGACCGCGGCACGGTGCTGGAGGCGCTGCTCGCCACCGCCGAGGGCGTGGCGCTGGAGCGCGACGGCGCCACGGTGGGCTTCTCGCTGCTGCGCCGCTTCGGCCGCGGCCATGTCATCGGTCCGGTGATCGCCCCCGACGCGGCGGCGGCGCGGGCGCTCATCGCGCATTGGCTGGGCGTGCGCAGCGGCCAGTTCCTGCGCATCGACGTCACCGCCGAGAGCGGCCTGTCGCCCTGGCTGCAGGAGATGGGGCTGGCGCATGTCGGCGGCGGCACGCCGATGCGGCGCGGCGCGGCGCCCGCGGTGATGCCGGTCGCCGGCGGCCCGCGCCGCTACGCCCTGGTCAGCCAGGCGCTGGGGTGAGGCGGGGAGGCTCGGCGTTTCGGCGATTTCCTCGCGCGCCATCCGGCTCTAGGCTGCGGCTTTCGCCTTCGGAGTGCCGGATCGCCGCATGGTCAATGGACTGCCCCGCCTGGACCGGATCGACCTGCGGATCCTGACGCATCTGCAGAAGAACGGCCGCATGACCAATGTCGACCTGGCCGATGCGGTGGGGCTGTCGGCCAGCCCCTGCCTGATGCGGGTGAAGCGGCTGGAGAAGGCCGGCTACATCACCGGCTATGGCGCGCAGATCCAGCTGCAGAAGCTCGGCGACACCATGACCATCTTCACCGAGGTCACGCTGTCCGACCACCGCAGCCACGACTTCCAGCGCTTCGAGGCGCGGATCCGCGCGGTGGACGAGGTGATCGAATGCCACCTGGTCAGCGGCGGCTATGACTACCTGCTGAAGTTCATGTGCCGCAGCGTGCAGCACTACCAGGAGACCATCGAGGCGCTGCTGGCGCAGAACGTCGGCATCGAGAAATACTTCTCCTACGTCGTGATCAAGACGGTCTTCACCAAGCAGCACTACCCCCTGGAACGCTTCTTCCCCGCGCAGGACTGAGCTGGATCGGGCTCTGGCGCCGGCCGCCGGGAAGCCTCCTGCAGCAGCAGATCCTGCCGGGCGGCGCCGCGGATAAAGCAGGCGGCGCTGCGGCCCGCGCCCTAGCCTTCCCGGACAACGAAGCCAGGGGGCTCAAGGAATGGCGCGCGAACCCAAGGTGCTGACCTTCGACGTGGTCGGCACGCTGATCGACTTCGAGAAGGGCATGCTCGACTATCTGCGCGCGGCCTGCGGCCCGGCGGCGGCGGCGCATGACGACGACACCCTCCTGGCGCATTACCGCCGCACCCGCGGCAATGCCAAGCCGAAGCGCTTTCCCGACGACCTGGAGCGCGTCTACCACGAGATCAGCGGCCCGCTCGGCCTGCCGCAGAGCGACGCGATCGCCCGCGGCTTCACCCAGTCGATCAAGGACTGGCCGGCCTTCCCGGATTCGGTGGACGCCCTGAAGCGGCTGGCGAAGCGCTACAAGCTGGTCGCCATGACCAATGCCCAGCGCTGGTCGCTGGATCACATGGAGAAGACCCTGGGCAGCCCCTTCCACGACAGCGTCACGGTGGATGAGGCGCTGGTCGAGAAGCCGAACCCGCTCTACTTCGCCTTCGCCCGCGGCCGGCTGTCGCGCGACGGCGTCAACCGCCCCGACATCCTGCATGTGGCGCAGAGCCAGTACCACGACATCGGCGTCGCCCGGCAGCTGGGCTACACCGTCTGCTGGATCGAGCGGCGGCAGGGGCTGAAGGGCACCGGCGGCACGCTGGAGGCCGAATTCACCAAGCCGGATTATCACTTCGCCACGCTGGCGCAGCTGGCCGACCTCGCCGAGAGCGGCGGGCTGGTGATGAAGACCGACGACTGACCGGCCGCCGGCGCGGCCTCAGCCCCTGAGGCCGCGTCCGCTGCGCCAGGCGGCCCAGCCAGCGACCGCCAGCAGGATCGACAGGGCGATGGTATAGGTGGCCGCCCCCGGCTTCGGCGCGCCGCCCAGCAGCGGCGCCGCATTGGCCGCCAGCAGCCCGAGCAGCAGCCCGGCGCAGCCCATCCAGGCCGCCAGCAGGGCCGCCGCGCTGCCCCGCCACGCCGCCCAGCCGAGCAGCGCCGCGATGGCGAATTCATCCATGGCGAGAGGAAAGATCCCGGGGAAGAAGCCGCCCGGGACGGCGAGGCGGCGGGCGATCTCGCCGCCCGCCAGCAGCAGGGCGAGAGTCGCGGCGAGGACCCGGATCGTGGTCATGCCGCGGCTCCCCTCAGACACGCATCGGCATCAGCACGTAGAGCGCTTCCGGCTTGGCCGCATCGACCACGACGGTCGGCGCCGAGCCGTCGGCGAAGCGGAATTCCACCTTGTCGGCGATCTGGTCGGTGATGTCGGCGAGATAGCGCGCCTGGAAGCCGATCTCGATCGGGGTGGAGCCGTAGGAGACGGCGCCGCCATCGAGCTCCTCCTCCGCCTGGCCCTGGTCGGGGCTGCTGGCGGTCAGCGTCAGGCTGTCCTGCTTCAGGCTGAGCTTCACCGGGCGCGACCGCTCCGACGAGATCGCGGCGACGCGGGCCACCGCCTCGGCGAAGGCCTTCTTGTCGACGGTCAGGATCTTGTCGTTGCCGCGCGGAATGACCCGGTCGTATTCCGGGAAGGTGCCGTCGATCAGCTTGCTGGTCAGCTGCACCGAGCCGAAGGCGAAGCGGATCTTGGTGTCGGACAGCTTCACCGCGATCGGGTCGCTGCTCTCTTCCGCCAGCTTGCGGATCTCGTTGACCGTCTTGCGCGGCACGATGACGCCCGGCATGCCGGCGGCCCCCTCGGGCAGCGGCTCCTCGACGCGGGCCAGGCGGTGGCCGTCGGTGGCGACCGCGCGCAGCACCTTCTGGCCGTCCACCTCGGTCGCGTGGATGTAGATGCCGTTCAGGTAGTAGCGCGTCTCCTCGGTGGAGATGGCGAATTTGGTGCGGTCCACCAGCTCCCGCAGCAGGGAGGGGGCCAGCTCGAAGCTGTGCGGCAGCTTGCCCTCGGTCATCGAGGGGAAATCCTCGACCGGCAGCACCATCAGGCTGGTCGCGAAGCGGCCGGCGCGCAGCGCCAGCGGGGCGTCGCCGCCGGCATGGTCCAGCTCGACCTTGGCGCCGTCGGGCAGCTTGCGGACGATCTCGTAGAGGGTCGCGGCCGGCGCCGTGGTGCGGCCGGGGCGGCTGACGGTGACGCCCGGCACTTCCTCGACGATGGCGATCTCCATGTCGGTGGCGGTCAGCGTCAGGCTGCCCTCCTGCGCCGCCAGCATGACATTGGCCAGGATGGGGATGGTGTTGCGCCGCTCCACCACGCTTTGCACATGCGCGAGCGCCTTGAGCAGAACCGCCCGGTCCACCGAGAACTTCATGGCTTGAGCAACCCCCGCGCGGATAAGAGCGGCGCGCCGCGGCGCACGCCCGGAATCGAGACAAGTCTTCCTCTTTACCAGCCGTGCAGGGGGCGGGAAAGACGCGGCGGCAAGGGGCTGGCCGGAAAGCGGAAGCTGGATCTTTCCGGCATGAAAATTAATTCGGGAACCCCAGGGCGGCCACGGCGTTGCAGCGTCATGGAGCCGCTGCCCCCCGTGCCGACCGCTGACTGGGCCACCGAGAGCCCCGCCGTCCTGGGCGAGGGTCCCCCCGGGGCGCCGCTGATGCTGGTGGGCGAGCAGCCCGGCGACGAGGAAGACCGGCTGGGCCGCCCCTTCGTCGGTCCCGCCGGCCGGCTGCTGGACCGCGCCCTGGTCTCGGCCGGGATCGACCGCCCCCGCTGCTACGTGACCAATGCGGTGAAGCACTTCAAATTCGTCCCGCGCGGCACCCGCCGGCTGCACCAGAAGCCCGATACCGGCGACATCACGCTGTATCGCCCCTTCCTGCTGGCCGAGGTGCAGCGCGTCGCGCCCCGCCTGCTGGTCGCCCTGGGCGCCACCGCCGCCCAGGCGCTGCTCGGCCACAAGGTCGCCGTGACCAAGCTGCGCGGCACGGTGATGCCGGGGCCGGGCGACCATCCGCTGCTGGTCACCGTCCATCCCAGCTACCTGCTGCGCCTGCCCGACCCCGCTTTGCGCGAGGTGGAATATGCGCGCTTCGTGCAGGATCTGGATACGGCGGCGGCAGAGAGCCGTAAGCACGGCGCCCGCTAGAGCGGTTGCCGCCTGTCGCTCTCGCGGAGAGTGAGCGGCGCTCAGCCCACCCGGAAGCGCGCCGGGTCCTCGACGCCCAGCTCGCGGCCCTTGGCATCGAAGGCCTGCTCATAGACCACCGAGAGCATGGTCTGGCCGGCATGGCCCTCGGCCTCGGCCAGCGCCGCCTCGGGGCCGACCGCCAGCAGATGGGTGGCCTGGGCGGCCAGCCCGGCGCTGTGCATGGTCTCCACCAGCAGCCGGGCCTCGGTCACCGCCAGCTCCCGCTCCAGGCTGGTGGCGCGCACCGTCTGCGCCTCGAGCGCGGCGCGCAGCCCGGCGACGCCGTCCTGCAGCCGGGTGGCCAGGCCCTCCAGCTCGGCCAGGCGCTCGGCCGGCAGCATCTCGCCGCCCGTCATGCGCGGGGGGCCCGGAGGCGGCGGGTCAGGGAAGGAGGCATGGGTGCGTCGACCAGGAGCATGCCGCCAGCATAGGCCGGACGGCCGCGGCTGACGACCCGGGGGAGAGCACCGGGCGCCATGGCCGGGTCGACCATTTCGCGCATGCGAAGGGCCGCCCCGCGTGGCATAAGCCGCCCCTCCCGTCCCTCCCCTCCCGCCCTGCCCCTCCAGCCGACCGGAATGCCATGATCCGCCTCGACAACATCAGCAAGCAGAACGGCCAGCAGCTGCTCTTCATCGAGGCCTCGGCCGCGCTGCAGAAGGGCGAGAAGGTCGGGCTGGTCGGTCCGAACGGCGCCGGCAAGTCGACCCTGTTCCGCATGCTGACCGGCCGCGACGAGCCGGATGAGGGGCTGGTGCTGGTCGATCGCGGCGTCACCATCGGCTTCTTCAGCCAGGATGTCGGCGAGATGGCCGGGCGCAGCGCGGTGGCCGAGGTGATGGACGGCGCCGGCGATGTCAGCAGCATCGCCGCCGAGCTGGCCTCCCTCGAGGCGGCGATGGGCGATCCGGACCAGCTCGACCGCATCGACGAACTGGTCGAAAGATTCGGCGAGGTGCAGGCCCGCTTCGAGGAGCTCGGCGGCTATGCGCTGGAGAGCAAGGCGCGCGAGGTGCTGGCCGGGCTCAGCTTCAGCCAGGAGATGATGGAGGGCGATGTCGGGCGCCTCTCCGGCGGCTGGAAGATGCGCGTGGCGCTGGCCCGCATCCTGCTGATGCGCCCCGACGTCATGCTGCTCGACGAGCCCTCGAACCACCTCGACCTGGAAAGCCTGATCTGGCTGGAGCAGTTCCTGCGCGGCTACGATGGCGCCCTGCTGATGACCTCGCACGACCGCGAGTTCATGAACCGCATCATCAACAAGGTCATCGAGATCGATGGCGGCGCGCTGACCAGCTATTCCGGGGATTATGGCTTCTACGAGCAGCAGCGCGCCCTGGCCGAGCAGCAGCAGCAGGCGCAGTTCGAGCGGCAGCAGGCGATGCTGGCCAAGGAGATCAAGTTCATCGAGCGCTTCAAGGCGCGCGCCTCGCATGCCTCCCAGGTGCAGAGCCGGGTGAAGAAGCTCGAGAAGATCGACCGGGTCGAGCCGCCGAAGCGCCGCCAGGCGGTCAGCTTCGACTTCCAGCCGGCGCCGCGCTCGGGCGAGGACGTGGTCAGCCTGAAGGGCGTCGCCAAGCGCTATGGCGAGAAGGTCATCTATGACGGCTTCGACTTCCTGGTCCGCCGGCGCGAGCGCTGCTGCGTGCTCGGCACCAACGGCGCCGGCAAGTCGACGCTGCTGAAGCTGGTGGCCGGCAGCTCGACCCCGGATGCGGGCAGCGTCACCCTCGGCGGCAGCGTCAAGATGGGCTATTTCGCCCAGCACGCCATGGAGCTGCTGGAAGGCGACCGCAGCGTCGCCGAGGCGCTGGAAGACGCCTTCCCGCGCGCCAATCCCGGCTCACTGCGCAGTCTCGCCGGCTGCTTCGGCTTCTCTGGCGGCGAGATCGACAAGAAGTGCCGGGTGCTCTCGGGCGGCGAGAAGGCGCGGCTGGTGATGGCGATGATGCTCTACGACCCGCCGAACCTGCTGGTCCTCGACGAGCCGACCAACCATCTTGACCTCGCCACCAAGGAGATGCTGATCGCGGCGCTGGCGCAGTACGAGGGCACCATGCTCTTCGTCTCGCACGACCGGCACTTCCTGGCCGCGCTGTCGAACCGGGTGCTGGAGCTGACCCCGGAGGGCCCGCATGTCTATGACGGCGGCTATACCGAATATGTCGCCCGCACCGGGCAGGAAGCGCCCGGCCTGCGCAGCTGAGACGCAAAAAGGGCGGCCCCTCGCGGTGCCGCCCTTTTTTTCGGTTGTCCGACGCCGATGGCGTCAGACGTCCAGGTTCGCCACCTTCAGCGCATTGCCGACGATGAACTCGCGCCGCGGCTCGACCACGTCGCCCATCAGGGTGGAAAACACCTGCTCGGCATCCTCCATGTCCTCGATCTTCACCTGCAGCAGGGTGCGCGCCGCCGGGTCGAGCGTGGTCTGCCACAGCTGGTCCGGGTTCATCTCGCCCAGGCCCTTGAAGCGCTGGATCGCCAGGCCCTTGCGCCCCTGCGCCAGGATCTTTTCCAGGGCCGCCAGCGGGCCGGCGACCTCATGGGCATGCCCGTCCAGCGTCAGGGTCGCGGGCTGCGACCAGGCGGTGGACAGCGCCTGCTGCCGCTCGGCCAGCCAGCGCGCCTCGGGGCTGCGCAGCGCGGCCTGGTCCAGCCGATGCCGGTCGGCGACGCCGCGCACGGTGCGGCCCATCACCAGCCCCTCGGCGCCGGGCGCGACCATCCAGCCGCGCTCGGTCGGGCGCGCCAGCGCGTCCAGCCGGCGGGCCAGCTCCGGCGCGGCCGCCAGGGCGCGGTCGGCATCATGCGACAGCGCGCCGGTGATGGCGGCCTGCTCGACCAGCTCGGTCGGCACGCTGCCGGCGAGGCGGCGGATGCGGCTGGAGATCTGCCGCAGCTGCTCGACGATCTCGGCCAGCTCGGCGCCTTCCGCCAGGCTGCCGTCGCCCTGGCGCAGCGCGGCATTGTGCAGCGCCTTCTCGAGCAGGAAGTCCTCGAGCGCGCGGTCGTCCTTCAGGTAGCGCTCCTCCTGGCCGCGCTTGGCGCGGTAGAGGGGGGGCTGGGCGATGTAGAGATGCCCGCGCTGCAGCAGCTCCGGCATCTGCCGGAAGAAGAAGGTCAGCAGCAGGGTGCGGATATGCGAGCCGTCGACATCGGCGTCGGTCATGATGACGATGCGATGGTAGCGCAGCTTGTCGGCCGAGAAGCCGCCCTTCTCCACCGGGCCGGTACCGATGCCGGTGCCGAGGGCGGTGATCAGCGTGCCGATTTCCGCGGAAGACAGCATCTTGTCGATGCGCGCGCGCTCGACATTCAGGATCTTGCCCTTCAGCGGCAGGATCGCCTGGAAGCGGCGGTCGCGCCCCTGCTTGGCGGAGCCGCCGGCGGAGTCACCCTCGACGAAGAAGATCTCGCACTTGGTCGGGTCCTTCTCCTGGCAGTCGGCGAGCTTGCCGGGCAGGGTCGAGATATCCAGCGCGTTCTTGCGGCCGACCTTCTCGCGCGCCAGCTGCGCCGCCTTGCGGGCGGCCGCCGCCAGCACGACCTGGTCGAGGACGGCGCGGGCTTCCTTCGGATGCGTCTCGAACCAGTGGCTCAGCGCATCGGCCACCGCCATGTGCACCACCGGCTGCACCTCGGAGGAGACCAGCTTGTCCTTGGTCTGCGAGGAGAATTTCGGATCCGGCACCTTGACCGAGATAACCGCGGTCAGCCCCTCGCGCATGTCTTCGCCGGAGAGCTCGACCTTCTCCTTCTTGGCCAGGTCCTCGGCGTATTTCATCACCACGCGGGTCAGCGCCTGGCGGAAGCCGGCCTGGTGGGTGCCGCCGTCGCGCTGCGGGATGTTGTTGGTGAAGCACAGCGCCTGCTCATGCGGGCTGTTGTTCCACCACATCGCCAGCTCGACCTGGATGCCGGTGCCTTCCTTGGCCTTCAGGCTGATCGGCGGCTTGAAGATCGGCTCCTTGCTGCGGTCGAGCCATTCGACGAAGGCGACCAAGCCGCCATCGAAGCGGAACCTGGTCTCGCGCGCCGCCTCGCCGAGCGCCACGGGGCGGTCGTCGCGCAGGTTGATGGCCAGGCCGGAATTGAGGAAGGCGAGCTCGCGCAGCCGCTTCTCCAGCACCGAGAACTCGTATTCGGTGCGGGTGAAGGTGCCGGCCGAGGGCTTGAAGGTGACGCGGGTCCCCTTCTCATGCTCGGTCGGGCCGACCACCTTCAGCGGCTGCACCGTGTCGCCATGCTCGAAGCGGATGAAATGCTCCTGGCCATTGCGCCAGATGGTCACGTCCATCCATTCGGACAGGGCGTTGACCACCGCGGCGCCGACGCCGTGCAACCCGCCCGAGACCTTGTAGGAATTCTGGTTGAACTTGCCGCCGGCATGCAGCCGGGTCAGCACCACCTCGGCCGCCGAGACGCCTTCCTCGGCATGGATGTCGGTGGGGATGCCACGGCCGTCATCGGTGACGGTGACCGAGCCATCGGCGTTCAGCACCACGTCGCAGCGCGTGGCATAGCCGGCCTGCGCCTCGTCCACGGCGTTGTCGATGATCTCGAAGGCCATGTGGTGCAGGCCGGAGCCGTCATCGGTGTCGCCGATATACATGCCCGGCCGCTTGCGGACGGCTTCCAGTCCGCGCAGCACGGTGATGGAGGCGCTGTCATAGGCCTCCGCCGAAGCGTCGGAGGCGGGGATCGGCGCACGCGCGGACTCACTCATGCCGGCGGGAAACTCCTGCTCAGGACAGTCGGAAAGACAGGATTTTATAGCAGCTTATGCAGGGGCCGGCACGGGGAAATCGGCAGTCTCCCGGAGCCCGCCCGGGATCGCCGCGAAAAGCTGCGCCTGGCCGCGCAGCGGCGCGAAGGGGGCGTCCTCGGTGCCGGTCAGGAAGCATTGCGCCGGCAGGCCAGCCAGCGCCTCGAACAGCGCCTGGCGCCGGCCGGGATCGAGATGCGCCGCGACCTCGTCCAGCAGCAGCAGCGGCGCGAAGCCGCGATGCGCGGCCACCAGCGCGGCCTGGGCCAGGATGGTACTGACCAGCAGCGCCTTCTGCTCGCCGGTGGAGCAGAGCTCGGCCGGGATTTCCTTGGGCAGCAGCACCATGCGCAGATCGGTGCGGTGGGCGCCCTGCCGGGCGCCGCCGGCGGCCGCGTCGCGCACCCGGTCGGCGGCCAGGCCATCGCGCAGCGTCTCCTCCACGGCCAGCGCCGGCTGCTCGGCCAGGGCGGCAGCGATCGGGCAGAGCAGTTCCAGCCGGGCGGCCGGGAAGCGGCCGGCGACGCCCTGCGCCAGGGTGGCATTGAGCTGGCCGGCAGCGGCGCGGCGCGCAGCGACGGCGGCCACCGCGTGGCGCGCCATGGTGTCCTCCAGCGCCGCCAGCCAGCGGGCGTCGCGGCGCCCTTCGGCGAGCAGGCGGTTGCGCTGGGCCATGGCCGAGTCGAAGGCCGCGACGTCGCGGGCATGGCTGGGCTCGCGCGCCCAGACCAGCCGGTCGAGGAATTTTCGTCGGCCGGAGGCGCCTTCCTGGAACAGGCGGTCCATCTGGGGGGTGAGCCAAAGCGCCGCGGCATGGGCGGAAAGCTCAGCCTGGCTGCGGATGGCGTTGCCGTCGAGGCGGAAGCTGCGGCGATCCTGGCCGGCCTCGCTGCCGGTGCCGATGGTGACCGGGCCGAGCGGCCCGTCGAAATGGCCGGCGATGGTCCAGGACAGGCCCTGACCGTCCGCGCGGCGGCCGAGCTCGGCGCCCTTGGCGGCGCGCAGGCCGCGGCCCGGGCCGAGCAGGCTGATGGCTTCCAGCAGGTTGGTCTTGCCGGTGCCGTTGGCGCCGACGATGGCCACGAGCTTGGCGGAAAATTCCTGGTCGAGCCCCGGGTAGCTGCGGAAATCCTGCAGCATCAGGCGATGGAGGCGGAGCGTCGAACCCAGGTTCACGCTTTGGTCCTTAGCACCGTCGGGTGATGGACGCAAAAAACCCCATCGCTTTGCAGCGCTGGGGTTTTTTGTTGGAACTGATGGGATGCGGGGACAGGATTTGAACCTGTGACCTTCAGGTTATGAGCCTGACGAGCTACCGGG
>NZ_JBBCWY010000021.1:0-32921 GCF_037145735.1 Roseomonas sp. USHLN139 | reverse complement strand
CGTCTCGTACTCGACATGGGCGGTCGAGATCGTGATGCCGCGCGCGCGCTCCTCGGGAGCCTTGTCGATCTGGTCATAGGCGGTGAAGGACGCGCCGCCCGACTTCGCCAGGACCTTGGTGATCGCCGCCGTCAGCGACGTCTTGCCGTGGTCGACATGCCCGATCGTACCAATGTTGCAGTGCGGCTTGTTCCGCTCAAACTTAGCTTTCGCCATCGTCTTCGTCCCCGATCGGGTGTCGTTACCAGCGGTAGTGGCTGAAGGCCTTGTTGGCTTCGGCCATCCGGTGCGTGTCTTCGCGCTTCTTCACGGCCGAGCCGCGGTTGTTCGCCGCGTCCATCAGCTCGGAGGACAGGCGCTCTTCCATCGTGTGCTCGCCGCGCTTGCGGGCGGACTCGATGAGCCAGCGGATGGCCAGGGCCTGGCGGCGCTCCGGGCGAACCTCGACGGGCACCTGGTAGGTGGCACCGCCGACGCGGCGCGAGCGCACCTCGACAGCCGGCTTCACATTGTCCATCGCCTCATGGAACAGGCGCAGGGGGTCGCTGTTCGGACCGCCGCGGCGCTTCAGGGTGTCCATGGCGGCGTAGACGATACGCTCGGCCGTGCTCTTCTTGCCGTCATACATCAGCACGTTCATGAAACGGCTGAGGACGAGATCGCCGAACTTCGGGTCCGGCAGAACTTCGCGCTTCTCGGCGCTGTGGCGACGCGACATCGCTCTCTATCCCTTACTTCGGCCGCTTCGCGCCGTACAGCGAGCGCCGCTTGCGCCGCTTGGCGATGCCCTGCGTGTCGAGCACGCCGCGCAGGATGTGGTAGCGCACGCCGGGAAGATCCTTGACGCGGCCGCCGCGGATCAGAACCACCGAGTGTTCCTGCAGGTTGTGACCCTCACCCGGGATGTAGCTCACGACCTCTTGGCCGTTCACCAGGCGAACCTTGGCCACCTTACGCAGCGCCGAGTTCGGCTTCTTCGGAGTGGTGGTGTAGACGCGCGTGCAGACGCCGCGCTTCTGCGGGCAGCCCTGCAAGGCCGGAACCTTGTTGCGGCTCGGCTTGGGCTCACGCCCGTTGGCGATGAGCTGGTTGATCGTCGGCATGACGCCCCTTCGTGCCCTTTACTTCCAACGCCCAGGCCCTTCGCCAAACAGGAGCACCCGACCGAACGGCGCGTCGCGCCGTCCCATCGGGCTTTGCCCTGCCCCGGTCTCAGCAGCCCTAGAGGCTGCGGCACCGGTTGCTCAGAACCTGTCGTCCAGAACTCCGCAGGCCCTGTCCCTATGGCGAACAAGACCCCGTCGAGGGCGCGGAAACTACGTGTTGACCCCCCATGAGTCAAGCACGCCGCACCCCCTGACCATCGAATCCGCCCCCGCAACGGGTGCGTCTCCCATGCAAAAGGCCGGGGTCTCCCCCGGCCGCCTCCTGCCCCCCGAGTCGGGAGGCGCCGCAGCAACCTGCCTTATAGACCAGGTCACGCCGGGCGCGAGGTTTTTGGCGGGGCCAGCAGGCCGGCCCCGCCGATTCCGTTACTCGGCCGCCTGGGCGCCGGGCTTCGGCAGCGCGCCCTGGCCGGGCAGACGCTGGCCGTCGCGCTGGGCAGCGAGCGCCCGCAGCCGGTTCATCACCGAGCCCGTGCCCGCCGGGATCAGCCGGCCGACGATCACGTTCTCCTTCAGGCCCGCCAGGTAGTCGACCTTGCCGGCCACCGCCGCCTCGGTCAGCACCCGGGTCGTCTCCTGGAAGGAGGCGGCCGAGATGAAGGAGGTCGTCTGCAGCGAGGCCTTGGTGATGCCCTGCAGCACCGGCTCGGCGCGCGCGACGCGCTCCTTACGGGCGAGCAGCTTCTCGTTCTCCATCTCGAACTCGATGCGCTCGACCGTCTCGCCAACCAGGAAGGTGGTGTCGCCCGGATCGAGGATTTCCACCTTCTGCAGCATCTGGCGGACGATCACCTCGATATGCTTATCGTTGATCTTCACGCCCTGCAGTCGATAGACGTCCTGGATCTCGTTCACCAGGTAGTTGGCCAGCGCCTCGACACCGAGCACCCGCAGGATGTCGTGCGGGACGCGCGGACCGTCGACCAGCGGGTCGCCGGCCTTGACGTAGTCGCCTTCCTGCACCGAGACGTGCTTGCCCTTCGGCACCAGGTATTCGCGCGGCACCGGCGGCTCGTCGCCAACCTGCTCCGGCACCACCAGGATGCGGCGCTTGGCCTTGTAGTCCTTGCCGAACTCCACGCGCCCGTCGATCTCGGAGATGATCGCGTGGTCCTTCGGCCGGCGCGCCTCGAAGAGCTCGGCGACGCGCGGCAGACCGCCGGTGATGTCGCGGGTCTTCGAGGATTCGCGCGGCAGGCGGGCCACCACGTCACCGGCCTGGACCGAGGCGCCATTGTCGACCGACAGGATCGAGTCGGGCGACAGGAAGTAGCGGGCCTCGGCACCATTCGCCAGGCGGACGATATTGCCCTTCTCATCCTTCAGGATGATGCGCGGACGCAGATCGGCGCCCTTGGCCGCCTGCTTGTAGTCGACCACCACCTTGGAGGAGAGGCCGGTCACATCGTCCTGCCGCTCGACCAGGGTCACGCCCTCGATCAGGTCGGCATATTCGATGGTGCCGCCCTTCTCGGTGATGATCGGCAGGGTGAACGGGTCCCACTCGGCCAGCTTCTGGGCGCGGGTGACGGCCTGGCCGTCGGCGCCCACCAGCAGCCGGGCGCCATAGGGCACGCGGTAGCGGGCACGCTCGCGGCCGTTGCTGTCCGACAGCACGATCTCGCAGTTACGCGCCATGACGATCGCCGCACCCTGGCTGTTCGCCACGACGTTGCGGTTGACCACCACCACGGTGCCGTCGCCGGTGGCTTCCACCGCCGACTGCTCGGCGCCGCGCTGGGCGGCACCGCCGATGTGGAAGGTGCGCATCGTCAGCTGCGTGCCCGGCTCGCCGATCGACTGCGCGGCGATGACACCGACCGCCTCGCCGATGTTCACCGTCGTGCCGCGGGCCAGGTCGCGGCCGTAGCAATGGCCGCAGACGCCGGAGCGCGCGTCGCAGGTCAGCACCGAGCGGATATAGACTTCCTCGACGCCGGCCTTCTCGACCCGCTCCGCATCCGGCTCCTCGACCAGCGTGTTGCGCGCCATGATCAGCTCACCGGTGACCGGATCATGGATGTCGCGCTGCACGGTGCGGCCCAGGATCCGCTCGGAGAGCGAGGACACCACCTCACCGCCATCCATCACGGCGCGCACGGTGATGCCGCGCTCGGTGCCGCAATCGACCTCGACGATGATGCAGTCCTGCGCCACGTCGACCAGGCGGCGCGTCAGGTAGCCCGAGTTCGCGGTCTTCAGCGCGGTGTCGGCCAGGCCCTTGCGGGCGCCGTGGGTCGAGTTGAAGTACTCGAGGACCGACAGGCCTTCCTTGAAGTTCGCGATGATCGGCTGCTCGATGATCTCGCCCGAGGGCTTGGCCATCAGGCCGCGCATGCCGGCCAGCTGGCGCATCTGTGCCGGCGAGCCACGCGCACCGGAATGCGACATCATCCAGACGCTGTTGGTGACGCGGCCGACCTCCTGGCGGGAGATCTCCTTCATCATCGCGGTCGCGACCTCGTCCGTGCAGCGCGACCAGGCGTCGACGACCTTGTTGTAGCGCTCGCCGGCGGTGATCAGGCCGTCGAGATACTGCTGCTCGAACTCCTTCACCTCGCCCTTGGTGCGCGCGATGAGCCCTTCCTTCTCGGCCGGGATCATCATGTCGTCCTTGCCGAAGGAAATGCCGGCCTTGGCCGCCTGGCGGAAGCCCAGCGCCATCAGCCGGTCGGCGAAGATCACCGACTCCTTCTGGCCGCAATGGCGGTAGACCGCGTCCATGACGTCCGAGATGGACTTCTTGGTCAGCTGGCGGTTGACCAGACCATAGGGCGTGCGCGGGTCGCGCGGCAGCAGCGCGCCCATCATCATGCGGCCGGCGGTGGTCAGCACCGTCTCCATCCGCTTGCCGTTCTCGGCCGTCGGCGCCGGGACGCGGGCCATCACCGCCGTGTGCAGCGTGATGCTGCCGGCGGCCAGCGCCTGCTCGACCTCGCCGAGATCGCCGAAGACATGCGGGCGATGCTCGAGCGCCTTCAGCTCGGCGGCCGACAGCTTGTCGACGGCCTTGCCATTGGCGCTGCTGATCGCCGCCCGGATCTCCTCCAGCTCCTTCTGGGCGGCGCGGAACTCCGGCGTCTCCAGGGAGAGGTAGTAGAGGCCGAGGACGATGTCCTGGCTGGGGACGATGATCGGCTTGCCGTTGGCGGGGCTGAGGATGTTGTTGGTCGACATCATCAGCACGCGGGCTTCCAGCTGCGCCTCAAGGCTCAGCGGGACGTGCACGGCCATCTGGTCGCCGTCGAAGTCGGCGTTGAAGGCGGTGCAGACCAGCGGGTGCAGCTGGATCGCCTTGCCCTCGACGAGGACCGGCTCGAAGGCCTGGATGCCCAGGCGGTGCAGCGTCGGCGCCCGGTTCAGCATCACCGGGTGCTCGCGGATGACCTCTTCCAGGATGTCCCACACCTCGGGACGCTCCTTCTCCACCATCCGCTTGGCGGCCTTGATGGTGGTGGCGTGGCCGTACTTCTCGAGCTTCGAGTAGATGAAGGGCTTGAACAGTTCCAGCGCCATCTTCTTCGGCAGGCCGCACTGGTGCAGCTTCATCTCCGGCCCGACGACGATGACGGAACGGCCCGAATAGTCGACGCGCTTGCCGAGCAGGTTCTGGCGGAACCGGCCCTGCTTGCCCTTCAGCATGTCGGAGAGCGACTTCAGTGGGCGCTTGTTGGCGCCGGTGATCGCCCGGCCGCGGCGGCCGTTGTCAAACAGCGCGTCGACCGATTCCTGCAGCATGCGCTTCTCGTTGCGCACGATGATGTCGGGGGCGCGCAGCTCGATCAGCCGCTTCAGGCGGTTGTTGCGGTTGATGACGCGGCGATACAGGTCGTTCAGGTCCGAGGTCGCGAAGCGGCCACCATCCAGCGGCACCAGCGGGCGCAGCTCGGGCGGGATCACCGGCACGACGTCGAGGATCATCCATTCCGGACGGGCGCCGCCCTCCCGGAAGGACTCGATCATCTTCAGGCGCTTGACCAGCTTCTTGCGCTTCGCCTCGGAGGTGGTCTCCTTGAGGTCGGCGCGCAGCCGCTCGGATTCTTTCTCGAGGTCGATGCTGCCCAGCATCTGCTTCACCGCCTCGGCACCGATGCCGACGGAGAAGGCGTCCTCGCCGAACTCATCCTGCTTGGAGACGAACTGCTCCTCGGTCAGCAGCTGGTGCAGCTTGAGGTCGGTCAGACCCGGCTCGAGCACCACATAGGACTCGAAGTACAGGATCTTCTCGAGCTCCTTCAGCGACATGTCGACCATCAGGCCGACGCGCGAAGGCAGCGACTTCATGAACCAGATATGCGCGACGGGGCTGGCCAGCTCGATATGGCCCATGCGCTCGCGCCGGACCTTGGCCAGCGTCACCTCGACGCCGCACTTCTCGCAGATGATGCCGCGGAACTTCATCCGCTTGTACTTGCCGCACAGGCACTCGTAGTCCTTGATCGGACCGAAGATGCGCGCGCAGAACAGCCCGTCCCGCTCCGGCTTGAAGGTCCGGTAGTTGATCGTCTCGGGCTTCTTGATCTCGCCATAGGACCAGGACCGGATCTGTTCCGGGCTGGCGATGGTGATCTTGATCTGATCGAAGGTGACGGCCTGGCCGGTCTGGCCCAGGATCTTCATCAGCTCGTTCATGCGGCCATCCTCTCAAAGGTGCGGCCGCCGCGCCGGGGAGTCCCCGACGCGGCTGAGCAAAGTTGAATCATCAAGCACGGTGCGGGCAGCATCAGCTGGGCCGGTTCTCCAGATCGACGTTCAGACCAAGGGACTTCAGTTCCTTGATCAGCACGTTGAAGGATTCCGGGATGCCGGCCTCGAAGCTGTCCTGGTCGCGCACGATGGCCTCGTAGACCTTGGTGCGGCCCGAGACGTCGTCCGACTTCACCGTCAGCATTTCCTGCAGGGTGTAGGCGGCGCCGTAGGCCTCGAGCGCCCAGACCTCCATCTCGCCGAAGCGCTGGCCACCGAACTGCGCCTTGCCGCCCAGCGGCTGCTGGGTGACGAGCGAGTAGGGGCCGATCGAACGGGCGTGGATCTTGTCGTCGACCAGGTGGTGCAGCTTCAGCATGTAGATGTAGCCGACCGTAACCTTGCGCTCGAAGGGCTCGCCGGAGCGGCCGTCGATCAGCGTGGTCTGGCCCGAGGTGTTCAGCCCGGCCTTGGTCAGCATCGTCTCGATGTCCGAGATGCGCGCCCCGTCGAAGACCGGCGTCGCGATCGGCACGCCCTTCTTCAGGTTCTCGCCCAGCTCGATCAGCTGGTCCTCGGTCATGTCCTCGATGTCGCGATCGAAGATCTCCTGGCCATAGACCTCGCGCAGCTTGTCCAGCAGCGCCTCGCGGGCGGCGCCGGCGCGGCGGTAGTCCTCGACCAGCTCGCCGATCGACTTGCCGATATTGGCGCAGGCCCAGCCCAGATGGGTCTCCAGGATCTGACCGATGTTCATGCGCGAGGGCACGCCCAGCGGGTTCAGCACCAGATCCACCGAGGTGCCGTCCGGCAGGAAGGGCATGTCCTCGACGGGCACGACGCGGGAGACGACACCCTTGTTGCCGTGGCGGCCGGCCATCTTGTCGCCCGGCTGCAGCTTGCGCTTCACCGCGATGAAGACCTTGACCATCTTCATCACGCCAGGCGGCAGCTCATCGCCGCGCTGCAGCTTCTCGACCTTCGACTCGAAGCGCTTCTGCAGCTTCTCGACGGCGGCGTCGAACTCGCGCTTCAGCGCCTCGATCTCGACCATGATGGCGTCGTCCTGGACGCCGATCTGGCGCCAGGTGGCCTTGGCGAACTGCTCCAGCACCTCGTCGGTGATCGGGGTGCCGGCCTTGACGCCCTTGAAGCCGCCCGAGGCCTTCTGGTTCAGCAGGCGCTCGCGCAGACGGGAGTGGAACGACCGCTCCTGGATCGCCTTCTCGTCGTCACGGTCCTTGGCCAGGCGCTCGATCTCGGCGCGGTCGATCGCCATCGCGCGCTCGTCCTTGTCGACGCCGCGGCGGTTGAAGACGCGGACATCGACGACCGTGCCGGTGGTGCCGGGCGGCAGGCGCAGCGAGGTGTCGCGGACGTCGGACGCCTTCTCGCCGAAGATGGCGCGAAGGAGCTTCTCTTCCGGCGTCATCGGGCTCTCGCCCTTCGGCGTCACCTTGCCGACCAGGATGTCGCCCGGGTTCACCTCGGCGCCGACATAGACGATGCCGGCCTCGTCGAGGTTGCGGAGCGCTTCCTCGCCGACATTCGGAATGTCGCGGGTGATCTCTTCCTGGCCCAGCTTGGTGTCGCGGGCCATCACCTCGAATTCCTCGATATGGATCGAGGTGAAGACGTCATCCTTGGCGATGCGCTCGCTGATGAGGATGGAATCTTCGAAGTTGTAGCCATTCCAGGGCATGAAGGCGACGAGCACGTTGCGGCCCAGCGCCAGCTCGCCCAGCTCGGTCGAGGGGCCGTCGGCGATGATGTCGCCCAGCGCGACCTGGTCGCCCACCTTCACCAGCGGGCGCTGGTTGATGCAGGTCGACTGGTTGGAGCGCTGGAACTTGCGCAGCCGGTAGATGTCGACGCCGCGGGTGGTGCCATCCTCGTTGGTGGCGCGCACCACGATGCGGGCGCCGTCGATGCTGTCGACCACGCCCTCGCGGCGGGCGACGATAGTCGCGCCGGAGTCACGGGCGACCGCGGCCTCCATGCCGGTGCCGACCAGCGGCGCGTCGGAACGCACCAGCGGCACGGCCTGCCGCATCATGTTGGAGCCCATCAGCGCGCGGTTGGCGTCGTCGTTCTCGAGGAACGGGATCAGCGCCGCGGCGACCGAGACCAGCTGCTTCGGCGAGACATCGATCGCCGTCACTTCCTCGGGCTTGACCAGGCGGAAGTCGCCGCCCTGGCGGACCGAGACCAGGTCGGAGAGGAACTCGCCGCTCTCGGCGTTCACCTCGGCATCGGCCTGGGCGACGACCAGCTTCTCCTCCTCCATGGCGGAGAGGTAGCGCGGCGCGCCGGTGATCTTGCCGTCCTTTACCAGGCGGTACGGCGTCTCGATGAAGCCGTACTTGTTCACCTTGGCGAAGGTGGCCAGGGAGTTGATCAGGCCGATGTTCGGGCCTTCCGGCGTCTCGATCGGGCAGATGCGGCCGTAATGCGTCGGGTGCACGTCGCGCACCTCGAAGCCGGCGCGCTCGCGGGTCAGACCGCCCGGGCCAAGCGCCGAGAGGCGGCGCTTATGCGTCACTTCCGACAGCGGGTTGGTCTGGTCCATGAACTGCGACAGCTGCGAGGAGCCGAAGAACTCGCGCACCGCGGCGGCGGCCGGCTTCGCGTTGATCAGGTCATGCGGCATGACGGTGTCGATATCGACCGACCCCATGCGCTCCTTGATCGCGCGCTCCATGCGCAGCAGGCCGACGCGGTACTGGTTCTCCATCAGCTCGCCGACCGAACGCACCCGGCGGTTGCCGAGGTTGTCGATGTCGTCGATCTGGCCCTTGCCGTCCTTCAGCTCGAGCAGGGTGCGCAGCGTCGCCAGGATGTCCTGCTTGCGCAGCGTGCGGACGGTGTCCGGCACGTCGTCCAGGCTGAAGCCCAGGCGCATGTTCATCTTGACGCGGCCGACCGTGGAGAGGTCGTAGCGCTCGCCGTCGAAGAACAGGCCGCGGAACAGCGCCTCGGCGGTCTCCGGCGTCGGCGGCTCGCCCGGGCGCATCACCCGGTAGATGTCCATCAGCGCTTCGTCGCGGCTGGTGTTCTTGTCCACCGTCAGCGTGTTGCGCAGCCAGGGGCCGACCGTCTGGTCGATCGCCAGCGTCGGCAGCGCGTCGATGCCGGCCTGCTCGATGGCGGCCAGCTTCGGCTCGGTCAGCTCGTCGCCGGCCTCGGCCCAGATCTCGCCGGTGTTCAGGTCGACCAGATCCTCGGCGACATAGCGGCCGAGCAGGTCAGCGCGGCCGACCAGCACCTCCTTGGTGCCGTTCTCGGCGATCTTGCGCGCCAGGCGCGGCGTCAGCTTGGTGTCGCGCTCGGCGACCACCTCGCCGGTGCCGGCATCGACCAGGTTCTCGATCAGCTTCAGGCCGCGGAAGGCGTCGGGCTCGAAGGGACGGCTCCAGCCCTTCTGGCCGCGGCTGAAGATCACCTGCTTGTAGAAGGTGTTGAGGATTTCCTCGCCATCCATGCCGCGCACCTCGCCCGGCTCCAGCGCCGTGCCGCGCTCGGCGCGCAGCGCCTCGGTACGGGCGGATTCCAGGGCGAGCAGCAGCGTCGTCGCCGGCAGCTTGCGCTTGCGGTCGACGCGGACGTAGCAGATGTCCTTGGCGTCGAACTCGAAGTCGAGCCAGGAGCCGCGATAGGGGATGACGCGCGCGGCGAAGAGATACTTGCCGCTGCTGTGCGTCTTGCCCTTGTCATGGTCGAAGAAGACGCCCGGCGAGCGGTGCATCTGGCTGACGATGACGCGCTCGGTGCCGTTGATGATGAAGGTGCCGTTGTCCGTCATGAGCGGCATGTCGCCCATGTAGACATCCTGCTCCTTGATGTCGCGGACGGAGCGGGAGCCAGTGTCCTCGTCGACGTCCCAGACGATCAGGCGCAGCCGCACCTTCAGCGGGGCGGCAAAGGTCAGCCCGCGCTGGATGCACTCTTCCACGTCATACTTGGGCTCTTCGAGCTCGTACTGGACGAACTCCAGGCGGCCACGCCCGGCAAAATCGTCGATCGGGAAGACCGACTTGAACACTTCCTGAAGCCCGGTGTTCGTCCGCGCGTCTGGGTCCACCCCCATCTGCAGGAAGGCCTCGTAGGAGGCGCGCTGCACATCGATGAGGTTCGGCATCGGCGCCACCTCGGGCAGCCGCCCGAAAGACTTCCGGATGCGCTTCCGCCCGGTGAACGACTTCGTGATTGCGTTCATGCCCGTCCTGCTTCCCTTCGCTCCGGCCCAACCGCCCCGGCCGGCGGGTACCCGCTCATCGCGCGCTGCGCCGGCATCCCATCCGGGATCGCCCTTCGCAACGCAGTCGCGGGCAGGCCCCCGGGTGGGTTCCTGCCCGTTTCGCGTTCAGTCTGCCCCGGCCGGCCGGCCCCGCAAAGGACCGGCACGGCCGGGAAGGTCTTACTTGACCTCGACCTTCGCGCCGTTCTCCTCGAGGACCTTCTTGATCTTCTCGGCCTCGTCCTTGGAAACGCCTTCCTTCACGGTCTTCGGCGCGCCCTCGACCAGATCCTTGGCCTCCTTCAGGCCCAGGCCGGTGATGGTGCGGATTTCCTTGATGACGTTGATCTTCTTGTCACCCGCGTTGGCGAGGATGACGGTGAACTCCGTCTGCTCCTCGGCGGCCGGGGCGGCAGCGCCCGCGGCCGGAGCGGCGGCAACGGCCACCGGAGCGGCGGCGGAGACGCCCCACTTCTCTTCCAGCAGCTTGGACAGCTCAGCGGCTTCCAGAACGGTCAGGCTGGAGAGCTCGTCAACCAGCTTCACGAGATCGGCCATGGTTCTCTATCCTTCGATGTAATCGCTTGGCGTGATGAATGCAATCCCCGGTTGGCAAAGCACGGCCACCGGGGGTCTTCCGCGAAAGGTAGCCTGTTAGGCCGCCTCGTCCTTCTTGGCATAAGCCGCCAGAACCCGCGCAACCTGACCGCCCGGTGCCTGAAGCACGCCGGCGATCCGGGTGGCCGGGGTCTGAATCAGACCCACCAGCTGCCCGCGCAGGATATCGAGCGACGGCAGCGCGGCCAGGGCCTTGACGCCATCGGCGTTCAGCACCTGGGTTCCGAGCGCCGCGCCCAGGATCACGAACTTGTCGTTCCCCTTGGCGAAATCCATGGCAGTCTTCGCCACCGCGACCGGATCCGTCGACCACGCGAGCGCGGTCGGACCCTTCAGCAGCGGCGAGATGCCCTGGAAGCGCGTGCCGTCGAGGGCGAGGGCGGCCAGCCGGTTCTTCGCGACCTTATACGTCGCGCCCGCCGCCCGCATCTGGCGCCGCAGAGCCGACACATCCGCCACCGTCATGCCCTTGTTCTGGGCAACCAGCACGAAGTTCGTCTCAGCGAACACCGTTGCGAGGGAGGCAACGAACGCACGCTTCTCCGTACGATCCAACTCCCGTCTCCAAACGGTGGTCGTGACCTTTTGGAAGGGTCCCGACCGGTTCACACGGGGACATCCCCGGACCCACAGCCCGGCGACGCCCCAACTAAGACTGTCTGAGTCTGCGGAAGACCAAGCCCATCACGCCGCGCCGCCGAAGCGGGCACGACCTGGATCTCTCGGCATTCCCATCTCACGCCTGCGGGGCGGCTGCCCCCTTAAGGCCAGAATAGGCCACATGCGCTCTCGGACAGGTTCCGGGGGCCCGCCGGATGGCCGGCCCCCTGCCCGCGCCCCGGCGGAGCCGGGGCGCGTATCTCGTCACGCCAGGCCTCAGGCCTGCAGCGTGCTGACGTCCACCTTAAGGCCGGGGCCCATCGAGGAGGACACGGCCACCTTCTTCACGTAGGTGCCCTTGGCGCCGGTCGGCTTGGCGCGGTTGATCGCCTCGACGAAGGCGCGCGCATTCTCGACCAGCTGCTCGGTGCCGAAGGACACCTTGCCGATGCCGGCATGCACGATGCCGGCCTTCTCGGCGCGGAACTCGACCTGGCCGGCCTTGGCCGCGGCAACCGCGCCCTTGACGTCCATGGTCACGGAACCGAGCTTCGGGTTCGGCATCAGGCCGCGCGGGCCCAGGATCTTACCCAGGCGGCCGACCAGGCCCATCATGTCCGGGGTCGCGATGCAGCGATCGAACTCGATCTTGCCTTCCTGCACCAGCGCGGCCAGGTCGTCCGCACCGACCACGTCGGCGCCGGCGGCGGTCGCTTCCTCGGCCTTGGCGCCGCGGGCGAAGACGCCGACGCGGACGGTCTTGCCGGTGCCGTGCGGCAGCGAGACCACGCTGCGGACCATCTGGTCGGCATGGCGCGGGTCGATGCCCAGGTTCATCGAGATCTCGACGGTCTCGTCGAACTTCGCCTTGGAGACCGACTTCACGGTCGCGATGGCGTCAGCCAGCGCATACTGCTTGTCGGTGTCGAGACCGGCGTAGACGGCCTTCAGACGCTTGCCCTGCTTGGCCATGGATCAGCCCTCCACCACGGACATGCCCATCGAGCGGGCGGAACCGGCGAGCATGCGCACCGCGGCCTCCACGTCGTTGGCGTTCATGTCCTTCATCTTGGTCGCCGCGATCTCGCGCAGCTGCGACTTGGTCAGACGACCGATCACGCCACCCTTGCCCGGAGTCTGGCTGCCTTTCTCGAGCTTGGCCGCCTTCAGCAGGAAGTAGGTGTTCGGGGGCGTCTTGGTGATGAAGGAGAAGGTGCGGTCCGAATACGCGGTGATGACGACCGGCGTCGGGGTGCCGGGCTCCATCTGCTGCGTCGCCGCGTTGAATTCCTTCACGAACTGCATGATGTTCAGGCCGCGCTGACCCAGCGCGGGGCCGACCGGCGGCGAGGGATTCGCCTTGCCCGCCGGGATCTGCAGCTTGATGTAGCCGACGATCTTCTTCGCCATAACCGTTCCTCTGCGCTTTCAGAGGCGCGCGGTGCTGTCGGCCCTGGCCGGGCCTCCCGCGTCCCTGAAGAGAACGCCGCTAACCTTTCGCGCGCGCAACGGCGCACGCAACTCTCGGGTCACGGCGGAGGCGGGCGTATATCCTTTCCGCCTGCGGGAGTCCACACCTTCTCGCCCCGCGGTCGGCGCATGGCTCGCCGGCGCGCGCCGGGCGCATGGCTGCCGCGGCGCGGCAATTCATTCTCCGCTTATAATTAGCCACCTATCTATTTCCCATGCCCGCCGCCCCCTCCCCTGCCGCCGCCCTGGCCGCTGATCCTGCCCTGGCCGACGATCCTGCGCTGGCCGACGATCCTGCCCTGGCCGCGCTGCGCCGTCGCTTCGGCACGCATTTCATCGTCATCACCCGCGTCTGGCGGCGCGCCGCCGATCTGCGCCTGGCGCCGCTCGGCCTGTCGCATGCCACCGCCTCGGCCCTGCTGCTGCTGCGCCACCAGCCGGGCAGCGGCATCCGCCAGGGCGCCCTCGCCGCGGCGCTGAGCATCGAGCAGCCCTCGCTGGTGCCGCTGCTCGACCAGCTCGGCGCGGCCGGCCTGGTCGAGCGCCGCCCCGACCCCGCCGATCGCCGCGCCCGCAGCCTGCACCTGACCGAGGCCGGCCATGCCGCCGCCGCTGCCGCCGATTCGGCGCTGGAAGCGTTGCGGGCGGAGGTGCTGCAGGGCTGCGACGCTGGCGAGCTGGCCATCGCCATGCAGGTGCTGGAGCGCATGGCGGCCAATCTCGGCCGCGAACCGGGAGACCTGGCCTGATGCTGCGCGCCCCCACGCTGGAGGACTGGCTCTATTCCGCGCGCAGCTTCGCCGCTGCCGCGCTGGCGCTGTGGATCGCCTTCTCGCTCGACCTGCCGCGGCCCTACTGGGCGATGGGCACCGTCTATATCGTGGCGCAGCCCTTCGCCGGGGCGCTGCGCGCCAAGGCCACCTGGCGCCTGGTCGGCACCCTCTGCGGCGGCCTTTTTTCCATTCTGGTCTTTCCCCAGCTGGTGAATGCGCCGCCTCTGGCCGCGGCCGTGCTGGCGGTCTGGATCGGGCTCTGCCTGGCCGCCTCGCTCTACGACCCGACGCCGCGCGGCTATGCCTTCATGCTCTCGGGCTATACCGCGGCGCTGATCTGCTTCCCGATCGTCGACAGCCCGCAGACCGTCTTCGACACCGCCATCTGGCGGATGATCGAGATCGGGCTCGGCATCCTCTGCGCCTGGCTGATGCATGGCGTGCTCTTCCCGCGCCAGGGCGCGCCCCGGGTGCTGGCCGCCAGCCGCGCCTGGCTGGCCGATCTCGCCCGCTTCGGCGCCGACAGCCTGACCCGGCCGCACGACCCGGAGCGCTTCTCCGCCGAGCGGCGCCGCATCGCCCGCGACGGCGCCGCGCTGGCCGGCCTGTTCCACCAGGCGCGCTACGAGGCCGCTGGCCGCCGCGCGCCGCTGCTCTGGGCCGGGCGGCTGCACGAGCATGCCCGCGCCCTGCCCACTTTGCTGACCGCCATCGGCGAGCGCGGCCGGTCGCTGGCCGCCCTCGACCCGGCCGCCGACGCCGCGCTGTCGCCGCTGCGCCAGGACATCGCTGGCTGGCTCTCCGCCAGCCTGGCGCAGCCGCCGGGGCCGAACCGCCTGCTCGGCGCCCAGCGGCTGGAGGCCCGGCTGGCCGAGGCCGCCCGCCACCCGCATCCCGCCGCCGATCCCTGGGCCGCGCTGCTGCGCGACGGGCTGGTCGAGCGGCTGCGCGAGCTGGTCAACCACTGGCGCGAATCGCTGCTGCTGACCGAGCGCCTGCAGGCCGAGCGGCCGGCCGAGGCGGCACCGGCCGCCGCCGACCACCTGCCCGGCCATGTCGACCCGCTGCTGGTCGCCCTCTCCGGCCTGGCGGCGACCGGCGCGGTGCTGATCGGCGCCACGCTGTGGATCGGCAGCGGCTGGTCGCACGGCGCCAGCATGGCGATGATGGGCGGCGTCGCGCTCTGCATCTTCGGCCAGCTCGACGACCCGGCGCCGGCGCTGCGCCAGTTCCTGATGGGCTCGGTCGCCGCGGTGCTGCTGGCCGGGCTCTACCAGTTCGCCATCCTGCCCCTGATCGACGGGCTGCCGCTGCTGCTGCTGGCGCTCGGCCTGCTCTACCTGCCGATCGGCGCGCTGATGCCGCAGCCGGGGCTGATGGCGCCCTGCCTGGCCATCGCCGTCACCCTGCCCACCGTGATCAGCCTGCAGGAAAGCTATGTCGCGACCGATTTCGCCGGCTTTGCCGATGGCGGGCTGGCGACCATTGGCGGGCTCGGCCTGGCGCTGCTGCTGGCCCGCCTCGCCCGCTCCTTCGGCGTCGCCTGGCGGGTGCAGCGGCTGGCCGCGGCCGACCGGCTGGACCTGGCGCGGCTGGCCGAGGGCCGGGTGCCGGCCGATCTGCGCCGCCTGCTCGGCGTCATGCTCGACCGCTTCGAGGCGCTGGCCGCGCGGCTCGGCGCCGTCGATGCCCGCGCCGTGCCGGTGGCCGAGCTCTCCGACCTGCGCGCCGCGCTGAACATGCTGCGGCTGCGCGAGCAGATGGCGGCGCTGCCCGCCGCGCCGCGCCAGGCGGTCGAGGCGCTGCTGCAGGCGGTCGCCGCCGAGGCGCGCGGCCGGCTGCCCGCCGCCGCGCTGCTGCAGCGGATCGACGCGACGCTGGCCAGCTGCGCGGCGGCCGGCGATTCGCGCGCCGCCCGCCAGGCGGCGCTCTCGGTCAGCGGGCTGCGCCTGGCGCTGTTCCCCGCGGCGCCCTCGCCCTTCGCGCCAGGGCCCATTCCCGAAGGTGTGCCGGCATGACCGCGGAAATCGACCTCTACGGCATCTTCCTGCCGGCGCTGCTGGTCTGGGCGGTGCTCGCCCTGCCGGCCGCCGCCCTGGCCCGCCGCCTGCTGCGCGCCGCCGGCGCCTATCGCTGGGTCTGGCACCCGGCCCTGTTCGACTTCGCGCTCTACATCCTGATCCTGGGCGGCACCGCCGCCCTTGCGGAGACCCTGCTGCCATGAAACCGCTCGTCGCCCGGATCGCCCGGATCCTGCTCACCCTGGCCCTGGTGGCGGCGGCCGCCACGGTCGGCTGGCAGCTCTGGCGCTACTACATGGAGGCGCCCTGGACGCGGGACGGGCGGGTGCGCGCCGACATCATCGGCATCGCCCCCGATGTCTCCGGCCTGGTGGCCGAGGTGCTGGTGCAGGACAATGCCGTGGTCACCCGCGGCCAGCCGCTGTTCCGCCTGGACCGCGCCCGCTTCGCCCTGGCCCTGCAGCAGGCCGAGGCGGTGGTCGAGAGCCGCGCCGCCAGCCTGGAGCGCGCCCGCCGCGACGAGCGCCGCTACGACCGGCTGAACGAGGGCATCGTCTCCGCCCAGCGCCAGGAGCAGGCGCATTCCGACGCCGCCACCGCCGAGGCCAGCTGGCACGAGGCCCAGGCCGCGCGCGAGGTGGCGCGGCTCAATCTGGAGCGCACCGAGGTCCTCGCCCCGGCCGACGGCACCATCACCAACCTGACGCTGCGCCCCGGCGCCTATGTCGCCGCCGGCAGCGCGGTGATGGCCCTGGTCGACGCCCGCAGCCTGCATGTCCAGGGCTATTTCGAGGAGACCAAGCTGGCCCGCATCCATCCCGGAGACCCGGTGCGCGTCACCCTGATGGGCGACGGCCGGGCGCTGACCGGCCGGGTTGCGAGCATCGCCGGCGGCATCGCCGACCGCGAGCAGACCAGCGGGCTGGTGGCCAATATCACCCCGACCTTCTCCTGGGTGCGGCTGGCCCAGCGCATCCCGGTGCGGGTGACGCTCGACCCGCTGCCGGAGGGGCTGCGGCTGATTCCGGGGCGGACGGCCACCGTCACGGTGATGCCGGGAGGGGTGGCGCCGTCGCTGCTCAACCCCTGAAAAAGAAAAAGGCCGGGGGAAGGAATTCCCCCGGACCTCCATCTTCTCTCTGTCTGTCGTGGGCCGCCGCTGGCGGGACACGCCGCACTCAGTTGTTGGTGAAGACCCGGGCGGACAGGGCGGACTGGTAGATCAGCTGCAGGATATCGGCGGTCAGCTGCAGACCCTTGATCTCCAGATGCGGCAGCGCGATCAGCTCGTCACCCGGACGCGGGCCCTCCCGCGGGTCCAGGATGATCTGGCCGCTGGCACGCCGGATCATGATGTCGCTCGAGGTGCCACGCTGGGTGTAGCCACCGGCCGCGTTGACATAGTCGTCGATCGTCATGTTCGGCCGCCAGACCACCGCCTGCGGCGTCGTCACCTCGCCGCCCACCAGCACCGTCTCCGACCGCTCGGGGATCACGATGGTGTCGCCATCCTCCAGGCGGATATTGGTGCAGCGGCCATAATCATCGGCCACCACCAGCCGGCCCTCCGGCTGGATCCGCCGGCCGCGCTGGATGTAGCTGCTGACCAGCTGGGCCTCCGAGGCGCGGATCTGCGACACGCCGGTGGTGCTGGAGGTCGCGGTGAACAGCTGCCGCTCCAGTCGGTCCAGCGCCTCGTTGATCGAGCGCCGCTGCTGCGCCGCCAGGCGCTGGCGCAGCAGGAAGACCGAGCGGGTATCGGCCAGCGCCGGGTCCACCGCCACATAGTCCAGCAGCTGGCACAGCGTGGTGTCGCGGTCGGCCACCAGCACCGAGGGGCCGAGCCGGCTGCCCTCGACGAAGACGCGCACCGTCGGGGCCGGCGCGTCGGTGATGAAGGTGACGATGTCCTGGTCCTGCAGCGGCTGCCGCCGCAGCTCCGCCGTGGTGACGTAGCGCGACCAGGGCTGGCCGTTGCGGGTGCCGCGGATCACCGCATTGGTCGCCGCCGGCAGCGGCGCCGAGAGGTCCATCAGCTCCGAGCCGCTCATCGTCCGCCCCGCCACCTCGAAGAGGTAGTTGTTGCGGATCGCGCCATCGGCCGAGACCACAGAGCCCTGCTTGCCGACCACGATGGTGTCGCCATGCTGCAGCGTGACCTGCGGCAGGCGGCCCTGCAGCAGGAAGGGGTAGAGGTCGATCTGCTGGACCGTGCGGCCGCCGCGGTTGATGACGATGTCGCGGTAGGAGCCGCGCACCGGGTCGACGCCGCCGCCGCGCAGCAGGAAGTCGAGCACCGTGTCCGAGGCCGAGCCCATGTGCCGGCCCGGCAGCTTGACGAAGCCGGTGACATAGACGCCGATCTGCGCCGCCGAGAGCAGCACGGCATAGACCTGCACCTGCTGGGTGTAGATCCGCCGCAGCTCGCCCTCCACCGTGCGCTGCAGGTCGCCGGCGCGCACGCCGGCGATCTTCAGCGGCCCGACCGAGGGGAGGAACAGGTTCCCCTCCGGATCGACCTGGCCCATCACCTCGGCCTCGACGCCGCCCCAGACGCGGACGCTGACGCGGTCCCCCGGCCCCAGCCGGTAGTTCGGATTGCCGGTGTCGGAGGCGCTCGGCGCGCCGCGGGCGAAGAGCGCGGCGCCGAAGACGGCGCGGCTCGGCCCCGCCTGGCGCTGCGGCTCGGAAAGCGGACCAGCGACCGTCGCCCCCGCCTCGGCCTCGGTCGCGGTGCCGGCACGGCTGGTCATCTCGCTGGCGGGCAGCAGCTGCGGCACGCTCATCAGCCCGCCGCTGCCCTGCGACTGCAGCGCCGGCGAGGGGCTGGAGAGCGTCGGGCTCTGCGCCATCGCGACGCCGCCCTGCAGCAGCACCAGGGTCTGCACCAGCATCAGACTCTTCACCAGCGCCAGGGCGCCGGCGATCGACGCGCGGCTAGAACGCATGTTCACGGACACCCGTCACCATCATCCACCCGATCCCGTAAAACACTGACAAGACGATAAACATGCTGAGCAGGATGATGCCCGCCCGCGGATACATGGCGAGCTCCGCCATGGTCGGCTGCACGATGCGCGTGACGAAGAGCTGCTGGCGCTGCGCATCCACCCGCGCCGATTCCAGCGATTCGGTGGCCGAGGCCAGCTGCTTGTCGGCGAATTCCCGCTCCAGGGCCAGCCGCTCATAGGCGGCCAGCTGGGCCGGCAGGTTCTCGCCGCCGCGGATCATCCGCTGCCGGTGCTCGTTGATCTGCTGCTGCAGCGAGGCGATGCGGTTGCGCAGCCCGGAGATGACCGGATTGTCGGGCCGCATATAGGCCGACTTCTCCTGCAGCTCGGCACGCGCCCCGGTCAGCAGGCCTTCCAGCGCCCCCAGCCCGTCGAGCCCCATCTGCGCGCTGCGCTGCGGATCGACCGACCGCTCCTGCTGCCGCCAGGCGGTGACCGCGGCCTGGCTGTCCAGCACCCGCTTCTCGGCCCGGGCGATCTCCTCGCGCGCCAGGGCCAGCGAGGCCTCGCGGGCACGGGCGGAGAGCCTGTTCACGAACTCCTCCGACATGCGCAGCTGCTCCTCGACGATGCGCTGGGCGTCGTCGGGGCGGAAGGCGCGCGCCTGCAGCGTGATGATGCCGGAGGTGCTGTCGATGGTGATGGTGTTCATGTGGTTGTGGTAGATCTGCAGCAGCTCGGCCGGCGGCTTCTCGGTCCAGAGCCGGGCCAGCAGATCGGCCTCCGGCCGGCGGTAGAGCTCGTTCAGCCCGACCCGCTCCTGCAGCGCGATCAGCGCGTCATGCGAGCCCAGGAACTCCTTCACCGCCAGCGCATCCTGCGAGGTGGCGGCGAAGCCGGCCGCCCCCATCATGCTGGCCAGCGCCCCGCCGCCGGCGCCGCCACCGCCGCCGCTGCCGCTGCGGCCGCGCACCACGAACTGCGCCTGCGAGGCGAACTGGCCGGTGGCGAAGCCGTAGAAATACAGGCCGGCGAGGAGGGTCGGCAGCACCACCAGCAGCAGGTAGAACCGGCGCTTCCAGAGGAAGCCGCGCTGGGGCTTCAGGCCCGGCCGGGGGAGCGGCGTGGTGACGGGGCGGGTCGCCGCACCGGTCATCCCGGGCTCAGAGGCCCTGGTAGGCGGTGATAGCTTCATCGACGTCCTCGTAAAATTCCAGCATGCCGTTCCGCAGGATTGCGGCCGAGTTGCAGTACTTCTTCACATGCAAGGGATTGTGCGACACCATCAGGATGCCGGCATTGGCCCGCCGCATGTCGAACACCGCGCGGCACTTGTCCGCGAAGCGCGCATCGCCGGTGGAGAGCGTCTCGTCCACCAGGTAGCAGTCGAAATCCACCGAGAAGGACAGCGCCATCATCAGGCGCGAGGTCATGCCGGAGGAGTAAGTTTTTACCGGCTCGCGGAAATAATGCCCCAGCTCGGAGAAATCCTCCACGAATTCCTCGGTCTCCTTCACCGGCGTGCCATAGACCCGGGCGATGAAGCGGGCATTGGCGGCGCCGGTCAGGCTGGTCTGGATGCCGTAGCTGCCGCCCAGCGGCCAGGACATCCGCATGGTGCAGCGCACCCGGCCCACCGTCGGCCGCTCGACCCCGGCGATGATCTTCAGCAGCGTCGACTTGCCGGCGCCGTTGCGGCCGAGGATGCCGACATGCTCGCCGCGGCGGATCCGGGCATTGGCCCCCCGCAGCACCTGCTTCATGCCCTGCTTGGTCTCGAAGCTCTTCCAGACATTGTCCAGCTCCAGCATCGCCCGCTCACTCCATCATGGTGATGCGGGAGCGGGCGGCGCGCAGCCCGGCCATGCCCAGCAGGTTCAGCCCGAAAATCCAGCAGAGGACATAGGGGATGCTGTAATAGGGTACCACGCGGTCGCCGAACTGCGCCCAGCGGTTCATCTCGTGGACATGCACCAGCGGGTTGATCAGCAGCAGGTCCCGCGTCTCCGAAGGCACCATGCTCATCATGTAGAAGGTCGCCGAGATCGGCATCATCATATAGGTCAGCGGGTGGGTGAAGCGCTCCAGCGCCTCATAGAAGCAGGTCAGCGCCGCCAGCAGCATCGACAGCCCATGCGCCAGCAGCGCGCTCATCATCAGCCCGCAGAACAGCAGCGCCGGCTCATGCGGCCATTCGTTGAAGAAGATCGCCGCCACCGTGATGAAGATGGTGATGATCATGCTGCAGACCGCCGCCTCCATCAGGTTGCGGGCGATGGCGACGTCCAGCAGCGTGATGTTGCGGTGGAACAGCAGCGACATGTTCGCGTTGATGACGTTGGCGCCGCGATTGACGATCGAGCGGAACATCACGAAGGGCGTATAGCCCATGGCATAGAAGAGAAAGGTCGGCAGGCCGTTGCCAACGCCATGGCCGCTCACCCAGTGCAGGGTGGAGATCATCATGGCCAGCATCATCGGCTCGGCCAGCAGCCAGACAAAGCCGATCCGGCTGGTGCCGAACCGGGTCAGCAATTCGCGCGTGAAGAGCGCACGGATGACGCGCAGCTGTGTCGCCACCTGGCTGGATTCAGCCCGGCGGGGCACATCGCCGATGATCACGGCCGGGCCACCGCCCCGCCGCGCAGCAGCGGCTTCACCGCCGCCCAGGCGCCCGAGGGCTCCTTGCAATAGATCGCCGCCCGCGGCGCCACGCCCTGGCCGATCTGCAGCTCGCGGCATTCCCGCCCGCCGGCCGAGTTGTAGGCGCGCACCACCTGAACCGTGACCGGCGCCCGGCCTTCGGCCGGGGCCACCAGCCCGCTGCTGCCCGGCGGCGTCGCCGCGGCGAAATTCGCCAGCGGATCGGTCATGCGCGGCGGCGGCGGCTGCACGTCGCTCGCCGGCGGCACCGAGCCGCTACCGCCCGACAGGCCGAGACCGGACAGGCTGCTGCAGCCGGCCAGCGCCAGGCCGGCGACGCCCAGGGCCGCCAGCCTCATCGCCGAGCCGAGTCTCATCGCCGAACCGACCGGGCGGCCGCGCGGCGTCGCGCGGAAAACCCCATCACTGGACTTCCCGCTCACGCAGGCTTGTATGCGTTCTTGCATGGCTTGAATCTACCGCACTGCCTCGCGGCTGGCAAAACCCGGCTGCACTCGCTCACTCACGCTTTATTGAGGAAATTCTTGGCCGGAATGGAAGAGACGCGCTGGAATGCGGCACCCGATACCATCGGCCGCCGCCTGGCCTTTCCGGCCGCCAGCCCGGCCGAGGCGGCGCATCTGGCGGCTTTCTGGCCGGAATGTCAGCCGGCCCCCGCCGCCCGGGCCGAGCTCCTGGCCCTGCCGCTCGATGCCCCGCCGCCGCTGCGGGCGCCGGGCCAGCTGCTGCGCTATGCCGCCGGGCCGCTGCGGAGCCCCGCCTTCCAGGGTCGCCACCGCGCCGTGGCGCTGCTGCCGCTGCCCGGCCTGCCCCCCTGCCTGCACGAGGTGCCGCTGGCCGCCGCCCCGGACGCCGGGCCCGAGGCGCTGGCCCGCGCCGAGGCCTTCGCCGCCCGGCTGGTGGCCGCGCGGCTGGGCGGCGAGCCCGGCCTGCCCGATCCGGGCTTCGCCCGCCTGGGCCTGCCGCGCCGCGCCGCCCTGCTGGTGCTCGACCCCTGCCGTCCCGACCGCGCCGCCGCCGCCCGCGCCGCCCTGGCCGCCGCCGAGGCGGCTGCCGGCGGCCGCCCCCTGCTGCTGGCCCGCGACCCCGCCGCCCCCGCGGAAGCCGCCTTCCAGCTGCGCCCGCCGGCTGGCGCCCGGCTGCTGCGCGCCCGCCTGGCGCCCTGGACCCTGCTCGACCTGGCCGAGGATCTCTATGGCGCCGGTCCGGAGATGGCCCTGCTGGCCGCCGCCGCCGGGGTGCGCGTCGCCGGCCGGATGCTGCCCGCCGCGCCGCGCTGGGCCGCGCTGCTGGCCCATCTGCGCTGCGTCGATCCCTTCCTTTCCCGCCCCTGGAGCGCGGAGCAGGCGCTCGACCAGCTGGCCCAGTGGCAGCAGGCCCAGGCCGAGAACCGCCGCGTCGCCGTCTGCCTGGGCATGGCCTTCTGGAAGCGCGACCGCATCGCCGCCCTCTTCGCCCATGCCGGCGGCGCGCCTGCCTTCGCCCGTCGCCCGGCCCGGGCCCTGGCGGAAGCGCAGGCCCGCCACGGCGCCATCGCCGCCTGGGCCGGCGCCATCCCCGCCGGCTTCCGCGCCGAATGCGCGGCCGCCGGCGTGCCCCTGCTGACCGTCGAGGACGGCTTCGTGCGCTCCCGCGGCCTCGGCGCCCGCTTCCTGCCCGGCGCCGCCTATGCCGTCGACGAGCGCGGCGTCTACTACGATCCGTCCCGCGAGAGCGCCCTGGAACACCTTCTCGCGATTACCGAGTTTTCACCGGATTTGCTCCGCAGGGCGGCCGATTTGCGCGCGGCGATCGTCCGGCGGGGCGTGACGAAATACAATCTCCACGGCGAGGCCCCCGTCATCGCCGCGCCGGCAGGGCGGAAAAAACTTCTGGTTCCCGGCCAGGTCGAGGACGACGCCTCGGTGCGACTCGGCGGCGGCGCGATCCAGGGCAACCGGGCGCTGCTGCAGGCGGTGCGCGACGCCCACCCCGAGGCCTGGCTGGTCTACAAGCCGCATCCCGACCTGGAGGCCGGCTTCCGCAAGGGCCGCCTGCCGCCCGAGGCGCTGGCCGGCCTGGCCGACCAGGTGGTCACCGGCGCGCCGCTCACCGCCCTCTTCCCGCAGATCGACGCGCTGCACACCCTGACCTCGCTCTCCGGCTTCGAGGCGCTGCTGCGCGGCGTCCCCGTGGTCACCTGGGGCCAGCCCTTCTATGCCGGCTGGGGCCTGACCGAGGACCGCGCCCCCGCTCTGCCCCGCCGTGGCCGCCCCCTGTCGCTCGACGCGCTGGTCGCCGCCACCCTCATCCTCTTCCCGCGCCAGGTCGATCCGCTGACCGAGCTGCCCTGCCCGCCGGAGCTGATCCTCGAACGCCTGGACGACCCGAGCGTCTGGAAGGTCTCGCGCTGGACCGCGCATCGCGGCCTCGAGGGCTGGATCCGCGGCCTGCTCGCCCGCCGCAAGGGCCTGCGCTGATGTTCTCGTCGGTTGTCATCACCGGGGCCTCGCGCGGATTGGGCGCGGCGCTGGCGCAGCGTTTCGCGGCCCCCGGCGTCACCCTCCACCTGATCGGCCGCGACGACAGCGCGCTCTCCGCCACCGCCACCGCCTGCGCGGCCGCCGGCGCGGCCACGAAGACCGCCCGCCTCGATGTCCGCGACGCCGATTCCATGGCGGCGCAGCTTGCCCTCTGGGACGCCGAGACGCCCATCGACCTGGCCATCGCCAATGCCGGCATCGCCGCCGGCACCCGGCCGGACGGCGCCCGCGAAGGCCTGGCCGCCATCCGCGCCCAGTACGAGACCAACATGATGGGCGCGCTCCACCTGGTGGAGCCGCTGCTGCCCGGCCTGCTCGCCCGCGGCTATGGCAGCATCGCGCTGGTGACCTCGCTCTCCGCCTTCCGCGGCCTGCCCGACAGCGCCGGCTACTGCGCCAGCAAGGCCGCCCTCTGGAGCTATGGCGAGGCGCTGCGCGCCGAGACCGCGCCGAAAGGCCTGCGCGTCACCCTGGTCGCCCCGGGCTTCTTCGACAGCGCCATGGGGGATCGCTGGGTGGGGGCGCGGCCGCTTTCCATCTCGGCCGAGGCCGCCGCCATCAAGGTCGAGCGCGCCATCCGCCGCGGCGCGGCCCGCATGGCCTTTCCCTGGCCGCTGGCGCTCGCCCTCCGGCTGGCGCCGCTGGCGCCGTCGCGACTCGTCGACGCCCTGGTCCGCCGGATGGACTTCGCCATCCGGGAATACACAGAGAAGGGGGCGCCGCCCCCTTCACCCCCGGCAGGAACCTGAGGTTCCTGCACCTCCCGTCAGTCCATCAAGGTCTTCAGCACGGCATACAGCGCCGATTTCGACTCGAAGCCGATGCCGGGAGCGTCGGACAACCTGATCCGGCTGTCCTGCACCGGCGTGTCGTCGGCAAAGCCGCCGAACGGGGCGAAGACCTCCGGATAGCTCTCATTGCCGCCCAGGCCCAACCCCACCGCGATGTTCAGCGCGAACTGGTGGCCGCCATGCGGCACGCAGCGCCGCGGGCTCCAGCCATGGGCGACCAGCATCTCCAGCGTGCGCAGGTACTCGACCAGGCCGTAGGACAGCGCCGGGTCGAACTGCAGAATGTCGCGGTCGGCGCGCAGCCCGCCATGCCGGATCAGGTTGCGGGCATCCTGCATGCTGAACAGGTTCTCGCCGGTCGCGATCGGGCCCTGGTAATGCTCGGCCAGCGCGGCATGGGTGCTGTAGTCCAGCGGGTCCAGCGGCTCCTCGTACCAGCGCAGCTTATAGGGGGCGAGCGCCGCGCCATAGCTCAACGCCGCATGCAGCCCGAAGCGGCCATTGACGTCGACGCAGAGCCGCGAGCCGTCGCCGCCCAGCAGTGCCAGCACCGCCTCGATCCGCGCCACATCCTCCTTCAGCGCATCGCGCAGCGGCGTGCCGGGGGCGCCGCCGATCTTCATCTTGACCACCGAATAGCCCATGCCGAGGTAGCGGCGCATCTCCTCGACCAGCTGGTCCACCCCCTTGCCCGGGTAGTAGTAGCCGCCGGCGGCATAGATCCAGGCGCTGTCATCGGCCTGGCCCTGGCGGTAGCGCTCGGCCAGCAGGCGCCACAGCGGCACCCCCTCCAGCTTCGCCGCCGCGTCCCACAGCGCCATGTCCAGCACGCCGACCGCGACCGAGCGCTCGCCATGGCCGCCCGGCTTCTCGTTCTTCATCATCGCCGCCCAGGCGCCGGCCGGGTTCAGCGTGCCCTCGGGCGTCGACAGCGCCACCTCCGGCGCCTCCAGCAGGCGGGGGATGAAGCGCTCCCGCAGCAGGCCCGGCTGGGCATAGCGGCCATTGGAATTAAAGCCGAAGCCGGTGGCGCTGCGGCCCTGCCCGTCCTCCACGGTGACGGCGACGATGCTCGCCGTCATCTTGGAGAAATCGATATAGGCATTGGCGATGTCGCTGCTGATCGGCGCGACGCCGTCGCGGATGGCGGTGATGCGCATGGGCGGAAGCTCCTCTGTCGCAGGTCTGGAGACCTGGTGTGGTCCCCAGACTAGCCTGCGACGGCGCGGCGTGAAGCCTTGCCGCCCCCGGAAGCCGCGGGCGGGCCGCCCTCAGCCGCGCGGGCTGGCCGAAAGCCGCGCGAAAGGCCCGTAGAGGTCGCAGAGATCCTGGTCCGGCCGCAGCTTGCGGTAGCGCATCGCCGAGAAGGGGTCCTGCGGCTGCACCGCCAGCAGGTGCCGCCCGTTCCTGTCCAGGAACAGCCGGTGCTGGAAGCTGTCGCCCCGATGGATGACATAGACGTTGCGCTGCTCCGCCACCTCGTCGGTGAGGTCGTCCAGCGCCCAGCGACGCCAGGTGACGGCCCAGCCCTCCTTGGTGCGGGTCATGGCGCGCGGGTCCATGTCCGCATGGGTGTCGAAGAAGTCGCGATAGGTGGTGCCCAGCCGCTCCAGCTCGTCGCGCAGCCGGGCCATCACCGGATTGGCCTCGACCACGGGCGGCGGCGCCGGCACCAGATGGATGTCGCTGCCGCCATAGCCGGTGAAGCGCGCCTGGCTGTAGCTCCCCGCCGGTGGCTGGGTGGCCAGGGCACTGGCCTCGGCCATTGCCTCCGGCGCCAGCGCCGTGCCCGAAGGGCTTGCCGCCTCCCCCCGCGGCGGGGCCGATGCCACCCCCCCGCCGGTCAGACCCATCCTGGGAAGCGCCGGGATTTTTTTCCACAAGCTGCTCATGCCGCCCGCCTTTTCTCCGCACGGGGCCGATATGCGCCCCGCCGAACCGCCTTCTTGCCGCGGCTGGATGAAGGAAGGCTGAACCTCAGGTGGCGGCGTAGCCCTCGGCCTCGATCAGCGCGGCCAGCCGGGCGCGCGGCAGGCGGCTTTCCACCACCACGCGGCCGGCGGCCAGGTCGACCTGCACCGCGGCGGCGGGGTCCTCGGCCCGGATCGCCTCGGTGACGGCGCGCACGCAATGGCCGCAGCTCATGCCGGTGACGGCGAATGTCTCACTCATGGCAGCTTCTCCAGCTCGTCGAGAATCGGGCAGTCGGGGCGGGCATCGCCATGGCAATGCCGCGCCAGGTGGCGCAGCGAATGGGCCATGGCCTGCATCGCCTCGGCCTTGGCCTCCAGCGCCGCGACATGGTCGAGGGCGATGCGCCGGACATCGGCGCTGGCCCGGCCGCGGTCGCGCCACAGCGCCAGCAGGCGGCGGACATCCTCCAGCGGGAAGGCCAGCGCCCGGGCATGGCGGATGAAGCGCAGCACGGCGAGATCGGCCTCGGCATAGTCGCGATAGCCGTTCTCCAGCCGGCGCGGGACGATCAGCCCCTCGGCCTCGTAATGCCGGATCATCTTGGCCGAGAGGCCGCAGCCCCGCGCCGCTTCGCCGATGTTCATGGCGTGCTCCTCCAGCGGGTCAGCAGCAGCGCATTGCCCAGCACCGCCACCGAGGAAAAGGCCATGGCCGCCCCCGCCAGCGCCGGCGACAGCAGGCCGAAGGCGGCCAGCGGAATGCCCAGCGCGTTGAAGCCGAAGGCCCAGACCAGGTTCTCCCGGATCTTGCGCAGCGTCGCGCGGGTGACGGCGAGCGTCGCCGGGACCAGCGCCGGGTCGGGGCGCAGCAGCACGACGGGGGCGGCGGCGATGGCGACATCGGTGCCGCTGCCCATGGCGATGCCGAGCTCGGCGGTGGCCAGCGCCGCCGCGTCGTTCACCCCGTCGCCGACCATCGCGACCTTCTTCCCGCTCGCCTGCCAGGCGGCGATGCGGGCCGCCTTGCCTTCCGGCAGCACGCCGGCGGCGACCTCGGTGATGCCCAGGGCCTTGGCCACCGCGCCGGCGGCGGCGGGGCCGTCGCCCGACAGCATGGCGGTCTCGACGCCCTGGGCCTGCAGCGCCCGGATGGCGGCGGCGGCGCCGGGGCGCGGCGCATCCTCGAAGGCCAGCAGCGCCAGCAGACGCGGCGGCTCGGCCTCGACGAGAAAAGAAAGAGTCTGGCCGGCGGCCTCGGCGGCGGCGATGGCGGCGGCGAGCGGCCGGGAATCGGCGCCCGATTCCTGCAGCAGGCGCGGGCTGCCCAGCAGCAGGCGGCGGCCCTCGACATCGCCCTCGACGCCGCGGCCGGGCAGCGCGCGGAAATCCCCGGCCGGCGGGGGATGGCCGCCGGCGGCGTCCAGCACGGCGCGGGCCAGCGGATGCTCGCTGCCGGCCTGCAGCCGGGCGGCGGCGGCCAGGGCTGCGGCGGGCGCGACGCCGAGGGCCGGGATGAGCGCGGCCAGGCGCGGCCGGCCCTCGGTCAGGGTGCCGGTCTTGTCGAAGGCGACCAGGGTGATGCGGCCGGCCTGCTCCAGCGCCGCGGCATCGCGGATCAGGATGCCGGCGCGCGCCGCCGCCCCAGTGCCGGCCATGATGGCGGCGGGCGTGGCGAGGCCCAGCGCACAGGGGCAGGCGATGACCAGCACGGCGACCGCATGCAGCAGCGCGGCGGCCAGCCCCGCCCCGGCCAGCAGCCAGCCCAGCAGGGTCAGCAGCGCGACCCCCAGCACCACCGGGACGAAGATGGCGCTGACCCGGTCGACCAGTTTCTGGACCGGCGCGCGGCTGGCCTGGGCGGCCTCGACCAGGGCGGCCACCTGGGCCAGCCGGGTCTCGCCGCCGACCGCGGTGGCGCGCAGCACCAGCCGGCCGTCGAGCGCCACGGTGCCGGTGGCGACGCTGTCGCCGGGCGCCTTCTCCACCGCGCGGCTCTCGCCGGTCAGCGCGCTTTCGTCGACGCCGGCCGCACCTTCCTCGACCGTGCCGTCGGCCGCGATGCGCTCGCCCGGGCGGACCACCAGCCGGTCGCCGGGGCGCAGCAGGGCGGCGGAAATCTCCTCCTCGGCACCGCCGGCCGTCAGGCGGCGGGCGGTGCGCGGGCGCAGCGCCAGCAGCGCGGCAATGGCGGCGCCGGTGGCGCGGCGGGCGCGGCCCTCCAGATAGCGGCCGAGCAGGACGAAGGCGATGACCACCGCCGCCGCCTCGAAATACAGGTGTTCCCCGCCCTGCAGCAGCAGCACGAGCGACAGGCCGAAGGCGGCGCTGGTGCCGAGCGCCACCAGCAGGTCCATGTTGCCGGTCCGCGCCCGGATCGCCGCCCAGCCGGCGCGGTAGAAGCGCAGCCCCAGCCAGAATTGCAGCGGCGCCGCCAACAGCGCCTGCACCCAGCCCGGCGGCATCCAGTGCCGCCCGAAGGCCATGCCGAGCATGCCGACCAGGAAGGGCGCCGCCAGGGCGAAGGCGATGGCCAGCTCGATCCGGGCGCGGCGGTCCTCGGCGGGGGCGGCGTCACCGGCCTCGGTGGCGGTGATGTGGTAGCCGGCGCGCTCGACGGCGGCGGCGAGCAGGGCCGGGTCGAGCCCGGCGATGGCCGTCACCGCGGCGCGCTCGGAGGCCAGGTTGACCGAAGCCTCCAGCACGCCGGGGACGCCGCGCAGCGCGCGTTCCACCCGCCCGGCGCAGCTGGCGCAGGTCATGCCGGCGATGCCGAGCGACTGGCCTTCCGTCGCCAGCCCATAGCCGGCCTTATCCAAGGCGGCGGCGAGCTCGGGCAGCGGCGTAGTGCCGGTGACCTCGGCGCGCTGGCTGGCCAGGTTGACGCGGGCCGTTTCGGTGCCGGGCAAGCGGGACAGCGCGCGCTCGACCCGCGTGGCGCAGCTGGCGCAGCTCATGCCGGTGACGGGGAGCGAGAGGGAGGAAGCGTCGGCCATGGCGGGGAGATGGGGCTTCCCATAATGGGAAGGTCAAGCCGGCCGACGCAGGGCTGCCCTGTGAAATCCTGGCACCCGGCCCTTGATCGCTGACGGCGAAGGCAAAGATCACGCGCATGCACCGCGCTCTCCTGCCCGTCGCCTGCGCCGTCCTCGCGCTGGCCCCGCTCTCCGCCGCCCTCGCCCAGGCGCCGGCGGCCGCCCCCGAAACCCCCGGCAGCGAAGCCGGCCAGAACCGCATCCAGGTGGTGAACCGCACCGGGCAGGACGCGACCGCGCTGCATGCGGTGCGCAGCGGCCGCGCCGACTGGGGCAGCAACACGCTGCCGCGGCCGATGCCGACCGACAAGAGCTTCACGCTGCGCACCCGCAGCGAGGCGGGCTGCCGCTTCGACATCCGGCTGGTCACCGCGGACGGCAAGCGCGCCACGCTGCGCGACCGCGACATCTGCGCGACGCCGCGGGTGGAGGTGACGGCGGCCGACCTGCGCCCGGCGCCCAGCCGCCCGGCCGAGGGCACGCCGAACCCGCGCGCCGCCGGCTCCTCGGGCACCGGCTTCGTGGTGGCGACCGACCGGGTGCTGACCAACCAGCATGTCGTCGCCGGCTGCAACAAGATCTTCGTCCGCACCGCCGATGGCCGCACCCTGCCGGCGGTGCCGCCGGCCCGCGTCGACGAGAGCGTCGACCTGGCGCTGCTGGCGGTGCCGGGCGATCCGGGGGAGGTGGTGTCCTTCCGCTCGACGCCCGATGTCCGGCGTGGCGAGGGCGTCATCGCCTTCGGCTTCCCGCTGGCCGGGCTGCTCTCCTCCGACCCGAAGCTGACGCGGGGCGAGGTGAACGGCATGAACGGGCTGCGCAACAACCCGAACCACTATCAGATCAGCGCCGAGGTGCAGCCGGGCAATTCAGGCGGGCCGCTGCTGGACATGCAAGGCCATATCGTCGGCGTGGTGGTCAGCAAGCTGCATGCGCAGAACATCGCCAAGCAGACCGGCGACATCCCGCAGAACGTCAATTTCGCCATCAAGGGTTCGGCGGCGCAGGTGTTCCTGCGGCGCGCGGGCATCGTGCCGGAGGTGGCGCCGAGTTCCGGCGCGGATCGTTCTGCCGCGGATATCGGCGAGGACATCAACCGCAGCACGGTCTTCATTCGTTGCGAGAAATAGACAGAAATAGATGAGGGGTCCGGGGAGAATACCTTCTCCCCGGCCTTTTTTCTTATCGGTCCAGATCTTCCAGCGTGTTGGCGTTGAAGAACGGATCGCCGGAACTGACGTCCCATTCGACCGTCGCGCAGCCCTGGGTATTGGCGAAGCGCCGTGGCTGCCGCTCGCCGTCGTCGATGGCGGCTCTCAGCGCGTCGCGCAGGCGGGTGGCCCAGAGGGCGACGGGCGGGTGGTCCCGGCCGCCCGAGCTTGCCCGGGCGATTGGCGTGCCTGCCTGCCGGCAGGCGGCGTGCAGGCGGCTGGCCAGGTCAGGCGGGATAAAGGGGGTGTCGCCGGGGCAGGTCAGCACCCAGTCGAATTGCCTGTCGGCGGCGTGGTCCAGGCCGGCCAGGATGCCGGCGAGCGGCCCCGGGTTGCCGGGGACCGGGTCCGCGGCGACCGGCAGGCCATAGCCAGCGAAACGCGCCGGATCGCCATTGGCATTGAGCAGCAGGGCATCGACCTGGGGGCGGAGGCGCTCGACCAGATGCTCCAGCATCGGGCGGCCGGCAATGGGCCGCAGCGGCTTGTCGCCGCCGCCCATGCGGGTGGCCAGGCCGCCGGCCAGGATGACGCCCAGGATGCGCATCAGGCGGCGCGCCTCAGGGCCGCACGGGCCAGCAGGAAGGCCAGGCTGCCCGCCACGATCGCGAAGGCCAGGCCGCCGGCCACGGTCTCCTCCGCCGCCGGCAGGGTGGCCATCAGCCAGGAGGGGCCGTGCTCGGGCAGGAATTCCAGGCCGGGCGGCAGCAGCCAGCGGCCGAGGGCGAATTCGGCCGGCACCAGCAGCAGATGGGTCAGGGGATTGCCCAGCGCCAGGCAGGCGGCGGCGGCGGCCGGCAGGCTGCCGCGCAGGATCAGGGCGAAGAGGGCGGCGAAGAGGAGATGCGCGCCGAAGGCCGGCAGCATGGCGGCGGCGGCACCTCCGGCGATGCCGCGGGCGACCCGGCGAGGGCCGCCGGGAGAGGCCAGCAGCCTCTCCCACCGTGTCCGCGCCTGCTGCCGAAACTGCTGCAGCATGGCGCGGGGTGGCGCCTCAGACCTTCTCGACCTGGGCGTATTCGAGCTCGACCGGGGTGGCGCGGCCGAAGATGGAGACCGAGACCTTCACGCGGCCGCGCTCCTCGTCGACCTCTTCCACCGTGCCCATGAAGCTGGTGAAGGGGCCGTCGGCGACGCGGACCTGCTCGCCGACCTCGAAGACCACCGCGGGGCGCTTCGGCTTGTCGACGCCTTCCTGGACCTGCTGGACGATGCGCAGGGCCTCGGCCTCGGAGATCGGGCTGGGCTTGTTGCGGGCGCCGAGGAAGCCGGTGACCTTGGGCGTGTCCTTGACCAGGTGCCAGGCCTCATCGGTCATCGCCATCTTCACCAGCACATAGCCGGGGAAGAACTTGCGCTCGGAATTGACCTTCTGGCCACGGCGCACCTCGGTCACCTCCTCGGAGGGGACCAGGATGTCGCCGAACTTGTCGGCCAGGCCCTTCTGCGCCGCCTGCTCCTGGATCTGCTGGGCGATCTTCTTCTCGAAGCCCGAATAGACGTGAACGACGTACCACTTCATGTCGGCCATGATATCGCTCCGCCTCAGACGCCGAAGCCGAAGAGCAGGCCCACCGCGAACTGGATGAGCTTGTCGGTCAGCAGGAAGAAAACCGCGGCCACGGCGGAAAGCGCCAGGACCAGGCCGGTGGTGATCAGCGTTTCCTTGCGCGACGGCCAGGTGACCCGGGCCACCTCCTGCCGCACATCGCGGATGAACAGCGCGGGATCGAGCTTCGCCAAAATCGCTACCCTAACTGGTTACCCTGAGGGGGAGGAAACGCTTCGCGGGCGGCATCCGGTCCGGAGCCACCCCACTAGACCCGGCCTCGCACGACGGAAGGCGGAGGCCGTTGGCAGGGGCGGAGGGTCTCGAACCCCCAACCTCCGGTTTTGGAGACCGGCGCTCTAGCCAATTGAGCTACGCCCCTGCACGGCAGCCAACGCTGCGCGAGGCCGCGTCTATAGGGCAGCCGAAAGCGGCTGTCGAGAGGACGAAGCGGGGGAAGCAGCGGGCAAAGGCGCGGCCGGGGCCAAGTTTCCGCCGGATGGGCCGAAAAAGGCGCGCAGCAGGGAGGCGGGCACAAAAAAGGCGGGCCGCCCGAAGGCGGCCCGCCCGTTCCGGCGCGGCCCGAAGGCCGCACCGGGTCGGATCACTTGCTGATCGAGGCGACGACGCCGGCGCCGACCGTGCGGCCACCTTCGCGGATCGCGAAGCGCAGGCCCTGGTCCATGGCGATCGGCGCGATCAGCTCGACGTCCATGG
>NZ_JBBCWY010000020.1:0-35489 GCF_037145735.1 Roseomonas sp. USHLN139 | reverse complement strand
GGTCACGTGGGACAGGGTCAGGTTGAACTCGCGCGGCATAGCCCGGCCGACGGCGGGCTGGGCCAGGGCTGCGGGCGCGGCCGGGAACGCCAGGGCGGCGACCCCGAGGCCCAGCGCCTGCCGCCTGCTCAGCTTGTTGCTTGTCATCGTTCCATTCCTTGGCCGCGACGCACGCGGCGTGTCCCAGCGGTCAGCGCGAGAAGGTGACGCTGCCCACCATGCCGGACTCGTAGTGACCCGGGATGTTGCAGGCGAACTCCAGCGTGGTGGCCTTGGTGAACTTGAAGACCATCTCCTCGGTCTTGCCGGGATCGACCAGGACCGCGTTCGGATCGTCGTGGCGCATCGGTGCCGACCCATGGTTCATGCTACCGTGGCTCATGCCACCGTGACCCATGGCGCCGTGGTTCATGCCGGGCATCTTGGAGTGGTCCATGCCCGCCATGGCGTCCTTGCTGGTGGCAGACATCATGCCGCTCTCGAACATGGCCTGCATCTCGCGCTGGTGCTGCTGGTGCATGGCGGCGGTGCCGATGTTGAACTCGTGCAGCAGCTCGCCCGCGTTGCGCACGCGGAAGCGGACGGTTTCGCCAGCGCGGACCTGGATGCGCTGCGGCTGGTAGCTGTTGTCCCGCATGACGATGTCGATCGTCCGCTTGACATCCTGGGCTCGGCCACGGGTGCCGAACGCCTCGTAGGCCGCGTCTGCGGCGGCAGGCTGGGCCGCGGCGAGGAGGGCCAGGGCGGCGGCCGCGACGGAGGTGACAAGACGCATTTCTGGGCTTCCCCGATCTGTGCAGGCGCGGGAAAGGCAAGGCCCACGCTCGATGTGACGGGGTCAGGATGGTGGCCAAGTGCGAGCCGAAGATTGCCCGAGTATGACAAGATATTTCAGGCTGCGATGCAGGGAGGGGCCGCGTTCGGGGGGCTGCCCACGCCCGCCGCCGCCAGGTCGCTGAAAACCTGGAGGCAACTGAACGAGTCTGACTGATACAGGCCGTTGCCCTGGACGGTCACGGCGGCCGGTATGCCAGCCATCGAACAACTCGTGTTGAATAGGGTACCCCCCTACGGTATTTCGGGGCCGTGACCCACACCATCCACGAGAAACAGAAGCTGCTCAGCCGGGTGCGGCGCATCAAGGGCCAGGTCGAAGCGATCGAGCGCGCCCTGGACAGCGAGGCGGGCTGCGAGCGGGTGATGCAGCTCATCGCCGCTGTGCGCGGCGCCACGGCCGGGCTGATGGCCGAGGTAGTGGAGGACCACGTCCTGCATCACTTGGTCGATCGGGAGAAGCACCCCGGCGCCCTTGACGAAGATGCCGCCGAGCAGCTGCTCGACCTCGTCCGCACCTACCTGAAGTGAGGGCCGCCTCATGAGCTCCTTCTCCGAACTGCTCCAGCAGGGCGCTTCCCACGCCTGGCTGTTCATCCCTTCCGCCATCCTGCTTGGCGCCTTGCACGGGCTGGAGCCAGGGCACTCCAAGACCATGATGGCCGCCTTCATCGTCGCCATCCGGGGCAGCGTGCCGCAGGCGATCTTGCTCGGCCTCTCGGCCGCGCTGTCCCACACGCTCGTTGTCTGGGTCGTCGCCCTGATCGGCCTGCACTACGCCGACCGCTTCGACGTCGAGACCTCCGAGCCGTATTTCCAGCTCGCCTCGGCGGTGATCGTGGTCGGCGTCGCCGCCTGGATGATGTGGCGCACCTGGCGTGACCAGCATCCAAGCCACGACCACCATCATCATCACCACAACCACGGCGACGAGGTCCGGCGCATTGACACCGGCCACGGCGTCATGGCGCTGGAGGTCTTCGAGGACGGCGTCCCGCCGCGCTGGCGCGTCCGCTTCGAAGGCGGCCACGGCTGGAAGGCCACCGAGGTGACGGTGGAGACACTACGCCCGGACGGCGCCCGGCAGGCCTTCGCCTTTGCCGACCGCGGAGGCTACCTCGAATCCCTTGAGGAAATCCCGGAGCCGCACGCCTTCGACGCGCGCGTGCGCCTCGCCCATGGCGGGCACGCCCACGAGTATGACGTCGCGTTCCACGAGCACGACCACGGGCATGACCACAGCCACGAAGGGCTGGATGTGTCGTCGTCTGGCTTCCAGGATGCGCACGAGCGGGCGCACGCCAATGACATCCGACGCCGTTTCGCCAACCGGCAGGTGACCACCTGGCAGGTCGTGCTGTTCGGCCTGACCGGCGGCCTCATTCCCTGCCCGGCGGCCATCACTGTCCTGCTGCTCTGCCTGCAGCTGCAGCAGTTCAGCCTGGGCGCCACCCTGGTGCTCTGCTTCTCGGTGGGCCTCGCCGTGGTGATGGTCTCGGTCGGCGTGGCGGCGGCCATCGGCATGCGCCACGCGGAACGCCGCTGGTCCGGCCTGTTCGACCGTGTCGCCCGGCGGGCGCCTTACGTCTCGGCGGCGCTCATCCTGCTGGTCGGCCTTTACATCGGCTGGAGCGGATGGTCGTCGCTGCCGCCCGGCACCCTCTAGGGAAGAGCGGACTTCGGTCCGCTCCCCATCGCTGCGGCTCAAGAGCGGCCGAGGTCCCGCCGCTACGGGCTTGAGCGGCAGCCTCCGGCAATGGGCGGAAGAGGCAATCTCCCCCCGCCCCTCAGCGTCCTTCGCCGGGCGCGGGACCCTGGCCAGGTTTACCGGCTGTCCCGCCATTCAACTCTGCTTCCTCGGGTGGACGGACGGAGCGGAAGCTGCGCAACAGCGCGAGGTCGTAGACGATCTTGAGTAGGCCCGCGCAGACGAGGGGCCACCCGAACGGGCTTGTGGCCAGCATCCACCCAGCCAGCGCAGGGGATAGCGAGGCCGCGAGGCTGCGCGGTACGGCGGTGACGCTTGCCGCGGCGGGCCGCTCCGCCGGTTCGACGACCGCCATGACGTAGGAGGACCGGGTCGGCACGTCCATCTGGGACAGCAGGCTACGCAGCACGAGCAGCACAACGGCGACCGGGAGCGTCGGCGCGAAGGCCGCCAGAACCAGGAAAGCGCTGGAAGGCAGATGCGTGAACACCATGGTGTTGATCAGCCCGAAACGCGCCGCCAGCCGGGCGGCGACGAAGTAGGACAGCGCGGCGCAGATGCCGGTCACGAAGAAGATCGCGCCCGTCGTCGCCACGGACAGGCCGAAGCGTTCGAACAGCCACAGGGCGAGCAGTGAGTTCACGATGAAGCCGCCGCCGAAAGCGTCTACCGAGAACAGCGCGGCAAGACCGTAGACCCGCCTGCGCGAAGGCCCCAGCGCCGCCTGCGGCGGTGCGTCGGTGGAGCGCACCTCCGGCAGGCCAGTGTAGATCAGCAGGGTGGCCAGGCCGATCGCGCCGTAGAGCAGGAACAGGGCGCCGCCCACGTCGACGCCGGGTAGCAGCCGCTTGAGCCAGTCGAGGGCGCCGATGGCCAAGGCTCCCACTGCCGCCCCGATGGACCCGACGAAGCTGTAGCGCGCGAAGACATCCGTGCGCTCCCGATCCTCCACGGACTGGGCGATGGCGGTGTGCTCCATGGGCAGGAAGACGCTGACGTCGCCGCCCGAGGGGTTGATGGTCCCGACGAAGGCCACGACCAGCAGCGGCCAGAAGTCGCGGAGGACGCCGAACCCCAGGCCGGTCGCCGCCATCAGCAGGGCGGCGGCGAGCAGCCCCTGGCGCAGGCGCAGGCGATGCCCGACGGCGCCGAAGGCCAGCGTCAGCAGCGCCGACCCGAGGAGAGTGCTGGTGGCGACCAACCCTACCTCTGTCGGGCTGTAGCCCAGCCGAACGAGGTGGACCGGCAGCAGGATGGCGACGTAGCCGTCGCCGAAGGCCTGCAGGCCGCGCGCGGCCATAACGCGGCCGATCAGCCAATCGCGGGTTGCGTCCCCTGCCTTCGATGACGAGCCTGCCGCTCCTGGCATTGTAACGCCTCTCGTGGCCAGGCTCGGCGCCAGGGGACGGTCAGCGCAGCGGCTGGACTTCGAACGCGTCGAAGTGGGTCACGCTGTCGGCCTTGGTCCACAGCCCGACCCGCCCCGCCTCGGCGAAGGTCTTGTCCGCGGCGGTGAAGAGTTCACGCCCGTCGAGCGAGACCGCCAGCCGGTCGCCCTCGACCCGCAGGCCCAGCGTCTGCCAGCGGTCGCGCGGCACCCGGATGTCCCCGCCCGCGAACTGCATGCGGCGCCCGCCCACGACACGGTAGAGGCGGACGTTGTTCTCCAGCGCGTTCGCCCGGGCGACGTAGTAGTTCCGCGCGTCGCGGAGGCGGACCACCAGCCCGGCCGCCTGGTCGACGCTGCCCGAGGCCGGTCGGAAGCGCATCGAGACGGCAACGTCGCGCGCGGTCACGCCCTCCAGGATGGCGAGCGGAAACCGGTTGTCGGTGCGATCCCTGCTGACCTCGGCCAGCACCTTCGACCCTGCCGGGGAGGATGCGTCCTCCAGGATGGTCCAGCGGGCCGGTGGACCGTTGCCGGTGAGCGCGAAGGAGAAACCCCGCGGCGGCGCGCCGACCTCCGCATCCTCGAAGTCGAGGCGCCGCGGCTCGCTCCCGGCGGCAGCCGGGCGGGCCGCCAGCGCCAGGCCCGCCCCGGCCAGGAGCACGGACCGCCTGCTGACCAGTGGGGATGAGGAACGCATGGCCTTCTCCCTTCTTAGCCGGGGCCACGAACCCCGGTGCGTCAGCCGATGGCGAGCTTTGCCACCAGCCCGACGGCCGCGGTGATGCCGAGGGTCTTGAGCAGGCCCAGTTTGAAGCCAAACAGGCAGGCGGCGGCGAGCGCAGCAAGGCCCAGCGCGAGCGGATCCAGACTGCCCAGCAGCGGCAGGTCCAGTGCCGCAGGCCCGAATTCCACCTGCCGCACGTCGCCGAACAGCACCCGCAGGCCGAACCACACCGCCAGATTCGCGATCACCCCCACCACGGCCGCGGTGACGGCCGCCATGGCGCCGGTGAGCTTGCGGTTGGCGTGCAGCCGCTCGACGAACGGCGCACCGAGGAAGATGAAGGCGAAGCAGGGCGCGAAGGTGATCCAGACCGTCAGCACCGAGGCCATGATGCCCAAGGCCAGCCCACCCTGGCCGAACCCGGCCAGGAAGCCGACGAACTGGAGCACCAGGATCAAAGGTCCTGGCGTGGTCTCCGCCAGACCGAGGCCCACCAGCATCTGGTCCGAGGTGAGCCAGGCGTAGTGCTCCACCGCCTGCTGGGCGACATAGGCCAGCACGGCGTAGGCGCCGCCCACGGTGACCACGGCCATCTTCGAGAAGAACCAGGCGACGTCGGCAAACACCCCGGCGCCTGCCGCCATGAGGATGGCCACCGGCAGCAGCCACAGCGCCACGGCCACCCAGCCCGCGCGCCAGGCACTGGCCGCCAGCCGGGATGGACGGCCAGGATCCGCCGCCAGCACCGCATCCAGCAGCGCCGGTGGGCCGTCCTTGGCCGAGCCGTGGCCGCCGCCCTTGAAGGCTGCGGGAACGCAGTAGCCCACCAGCGCGGCCGCCAGCACAACGGCGGGGAACGGCACGCTGAAGGCGTAGAGCGCCACGAACGCGGCTGCCGCCAGGGTCCAGGCGGCGTTGGTCTTCAACGCTCGCCGCGCCACCCGCAGCAGCGCCTCGACCACCAGCACCAGCACGGCGCACTTGAGGCCGAAGAACAGGGCGGCAACGGCGGGCACCTCGCCCAGGGTGGCGTAGAGGATGGAGAGGCCGAGCATGACGGCCATGCCCGGCAGTACAAAGAGCGCGCCTGCCGCCATGCCGCCGCGCACGCCGTGCAGCAGCCAGCCGAGATAGATCGCGAGCTGCTGCGCCTCTGGCCCGGGCAGCAGGGTGCAGAAGTTCAGCGCGTGCAGGAAGCGGGCGTCGGACACCCAGCGGCGCTCATCGACGACCTCCCGGTGCAGCAGGGCAATCTGGCCCGCCGGGCCGCCGAAGGAGAGCAGGCCGATCTTCAGCCAAACCCGGAATGCCTCCCCGAAGGACGGCAGCGCAGCCTCCGCGCTCGGCACGCGCTGAGGCGTGGGGGACGCCCGCTCTATGATGGCGTCGCTCATGGTGCAGCCCTCCCAGCGATGCCCGCGGGCCAGTTGTGCGTCTCGGCCACGGCATCGCGGCTCCAGCGGTAGAAGGCGTCGTACAGGTTCATGCCCGCCGCTAGCTGGGCCAGGTCGTCCCGGTGCACCCGCGACAGACCCAGGGAGGCGGCGAGCAGCCCTGCAGATTGCGGCGCGAGGTCGGGCCGGTCGGTGTCGGCGCCGCGGACAATCGCCGCCAGCCGCACCAACGGCTCCGTGGTCAGGCCGAACTCCTCGACCATGGTGTCGAAGGTGCAGTTCTCGCCACGATGGCTCCAGAACACCCCGTCGACGTCGAACGGTGCGGCACCGAAGCGCTCGGCCACGGCACCGACCTCGGAAGGCGCGACGAACAGGAAGGCGGCAGACGGATCCACGAAGCGCCGGATCAGCCAGGGGCAGGCGATCCGGTCGACCTTGGGCCGGGCCCGGGTCACCCAGACGGTGCGCCCCTGCGGGTCGCGCGGCGGCAAGCGGTCCGGGCGGACCAGCAATTGGCTTTCGGCGGCCCACGCCTCGAAGCCACCCTCGAGCACCTCGGCCCGGGCACCGCCATGCCGCAGCCAGGCGGCAACACCGTGGCTGAGCTTGAGGCCACGCTGGCAGACGACCACCGCCTGGCGCCCGACGTATTCGGGCGCCCAGGCGGTGACATCGCGATGGCCACGGCGGATCGAGCCCGGGAGCAGGCGCGGATCCGCCACGTAGTCCTCCTCGGTCCTGACGTCGAGCAGGACCGGGGCATCGGGCAGACCTACGAGCCGGGCAAGTTGAGTTGTGGTGATGGTGTCGGGTGCAGGCATGGGCGTCCCCCTCCATCCTCATGGAGTGTTGGACGCGATGCTTCGGCCGAAGCCTCAAGGGGCGATCGCGAAAGTCCCCTTGGTGAACAGGATGCTGAGGGTACCCGCACCTGTCAACAAAGACGGGGGGCTGCACCACTGAAGCGGGCGCCCTCAGGTCCAGAGGGCGGCCGCCACCAGGGCCAGGTAGCGACCCACCTTGGCCAGCGTGACCAGTGCCAGGAACACAGGGAACGGTTCGCGCATCACCCCCGCCACCACCGTCAGCGGGTCACCGACAACCGGCAGCCAACTGAGCAGCAGCGACCACCGTCCCCAGCGCTGGTACCACCGCTGCGCCGAAGCCAGAGCGGCGGGCCTGACCGGGAACCACCGGCGGTCGCGGAAGCGCTCGACCGAGCGGCCCAGCAGCCAGTTGATCACCGACCCCAGCACGTTGCCGAGGCTGGCCACCAGCAGGAGCAGACCCGGCTCGTAGTTCCCGGTCAGCAGCAGGCCCACCAGCACGGCCTCGGACTGCATGGGCAGGATCGTCGCGGCGGCCAGGGCCGCCACGAACAACCCGCCATAGGCGGCGACGGCCTCCACCGTCAGCGAACCCGCTGCGTCGCCTCGTCAGTCACCCTCATGGGCGGGAGATGCTGCTGTAGTAGCCCGTGGTGCGCAGGGTGACGGTGACCTCCCGGCCCGAGCGGTTGCGCCAGAACCAGCCGTGGCTGCCGTCCAAGGCTGCCCGCAGTGACCCCTCATCACCGTTCACGCCGCGGCCGGTCTTGTAACCGTGGTAGAAACCGCGGACGGCGTTGGGCGGCTCGCCATGGGTGTCGAAGTTGACCGGGCCACCCTCCGTTCTCCAGGCGTAGTTGACTTGGTCGCCCTCCTTCATCTGCATCTTCACCTCGAGACCCTGGTTCGGACGCAGCGTGATGGTGACCTCGTCGCTCCTCTGGCCCGGCGGCATCTGCTGTGCCGCGGCGGCCGGTGCCGTCGCGGGTGCGGCGGAAGCCGATGCCTGTGCCGAACTCTGCGGCGCTGGGGCCGTGGACGGCGCGGGCTGCCCCGCTGGCGCGGCATTGGCCTCTGGTGCGGGCCGGGCACGGCCGGGAGGGGTAGCCAGTGCCACCAGCGGCTGCAGGCGAACCAGCTGCTCCTCGATGGCGACCAGACGCTGGTCGATCATCGCCAGGCTCACTCCGGCAGGTGCGGGTGCCGGTGCGGCCGCGTCGGCGGCGGCCTCCTCGGCCAGCTGCGTCTTGATCTCGCCCATCTCCGTCAGGCCCAGCAGTCGCCCGACCCGCGTGGGGTCCACGCCGTAGTCAGCCGGGAGCACGACGAAGACCAGCAGGATGGCCGCGACCCCCGCGGCGAAGAACGTCGAGACGCGAAGCTGCTCCGAGGAAGGCAGGTCGTCCTGGGAGGGCATCTGGTTGTTGTACATGGTGGTTTTCCTTCCTCAGACGACGAAGTAGCCGGTGACCTGGTAGCCGAAGAGCATGAAGCCCAGGGTCATCATGACGACGTTGGCGAAATAGGCGTGCCGCTGGAAGCTGCTGGTCCGGCGCCAGTAGGTCATGGCGATGAGGATGGCGCCGAGGGCCAGGAGCTGCCCAATCTCCACTCCGACGTTGAAGGCCAGCAGGTTCGGCAGCAGCCCGTCGGGGGAGATGTTGTACTCGATGATCTTCGTCGACAGCCCGAAGCCGTGGCAGAAGCCGAAGAGCAGCGTGGCCGCCTTGGTATTCGGCTGAAAGCCGAGCCACCGGCGGAAGGTGCCCATGTTGTCGAGCGCCTTGTAGACGACGGACAAGCCGATGATAGCGTCGATGATGTAGCTGTTGATGCCGACGTTGAAGGAAACGCCCAGCAGCATCGTCACAGAATGGCCGAGCGCGAAGAGGCTGACGTAGATGCCGATGTGCTTCAGCCGGTACAGGAAGAAGATGACGCCGAGCAGGAACAGGATGTGGTCGTATCCGGTCACCATGTGCTTGGCGCCGAGGTAGACGAACGGGATGATGTTGACCCCGGTGATTTCCTGGATGTAGCCGCGGTCGCCTTCGGAGACGGCGTGGGCGGCGGCCTCGCCGCCCGCCAGCAGCGCGGCGGCCAGGATGAGGGCACCAAGCAGGTGCCGCGGGAGCCAGGCTCCCAAGGTGGATAGGTTCACGGGTTCAGGCCCAAAGCATGAGAGGTCCAGCCGCACGAAGGCGGCGATGAGGCTGCTCAGCTTGCGCGGCGCGGCGGCCTGTCGTGCGGGGACACCCCGGCCACCGTGAGGCCGTCGCTGGGCGGCGGCGCCCATGGCTGCCGCCATTCCGCGGATGCGGGAACTGCGTCCGACGCCGGGATGGTCGCCTCGTGGACGTGGTCCGCGCCGACCGGCGCCAGGGCCGAGGGCTGATGGTCGCCGGGCGTTCCGTACAGGTCGGCGGCATGGACGTGGCCGTGGTCGGCCATGGCCAGCCCGCCGAAGCTCATGCCGTCGGCCAGGCGCGCGCCGTCCCAGAGCGGGCTCGCCATCCCGATGACGATGACGAAGGCCATCGCCAGCCTCCAGACAGCCCTGCACGTGGCGACGGCGGTCACCCGCAATATCCCCCAATACCAAGCGGCCCCCCGACCGCAGGGGAGTGCCCGTAGCACGTTGACCTCATCCTCTCCAGGGGGATAGGAATTTGGCATGCCAAAAGCAGAGCCCCACGTCCACGCCACGCATCCCGAGATCGTCAAGCGGCTGAAGCGTGCGGAGGGGCACCTGCGCAGCATCATCGGCATGATTGAGGAGGGCCGTCCCTGCCTCGACATCGCCCAGCAGATGCAGGCCGTCGAGAAGGCAATTACCCAGGCCAAGAAGACCCTGATCCAGGACCACCTGGACCACTGCCTGGAGCACACGGTGGGCGCGCTGCCGAAGGAGCAGCGGGCACCGATCGACGAGTTCAAGGCCATCGCCAAGTACCTCTGAGAGGCGCCGATCATGCTCGCCCCGCTCGCTCATCCCATCTACCGCCGCCTCTTCCTGGCCCAGGTGCTGTCGCTGATCGGCACCGGACTGGCCACGGTGGCCCTCGGCCTGCTGGCCTTCCAACTGGCCGGGAACCAGGCGGGCGCGGTGCTCGGCACCGCCCTGGCCATCAAGATGCTGGCCTACGTTGGCGTGGCGCCGGTGGCCTCCGCCTTTACCCACCTGCTGCCCCGGCGCACCCTGCTGGTGTCGCTGGACGTGGTGCGGGCCGTGATCGCCCTGCTGCTGCCCTTCGTGACCCAGGTCTGGCAGGTCTACCTGCTGATCTTCGTGCTCCAGGCCTGCTCGGCCGCCTTCACGCCGACCTTCCAGGCCACCATCCCCGACGTGCTGCCGGACGAGGGGGAATACACGCGGGCGCTGTCGCTCTCGCGGCTGGCCTATGACCTCGAGAGCCTGCTGAGCCCCATGCTGGCGGCGGCGCTGCTGACCGTCATCAGCTTCAACTGGCTGTTCGGCGGCACGGCGCTGGGCTTCCTGGCGTCCGCGGCGCTGGTGGTGACGCTGGCGCTGCCTTCGCCGAAGCCACCCGAGCACCAGGGCGGCGTCTACGAGCGCACGACTCGGGGCACCCGCCTCTACCTGGCGACGCCACGCCTGCGGGGGCTTCTGGCCTTCAACTTGGCCGTGGCGGCTGCGGGCGCCATGGTCATCGTCAACACCGTGGTGCTGGTGAAGGGGAACTTCGGGCTCGGTGACCGCGAGGTGGCCTGGACCCTGGCTGCCTACGGCCTCGGGTCGATGCTGAGCGCGCTGCTGTTGCCGAAGATGCTGGAGCACCTGCCGGATCGCACGGCGATGCTGGGCGGCGCGGCGCTGCTCTGCCTCGGCATGGTCATCGCGCCGATGATGCCTGGATGGAGCGCGCTGCTGCCGGTCTGGTTCATGCTCGGCCTCGGCAACGGCATGGTGCTGACGCCCTCGGGCCGCCTGCTGCGCCGGTCCGCCCATCCCGGCGACAGGCCCGCCGTGTTCGCGGCGCAGTTCGCGCTGTCGCACGCCTGCTGGCTGCTGACCTACCCGCTGGCCGGGTGGCTGGGCGCCGCGTTCAGCACGGACGTGACGTTCGAAGCCATGGCGTTGATCGTCGCCCTCGGGATCCTGACCGCCGCCATGGTCTGGCCCCGCCAGGACGAGGCGGACATCGAGCACGTGCACGAGGACCTGCCCGCCGACCATCCCCACGTGGCGCACGCGGCAGGCCACCGGCACCGGCACGCCTACGTCATCGACGACCTCCACCACACGTGGCCCAGGCCCTGAGCTTGCTTTCGCGGGAGCCGGTGCGCGGCGTCGCCCCTGCCGGTCCTGGCCGCTGCCTGGGGTTCCGGGGGCGCCCAACGAGGTTGGCAGGCAACCGGGCAAACAGGTTCGCCTTTAAGCCCGGGTGACCCACCCCGGAGGAGGCGAGATGCCCGTCCCGGTTCCCTACTGCGGTCCTGCAGCCGTGCCGGACGACCTCTGGCACCGATGGAACACGGACCCCTTCCTCCTGTCCGGCCTGGGCTTGCTGCTGCTCTGGGCCGTGTTCCGGCCTTCAGCGAGGCAGCTGACCGCTGCCTTCGGCGCCTGGTGCATACTGGTGCTAGGGTTCGTGTCGCCGCTTTGTGCCCTGAGCTCGGCGCTCTTCACGGCGCGGGTGGTTCACCACGTCCTGCTGATTGGCCTCGCTGCGCCGCTGCTGGTGCTGGGCGGGCTGCGCTGGCCCCGCGGCCTCCTGGCGGCCGTTCCGGTGCATGCCGTGGCGGTCTGGGCGTGGCACGCCCCCACGATCTATGCCGCAGCCCTGGCGCATGACGGCCTGTACTGGCTGATGCAGTCCAGCCTGCTGCTGACCGCCATCTGGTTCTGGGCGGGCGCCCTCCGGAACCACGCCGCCTCGCTGGGCGGCGTCGCCGCGCTGGTGGGCACCATGGCGCAGATGACGATGCTGGGCGCGCTCATCACCTTCGCGCCGCGGCCGCTCTACGTCCCGCACCTCGCGACGACCCAAGCATGGGGCCTCTCCCCCCTGGAGGACCAGCAACTCGCAGGCGTTGTGATGCTGGTGCCCGCCGGGCTGCTCTACCTCATCCCCATCCTGTGGATGCTGGGCAGTTGGATCCACCGCAGCGGTGCTGGGGCGGCTCTCCACCCCGGGTCAGGTGGCGCCCGAACCTGATCGGCTTCGCCTCCGACGCGTTCGACAGGATCGACCTGTTTCCAGGTCCGCTTCGTGGAAGCCGACTGCGGCTAACGCATGGGCGGTACGGGCGCACAGCCGCCGTGATCGAGGCTCGCCGTAAGCTGACCTCCGCTCCTGAGCGGGCGAGGCAAAGCAGAGGACATCGTTGTGAAGACGAGGAAAGGCTCGCGGAGCCGAGGGCCACTACGGTCGCTGCTCGACGTGGTCGCACGCCACTTCGCCGAGTAGGCCGATCTTGGGCGTCGGTTGTGCATGCCCTTCCCGGATCTCAGAGACGCGGGCGTAGTTCACCGTGCGGCCCGGGCGGGTGAAGTAGGCAAGGATGGCTTGGTCGTTCAGCACACCTTCGGCCAGCATCGCCTTCACCAGGCCGACCTCCACGACAGTGAGCCTGTTCTCGCGGCTGCGCTTCACCACGCTGCATCCCCGTCGACCTTGGACGGCGCCATGCTCGCCCGCTCCCGGCGTGGCGGCAAGAACGCGGCAGCAGTGCCTGCATGCGCCGGTCGCTGGCGTGAATGAGCAGCGGCGGTGGCGGAGTATCCGGGCGCGAGCTTCCCGAAGTGGAGACGCTAGGCGCGATCGGTGGCCCGGACAGGAGCGCTCCGTCGCCGACGAGATGGCCGGAGCCGCAAGGACCGCCCAGCACTGTAATCGCAGCACTCAACGCTTCCTGTTTCTATTCAAGATTCGGAGCAGATTTCGTCCTTTGAATCAGTCGCTTGCAAGGCTCTTCCCCTACGGATCGCGCGGAACTTCACTACGGATCGCGCCCGGAACGGCTCGCTTGCGACGAGGCCATAGGACGCCAACGGCGGGACGCCCCGCCGAACACCCGAGCCTGCACGTTTTCCGTGGAGCTCCACGCCGCGAGGGGGACCAAGACCTTGCTAGCCGTGGAGTTCCACGGTATTCGCGTTGCTCCCAGGCACCGTCAAGGTCGGGCGAGAAACAAGGATTGGGCGCCGCATGGGCACGCCACCGACAGGAGAACGCGACAAGGAATTGCTGCGGCTGCTGCGGTCGGAGTTCGGGCGCGACCTCGAGGGCTGGCTGCGGGCGCATGGTGCCAAGCTGTACTCGGACGCTGTCAGGAGCGTCCTGCACGCGTACTCGCGCGGCTCCGTTGCGGGCGTCAGCGAGCCGGGGCCGATGGGCGAAGCCGCCAAGCAGAGATTGGCTCGGTCGCGCCAGCGCCACGAGGACCATTGGCTGCTGCGCCACGTGCTGGATCCGGCGTCCCCCGAATGCCTGCTTCCAGCGGACCGGGCGAAGGCGTTGCGCGCCCGGCTGCTGGCCAAGCTCCGCGACCGTGCACGAATTGCCCGCGGACCTGTCCTGACGGTCCGCGTTTCCGAGGAGACGGCGCTCGGGCTGGACGAGATCGGCCGCAGGCTGTTCGGGTGCACGAGCCGGTCCGAGACGGTGAAGGCGATGGCCCGCGTCGCGACCACGCACCTGCGGTCATCAGAAGGAAAACTGTTGATTGCCACTGAGAGCTGACCCGGGGTTGCCACGGAGATCTGACCCGGGTTGTGGATGCGGGGTTTTCAGATCTCGTCAGGTCGGCTGTGGTTTCCTTTCAGGCTGGGCCTGGGTGGCGGAGCTGTTCCTGAAGCGGAAGCTGTCGTTGCCGGTCTCCAGGATGTGGCAGTGGTGGGTGAGCCGGTCGAGGAGTGCGGTGGTCATTTTGGCATCTCCGAAGATCGCCGCCCACTCACTGAAACTGAGGTTGGTGGTGATGATGACGCTGGTCTGCTCGTAGAGCTTGCTGAGCAGATGAAACAGCAGGGCACCGCCTGAGGCGCTGAACGGCAGGTAGCCCAGCTCGTCGAGGATCAGCAGGTCGGCATGGAGCAGGCGGGCCGCGATCTGTCCGGCCCTTCCGGCGGCTTTCTCCTGCTCCAGCATGTTGACCAGCTCCACCGTGGAGAAGAACCGCACCCGCTTGCGGTGGTGCTCGACCGCCTGGACGCCGAGCGCGGTGGCCACGTGGGTCTTGCCGGTGCCCGGTCCGCCGACCAGCACGATATTGTCGGCGCTGTCCATGAAGGCACCGGCGTGGAGCTGGCGCACCAGGGCCTCGTCGAGGTGGCTGCTGGCGAAGTCGAAGCCTGTCAGGTCCTTGTAGGTAGGGAACCGGGCAGCCTTGAGCTGGTAGGCGATGGAGCGGACCTCGCGCTCGGCGATCTCGGCCTTGAGCAGCTGCGACAGGATGGGGATCGCGCTCTGGAAGGCAGGCGCGCCCTGCTCGGTCAGTTCGGCCGCGGCCTGGGCCATGCCGTGCATCTTGAGGCTGCGCAGCATGATGGCGATGGCGGCGGCCGCCGGGTCATGACGCATGGCGGCCTCCCTGCCTCGGGCGCAGGCTGTCGTAGCGGGCCACATTGGCCTTGGGCTCCTGTTCCAGCACCAGGGCCTGGGGCGCCTCGATCGGCGGCGCCTGGGACGCGGTGCCATCGGTCAGCCGGTGCAGCAGGTTCAGGATATGGGTCTTGCTGGCGACCCCGGCCTGCAGCGCCATCTCCACGGCGACCAGAACGGCCTGCTCGTCGTGCTGCAGCACCAGGGAGAGGATCTCGACCATCTCCCGGTCGCCGCCGGACCTGCCGTGCAGCTGACGCTGGAGCTGCCGGAACGCCTCCGGCAGTTCGGCGAAGGGGGCGCCGTTCCGCAAAGCACCGGGTTTGCGCTGGACCACCGCCAGGTAGTGGCGCCAGTCGTAGACGGTTCGGCCTTGCCCGTGGTGCGACCGCTCGATGATCCGCTGGTGCTCGCAGACGACGGCCCCCTCGGCCACCACCAGGATGCGGTCGGGGTAGATCCGCAGGCTGACCGGCCGGTTGGCGAAGGAGGCGGGCACGCTGTAGCGGTTGCGATCAAAGTGCACGAGGCAGGTGGGCGAAACCCGCTTGGTCTCATCGACGAAGCCGTCGAACACCCGCCGGACCGGCATCAGGCAGTCCACCTCCTGCCGCCAAGCTGCAGCGACGCTGCCGGGCTCCACCCCGTGCGGCATCTCCTGCCAGAGGGTAAGGCATCGCTGCTCCAGCCAGGCATTCAGCGCCGCCAGGCTGGCGACCTGCGGCATCGGCTGCCACAGCCGGTGCCGGGTGTCCTGAACGTTTTTCTCGACCTGACCTTTCTCCCAGCCCGAAGCTGGATTGCAGAACTCGGGCTCGAACAGATAGTGGCTGGCCATCGCCAGGAAGCGGGCGTTGATCTGCCGTTCCCGGCTCTGGCCGATCCGGTCCACGGCGGTGCGCATGTTGTCGTAGATGCCGCGCTGCGGCACGCCGCCCAGCACGCGGAAGCCGTGGTTGTGGGCGTCGAACAGCATCTCGTGCGTCTGCAGCAGGTAGGCTCGTACCAGGAAGGCCCGGCTGTGGCAGAGCTTGAGGTGGGCGACCTGCAGCTTGGTGCGCTCGCCGCCGATGACGGCATGCTCCTCGCTCCAGTCGAACTGAAACGCCTCGCCTGGGCCAAAGGCCAGCGGCACGAAGACACCGCGGCCGGAAGTCTGCTGCTGGCGAAGCCAGTCGTCGCGCCAGGCCCGCACGAAGGCGGCGACCCGCCGGTACGAGCCGTCGTAGCCGAGCCCGGCCAGCTCGGTGTGGAACTGCCGCGCGGTGCGTTTCTGTTTACGTGGCCTCCGGCCATCCGTCCGCAGCCAGGCGGCCAGCCGCTCGGCAAAAGGATCCAGCTTGCTGGGCCGATCGGGGGTCCTGAACACAGGCTCCACCGCCTCGGACCGCAGGTACTTGCGGATGGTGTTCCGCGACAGGCCGGTCCGGCGGGCGATCGCGCGGATCGACAGGTGCTCCCGGAAATGCCAGCGCCGGATCACGCTCAACAACGCCATGTCCAACACTCCCGCTGCCCCCGCCCAAAAGGCTGAGGCTAGCGTCCGAACATGGGTCAACTCTCAGTGGCAATTTCACCCCAAACCGGGTCAGCTCTCAGTGGCAATCAACAGCCTGCCGCCATGTCGCAGGAACCAGCTCTCCGTACCGCTACCCGTCCTTCCCCGGACTTCACGGACCGCGCCTACTGGGCCGGAACCATCAAGATGGCGCTCAGCCGCTTCTTCGTCCTCCAGGTGCTGCACGATGGCCCGGCCCACGGCTACGACATCGCCCGTGCCGTCGAGCGGACCACCAACGGCTGCTGCTCGCCCTCCGAGGGCGCCCTCTACCCGACGCTCCGCGAGTTCGAGCAGGGCGGCTACGTGACATCCGCCTCCGAGGTCGTCTCCGGCCGCGAGCGCAGGGTCTACACGCTGACCGACAAGGGCCGCGACGCCTTCAAGGTCGGCCTGGAAGCCTGGATGGACGCCACGGCGACCCTGACCGAGACCGACCGCGCGGCCGCCGCCCGCGACCGGGCCAAGGGCGCCTGCCGATGCTGACCGTTGGCTTGCCCACATGCATCGCCCACCGAGGCATAATGAAGGGGACTGACAGATGACCTCCTGCTGCCCTGCCAAACCCGGCCCTCAGAACAGGGCCTCTGAAGGGCCCGCCGCCCTCGGATCGCTCCCCGTCGCCGTCATCGGCGGCGGCCCGATTGGCCTCGCCGCTGCGGCGCACCTGCTGGAGCGCGGCCTCGAGCCGGTAATCCTGGAAGCCGGTCCCTCGGTCGGCACGGCGCCGCTCGCCTGGGGCCACGTCCCCATGTTCTCCCCCTGGCGCTACAAGATCGACCGGGCGGCCCAAGCCCTGCTGGAGCGGCACGGCTGGACGGCGCCTGACGCCGACGGCTTCCCGACCGGACGCGAGCTCGCCGACGACTACCTGGCGCCGCTCGCCGCGCTGCCGGAGATCGCGGGCCGCCTGCGCCTGAGTGCCCGGGTGACCGGCGTCGCCCGCCAACGCACGGGCAAGGTCCGCGACGCCGGGCGCGGGGAGCAGCCCTTCGAGGTCAGGTTCCAGGCCGACGGACGCGAGCGTCGCCTCCTCGCCCGCGCCGTCATCGTGGCCACCGGCACCTGGGGCAATCCGAGCCCGGCCGGTGCCTCCGGCCTGCCCGCCATCGGCGAGAGCGAAGCCGCCGACCGCATCCGCCATGGCATGCCCCACGTCCTCGGCGCCGACCGCACGCGCTACGCGGGCAAGCGCGTCCTCGTCGTCGGCTCGGGCCACTCGGCCATCGGCACCCTCATCGACCTCGCCAGCCTGGCCGCGCAGGCGCCGGGCACGACTGTCCTATGGGCTGCCCGCACAGCGGACCAAGTGCGGGCCTATGGCGGCGGCGTGGCCGACCAGCTGCCGGAGCGCGGTGCCCTGGGCCAACGGCTGCGGCGCCTCGTCGCGTCCGGTGCCGTCGAGTTGCTCGCGCCCTTCGCGGTGGATGAGGTTCGCCGGGGCGCCAGTGGTTCCCTGGAGGTCAAGGGCCTCGAAGGCAGGACGGTGGCGGCGGACGAGATGGTGGTCGCCACCGGGCTACGGCCCGACCTCGGAATCCTTGCCGAGGTCCGCCTGGACCTGGACCCGGCGCTGGAGTGCCCGCGCGTGCTGGCGCCGCTGATCGATCCCAACCTGCACTCCTGCGGCACCGTCCGGCCGCACGGCGCCTTCGAGCTCCAGCAGCCGGACAGCGGGCTTTTCCTTGCCGGGATGGCCAGCTACGGCCGGGCGCCGACCTTCCTACTGGCCACCGGCCACGAGCAGGTCCGCTCCATCGCCGCCTTCCTCGCGGGCGACCTCGAGGCCGCCCGCCGGGTCGAGCTCGACCTGCCGGAGACTGGCGTCTGCAGCTCAAGCCGCGTGCTGCCCGGCACCGCCGACGCCGACGCGGTGTCCTCTTGCTGCGCTCCCGCGGCGCCACAGGACTCCTGCTGTTCCCCACGGCCGCAAACCATCGAGGAAACGCCTTGCTGCGGGACCGAGACCAAGCGGGCGACCGCACCGGCCGAGCCCGCCAAATGAGCCAGGCCACGACACCGGGACGCGCCCTTGCCGGTGCTGCGGCGGACCGCAACCGGCTGACGGTCGTCTCGGCCATCGGCGTCGGCCAAATCCTTGCCTGGGGTTCCTCCTACTACCTGCTGGCCGTCCTGGCCGGACCGATTGCCGCGGACACGGGATGGCCGCTCACCTGGATCATGGGCGCCCTGTCCATCGGCATGCTGGTGTCCGGCCTGGCGTCGCCGCGCATCGGCCACCTGATTGACCGGCACGGCGGCCGCCCCGTGCTCGCCGCCAGCGCCGTCCTGCTCTCTGCGGGCCTGCTGCTGCTCGGGCTGGCGCCCAGCCTGCCGGTGTTCGTAGTCGCCTGGGTGGTGCTCGGGTTGGCCATGGGGGCCGGGCTCTACGACCCGGCCTTCTCGACGCTGGGGCGGCTCTACGGCGAGCAGGCGCGCTCGGCGATCACCCACGTCACCCTGTTCGGTGGCTTCGCCAGCACGGTCTGCTGGCCGCTCAGCGCCTTCCTGGTCGGCCACCTGGGCTGGCGCGGCGCCTGCCTGACCTACGCCGCCATCCACATCGCCGTGGTGCTGCCGCTCTACCTGTTCGGCGTGCCGCGCGAAGCCGCCAAGCCCGCTGCGGCACCCACGGCCGCCAAGGCTGCCGTGGCGCCAGGCCATGTGCAGGCGGGCCAGCGCTACGCCTTCGTCGTGCTGGCAGCGGGGTTCACCCTGGCGGCGGTCATCATGACCGTCATCTCCGTCCACCTGCTGACACTGCTGCAGTCGCAAGGGCTGGCGCTGGCGGCGGCCGTCGCCTTGGGCACGCTGATCGGCCCGGCGCAGGTCGGCGCCCGCGTGCTGGAGATGCTGTTCGGCAAGAAGGCGCATCCCATCTGGAGCCTGGTCGCGTCCGCGGTGCTGGTGGCGGTCGGCCTGGGCATGCTGGTGGGCGCCCCGGGTGTCATGGCGGTGGGCATCGTCATGTACGGCATGGGCAGCGGCATCCGCTCCATCGCCCGCGACACGGTGCCCTTGGCCCTGTTCGGCAAGGAGGGCTACGCCGTGCTGATGGGCCGCATCGCCATGCCGACCCTCATCGCGCAGGCAGCCTCGCCCTTTCTCGGCGCCTGGCTGCTGGACAGCTTCGGCACGCAGGCGACGCTGGCTATCCTGTGCGGGGCAGCGATGCTGAACATCCTGATGGTGCTGGCACTCGTGCCCAATGCGCTCCGGCGTTCCTGACAGTCATCCTCCATCCAAGAAAACGAGGTTCCCGTGCCTGAACTGATCACAACCGCCCTCACCAATCAGCCCGCCGAGGTGACCATCCGGCCTGCCAGAGAGGCCGACATGGACGCTGTTGCCACCATCTATCGGCACCACGTGCTCCATGGCACCGCCACCTTCGAGACAGAGGCACCGACGGCCGAAGATATGCGGCAGCGACGCATCGCCATCACCGAACGCGGGCTGCCCTACCTGGTGGCCGAGGACACCGATTGTCGCGTGCTCGGCTACGCCTACGCGGGCGCTTATCGGCCCAGGCCTGCCTACCGGAATACACTCGAGAACTCGGTCTACATCAGCGAGGAGGCCCGAGGGCGCGGCATCGGCCGCCGCCTGCTCGAGGCCCTCATCCAGGAGTGCGCCGCACTCGGCTACCGGCAGATGGTGGCCGTCATCGGCGACAGCGCGAACGAGGCGTCCATCCGCCTGCACAAGGCGTTCGGATTTCAGCCGATCGGCACCTTGCGCTCGGTTGGCCGCAAGCACGGGCGATGGCTGGATACTGTGCTGATGCAGTTGGCTTTGGGGGACGGTGACGAGACGGCACCCGAGGTGGAGTAAGGGCCTTCCCCCTGACATCCTTCGCCAGCAAACTGGCGAAGGCGGTACTCGGCATGGTGGGAACCAGCCTCCGCATCAGCAAATGCAGATCAGCTTGGCGACGCTGCCGATTTGGCCGCTATGCCCGACGCAATGGCCGCCACGACCACTCACAGCAATCGACTGCTAGCCCATGGCCCTCCTTGCGCTGCGCCTAGGTAGTGGCCGCTGTTCCCGACAAGGTCTCAATCAGTGGGCATGTGGCCTGCTCCCCGGATTGACATTGCTGCACGGCACCATCCAGTACACGCTCCATCGCCTGGAGGTCGGCAATTCGGGAGCGGACATCCGCGAGGTGTGCTGCGGCGATGCCATGGACCTCGGTGCAGGCGCCTGCACCAAGTTCGAGGAGCGCGCCCACCTCGTTCAGGGTGAAGCCAAGCTCCCGCGCGCGCCGCACGAACCTCAGCCGCCTGATGTCCTCCTCACCGAAGAGGCGGTAGCGCCCCCGGCGGGCCGGTATTGGAAGCAAGCCAATCCGCTCGTAATAGCGGATCGTCTCGATGTTGCAGCCCGTCCGCCGCGAGAGTTCACCGATGGCAACGCCGCTCTGCCCCATCCCATGCGCCTCCTCAGAAAGGACTTGAGTCTGTAGTCGCTACAGACGGTAGGTAGGCTGCATAGCTGAGACAAGGAGGCCGACCGTGTCCGACACCCAAGTGAATGCTACCCCGGCACATGGGGCGGTCCAGGAAGCCGGTGCGATGGTGCTGACGACGACGGGCATCGCCGCAGCCTTCGGTGCGGCCTCCTGCTGTGCGCTGCCGATGCTTCTTGGCTCCCTCGGGCTGGGAAGCGCTTGGCTCTTCGGGCTGGCGGTCCTTCTGGGGCCGTACCGCACGATCCTGCTCGCCGCCGCAGCCGCGTGCCTGGCTGGCGGAGCGGTCCTGCTCTGGCGCCAGCGGGCAGCGGTTGCCTGCGAGCCGGGCTCCGCCTGCTCCCCCAACCCAGCCCTCCGGCTTGTCGTTCCGGCAGGTTTGGCGGTCGGGATCATCCTGTTGGTGCTCGGTTATGCGTACGTGTGAGGACCCGATGATCCTGGAGTCGACAATCACCTGCCCGCACTGCGGCACGGCGAGAACCGAGACAATGCCGACCGATGCCTGCCAGTACTTCTATGACTGCACCGGCTGCGGAACGCTGCTCCGGCCCAAGCAGGGCGACTGCTGTGTGTTCTGCTCCTACGGCACGGTGCCGTGCCCGCCTGTCCAGGTGGACGGGAAGGGTTGTTGCCACGCGGAAGATCCGCCGCCAGCGGCTGGCTGACCCTTTCCCCGCGTGGTCGGCAACGGCGGGATGACCGTCACTCCGCAGCAAGGCCGGGGTTGGCGGGCACCAGCCTCGGCACCCAGCGGATGTAGACCAGCATGGCGACGAGTTCGACGAGCGTCTGCGTCACCACCGCGGCAGGCAGCAGCGCACCGGCTTCCGGGATAGCGAAGGCCAGCGGCAGGACGACCAGGGAGTTCCGGGTGCCGCCGCTGAAGGTGACCGCCCTCGCCGCGCCCGCCTCCAGGCCCGCATACCTGGAGATGACGCTACCTACGACCGGCATCAGCGCGGCGAAAGCGACGTAGACCGGCACCAGCATGGCGACGGAGCCTGCCTGGGCCGCCACGTTCGGGGCAACGGCCGCGATGACCACCAACAGCACCACGGCCATCAGGGGAACGGGCAGCCATCCCATGGCGTCCGCGACCGCCTTCCCGGCGCCGAAGCGCGCCGCCCACGCCTGAGTGGCCGCGGCGAGAGCCAGGGGCACGGCGATCAGCCAGACGAAGGCTTCGATGAAGGGACCGGGCTGCATCATCGCCATGGCCCGCTCGCCGATGAACAGGCCGAGGTAGACGGGGAGCAGCAGCATCTGCGCCACCAGCAGCACCGGCGTCGCCGCCAGGATGAGGCGGGCGTCCCCGCGGCCGAGGTGGGTGAACACGACCACGTAGTCGATGCAGGGCGCCAGCAGCACCATCAGGACACCCAGGCGCAGCACCCATTGCTCGCCGGGCAGCATGGAAGCCAGGGCGAACGCCACCAGGGGCGCGGCAACGAAGTTCACCGCCAGCAGCGTCAGCAGGAAGCGCCCGTTGGCCAGGCTCCTTCGCAGGTCCGCCAGCGGCACCTGGAGGAAGGTCACGTACAGCAGGGCCGCGAGGGCGGGGTTGATGACCGCCCCCCACGCCGCGCCGGGCGCGGCGACGGCCGCGATCGCGCCCGCCACGACGGCGGCGAAGTAGATGGCGACTTGGTTCTCTTCCAGGCCGGTGCGGGTGATGGCCAAGTTGTCGGCTCCTCCGTGGTGAGCGGGCAACCGATGTCACGCCGCGGGTGTGGTGACGTGGTTAGGCTCGCCAGCCGCAGCAGGCAGCCCGCTTTGCAAGGACCGGAACGGAAAGGTCTTCCAGGAAGGTGCACCGGCTGGCCGGGCCCCGGCGCAAGCCGCCGTGCCATACCCCAGGAAGCCGCGCCCTCGCTGTGGCGCCTGCCCACCTGCTGCTCCTGCCAAGGGCAGCAACGATGGGCAGCGCCGTTATCATCATGCCTGTTGCATGCACCACCAAGCAGGCAAGCTGATAAGTTGATGGCGGCTATCGGTCGGACTGCTGTTCTCCCTGGCCTGCCTTATCAAGGTCGCTACGAGCATCACGGATGATTGCCCAGGCGGATTGCAGGAACAGCCCGGCGATGACGAACGCCACGGCGAGGTCTGGCCACGCAGTTTCGGTCCACCAGACCAGGCCCGCCGCGACCACCACGGCCAGGTTGCCGATGGCATCGTTGCGACTGAACAGCCAGACGGCCCGGACGTTGGCGTCGCCCTCGCGGTGCGGCATGAGGACCGCTGCGGAGGCCACGTTCACCACCAGCGCGACGGCGCCGAAGAGGCCCATGAGCTCGGCCTCGGGCTGGTTCAGCACCAGCACCCGATAGCCGGTGGTGGCGAGCACGCCCACGCCAAGCACGGCAAGAAACAGGCCCTGAATGAGGGCGGAGCGGGCACGCCAGGCGAGGCTCCAGCCGATCGCCAGCAGGCCAAGGAAGCTGATTAGGCCATCGCCGAGGAAGTCGAGGGCGTCCGCCTTGAGCGCCTGGCTGCCGGAGATGAAGCCGCCGACCATCTCCACCAGGCCATAACCGACATTGAGGCCGACCACGATCCAGAGCGCCCGGCGGTAGGCGGGCGTGATGTGGGCGAGGTCCTTGGGCAGGTCGTCGTCGTCGCTCATCCGATGCTCCCGAGCCAAGACCGTACCGATACGTTCAGGGGGTGCCGGATCTGAAATAGCGGACCGGCGCGGCGCCCATGGCCATCAAGATGTCGCGTGCTACGAGGTGACGGGCGCCTTTCGTACATTGGAAAGACCTCAGCACCGCCACCCAGATGCACGGCCCAAGATGACCGTGAGCTCAATGCTGGGATCGCTGGCCGCTTCGGAGAGGCCGTCCAAAACCGGCCGATCATTCTGCGTCCATCGCCCTGGCAGCGCTCGTTCGAAAGCGGTCAATCGGCAGCTTCAGGTATGAGGTGCCATTCGCTTCCGGCTTCGGCAGACGTCCGCCGCGGAGGTTCACTTGCAATGCAAAGAGCATCATCGCTGGCAGAGGAAGCGTTCGATCACGTTCCTCCCGCAGCCGAACGAACCCGTCCTCTCCGCCGCTGTCCCGTAGGTGAATGTTGGTTGCCCGCTGCTCCGCTACGGTGGACTCCCAACGCGGTTCGCGCCCGCCCGGACGGTAATCGTGGCCGGTGAAGAGGCGTGTCGTCGGTGGCAACGCGAGGATGCTCTGGATGCTGCGGTACAAGGCCCGCGCGTTACCACCAGGGAAGTCGGCTCGTGCCGTGCCCGCATCCGGCATGAAGAGGGTGTCATGCACGAACGCGGCGTCGCCAACGACGTAGGTGACCGAGGCCGCGGTGTGGCCTGGGGAAAAAATCACCCTCACTTCCGAGGCGCCAAGATTGAAGCAGTGACCATCTGCAAACATGTGGTCCCAATAGTCGCGGCCACCGACCTCGAGATCGGGGATGTTATAGATGTCCGACCAGATCGCCTGAACTGCGAGGGTCTGTTCGCCAATGCCTGTTGGCACGCCAAGGCGCTCGCCCAGGTAGGCGACGGCAGAAAGGTGGTCAGCATGCGGGTGGGTGTCGAGCACCCATTCCGGGATCAGTCCGCGCTCCCGGATATGGGTGGCAATCTCGTCGGCTGGCTGGGTCGCAAGGCTGCATGAATTGCGGTCGAAGCTTAACAAGGGATCGATAACCGCGCATTTCTTTGTTTGCGGATCCGCCACGACGTAGGAGACGCTTCCGGTCTGATCATCGTAAAAGCCCCGTACGATCGGCTGAGACGGCATTCTGTTCTCCCTGTTTTTGCGCGGTGTCGCGGAAGCCGCGATGGTGGCCACCTTGGGACACCGAGCACGATGTCTTTCGGCAAGGGCGCACCCGGCGAGGGCCGAGGAGCGCTAAACCCAGCCGGGCGGAGTTGCATGCTTCGCGGTGTGGCTGACGGCGTATTAGGCGCGCTTCTTAGAATCCGCGGCGCCGCTCATCCGATGCTCCCGAGCCAGGGGAAGAGTTGGAGCATCAGGATGGCGAAGTCAGTCAGGTGGCCGGTAATCATTGCCACCCCCATCGCCACCATGATGCCACCCGCCACGATCTGAAGAACGCGCCCGACGCGTCGCAGGCTGCGGAACGGGCCGCGTAGAAAGGCGTCGGCGAAGGCGGCCACCAGCAGGAAGGGCACGCCCAGCCCGGCCGCATAGGCGGCCAGGAGCATGATGCCGAGGTGGCTGATTTCGCTGGTGGCGGTCAGCGCCAGGATGGCGCCCAGCACCGGACCGATGCAGGGCGTCCAGCCGAAGGCAAAGGCCAGCCCGAGCACGTAGGCGGAGAGCGGCGTGCCGCCGCTGAGAGTCGGCATGAAGCGGAGGTCGCGTTGTAACGGCATCAATCGCAGAACACCCGCAGTCATCAGGCCGAACAGGATAACGACCACCCCGCCCACGATCCCAGCCTCGTAGCGGTAGCGCAGCAGGGCTTGGCTCAGCGCCGAGGCGCCCGCGCCCATCGCCACGAAGACGGTCGCGAAGCCCAGGACGAAGCAGAGGCCGAGGCCGACCGTGGCGAGGCGATCCGGCGCGGTGCGCTCGGCGGCGACCGAGCGCCCGGCGACATAAGAGACGTAGCCGGGCACCAGCGGCAGCACGCAGGGCGAGAGGAAGGAAACCATCCCCGCCAGGAAAGCGGTCAGGAGGCCGGACATCTGGAGGAGCGGGTTCACGCCGGTCCCGCCCTCAGGGTCGCGCCACGGAGGTCGGCGCGCCCGCCGGTTCGCGCCGCCCGCTGACGAGGAGCAGGAGCGCAACGCCGACGAAGATCGCGCTGTCGGCGAGGTTGAAGGCGGGCCAGTGGTAGCCAGCCACGTGGAAGTCCAGGAAGTCCGTCACGGCGCCGTGCCGCAGCCGGTCGACGACGTTTCCCAGGGCGCCACCGACGATGAACCCGATCGAAGCCGCCATCCCGGGGCGCCGGTCGCGCGTCGTCCAGACGACGAGGCCTGCGATGACGGCGAGCGCGAGGGAGGACAGGAGCCAGGGCGTCGCGGGGTGGTCCGCCGACAGCAGGCCGAAGCTGACGCCCCGGTTCCATGCCAGCACCAGGTTGAAGAACGGGGTGACGGGGATGACGCGGGGCGGATCCATGAGATGGGCCAGCACCCACCACTTCGTCGCCTGGTCCAGCGCGAAGGCCAGCGCGGCCGTCCCCGCGCCCCAGGTCCAGGCGAGCCGCGCCCTAAGCAGGCCCTCAGCCATGCGCCATGCCCTTGAAGCGGTACCCGAGCAGGCGCATGGCGTTGAGGGTCACCAGCACCGTGGCGCCGGTGTCGGCCAGCACGGCGGGCCAGAGGCCGGTGATGCCGACCACCGTCGTCACCAGGAAGACCGCCTTGAGGCCGAGGGCGATGGCCACGTTCTGGTGGATGTTGGCCAGAGTCGCGCGCGACAGCCCGACCAGGGCGGCCACGTCCACGACACGGCTGTTCAGCAGCGCCGCGTCGGCGGTCTCCAAGGCCACGTCGGTCCCGCCACCCATGGCGATGCCGACCGAGGCGGCGGCGAGCGCGGGCGCGTCGTTGATGCCGTCGCCGACCATGGCCACGGGCGCCTTTGCCTTGAGGGCGCCGATCTCGCGCAGCTTGTCCTCCGGCAGCAGCCCCGCCTTCACCTTGAGGCCGAGCGCTCCGGCGATGGCCTGACCCGTGCGGACGTTGTCGCCGGTCAGCATGACGGCCTCGACGCCGAGGGCGTCGAGCGCCCGGATGCCCGCGGCCGCGTCCGGCCGGGGCTCGTCGCGCACCGCGACCAGGCCAGTGGGCGCGCCGTCCACAGAGACGACGACCACGGTCTTTCCTTGATTCTCCCACTCGGCGACCGTCCGCGTTGCGTCAGCCGTGAGCGGCGCCTGAGCGGCAGCGTAGGTGGGTGAGCCGACCGTCACGCGCTTGCCGGTCACGACGGCTTCGACGGCCTTGCCGGGGATGGCGCGGGACTCCTTGGCCGGGCGGAGCGGGATGCCGTCCGCGTCCGCCCGCTCCAGGATGGCGCGGCCGAGCGGATGGCTGGAGCCGTTCTCCACCGCGGCGGCGAGGCCAAGCATCGTGCGTTCCGAGCCAGACAGGGCGAGGAGGTCGGTCACGCGCGGGCGTCCCTCGGTCAGGGTGCCGGTCTTGTCGAAGGCGACGGCGCGGATCCGGCCGATGGTCTCCAGGGCGCCGCCGCCTTTCACCAGCAGGCCCCGCCGGGTGCCGACGGCGAGGCCGGAGGCGATGGCCGCGGGCGTCGAGAGGACGAGGGCGCAGGGGCAGGCGACCAGCAGCAGCGCCAGGCCGCGGTAGATCCAGGTGTCCCAGTCCGCGCCGACGATAAGCGGCGGCGCGACGACAACCAGGGCCGCCACGGCAACTGCGATCGGCGTGTAGATGGCCGAGAACCGCTCGATGAAGCGGGCGGTCGGCGCCTTGGCGTCCTGCGCCTCCTCCACCAGGCGGATGATGCGGGCGATTGTGTTGTCGGAGGCAGGCTTCGTCACCCGGACCTGGAGCGCACCGGAGGCATTGATGCTGCCCGCGAAGACAGGGGCGCCCTCCGCCTTGGGAACGGGGATAGACTCACCGGTCACCGGGCTCTCGTCGACCTCGGATTCGCCCTCGGCCACATCGCCGTCGGCGGAGACGCGGTCACCCGGGCGGACCAGGACGAGGTCGCCGACCTTGAGGCTGGCGGCGGGCACCTCCCGTGCCGTGCCGTCTTCGATGCGCAGCGCGGTCCTCGGCACCAGGGCGCCGAGCGCCTCGATCCCCGCGCGGGCGCGCCCGGCCGCGATGCCCTCCAGGAGTTCGCCGACAGTGAACAGGAACACCACCACGGCCGCCTCGGAGGTTGCTCCGATGGCGATGGCGCCGACAGTGGCGATCGACATCAGCATCTCGATGCTGAAGGGCGAACCGGCGCGCGCCGCGGCGATGGCCTTCCTGCCGAAAAAGACGAGCCCGATCAGGGCGGCGGGTACGTAGGCCCAGTGGTCCAGCGACGGGACGGCGAGCGAAGCGGCGAACCCGGCCACCATGAGGGCGCCGATCGCCGCGGCAAGCCGCGCCTTCTTCCCCTTCCACCAGGGCTGGCGTGGGCGAACGAGCGGTACGTCGGCGGCGACCGCGCCAGGCTCGCCCGCGACCACCCGCGGCGCCTCGACCGGGGCGACGCCGTAGCCGAGCTTGCGGATCCCCTCCTCGACGGACGAACGCGGGGTCGCCGCCTCGTCCAGCCGGAAGGCCAGGACCTGGCTGTGGTAGTTGACCCGGATGTCCTCGGCCCCGCCGAAGCGGCCAACGGCAGTTTCGATCTTCGAGGCGCAGGACGGGCAGTCCATGCCCTCCACGTGGTATCGCAGGGCCGCCCTGGACTTGGGGGCTAGTTGAGCCGTTCCGCCGTCAGCCATGGCTGTCATCCTGTTCCTGTTGGTTACGCCAGGGCCGCGACACCGTAGCCCAGACCGCGGATCTTCTCCTCGACGGCCGAGCGTGGCGTGGTCGCCTCATTCAGGCGGAACTCCAGGGTCTGCGTCTTGTAGTTGACCTGGATGTCCTCGGCGCCGCCGATCTGCTCGACCGCACCCTCGATCTTCAGGGCGCAGCCGGAGCAATCCATGCCCTCCACCCGGTAACGCAGGTCGACCGATGTTCCTGCTGCCGTGTCACCATTCGCCATCGCTTGCCTCCTTCGCAGGTGGGTCCCCGCTGGTTGCGGGGAACTGATGACGTCTTATATAGACCCTGTAGTCGCTACAGGGTCAAGGTGATGTCTTTGGAGAACTTGCTGAACATCGGCGCTCTCGCCAGGGCGACCGGGACGAAGGTGGAAACCATTCGCTGGTATGAGCGTGTGGGGCTGCTCCCGGCCCCGGCCCGCAGCGCCGGGAACTACCGGACCTACGGCGAGGCCCACCTTGGCCGCCTGAGCTTCATCCGGCGTGCGCGGGACCTCGGCTTCTCGCTGGATCAGATCCGCACACTGCTCGACTTGGCCGAGGACCGCGAGCGCTCCTGCGACGCGGTGGACGTCATCGCCAGCGAGCACCTGGAGGATGTGGACCGGAAGATTGCCGACCTCCAGGCACTGCGCCGCGAACTGGATTCCCTCATCGGACAGTGCCGCCACGGCAAGGTGGCGGAGTGCCGCATCATCGAAGCCCTCGGTCCCAGCACTGGCGCCTGACCGTTCACACGGCTCTTCCCAGCCGTGTCCACTCCGGGCCGTTTCAGCGGTTGCCCGCCGGAACGGCCATGATCTTAGGCGCGGATCAGGCTCACCGTGTCACCGTTCGGGTCCTCGGGCGCCGGGGCCGGAGGCTGGCCCTGGGCAGGACGCGGCGCCGAGCGGGCTTTGTTGCTGACATAGGCGAGCCCCGTGCGCCGATCCACGGCCACGGTGTTCGGGTGCGTGCCGGTCTGCAGGCTCGCCAGCACGGTCAGCGCGCGCGTGTCCACCAGGCTGACCGTGCCAGCCCCACGGTTGGTGACATAGGCCAGCGCACCGTCGGTCGAGAAGGTGACGGCCAGCGCGCCCGCACCTGTCTCCAGCACCTTGACCGGCTGGCCGGACGCGGCATCCAGCACGGCCAGTTGGCCGCTCTTCTGGTTGGTGCAGAACAGGCGCCCGCTGGCGGCGTGGAAGGCCAAGTTGATTGGCCCGTCCCCGCCGGAGGCGAAGCGGCGCACCCCGGCGCGGCGGGCAAGGCTCACTTCCACCACCTCGTTCGTCTGCAAGGCGGCCACGAAGACCCGGTCTCCCGCAGGGTCATGGGTAAGGCCCGAGATACCCCCTTCCAGCCCTTCCGTGATGACGCTGGCGAGGGTGTTGGCAGCCGTGTCCACCACCCACACGGCGCTCGGCTTCTCCCGGAAGCCGAAGTTGGAGACGAAGGCGCGGTTGCGCGCCTCGTCCACGACGACCTGCCGCGGATGGTTGTTCTCGCCCTCGCCGATCTCCGTCTTGACCTTGCCGGTGCGGAGGTCAATGGCGAGCACCCTGCCTTTGCGCGTGCCGGTGCCGAACAGCATGCCGGTGCTGTCGTTCACGCCGAGGCCGAAAGCTGTGTTCGCGCCGAGCTCGATGGTGGAGCGGACCTCCAGGGTACGCGGATCCAGGCCAAGGATCTTGGCGTCGTCGGCGCCGCGCGGGCCGGTGCTCGCCACATGCACAAGGCCTGTGGTGGTGCTGACAACCAGTTCGCAGAGGCCGGGCGCCAGCTTCACGCTCTTCTCCACCGCGGCGGCACGCGCCGGTGCAGTCCGCAGGGCAAAGCCAGCCGCGCCGAGCAGCGCGAGCGCGTGGCGGCGGCGAAGCGTGGGCATGGCGGGATAGGTGACGGAGTTCGTGTTTGTCATGGCGGGCCTTTCCCGGTGGACGGGTAGCTGAGATTAACTCTCGTTAACAATAACGCGCCGCACCAACAATCCTGTCAGCTACCTGAGCCCGGCCTTCTCGTGGGCTTGGTGTCAGTGGAAACGTCTTTATCCGTTCACGAGCAGAGGTTGTCCTCTCTTGCCTACTGTCCGCACGAGAGCTCCAGCGCCTATCCGACGGCGCCCGAGAGCTTAGCCAAGTCCGCCTTGGCCTGCTTCTCCGCCCGCTCCTTGCGCTCGCTGTAGCGGTCGGTCAGGTGGCTCGAAGTGTCACGAGTCAGCAGGGTGAACTTCACCAGTTCCTCCATGACGTCGACGACGCGGTCATAGAGCGGCCCCGGCAGCATGCGTCCCGCCTCGTCGAACTGCTCATGCGCTTTGGGCACGGAGGATTGGTTGGGGATGGTGATCATCCGCATCCAGCGCCCGAGCAGGCGCAGGGTGTTGACGCTGTTGAAGCTCTGGCTGCCGCCGGAGACCTGCATCACCGCCAGCATGCGCCCCTGGGTCGGACGGACGCCGCGGCTCTCCAGCGGCAGCCAGTCGATCTGGTTCTTCAGGATGCCGGTGACGGCGCCGTGCCGCTCCGGGCTGCACCAAACCTGGCCCTCGGACCACAGGGACAACTCTCGGAGTTCCGCCACCTTGGGGTGGTCGGCGGGTACGCTGTCGACCACCGGCAGGTCGCGGGGGTCGAAGACCCGCGTCTCGGCGCCGAGGCGGCGGAGGATGCGCACGGCCTCCAGCGTCAGGAACCGGCTGTAGGACCGCTCCCGCAGCGAGCCGTAGAGCAGCAGGATGCGCGGTGGGTGCGTGCTGGCGCCGGGAATGCCGAGCCGGGTGAGATTCGGCATCTGCAGATGGTCGTCGGCAACGTTGGGCAGCGTGAGGTCGAGGTCGGATGGCATTAGGGTCTCCCCGTCGTCAGGAACGGACGGATGGCGCGCTTGGTCGTGTTGCTCACGGCGTACCCACCACGGGCAGCCAAAGCGCCAGGGCGGCCAGCACGGCCAGAAGCACCGGAGGCGTGATGACGAGGCCGACCTTCATGTATTGCCCCCAGGTGATGGTAGTGCCCTTGCGCGACAGCACATGCAGCCAGAGCAACGTCGCCAGGCTGCCGATGGGGGTGAATTTGGGCCCCAGGTCGCAGCCGATGACGTTGGCGTAGACCATCGCCTCGCGGATGGCGAGCGGGATGCCCCGCGCCTGCTCGATAGCCAGGGCGCCCACCAGCACGCTCGGCATGTTGTTCATCACGGAGGAGATCAGCGCGGCGCCGACGCCCGTGCCGATGGTGGCGGCCCAGAGGCCATGCCCGGCCAGCCATTCCAGTGCGCCAGCCAGATGGTCCGTCAGCCCGGCGTTCCGCAGGCCATAGACCACCAGGTACATGCCGAGCGAAAACACGACGATCTGCCAGGGAGCCTCGCCTAGTACCTTGCGGATGGAGACAAGGGCGCCCTGCCCTCCCCGGTGCCAGCGCCCGGCCAGCACCAGCAGGAGGAGCGCTGCGGCGCCGGTCACGGCCGCCACCGGCACGCCGAGCGGTGCCAGGACGAAATAGGCCAGCAGCAGCACCGCAAGCAGCGGAAAGGCCGCCCGGAAGACGAGGTGGTCGCGGATGGCGGCGCCGGGCCGCTCCAGTCGGTCCAACGCATAGCTCGCGGGCACCTGGCGGCCATAGTAGGCCCAGAGCACGCCGAGTGTTGCCACCAGCGCCACCAGGTTCACCGGCACCATCACCGCCGCATAGCGGTCGAAGCCGATGCCGAAATAGTTGGCCGAGACGATGTTGACGAGGTTGGAGATCACCAGCGGCAGGCTGGTGGTGTCGGCCACGAAGCCGCAGGCGACGATAAAGGCGAGCGTGGCGCCTGCGGAGAAGTTCAGCCGCAGCAGGATGGCCATGACGATGGGCGTCAGCAGCAGGGCGGCGCCGTCATTGGCGAAGAAGGCAGCGATGAGCGCGCCCAGCACCACGACAAGCGGAAACAGCCGCCGCCCGTTTCCGCCGCCCCAGCGCGCCACGTGCAGCGCGGCCCACTGGAAGAACCCGGCCTCGTCCAGCAGAAGCGAGATGATGATCAGCGCCACGAAGGTGAAGGTGGCGTCCCAGACGATGTCCCAGACCACAGGGACATCGGCCCAGCCGATGACGCCCGTCAGGAGCGCCAGCACGGCGCCGCCCATGGCGCTCCAGCCGATGCCGATACCGCGTGGCTGCCAGATGACCAGGACGAGAGTGAGGACGAAGATGGCCAGGGCCAGCATGAAGGGCGTGTTCTCTCGGGCGTCAGGGCGCGCCGGACCATCCGCTGTCAGCGATGGTCAGCGGCTTGGCTCGTCGGTCCCCGGAATGGGAGGGCGCGGGCGCCCGACTCAGATCAGGCGGTGGCCCGGTTCACCGACGACCTTCTCGCCGTCCTCCTTGGTGAAGGCGCCCTGCTGCGGGTTCGGCAGGATGTCGAGCACCGCCTCGGACGGCCTGCACAGCTTCGCGCCGAGCGGTGTCACCACGATGGGACGGTTGATGAGGATGGGGTGCGCCACCATGGCGTCGAGCAACTGGTCGTCCGTAAAGGACGGATCGCCAAGGCCAAGCTCTTCGTAGGGTGTGCCCTTCTGGCGCAGGACGTCGCGCACCGGGACGCCCATGCGCCGGATGAGGTCGGCCAGCACCTCCCGCGTCGGCGGCGTCTTCAGGTACTCGATAACCTTCGGCTCCTCGCCGCTGTTGCGGATGAGGGCCAGCGTATTGCGGGACGTCCCGCAAGCCGGGTTGTGGTAGATGGTGACGTCGCTCATGGGGTGGCCTTCTCGGGCGGGCAGCAGGGAAGCAGGTCGGCGACCAGGGGCTGGCACAGGTCGGCGCGTCCGCCGCAGCAGTCCTTGACGAGGAACAGCATCATCTCCCGCAGGCGCTCGGCATCGGCCCGGTAGACGATGGACCGGCTGTGGCGCTCGGAACGAAGCAGGCCAGCGCGCGTCAGCACCGCCAGGTGCGTGGACATCGTGTTTTGGGGAACCTCGAGCTGTCGGGCGACCTCGCCCGCAGGCAGGCCCTCGGGCTCATGGCGCACCAGCAACCGGAAGGTCTCCAGCCGGGTCGACTGTGACAGGGCGCCAAGGCACGCGAGGGCGTCTTCCGATTCCATATATCGAGTATCGCCGATATGTTGGCGCAGTCAAGCTCATGCGGAGTGCTTCGCCGCATGAAGCAGGTGTCTGCTTCCCAGGCGAGCCTACCCCGGAAGCGGCCTGTCCGTGCCCGGCCAGACCCGGCCATGACGGCTGTGCGCCCACAGCAGCCGGACCTTCAGTGCAAGCCACTTCCCAGAAACCGACATGGCTCACCCTGACCGGCACGAACGCCTTCGGGGCGGAGGGACGGCGCTCCAGGACGATGAGCGGGAAGTGCCGCCACTCAAGCATGTCGCCACGCCGGAGCCACCGAGCGCCACGCCCCAGGCCCAACGGAGCCATGGTGCTCGCGTGGTTCTCCTGGGGAGGCAGACGCAGTTCAAGCAAGGACCACAGGTACCCGCGTTCATACGGGTTTAAGGGGGATTACTTGCGCTTGGGGGCCTCACCTCTTGACGCTGAGGCTAACTGAACATACCTTCAGACTGCACTTGGAACGCTGGTTTGAGCCACTTGGTTCAATCCTAACGGGTGCCCCAGCCTGTGGAAGCAGGTATCTGCGGCACTATCGCGGATCAAATTGGGTATCTATTTACACGGAAGTGTTGCGGAGGGGTCAGGCCGACGGGTCTGGCCCCAAAGCTTTTTCGGGCTATCTGACGCCGTAGAGCTGTCCCGTCTGACGCGTCCTATGAGCAATGTACGCGAAGTTCTCCTCTCTCCCGCCCTTTATCGGGTCGCCGGTGAGGTAAGACGTTTCCACGCTAGCGATAGCGCAGCCGTTGGGCGGGCCAGGCATGAACTTCAGGAAAACGATCCAAGTGTGCGAAATGCCAGGCAGCTTTGTGTGGAGTACCCACTGATAGTTGTTGATGGGCGCCAAGCGCCCGCTCATGGCGCTTCTCAACGTTTCCTTCAGGTTCCGGCTGGCAAACCAGCGAACTGGACACAGGCGCCGCCTCTCTTCCGGCCGCTCGCTTTCAACCACAAGGTCTCCCAAGCCAAGCCTTGTCGAATCCTTGTCCGTGCAGCAGTGATAGCTGAACTTGAAGCAAATGGGCATCCGAACCTTCTCACTGCCCGCCGAACCTTCAGGGCCGGGTGAGCCGGGCGCCAAGATGGTGGTGTTCCATGGCTGGAGATGGGTCAGGTCGTAGACCCCTCCATCGTATCTCGGCTGGCTCTGCCAATAAGGCATAGGCTGCGACAAGGTGCGCTCCGTCGACGACGTTTCCCTAAACCCTCGGGCAAACGGCGCCTGACAGCAGGGACTCAGCCGTTATCAGCAAAGCCAGCGGCCTTGCACCTTGGTCGGAAGACGAACTTGGCCGCGGAAAATACACGACGGAATCGTCACTACAAGTTGATATCTGAGCCTCCTCCACTTTCAGGGGGGGTGCCTGAACAGAGCCTACCGCCAGGCTGGCTGCACCCAGATTGTCGAGGTTCAGGGATTGGGTGGGCAGGTCGCTTCCTGGATCAACCCCGCCTTAGCCCGGTCACCTGTAGCGCGATCTGTCCCCCTCACGGTGAAGGTTTGAGTGGCAGGCTGGACACCGTGCCGCTGTGGGCAGGCCCATGTCACGAACCGCGCTGCGCTCCCTCACCTGAAATATCTTGTCACACTTGGGCAATCTCGGGCTCGCACTCGGAGGCCATCTTGGCCGCATCGAGTTCACGCGGCAGGCCACCGACCTGCCCCTGCTTGCACAGACCGGGGAAGCTCACCGATGCGCCTTGCCACCTCCATCGCGGCCGCCATCCTGGCCGCCATCGCTGCGGCCCAGATTCAGCCTGCCTCTGCGGACTCGGCCTACCAGGCATTCGGCACCCGTGGCCGTGCCCAGGACGTCAGGCGGACGATCGACATCGTCATGCGGGACAACAGCTACCAGCCGCAGCGCATCCAGGTCCGGGCCGGGGAGACCGTCCGCTTCCGGGTGCGCAACGCTGGCGAGCTCCTGCACGAGTTCAACATCGGCACCGCCGTCATGCACCAGCAGCACCAGCGCGAGATGCGGGCCATGTTCGACAGCGGCATGATGTCGGCGACCAGCAAGGATGCCATGGCTGGCATGGACCACTCCAGGATGCCGGGCATGAACCATGGCGCCATGGGACACGGCGGCATGGATCACGGCGCGATGCGCCACGATGACCCGAACGCCGTTCTGGTCGACCCCGGCAAGACGGGGGAGATGGTCTTCAAGTTCACCAGGGCCACCAGCCTGGAGTTCGCCTGCAACATCCCGGGCCACTACGAGTCCGGAATGGTGGGCAACGTCACCTTCTCGCGCTGACCGGCAAGACCAGCCCGCAGTGGACGTGGCCAAGGGGACCGAACGATGACCAATGACAAGCTGAGCAGGCGGCGGGCCCTGGGCCTCGGGGTCGCCGCCCTGGCGTTCCCGGCCGCGTCCGGCGCCTCGGCGCAGCCCGCCGTCGGCCGGGCGATGCCGCGCGAGTTCAACCTGACCCTGTCGCACGTGACG
>NZ_JBBCWY010000019.1:0-41950 GCF_037145735.1 Roseomonas sp. USHLN139 | reverse complement strand
TTTACGCATCGTCAAACGTCCGTTTGGAAGCGTAAAGCCCCACCACCCCACATCCCCCGGTGAAAATGGCCCGCAGACCGCCTCAGAAGGCGCCAGGCGGCGCCGGCGGCGCAAAGGGGTTCATCGCCTACTACCGGGTCTCGACCGACAAGCAGGGCAAGAGCGGCCTCGGGCTGGAAGCCCAGCAGGACGCTGTGCAGCGCCATGTCGCCGCCGCCGGTGGCCGCATCCTGGACGTGTTCCAGGAAGTCGAGAGCGGGAAGAGGAACGACCGACCCGAGATTGCGGCGGCCATCGCCGCCTGCCGCATGCGCCGCGCCACGCTGGTCATCGCCAAGCTAGACCGCCTGGCCCGCAACGTCGCCTTCGTCTCCAACCTGATGGAGGCAGGCATCGAATTCGTCGCCTGCGACAATCCTTATGCGACCCGCCTGACCATCCACATCCTGGCGGCGGTCGCTGAGCATGAGCGGGAGATGATCTCAGCTCGCACCAAGGCCGCGCTTCAAGCCGCTAAGGTGCGAGGGGTCCGCCTCGGTAATCCCCGCCTGAGGGCAGGGGATGCCGAGGCGGCGCGGCGTGCAACCGAGCTGCGCCGCACCCGAGCCGAGCAATACGCGAAGGACGTGTTGCCGCTGATCGCGGCTGCACAGCGTGCGGGCTGCACCAGCCTGCCGCAGATCGCCGCGGCGCTGACCGCCCGCGGGATTCGCACACCATCCGGCGGTGATCACTGGCATCCGACCCAGGTGCACCGCCTCCTGAAGAAGGACCGCCCCGATGGCACCCCGCAAGCCGGCCGCTGAAGCGGCCGCCCCGCCGACCACGAATTACCCGGTCATCCGCGACAAGGCGCTGGTGGCCCTGGCCGAGGAATATGCCACCGGCGCGGCCGAGAAGAACCGGCTGGAGAAGCGGCTGAAGGTGATCAAGCCGGTGCTGGAGGCGGCCATGGGCGGCGCGCCGATGGCCACGGCCGGCAAGCGCATCCTGACGCAGGGCGAGGTGGCCGCCGTGCCGGGCGTGCCGGCGAAGACCATCACGGCCAAGATGGTCGGCGAGGTCATCCCGGCGAAGAACGGCCGGGCCGGCTACACCACCCTCGAGGTGCGCTGACCATCGGCAAGCTACGCGACCCCTACTACGCTTCGGCGGAGTGGCGGGCGCTGCGCGGGGCGGCGCTGGAGCGGGACGGTCATCGCTGCACCGTGCCGGGCTGCACCGCCCGGGCCGTGGTGGTCGACCACATCGTGTCCCGCCGGCGGGCCGGCGGCGACCGCCTGGCCAACCTCCGGAGCCTCTGCCGACCCCATGACAACCAGGTCAAGGAGGACCGGAACGGAGCTCGCCGGAATGGCGGCCTGCTGACCGTCCAGGGCTGCGACGCCAGCGGCCGGCCCCTGGACCCCGCCCACCCCTGGAACCGCCGCCAGCGGCCGCCCTAGGCCCGCCGCCGGCAGGGGACCAGGGGTGGGGGGGAGGGTCGAAAGTCTGACCCCCCTGGGGGGTCGACCGGCGGGGCAGCTCCCTTTGCACGCGGACCAAAAACAGAGGGGGGGGTTTCCGCCCTGGAGCGTTGAAAGCCTGACCGCACCGATAGACACTCAGGCGGCGGGGCGCTTCACCAACGCAAGTCCGATGCCGAGCGCCACCATGGCGGCCCCAGAACCCTCTCGCAGCCGGCGGATCAAAGTCGGACGCGTCGCCGCGCCTTGCCGGATCCCTGCTGCCGCGAAGGCGACCACGATGTCGGCCAGCGTGTTGAGTGCGACCGACACGAAGCCGAGCACCAGAAACTGGACGGCCACGCTACCCTGAGCAGGATCCACAAATTGCGGTACGAAAGCCAGGAAGAAGGCTGCCGTCTTCGGGTTTAAAGCCTCGACCAATACGCCCTCGTGGAAGGCTCGGCGCGGCCCGATCGGAGGTGTCGGAGCGCCGCCATTCAGGACGGTCGACGCGTCTCGGCGGGCGGCCTGAAATGTCCGGATCCCGATCCAGATCAGGTAGACGGAACCGATCAACTTCAGGGCAGTGAAGAGTTCTGCGCTGGCCAGCACAAGCGCGGACACGCCCAGGCTTCCTGCGACGACGTGAACCAAGCCCCCCAAGCCCGTGCCAAAGCTGGAAGCGATGCCTTCCGCCCGCCCGCCCGCGAGGGTCCGTGCGGCAACATAGAAGATGCCGGGACCGGGCGTGATGGCGAGCAGCAGGGCTGCGGCGGAGTAGAGAGCAAGTTGGGATAACTCTGGCACAACGATAGGCCTCTGTTCAGATACGGCTTGTTGAGTCGTTGAGGGCTCTCCTCGACCAGGAAGAGCTGGCACTCCTCAGAACCATGGATTTTGCCCGGCGTGTGGCCCGTCAAGAAAGTCCAGTTTCTATCAAAGATGGCGGTCCAGTTGCCGCCGGATTTTGGGCCTTCAGGACGCTATCCACCCATCTCCACCCATCCAGACCAGGTTCTCGCCCTGAGGGAGACCGATGACTTTCGAGGTGATCGCGGGCCCCGGGTCCGATGTTGAGGAGCCGGATTGGGAAGCGCTGATCCCGGCCCGCGCCGACGGCGAGCACGACAGGCTGCGCGAGACGGCGCACCGGGAATGGACCCGGATCGTCGCCGAGCTGCGCGACGCGCAGACCCTGGCGCCGGTGAACGGCCGCCAGGTCCTCCGCCTGGTGCTGGCCTACCTCCGGTACGACCTGGCCGTCGCCGTGGTGATGCGCGAGGGCGCCGTCACCAAGGCGCCGCGCACCAAGGTGCCGATGCTCAGCGTCTGGCAGACCGAGATGCGCGCCGCGGCCGACGACGCGAACAGCATGGAAATGGAGCTCTGCCTGAACCCGCGCCGGCGGGCATCGGCGGGCAAGGTGCAGAGGAAGGCGAAGCGTGTCACGGCAGCCGACGAGTTCCGCAAGCGCGGCGCAGGCTGACCCGACGACCGCCCATGCCCAGGATATCCTGGCCGGCCGGATCGTCTCCGGCGAGCTGGTGAAGCATGCCGCGGAGCGGCACATGCGCGACCTCCGCGACGGCGCGAAGCGCGGCCTGCATTGGCGGCCCGAGCTGGCCGCCAGGCCGCTGCGCTTCTTCCCGGCGATGTTCACCATCACCGCCGGCGCCAAGGCGGGGCAGCCGTTCCACCCACTGCCCTGGCACACCTTCACGGTGGGCAGCCTCTTCGGCTGGCGGCGCGCGGACGGGCTGCGGCGCTACCGCACCGCCTGGGCGGAGACGGGCAAGGGGCAGGCCAAGAGCCCGCTGATGGCGGGCCTGGGCATCTACCTCATGGGCTTCGAGGAGGTGCAGCGGGCGCAGATCTACGCGATCGCCGGCAACAAGAACCAGGCCAACGTCCTCTTCCGCGACGCCGTGGCAATGTGCCGCGCGCCGATCCCGGATGACGAGGACCAGGCCAGCCTGGCCAGCCTGGGCGACGTGGTGATCCGCGGCACCGGCGACATGGCCTGGAAGATCGAGCATCCGGAGAGCAGCTCCTACTTCCAGGCGCTGGCCGACGGCGACAGCATCTCCGGCCCGCGCCCGACCATGGTCGCCGCCGACGAGATCCACGAGTTCAAGTCGGCCAACGCGATCGAGCTGTGGTCGGCGGCGATCGCCAAGATGCCCGGCGACCCGCTGATGTTCCTGGGCACCAACACCCCGGCCGCCGACCAGCTCGTCGGCACCGAATACAGCGAGCTCTACCAGAACGTCGTCCGCGGCGTGTTCAAGGACGACAGCTCCTTCGTCTACATCGCCAGGACCGACAAGGGCGACGAGCCCTTTGAGGACGAGCGCTGCTGGCCGAAGAGCCTGCCGGCGCTGGGCGTCACCTATCCGATCGACAACGTCCGCGCCGAAGTGGCTAAGGCGCGGGGCTTGGCCAGCAAGGCCATGTCGGTGAAGCGCCTGTTCTTCGGCATCCCGGTCGGCTCGGCCGAGTACTGGATCGACGAGGACCTCTGGGAAGCCACGCTCGGCCAGCTCGACCTCGAGGCGCTGAGCGGCCGGCCCTGCTGGCTGGGCATGGACCCGTCGCAGCGGAACGACCTGACCGCGCTGGCCATCGTCTGGCTGGGCGAGGACGGCCGCTATTACGCCAGGGTCCTCTACTGGAAGCCGCGCGACACGCTGGCGGACGCCGAGGCCGAGGACAAGGCGCCCTACCCGGCCTGGGCAGAGAGCGGGGAGCTGAACGCCGTCCCCGGCCGCGGGATCCAGATGGGCTTCGTGGTCAGCGCCGTGCAGCAGCTGGTCGCCGACCACCAGGTCGAAGCCATGGCGTTCGACGCTGCGCACTTCGGCGGGTTCCGCGACGCGGCGGCGCTGGGCGGCTTCGATACCTGGGAGTTCATGGGGCCTGACAAGCCAGCCGGCGCTGGGCTGAAGATGATCCGGCACGCGCAGGGCGCGCGCGGCCTGCACTCCGAGCGGCAGCTCTGGATGCCGCAGTCGATCCAGGCCCTCGAGGACCTGATCCTGCAGGGCGGCATCACCATCGAGGCCAGCAGCATCACCAGGTGGTGCTCCGGCAACGCCTATCTCAACTCGGACGGCCAGGGAAACCGGTGGTTCGACAAGAAGCGGTCGCGCGGCCGCATCGACGGAATGGTCGCCCTCGCGATGGCGATCGGCGCGGCAACAGCCACCCCGGCAAAGGCCACGGGCAGCATCTGGGATCGAGACGACCTATGGGATTCATGAGCAGGCTCCGAGCAGGTGCGGCGAGCCCGCGAGCGCGGGTTGAGCCGACCCTGACCCCGCGGGCATCGCTCGAAAACCCGTCCAGCACGCTCGGCTCGCCGGAAGGATGGTTCCGGGACTGGGCCGCCGGCGGCGTGCGCCAGGAATGGGGCGTCCCGGTCACCGAGCGCACCGCGATGACGTGCTCGGCGGTCTTCCGCAGCGTCGCACTGCTCTCCGGCATCGTCGCGGCCATGCCGCTGAAGGTCTATCGGCGGGTGAAGGACGGGCGGGAGGAGGTGCCCGACCACCCCTTGGCGCGGATGCTGATGACCGCGCCCTATGCCGGCCGGCCGATGACCAGCTTCGTCTGGCGCGAACTTTGGGAGCTGAACGTGCTGCTGTGGGGCAACCACTACAGCATCATCCGCTACAACAACGCGGGGCGCGTGCTCGGCTTTGAGCCCGTCATGCCCTGGGCCGTCGAGGTCACGCGGAAGAATTACCGCAACCTCTACCGCTGCGTCCTGGAAGACGGCCGGGTCGAGTACGTCGACCACGACGACATGCTGCACATTCCCGGGCCGGGATTCGACGGCATCCAGGGCATGTCGCGCATCCAGCAGGCGGCGCGCAACTCGATCTCGCTGGCCATCACCCTGGAAGACCAGGCCGGCCGGATGATCGAGAACGCCGCCCGCCCTTCTGGCGCACTGGAGATCCCCCCCGGGATCAGCGCCGAGGGCTTCAAGCGCATGAAGGCGCAGTTCCGGCGCGACCTGGTCGGCCGGCACAACGCCGGCGAGGTGGTCTATCTGGACCAGGGGGCGAAGTTCACCCCCTTCCAGATCCCGCCCAAGGATCTGGACACCATCAATGCCCGGCGCATGCAGGTGTCCGACGTCAGCCGGTACTTCGGCACGCCGCTGCACATCCTGAACGAGACGGACAAATCCAGCTCCTGGGGCAGCGGCCTCGCCGAGATCAACCTGGCCTTCCTGATCTACACCATCGACCCCGACCTGGGCCGGATCGAAGCCGAGCTGAATTACAAGCTCTTCGCCGGCACCGACCTCTACTGCGAGTTCGACCGCGACACCCTGCTCGCCATGGACCCGGTGAAAGCGGCCGAGGTGATGCAGAAGGAGACCAGCAGCGGCGTGCTGCTGATCAACGAGTACCGGCGGAAGAAGAACCGGCCGCCGGTCGAGGGCGGCGACACGCCGCTGGTGAACAGCACCAACGTGCCCCTTTCACGCCAAACATCGCCTGCCGGAAAGATCTCCAATTAAGATTTTTCTCGACGTTTCTTCGATTTAGAAAAATCGTGTTGTATTCTATCGAAATGGGCAGCGACGTGATGCACAGCTTGGGCTAAATAATTAGAATGGCCCTCTATTATTTTTTCGTCTTCAATAATGTATTCTACATGTATAATACCATATGTCAGCTCTCCAACATTACCCTCTATTCCAATTCTTCTCTTTATTTCTTTGGAATTAGAATTGAGCATGATCCATAGATTGTGCCCTACAATTCTCCTGGCAGCCCAATGCGCGAAATGATGCCGGTGATCGCGGTAGTTTTCCATCGAACGAGCCGCTCGGATGATTCCTTCTTGAAGATTGGAAGTTGGAAGCTTTGAAGCAGCTGCAATTAGCTGCGGAAGAACTTGGCCATCTTGAAGCCCTGCCCCGTTCCTACTTTCGGGGCCCAAAGCGGCGTGCCGAAGGAGATCAATCAGCCTCCTGGCGTTAAGATCAACAAAACAATATTGCTGAACCACCCTTCCTATAAGATAAAAATCATCTTTGGTGAGATCTTCTGTCGAATAATGGAAAAAATCTTCTTTTTCGGAAGATATTCTTTCCATTATTCTGTTTACTTCTAGAGACGTTTTTCTGTTTGGTTTGTCTGCCATATCTTTGATATCCAATAATTTAGCCAAGAGCCTTTCAGGCGGAGCAATGCATGCCCGACATCACTGCCCGCGCCACGCGATTCTCCGCGAAGGTGCTGGAAGCATACGCGCGGCACACGCTGCCGGAAGGCTTGACCGTCCGTGCAAGCACGGACGCTGCGCCGGCCGAGATCCTGCTCTATGACGAGATCGGCTTCTGGGGCGTCACCGCGAAGGACTTCGCGCTGGCGCTGACCGATGCCGGGGCCGGCCCGCTGCGGGTGCGGATCAACTCGCCCGGCGGCGACGTCTTCGACGGCCTGGCCATCCACAACGCGCTGAAGGCCCGCGGCAATGTCGAGGTGGTGGTTGATGGCCTGGCGGCCTCGGCCGCCAGCTTCATCGCCATGGCCGGCAGCAAGATCACCATGGCGTCCAACGCCTTTCTGATGATCCACAACGCCTGGGGCGTGGTGGCCGGCAACCGCCACGACCTGGCGGAGACCGAGAAGGTGCTCGCCAAGATCGATGGCCAGCTCGCCGGCATCTACGCGGCGCGCAGCGGCAAGCCGGTGGAGGAGATGGCCGCCGCCATGGACGGCGAGACCTGGTTCACCAGCAGCGAAGCGAAGGCCGCCGGCCTGGTCGACCACGTCGAGGGCATGGAGCCTGCCTCGACCCCCGAGAACAAGGGCGGCGGGGGGCTGAAGGCCGCCGCGCCGGAGATCGAGCGCCGCCGGCGCCTGGCGCGCTGGGCCTCGGCCGCCTGATCCCGCCCTGCCACCCCTGACGCGCGGGGTTCGCCGCGTCACCTCAGGCCGCCTCCGGGCGGCCTTTCTCGTTTCTGGAGAGCTACATGCGGACCAAAGAGCTGCGCGCGAAGCGGGCCAAGCTGATCACCGACGCCCAGGCCCTGATCGACAAGGAGGGCGCGACCCCCGAGGAGATCACCCGCTTCGACGCCATGATGGCCGAGGCGGACACCCTGAAGGCGCAGATCGACGGCCTCGAGCGGGCCTTCCAGCTGCAGGCCGAGCTGGCCGAGCAGACCCGCGAGACGGCCGATCGCCAGGGCATCTCGGCCGACCAGGCCGAAGACAACCGCCAGGCGGAGCGGCGCCTGCTGGTCGCCTGGCTGGCCAATGGTGTGGCCGGCCTGGAAGGCGACGACGCGAAGAAGGTCCGCGCCCGGCTGAGCGCCGTCGAGGGTGTGCGCAACGCGGCCGGCACCGGCAGCGGCCCCGCCGGCGGCTACACCATCGCGCCCGACTTCATGCGCGAGCTGCTGGTCGCCATGAAGGCGCAGGGCGGCATGCGCGAGGCGGCGCGCGTCATCAGCACCAGCACCGGCGTCGAGCTGCCCTGGCCGGTGACCGACGACACCGCGGCGGTCGCGACCATTGTCGGCGAGAACAGCCAGCTGCCGGACGGCGAGGACATGACCTTCGGCAGCCGCACGCTGAAGAGCTTCACCTACTCGACGCTGCCGATCCGCATCTCGCTGCAGCTGCTGCAGGACACCGCCTTCGACTTCGACGCGCTGATCCGCGACGCCTGCGCCGGCCGCTTCCAGCGCGGCACCAATGCCCATTTCACCAAGGGCAATGGCACGACCCAGCCGGAGGGCCTGATCCTGGGCGCGCCGGTCGGCCGCACCGGCGCGGCCGGCCAGACCACCAGCGTGACCTGGGACGACCTGACCGAGCTGGAGCACAGCGTCGACCCGGCCTACCGCATCGGCGCCCGCTACATGTTCCACGACAGCGTCCTGAAGACGCTGAAGAAGCTGAAGGACGGGCAGGGCAGGCCGCTCTGGTCGCCGGGTGTCGCGGTCGGCGCGCCCGACACGATCAACGGCTACGGCTACTCCATCAACCAGGACATGCCGGTGATGGCCCCCGGCGCCAAGTCCATCGCCTTCGGCAACTTCAAGAATTACGTCGTCCGCGACGTGCTGAACCTGCAGATGGTGCGGCTGGGCGAGCGCTATGCCGACAGCATGCAGGTCGGCTTCCTGGGCTTCCTGCGTACCGACGGCCGCCTGGTCTCCGCCGGCGAGCCGGTGAAGACCTACCAGAACCCGCCGTCCTGATCATGGAGGTGGTCAACCTGGTGCCCTGGGCCGGGGAGGATTTCTCCTACGCCCCGGGCGAGGTGATCGACCTGCCGGCCAAGATCGCGACGGCGCGCAAAAAGGCCGGCCTGGTGGCCGATGTGCCGCCGCGGCAGGGCAGCAGCAGCGCTCCGCCGGAGGGCGAAGCCGGATGATCCAGATCCTCACCCCCGCCGCCTCCCAGCTGCTGAGCACGCTGGAGGCGGTGCGGGCTGAGGTCGGGGCGGCGGACCTCAGCGACGACGCCGCGGGCACCCTGCTGGCGCAGGCCTCCAGCGCGCTGGGCCGGCACTGCCGGCGCAGCTTCGGCCGCGTCACGCTGCTGGAGACGGTCTATCCCGACCGGGATTGGGAGGTGGTGCTGTCCGCCCTGCCGATCGGCGCGGTGGTCGAGGTCACCGCCGACGGCGTGCCGCTGCCGCCGGAGCGCTGGGAGCTGGATCCCGGCGCCGGGGTGCTGCAGCGGCTGGACCCGGATGGCTGCATGCGGCGGTGGTGCACGCGTCGCCTGGTGGTCCAGTACACCGCCGGGTGGCTCCTGCCCGGGCAGGAGGGCAGGGACCTGCCCGCCGAGGTGGAGCGGGCCTGCCTGCTCACCATCGCCGCCTGGCACGCCGCCCGCGGCCGCGACCCGCTGATGCGCAGCGAGAGCTACGAGGGCATCGGCAGCACCTCCTGGCTGGACCCGCGGGAGGGCAGCGAGGCGCTGCCGCCGCAGGCCGCCGGGCTGCTGGCGGAATACCGCCTGGGGCGCAGCTGATGGGCATCGCAGAGGGCCTGCAGCGCCGCCTCGAGCGCGACGGCGAGCCGGTCACGCTGCGCCGCGCCGTCGCCCCGCCGGCCGCCCCGCCGGCGGACCAGCCGAAGCGCTGGCAGGATTGGGGCTGGGGTGGCGGCAGCGCGGCCGAGGTGGAATGCAGCGGCCTCATCTCGACCGGAACCCCCGTCCAGCTTGTCGGCGAGGTCTGGCAGGTGCGGCGCCAGGTGATCCTCGGCCAGGCCGAGATCGACGAGGCCGGCTGGCCTGGGCCGCCGCGCCGCGGCGACCAGCTGGAGATGGCCGACGGCAGCACCCACGCCGTCGACGCCTGCGACACGCGCCGCATCGCTGGCATCCCCGTCCGTCACACCCTGACCGTCCTGGGAGATCGCTGATGGCCGGCCCCGAGCCCTGGGCTGACGCCAAGGGCCGCCTGCAGGCCGCCCAGCAGGTCGGCCTGCTGCCGCCCATCCAGTGGCCCAACGAGGAGTTCGAGCGGCCACAGGGTTCGCCCTTCCTGGCGGCCGACATGGTCGGCGCCGCCGGTGAGCCGGTCGAGATGGGACCGAATGCGCAGTGGGACGAGGACGGCACGCTGCATGTGCAGGTCTTCGTGCCCTGGGGCTACGGCAGCGAGCCCGGCCGCCAGCTGGCGCGCCAGGTGGTGCGGCTCTTCCAGCCGCCCGCCGCCGCCAGCGGCCCGGTGCTCTACCGCCGCTGCAGCATCGGCGCCGGCGAGAAGGAGCAGGAGGGCGAGGGGAAATGGTGGGTCCTGCCCGTCTGGGTGGACTTCACCTTCCAGGACCACCCGGCCGCGGCCGGCTGACGCATCAGGGGCGCCCTCGGGCGCCCCTTTCTGTTTTCGGCGCCCTGGCGCGCCACCAGCAAGGATCACAGCATGCCGAGTGTTACCGGCGGCCAGGCGGCGGTCGAGACGTCCGACGTCCTCCTCTCCTTCGGCGAAGAGACGGCCTGGGGCACCAAGCCCAACACCGCCTTCCAGGCCCTGCGCATCACCGGTGAAAGCCTCACCGGCCAGAAGCAGCGCGGCCGGGCCAGCGAGATCACCAAGGTCAAGCAGCGCGCCAAGGGCTTCACCAACCAGGAAAGCGCCGGCGGCGGCATCAACCTGGCCCTGTCCTTCGGCACCTTCGACAGCCTGTTCGCCGCAGTCATGGGCAACGACTGGTCGACGCCGCTGGCCATCAATGGCGCCTCCGCCGACATCTCGACCGTCGCCGCCGGCAACAAGCTGACCTCGACCACGGCGAACAAGTTCTCCGCCATCGTGGTCGGCCAGTGGATCCGGCTGCTCGGTTTCACGGCCAATGGCGGGGCCAACAACGGCTTCGCCCGGGTCATCGCCAAGACCAGCAACCAGGACATCACCCTGGCTGGCAAGACGGTCACCGACGAGACGCCGACCGGCACCAATGCCAAGATCCGCGGCTCGATGCTGGTCAATGACAACCAGACGCAGAGCCGCTTCCTGCAGAAGCAGCTCGGCACCGCCGGCTTCCTGCACTATCCGGGCTCGATCATCAGCGGCGCCAGCCTGACCGGCGGCGTGGGCAATGCCTTCACCGGGTCCTTCCAGGCGATCTGCCAGGACGAGGTCCGCAGCGCGGTGAACGGCAGCACCGGCGCGGTGCTGGACGCGCCCACCGGCGGCTTTCACGACCCGGTCGGCAACTTCGGCGGTGTCTGGCTGGATGACGCGCCGCTGCAGGCGAATGTGCAGAGCACCTCGGTGAACATGACGCGCGAAGGCGCCGAGATGGACTATGCGATGGGCTCGCCGAAGGCGGTGGGCGCGCGCTGGGGCATGTTCGGCGTCGACGGCGACGCCACCCTGTTCTTCAAGGATTTCGACCTCTGGACCCGTGCCAAGGCCGAGACGCAGGGGCGCTTCGCCTTCCTGACCCGCGATGACGCCGGCAATGGCTACATCTTCGAGCACCTCGGCGCGATCCTGCTGAATCCGCAGGTGGTCGCCGGCGGGCCGGGCCAGGCCGTCGCCGTCCAATACACGATCGAGGGCAACCCCTCTGGCGACGCCGTCAACCGCACCTTCGCCATCCATCGCCTGCCGATCGCCTGATCGCAGGCCACCGCTTCCGGCTTCGGCCGGATGGCGCCGCCTGAGGGCGCGCCGTCGGGGGGATGCTGCTGTCTGCGGGGTCGGCAGCATCCCCCCTCTCCAACCCCGCAACCCCGACGAGAACACGATCATGGCCGATATCGCCCGTTTCCGCCGCAACACCGCCGCCGTCCTCGAGGGCGTGCGCGTCCAGCCCGGTCCCGAGTGGGACGACCTCGAGCTGCGCGTGCGCCCCGGCAATCCGGCCTATGACGACGCGCTGTCCCGCGCGAAGTCCGACCTGGTGCGCCAGGCCCGCGCTGATGGCCGCCTGAAGCCGCGCGAGGGCTATGAGCAGCTGCCGATCTCCGAGCGCCTGGCGCTGGGCAATGCCCTCTGCCTGAAGATGCTCTTCATCGAGCCCTACAACCTCACCATCGCCGGCAAGCCGGTCGACGCCGCGAAGTATCGCGAGCTGGCGCAGACCGAGGAGTTCGCCGACCTGATGGACGCGGTCTGGGCCGGCGTCGAGATCGCGACCACCATGCGCCAGGCCCAGACCGAGGGCGCGGGGGGAAACTCGCCGGCGCCCTCGCCGATGCCCTTCGATGGAGCGGCTCTGCAGCCCTGATCGCGCAGATGGCCGATGAAGATCGGCCATCGATCCGCCAGCCCGCGCCGGATCTGCTCTGGATCTGGCGCGCCTGGCACCAGCTGCACAGCGAGCGCGAGTGGCTGGTCAGCTTCGGCGGCGCCACGCCGCGCGGCGTCCGTGCTTCCACGGTCGCCGCTCTCGCCGAGCGGGAGGGCCTGTCCGAGGACGAGCTCGACCTGCTGCAGGAGATGGTGCGGCAGATGGACGCCGTCTTCTTCGAGCACCACGAGGCCAGCAAGCCCAAGGGCAAGAAATGACCCTCTCCGACACGTCGCGCCGCCTGCTGGTGCAGGTGCAGCGCGACCTGTCACCGCAGGAGATCGGCCGCAAGCTGGTCGCCATGGCGAAGGCCGACGTCGAGCGGCGCATCGCTGCGAACGAGGTGCCGAAGCAGTTCACCCGCTTCATCGACGGCCGGCCCGGCGCGCCTGACAACGACGCCAGCGCCGCCAGCGTGGTGCTCTATCGCTTCAACCTGCTGGCCGAGGCGGCCAGCATCTGCCTGGCCGAGCTGCAGCGCCTGTCTCCCAAGCGCGACGGCGACTTCAAGGCCAGCTTCTGGATGCAGGTCGAGACAGGCCGATCGCATCGCGTGTTGCTCGCGAAGGACTTCAACGCGCGCACCATGAGCGCCGATGCCACGCGCATCACGATCTTCAACGCCATGCCCTACAGCCGCAAGGTCGACACGCAAGTCGAGGGCTCGCGCAAGCTGCGCTTCAAGGTGCAGCCGCAGCTTTTTGCCAATGCCGCCAAGGCGACGACGAAGCGCTTCCCCAGCGTAAACGCCTGGGCGGTCTACAGCATCCGCCATCCCGATCTCTACCGGCTCCGCACCGGCCCCCGAAAGGGGAGCCAGGTGCAGAGCCCTGCGGTGATCATCGCCCCCCGGGAGTAGCCTATGGATCTCGCCTATCGCGTGGCGCTGAAGGATGACGCGTCCGCAGCCGCCGAGAAGATCACCGGCGCGATGGGCAAGGTGGCAAAGGCGAGCGACAACGCCGCTGCCGCCGCCGACAAGACCACCAGTGCCGTGGCCAAGATGGCGAAGGCGAATGACAACGCCGGCGCTGCCGCCGAGAAAACCGCCCGATCGGTGGGCAAGGCGACCAAGGCGACGGATGACGCCAGCGCCTCGGCCGAGAAGGCCGCCGCCGCGGCCGGCAAGATGGCGAAGGCGAACGACAACGCCAGCGCTGCCGCCGATGGCCTCGCGCAGTCGAACACCAAGGCTGGCGACGTCATCCTCGATGGCGCCGAGAAGGTGCGGCGCGCCATCCCGACCTGGGAGCAGCTGTCTCGTCGATACGACGACAATGCCCGCGCCGCGGCGGCGCGCGCCAAGGCTGACCGCGACCTGGCCCGTGCGGCACAGGTCGCCGCCGACGAGGTGGCCAAGGGCCTGAAGAGCCAGCAGCAGGCCGACCAGCTGCTGACCCAGGTGAAGCAGCGCACCGACGCCTATGTCGCCAGCATCGAGCGGCAGATCGCGGCCGAGAAGCGGCGCCAGGCCGCGGTCGGCGGGCCGGTGTCTGGCGGCGTCGCCAACGACAACAAGCTGACGGTGCAGGCTCGGAGCCTCTCCGAGTTCAGCGAGGCCAGCGACAAGGCCGCCGATCGCGCCAAGCGCTTCGGCATGATCGCCGGCCAGGCGGGCTTTCAGGTGCAGGACTTCGCCGTCCAGGTGGCCAGCGGCCAGTCGGCGCTGGTGGCCTTCGCGCAGCAGGCCCCGCAGTTCCTCGGCGTCTTCGGCACCGGCGGCGCCATCGCCGGCGCTGTTGTGGCGATCGCCGCCATCGGCATCGGCTTCCTGCGCGGCGCCGATGCGGCGAAGGTCCTGAGCGACACCGTCGAGAAGCAGGAGAACCTCTTCGAGGGCGCCACCCGGGCGGCCGAGAGGTGGCGCCAGGGCCTCGCCGAAGAGGCCGAGCAGGTGAACCTGCTGCGCGCCAGGTATGTCGCCCTCGACCAGGAACGCCGCGCCTCCGAGGTCCGCCGCCTGGAAGCCGTCCGCGCCGAGCTGGCGGAGCAGGCCAAGGTGCTGCGGGAGAGCGCCTCCAGCACCACCAACCGCCTGGACCGCGTCTTCGAGAACATGCGCTCCGGCAATGGCCGGAACCCGCTGCCGGCGCAGGCAGACCAGGTCACTGAGGCGCTGAAGGCTTTCCGGGACAACCCCAACACCAGCCGCGCCGTGCTCGAGCTGGCGAACGCCCTCAGCGCGGTGAAGACCTCGCTGGCCGAGGGCGGCGGCCAGGCCGGCTTCTTCACCGAGGCGCTGACGCGCGCCATCAAGGAGCTGGACCAGGCGGTTCCCTCGGCCGACAAGCTGCAGGAGGCCGTGCGGCAGAACGCCGTGCAGCTGGCCGCCGCGAAGGGCGAGGCCCTGCCGGCCGCCGACGGCATCCGCGGCGTGGGCGAAGCCTCGGCCGGCGCCGCCGGCCAGGTCGGCACCGTCACCAGCGCGGCGGCCGCCGCCGCCGCGGCGCTGCGCACCCTGCGCGCCCAGACGGCCGACAACCCCTATTCCGGCCTGGACCGCCAGACGGCCGACCTGAAGGCGCAGATCGCCGCGCTCGAGCGCGGCGGCCGCGACGCGCTCGAGCTGACCCAGCGCCATCAGCAGCGGCGCCAGGCCGCGGCCGACGAGCGCGAGACGATGCTTAACGACGAGGCCACGGCCATCCGTGACCTCGCTCGGGAGGAGGCCGCCCGCGCCTCTTCCGCCGAGGCCGGCGCCGCCATCCTGGCCCGGGCCGAGCAGGACGTCGCCTCCGCACGCGAAGTCTCGATCCGCCGCATTGCCCAGGAACAGGGCGAGGTGACGCGGCTCACCGAACGCCGCGACGCGCTGGTGAAGAAGCTCGAGGAGCAGGAGAAGGCCGCCCGCGGCGCCGCGGCCGCGCAGCGCGAGCTGAACGACCGAGCCAACGACACCGACGCGGACGGCAACGACTTCGAGCGCAGCGGGCGCGTGACCCGCGCGCTGCAGCGGCTCCGTGAGCAGCGGGAGCGTGACAACAAGCGGGAGGAGGACGCGGCCAAGCGCCGTGCTGACCAGCAGGAGAGGGTCGAGAAGCGCCAGGCCGACCGCCTGGACCGCATGGCCGAGCGCTACGGCGACAGCATGGCCAGCGAGACGATCTCGGCCTTCGAGCAGAGCGCGGAAGCGGGCCGGGGGATCTTCGGCGGGCTGAGCCGCTTCCTGGGCTCCATGATGCGACAGGCGGCCCAGGCCGCTCTGTCCAACCTGGTCTTTCAGCCGGTGATCCGCGCCGTGGTGGGTGGGGCTGCCGGCGGCAGCGCCGCGGCGTCGCCTGGATCCGCCGGCGGGGGTGGCCTCAGCAGCCTGGCCAGTCTGAGCGGTATCCGGAACCTCTTCAGCATGGGCGGCGGCTCGATCAGCAGCGCCCTGGATAGCTGGGGCGCGGCCAATCTGGGCGGCCTGGGCTTCTCCGGGCCGGCCACGGCCGCTGGTGCCGGGACGCTGGGCCATACCAGCGCGGATGCCCTGCTGGCCTCGCTGCCGGCCGGCCCGACGCCGACGCTGACGCCTGGGCTGATCGGCGGCGGCGACCTGCTGGGCGGCTTCAGCAGCTTCAGCAACGTGCTGGGCATCGCTGGATCCGTCCTGCCCGGGCTGATGTCCGGCAACTACGGGCAGGCGGCCGCCGGCGGCATTGGGGCCGGCCTCGGCACCATCATCATGCCCGGCCTTGGCACGGCGATCGGCGGCATGCTGGGCAACCTGGTCGGCGGCCTGTTCGGCGGCCAGAAGCAGCACAAGGCGGCCTCGGTCCAGTACGGGACCAATGCCGATGGGCAGCTGGTGGTGACCGGCAGCAAGTCGAAGTGGATGGACGACAAGGAAGCCGTCGCCCAGACCACCCAGGCTCTGCAGGCGCTGAATGCCAAGATCGCCGCCCTGGGCCTCACGCTGGACAGCGCCACGGCTGGGCAGACCCACTTCGGCGAGGACAGCCAGCCGGAGGAGGACAGCCGAAACATGACGCTGGCAGTCCTCGAGGGGATGCGCGGCGGCACCGACAACATGACGCGGGTGATCACCGCGGAGTTGTCCAAGGCTTATGGAGGCGACGCCGACCTCGACCGGGCAATCGGCAATGTCGAGTGGGTCAAGAACATCTATGACCCGCTGGTGGGTGCCAACCAGGCCGGCAGCGCCCTGCAGCAGCAGCTCGACGCGCTGTCCACCTCCTTCGGTGCCACCATCGCCAAGGCCGAAGAGCTCGGGCTGGCGACCGATGTGCTCCGCGCCAAGCAGGCGGAAGCCATCGAGGCGACCAAGAACGCCTTCCGCATGACCTATGACGCCGCGGTGCGCGAGCTGGACGGTCGCACCTATGTCGACCAGGTCACTGCTGTGCGCTCCTTCTACACGGCCAATGCGGACAGCTTCCGCGAGGCCGGGCGCGATCCGGAACAGCTGTACGATCGGCAGATGCGCGCGGTGTTGAACACCTTCAGCGACGCGCAGCTGCGCGACATCGCCACGGCTTTCGTCGGCATCGACGACGCCGCGGTGACCCTGGCGAAGCAGCTGCTGGAGACCGGCAGCGCTGCGCAGAAGGCGGCCAACCAGGCTGTGGCGACCGGCTACTGGCAGACCAGCCGCCAGGCGGAGGGGCGCGGCTACATCAACAGCGTCGAGGGCGTGCGCACCTTCTATGAGCAGAACCGGGCGGCCTTCGAGGCGGCCGGTGTCGACGGGGTGCGGCTGTTCCACCAGCAGATGACCGCGGTGCTGGACCAGCTCAATGTCGACCAGCTGCGCGACGTGGCGGTGTCATTCCGGGGCCTCGACGATGCCGCGGCCGACGCGGCCGAGCAGATGCTGCGCCTGGGCAACAGCACCACCAAGGCCGCGGCGGCGGCGGAGCTGGCGGCCCGGCAGCAGGCTGGCGGCTCGATCCGCGGCTATGTCGACAGCATGCGGGCGAGCGCGGCTGGCGGCTTCACGCCGGCGGAGCAGCTCAAGGCAGCGCAGGACCAGTTCGGCCGCGACCTGGCACTGGCGCGCGGCGGCAACGCCGAGGCTTCGGGCCGGATCACCGGCACGGCCGACACCCTGATGAAGGCGCTCGACCAGATGTATGGGTCGACCGCCGCAGGGCGGCAGGGCCGGGATTGGGTCCTGTCGCAGCTCGAGCAGCTGCCGGCGACGCAGAGCTATGACGCGCTGATCCTGGCCGAGCTCCAGAAGCTCGGCGGGCGCATCGACGTCAGCGTCGAGCTGACCACCTTCCGGGTGATCACCGAGCAGCTGCAGGCCCTGTCCGAGGGCGACCGCGGCAAGCTGGTGCAGGCCGAGACGGTGCTGCGCACGGTCGAGGATCGCCTCGGCCGGGTGCTGAGCACGGCCGAGCGGTCGCGGCTGATCGAGGGCGCGGTGGTGCTGCGCAGCATCGAGCAGTCGCTGGGCCGCAACCTCACCGCGGCGGAGCGGGCCAGCCTGGTCAGCTCCGGCGATGTGCTGCGCGCCATCGAGCAGCGCATCGGCCGCCAGCTCACCGCCGCCGAGGCGGCCGGCCTGGTTCAGTCGGGCACCATTACCCGGCAGGTGCAGGAGCTGCTGGGGCGCGGCCTGACGGCCGCCGAGGCCGCCTCGCTGACCGCCGGCGGCGCGGTGCTGCGCAGCGTGCAGGAGGCGCTCGGGCGCAGCCTGACCGCGGCGGAGACCGCCAGCCTGGTGCAGGGGGAGACGGTGCGGCGCCTGGTCGAGCAGACCATGGGGCGCAGCCTGACGGCGGCGGAGCGCGACGGCTTGGTGCAGGCCGCCGCGGTCATCCGCTCGGTCGAGCAAAGCATCGGCCGCAACCTGACCGAGGCCGAGCGCGGCACCCTGCTGGCCAGCCTCACGGTCACCCGCACTGTCGACCAGGTCATCGGCCGCACCCTGACGGCGGCCGAGCTGGCCAGCTTCCAGGCCAGCCAGACGGTGCTGCGGCGGGTCGAGGAGACCCTCGGCCGGACGCTGACGACGGCGGAGCGCGCCGCGCTGATGCAGTCGACCAGCATCGACCGCGTGGTGCGGGAGACGCTGGGCCGCACGCTGACCGCGGCCGAGGATGCCACCCTGGCCAAGGCCGGCGCGGTGGTGCGGACGGTCGAGCAGCGGCTCGGCCGAGCCCTGACCGAGGCCGAGCGGGCCTCGCTCGTCGCCACGGCGACGGTGACCCGCACGGTGCAGCAGGCCATGGGCCGCAGCCTGACGGCGGCGGAGCGGGCCGGGCTGGTCGCAAGCGAGGACGTGCTGCGCCGGGTCGAGCAGACCCTGGGGCGGAACCTCACCGCAGCCGAGAAGGCTGAGCTGGTCGCCGGCGGCACCGTCGCGCGCGCCGTCGAGCAGCGGCTCGGCGCCACGCTGACGGCGGCCGAGCGCGCCAGCCTGGTGCAGGGCGGCAGCGTGCTGCGCAGCGTCGAGCAGGCCCTCGGCCGGCAGCTCACCGCGGCGGAGACCGCGGCACTGATCCCGGCTGGCACGGTCGACCGGACGGTGATGCAGCAGGTGCGGGCGCTGACCGCGAGCCAGCTCACCCAGCTGGTGAACAGCGAGGCGGTGGTGCGCACGGTCGAGCAGCAGCTCGGCCGCACGCTGACCGCCGCCGAGCGGGCGCAGCTGCTCGAGGCCGCCACGCTCCGGCGGACGGTTGAGGAGGGGCTGGGCCGCACCCTGACGGCCGCGGAGAAGGCCAGCCTGGCGCAGGCCACCACGGTCATCCGCAGCGTCGAGGAGCGGCTCGGCCGAACCCTCACCGCGGCGGAGGACGCCAGCCTGGTCGATGCCGGCACGGTGGTGCGGCAGATCCAGCAGCAGCTGGGTCGCGACCTGACCGCGGCGGAGCGCGCCTCCCTCGTCGCCACGGCGACGGTGGAGCGCGACATCGCGCAGCGGCTGGCGCGCGACCTGACGCAGACGGAACGCGCCGGCCTGGTGGCCAGCGAGGACGTGCTGCGCCGGGTCGAGCAGAGCCTGGGGCGGACCCTCACCGCGGCCGAGAAGGCCGAGCTGGTCGCCGGCGGCACCGTCGCGCGTGCCGTCGAGCAGCGGCTCGGCGCCACGCTGACGGCGGCCGAGCAGGCCAGCCTGGTGCAGGGCGGCAGCGTGCTCCGCAGCATCGAGCAGGCCATCGGCCGGCAGCTCACCGCGGCGGAGACCGCGGCGCTGATCCCGGCCGGCACCGTCGACCGGACGGTGGTGCAGATGGTGCAGACCCTGACCTCGACCCAGCGCGCCAAGCTGGTCGGCGGGGAGACGGTGACGCGCCAGATCGAGCAGGCGCTGGGACGGACGCTGACGGCGGCGGAGCGCGCTTCGCTGATCGACAGCGCCACGGTGCGCCGCGAGGTGACCGAGGTGCTGGGGGCGCGGCTGACGGCGGCGGAGCGCGCCAGCCTGGCGCAGGGTGGCACCATCCTGCAGAGCATCGAGCAGCAGCTCGGGCGCCAGCTGACCGCGGCCGAGCGGCAGACGATCCTGAACAGCGGCACGGTCACCCGCACGGTCGACCAGAAGGTCGAGACCACCGAGACGGTCCTGATCAGCCGCAGCATCGACGACAAGATCGGCGCCAGCCTGAAGGCCCAGACCGATCTGCTGTCGGCGATGAAGGGCAGCACGGCCACCCAGGCGCAGACCCTGGCGGTGTTGGACGGCCGGCTGCGGAATATCGACCTCTGGACCTATGGCCTGCGCGAGCTCGCCCGCGGCCAGTGGGGCGGCATCCGCGTCACCACGCCCAAGGCCAGCGGCGCCGCCAACGACCCGGCCAACTTCAACACCACGATCGGCAATTGGGGCACCACCCTGACGGTGAATGCCCTGGGCAATGCCTTCGCTGGCGGCCGCGTCATCCCGTTCGCGCGGGGCGGCGTGCCGATGGTCGACGACCCGACCTTCTTTCCGATGACCGGGGGCAACCTCGGCCTGCTGGGCGAGGCCGGGCCGGAGGCGATCCTACCGCTGGCGCGGATGGGCAACGGCGACCTGGGCGTGCAAGCGGATCTCGCGATGCCCGTCCTGCCGCCGATGCCGGCGCCCACCGGCGACGACGCGGCTGCGATCCTGGCCGCTCTTCAGCAGATGGCGGAGCAGCTGCAGGCCGCCCAGCGGGAGATTGCCGCACTGCGCGCCGAGCGCCGCGAGGATGCCCGCGCCGCGCAGAAGACCGCCGAGCGCACCGCCGATGCGGCGGAGGACACCGCCGACAGCAACCGCCGGATGGCACGAAAGAGGGAACCGCTGATGCAGCGCGGGGGCACGAAGTAATGGCGTGGCTGGTCAGGGCCGAGCCCTGGGACGCCGTCGCCGGCGCGGTGCGCCCGCTCTACTACAGCGACGTGGGCTTCCTCTCGAAGCCTCAGGACACCCCCGGCGACGTCTACTGGGAGCGGCGCATCGGCGTCGGCCTGTCCATGCAGGCCAAGCTCTTCGCCGATGGCCAGGCGGGCGGCGAGGGCGACATCGACTATGGCGACCTCACCCTCGAGAACGGCGACGGCGCGCTCGACGCGCTGGCCGAGCTCGACTGGGATGGCCGCCTGGTCGAGGTGCGCTTCTCGGCGAAGGATGCCCCGGTCTGGGCCGACTTCGCCGTCGCCATCTCCGGCACGGTGGAATCGCTGACGCCAGGCGACGAGCTGACCATCAAGCTGCGCAGCCTGAAGGCCCTGCTCGACGATCCGCTGCAGCCGCTGCGCTACGCCGGCACTGGCGGCGCCGAGGGGCTGGAGACCCTGAAGGATCGCCGCCGGCCGATGACGCTGGGCATCGCCCGGCAGGCCGAGCTGGTGGTCGAGGATACCGCCAACCTGGTGGTGGCCTGGGACAGCACGGCCTGCGGCGGCATCCTGGCCCTGAAGGACAAGGGCGGCCTGCTGGTGGCCGGGCCGGACTACCCGACCCGCGAGGCCATGCTGGCGGCGCCCATGGGCGCCTATGGCTATGTGACCTGCGACGCGCTGGGCCGGGCGCGGCTCGGCGCCGAGCCGTCATGGCCGATCACCGGCGACCTGCTCGGCCGCAGCCGCGGCGGCAACCTAGTGGCCAATGGCCGGCTCGGGCAGAGCGCCGCCGGCTGGACGCTGGGCGCCGGGTGGAGCTGGGCCAGCGCGGCACTGCTGGCCTCCGACAGCCCGCTCGAGGCCGGCTGGACGCCGACCGGCATCGCCAGCCGCGTGGCCGCGCCCGGCCTCTATGGCGACGGCCGGGCCTGCCTGGTGACCGAGAGCACGGCGAGCGGCCAGCATACCCTCGCCTCGGCGGCGGTGAGCTTCGCCGCGGGCAGCCAGACCACGCTGCAGGTCAAGGCCCGCGCGGTCGCCGGCGCCCCCTGCCTGCAGCTGCTCTATGGCGGCTCGACCCATGGAACCAATGCCTGGGCCAATTTCGACCTGGCCAGCGGCACGCTGGGCAGCAAGGGCGCGGCCGCCACGGCGACCATCACGGCGCTCGGCGGCGGGGTCTACCTCTGCACCCTGGCGGCGCCGGTCACCGCCGCCGGCAGCAATCCGGCCTATGCCATCCTGGTGCCGACCGCCGCGGCCGCCCGCTCGCCCTCCTACGCCGGCGCCGGCCGGCAGCTGGAGCTGCAGGACGTCCAGCTCGAGGCGGCGGCGACCGCCAGCGACTACGGCGGCCGACTGGTCAGCGCCGCCGGGATCGCCGGCACGGCCAGCCAGGCCGTCGCCACGGTGGCCGGCCGCCTCTACGTCGCCAAGGCCATGGTGACCCGCACTGCCGGCAGCCTGGCGCTGCAGGTGGGCGGCGCCACCCTGGCCACGGCCGCCGCCTCCGGCCGCCTGGTGCAGATCTTCCGGGCGACCGGCAGCAGCACCACGGTCGCCTTCTCGGCCGACAGCGCCTTTGCCGGCAGCGTGGATGATGTGGTGGTCACCGAGTGGCTGGGGCGCTTCGGCGACTTGGCGCAGCTGGCCGTGGGGCAGAGCACCGGGCTCACCGCCGGCGACTTCGCCCCCGGCACGGTCGACGCGGTCAATGCCGTGGCGCCGCAGCGGGTCGGCCTCTGGTATGACGGCAGCGGCGAGATGACCATCCGCCAGGCCATCGACCAGCTGGCGACCGGGCCGGGCGCCTGGTGGATCTGCGACGATGCCCGCCGGATCCTGCTCGGCCGCCTCGAGCCGCCGGCGGCCGCGCCCGACTTCGAGTTCGACGAGCACGCCATTCACGAGATCCTGCCGCGCGAGGTGGCCCGCCGCCTCAAGCTGCAGACCATCGGCTACGGCCGGCGCTGGCGCCCGCTCAGCGACACCGAGATCCTCGGCACCATCCTCGGCGCCGAGCGCGAGGCCCTGCGCACCGAGTGGCTGACCGAGGCCTATGCCGACAGCACGGTCGCCGCGCAGTCCCTGCTGGCGCGCGAGGAGCGCATCGACGGCTCGCTCGATGACAAGGCCGATGCTGCCCAGGAGGCGCAGCGCCGCGTCGCCATGCACGGGCCGCGGCGGCGCATGTTCGAGATCACCGTCGACGGCACCGATGGCCTGCGCGTCGGGATGACGGTGCGCATCAGCCATTCGCGCTTCGGCCTCGCCGCCGGGCGCAACTTCGTTGTCACCGAGCTGGACCGCGACGCCGAGAGCGACACGCACAGCCTGATCCTCTGGGGATAATCCGTGGCCAATGCATCTGTGCTGAGGAGCCCGCCGACCGATGCGGGCGCATACAGCGGCGGCGCGTGGCGGCCGCCCCTGCCCCTGCTGAACCTGACCACCCAGGACCCGCAGCGCGTCGCCCGCACTGTCAACGCGAACCTTGCCAGCACGCAGTTCCGCGTCGACTGCGGCCGGCCCTCGCTGATCAGCCAGTTCGCGCTGATCAACCACAACATGACCACCGCCGGCCTGGTGCGGCTCGTCCTGACCGACAGCCCCACCAATGCCGGCGCGCCGATCTATGACAGCGGCTGGGTGCCGGCCTGGGAGCAGACCGTGGTCTGGGGCAGCCTGCCCTGGGGCGTCTTTCCCTGGGACCTGGTCGACACCACCGCCTATCCGGCCGGCGCCATGCTGCTGCACACGGTGCCGAAGGATGCGCAGGGCCAGGTCGGGCGGATCGCCCGCTATGTCTTCGTGTTCCTCGACGACACGGCCCACCCGGATGGATATTTGCAGATCGGCCGCTTTCTGGCCGGCTGGGCCTGGTCGCCGAAGGTCAATGCCGCCTGGGGCGGCAATCTCCGCTGGGTCGATCCCTCCGAAGTCAAGCGCACCGCCGGCGGCCGCCGCATCGTCAAGAAGCGGCCGAAGTACCGGGTGCTCGAGCTGTCCTTCGAGGCGCTGACCGAGGCGGATGCCATGGGCACCGCCGAGACCATCAGCCGCGCTCTCGGCAAGAGCGGCGAGCTGCTGATCTGCCTCGACCCTGACGCACCGCCTGCGGTGCGCTTCCGCAACACCCTCTACGGCGCCCTCTCGGACACCTCGCCCATCGTCGCGGCCGGGCCGGATCGATGGACCTGGCGCCTGACCGTCGAGGAGATCAACTGATGGCGTCCTGGCCCATCTCGATCAACGGCAACACCTACACCAAGGCGATGTTCGAGAACGGCGGCTACGTCACCGCCTTTCCCAACCTGGTCGGCGACATCGCTGCTGTCGGCGGCGATGTGCAGGCCATGCGCGATGCCGTGCTGCTCGCCTACAACGCGATGCTGTCGCAGACCTATCAGATCGTGCCCATCACGGCCGCGACCAACCTGGTGCAGGCGACGCACAACAACCGCCTGCTGCTGCTGACCGGCGCCGGCGCGCCGGCGCTGCTGGCCGCCAACATCGGCAACGGCTTCTCCTGCGTCATCGAGAACCGGCGCAGCACCGGCGCCACGGTCAGCGTCAGCGGCATCGAGCTGCGCAACGCGCGCGCCCACACCAAGGTCGCGGCCAATGGCTGCGCGCAGCTCTACGTCTATCTCGACGGATCCGCCCTCTGCGCGCGCCTGGTCGGCGACACGGAGGCCTGATGCCGCTCACCGGATCGCAGTTCCTCGCCGTCGCCGCCGAGGCGCCGGATGCTGCGCCGCGGCCTTTCGGGCTGCGCGCGCTGCTGGCCCGCCAGGCGCCGCGCAGCTCCACCGGCCTGCTGGCGCGCTTCGCCAGCGGCTACCTGATGGGTGGCATCCCCGAGCCCGACCCTGTCCTCTATTCCCAGCGGAGCGGTGCGATGCCGAGCGCCTATGCCCTGACGGATCTGATCACCACCACGCGCGCCGGCAAGGCGCCCTTCTTCGACGGCCTGGGCCAGATCCGCGAAGCTGGCAACAATGCCGCGCTGCTGACCTTCGACCCGCTCACGCTCAAGAGCATGGGCCTGCTGTCGCAGAAGCTGGCGGTCAACTACTGCAACACGCGCTGCGAAGGCGCGCGTGTCGGCACCATCGCCATCGACGGTGTCACCAGCACGGCCGGCGCGCTGCCCACCGGCATGTCGGCGCCCGGCAATGCGGGCCTGACGCTGGAGGTGACGCGGATCATCCCGATGGGCGAGGCCAATGCCATCGAGCTGCGCGCGCGCGGCATCGCGAACAGTGACCTTCGCCTCTACCTCTCCTCTGGCATCGCCGCTGCCGAGCAAGGGGATTGGTTCGCCACCTCCGGCATGATCATGGCCGCGGCCGGCGTCCAGCCGGGATGCTCCTGGGCTGTTCGCAGCCTGACCGCCTTCCCATCCAACCAGCTCGGGCCGCTGATGCGCGCCTGGCAGCGGGTGCGCTCGGTGCGCCAGCTGAGCGAGGCCTCGCCCGGCGAGGCGCGGATCGAGCTCCGCTTCTACCTCGCCGCCGGGCAGGCCTATGACTGGACCTTCCGGCTCTACATTCCGGCGCTCGAGAAGACGAGCGCCTGCTCCTACGCGCCGATGCTGCCGCCGGTCGGGTCACCCACCACGCCCACCACCCGCGTGGCTGATCTCTACGAGATCACCGACCTGACCAAGATCGCCTTCAACGGCCTCGCCGGCACCTTCCTGATGCGCTTCTGGGTCGACAGCTTCCCGGCCACCGGCGGCACCGGCGACCAGCTCGGCCTGTTCCGCACCAGCCATTCGACCCTGCCCAGCTTCATGCGGCTCACCGGGCGCTTCAACGGCGGGATCCGTGTCGAGGCTGGTAGCGACAGCACCCTGACGCTCGACACGCCCGCCGGCCAGCTGGCGCTGGGCGAGAACAGCCTCGCCTTCTCCTACAGCCAGGACCGGGTCTCGGTCTCCGTCAACGGCAACGACACGGTCTCCGCTGCCTGGGGCAGCGTGGTGCCGGCGAGCGCGGCCGACAACCTGCGCCTGGGCGACATGAGCACCGCCAGCGCGCGTAAGACCAACGGCCCCATCGGGCTCTTCACCTATGCGCCGGTCGAGACCACCGGCGCCGACCTCAAGGCCGCCTCTGCCGCCGCCCTGACCATGTGAGGCCCTGCCCCATGAAGATCCTGCTTTGCCGCTTCCCGGATCGGGCAGCGTTCCTCGCCGCATGCCCCTGGCCCATCGAGGACGGCGTCGCCCTGATCCCGCCGGAGGTGGGCGCGCTGACCGTCTATGGCCGGCTGCTCGACCAGGCCGCCAGCACCATCGACGACCCGGTCGCCCTGCCCGGCTTCTGGGTGCATGGCCAGTTCCTCGGCCCGGTACCCGACGCCTTCCGCAACGCCGTCGCCGATGCTGGCGCCTCGGCGCCGGTGATCCCGGTCAGCATCGAGGACACCGGCCTGGGCACCGAGCCGGTGCCGCCGGCGGTTTCGGCGCGCCAGCTCCGCCTGCAGCTGCTGCAGGACGAGCTGCTCGACGAGACCGAAGCCTACATTGCCGCGGCACCGCGTGAGGTGCAGATCGCCTTCGAGTACGCGGTCGAGTTCGAGCGCTACCACCCCTTCATCACCGGCGCCGCTGACGCGCTCGGCCTGTCCCAGGACCAGGTCGACGACATGTTCCGCCGGGCCGCGAGGCTCTGACCCATGAGCGTCTTCGACCCCCTGCCCTCCGTGGCCGATATCGCCTGGGCCTTCTCGGCCGCGCTGGCCGGCCGCGCCACCCTGCTGCTGCGCGTGACCCGCCAGGCGGTCACCCCGCGCAAGATCCTCTGGACCCTGTTCTGGGAGGTGCCCACCGCCTGCGCCATGGGCCTGATCGGCCTGGCCCTGGCGCAGTGGGCCGGCCTCTCCGCCGGCGGCGCCACGCTCTGCATCGCGCTGCTGGCGCGCATCGGACCCGACGCCATCGAGCCCCTCCTCGGGCACCTGGTGCCCGCCCTGAAGAAGGCCAAGCCGTGACCTCTTCCTTCGACCGCGCCTTCGAGCTGCTGATCGGCCACGAAGGCGGCTTCACCCTGAACCGCGCCGATCCCGGCAACTGGACCGGCGGCAAGACTGACAAGGGGCTGCTGCGCGGCACCAAATTCGGCATCTCGGCCGCCAGCTTCCCGACCCTCGATATCGCGGCGCTGACCCTGGACGACGCCCGCGCCATCTACCGCCGGCTCTACTGGGACCGCGTCCAGGGCGATCAGCTGCCGCCGGCGCTCGCCCTGCTGATCTTCGACAGCGCGGTCAACAACGGCGTGGCGGCCGCTGTGAAGCTGCTGCAGGCCAGCATCGGCACCCCGGCCGATGGCCTGATCGGCCCGGCCACCCTGGCCGCCCTGCGCCGCTCCCTGGGCAATGGCGACCCCGACCGGGTCACCGCCGTCGCCATCGAGTTCCAGGCCCGCCGCATCGTCCTGATGGCCGCCCTCTCCACCTGGGCCACCTTCGGCCTGGGCTGGGCGCGCCGGCTGGCCTCCCTGCCCTTCCAGGCCATGCGCCTGGCGTCCTGAAAGGACCACCCATGTCCGCTCTGCTGATCAACCTCGCCGTCACCATCCTGCTGAGCCAGGGCACCGCCGGCCTGGCCCTCTGGGCCGCCAAGCTGCGCCGCGAGGCGCGCGACAGCTCCCTTGCCAAGCTGGTGGGCGCCGCCAGCCGCGTCGCCGGCCGCATGAACGAAGCCTTCGGCCACCTGCCCATCGGCCTCGAGCGTGACGCGCTGAAGGCCGCGGCCATCGCTGAAGGGGTGAAGGCGATCCGCGATGAGTTCGCCCCGCATGTCCGCCGCGTCAGCGGCACCGACGACAAGCTGGCCGGCATCATCGCCGGCGAGTTCGGCAAGCTTCAGCATATCGATTCACATGAGGGCAACTAACCTGCTTCAGCCTCTGTCCACGCTTTGCCATGCCTATCTTCTGTCAAAAAGCATGATTCCTTAGCGTTGCCTCTAGGCGCATTGTCTCATGCATGGCAATGTTATTTCGTTAGAGGAAAGAGTGCCTTCATGCAATTTGAAAACTTGCTGGTTCGTCGCATCGCGATGCATGAGATATTCAAGCGTGACGACGACAAGTCGATCAAGCCGCCCGTTCTTGCGCAGAGGCTGGAAACCTTAAGCGCGGAGGCGATGGGCGCTTTCCGGCTTCGAATGACAGAGGCTCTTTCTGGCCAAAGCCAGAGTCTACAAATGCGGATCATCCACCATGGGCCAGGCACATTCCTCGATTTAGCAGAATCTCTTCTGGGGTCAGACGATGCTTCTTATTTGGAAGGCTCAAAGGCCTTTGCAAATAAGTTGGCTGCAAATCAGATGGCGCGCCGGATTCCAGGCGGAATCCTTCTCGTTTTCGACGGAACGGTTGGCGCTCGTTCTGTTCCGTTCTTAGGCGTGATCAAGGCCGAAACTCAAGCCGGCTTCAGACGCTCTGCCACAGGACCTGATGCTGTTGTCGAATTCATTCAAAACATTTTTTTAACGCCTGCAACTAGGCTTTATAAAATTGGGATCGTCGCTTTTGATGATCTTGGAAAGCCTAAGCCTGAGGGAAGGCACGCGTTCGTTTTCGACAGCAACATCTCTGTCAGCAACCGAGAGGCGGCAGCGTCATATTTTTACGAGGCGTTTTTGGGGTGCGCCATGCCAAGCGACGGCCCCTACGAAACTGCCCGATTCTTTGATCTGACAAAGGGCTTCGTCCGAAAATCTGCTTTGGACGCCGACAAAAAACGTGAGCTGATCGACAGCCTTTACGTTTTCGTCCGTGATGAACAGGCACCTACATTCACAGCGGATCAATTTTCCACACGCTACCTACCGCAAGATATGCAGGATGGTTTTGCCGCCTTCTTGGATACAAAGAAATTTACCACCGGCGCAGTAGTCAGGGACACCTCTGGCATGGGATCGCGCTTGCGCCGAAGGCGCCTGAAGTTTGGCACAGATATTGAGTTGTCTGCTTCTCCAGAAGCGCTAAAAGATAAGATCAAAATTGAGGCCATCAAAGCTGACGGCGAGGATCATCTGAGATGGACTCGCATCACGATCCAGGACGTTATGACCGGCGAGCAATGAGCGATCGCGAGACACAGCTTCTAGAGCTCTGGCGTAAAGAGCGTCCCATGTATGAGGCGTGGGGCGCTTGTGTCTCCCAGACACTGACAGACGCGATCTCGGCGGAAGTTGACCCGGCCGAGTTAGATCTGTTTTTCCGCATCCCTCTAAAGCCACGCACTAAGGGGGAAAATTCTCTACTGACCAAGGCTTTCAGGAGAGGGAAGCCGTACGAAGATCCGTACAACGACATCGAGGATAAGGTTGGAGTTCGAATTGTCGTTTTGTTCAGCGAAGAAATTCGCACCGTAGAGCGCGCAATATGTGCCTGCGAAAAGTGGAACTTTGTAAAAGCTCGAGATTTTGAGCAGGAAAGAGATATTCGCCCATTTGAGTTTGACTATCAGTCGCTACATTATATCGTGCGCGCCAAAGGAAAGAATTTCTTTGCCGAAGAAGAAATTTTAGAGGGTACCGCGTGCGAAATTCAAATTAGAACAATACTTCAGCATGCTTATAGTGAACTGACGCATGATACAATATATAAGCCCAGCATAAAGGCGGAGCCCGGGGTAAAGAGGGCTGCAGCCAAAAGCATGGCTTTGATTGAAGCTACTGATGACTACTTTACTGAAGTTCGAGCTCGTATTTTATCTGCTCAGGAGCCTTCAAGAAAAATCTCTTCTTCTCTGGACGATATGTATAAAATTTTTGTCGGATTATTGCCCGACAAATCTCCACTTAATACTATTTTAATAGATTATTATAAGAATTTTTGGGGAGAAGAAGGTAGCTCTGATATTTTAGATTTTTTGAAGTCAAAGCCTTTTCTTTCTGACAGAATAAAAGAGAGATTTCCAAATGACTTACTATATAGACAACCTGCTTCTATTTTAATTTATTGGTCAATCAAGCAAGCGCCACGAGCAGTTTCTCTAGACGGTCCTCTTTCTGAAAGTGAATTAGCTCCATTTTATAGCGATCTTGGAATTAGTTTTCCCAATTCAAGAATATAATGTCTCATGATGCAGTGGAAGTTTTTTTATTTATATATCGATATGAGTAGATTGCTGGCCACGACTGAAAGACGGAAGATCTCGACCTGCTGCTACGACATGGTCTTCCTCCTGCCCGAGCTTTGCGCCAAGCCGCACACAGGCCTCGCCGATGGCGACCAGAGCAGCGCTAGCTCGGCCTCCTAAACGGTCCCGCTTTCCACAATGGGTCTTGGATCTTGCTCTACGGATACTAGACCCTTAGGCGATGGGGGCGCACCACCTCTGACAGCGCCATGCTATTAGGTGGGGCCATGCTTCTCCGCCGCTCCTTCTTTGCCGCTCTGCTGCTGATTCTTGCCGGTCCGCTGGCAGCAACGGAGCTAGCTGGCCAGGTCGTTGCCATCGCCGATGGCGACACGTTGACGCTGCTGACCGCTGAGCGCCGTCAGGTGCGGATCCGTCTGGCTGGGATCGACACGCCGGAAAGCCGGCAGCCCTATGGCACCCGCGCGCGTCAGGAGCTGGCGGGCTTGGCTTTTCGCCAGCAAGTCCGCATCGAGGTGCAGGACGTTGACCGCTACGGTCGAACCGTGGGCACGGTCTTCGTCGGCCGCAGCAACATAAACGCGGAGATGGTTCGCCGCGGCGCGGCCTGGGTGTATGGCCGGTACAACAAGGACCCAGCGCTGCCGCGGTTGGAAGTGGCCGCACGCCAGGCGCGCGCCGGGCTCTGGGCGCTGCCACCCGCTGAGCGCGTGCCGCCCTGGGAATGGCGCCGGCCGCGGCGCTGAGCGCCGCGGCCAGATCGGCCGCTATGCGTCGTCGGTCGCTGGATCGTCGGCGGCGGCGGCCGCGAAGGGCCTCGCCGGCGCGGGGTACTTGGCCGCATGCGTGGCGCGAACCTCTAACCAAGCTTCGACATCATCGGGAATGCGGACGGTGCCGCGCGCCCATTGCCGGACGGTGCCTTCATGGCGTTCGAGCTGGCGTGCGAGGCCACGCTGGGTCCAGTCCAGCAGGGCCAGGCATTCGCGGAAGCGGTCGGGGGTCATTGTCCCCCCTTCCTCTCAGCAACCGCCGCCTTCAGCAAGTCCAGATACTCGGGGCGGCCGGCCCGCGCGGCGTCGGCCACCGCGCTGATGAAGTCCTCGGCGGTCATATCAGGGAAGATCGCGGCGAAGGCAGTGATCAGGGCGTCGATCTGGGTGGAGCTGGTCATCGGGTCTATCCTCGATCTACCGGGCTTCAGCGCCTCGGTGATCTTGATATACGCAATATGCGTATATTGCGCAAGGGATAATGTGCGCGATTTGCGTATAAAGACGCTGCCTGCCGGCTGTTACCGATAGCGCTGCCACCATTCCGCCCGCTCCATGCCGCAGGGCACGCGCTCGGGCGGCTTCACACCCGGCGGGTAGCGCAGCCATATGCTGTCCTCCGCGGGCGCCCGGCCATGCGGCCGCAGCACCACAACTTCGGCCGGCGCGCGGCAGATGCGGCACCTGAGGCGACCGGCCAGCGCGCCCAGCGTTGTCGGGGGCGTTGGCACCTTCATCAGGGTCGAGACCAGGCAGGCGCGCGCGCCATGCTCCGTGCAGCCGGCCACCAGCATCCACCGGACGAAGTCATCCACCGGCTCGGCAAGCCGGTAGCGCATGATTTTCTCAGCGCTCCAGTTGTGCGCCATGGGTCAGCCCTGCAGCAGATCCTCGAGCACCGGCACCACGATGCCCATGCGGCGATGCGGCATGCCAGGCGCCCCGCTGTACCGATCATCACGCAGTGTGGCCTGGTGTACCCGCTCGCCGCAGTGACGGCACCGCATACGGGCGACAGCGGCGCTCAGCAGTTGCCAGGTCGGCAGCTGGCGCTGCTCGATCATCCGATCGATCGACCAGGCGGTGATGCAGCAGCCGCAGTGCGTGTTGAGATACCAGCCGCGCCAATCACCGACGCAGCCGCCGGCGGGCGGCATCACGACCACCGGCGGCTTGTTCATGGCCCGGGCCGGCCTTGTCGCCGCGGCGGCGGGTGCCGGGCATGCACGCCGGCGAGCTCGGAGGCGTAGGCCCGCAGCCAGGCGGCGATATCGTCCGGGACCTTGGCGTTGCCGCTGGCCATCTTGCGGATGGTGCTGTCTGCCAGGTTCAGCTGGCCGGCCGCCTCGCCGGGGCTCCAGCGGATGACGCGCAGCGCCTTGCCGAACTCGTAGGCGTCCATCGGCCGCGGCGACGCCGTGGCGGCGATCTGGCCGGCCAGCTCTGCACGATAAACCCCGTTCACCGTGCCCAGGTGCGGCACCAGGCGTAATGCCATGATCAGAGACCCCGGCCGGCGGCGACCAGCGCCTCGCGGGCGGCTTTCAGGGCGGCAAGGGCATTGTTGCCATGCCGCTGGGCCACGGTGTCGCTGGCATCCACATCGTCCATCATGTCGCCGGCGGCCTCGATGCCCTCCAGCAGCTGCTCCTGCATCTCGCCCAGCCGGTCGCGCAGCTCGATGCGCTGCTCCTCACCGGCGCCATCGAGCCAGGCCTGCACCATGCCCTGCACCTCGCGGCGCATGCGGTCGGGCGCCGCCGGGCGCGCCGCCAGCGCAGCGATCCGCTCCAGAGCGGGCTTGGTCAGGATCCGTTGGGGCTCCGGCTCGGCGGCCGGGTGGGCAGTCTTGCGGGCCATCAGGCAGTCTCCAGGCAAGGCAAGCGGGAGCGCGTGGGGGCGCACCTGCAACCTAAAACTAGAACATAAAGAGAACAAGATAGGAGATAGTTGCCTGGCATTCTCGCGAAAGGCGAGCTGTCGGGGCGCGGCTTTGCCGGCTCCCCTGCCCTTCCCTGCCTATGCGGTCGCTTCCAGGTCCTCCAGCAGGCCCAGCCGCGCCGCTGCAGCGCGCAGCCACGCCGGGTCAGGCGGCGTGGTCGGCGCCGGCAGCGCCGTCCGCTGCCATTCTTCTTCCTGGATCTTATCTTCAGAGGCTGAGGCTGACCGGAAGCCGGTATCGCTCGGCGGCGCCCAGCCGGCCGGCGCCCGGAACAGGTAGGCGCTGGTCACCTGGCACCAGCGCCGCCCAACCACCAGGCCGCGACGGATCCGCAGCAGGATGCCGGCGGCCTCCAGGCGGTCGAGTGCTTCCTGTGCCGTGGAGCGCGCCACGGCGGCCGCCTCCGCGATTTGGGCAATGGCCGGGTCGCAGGCGCCGGCGCGGCCCCACCCACGGTAGAGCAACGCCCAGAGCACGCGCAGGCCGGTCTGCCGCAGCTCGCCCCCGTGCCGGCCGCTGCCGGGCTGGCGGGTCGCCCGCTCACGCCGCCGCGCAGCCTCCATCAGCTGCACACGGTCGGCATGGCCGAGCCGCTGCTGCTGCCAGCTTGCGACAGCGACCGAGCCCCGCCGCGCGGGCGCAAAGGTTCGGATGGGCATGGCGATCTGCCAGCCCAGCACCAGGATTTTGGACGCAGATACCCCTCACCGCGCGCTTGCGGTTTTCCGAAGAGAGACGTAGCCTGGGGTTCTCACGCCTGCCGGGCTACGGTTCGGTTTTGAGAGGGTCGGTGTCTAGTAGCTCTGCTGCTGGCCCGGCCCTTTCTGTTTCTGGGCGAATCTAGGCCGCGCGGAATGCGCGGCGGTTCAATGATTCCCCGCCGCGCTCTCGATGACAAGAAAGGAAATTCAGAGCGTTAGATAGCTAGAAAGCTAGCTAACTATCTTTCTATATAGCTAGCTTTATAGCTAAGTCGGCAGGCCAAGCTTCCTGAGCTGCTCTTCTGTCCATTCGGATAGGGCGCGCTCCATCACCTCCTGCTTTCGGAGCCCGAGGCGCAGTGCCAAGTAGTGGCATTTCAGCGCCAAGGGTTCGGCCACCTTGACGTTCATCTGAACACGCAGGTCAGGGCGGACCTTCGGATCTGTCCATGGCAGATCGAGGCGAGGTGCGGGAGCTGCGGAAGCACCTGCGATGAAGTCTTCCGCAGTAGCGGGCGCGGCAGGACGTCGCGGAGGCATCTTGATGGCCATGGTCAGGCTCCTGCGAAAAGCTCGTCGTGAAGGAAGCCAATTTCACTGCAGGCTTTGGAATCGCGCCTCGGCATTTCGTCGACGGTCAAGCCCTCGCCCGCCGAGTGATTGAAGGCTGCCCGGAACACCGTCATGCTCTTCATCAGGGTGAAACGAGGGACGTCGGCCATGACTTCCGTCGCCTCCTTTCTGGCCCGATCGAGAGCAGTTGGCGGGACCTGGGACAGGCAGACCGCTGCTTTCAGGTTGTCGTTGAAGCCTTCCGCCAGCGCCACGACCTCGCCCATCTTGATCAGGGTCCAGAAGTCGAAAGAGCCGGGCCGCAGCGGCATCAGCAGCGTGTTCGCGGCAAGCATGGCCGATCGAAACTCCTGGCTATCAGCTCCGCCCGTATCCACCACCACGTCCTGGTAGTGGCGAGCCAACTCCCGCAGCTCGATATGAACCTTGCCCCCCCGAAGGCTGACGCAGGGGAACTGAGGCACATGCTGATGCTCTTTCCGAGCATCGCTCCAGATCGTCGAGGTGCCCTGACTGTCAGCGTCCACCAATACAACCGTTCGACCCATGGCAGCCCGTGCGGCTGCCATGTGAGTTGCGAGCGTCGTCTTGCCGACGCCACCCTTTTCCCCACCGACCATAAGAATCACCGGTCATCTCCCACAGCTATCTAACTAGCTAGCTAGATATATAGCTACAAATCTAGCTAGATAGATAGCTAGATTCTCGAGTGGCTTTTTTTGAGCACCGTATCCGTGCAGGAGCACAGTAGGTCACCCTCGTGCCGCACAGTGCTAGCCTGGGTTATGGTCAGCCCCGCCGCCGTGAGGAGGTCCATGATAGAGGCGGCCGTGTCCATGGCAGCGTGACCGGCATCCACAGTGTTGGGCATTCTTTCGCGGAAGCGCAGTGCCCGGGCGATGGCCTCCTGCATCTGACTGTTGTGCTCGCGTTTCATGCCGCGGCGTCCTTCTTCGCCGCCGGCGGCGCCTTCGCATAGCGCTCCAGCCGCACCAGGCCGAGCGACCGCAGCACCGCCGGCGTCGGCGAAGAGCGCGCGCTATCGACATCAGTAACCTGGCCTTTCATCAACCCGTGCGTCCGTGCAAACGCGGACAGGCCGCCGGCATCTTTCTGCGCGCGCCGCAGCTCGCGGGTGACGTCCAGGCGATCGAGCAGCGGCTCGACGTGGAAGGTCTGGCTGGTGCCGATGCCGGGCAGCGCATCGCCGCCGGCGACGACGCGAACGCCCTGGCGCAGAACCTGCAGCGCCGCGCGGTCGACGGGCCGGTCGGCCTCCTCGAGGCGGAGCCCTGTCGTGATGCAGTGGCTGACCCGGTCGCCGCGCAGTAGCGCTGCCAGCAGCTCGCCTGGGCAGGTGATCGGCTTGCGGTCACGCATGGCGCTGATCGCGGAGAGCTTCGGCGGCCGAGGCAGGGCAGGGGGTCAGGCAGGCCATGCAAGCGCCCTCAGGTCGGAGGCGCGCAGAAAGGCCTCGTTGGACACCGCGAAGGCTTCCTTCGCATCAGCGTCACGGTCCTCGGCCATGGCCTGGTAGGCGGCGGCCTGCGCGGCCCAGCCGTGCTGCTTCGCGTGTAGGTAGCAGCGCAGCATGCTGGCTGGCGGCGCGGTGTCGCACTTCATGCCGTAGCTGGCGGCACGACGTAAGCAGAAGCCTGCCGACGAGCGGAGGACCGCAGCACGCGCCTGGCGCACGCTGGTGAAGATGCCCGGCGCGGCGGCGGCCGGCGGCGCGGGCCGGAGGCCGAGGATCGAGCGATCGGCGGTCTGAGCAGAGATCAGCTGCACGGGATGGCCTCGACGGTGCGGATGATGGCGGTGAGCCGGGCGGCACGGCTGCGGGCGCTCTCGGCGTTCTTGGCGCAGATGTCCGCCTGCTGCAGAAGCTGCGCTTCTTCAGGGCGGAGCGCGGCCTCCCATCCGGCGTGCAGGCAGCCCAGGAAGCGCGTGACCGTTTGCGCATCAGCCTGGCGCCGCAGAAGATACGCGGCTTCCTGTACCTTGATGGCCTCGGCCTGCGCATGGCCGGCGGCGTTCCGTAGGTCGGGCAGCAGCGGCACCAGGTCGCTGACCGCGAAGCACAGGGCGGGCGAGGTGAGGGGCTTGAGAGGGGGTTGCATCAGCGCGCCGCCCCTGGGGCGTTGCTAATGGCCGTGTCTGCTTTCGGACCAGACGGGCGGTTGTCATTAGCCGGCGGTAGGACGCGGCATTCGCCTCCTATAGCCAGCAGACAGAGCGGGACGAGCATATGACCTCCTGCACCAAGGAAGTGGCGCAGGGGCATACTATGTGCACACCAGGTGTACGTTCAATTTAAATGTGCACACATAGTGCACAAAGATGAGCTCCGAATGGTTCCCTCTCAGTAGGAGTAGGAACCTATTGGTCAATTTTCGGGCTTGATGTTCATGTTACGTTCCAACCATGATGCGGCGAGCGCCAGAAAGGTCTATCAATGCACTTCTCCCAAATTGTCAGTTTTCGCCCTCCGGGAGAGCCGCGCGCTTCGGCTGAGCCTGTTCCGCTGCCGCTGTTAGAAGCACGTCCGCAATTCGCTTCGGGAGACCCGAAGGGTCGCCCAGAAGAACATAATCGACGGTCACGCCGGTAGCGCGGCAAAATCGGTAGAGCGCGTAGTGCTGCGGGTAAGCTGTGCCGCGCATCCAGTTGCCCAGATGGTTTCTGGTAACACCCATCATGGTGGCCGCCTGGGCATAGGAAAGGTCGAGCGCGTCAATCGCTTGGCGAAGGCGTAGCCCGACCGCCTTGCGATAGGCGGTTTCCGGCATGATCAAGATGTCCATAGCGACGGAAGGTGCACTAGTGGTGCATTCTTGTCGGTGCACGAATGGACTTGCTTTGGCGTGCACATCGTGTGCACTTTGCGGACTATGCAAGACCTCGAAAATGCCATTCGGCTCGCTGGGGGCGTCACGAAGCTGGCCCGGCGGCTGCAGGTGGGCAAAAGCGCCATCGGCAATTGGCGCCGACGCGGCAAGGTGCCACCGAAGCAGGCGATCGCGATTCATCTGCAATTCGGCATCCCCCTCGGTGGTCTTGCAGGGCAAGAGCGGCCCACGCCGCCGGCTGCCGCCGAGCCGCCGACGGACAGCTCTTCGACCAGCAGAGCATCGGTCTCACCGCGGCCTTAGCCAATCGGAGCCTGTCCACATGACCCCGGTGAAGCTCACCGCCACTGAAGAAACGCTGAAGGCGGCGACCCGTGTGCTGCTGGAGGAGCGGGCGCCGCTGGAAGCCATCGCGCTGGAGACGCGCGTGGGCCGCTCTCAGCTCGGCACCTACCAGTCCCGCGCCAGCAGCCTGTTCATGCCGATCGACATCCTCGCGCGGCTGTTCGAGCTGCGGCGCGAGGAAGCGGCCGTCCGCGGAAGCACGGACGCCCCTGCGCTGCTGGTGGAGCTCGCCCGCTGCGCCGGCTTCGGCCTGGTGCCGATGCAGAAGGCCAGCGGCGAGGATCTGCTGGCCTGCCTCGCCGAATGGTCGCGCGAGGTTTCCGATGTGCATGCCGCCGTGCTGGACGCGCTGCGTGACGGCAAGATCTGCGCCGAGGATGCGGCCCGCATCGAGGCCGAGACCATGGACATGCTCGGCGACGCGAAGCGCCTGCTCGGCGCCCTGCGAGCGCGGGTGCAGGACGCCGCTGACCGCGGCGGCCAGCAGGCCGCCTGATGCCCGCCGCATCAGCCTGCGCGGCGCTGGCGCCGCGCATCACCCCCCAACGTCTCCACCTCACGCTTGAGGCGATTCTCCATGCCTTCCCGTAGCGCCGCCGAGCGGCTCTTCCTGATGCTCGAGCAGGATGTGCGGCTGCGCACCCTTCCGGCCGCCGCCCAGCTGATCTGGATGAAGCTGATGCGCCTGGCAGCCGCAGCAGGGCAGGGCGGGCTTTTGGTTTTCGGTTCCGAGATTGGGTTTTCCCATGGGTTTCTGGTTTCGGTTTCCCTCGCGGTTTCCCATACGCAAACCGAAACCGAAACCGCTCTGGAAACCCTGGCGGCCCGCAACCTGATCGAGATTTTGCCCGACGAGTCCGGCCTGGTGATGCCCGGGGTTCGGGCCGCCACTGAGCGGTCAAACATCAATCGGAACAACGCTCTGCGGGGTGGCCGGCCGCGCAAAGGCGAGACGGCAGAGGATGCGCGCCGGCGCCGCCAGGGCGAGCTGATGCTGCCCATTTCCGGCGGCCTGGCGGAAACCGAAAAAACCGAACCGAAACCGACCGACGGAAACCCCACTACTACTACTGAAAGATATATATCTACTGGTGGTAGTAACGCGCGCGAGGTTTCCGGCGACGCCGCCCTCGCGCAGGATCTCGCCAGCATCGCCGGCATTGCCCTGCGCCTCATCTCCCGGGATCTGCGGGTCATCGCCGACTGGCGCGCCGCCGGCGTGTCGGTGGAGGCCATGCGGCAGACGGTGCGGGATGTGGCTTCGCGCCCTGCCTTCGACGCTACTCGGGTTCAGACGCTGGGCTATTTCACCCGCGCCATCCGCCGCGCTGCCGGGCTAGCCGAGAGCGGCGAGGCGCCGGCCGCCGCGCCCGTGGTCGAGAACCCGCCGCGGCCGGCCCCGAAGGAGCGCGACGAGGAAGGCTACACCCGCGAGGAGCGGGAGCTGGTCGACAAGCTGTTCGGTTTGATCCGTGGCGGCGCGAAGGCTGACAACCAGGCGCGCATCCGGCTCACCAACTTCCTGAAGCATTGCCACAAGGACGTCTGGGCACGCATCGCGCCGAAGGTGGAGGAGGCGGCATGAAGAGCGGCCAAGCTTGCCCTACCACAGGCCGCTTCCGGAAAAATCCCGGTTTTGTTCCATATATTGCGAGAAATTCCTGCCTTTCCTTCACGGAACCGTGTATCTTGGGCGTAACGCTGCATGGAGTGGCGTCCAGGAGGCAGGATGACCGCAGCGCGCACAATCGACCTGGCCCAGCTGCAGGCAGCAGCCGCCTCCGTCGTCTCTCCGGCCAGCCGGAAAGCACGGCTGGCGCGGCTGCAGCGCCCGCCCGAGTTTCCGCCGGCCGAGGTGACGCACCGCCGGCCCATCGAGCCCGAGCCCATGACGCCTGACCCGGGCCGCGCTTCGCGCCTTGCCCAGCGCGCTGGCTTGCTGATCGGCCAGGAGATCGGCCGGTCACGCGCCGAGCGGAACGCCGCCGAGATGCGCCGGGTCCGAGCAACCGGCAACGCTGACCGCGCGGCTGAGCTGCAGCGCATGGCCGCCGAGGCCGGTGTCGCCGGGCCTGACCGCGGCACCGATGGCGCTGCCATGGCGGCGCGCCCTTCGGACATCGTCGAGGCGCGGGTTGCAGGGGAGCGGGCGGAAGACGTCCGCCGCATGCTGGACGACGATCCGATCCAGCTGATGGGGCTCACGCCGCACCAGCTCGAGGCGGCCGAGATCCTGAGCAGCACCTATCGCGAGGCGCTGCCGGCGATGGAGCTCCCGGGAGGCTATGGCAATGGCGGCCGTGCCGGGCAGCGTCATCTCACCTACGACCAGTACCAGGCCGCGCAGCGCGCCTGGCACGACTACGATCAGTGGATGGGGCTGATCCGCAAGTGGCGGAGCACGCGCCACGAGAACGCGGTGCGCGACGCCGTGGTGCTGCGCGAGCCGGCGGCGAGCTGGCGTGTGCAGGAAGGGCTAGAGGTGCTGGCCCAACATTGGGGCCTGGCCGGCGGCGGCTGGCGCGGGCCGCTGGACTGATCCTGCGGCGCGCCGGCGGGCGAGGGCGGAGAACCCGCCCGCCGACATGTAGAGCTCAGGAAGCGCGCGAGGCGCGGATCGCTTCCCGGGCAGCATCGGCCAGGAAGGCCGAGCGGTTCTTGCCCTGGCTCTTGGCCACCATGTCGATGGTGGAGAGCAGGCCCTCCTCGATGCTGACGTTCACCCGCATCGCCTTGCCGGGCATCTCCACCCGCACCAGCAGGCGGGCGGCGACGGCGATATCCTCCTCGACCTCGACGGCGTCCAGCGGCGTGGCGGCCGGGATGGCCTCGCCAGCCTGCAGCATCTCGTCGACCCACATCGCCAGGGCCTCCTCGGCGTTGCGCGCCGCCTCGTCCAGCGTGTCGCCGCCGGAGGTGCAGCCGGGCAGATCCGGGAAGAAGACGCCAAAGCCCTCGGTTTCGGCCCGCTCCACGATAGCGGGGTAATATTTCACTGCCATAAGATCACCTATCAAAGGGTCTTTTTAGAAAAGGCCGAAGCCCCGGGTTTACCGGAGCTTCAAGCCGCTTGTCTTTTCGATCTGCCTCAGTGTTCCTAGCGGCATGTCCTTTCTTGGGTGCTGGACGACTACTAGTTCGGTTCGCCCTGGTTTTCTAAATTTCCGGTGGCTCGAACCATTCCGGGGAAGCTCTTGCCATCCATCTGCTTCAAGCGCCCGGATGACATCTTTGCTGCTTACTGAGTGGCCCACCGCGCTCCGCCGCCGCTGTTGATGTGTGTATATATACACAACATCGCGGAAGACTGCAAGAGACTTGTGTAGCTTTACGCAAGTATCTTCGGCGAAAAATGACCAGTTGACGCCAGCCGGCGGAATGGGCATAAAGAACCCGCTGCCACAGCTGCGCCCGGAGCCCTGAAAAAGGGCCTTCCGGGCGTTTTCATTTCCGGCGCCTGGCGCGCCCCTTGGCAGCCAGGAACCCCGACATGCTCCCGAAATCCTCGGCTCGCGCCGCGCCCAGCCGCGCGGCCGTGACGCCGTTCGTCACCGCCGAAGAGGCGTGGCTCTGGACGATGGCCGCGCTGATCGCCCGCCGCGAGGGCGCGCCGCTGACCTCGCTGCGCAACACCGTGCCGACGCCGGCCATGGGCATCACGCCGCCGACGCGGCCCTGCGAGCCCGACGACGTGGTGAAGTGTCTCGACCGCCTCTATCGCCAGCGCCGCATCGAGCTGGCGCATGCGCGGATTCTGCGCATCTGGGGCGAGCGGCAGGAGCCGCCTGATCCGCAATACGACCACGGCGACCATCGCCTGTGGAAAGAGGCGTTGGACCGGCTCGAATGGCCGCTCCGCGAAAAGGGCATCCTCGCGCCGAGCACGCTCAGCGCCATCCGCCGGCTGGAGGCTGTGCTTTGATCTACCGCACCACGGTGCTGCGCGGCGCCTGGACGGCGACGCTGGGCAACTGGCTGTTCCTCGACCATCCCGACCGCGAGCCCTACTCGCTGCGCCAGGCGGCCGAGCTGATCGGCCGCGAGTTCCGCCTCGAGGGCGCCTGGCTCCGTGTCTACCAGCTGCTGCAGGCGGCCGGGCATCTGCCGCGCAGCACCGAAAGCAAGATCGAGCCGGCCACCCCCGCCCTGGTCAGCCGCTTCATCATCGGCCTGCTGACCGACGCCGCCGGCCTGATCAAGGCCGAGGGCAGCCCCATCCTGGCGGATGGCAAGTCGGTCACGTTGGAGAGCGGCAAGCCGGCGCCGCCGCTGTCCGACATCATCGCGAACGGGCTGCGCTTCGGCGTTCCGCCCTTCGATGAAGTCGAGCTCTGCCCGTCGCAGAGCTGGGCGCGGGTCAGCTCGCCGGGCGGCGCCCCGCAGACCTTCATGCTGGTCTGAGGCCATGCGCAGCCTCTGCTACGGGGCCTGCGAAAGCGGCCGCCGAGCCCCGCGTTGTGACAACGGCGGCAACGACGGGTCGCCGTTGTCATAGAGGCCGGCTGGTCAGGTCAGCATCGCCTCATAGAAGCGGTGCGCATCCTCGACCAGGCGCAACATACCCACCTCTGTCCCGTCGGGCATGTCGACGACTACATAATCGTCCGCATCAAAGATGAGTTCGTCCCATGTTTGGTTGTCCCAACCTGCGGGTTCAGTCCGGGCCGAGCTTAGGTCGCGGATCTGCGCAGTCTTCCTATCCAGCGTCATATGCTTGCCGGCATCGGCAATGTCGCGAACCAGGGCAACCGCTTTGGACTGCCTGCCCCAGGCATCCCGCCAGTCGGACAGCTTTGAACCTTTAGCTCCTTCGGGCAGGGCTGCTCCGCAGTGGAAGAGGTAGTCGGCCAATTGGTTCACGGCGATCGCGGCTAGTAGGGCAAGACGGATGCTTTCGGGCTTCTGCCACGCCTCGGCGAGGGTCGGCGACACGACCACTTCGTTGAACCACCGGGCTCGCGATGGCTGATCTCCAGGCATTTCAGCCTCCACTGCTGGGCTTTCGTGAGCCTCTCGACCGGCCCAGAACCCTTTACGCATCGTCAAACGTCCGTTTGGAAGCGTAAAGCCCCACCACCCCACATCCCCCGGTGAAAATGGCCCGCAGACCGCCTCAGAAGGCGCCAGGCGGCGCCGGCGGCG
>NZ_JBBCWY010000018.1:0-46391 GCF_037145735.1 Roseomonas sp. USHLN139 | reverse complement strand
AGCGGCGGGCGCGACCAAGGGTGCTCTGGCAGGTGCCGCGGCCGGGGATGCGTCGGGCACGGCGGCCGGCACAGCGGCGGGGCAGACGTCTGGTACGATCGCCGGCGCGGCCGCCGGGGAGGCGGCTGGTGCTGCCGCTGGTAACACTGCGGGCGCAGCGGCTGGTGCTGCATCCGGCCATGCGGCCGGGGCGCTGGCGGGCGCCGATGCCGGGGCCGCTGCCGGCCAGCAGGCTGGAACTCTTGCGGGCGCTGAGGCTGGCGCGAACGCTGACGCGGACAAGCCCGATCCGCTCGCCTTGCCCTTCAAGGTTCGCGAAAAGAATTACGTCTGGAACATCCGCCAGTTCGGCCGCACCCAGCGTGAGAAGCAAGCCGGGCGCGACGACAACTTCGCAACCGCCGACATCGGGAATCTCTGGCGTCGAGCTGGGCGCGAAGGGGTGGCCTATCGCTTTGACGAAGGCGACTATCCGATCCGCTCGATGGACCCGGACGGCGACGGCATCAGCGCGCTCTACTTCAACGGCGTGCCGCGCATCGATGTGGATCTGACCAAACGGTCCCGAATCTATTTTGGGTCCGAGTTGGGTAATTTCACGGGGTCTTTCCTGAAGTTTCGCGCCAGCCCGGATGGCAGCTTTCTTGACGACTGGACCAGCTATCTGAAGATCACCGGGGGTCTCTTCGACTTCCGCGACCTGCCGGAGGGGCCCTATTACGGCGTCACGGCGATCGACATCTTCGGATTTCCGTCCTGTCATATTGACGGCATTCGGGTGCATGGGGGCCGGTCCGATCCCTTGACTGGCACCGGCCTGGGACGGCTCGACACCGCCGTGACCACGCACAACACCAACGACATCGTCGTCGAGAACTCGTGGTTCTCCGGTCCAAACGACACCGCCCTCTACATTTCCGGCGCGAACCAGGCTGGCGCTCCCAGCGGCATCGGCGAGCGATGCATCGTGCGGAAATGCACCGCCGAATGGGCTGGCAAGCTCGTTGCGGCGAAGCGGGACTTCTTCGGCCTGGAGGTGTCCGGCTGCTGGGTCAAGTACTGCTATTCTGGGGTCATCGGCAGTCCCGCCGGCACTCCCGTTCGCAACAATGAAGGGCGCGGCTGGAGCATCACCGGGAACCGGTTCTGGTTCCTCAATTCGCGGCCTATCGCTCTGTATGGCGGGTTCGGCGACACGGTGACCGGCAACATCATCCATGACTACGGCATGTCGCTGGCTCCGCACCACAACTACACCAGCCCTTCTTCTTCCAATCGCATCGGGGGCATCGGGCTCTACGGAACACAGCACGCCAAGGTAACCGGGAACACCGTGATCCAGAATCTCTACTGGACGCCCGGGGCTCCACCGGCAAGCGGCGCCTATCCGGCGGGGATCATCCTGGGCGCGCAGGACCGAGAGGCGGCTCCGGTGAACGCGCGGTACAATAACGTCTCCGACAATGTCCTGCGCAATGTCGACCGCGCCATCCATGAGTTCAGTGGAGGCCAGGACTACAACGTCTTCAAGGATAATGACGAGTCGGGCGCGACCAATCGCTCCATCATCAATGGTCCGAACTCGCGCATGGAAACCGCGCGGCAGAACATGGAGGAGGTGATCCCCTTCCCCTTCCCTGTTCTCTCCTCAGACGGCGGAGACCTTCCGGAGAGCGCATATCTGGAACGGGATGGCTTCTGCAGCAAGCGCGGAAGCCTGCTGACTTTTTCCTTCCTGATCCGGGTGGGCGACCCGAGCCTGATCAGCGGCGCGCTCTATGTCGATCTGCCGGTCCGCGCTGGGGCGGCCGTTCGAGAGACGCCCTTCACTATCCTGACGAATGAGTTCGTCCGCCGCACCAGCGCCAACTATCAGGAGCTGACGGCAAGCATGGGCAAGAATGGCAGCCGCGTCGTCTTCTACGAGAAGGGCGCGAGCAACAGTTACGGCTCCAGAACGCGGCTGACGGCCGCACAGCTGCAGCCGGGCGCGCTGATCGAGGTCAGCGGCTCCTACCAGGCTGGGGCGTAGCGCCCGCCGCATAGCCGGTTGCGCAAGCCGGGATCTTCAAACAATGGAATTGCTGGAGGCCGCATGAGCGCGACAAACGCGGGCGGGACCGTGCAGTGGTCTGCTGTTCATCAGGCGGCCGCGGCGACGGCTGCGTCGGTGGCTTTGGAAACGGTGGCCGACAAGGCAACCGAGATAGCCACCGAGATCACTGAGCGAGTGGCGGGTGAGGCCGGCGCGAAGGCGGGTGAGGATGCCGCCAAGCCGTTCGCCCTCGATGCCCTCGCGGCGGCTTCGGCGGCGGATCTGGCGCAGCTTGCAGCGCAATCCGAGCGTCTTGCCGCCGCTGCTGCCAAGGCCGATGCCATGGCGGCGGCGGGCACTGCGTCGTCAAAATCGGTGGAGGCGATCGGCGCGGCCAATCTTGCTGGGCAGCGAGCGCTTGACGCCCAGGGCTCGATGGCTGCGGCGGCGGATAAGGCCTCGGAGGCCGCCGAGGCGGCAACCGCCGCCGGTGCTGCCTTGGCGGATGCTGTGGCGGCGGCGGCGAGCGCGCTGGAGAAGGCCGGCCAGGCCAGCAGCAGCGCGGCCTCTGCTGCATCCTCTGCTGCGATGCTGACTGATCCTAGCGTCGCCCCCACCCTGGTGAAGAATGCTGCCGGTACCGACGTCGGCACACCATTTCTGTTCGACGATCCAACCCCGGCTGGTAGCCCGCGCCAAGCCATGACGGTCGCCAGCCTGCCCAAGACGCCGTGGTGGGATGATCTTTCCGGCGTCCGAGCGCGAAAGCCAAAGAGCGCCGGAGGCGCACTGCGCGACGAATTCGACATGAATGAGGAGTTCGAGTTCCAGAACAACGACTCCCCGGCCGACATCGGGCCAAACAATGAAGCCTGGGCGGCCTTCACCGCACACGCCAACGCCTGGAACGCGGCCAACCCGGGCAAGCGCGCGACCTACAAGGTGAACAAGCGGCAGGTCTGGCAGTTCTCGAACAAGGCAATCATCATCCCGCGGTGCCGTCTCATCCTTAACGGCACGGTCATGCAGTATGCAGGGACGGCATCGCGGTCGGCCCTGCATCAAGTGCAGGCGGGCGTCGATGTCGATACGCTGTTCTACTACGCCAGGAGCGACTTCTCCTGGTATCGCGTGGCAACGTTCGGCGCCGTAACCGATACCGATTACACGCGGATCCAAGACCTTCGGTGCGATTCGGATCTGCAGTTCGTCAACCGCCCGTCTAACGGCAACGGCTTCGATATCGCCTTCTATGTGTTCCAGGGGAACATCTGGTTCGGCAACGTCGAGTGGCGCCGCCAGGACTACGGCATGGGGATCAATGACTCCCAGACGACGATCCGCGGCGTCACGATCGACCAGGCATCCACGGAGCTGTTCCGCCGAGGCCTGTCCGCAAGCAACGTCATCGACCTGACGGTCCGGTCCTATCGCTACAAGGGCAGCTCGCCGAACGCCACGCCCGATCCCGGGCAGAACCCGCTCATCATCAACAGCATCGTCAACGGCAAGTTCCTGCTGATCGATGGTGACGGCGGGGAGGAGCATGCGATCCGGGTCGGCGGCGACAGTCTTCTGTCAATGCCCTCCTACAATCTGGACTGGGGAAAGCTGAATCTGCGCCGCCCTGGTCAGTCGGCCTTCAAGGTGTGGAACGGGCGGCCGGGTATTCCGATCCGGAAGGTCCGGATCGCCGAGCTGGATACTACGGATGCCGGCTACTACAAGTCGAAGAACGGCTTGCCGCCCGGGTACAATGATTTCAACGCCATGCTCGAAAACATGGTGGACGTGGAGATCGGCCGCTTCTCGGCAAAACCCGAGCTCTCCAGCTACTGCGGCTACGATGCCCTGCACCTGGCCGGCATGCAGGACACGGTGGTCCAGTCTGCCACAGCGGTGAAGCCGGTTCGCAACTCTGTCACCATCACGCCCTACTGCAGCGGCGCGAGCCTGCCCGACTATCCCGATGGCACGCTGCCGGCCGATGTCCGGAACATCAATGTTCCGAATCTCGTATCCGTCAGCCCGGGGCTGGACCACGTCAGCGTCCTGGAGGTGCCCGGCTACGCGACGGACAAGATCAACGTCCGGATGGACGCCGAGGGCGGCCGGGATGCCGTGAATTGGACCGGCGACGGCGTGACCGGCGGTAGTAGCCGCAACGTCTTCGAGGTCGATGCCCAGGCCAACCTGGGGCGCTCGATCTATACCGGCCCGCACGATTTCGACCGGTTCCAGGTCCGGAACCTCAAGGCCCCTCCTCTGGCGGGTCAGGAGCTGATCGGCGCCGGCCGCTATGTCGGCACCCTGACGCGGTCCGGCGTCGCCTCGACGCCGGATGGCGTGGGCGGCTTCCTCTCGGTACCGGCCGATGTCCCCCGGCTGCTGGGCTCGGAACGGCGGCTGCAGATCGAGGGGGGGCGCACCAACCTGCTGCTGAACAGCGCCACACTGGCCACACAAACGGTGACGGTCGTGGCCGGCACGCACACCCTATCGTTCAGCGGGGCCGGCACGGTGGTGCTGTCCGGCGCCGCCACGCAGACCATCGTGGGCGTGGCGGGCAAGCGCAGCCAGCGGGTGTTCACGGCATCTGCTGGCGCGCTGACGCTGACGGTGACGGGTGAAGTGCGGTTCGCCCAGCTCGAGAACGCCGCGACGGCGACGTCGTGGATTCCCTCGACTGGAGCGGCGGGCGTGCGGGGCACGGATCTGCTGGCCATCCCGCTCGCAACCTACTTTCCGAGCAAGATCGGCACGCTGCTTTTCAGCGTCCTGCTGGGGCAGCGTGCGACGAGTGGCAACGACCAGATGCTGTTCTCGTGGCACGACACGACAACGGCCAACCGGCTGCTGTTCTCCAATGCGGCGGGGAGCAGCAACCTTGCGCTGTTCAATGTGGCCGGCGGCGTCACAAGCCTGGCCAATATCGTGGTCGGCACCATGACGCCGGGGCAGCGTATCAAGGGTGCCCTGGCCTGGGACGATGGTGCCATCGACGTCTATCTCGACGGCGGCGCGGTCCAGACGTTCAGCGTGCCGAACGCCATCAATGCCTGGACCACCCTTCAGGTCGGCAACGCCCAGAACGGCGCCATCAATCGCGCCGCGCAGGGCGAATACATCTCTGTCCGCGGGCTACCCTATCGCGGTGCCCCTGCCCTTCTGCCGAGCCTCGTGGCCGGCCTGCGCTAATGCGCTGAAAGGAAATCACATGAAGTTCCGCCTCATTCGCTCCCGCACGATCGAGGCCGTCGACATGGCGTTTACCGAGACCGACACCCTTGTTCGGGTCTCCGAGCGGACCGATGCCGATGGCTGCCACCTCTACCAGAACCTCGCCGGGATCCAGCAGTGGCTGCACCCGGAATGGGTCGAGGCGGCCCCCGAGTAGGCGGCCGGGGGGCGCCTCGAGATGGCCGATTCCGCACACCCCACTTTGCCCCGGCGGGCAGATCATCCCCAGCTAGGAGCGATGATGTTCATGCGCCAGATCAGAATGCTGGGCGGTCGCTTCCTGGCTGTGTGGCGGGATGAACCGAGCTGGGCTGAGTTCTTTTCGGCTATCGCCGTGCTGCTCTACGTCTGCGGCCTGATCTGGCCTGGCGATCGGCCCTATGAGCTGAAGAGCCTGCAGAACCTGACGGATCTTCTGCCTGGGTGGTGGTGGCCAACGGTGTGCGCCTCTGGGGCGCTCTATCAGATGGCGGGCGCTTTGCTGCGCGTCCGCTTCATCCGCGCCTCGGCCGGCTTCGGCATGTGCATGTGGTACGGCTTCATGGTCGTGATGGTGTGGCCCGTCCTACCCGGCCACCCCATGGTCCTGCTGTCCGGGGCCTGGATCGTTCCGAACTTCTTCATCGTGGCGCGACATGCGAAGGGGTGGTGAACGGCTATGGATGAGGTGATGAAGCTGGCGATCCAGGGGCTCGCCGGCGGCGGCTTCGTCGCTTTGACCGCGGTCATCTTCGGTACCTGGGACCGCCGGATGGCAGCGCGCAAAGCCGTGACAGATGAGCACCGCGGCGCCGGCCAGGATGCGCAGGCGGAGCGCAAGGCCGCGTCCGAGGCGATGCTGGCATCGCTGCAGGCGAGCCGCCAGGACGCGGAGATTGCTCGCCGCGAGCTGGCTGCAGAGCGCGAGACCAATCGGCTGCAGACCGTGCGGCTGGCTGAGAAGCGCCAGGCTATCGCGCTCTGGGAAGCCAGGGCCCGCGCCATGGACAACTTCGCGCACTGGGTAGTTCACGAAGCCAACGGCATGTTCATGCGGATGTATGCCGCCGGCAAACGGGGGTTGAGCCCCAACGTCGTGGGCACGCTTCCGGCTGTGCCCTCCCTGGAAACCGTCACGGACTGGTCGGCGCCGCCGCATTCGTATGCGACGCCGGAGGAGATTGCGGCGTCCTTCGTGCCGCCGCGGATGCTGCCGGCACCGGGCGCCGAAGACCCCACCGAAGACTGACCCCGCGCGGCCGGCTGCCGCACCCCCCCCCCCCCAACAATCTGAAGGAGCTTCCCATGGAGACCTGGGAGGAGATCCGCGCGGCGCTGGATGCGCTGCTGCGGCTAACGGCGCTTGGCGTCCTGGCAGCACTGGGACTTGCCGTGCGGTCGGTGCTGCCGCACCTGCCGGCGCTGTTCATTGCCGGCGCGCAGGCGCTGCGAGAGTGGCTGACGACCATGGCCAAGGCGCGCTGGGATGCCCGCGCGACCGAGGCTGCGGCGGCCATCTTGGATCCGGAGAACCCGGCGGCCAACGTGGCGGCCGAGGCGAGCAAAATGCTGGCTGGCATCCCCGACGCTGTGGCGACGCTGGGCGGCACGAAGGATGCAGCGCAGGCCGCGATCGAGCGGCGGGTCTCGGCGCTGCGCGTGGCCATGGACGCGCCACGATGACCTGGCTCGAGCGCATCTTCGCCTTGCTGGGCATGGGGCGGGAGGCTGATCCCGCCGTTGGGACCGCCCTGACGCCCCTCGACGTTCCACCACCGGCCGCCTTGGCGCCAGGCCCGCTGCCTGGGCCAGGCCAGGTCACCGCCTCCAGCGCAGGCATCCCGGTCTCCGTGGTTGGGGAAGCGCCGCGGCGTGCCGTGACCTACATCCCGCCGGCGGCCACCACCCTGCTCCACCATTACGAAAGCTGTGCCGCCAAGCGTCCCGACGGGATGATCGCGCCCTATCTGGACGCGGCGAGCATCCCCACCATCGGCTGGGGAAACACCCGCTATGCCGACGGACGACGCGTGAGCATGGCGGACAAGCCGATCACCCAGGCCGAGGCGGATGCTCTTTTCACCGAGGTGCTGGCCGGCTTCAGTCAGGAAGTTCTGGCCCTGCTGCCGGCGACGGTCGACGACGATGCCCACGCGGCCTTCCTGAGCTTTGCCTACAACGTCGGCGTGCCCGGCTTTGCCGGCTCAACAGCTCTCCGGCGATTTATGGCCGGTGATCGAAAGGGGGCGGCCAGCGCCCTGGAACTCTGGGACAAGGCCGGCGGGAAGGTGCTCAAAGGTCTGCAGCGCCGGCGCCGGGCAGAGAAGCTGGTGCTGCTGGGGGCGACTGCGGACAGCGCAATCGCCGTGGCCCTAAGGGACTTCCCGTAAGGAGAAACCTATGCTGACAGTTTCTGAGCTCGAGGACAGCCTGCGCGGCATGCTCCGCGATGCGGTCAAGGCTGGCGACGGCGATGACCGCGGCGGCGCTGTGGGGGTGACGGTTGCTAAGGACTGGGTGGCCGATGTCCTGATGGTGGATGGGCCGATCTCCGCCGAGGATGCGGGGCAGGTGAGCTTGGCACTCAGCCGCGTGCAAGACCCTACCCTGGATTCGGCTTTTTGGACGCCTGGGGCCATCGATGGCCTCGCCGCGGCGCGAGGGACGATCGAGCAAGTGGTGCAGCAGATCCAGGCGTCGGCGCCACAGTAGGCTTGCACCCCGGGGCCCGCCGCAAAGCCGGCGGGCCTCGCCAGTCTCCTGGCGAGGCCTCTGTCAGGATTACCCCGGGTTGTTCTTCATCCACTGAAGGACAATCTGGGTGACACAGTAGATGGTGATTGTAGCCAAGGAAGTCAGCCGCTCCGCAAGAGCAGAGCGGTGGCCGCATCGGCAGGGCGGACACACTTCACCATTTCCCGCCGAGGGCGGAATCTCAGTCTTAAGCATGGCTTTCAGCCTCTATCGTTGAGGCCTCATGCGCTTGCGTCGACCTGCAGCCTGGTTCAAACTAACCGGGTCGTGACTGCCAGATCTCTGCCCGCTTTGAGGCAGATTTAAGCTTCAGTAATTCGCCGCTTGCTCCTTCTTCGCGGGAAGGATTGGGCGGCGTTTTGCTTTCAGAGGCTAGGCCCCCTTAGTGAGAGACTTGCGAACCGAAGTCCGCAGGGATCGTCTACAAGCAGAAACGGTAGGCACGCTATTGCGACGACGATCGATTGCATCGTTGCTGTCGGTCAGGCGCATTGGAACCCCATCGCGCAGCTCCATAAGGGAGTTGCAGAGATCGTAACGGCCTAGGTACCCAATATCTAGGCTCTCACCGCCCCGTTACCGCTAGATGTTGTGGATTATTTGGGGACAAGCGCAGCAAAGCACGGGGGAAGAATTGGAATTTCCCGCGCCCTCTCGCGATGCCATTTGCGCGAGGACGGCCGCGTTCCTGGCTGCTGATCTAGAGGTATTAGCTCGGTTTTGGCGAAGAGGCGGTTCTCGCTTCTTGGCACTGATGCTATGTGGCCACATGATCGAACTGATCCCGCATCACGCTCTGAAGACGATCCGCACAGAAGATGGCGGTTGGACGTTCTTCGAGTATCGAGGGGCGGTCATCAGGTCCAAGGGTGTGCACGCCATGTTTCAAATGTCCGGTCATCCTTATGACGGGACGCGGCTAGGGAATCTCGAGCTCTATCAGCGGTTCGTCGATTACTGGCTGGACCATCAGGCCCTGCCACCCGGCTACCGGGTCCAGGGCCGGTAGAGCTAGCGCAACGCACCTATTGTGCGAATTGATCGCAACTTCGGGCGACGTTCAACCCCGCGGGGCGGCCGCGCCAGCGAGGCCGCGAGATGCAGCGCGGCCGCTTTGGCGGCAGCGGCTTCCAGCGCCCGGAACCCGGCCACCACCGCCTCGCCCAGCGGCGCAAGGCAGGCCCTGCCGCCCTTGCTGTTGCCGGTCGTCGTGGCTGCGAAGAAGGTGCCGAAGGTGGTGTTAAGATCCTCCACCAGCTTCCGGGCCCGGCGGTAGGACAAGCCCAGGCTGCGCGCCGCCGCCGAGACCGAGCCGTCGCGGGCGATCGCCTATGAGGGGCCTCTGGACCTCGCCCGCCACTCCACCCGCTCCATGCCGCCTGGCGAAGTCATCCACCGGCTCGGCAAGCCGGTAACGCATGACCTTCTAGTGGCTCCAGTTATGCGCCATCGGTCAGCCCTGCAGCAGATCCTCGAGCACCGGCACCAGGATGCCGGTGCGGTGATGCGGGATGCCAGGCGTCCCCGTTCCCTCCCGGTCGCGCAGGGTGGCGCTGTGCACCCGCTCGCCGCACCGTCGGCAGCGTAGTCGCGCGACGGCAACGCTGATCAGCTGCCAGGCGGGCAGTTTCTGGCGCGCGATCATGCCGTCGATTGACCAATGGGTGCTGCAGCATCGGCAGCGCGTGTCGAGCCACCAGCCGCGCCAGTCGCCGACGCAGCCGCCGGCGGGCGGCATCACGACCACCGGCGGCTCGATCACGGCCCAGGCCGGCCGGTGCGCCGCGGCGGCGGGTGCCGCTCCTGCGCGGCAGCCACATCCGCTGCATAGGCGCGCAGCCAAGCGCTGATGTCCTCCGGGATCTTCCCGTGCCCACTGGCCAGCCGGCGGACTGTGCTAGGGGCTAGGTTCAGGCGCTCGGCCACTTCGGTCGGGGTCCATCGGATCACGCGCAGCGCTGCGTTGAACTCGTGCCAGACCATCGGCTTGGCGGGCGCCGTGGCGGCGATCTGGCCGGGCAGCTCTGCACGATAATTCCCGTTCACCGTGCCTAGGTGCGGCACCAGGCGCAATGCCATGATCAGAGGCCCCTGCCAGCGGCAGCCAGGGCGTCGCGCGCCGCTCTGAGAGCGGCCAGGGCGTTGCTGCTGTGCCGCTTGGCCGCCACATCCTCAGCGTCGATCTCGTCCATCATGTCGCCGGCAGCCTCGATGCCTTCCAGCAGCTGCTCCTGCATCTCGCCCAGCCGCTCGCGCAGCTCGATGCGCTGTTCCTCGCCGGCGCCCTCCAGCCAGGCCTGCACCATGCCCTGCACCTCGCGACGCATGCGGTCGGGCGCCGCCGGCCGGGCAGCCAACGCGGCGATCCGCTCCATGGCGGGTTTGGTCAGGATCTTCTGCGGTTTCGGCTCGGCGGCGGGGCGAGCGGGCTTGCGGGCCATGCGTGGGTCTCCATAGGCAACGCGCGTGTCTCAGCGCTAAGCCTATGGAGTGAACGAAGCAAGAACAAGACAAAGAAATGCGGGGCGGCTACTGCCGAAAGCCACAGGCTGGGGCTTGGCTATTCCGCCTCGGCGACTGCTTGTCGCCGGGCATAGGCTGGCTGCGGAGGTGGGTGGCGCTCGGCGTGACGGGCGCGCACCTCAAGCCACTCTGCGACATCGTCGGGCACCCGAACCGCGCCGCGCGCCCACTGCCTCACGGTGCCTTCCTGGCGATCCAGCAGGCGGGCCAGGCCGCGCTGAGTCCAACTCAGCGCTTCCAGGCATTCCCGCAGCCGGTCGGGGGTCACTGGAGGACCCCCAGTGCCCGCAGCAGCAGCGTCGCCACGGTGACCACGCCGCCAGCGGCAGCGCCCATGGCCAGCCAGGGCGAAAGGCTGCGATCCCGCTGCAGCTTCATCTGCTCGGCGGCCAGCTTCAGCGCCTCAGCGCCCAGCTTGCTCGCCTCTTCAGCCAGCTTGTTCTGCTCCGCGGCGAACTTCCGGGTTTCCGCCTGGGCGCGCTCGATCTGAGCCACCTGCGCGGCGATCTCAAGGCGGGCGCCATATTCGGCGGTGACGGCAGCGGCGTTCGGGGTGGTGGCGCTCATCGGGTCAATCCTCGATCCGGCCGGGCTTCATTGCCTCGGCTATGCGGCATTTATACGCATAATGCGGACGTCGCGCAACAGCATAAAGCGCGGATTTCCAGCATCTTTTCCCTTGCCGGATATACGCAATATGCGTATAAAAGTCTTGCCGAGGCGCTGATGCCCGGTGATGAGGATAAGCCCAGATGGTTCGTCGTTCCAACACTGCCCGCGACATCGTCTCCCTTGGCGAGTTCGTGAAGGTCGGCCGCAAGCGCTACATGCACGCCGTGAGCGGCCTGATGATCCATTACGACCACAACAACTGGTGCTGGGTCACCCCAGATGGTTCGACCTTCAAGCCGCTCCACGCCGCTGTCAGCTGGTTCCGGTCTCAGGTGCTGCCCAATCACACGGAAGCGGAGGCGTAAGCCTCCCCTGCCCCGCCAGGCGGTTCCGCCGGCGGGGCCTCCCAGCCCCAGCGGTGCAGCGTCTCTGCGATCCAGGCGGGTGGCTGGCCTGAAGTATCACCTTCCCAGAAGACGATCTCCCCTTGGTTTTTATCTCTAGAATCTGAGGCTGACCGGCAGCCGGTATCGCTTGGCAGCCAGAGCTTCGGCGCCCGGAACAGGTAGGCGTTGGTCACCTGCGCCCAACGGCCGCCGATCACCAGCCCGCGTCGCACGCGCAGCAGGATGCCCGCCGCCTCCAGCCGGTCGATTGCCGCCTGCACCGTCGAGCGGGCCAGCGCCGTCGCCTGGGCGAGCTGCGCCAGGCCGGGGTCGCAGGCCCCTGCCCTGCCCCATCCTCGATAGAGCAGGGCATGCAGCACGCGCAGGCCCGTCTGCAGCAGCTCGCCGCCGTGGCGGCCGCTGCCGGGAAGGCGCGTCTCGCGCTCCCGCCGGCGGGCCGCGTCCATCAGCCGCACCCTATCGGTGTGGCCGAGCCGCTGGCGCTGCCAAGCGGCGACATGCATCGAACCGCGGCGCGCAGGCGCCATCGCTCGCCGGCCCTGCATGGGGGCTTGGTGGGTATTCATCCTTCATCCTGTCGGTTGGCCCGACAGACCGCAGGCAAAGCTCTCCTGTTCGCAAAATGGGCTTGCGTTGGAAGGCTCAGCTAAGGCAGGATGAGGACCGCACAGTTCTCGGGCCTGCCTTACTAGGTCTGTCGGAAAAGCTCCCCGGTTGGCGCCGTGGGGGCTTTTTTCGTTTTCGGGGTCTAGGTGGCTCGCGGATTCCCTTGGCGATTCACGAAGCGGGCAGCCTAGCCTGCGGCTGCCCTATTGCGCCAGTCCAGGATTGTTCTGGACCACCTTGATTTCCCTGTATTATGCGCGTGTGGTTTCACACGCGCATACGTGCATGGGTTCATACACCGACAATCTTGCCCTTTCCCTTCTTCACGAAGAGCAGATTCAGGGCCTCTTCCAGCAGGGCCTGCGTGGTCGTGTCTTCCTCCACGGCCAGCATCTTCATCTGCCGCAGCACGTCCGGGGTGAAGTGGCCCCCAAGGAATCGGCGCCCCTCCCTCGAAGGGCGGTGGAACGCCTTCCCGTTGGCGGCCGGCGTCGGCCGGGACGGCTCTGCAGCTGCCGGCTGCGGGCGCGGCGCCTTGGCAACTGTCTTCGCGGCAACGGGCTTGGGGCTAGGCGTCGGCTCGGCGGCGGCTGCGGCCTCGCGGTCCAGGATTGCTTGCAGGGCGTTGGGACGGCTCACTTCTTCTCGCTCCGCGTATGGCTGTATAGGTTCATACACACATAGTCGTATAGGCGTTTGAGTTCATCCGCCGCCTTGCCGCTCCGCTCGATCTCCATGGCGGCGCTCCCCGTCTGCTGCGCGCGGGAATAGGCGACCCGCAAATGCAGCCTGACGGGCGCCAGGTTGGCGCCGAGCTGCCGGATTGTCTCTTCGGTGTCGGCGACCTCACGGCCCTGGGCCGTCGCGAAGTTGACGACCACGGCGGCCGGCCGCGGCGGTTCGCTGGCGCGCTTGACCAGCTTCAGCGTCTCGGTGGCCGCCATGACGTCCAGCACAGCCGGGCGGGTGGGGATCAGGATGAAGTCGGCATGCTCGGCCGCCAGGAACGCGACATCCTTGGCGATCGGCGGGGTGTCCAGGACCACCAGGTCGGTGCCGGCCTCACGGGCTGCCTTCAGCATGTGGGGCAGGCGGACCGGCTGGACCGAAACCACCGCAGGCCCCTCGGCCGACCGCATGTCTTTCCAGAAAGCCGCCGAGCCTTGGGCGTCCAGATCGAACACTGCGGCGGTCTTGCCATCCTCCTGCGCTGCGACGGCCAGGGCGGTCGCCAGGGTGGTTTTCCCGACGCCTCCCTTCTGACAGATCACGGCCAATACCTTCATGCGCGTATGTCCCCATGCACTACAACGTGTATGCACGCAGCGGCCTTGTTTTGTATAGGCGCAAACAGCTAGACGCGTATGCTACCACGCAACCATACGTTTATACACGTAGGCAAACACCGTCAGGGAGGGGAGGAGTTTGCCATCAGCAGCAGCACGTCGGCATGGCAGGGCTGGTCCAGCCGGCACCAGCAAGCCAAGTTCTTACCGCGCAGGGTGGGCAGGCGTTGCCGCAAGGTGTCCTGCGTGGGGCGCATGATCCAATCAGCGTAGAGCTCTTTCGCGAACGCGGCAGAGTGAACGGCGTCCACGCCGATCTTGAACGGATTTCCCCATGGGCCTGGCCGACAGACCTTCACGGTGTTCGCCGGCATCCGCCAGCCCTTCAGCCGGCGGAGCTGGACGCGCTGGGGTCGATCACCCATCGGTTCCGCCTCCCTGCTGCTGGGCAGCGGCGGCGGTCTGCACCAGGCGGGCCAGATCCTCCATCCAGTCCAGCACGGCATCAATATTGTCGTATGCGGGCCGCAGCTCCGGCTCGATGCCCGGCTTGCTCCGCACCTCCTTCGTGACGGCCCGCATCATCCTCGCGGCAAGGGCAAGGTCGGATGCGGGCGGGATGGCCATCATGCCGGCCAGCGATTTCAGCCGCAGATCACCCGGCATCGTCGGCGCCTCCTGCGGGCGGGGTGGGGTCATGCGGCCTCCCTCGCCCGGGCGGGCGCGGCGCTGAGGGCGTGAACGATGTTGGCCTCGGCCAGCAGCTGGGCCATGCGCGCCGGCACGCTGTTGCCGATCAGCCGCATTGCCTCGCGCTTGGTCAGGGCGCGCTCCTTGCCTTCCAGGCGGATGGTCTTCGGCAGCTGCAGCTCGTGGGCGCGGGCGGCCTCCTCCGGCGTCAGCATCCGCATCCCGATGTCGACCACCGCATAGGTCTGCCCGTCGATGGTGACAGTGACGACGGCGTGCCGGGCGACGGTGGTGATGGTCGCCATCGGCTCGTCAGCAGCCTGCGAGACGCTGCCCTGGCTGTAGTACTGCTGCAGGAAGGCAGCCACGACGGCGACATGGCCGCCGCCGCAGGTCAGCGTCGGAATGCTGCCCTTGGCGCCGATGGCTGCGCAGTTGCGGCGCAGGTGCGCCAGGTAGGCGACGCCGACCTGCTGCTGCGTGCCGGCCGTCGTCAGCGTCGAGACGGGCTCGCGGGCGTCATGCCCCACGACGCCCAGGTTGTGCTGCACCATCCACGCGGCCACCAGCGCATGCTTCGCGCCGCCGGCAACCTGGGTGCCCAGCGGATCCAGGATGTCGAGCGAGCGCGGCGCCTGGCCTGGCCGCTCGCCATAGCCTGTCTGCACCAGCAGCGGCGCCACAATGGCGAGCTCGCCGCCGCGCGCGGTGGTCAGCGTGGGCAGGGGCTCCAGCCCGTCGTGTGCCCGCGGCGCACCGGAGGAATGGCAGACCGGGATGATGAAGGGGCGTGGGTTCTCGGCCACATAGCGCCGGAAGCCGGCGGCGATCCGGCGCATGGTCGCCGGGGCCAGCGGGCGGGTCCGCTCGAAGATGCTGGGGCAGGGGATGGACCAGTCGATGATGTCGGCCGCCGGCACCCAGGCCTTCCGGCCGAGGCCAGCGGCCTTGGCGCGCGGGGCGTGCGTCGGCGCCGGCCAGGCAATCGGGCGGCCGTCGAAGCGCACCACCCCGAACCACCGGCGGCGGGTGGTGGGCACGCCATAGTCGGCGCAGCAAAGGTCGCGGTCCTGGTAGTCGCCGCCCAGCTGGCGGAGGTGACGGACGAAGGCCCGGAAGCTGCGGCCCTCGCGGCTGGGGTCGCGCACCAGCTGCTGCTGCCGCAGCGGGACGTGCTCGCCGCGGGCGGCGACGGTGCCGTCCAGCTTGACCACCCGGCCGGTCGCCGCATCACGCTTGGCGATCAGCGGACCCCAGCCCCGGATCTCGCGGACGTTCTCCATCATGACCACCTCGGGCCTGGTCTTCCCGACCCAGCGGCAGACCTGCCAGGGCAGGCTGCGCACCCGGGCGGAGCGTGGCGCGCCGCCCTTGGCCACCGAGTGGTCGCGGCAATCGGGGGAGGCCCAGAGCACGCGCACGCGCCGGCCGCCCGTGGCCTGCAGCGGGTCAACGTCGAAGATGTCGCCGCGGACATGCCGGGTGTGGGGATGCAGGGCCGCATGCGCCGCCAGGGCGACGTCGTCGTGGTTGTTGGCCACCTGGACCGGGCAGCCGGCGGCCTCCAGCCCGGCGCAGGCACCGCCCATGCCGGCGAAGAGCACGACGGTGATTCCGGCGTCGAGCGGCCACTGGCCGGCGGGGACGGCGCGGCGCCGAGGCGCGCGCATGAATGTGCTGCCGTCAGGCATGGCTGGGCTCCTGGCGAGCGAGGAAAAGATCGGCTTGGCGCTGGGCATCCTCGAGGCGCCGGCAGGCCAGGTCGAAGAACGGCGGGTGAACCTCACACCCGACAAAGGGCAGGCCGTTCTTCACCGCGGCGACGCCGGTCGTGCCGCTGCCCATGAAAGGATCGAGAACCGTCTCGCCGGCATCGGCGCACCAGCCGACCAGCCAATCGAAGTGGCGTTGCGCGCGGGACATCGGATGGCCATTCGCCTTCCGTCCTCCCGGCTGAGCTGATGGCCCGCGTCCGGGGATCAACATCCTGCCTGGCGCCGGGGCGATTGGTGAGCCGAACCAGTAAGCCATTTCGTCGCCGCCCAGCTTGCGGCCAATGTAGCCCGGGATGACGTAAGGCAGCAGGATGGAGCGGAAGAAGGGCAGCGGAGGCAGGTGCACGAAAAACCGAGGGTCGCTGTCGGCACGCACCACTGCAACAATTCGCTTCGTGGCAGGCATCAACGCGCACGCTTCCCGCCAGAGGCCCCAGGGGTCCTGCCAACCCGGGATGCTATCCGCGGGGCAGTTGGGCCAGACAGGATCTGTGACGATGACGTCGGCTTCTAGCGCCGGCATGATCTCCCGGCAGTCCCCCAGGTAGAGCGTCGCCAGCCCGATCCTCTCCACGCGGTCAGCCATGACGGGCTCGCTCCATGGCGGCCGAGCGCCGCCGGACCGGCAACCGCAGCACGACCACCAGCGCGTTGAGCAGCAGCCAGGCCAACAGCCCCCAGGCGATGCGCTCATCCATGGGCGGGGCGCTCCACGACAGAGAGGCCGACGGCGGCCAGCGTTTCGAGCATGTCTTCGGCCGCCTCGCGGTCAGCCTCGCCGCCGGCCACGGTGTTCGGCGTTCCCTTGCGGATGTGGATGCCGCGGGCGACGCGCTCGGCCAGGGCATCGTCGCTGGTGGGGGAGGGCGTGGGCGGCGGGGCGGCGATCAAGCCGCTCTCCGCGGCCAACTCCCTAAGCATTCCCTCGGCATGAGCGAGCTCGTTCACGCGGGTCAGGAGGTGGCCGGCCTGGTGATCGATCAGCCAGGTGCGCAGCTGCGCGAGCTGGGCGACCTGCTGCGCCCGGATCTCCGGACGCAGCGCATGGGCGACACGGGCAGGAAGGTCCGGGCGCTGCATGGTCACATCCCCAGCGCGCGCCGGTAGAGGTCCAGCAGCGTCTCCTGCTCCTCCACCTCGGCCGGCTCCTGCTTCCGAAGCCGGAGGATCTGGCGCACCACCTTGACCTCGAAGCCCGCCCCCTTGGCCTCGGCCAGGATGTCGCTGATGTCTTCGCTGAGGCCCTTGCGCTCCTCCTCCAGCCGCTCGATGCGCTCGATGATGGAGCGCAGCCGATCGGCGGCGATGCCGCCCGGCTCGGTGATGGCCTCGCGCATCTTCCGCGCGCTGATGCTGCCCGGCGCGTCGTCCTCGACGTCGGTCTGGCGCGCGTCTTCGATGGTGTCACCCATGCTGGGCCTCCTGGGCATTGCTGGCGCGGGCCGCCCGCAGGCGGAGCGCGCGGTCGCTGACCTTGCTGAGGGGGAGATCGAGCTCCTGCGCGACCTGACGGGCCGACATGCCGGCCGCCAGCAGGTCGTCAGCCTCGTCCCAGATGTCGCGGGGCGTGACGGGCAGCGCCGTCGCTCTGATCGGCTGCGGGCTCGGGGCCGGCACGGGCTTCGGCGGGGGCAGGGATTCGGCCGCCGTCGGCGCCACGGGAGCGGCCTCGGCCACCACTCCGGCGAGCGGCGCCGGGTCGCCGGTCGTGATGGTGCCCCGGTCCTTCGCCTTCGCGAGCTGGTCGCGGCGGACCTTGCGCATCCGCTCGGCCCGGGCATCCCGCTCTTCCTGCGAAATGTTCATCGGGCGGCGCTTGCGCGGCTCGGCGGCAGGCGGCGGCGGCTCCGGCACCGCGCGTTCCGGCGCGACGCAGGCCGGAGGAGGCGTGGTCGGGTCAGCCACCAGGCCGGCGTTCTCCGCGGCGCGGTAGAGCGCGCAGATGGCGCCCTGGCAGTCGAGTGTCGGCGCATAGCGATGCAGCCAGTGGTGCGGAAATTCCCGCCGCATCGCTTCTATGGCCTGGTGCAGGCCGATGATCTGCGCGGGGGTCATGGCGCAGACACCGCCGCCAGGTCGCGGCGCAGCTTGTCCATCAGCGCCACGCCGCGCGGAAGAATGGACAGCAGCACGCTGCGGCGGTCGCAGGGATCCTGCTTGCGCGACGCCATCTGCAGATCTTCGAGCTTGTCGATGGCGCGGGTGATGACCGGCTTGGCGACCTGCAGGTGGGCGGCGAGGCCGCGCACGGTGTGCGGGCCCGGCTCCAGCGACAGACACATCAGCACGGCCAGCTGCCGCTGCGTCAGGTCGTCGCCGGCGCGCACGGTCTCGCACACGGCCCGATACATCGCGCCCATACCGCTGCTGAGCGGAATCGCCGGGGCGGCCGTCGCGTTGGACGGGGCGCCGATCGGGAGGACCGGCTTGCGGTTCATGGTCATGCCATCACCCCCGCCGCCGGGCGCCCGCCGAAGCTGGCAAGGATCAGGTCGCGCGTGCCCCGGCAGGGCGCGGGCGGGATCTCGATGCTCGGCATCGTCTCGGCCCCATAGGCCGAGAGGGCGTAGCGGTGCAGCTGGCGCGCCCGGCAGCGCAGCAGCGCGCCGCAGCTCGGATCGACTTCCTGGATACTGAGCAGCGCCGTGGCGATGCGGGCGCCGGCGGCGCGCAGCGCTTCGTGCTGGCGGCCCGGCACCGACCGCGCCAGGCGGGCGAGGTGCGTCATCTCGGCCAGCACATCGGGCGCGACGTAGGGGCGGGGCTTATCGACGGTGGACAGCGCGATGCTGGCCAGCCGCACAAGGCGGGCGGCGATCATGGTCGTCATTCCTCGATTTCCGGCTGGGCCGGCGGGCCGCGCAGCACGCTATGGGCTTGCACGACGGTGAAGTTGGAGAAGGGGTCGGCCGCCGCAGCGCCGCGCGCCCAGCGATGCGCAGCGGCGCGATCGAGGGCGTAGTGCTGGGGCGGGACGATGTTGCGGTAGACGCCAAAGGCGGGGCCGGACGGCGCGCCCGGCTCACCGCCGCTGAAGCGTCCGAAGGCCGGCACGGCATTGCCGTGGCGTGCGCCGCCGAGTTCCTCGGCGAGGATCGCGGCTCGCAGCAAGGCGATGCACAGCAGGTTGTCGCGATGACTACGCTGCGGCTCGGCCAGGTTCAGCAGATAGGAGAGGGCGGCGCGCTGGTCGCCGCGCACCTCGCCGGTCTTCGTAACCGCGACCAGCAGCTTGCCGCGGTCATCAATGATGACCAGGCCGGGCTGGGCAAGAGCGGCGGGCCCCTGGGGGCCGTCGGCCGTGGTGATGAAGGAAGACAAGGGTGCCTCCGGCGCCGGGATGGCGCGCAGAGACTTTGCCCAATGGGCTATTTCTCAGTCAAGTAGATTTTGCCCAATGGGCTATTTACCGCTTTGCTGTGTAGAGAGGTCCTCGCCGAGGCCAAGCCACTTATCGGCGCTGCCAGCCGGCATGCGCCTGAGTAACTCGTATGCCCGCCGCATCCGCTCAACCATGTCGGCCTGGCTCGGATCATAGAGCAAGGCGTCGGGCGTGGTTTCGTAGATCGCTGCCAGCAGGCGAAGTTTCTCCACAGTCAAGGGCGTCTTCCCGGCCTCCCATTTATGGACGGCCTGTCCTCCGATGCCAAGTTTGTTCCCTACTTGTTCTAGAGTCAAACCCCTAAATTCCCTCCATCGCTTAATGGTCGGCTGCGGCGGATAAGGGGTCGTGGGATGCGCATCCATGGGCACATTCTCAACCCCCTGCTGGCAGGCATCCATCGACTGATGGGCAAAGTTTGCTTGACAGGCAATGTGCCCAACAGGCAAAATTGCGGAATGGAACTCGCAGCCTGGATGCATCAGACCGGAACGTCGGCCGAGGCGCTTGCTGCCCAGATCGGCGTGCATTTGGTCACCGTCTATCATTGGAAAGCGAGGCGGAAATTCCCGCGCCCGCAGCACCTGCACGCCATCGAGACCGCCACTTGTGGCGCGGTGACCGCGTCAGATTTTGTGCCCCGTCCCGAGGCGGCAGCATGATCAGCATGCAACAGCTTCCTTGGTGGAGATCAGGGTTGACTTGCAGCAGTGTGCTTGGGCTTGCGCCGCCGGCGGCCACTTGGAGTGGGAAGCTCTGCGCTAAGCCAGGCGGCGATCTCGCCATGGTCGGCGAAGACTTCGCCTGTTTCGGCGTTATGGGCCTCGCTCATGTCCTCCAGGCGGAAGGTCCTGATGGCGCCTCGGTCATGGCAGTGGCCGTCAAAGCCGTCCACGACGCGGGTGCCGTCGGATGCGAAGTGAAAATCCAACTGGGTCGGGGTGACGGTCCGGTTCGTGAGGTTCCCAGCCCGATCCACATAGCGGAATGCGATGCGGTCGCCCTGAGGGGCCGGACGCAACGCGCCGGGGCGCCGGCTTTCGATCTCGGCTTCGGGCTTCGGCTGGGTCTCACCGTCGGCGTTGATGGTGCCCTGAATCACGGCGCGGACCACCGCGATCACCAGAATGATGAGGCCGATGCCGAGGCCCATCTGTCCGAGCGTCATGTGCTGCCATCCTCGAGCTCGTTCTGCGGCGGTATCTCGAGCCGCAATTTTCTCGGCATCGTGGAGATTTTGTGTCGTTTCGACAACGGGGACGAAACCCACCGGCCAGGCCGGTGCCCCAGCGCTTGCCCTGAAACCTGGAAGGGCATCGGGTGCCAGCCCGATGCCCTCAGCAATGTCCGGTTGTTCGAGAAGTCCGTGTCTCTCCATGGCCAGGATCAAGCCATGGAGACGCGTGCATGTTCAGGTCAAATCCTGCCCGGAAAAGTTTTTCCGTGAGCGGGGCCGTCATCACCACCGAGGTGCTGGGCGAGACCGTCGCCCGTGTGCTCCGGCGCAAGTTCGGCGAGACCCGCTGCGCCGACAAGCGGCTCGCGACCGTGGCCAATGCCACGCCGCGGGCCGCCCGCAACTGGATGAGCGGCGAGTGTCCGCCCAACAGCGCGACGTTGCTGACGCTGATGCGCGAATGCAGCGAACTGCGCGAAGAGATCAACCGTCTGCTTGATGCAGGTGCAGCATGACGGCGCCCCAGGGTCGGCAGCACCTGGTGCTTGCCATCTGGTGGTCGCGCTGGCGGCCCGAGTGCTTCTTTGGGCGGCTGCGCCTTTGGACCGAGCAGGGCAACCTCGCCGAAGAGGTCAAGCGCCTGCGCGCCATGGTGGAGGCGGCCGAAGCCGAGCTGGCCGAAGCCCGACTCATGCTCCGCCGCGCGCGTGACGCGCTGAAGGAGAAGATGTGACACATCGCCCCCCGCTTCAGCGTGACCGCCTGACCCGCCTGCTGGTCTGGCTGGTGCGCGATCACGGCACGGCGCTCGCGCTGTGCCCGCCGAACGCCGCGATCATCGCGCGCCTCGGCCTTGCGACCCACAACCAGGCCACGGCCCTGCTCGCAGCCGCGGTCGAGGATGAACTGCTCGAGATCGTCAACGGGCATGGCGGCAGCGGCCGGCGGGTCCGGGTGCTGCAGGCCGGGCTGGACCTCGTGAATGGCGAGCGCAGCCAGCGGCACGACGGCTTCGAGGCCTGGATCTGCCGCGCCACCAAGGGCGAGCGGATCCGGTATTTCTCCGGCCACCTGGCGGAGGCGCGCGGCGTCCTGCCGGGCAATCGGACGCCGGCGCTTAGGGTCGCCCTGTCGGATGCGGCATCGGCTAGCCAGGCTGCCGAGGTCGGTCTGGTAGTGCTGACCAGCCGCCGCAACGCGGACGGCCACGACTACTTCGCCACGCGCACGGCCAAGGCCATTCGCTGATGCCGCCGCTGCCGTCTCCGGATCAGCGCCTGTGCGCGGCCGTCGAGGCGGTGCTGCTCGGGCGCGACGCGGCAGTGGCGCTGGCCATCCTGGCCAATGTCACGGCGCAGATGATCGCCCACTGCTTCCCCGCGCAGCAGGATGAGGTTCTCGACCTCCTGAAGCGCCGCACCGAATGCGAGCTCCGCCTGCGCCAGCGCTGCGCGGCCGAGATCGCCCAGATGAGGTCGCCCTACGCATGAATGCCTTCACGCAGCCCGAGGGCTTCGGCGCCGCGCCGCGCCTGCCGCCGATGAATGCCAGGGCCGAGCAGGCGCTGCTGGGCGCCCTGCTGGCCAACAATGCGGCCTATGGCCGGGTGTCCGAATTCCTCCAGCCCCATCATTTCGCCGACGCGCTGCACGGGGCCATCTATGCCGCCATTCAGCGCCGCGTGGATGCGGGCCAGGTGGCCGACGCCATCACCCTCTGGAGTGACTTTGCGGATGGCGACGTGCTGGAGCCCGTCGGCGGCCGCGCCTACCTAGCTGAGCTGCTGGGCGCCATGGTGGGCGTCATCAATGCGGGCGAGTACGGCCGCGTCATCCTGGACTGCTGGCAGCGCCGGCAGCTGATCGAGATCGGCGAGGGGATGGTCAATGCCGCCCATGGCGCCGATCCGGAACGGGGGCCGGAAGCCCAGATCGAGGGCGCCGAGGCGGCGCTGATGGCGCTAGCCGAGGGCAACCTGTCCGCGCCGCTGATCGGCGCCGAGAAGGCGGCGGCCTCGGCCGTGGAGGCCATGCAGCGCGGCATGGCGAGCAAGGGCGGGTTGATCGGCATCGATACCGGCCTGCGCGGCGTCAACCGCATGACCAAGGGCTTCCGGCCGGGGCAGTTCATTGTCGTGGGCGGTCGCCCCTCCATGGGCAAGACGGCGTTCGCGGGATCGGTCACCATCGGCGCCGCCAAGTCGGATGTCCCGGTGCTGTTCGTGACCGCCGAGATGGATGCCTCCGACATCATGGCGCGGATGATTGCCGCCGAAGCCGGGGTGAGCCTGAACGAAGTCCTCACCGGCCACCGCAAGGCCGAGGGCGACGGGGAGCCGATGGTGATGTCGCAGGCCGCCGTCGATGCGGTGGTCGGCGCGCAGCAGGTGCTGAGCCGGCTGCCGATCGAGTTCGAGGAAGCCAGCTCGCCCTCCGTGCCATTCATCCGTGGCCGGGCCAGGCGCATGCTGCGGCAGCGGGGCCTGGGCCTGATCGTCGTCGATTACCTCGGCCTCCTGCGCGCCAGCGACGTGGCCGCGCGGCAGAACCGGAATGAGGCGGTGAGCGAGATCAGCCGGGGGCTGAAGGCGATGGCGCGCGAGCTGCGCGTGCCGGTCCTGGCCCTCGCCCAGCTGAACCGCGAAAGCGAGAAGCGCGAAGGCAAGCGGCCGCAGCTGTCCGACCTGCGCGATTCCGGCTCGATTGAGCAGGACGCCGATGTGGTCGGCTTCGTTCATCGCCCGCATTACTACTTGGCGAAGAATCCTCCCTCACGGAAGGACAACGAGACGCAGGCCGAGTTCGAGGCTCGCCAAGACAACTGGGCCGAAGAGGTCGACCGGTCGGCTGGCAAGGCGGAACTCATCCTGCACAAGCAGCGCCAGGGCGAGACTGGGATCATCCGCATGAACTGGAATGCGGAAGCGACCTGGTTTTTCGACACCGCACAGAACCCGGCCGAGTGAGGCGCCCATGTCCCGTCCTTCCCCCTACCAGCGCCTCCTCGTCAGCCTCGCCGCCGACGCTTCCTTCCGCGTCCTGCCGCCAATGGTGCGGCTGCTGATGCACGAGCTGGTCGCCTTCTTCGCCGCCGCCCCGGAGCCGGGCCGCCTTCGGTTTCTGGGTTCGGTTCCCGCTTCGGTTTCCCATTTGGTTTCCCTCAACGAAACCGAAGTCGAAACCGGACTGGAAACCCTCGCCGCGCTCGGGCTGATCGAGCACGAGACCGCCGCCAACACCCTCTGGCTGCGGGGCGCCCGCGCCGGCTGCGCCAGGGCAGAAGCGGCCAGAATCAATGGTTCAAAGGGCGGGCGGCCACGCAAGAACCCTCTGCCGGTGCCGGGCCAGACGGCTCTGATGCTGCCCATCCAGGGCGGCGCCGTGGAAACCCAAGAAACCGAAGCGAAACCCGGCCGGGAAAGCTCACGCGCGGTAGTACTTACTACCTCTCGTAGAGAGGAAGGTAGTACCGCGCGAGAGCTTGCCGCCTGGGTTGCCTTGGGCCAGCAGGTGGCTGACATCGCCGGCCTCGATCCGGCGCGCGGCGGATACGACTTCTCCCCGGTGCGAGGCTGGCTGACCAAGGGCGCTTCGCCCGAGCTGATCGTCCGGACGGTCCAGCAGGTGGCCCGGCGCCCGGATTTCGCCACGAAGAAGATCCGCACCCTGACCTACTTCGACGGCGCCATTGACCGCGCCATCAAGGCGCCGCGTCCGGCTGTCGTGGATCAGGCCGAAGAGACGTGCGCCCGGATGGCTGAGGACAACTATCAGGCGCTGCTGACGGCCTGGGCCCAGAACCCCAAGGGCCCGCGCCCGACCCGCGCCGCGGCCTGATCGCAACCCGACCGGAGGACATGCCATGGCTGTCGCATCATCCGTCCCCTCCGCCGCGCTGCCGGCTCGCCGTCACCAAGGGAAGCGGCGGCTGAAGGAGCCACAGGTCGCCATCGATGAAGGCGCCGATGGCCTGGCCTCCCTCGCAGGTAATCCGCTGGACGACAGGGTGATGGTGTTCCCTGGCGAGGTCGAGGGCGTGGAGCGGATGCAGGCGCTGCCTGTCAGACGCAAGCGGATCGAGTGCCGCCTGGACGCGCTGAACTGCAAGGGCCAGCTGGTCGACCGGCTCTGGAGCGCTGGCATCCGTTTCAGGGCGCTCTGGCACGCCCAGGTGGCCCAGCAGCGGGTCACCGCATCATTCGGGGCCAGTGGCGGGCGCGCGCCGGTGCTGGAGGCGGCCGAGGCCAGGGAATACGCCCGGCAGGAGGTGAAGCGGGCGCTCGCCGTGCTGCAGGGTGCAGGCACGGCCGAGGGCTATGCCCAGGCGGATGCTGTCATCGGAGTGGCCGGCCAGGATGAGACCTGTGCCGGCCGGCTGAAGCACCTGCAGGACGGGCTGCGGCGGCTCGCCGACCACTGGAAGGTCGCCGACGATTTCTGCCGATAGGCCGCACAGAAGCCTTTGACTTTCTACGAAAGTGATCTAGAACGTCAAAATCTGCAGTAGGTGCGCCCGGGCCGAGAGGTTCCGGGCGTTTCTCGTTCAAGGTGACGGAGGGCGCCATGTGATGTTCAGCGCCGCATCCACCATCAATCGCCTGACGCCCATGCTGACGGATGTTCAGCGCAACCAAGTACCCTTCGCCACAGCCAAGGCGCTCACCAGCGTCGCCCAGCTTGGCGCCAATGCAATCCGCCGCGACCTGCCCAGCATCTTCGATCGGCCGACGCCATTCACCATGCGCGGCCCCGCCTTCCAGCCCGCGACCAAGTCGAGTCTGACGGCGCGGGTCTTCATCCGTGCGACTCAGGCCGAATACCTGACGCTGCAGGAGACCGGCGGTACCAGGCAGCCGAAGAAGACGGCCATCGTCATGCCGCGCGCCATTCGCCGGAATCAGTACGGCAACATGGCCGCGCGCGCTCTGCAGCAGCTGAAGGCGTCGAAGCGGAAGGACATCTTCGTCGGCAAGGCGCCGAGTGGCCAGGGCGGCTTCTACCTGAAGCTGCCGGACGACAAGCTGCGGCCGCTGGTGACCTTCATCTCGCAGGCGCGCTACAAGCCGCGCTTCCAGTTCAGGGCGCGGGTCGCGAAGGTCGTCAAGGCGTCGATGGGCCCGGCCTTCGCGGAGGAGCTGGCCCGAGCCATCGCGACCGCCCGGCGGTGACCGGGGGAGGGGGGGGTACCCCCCCATTTGGGTCCTTCCTGGCCTGGCTGAGAACCGGGGGTAATTCGCGCCCCGGTTCGGGGGCCTGTCTGAGAAATTCTGATCAGGCTGTTGTTTTGATTCGTGCTTTCGTCTGCCGCCGCCGGAGGTGACCATGTCTGTCCTGGTCAACAAGTCCGAGCTGGCCGAGATCCTGGGCATCTCGCTGCCGACGCTGAACGATTGGATCAAGAAGGACCCGTCCTTCCCCGTGGAAGTCCGCGGCAGCAACGGCGTCGAGTGGCAGTTCGATCCGTCGGCGGTGCTGGAGCATCGCCAGCAGGTGCAGCAGGCCGAGATCGAGGCGGCGCGCCAGCGCCAGGCAGTCATCGAGCAATACCGCCTGCCGCTGGCGGGACCGGTCGACAGCGGCTCGGACGGGAAATTCACGCCGCAGCAGGAGCTTGCGCTGGTGCGCAAGCGCCAGCTCGAAATGGACATGGCCAAAGAGGCCGGTTTCCTGGTCGAAAGCACCAAGGTCCGCATGGTGCTGCGGACGGCCATCAACCAGCTGAACCGGTCGTTCCAGGGCCTTCCATCTCAGGTCGGCAGGCAATTCAACCTCCCCGAGGCCACGGTGCGCGCCATGCGCGACCACCTCGAGGACTATCAGCGAAACCTAGTCCGTGGGCTGCGCGAGCTGATGGATGAGCCGGAGCCCGAGAATGGCGATCGCGGATCTGCAGTTCGCCTCAGCGCGGAGGCTGATCTGGGAGGAGCTTGAAGGCCTGCTGCCGCCGCGGCGCGCCTCGCTGGCCGATTGGACGGCTGCGAATCGCAACCTCTCCAACACTGGCGGCGGCTATGTCGGCCGCTGGCGGCACGAAGAGGCGCCCTATCTGCAGGAGCCGATGGAATGCCTATCCGGCGACGACCACCTGACGGTCGCAGTCGCCGGCCCAGGCCAGTCCGGCAAGACCGAGATCGGGCATAATTATCTGCTCTACAGCATCGCCAACGATCCGGCCGACATGCTGTGGTACATGCAGACCGACGACAGTCTCGAGGCGCACGTCAAGGCCAAGATCGATCCGATGATCCTGGCTCATGACCTGGCCCGGGATCAGCTGGGCACTCGGCCGACCGACGACACGCTGCACTTCAAGCGCTTCCGGTCGATGTCGGTGCAGCTGCTCGCCGCGACCTACTCGAACCTGATCAACAAATCCGCCCCGCGGCTGGTGGTCGATGAGGTCGACGCCTACCTGCGCAGCCTCGGCGACGTGAAAGCGCTCTTCGACGTGCGGCGCCAGACCTATGGCCGCATGTCTAAGCTGCTGATGATGTCGCATCCGGACATGGCCACGGGCCTCGATCCGGATCGCGATTGGAACCACGGCATCATGGCCGTCTACAAGGACAGCGACCGCCGCACCTGGTGGTGGGGCTGCCCTCACTGCAACGGCTTCAGCAGCCCGAACCCGAATTCCCCGCGGCGCATGGTGCTGGACTACCCCGAGGGGGCGCCGCTGGATGAGGTCGCCGACGCGGCACGGCTCCTCTGCCCCTGCTGCGGGAAAGGCATTGAAGAGCGCTGGCGGCGCGAGATGCTGGCCACGGGCCGGTGGCTGAAGCGCGGCGAGACGATGTCCGAAGAGGGCATCATCCAGGGCCGCGGCCTGCGGCACGACACGGCCGGCTTCTGGATCATGGGGGTGATGTCGCCCTTCATTCTGGGCGGCATCGGTGGTCTGGCCCGGGCCCGGGAGAAGGCCCGGCGCGAGTTCGACGCCAGCGGCGAGGACGACACGCTGCGCCAGGTCGTGGTCAAGCAGTGGGGCATGCCCTACGCGCCCGGCCGCGAGGTGGGCGCGATCGATGCCCAGGCGTTGGAGGATCGCGCCGAGCCGGCGCTGAAGCTGGGCGAGGTGCCGGAGGGCGTGCGCTTCATCACGGTGTCAGCCGACACGCAGAAGGGGCGCTGGGAAGCGCTCTGGCGCGGGTGGGGCGTGAACGGCGAAAGCTGGATCATCGACTATCGGAAGATCACCGATGTCGAGCCCGACACCAGCCTCGAGGATTGGCTGGGCCTGTTCGACACCCTGGCCGAGCCTCTTCCCCTCGCGGATGGCACCGGCCGGGTCATGCGGCCGCGCTGCTGCACGGTCGACGGCTACGGCCAGGCGGGCGTGACCGAACGGGCCTATGAGGCCTGGACCCGTGCCAAACGGGACGGCAAGGCGCGCCGCCTGGGGGTGATCGACGGTCGCGATGCCTGGAACCTGCTGGTCAGCAAGGGCGAGCCCGGCTTCACCGGGCGCCTGCAGGTGACCTATCCGGATGCCCGTGCCGACCGCCGCGCCGCGGCGCGGGGGCAGGTGCCGGTGATGGGCTTCAGCACCAACCTCGCCAAGGATGACCTGGCCGGCCAGCTGAAGAAGGGCATGCCGGGCGCCGGCTATGTCCACCTGCCTGCGGATCTGAAGACCCGCTCCGACGACGTCTTCGAGCAGCTGACCTCCGAGGTCCGCTCGAAGAGCGGCGCCTGGGCCAAGCGGGTGGAGGGCCTCCGGAATGAGATGATCGATCTCATGACGGGAGCCCATGCAGCCGCCCGACTGCACGGGCTACGGCGGATCAACTGGGACCGTCCGCCGGCCTGGGCTGACGAATGGGACCGCAACCCGATGGTGCGGGATCCGGCGCAAGACGAAGCGGCCGCCGCGCCGGTCGTCTCGGCGGTGCCGGACGCCTCGGCCGGTGCGCCGGAGGCGGTCCCGGCAAAGGCGCCGGGGCCGGTGCAGCTGCCGCCAAGCGTCATCGCCGTCACCTCGGTGCGGCCAAAGGTCGGCGCGAGCCGGGTGTCTCGACTGGCATAGAGGAGGGCAGCATGGATCTCAGCGTGATGGACCTCCCGACGCTGCAGGGGATGAAGGCACGCGCCATGACGGCCTATGAGGCTGTCGTGACCGGCCGCCGCGAGGTCAGCATGTCGATCGGGGCCAACGGCGCTTCGCGCGCGGTGGGCTACAATACCGCCGACATCAACTGGCTGCGCAGCTGGATCGCCGACATCGATCGCGCCATCGCCGCCAAGACCGGCGCGCGCTTCGCCGGCCGCCGCGCCATCGGCATCGGGTCCTTCGGCCCGGGGCGGAGGCGCTGGCCGTGAGCGGCGTCGCGAAGATCCTCGGGCCGAATGGCCAGGCGATCCCGAGCGCGGACATCGCCCGTAGCCGGGCGCGGGCGCTGATTGGTCAGGGCGCGACGCCCTATGACGCCGCTGACTGGTCCTCGCCAGAGATGGCGGGCTGGAACCCCTGGCTGGGGTCTCCCGACGCGGAGAAGAACCCCTTCCGCGACCTGTCAGTCGCCCGCATCCGCGACCTGGTGCGGAATGACGGCTGGGCGGCCGGCGCGGTGATGAAAATCACTGATGCAACGATTGGAGGCGATTTCCGCTTTTCGTCGCGGCCCGACTATCGCGCGCTGCGGCGCCGCTACGGCGCCAGCTTCGACGCCGTCTGGGCAAAGGAGTTCGCCGACGCCTATGAGGCGGGCTTCCGCACCTGGGCGACCGACCCGGCCCGGTTCAACGACACCTCGCGGCGGCTGTCCTGGAATCAGCAGGCCCGGCTGGCCTTCGGAAACTACCTGGTCGAGGGCGAATGCCTCGGCATCATTGGCTATCGGCCGGAGCGCGTCGGCTATGGCCGCGCGCGCTACGCCACGACGCTACAGGTCGTGGACCCCGACCGGCTTAGCAATCCCGGAACCATCCTGGACAGCCAGCTGATCCGCGGCGGCATCGAGATCGATATGGACGGCGTGCCGATCGCCTACCACTTCCGCCGTGGGCACCAGAACGACTACTTCAACGGCGCGGCCTCGGTGGTCTGGGACCGCGTCGACCGCGAAACCGACTGGGGGCGGCCAATCGTCATTCATTTTATGGATGACGACCGGGCCGGAGACCATCGGCCGATCGGCGGCATCTTCACGCCGGTCTTGGCTCGCATGCGCATGCTGGCCCAGTACGATCGGGTGGAGCTGCAGGCGGCGATGGTGGCCGCGATCTTCGGCGTCTATGTCGAAAGCCCGTTCGACTCCGACATGGTCGCGAACAGCCTCGGCGATGACGAAACGCTGTCGAACTACCAGACCATGCGGCGCGAATTCCACGATCAGCGGCAGCTGATGGCGGGCAACGTCCGCGTGGCCAACATGTTCCCCGGCGAAAAGATCAACTCGGTCAGCAGCAACCGGCCGCCGGCGGCTTTCGAGGCGTTCGAGTCCGCCATGCTGCGCAACCTGGCCTCCGCCGCGGGCGAGACGTACGAGACCGTGTCGAGCAACTACCGGGGCCAGAACTACAGCGGCGCCCGCCAGGCCATGGTCACGACCTGGAAGACCATGGACCGCCGCCGGCTGCACTTCGGCGACGCCTACTGCTCACCGGTGGCCGCCGCGCTCGGGGAGGAGATGATGGACCGCGGCGAGCTCCCGCTGCCGGCCGGCGCTCCCGACTGGGTGGAGGCCCGGGCGGAATACTCCCGCTGCCGCTGGATCGGGCCTGGCCGCGGCTGGGTGGACCCGGTTGCCGAGCCGGAAGGCAGCCTGAAGAAGATCGCGGGCGGGCTTTCGACCCTGGAGCGTGAGGCCGAACAGAATGACGGGCTCGACTGGGAAGAGACGCTGGACCAGCGGCAGCTGGAACAGGCGGCGCTTGTGGCGCGTGGCCTGACGGTGGTCATGACCCCCGTCGGCGGTGACCAGGCGGCCGGGCAGGGCGGGGACGGCGGTGAGAAGCCGGCCGATCCCACCGACCCAGCGCGGGACAAAGCCGAGCGGGAGGAAGAGACCACATGACGGTCGATGCCTCCGAGCTCGCGCTACGCCGCCTGTCCGGCAGCCCGCTGGCACTCTGCCGTGCCCACGGCGACGCAGCCCTCAGCCGCGTCACCGCGCAGCAGGGGCAGGCCAGGCAGCGGCAGCCGGGCGCCTATGAGGTGGTCGACGGCGTGGCCGTGGTCAGCGTCTCCGGGCTGCTGGTGCATGACGCGGCGGCGTGGGAGGAATTCGGCGGGGTCACCGGCTACGATGACATCCGCCTCGCGGTGCTGAAGGCGCTGGAGGACCGGCGGGTCGCCGCCATCGTCCTCTACGTCAACAGCCCCGGCGGCGAGGTCTCGGGGATGCTCGATCTCTCCCGCATGATCGCCTCCATGCGCGGCATCAAGCCGATCTGGGGCATCTGCGCCGACCAGGCGTATTCGGCCGCCTACTGCGTCATCTCGGCCTGCGACGTCATCACGGTGCCCGACACCGGCGGCGTCGGCAGCGTCGGCATCCTCTGGTCGGTCGTCGACTGCAGCCGGCAGATGGACAAGCTGGGCATCCGGCACCACTGGATCCACGATGGTGACAAGAAAGCCGTCGTGACCCGGGCCGAGACCGACGGCGTCACGCCGGAGGTGCTCGAGCGCATGGCGCAGGATGCCCGGCGGATGGGGCTTCGCTTCCGGGAGGTTGTCTCCGCCAACCGGGGCATCCCCATCGAGCAGGTCGAGGCCCAGCAGGCCGAGTACTATATGGGCGAGGACGGCATCGCTGCCGGCCTGGCCGATGCCGTCATGGCACCCGACGAAGCGCTCTGCTTCCTGATGACTGCCCTGCAGGCCCAGGCCTTCGGGGCGCCCGCCGGCGGCGGCGCCTGACCGGCTGAGGGTCCGCCGCGTGGCGGCCCTCTCTTCTTGCATCCGGCGCCGGCAGCACTGGCTGACCAGGCCCACCCCCCACAAAAGGGACTGCACATGAGCACCTTGCGACAGGCCGCGGGGCGGGTCTCCGCGCGCTTCGCCTCCCGCTTCGGCCACCTGAACGGCCTGCTGGCCGCCAAGCCGCGCGCCGAGGAAGCGCCGGCCACGACCGAGGACGTCCAGGAGGTCGCGGACGACCTGCAGGACGTCCAGGAAGACCTGGACAAGGTCCAAGATCAGCTGGACGACGTCGAGGACGACCTGGACGATCTGGAGGCGGCCCCGGCCGAGGAAGCGCCGCCGGCGGAGCCGCCCGCCGACAAGCCGGCCGAGGCGAAGGCCTTCCGGGACGGTCGCAAGGCCGGCGCGATGCTGGAGCGCCGCCGCTGCGCCGCCATCTTCGCCTCCAAGGCCGCCCGGACCAATCCGGCGCTGGCCGCCCATCTGGCCTTCGAGACCCGGCAGACGGCGCGCGAGGCCATCGGCACGCTGGTCAATTCCGCCAGCCTGGCGCAGCCGCCGCGCGCCCGCCAGCAGGCCCCGGCCCAGCCGCCGCGCGCCAGCCTCGCCGACCGCATGCGCGGGCAGCCCCAGGCCGCCATCGGCCCGGGCCAGCCCGGCGGCGCCCGCGGCGACGAAGTCGATGCCCTGGCGAGCGGCGTGCTCGCCTCCCTCGGGAAGGTGCGTGGCACCCAGAAGAAGGCCTGACCGCGATGCCGTTCTATCAGCCCGGTTCCCGAACCGAGACCTACCAGCCCGACAACCTGATCGCCGGCACCACGCAGCTCGTCAGCGCCGACGGCATCCTGATCCTGGGTCAGAACCTCAAGCGCGGGGCGCTGGTCGGTCGCATCACCGCCTCGGGCAAGCTGACGCTCAGTGCCTCGGCGTCCGGCGACGGCTCCCAGGTGCCCTACGGCATCCTGATCGACGACGTCGACGCGACGGCCGCCGACACGAAGTGCGGCATCTACGTGAAGGGCGAGTTCAACCAGAACGCCGTCACCTTCGGCACCGGCCACACCGCCAGCAGCGTTTACGACGTCTGCCGCGACGCCGGCCTCTTCCTCAAGCCGGCGACCCCGGCGTAACCGGCCTGGCGCGGAGCATCCCCTGATGGCTGACATCTACTCGACGGCGGTCCTGGCGCGGGTCGTCCAGAACATGCTGCTGCCGTCCAGCTTCCTGCTGGACCGCTACTTCACCAACGAGATCCGCTTCGACACCGAGGAAGTCGCCATCGACATCTTCGTCGGCAAGCGGCGCCTGGCGCCCTTCGTGCATCCTCTGCGCGAGGGCCGCTTCGTCGAATCGCTGAAGTTCCAGACGGCGCTCTACCGGCCGCCGTATGTGAAGGACAAGCGGAAGCTCGACCCCCGCCGCGCCATCCGCCGCGCGATTGGCGAGCGCATCGGCGGCGACCTGACCCCGCAGGAGCGGACGCAGGTCAACCTGGGCCTCGAGATGGAGGACCAGATGGGCATGCTGACGCGCCGCATGGAGCAGATGGCGGCCTCGGCGCTGGCCTCCGGCACCGTGACCCTGCAGGGCGACGGCTTCCCCACCGCGACCATCTCCTTCGGGCGCTCCGCCAATCTGAACGTCGTGCTGACCGGCGCTTCGCGCTGGGGCCAGGCCGGCGTGTCGCCGGCGGCCGACATCGAGGACTGGGCAGCCCGGGTGGTGCGCGAGTCCGGCCGCAAGGTCCGCGAGATCACCTTCACCAACGCGGCCTGGAAGGCGTTCCGCGCCGACCCGATGGTCGCGCAGGTGATCGCCTCCTTCGCCAACGGCAACCCCAATTTCGCCGCGGCGGGCGTCAACCGCGACGTCGGCGCCGTCTATCTCGGCACCTGGGGCGAGTGGGACCTCTACCTCTACAACGACTGGTACATCGATCCGGTCGACGGGGTGGAGAAGCCAATGCTGGCCGACGGCACGGTGATCCTGGGCAGCCCCGACATCGAGGGCACCCGCGCCTTCGGCGTCATCCTCGACGAAGACATCGGTTTCCCCGTCCAGGGCTTCGCCGCGAAGTCCTGGGTGGAGAAGGATCCCGGCGTCCGCTGGCTGCTGATGCAGGCGGCGCCGCTCGTCATCCCCACCAACGTCAACGCCTCCCTCGGCGCGCAGGTGATCTGATCATGGCCGACAACAGCACCGACAAGGCCGCCGCGGCCAAGGCCGAAGCCGAGGCCAAGGCCGCGCCCCAGACCGCCCCGGCGCCGGCCGTGGCCGCCCAGCCCATCCTGGCGGTCACCGAGGCCGACATCGCGCGGCAGCGCCTGCAGAGCCAGGCAAAGACGCTCCTGGACCGCGAGGATGCCAAGCGGGCGCGGTCCGGCACCGTCACCATGGTCGCGGTCACCAGCTTCTACCTCCACGACGGGGAGGAGGAGATCCTGATCGAGGACGGGCAGGAGCTCGAGGTCAACGAGGTCGACGTCGCACGCATGACCGGCCGCTGCCGGCTGAAGGAGGTGCGGGACGGCAGCGAAGAGACCTCGCCGCTCGGGCCGTCGGTGAAGAACCACTGAACCATGGACATCGATGCGCTGAACGCATCGGTGCTGGGAGGCTTCGCCGACAGCAAGCCGGTGACCATCAGGCGGAAGTACACCCTGCCGGTCACAGTGCCGGCGGTCTATGACCGCTTCCAAGTGCAGGTCGAGGTCGATGGCGGCATTCCTGTCTCCACCGACCGCGCCTTCCTGCAGGTCCGCCAGGGCGACGCGGCCTTCCCGGTCGGCTTCGAGCCGGCGGCGGGGGACGCCGTTGATGTCCCCGCGCGGCATGGCATGCCGGCGATGACCTTCGTCGTGAAGGACGCTCAGCCGGACGGTTTGGGCTGGATCATCCTTGATCTGGGCTTCGAGAGGCTCTTCGAATGACGATCGTCAGCACCCATCGCCAGCTGGTCCGCGACCAAGTGGTGGATTTGCTGAAGCTCGGCATCCCCTCGCTGAAGGGGCGCGTCTGGGCCGGCCGCACCTGGCCGCTGCAGGAACGCGAGACCTTCGGCATCCTGGTCTATGGTTGGGAAGAGACGAAGGAAGCCCGGGCCGGCGCCAGCACGCTCGACGCCGCCTATGCGGTCCACTGCGTCATGGCGGTGGAGATCGTCTGCCTTGAGCCATCGAGGCAGGGCGTAACCGTCGAGGATGAGATGGAGTTCCTCGCCGGAGAAGTGTGCGACCTCGTCATGAAGTCGCATCTGCTGCTTGGAGCCGACGGCTCGCTGGAGCGTATCGGCTCCGTGAAGACGACGCTCGGCATCGATACCCGGACCAGCGAGAAGGCCATCGGCCGAGCTTTGCTCGCCTTCGGCATGCACTGGTCGGAGGCCTATGACCTGCCGGCCCCGAACGCTGACAGCCCCTGCGAAGATGTCCAGCTGGCCTTCGCCCCCGCAACGCCCCTTCTCTGAAGGATACCGAACCGATGAAGGTCAAGCCGGCCGAGGGGCGCGCGGTGCGCGACCCGGCGCTGCGCGATCTGCTGCCCGCTGAGGGTCGCGACGTGCCCTGTGACGACTACTGGCTCCGCCGCCTGCGCGACGGGGACGTGGTCGAGGAAGCCCGCAAGGCGACCGCCTCCGACAAGAGGGAGACCCCCTGATGGTCAGCTTCCGGGATATCCCGCAGAACCTGCGGGTGCCGCTCTTCTACGCCGAACTCGACCCGTCCCGGGCGAACAGCGGCGCCACGACGATGCGCGCCCTCATCATCGGCCAGCAGCTGGCGGCCGGCACCTACGCTGCCGGTACCCCGGTGCTGATGGAAGGCGTGGATGCGGTGAAGGCCGCGGCAGGTGCGGGCTCGATGCTCGCCCTGATGGCGGAGTGGTATCGCAAGCGCGATTCCTTCGGCGAGGTCTATTTGCTGCCCCTGGCCGATCCTGGCGCCGGTGCGGCCGCGGCTGGTTCGGCGATCATCAATTCCGTGCCGACCTCGCCCGGGACCCTGAACCTGTACATCGCGGGACAGCGGGTGCAGCTGCTGGTCAGCCCGAGCCAGACCGTGGCGCAGATTGCAACCGCCCTGGCCGCGGCGATCAACGCCCTCGCGGATCTTCCGGTCACCGCGGCTGCGTCGACCGGCACGGTGACGATGACCGCGAAGCATAAGGGTCTGGCGGCCGGTGCGATCGATCTCCGGCTGAACTATCTGGGCGCAGCCGGCGGGGAGACGACGCCTGCGGGCCTGAGCGTCACCCTGGCGCCGATCAGCGGTGGCACCACCAACCCCTCGGTCGACGCGGCGCTGGCGAACCTGTCGGATCAGGAATTCGACGTCATCGTCTTTCCCTACACCGACACCGGCAGCCTCACCTCGATCCGCACCTTCATGGCGGCGCGTTGGGCCTGGGACAAGATGCTTTACGGGCACGCCTTCGCTGGCTTCCGTGGCACGCTCGGGGAGTCGACGACCTTCGGCCTGGCCCTGAACGATCCCCACCTCACGGTCATGCCGGCCAATGGCAGCCCGACCCCGCCCTGGCTTTGGGCGGCGAATGCCGCCGGCGCCTTCGCGGCCAGCCTGCGGGCCGACGTCGGCCTGCCGCTGCATGGCCTGCCGCTGGACGTCCTGGCGCCGCCGCTCGCCAGCCGCTGGAGCATCGCGGAACGCAACGTGCTGCTCTGGGACGGCCTGTCCAGCTTCAGCGTCGCGGGGGACGGGACGGTCACGACCGAGACCATCGTCACGACCTACCAGCGCAACGCGGCCGGCGTCCCGGACGACAGCTATCTCTACGTCGAGCGCGGCTATGTGCTCGCCGCGGTGATTCGCGACCTCCGGGCCTTCGTCACCAGCACCTACGGGCGCTTCAAGCTGGCCAGCGACACCACGGCCTACCGGCCCGGGGCGCGGATCATCACGCCCGCGGTGATCGAGGATGCCCTCCTCGGCCGCTATCGCGAGCTCGAGCGGCAGGGCCTGGTGCAGGAATACGAAACCTTCCGGGCGGCCCTGGTGGTCGAGCGGGACGGCACCAACCGGTGCCGCGTCAACGGGCTGCTGCCGGTCGTGCCAATCGACCAGTTCCGGGTCTTCGCGGGGCTGGTGCAGTTCCGCAACGCGCAGGAGGTCTAAGCCATGGCCGACAATTCGCGGCGGCTGGCCGGCACGGCCTACCTGTTCGTCGACGGGGTGCAGTATCCGATCGCTTCCGAGCCCAGCTATCGGGTCTCGACCGTCACCCGCACCACACTGACCGGCATGAGCGGCGTCGACGGCTATTCCGAGACGCCGCAGCCCGGCTTCATCGCGGCGACGCTGCGGGACGGGCCGCTGGTCTCCATGTCCGACTTCCAGGACATGACGAACGTGTCGGTGACCCTGCAGCTGGCCAACGGCAAGCGCGTCAGCGGCACGGGGATGTGGACGGTCGAGACCCAGGAAGTGAACAGCACCGAGGGCACCTTCTCGGTGCGCTTCGAGGGCGAAGACGTGAGGGACAACTGATGAGCGATCCCGAGCTCGATGCGGACGAAGAGGTCTTCGACCTCGTCCCGGCGAAGGCGCTGCGCCTCACCTTCCCCGCGGTCTCCTTCAACGATCGTGAATACACCGATCTGCGCCTGACGGAGCCGACGGTCCAGCAGCTGCTCGATGCAAGCAAGGTGGACGGCGCCATCGCGCAGACGCTGGCGCTGATCAAGCTGAACTCCGGCGTGCCGCTGCAGGTGCTGCACCAGCTGCCGCAGCGCGCCCTGACCCGCTGCGGCGACTATTTCGCGGCTTTTTCGCCGCCCTCCCCGGCCCCGACCAAGGATTCGGGCGAGACTGGCGAGGGCTGATCGCCAATGTGACCGCGGCCTATGGCTGGGGTCCGCACGATGCCAAGCGCCTGCCCATCATGGAGCTGCTGTGGTGGGCGCGTGAGGCAGAGCGAATCCGGGCCACAGGCCGAGGGAGGCTTTGATGTCGGGCACCACCACGGCCGGCGGTCCGCTGTCCTTCCGCATCACGGCGCTGGACCGCTTCACCGGGCCCATCGACCGGATGAAGAAGTCGGCGGTTGGCCTGCAGCAGGGCATCGGCCGCCTGACGTCCAGCCTGTCGGCGGCCACCCGCGGCATCTCCACCATCGTGCCGCCGCTCGCTGCGCTTACCGCCGCAGGCAGCATCGCGGGCGTGGTGGCGCTGGCCGATCGCTGGGGCAATTTCGCCACGCGCCTGGCCACCTCGGCATATCGGGTCCAGACGACCGTCGGCCAGCTGCACGCGCTGCAGGGTGCCGCCCGATTGGCCGGCGTTTCGGCCGAAAGCCTGACGGCCGGCCTGGAAGGGCTGGGCGACGCGCTGGTGGACGCCGTCGGCGGCCGTGACAGCACGGCCCTGCAGTATCTGACCATGCTCGGCGTGCAGCTGCGCGACAGCGCCGGGAACGCCCGGACGGCGGCGTCCGCTCTGCCGGAGGTCGCCGACGCCATCGCCCGCATCAGCGATCCACGCCTGCAGGCGCGGGTGATGGGCGCGCTGCGCCTGCCGGCCGATCTCCTGCCTTTCCTCCGGCGCGGCTCCGCCGGCCTGCGCGAATACGAGGCCGAGGCGCGGCGCTTCGGCGTGGTCACCGCGCAGGCGGCCGATGTGGCGCAGCGCTGGGCAAAGGCGCAGGTCACCCTCAAGCTGGCGGGCGAGGGGCTGGTCAACACCATCTCCGAGCGCCTGGCGCCGGTGCTGATCCCGCTGGCAACACGCCTGGCCGACTGGATCGGCGCCAACCGGGAGCTGATCGGCCAGAGGGTCGAGGGCGTGGTCACCCGCATCGCCGGCGCGGTCGAGCGGTTTCTTGCCGACGGTGGGCTGCAACGCCTTGCCGAAGGGATGGAGAACTTCGGCAAGGGCATCAGCCGGGTTGTCGATTGGATGGGCGGCTGGGAGAACGCAGCGATTGCCCTTGGCGTCGTGCTGGCGGCCAACGTGGTTGCTCCTCTGGCCTCCATCACGGCTTCGCTGGTCTCGATCGCCGCCTTCCGGGTGCCTGCCTGGATGATCCGGCTGTTGGGCCTTGGCGGGGCGGCTGCGGTCGGTCTTGGCGCGGCGGGCGCGCTCGCGCTGAGCCGCCTTGGAGATCAGCGGGACAACAGTCCCGAGAAGCAGGCCGAACAGCGCCGGAACATGGCGGAGCGTGGCCGGGCGCAGGGCTTCTATGGCGCTCCGCCGGTCGACCCGGGCGGCGATGATGCCGAAAGCATCCTGGACCGCCTGCGCAACCTGCTGCGGGCCCAGATGACGCCGGGCTATCGGGCCAGTGCTGGCCAGCAGCGCTTCGGTGCGCGCGGTGCCGCAGCCCCCGGCGCCGCGCCGTCCTACACCAATGAGCAGGCTACCGAGCGCCAGCGGGAAGCCTTTGCTTTCTTCCGGCAGCAGGGCTGGACCGCTGCGCAGGCGGCGGGAATCGTCGCCAACCTGCGGCACGAAAGCGGCGCGGGCCTGAACCACCAGGCGCGCGGTGACGGCGGCAATGCCTACGGCATCGCGCAGTGGCATCCTGACCGGCAGAGGAACTTCCGCCTCTGGTCCGGAAAGGACATCCGTGAAAGCAGCCTGCAGGACCAGCTTGGCTTCGTGGAGTGGGAGTTGCGCAACACCGAGCGCCGTGCCGGCGATGCCCTCCGCGGGGCGACGACGGCGGGCGATGCGGCGTCGATCGTCTCCCGACTGTATGAGCGACCGGCGCGGCGGGACGCTGAGGCGGCAGCACGGGCCAGCACCGCCGAAGGCCTGCTGCCGCGGCTGTCGACCCCCGGCACCGCAGCCCCTGCCGGCAGCGGCAGGGGGCAGCAAGTCGACGTTCGTGTAAGGCTGGAGGGGCTGCCTTCCGGCGTCTCGGCCACCACAACCACCCGCACGGCCGAGGGGGTGCGCGTCGAGCGCAGCAGCGTGGGGACGGGGCCGTGAGCTGGATCGATGACCTTCGCCCCGCCTCCCTGAGGGGTGTGCCCTTCGGGGTCTGGGGCAACGACAACCACTTCGGGCGGCGCGCTGCGATCCACGAATACCCCTTCCGTGACCAGCCATGGGCCGAGGATCTAGGGCGCGCAATCCCGCGGCACACCATCGTCGGCTTCATCGTCGGCGATGACGTGGCGCAGCAGCAGGATGCCCTGATCGAGGCGGCGGAAGCGCCTGGCGAGGCCGAGCTTGTCCATCCGTCTCTCGGCTTGCGGCGGGTCACGGTGCTGGATCTGGGCACGGCAGCGCGGCACGACCTCGGCCGGGTGATCGAAATCACCCTGACCTGTATCGAGACGGGTGAGCGTGCCTTTCCAACGGCCGAGTTTGCCACGGCCTGGGGCGTGCTCGAGGCGGCGGACCTGGCTGACAGTGCTTCCCTGACCGATTTCGCGACGCGGGCGCAAAATGCGGTGCGTCGCGGCGCCGCAGTAGCCGAGGCCGCCCAGAAAACTGTCCAGAAATGGACAGGTACTGCGCGCCGGCTGATCGGCAGCGCTGGAAACTTGCTGAATTCAGTCGGCAGCCTGGTGCCAGGCGCCGGGAAGACCTTCAGCCGCTTCATTGGCGGCCGTCGGTCGCCTCTTGCGGCGGCTGATCGAGCGCTGAGCACGGTCAACCTGCAGCTTTCGCGCGTCGCTCGCAGCCGTCGGGCTGCGGCGCAGGCCGCTGATGATGTCGAAGACCTCGCGAGGCGGCTATGAGCGCGATTGATGACCTCGGTGCTGGTATCCAGCGTCTGGCCGCGGCCGTTCGTGCCGTGGCCGACGATCCTGGCCAGCAATTGCAGCTGCTGGCCGGCCTGGTGGCCTTGCAACCGACGGATGATGGGGGCGAGGGCAGCACCGGGGCGGCCGCGGCAAGCATGGGGGCGGCGGTTGCCGCCCATTGCCGGCGCGCAGCCCTGACCGCCATGGCGCGGGCGGCGGCTCAGGCTACCCCGGCCTCCTATGAGGACGCTGTCGCCATCCGCGACCAGCTCTGCGGCCTGTTGGACGCGGAGATCCTGGTGGCTGGTGACACGGGGGACGATGCCAGCTGCGACGCGATGCGCACGCTGCGTGCCGCGGTCGCCGAGGATCTGACGCGCCGCGCCGCGAACCTTTCGCGGATGCGCACCGTGGCCGTCGGCGCTCCGCTGCCGGCTCTTGTCCTGGCGTATCGTCTTTACGCCGACCTCGGCCGCAGCGACCAGCTGGCCGCCGCGGCAGCGGCGACCGACCTCAACTTCATGCCGCCGCGCTTTCAGGCGCTGGAGCGATAGGAGGCAGCCATGCCCGATGACGGCGAGCTGACGCTGCTGGTCGATGGGCGGCGCCTCTCGGGCTGGCAGGAGATCCGGGTCAGCCGTGGTATCGAGCGGATGCCCAGCGATTTCTCGATCTCCATGACCGAGCGCGATCCGGCCAAACTTGACGGCGTGGTGGCCCGGGCCGGCAGCCCCTGCCAAGTTCTGATCGGCGACGATGTCGTGCTGACGGGGTTCGTTGACCGTTACTGCCCTGAATTCTCGCCGACCACGCATAGCGTGACGGTGCTGGGTCGCGGCCGGTGTCAGGATCTGGTCGACTGCTCCGCCTGGATGCGCGGCGAGCGCAACCAGGTGCTGCAGGCGACTACGCGCGGGCTGCTCGAAATGCTCTGCGCCCCCTTCGGCATCAACGTTACCGCCCCGGATGGTGATGGCGTCGTCATTCCGCAGTTCAACGTCATCCTGAGCGAATCCCCCTGGGACATCATCGACCGGGTCACGAAGTACTCGGCCCAGCTTGCGTATGAAGGGGTGGACGGAAACCTGATCCTGTCGGGTGTCGGTACCGACCGCATGGCCAGCGGCTTCCGGCAGGGGGTCAATGTGGAGGGTGGGAACGCGCAGTTCAGCCTAGATCAGCGCTTTTCGCTCTACGAAGTGGTGTGGCAGTCCGTCGAGATCCTGGGCGACATTGCGCGGGCTGCGGGCGGCGGCGCCGGCTACAATCAGCGTGCCGCGGTGGCCGATGTCACGGTCGGCGCCGATAGGCCGGGAACGGGCCGGCGCTTCCGGCCGAAGATCATCATCAGTGATCAGGAACAGTTCGGGCTTGATCTGGCCGAGCGGCGCGCGAACTGGGAACGGAACCGCCGCAACGGCCGGGCCCGCAGCATCAATTTGACCACCGACAGCTGGCGGGACGCGGCCGGTCGCCTCTGGCAGCCCAATGCGCTGGTGCCTGTCGACGTCCCGGCTCTGCGGGTCGAGGATGCGGAGTGGCTGATTGCAGATGTCACCTATTCCCGCGGCGCCGATGGTACCCGGGCGCAGCTGAGCATCATGCCGAAGGAAGCCTTCGATCCGGAGCCGATCGTCCTGCAGCCGTTCGACCGCCAGGTCATGAACGATATGCAGCGGTCATCCATTCCATCGGGCCTGGGGGAGGCGCCATGAGCAGCGCGCTGGAGCGTCTTTTCGGCCGCGTCATGTCCCTGGTCAGCTTTGGGCGGATCGAGGCCGTTGCGGATCTTGGCGGCCGGGGCCTGCGGGCTGCGCAGGTGCAGATCGATTCCGGCGAGACGCGCGACAATGCCCCGATGCTCGGGAGCTATGGCGTCTCGGCAAGGCCGCTCGCCGGCGCTGACGCCATCATGCTGCACCTCGGCGGGGATCGCAGCCGGACGCTGGTGATCGCGACCAATGACGCACGATATCAGATCGATCTGGCTCCGGGCGAAGTCGCCCTTCATGACGACAAGGGAAGCCGGGTGCACCTCATGGCCGGCGGCGTTGTCGAAGTTGAGGCCGAGCAAGAAATCCGCCTGCTGGCGCCGCGTGTGGTTACCAGTGGGGATATCGTCGTCGCCGGGAAAAGCTTCCTCGGTCATCGGCATGTGGAGACCGGCAGCATCACGCAGGTGCCGCTGTGAACGGCGATGTCGCGCTGATCTGGGATGGCGGGGGCCTGGTCGCCGATTGGCAGGTCGGCGGTGCGGGGGAGGTCACCTCGGCGCCGGCGATCGAGACTGCGGTCAAGGTCAGCCTGTTCACCGATCGTCGGGCCGGGCCCGATGACAAGCTTCCGCTGGGCGAGACGGACCCGCGCGGCTGGTGGGGCGAGCTGCTGGACGACCGCCCAATCGGCTCGCGCCTCTGGCTGCTGCGCCGAGCCAAGCGGCTGCCTGAGACGCTGCGCCTGGCAGAGGACTACATCCGCGAGGCCCTCGCCTGGCTGATCGATGACGGCGTCGTCGTGCGGATCGATGTCGCTGCATCCTGGCGCAGCGCGACGCAGATGCAGGCGGTCATCACGCTGCACCAGGGCTCTGCGCCCTCCACCACCGTCACCGCCTCCTGGGCCTGGCAAGGGGTCTAAACACAATGCCCTTCGAGCGACCGACCCTGCGCGAGCTGGGGCGGCAGGCGCTTGCCGATATGGCGGCGGCGCTGGACGCCTTCGCCATCCTGCGGACCTCACCCCTGGCGGCAGTGACCAAGGCCGCCGCCGGCCTGGTGCATGGGCTCTACGGCTACCTGGACTGGATTGCCAAGCAGGCGGTGCCTGTTTCGGCCGATGGTGAATACCTCGCCGCCTGGGCCGGCCTGGTGGGCATCTATCGCAAGGGTGCCAGCTTTGCCGGCGGGATGGCGGCCTTCACGGGGACGGTCGGCGCCGAGCTGCCCAATGGGTCCAAGCTGGTCCGTTCCACCGACGGCGCGACCTTCATCACGACGGCCCTGGCCACGATCAGCAGCGCCGGCACGCTGACGGTACCGATCGTGGCCGAGGTGGCTGGTAGCGCCAGTAACGGTCCCGGCGGCGCCGAGCTGGTGATCGCTACGGCGGTGAACGGTGTGCTGGCGAAAGGCGCCGCGGCTGGCGCGATCACCGGCGGCGCCGAAGAGGAGGCCGAGGAAGAATTCAGGCAGCGCATGCTGGACCGCTTCCAGCAGGCGCCGCAGGGCGGGTCGGAAGCCGACTATCTCGCCTGGGCGCTCGAGGTGCCGGGCATCACGCGGGCATGGGTCGCGCCCCTCGGCATGGGCGCCGGGACGGTGGTCGTTTATGTCATGCTGGATAGCGCGCAGGCGGCGAATGGCGGCTTCCCGCAGGGGACGAACGGCGTTGCCTCGGAAGAGAGCCGCGCGCCATCGGCGACGGGCGACCAGCTGGCTGTGGCGGACCATATCTTCCCGCTCCGGCCGGTCACCGCGCTCGTCTATGTCGTCGCCCCCACCCCCTTCCCGATCAACTACCAGATCGGTGACCTTGCGCAGGACAGCGTCGAGACCCGCGCCGCCATTCAGGCCGAGCTCAGCGACATGCTCCGGCGCCGTGGGCGCCCGGGTGGGACGATCTACCAGTCGGACAGCGCTGCGGCGATCTCGGCAGCCCCAGGCGTGACCCGATTCACGCTGGTGGCCCCCCTGGGCAGTGTGACCGCGCCAGCCGGGAGCCTGCCCACCCTCGGCACCATTACCTGGAGCTGATCCATGGCGACCGAAATCGGGCAGGAGGAACATGCCGCCGCGCTGCAGGCGCTGCTGCCGCGCGGCCCGGTCTGGCAGGGCCCAGTCTTGGCGCGGGTCTGCCTCGGCCTCGCGGCGCCTTTCTCCCGGCTCCGCGCCAGGGCGCTGGCACTGCTGGTGGATGCGTTCCCGCCGACAGCGCTGCAGCTGCTGCCCGACTGGGAAGAGACGGTCGGGTTGCCGGATGAATGCACCGGCGACACGCCGAACCTACAGCAGCGGCGCGCCCGTGTCGCAGCGCGCCTGACCGCGCGGGGCGGCCAGTCGGTGCCCTACTTCGTCGACGTGGCGGCAGCGCTCGGCTTCGCGATCGAGGTCGAGGAATTCTCGCCGGCAGCGGCCGGGCGCCTGGTCGCTGGCGGTGCCGTCTACGGCGAGGCCTGGGCCAGCGCCTGGCGCATCAGGGCGCCGGCGACGACCGTAACCAGCTTCCGCGCCGGCCAGTCGCAGGCCGGCGACCCTCTCCGGACCTGGGGCTATGGCGCCCTCGAATGCAGTCTGCGGCGCATCCGCCCAGCGCATACCGTCCTCATCTTTGCCTACGGGAACTGACATGAAGCGCATCCAGCACACGACCGCGGCGGCGGCGTTGCCGGCGGTCCCGTCGCTCGGCGGAACCCTTGGGTTCTTCACCGAGGGGGACCCGGTCGGCGGCATTCCTGCGACGGTGGTCCCGGCCTGGTGGCTCAACGGCATCCAGGAAGAGCTCGCCGGCATTATCGAGGCCGCGGGCCTCACCCCTCTCGCCTCGGACAACACCCAGGTCCTGACGGCCCTGCGGCGGCTGATGGCCGGCGGCGGCTACCTCGGCGTGACCGGCAATCTTGGGGTGACCATTGCCCATATGGGCCGCCTGGTCGCGCAGCTGAGCACCGTGGCCAACAGCACCTTCACCCTGCCGGCGGCCTCGGCCTATCCGGATGGCGGCCGCGTCGCCTTCATCAACCTGGGCACCTTCTCGGTGACGGTCCAGCGGTCGGGCAGCGACGTCATCCGGGTGGGCGGCGCTGCCGGCGGCGCCACGGCGAACAGCATGCTGCTGCGGCCGGGCGACACGCTGGAGCTGCTGTCGGACGGCTCGGCGGCCTGGCTGCCCTGTGGTGGCTCGGCGCATCTGCCGTTCGTCTACGGCTTCGGCAGCAGCCAGGGCGGCAGCGGCTGGCAGCGCTTGCCGAGCGGCCTGCTGATCCAGTGGGGCACTGGCACGGGCTCGGCGGCCGGCGGCGTGTCGGTGACCTTCCCGATGGCCTTCCCGACCAACCTCTTCGATGTGCAAGCCACGAACATCACCGCGGTGTCCTCGGTCGCGCACGCGAACGTCTATTCCCGCACCCTCGGCGGCTTCCTGGCCTCCATGGCCTGTGCGAACACCGCGGGCTCCGGGGCGGACTACTACGCTGACTCCTTCCACTGGTTTGCCGTGGGGAACTGACCATGCAGATCTACTACGCGGCTTCCGCCCGCGGCTTCTACGCGCGCGAGATCCACGGCGACGGCATGCCGCCGGATGCTGTCGAAATCACCTCGGACGAGCACGCGGCTTTGCTGCGGGCCCAGGCTGCCGGGCAGGAGATCGCCCCGGGCGCCGATGGCCGCCCTGTCGCCACGCCGCCCGCGGAGCCGGCTCCGGAGTACCAGGCCGAGGCCGCCCGCGCGCGTCGCGATGTGCTGCTGCTGCGCAGCGACTGGACGCAGGTCGCCGATGCGCCGCTGTCCACCGAGACCGTGGACGCCTGGCGGGGCTATCGGCAGGCGCTGCGGGACCTGCCTGACCAGGCGGGCTTTCCGCTCTCGATCTCCTGGCCGCCAGTGCCGAATTGAAGGGGATGGAACCATGGCGCAGTCGTTGCTCCCCGAGGTCGACTTGCTTCTGCGCATTGGGCCGCGGCGGCTGCCGGAGCTGCCGCCAATCGTCGAGAGGGTGAACCTTGGTTCAAAGGTGACGGTGTGGTGCGACGTCCGCGACCGGGCCACGGGGGAGCCGGTGGATATCGGACCGATGGCTTGCTTCTACCATCGTCCCGAACTCTCCGATTTCCTCACGCAGGACGTGCCGCTCTTCCCGACCCGTATCGGGGTCGGGATACATCGTGCTGACTTCGTGCCCGAAATGCCCGGCGAATTCACTGTCTGGTGGGGCGCTCCGAACGCCCCCATGACGTCCCGAGTGCAGTTCGAAGTCGGTGACGGCTTCTAAAATTATAATTGAATATCCATGCAGAGCGGCGCTCAGAAATGGGCGCCGTTTTTCTTTGTGGGGTGCTGCTGATGTCCGAAACGCAAATTCCGGCATTCCCAGGTTGGGATGTGTACTATTCGGGGGCAGCGGCAGCGGGTGCCAGCTCTGCGGCCCAGATCGCTGAGGCGGTGGCCCGCGAAGCGGCTGGGGCGGCCGGTGCGGCAGCTGGTGCGGCCGCGGGTGGCGCTGCTGGTGCGGCGGCCGGCGAAGCGGCGGGCGCGACCAAGGGTGCTCTGGCAGGTGCCGCGGCCGGGGATGCGTCGGGCACGGCGGCCGGCACAGCGGCGGGGCAGACGTCTGGTACGATCGCCGGCGCGGC
>NZ_JBBCWY010000017.1:0-47466 GCF_037145735.1 Roseomonas sp. USHLN139 | reverse complement strand
CCAGGCCGACCAGGCGGCCGCCCCGTCCGACCAGCCCGCGCCGCCGGCGAACCGTGACGAGCAGTTGGCCGCCGTTCGCGCCATGGCCAAGGCCAAGGGCGCCGCGTGGCTCCGGCCGCAGCTCGCGAAGTACCAGGTCGAGATGCTGTCCAGCCTGACCGACGCCCAGCTGGCCGAGATCCTGGCGTCGTGAGCGGCGAGGCGCAGCCCGGCGCCGGGCACAACAGCGAAGTCGGCGGCATCGCCGGCGACCGTCTGCGGTCCATCATCGAGCGCGTCGAGCGGCTCGAAGAAGAACGCAAGGCACTTGCCGGCGATATCAAGGATATTTTCAGCGAGGCCAAGTCCGCGGGCCTGGACGTGAAGATCATCCGCGAGATCATCCGTGATCGGCGCAAGGAACCTGCCGATATCGAGGAACACGAGACCATGAAGGATCTCTATCGCCGCTCGCTGGGCATTTAATTTGCCCGCTTTGTATCTTATATAGATACAGAAAGGACTGTGATGCTCCAGACTTTCACTGCCATGGCCGGGTGCCTCGTGATCCTCGCGGTCGCGGCCGGCTTCGGCGCATGGCTCGGGCGGGCGCGCCGCGCATGACCCAGGACACACCGCCGGTTCCGGCACAGGAAGCCGAAATGCGCCACCAGGCTCTGCTCGCAGCCGTGGAGACGGTGGCTCGCTGCGGCTCGCCGCCGAACCATACCGTCTTCATCGCGGCCGACTATCTCGCGTTCCTGCGCACCGGGCAGAAGCCGCTGGTGCCGGCGAAGGTCGGAAAATGACCCACGCCCAGCGCGCCCATTCCGTCCTGTCCGCCAGCGGCTGCAAGCGCTGGTGGAACTGCCCGGGCAGCGTCTCGCTGACCCAGGACATGCCGAATGAGTCCTCGGTCTTCGCCCAGGAAGGTACCCGGGCGCACGAACTGGCCGAGGCCTGCCTGGTGAACAAGCTGGACGCCGTCGAGTACGTCGACCGGCAGATCGGCGGCCACACGGTCACGGTTGAGATGGCCGAGGCGGTGCAGGTCTACCTTGACGAGTGCCGGCGCGTGCCGGGCGAGCAATGGATCGAGGTCCGTTTCAACCTGGACTCCATCAATCCGCCGGCGCCGATGTACGGCACCGCCGACTTTGTGGCGTTCGACCCCGAGACGCGCACCCTGCACGTCATCGACCTGAAGTTCGGCCAGGGCCTGCAGGTCTACGCCGAGGGCAACCCGCAGCTGCGGTATTACGCGCTCGGCGCGCTGCTGAAGTTCCCCGAGCTGGACGTGCAGCGCATCCGCGCCGTGATCGTGCAGCCGCGGGCCTTCGGCAAGGCGATCCGCGAGACCGAGATCGACCCGGTCGAGCTGATCGAATGGTCCATGACGCTGATGCGCCGGGCCGAAGTCGCCATGCAGCCCGACGCCCCGCTGGCCGCCGGCGAGTGGTGCAAGTTCTGCCCGGCGGCCGGGCAGTGCCGGGCGCAGTTCGACCTGGCTGTCAGCACGGCCACGGCCGAGTTCGGCGAGGTGGTCGAGATTATCGAAGGGTCCGAGGTCGCGGCCCTGGCCGCGCCCGTGGCTATCGACCCGCGCACCCTCTCGCCGGTGCAGATCGCCGAGGCCATGGCGCTGGTGCCCGTGGTCGAGGGGTTCATCGCCGACCTGCAGAAGGTGGCGGCCGGCCTGGCGCGCCAGGGCCTGCTGCCGGGCTGGAAGATGGTCCCGACCCGCCCGTCTCAGAAATGGGCGGACGAGGCCGAGGCGGCGGGCATGCTGACCATGCTGCACGACCTGCCCGCCGATGCCGTGTTCGAGCCGCGCAAGCCGATCTCCCCGGCCGCCGCGCGGAGCCTGCTGGCCGAGCAGATGCTCGCCGCCCGGCTGGCCGAGCACACCAAGGGCCGCAAGCCCACCAAGAAACAGGCGACAGAGGATGCCGCGGCAGCCCTGGCCGACCTGATCGTGTCGGCGTCCAGCGGCGAAAAGCTGGTCCCGGTCGCCGATGAACGCCTCGCGCTGCCGCCCGGCGGCGACGAGTTCGCAACCTGACATCCTGAGATCCTGACCATGACCAAGCTCCTGACCCCGAACGTCGTCCTGTCCTACCCGCACCTCTTCAAGGCTGTGCTGCGCAAAAACGCCAAGCCGGACGAGAAGCCGCAGTTCTCGGCGGCCTTTCTCTTCGACGAGGCCGCGCTGACCGCGCCGGAGACCAAGGCGATCCTCGCCGCGGTCATGGAGGCGGCCTATGCCAAGTGGGGCAAGAAGACCGTCGACACCTGGATCGAGGAAGGCACCTTCGAGCTGCCCTTCAAGAAGGACATCGTCTCGAAGGGCTACCCCGAGCGCTTCAAGCGCTACATCAGCTGTGCCAGCGGCGCCGACTACCCGCCGGCCGTCGTCGGTCGGTTCAAGGACCCGAAGACCGGCAAGCTGGAGGTGATCACCGATGCCCGCCGGCTCTACCCGGGCGCCGTGGTGCGCGTCTCCGTCACCGTGCGCTGCTACGGCGGCGAGAAGGGCTGGAAGCCGGGCGTCAAGCTCGACCTGGCGAACGTCCAGCTGATCGACGACACCGCCGAGCGCCTGACGGCCGGCGGCGCCGGCGGCGAGCCGGACGAGTTCGGCTCGGGCGAGGAAAAGCAGGCCGGCACCGACGCCGACTTCGACTCCCTGCTCGGCTGATCCTCGCAACCCAGGCCGGACGCAGCCCGAACTGCGTCCGGCCTGTCTCTTTTAGAGCAACATTCTATGGACCAGGATCTCGAAAACCTCTGGCTCGATCGGTACGTGCTCAGCGTCGAGCAGGTTGAGCAGCTGATCCACGAAGTCGACGACCTGCGCGCGAACCAGCCCGCGGTCGACGAGCTGAAGGGTCGGATCTGCGAAATGGAGGCCGAGGCGAAGGACCGCGCCGCCGAGATCGCCGGCCTGCAGGCCGAGATCGCCGCCAGGAATGTCGCCATCGTTGCCGCCCGCACCGCTCTTGAAAGCATCGCAGCATGACCCCGACGATCCAGACCTACACCGGCCGGCTGTTCAGCCTGGCGCGGCCCTGCGCCGCCGACGTCCATATCGACGACGTGCTGATTCCGCTGACCCGCCTGTGCCGCTTCACCGGCCACACGCTGGAGTCCTCCTGGACGGTCGCCCAGCATACGCTGCTCTGCGACGATCTCCGGGCGCCCGACACGGACCCGCAGACCCGGCTGGCGATCCTGCTGCACGACGCGGCCGAGGCCTACATCGGCGACATCAGCCGGCCGCTGAAAGCGCTGCTCGGCCCAGCCGTCCGGAATGTCGAGGCGCAGGTCGCCGCGGCGATCTTCAAGGCCTTCGACGCCGACGAAGTGTTCCTGGACGAGGGCGAGATCAAGCGGGTCGACGACCTGGCGCTGGTGACGGAGAAGGCGATGCTGCTGGCCGACAGCCCGGAATGGCCGGGCCTGCCGCGCGATACGACCCGCAGCTGCATCGCGCTGTCTCGGGTGTCCAAGCTGCCGTGCGTTTTCACCGAGCTGGCGAACCGCCTCGTCGAGACCATGAAGGCCGCCGAATGCAGCCCGCTCCCGACCCTCGGCCTGTAGACCCCGACCAGGTCGTGTTCCAGCTGGAGCACGCGGCCAAGCTGCATCCTGGCTGGCATTGGGTCGAGCAGCACCGCTCGGCGATCGCCGCCATCCGCCAGCTGCAGGCTGAGATCGCCTTCCTGAAGTCCCTCATGTGACGGCCGGCCGGCACGATAAGCTTTTGTTATCGTGCCGGCCCTCCTTTGCCATTATCGCTGCCAGAATTTCGAGCTGCTCGGCCACCGTGCGGACCGGCTCCGCAGGTACCAGCCGCAAGAAAGTCTTAGGTATATTTCTAAGAACTGGTTCGGCGACATTCTCCGAACGCAGGTCCGGCGCCAGCCAGAACGACAGCCGCCAATGGATCTGGCCGCCAGTCCGCACCGGGCGGCGCTTCACGCGCAGCGCGCCGGCGGCGACAAGCCGCTTCATGCAGGCGGACACCGTGCCTAGCCCGACGCCCGCGCGATCCGCGATGCGCCGATATCCCGGATCGCACCGGCCAGTCTGCCAGTTCAGAAACGAGACGAGGCCGCCGTACACCGCGGCGTCGGTGGCCGTGTGCCGGGCGCGGCGAGAGCCGGTGTGGCGGCGCGTCGGGCCGGCGGCCAGGCGCAAGAGGGACTCGTGATTGGCGCGCGCTTCCGCACGCGTGAGCACTCGCATGGTGCACGCATCCTGTCGAAAGGCCGAGCGCTCCCGCTCGCAAGTTGGCGCTTGCGTTCGGACGGTCGGCGAGGCAGGATGCGGGTCAGAGAACTACCGCGGCCTGCCAGATAAGGCGGTCCTGAAAAGCTCCCCGGTTGGCGCCAGGGAGCTTTTCGCGTTTCAGAGGGTCGGAATCGGCGTCAGTTCTGCTCCAGCTGCTGAACGCTGCACCGTAAGCGCCTGTTCTGTCTGGCGCAACCGACTCACTCGGTCGCCGGCGCGGCCAGACGGGCGGGCTGCGGCTCTGGTTCTGGCGCGCCCTTGCCCTGCAGCTGCTGCCGGAACTTGGCATAGAGCGCCTTGCGGATCGGCTCCGGCACGGCATCGCCCAGCGCGGCTAGGCGGACCACCTGCTCGTTCACGCGCTCGATGCGATCGAGCGTGACCGCCGGTGTCACCAGCCGCACGTTCGTCGCGGCGGCGGCCGCAGGCGCGGCACCAGGCACCACGGCCGGCATGCGTCGGTCGGCCTGGATCTTCTGGCGGATCGCTCGCGAGATCCATTCGCCGATCTCCTGCCCGTCAGCCTTCGCCCGCTTGATCGCCATGTCGCGCACGTCGGCCGGGATGTTCTTGATCGTCCAGGGCTTCCAGCGGTCGGACTGGCCAGCCTGCTGGTCTGCCTGGGACGCGGTCTGGTCGGACTCGTCAGTCATCAGTCTGCCTCCACGGGGGTTGAGGCAGACCGGATAGCGCACAAGTCCGACCGCTGCCTAGCCCGGTCTGACTTGCAGGCCGGCCAGGTCGCGCGCCACGCTCAGCAGCAGCGCCTCGTGCCCCGTGCCTTCGCCGCTGTAGAGAGTCAGCGCCACGGCCGCCTTTTCCCGGCACCCGTGCAGGGTATGCGCAGACGTTTCCGCAAGCACATCCGTCGCTTCGTCCAGCTCGCCGCAGAGTCGCGCATGCTCGGCGAGCGCGGCGGCTGGCCACGGCCCCCGCACATCCGCATAGGCGTCCGCGATTTTGCGGGCAGCCTCGTTCAGGTCGAGCACCGTTTTGGTAAGCCCGGGCACGGCAATATCGTGAGGCATTTCAGTCTCTTGTGGGAGGGCAGTTCTGCATGTGCCGTATAAAACATACGTATGTCAACACTATTGCGTGAGATACGTATGTTCCACAACCTACGCAACCAGGGCATGATTAAGCCCTTGAGAGGATTCGCCTCTCGCGCGATACGGCGGAACATGCGCAAACCTCTGAAAACTGAGCGAATCCAAGTCTTGCTCTCCCTCGATGACCTCGGGCGCATAGACGATTGGATGTTCGCCAATCGGTTACGCAGCCGAGGTGAAGCCATACGGCGCCTGATCGACACCGCCCTCTCGAATGAGAACGTAAAGAGAACACCGGAACAGGGCAAGAAAAAGGCCCCGCCGTAATGTTCCGGCGAGGCCTTGTGAACGGCGCGGCTGAGCGAGAGCGTCAGGCGGCCGGCAGCGTCTTCCCGAGCAGGACGGGGCTGCCGACGCTGATGGTCGGATCGCCGGCCAGCAGCTTGCCCAGCTGGGCGGCGACCATGGCCGTGACCGCCTCGGGCGTGACGCCGCGCTTGCGCAAGGTGTCCGGCACGCGCTCGGCGACATACTCGGCACCTTCGGCGACGGCGCCGGCGATCAGCCCGGGCGTGGAGATCGGCTGGCCGGACTGCACGATCCGCGTGTAGGCCAGGCCGCCGCCGCGCCCCACGGTCTCCCAGATATCCGTGTTGAAGCCGCGCTTGCGCAGCTCGGCGACGAGCGCCCCGCCGATGCCGGTCAGCACCGCCAGCAGGATTTCGGAGAGGAAGGGCCGCAGGGCGTCCAGCACACCGCCGGCGGCCGTGACGACCGTGTCCGCGGCGTGCGCGGGCGCGGCGAGCAGCAGCAAGGCGCCGGTGACGGCCCAGGGCAGCGCGAAGCGCCGCGCGGCGAAGATCGCGGCCAGCGAGCCGCCGACCAGCAGGAACGTCAGCGCGACGACGAGTCCGCCCCAGAACGGCAGCGTCACCAGCCACCAGGACCAGTCGATATGGCCGGTCAGCTTCAGCCCGACGAACAGCAGGCCGAGCAGCGGGATAATGGGCATGGTCAAAAAGCCTTCAGGCTGAACAGGCGCCGGAACCAGCCGCGCCCGTAGGTGGAGAAGGTAGGAAGCGCAGCCATGAACAGCGCCCGCTCGGTCAGCATGTGCGCGCGGACCTGCGCGGCGCCGCGCTGCTGGACGGCCGACTGCACGGCGCGCAGCGTGGCGGGGCCGAATAGCCCGTCCGCCGGTGACCCGACGACCTGCTGCAGCCACTTCACGGCGCGCGACATGCCGCTGTTCACGGCGGCGTCGGCCAGCGCCCAGGCGATGCCCGGCGGCAGCGCCTCGAAGGACTGCGGGAAGTAGCGGACGCGGTAGATCCCGGCCGCATCGGCCAGCGTCAGGTTGCGGATATCGAGGGTCGGGAACGTGTTCGCGGCGATGCCGTACTTCGTGCCCAGCAGCTTGCCGACGCCTTCCTTGCCGCCGGTCCAGTTGCCGGGGTCGCGCGGGTCGTCGGAATAGGCGCCCTCGTGCTCCATCAGCTGCGCGAACCAGTCGTCGAAGAGGCTCACGGCACGGGCTCGAAGCAGTCCGCCGGCCAGGCGCAAGACTTCCCGTAGAGCAGCAGATGCCGCACGCCGAGAATCGTCCGCTCACCTCGAACACCGTACTTTTCGCCGGCGTAGATAGAGACGGTATCGTTGTACCACGGGTCGAGGTTCGACCACTCCTTGACGACGCGCACCGAGCGCATATCGCTGGACGTCTTCACCGGCTGATCGGCGATCGTGAAGTGCTGCGGCGCGCGTTCGGCGTGCAGCGCCTTCAGGCGGGCGACGTGCGGCGTCAGCTCGGTCATCAGCGCGGCCAAGCCGCCGGGCGTCTGCCGGTCGTCGTGCAGCTTCCCGGCGGCCTTGGCATCGACGAGGATCGCCAGGCAGGCTAGCGCCGCGGCGAGGTGCGGCACTCCATCGTCGGCGTCGACTTCCTCGCCCTCGAACCAGCGGTCCATGTGGCGCCGGAGCGCGTCGTAATAGATCGAGGCTCGCACGCCGGCGTGCCGCCAGTTCGACCGGCCGTACTTCAGCGCGCCGTTCAGCAGCGCGACGCTGCCCATGGCGGTCGCCGTGGCCGGCCAGAGGTGCAGCGGCAGCTTGTCGCTGCCGATCGCGTCCTTCGGGTTGCTGGGCTTCGTGGTCACGGGATGGCCGCCAGCTGGTTCATCACGGCGCGAGCCGCATAGCGCTTCAGAGTCTCGACCTGGGTCTCGCCATAACTCGGCATCCGGCCGGCATGCAGGTCCGTCAGGAACTGCCCGACCGTGTTGAACTCGGCCTCGAAGGCGGCCGGGTTCTCGGTGTAGTCCTGCATCCAGAGGTTGAAGGCCTCGGCCATCAGCACGTCGTCCATCGGATCGCCTTTCGGGAGCGTTCTTGTATCCTATTACGATACAGTCAGCGCCTACCTTTGCCCATTGCGATGTCCAGGACGGGCTCCTTTTCGGTGCGCTGGTAGAACTTGCCGCCTACCATAGCCGCCGGGTGCGACAGGTCGACATACTCGAATTGCGTGCGGCGGCTGTGCGTGTCGCAATGCGCCAGCAGGAAGCCGTTCGCCCACTTCTCGCCGTTGCAGTACGACGCCTCGCGCTGGTGGCCGGCGCCGATCTGGTGCCATTCCCAGGGGCCGTAGACCGGCGAGTATGCCGTCCAGACGATGTGCTTGTGATGGTGCCCCGACGCGCCCGGGATGCCCATGGCCCGCATCTCGGGGAAATGGCCGAACAGCAGCGAATTGTCCCAGAGCGTGACGTAGTTCTTGCGCAGCTGCTGGGCGACGTCCCGCTCGTTCCAGGCAGTCATGTCGGCGCGGGCGATGTAGTTGACGCCGTAGGACTCGAGGCCCAGCAGCTTCGGCACGGTGTACCCGTGCAGGTCCGCCAGCACGACCATCATGGCCTGGGTCTGTTCGCCCATGTGGCGCAGCAGCCGGAATTCGTGGTTGCCCTCGACGAACAGGATCTCGGAGTCCGGCGCGGCGCGGCGCAGGTCAGCCAGGAAGGCATGCACCCATTTGATCGCCGGCACGATCGAAAACTCACGCGGGTCTCGGGTGTGCTTGCTGAACTCGGGCAGGTCGAAGATGTCGCCGTTCAAGACGATCTTCTCGGGCTTGGCCCGGGCCGCGGTGTCGATCACGACGCGGCGGAAGAACGGGTCGCAGTGCAGATCATGCACGTCCGACAGCACCAGGGCGGTCTGCCAACGGCGCGACGACGGCCGGAGGTACTTGTCCTCCCAGCCCGCCTTCTCCTTCGTCAGCGCGCGCAGCTTGTCGACGCTGGCGTGCTTGGCGATGTGCTTTTCGAGGCGGTGCGCGTGCCGCGACAGGATGATGCCGGCCTGGCGCTTGAATTCCTCGAAGGTGCCGAAATGCACGTTCCAGGCGGACTCGGCCAGCCGGCCTTCGACCCGGAAGCGGTTGCGCGTGACGACGCGGTCGACGTCGCTCTGTGCGATCCGGCGCAGCTCGCGGATGCACTCGGCCCGGCTGGCTTTGGTGACCTTGCTCTCGTCCTGCGAGAGCGGCACGTCCCGCGCCATCAGCCGGCGCTGACCTGCTGCAGATACTGGACGATCGCCCAGCCAATGCCGGCCAGCACCAAGCCCCACAGCACTGAGCCGGCCGGCTTCAGCACGTTGCCGACGAGGTTCGAGGCGCCCTGGCGCTGAGCATTCTGCTGCAGCAGCAGGTCGAGCTTGGAATGGATCGCGGAAAGGCCGCGCTCGACGGTGCCGATACGCTTCGAGTCCGTCTGCTGCAGGACTTCCAGGCGCGTCAGGCGATCGCGCTCCGACCAGCCGGAGGCATTGAAAGGTTGCTCGTCCGACATAGCCGGTCCTTTTACTTGATGGCGTAGCCTAACGATTCCGTCAGTCACACCGCAATTGCGGCGCGGAACATAGCGTCGACTTGCGCCTCGGACAGGCCGAACTGCGTCTGCGCTGCCACAAGCCGAGCGTGCCGCCGCTCGAAAGTTTGCGCGTTCAGCCACCAGATGCGAGCGCGCTTCGCCTCGATCCGGTCCGGGTCGCTGTCCGGCAGGTTGTCGGTCGCGGCCAGTGCGGCCAGCGTGACCTCGTCCATGGCCGTATCGAGCGCGCGCCCGTCCGGCAAGATGAAGCCGGCCATGATGTCCATGGCCTGGGCGCGGCTGACGACCTGCGGCACGGGCGATAAGGCAGCCAGACGATCGGCTTCCATCTGCGCCAGGTCGGCCTCGTCCATTGGCACGAGCACGCCGTCGATCATCTTCGCCGTCATGCGTCCGGAACCCCCAGCAGGACCGCGCGGCCGGCGGTCGTGTTGATGCCCTTGAACCCGATGCGGACCGCGGTGCCCATGGCCGCCGGGATCACGCGGAAAGCCCCGACCACGCGCGACGTGATGCCGTCGAGGTTCCGCAGCTGATAGGCGTCGAAGGTGCCGTTGATCCGCCCGGCCGCTGGGCGACTGAACCGCATCTCGAAGAAGATCTGCTCGACCGTGCCGTCCGTCAGCGTGATCTCGGTCTCGCTGCCTCCGCCCGATGCGTTGATCGCCGGGCCGAAGACGCCCGCCCCGCGGAAATAATCGAAGTCGCCGGCCAGGAAGCCCGCGCCCTGGCTGAAGCGCGCATAGGCGATGCCCAGCGAGGCTGGCGCGAAGCCGGAGACGATCAGCCGGAACGCCGAGTAGCCGGCGTCCAACGTCAGGTCGACCGCGCCGATCGGCGAGGACACGACGACCTCGCGCAGCTTGTGCTCGCCGGCCTGGTACGGCAGCAGGTCGGCCGGCAGCTTGCGCGTGGTCTCGTCGAGCAGCGGCAGCAGCTGGCCGGCGGCCCAGGCGAAGACCCGAACGCTTCCGGTGAAGCTAAGGCGCGCCGTCGTGCCGGCGGTGTTCTCCAGCACCTTCAGAATCTGGATTCGGGCCGGGCTGGACAGCACGCGCGCCATGACGATCTGGCCCTGCGACCCGTCGTGCATGCCGACCGGGATCTCCGTGTTCGCGGCGTAGCGAGACAGGAAGGTGCGCGCGCCGGCGGCCGCGCCGGCCAGTGTCACCGTCGCCGAGGTGCCGGGATTGTTCGCCGTCTCTTCAACGAAGTCGCCGATGTCGTACACCGCCATGCTACAGCCTCTCGTCGATGCGGGCGCGCCAGGCGCGCAGGTCCGCGGCGCCGTACGGGAAGGTGAAGTCGCTGTTCGTCTGCAGGCGGCCGAACAGAGCCTCGCGCTGCATGTGCTCGCTGTCGGGCGTTGGGATGACCAGGATGTTCTGCCCGGTCCAGGCGACGCGGGCCATTTCCTCGACCTGCAGCCACTGCTCGGCCTCAGTCGTGGCGTCGTGCGCGAGGACGTAGCCGCGGCGATAGAACTCGGGCCGGACCAGCAGGCCGCCGTTCTGGGTCTCGCGTTCCGTGGTGCGGCCGGTGGGGCTGTATGCCGACGACGGGCTGATGTTGATGTCGGGCTGCCAGACCGGGCCGGCGAAAGCCAGAGGGATGTTCAGGTTGCCGTCTGGATTGCCGGGGTCCGAGATATCGATCCGCAGCCAGCGCGCGGTGCGCTCTGTCGGCGCGATATGCACGACCTGCCGATAGCCGCGCACCGGGCCGGGCAGCAGGCCGCTGTCATGCTGGTTTAGCGTGAACTGCGTGGGGCCGAGGCGAATGCGCACCGTGGCGTCCGGCGTCAGGTTCGTGCCGGCCAGCGCGAAATCCCGCCAGGTCACGGACGCGCCGGCGTCGAGATGCAGCGTGGCGCTCAGCACGCCGTCCTCGGTCTGCCAGGCGCGCGCCGGGCTGCCTTCCGGGCTGCGCAGGTTCTCGGCCGGCAGCGCCGCGGATTCCGACGTGACCAGCAACGTGCCGGCCAGGAACCTGTTCTCGTAGCCGAAATGGACGTTGCTCATACCAGGACCGTCAGCGTGATCGTTCGGGACTTCAGGCTGATATTCCTGCGCACGATTCGGCACAGGGTGCCATTGCGCAGCGAGCGGATCGGATAGTCGACGTGGACTATGGTGCCGAGCGGCAGCGACAGCGCGTCGTCGATGTCCAGCGGGATCTCGAAGAGTCGGCGGTCCTTCCCCCACAGTTCGCCGAAGGCCTGGCCGACTTCTGTCGCATCCGCCTTAGTCAGTAGGCGCGTGGAGACGACCGCCGGGTCATTCGGCACCCGATAGGCCTGCAGGAGGGCGGTGTCCTGCCATGCCAGCGCAACCTGGTCGGTCTGTGCCAGGAACGCGCGGCGCGCGTCCGTGACGTCCGGGTCCAGCGTGTTGCTGGCCTGCACCGTGTTGTTGCGGCTGTGGCCAATGCGCCAGCGCCAGGGCGACGGCGCCAGGCTGGTCGGCAAGCCGACCGGCCGCGGCGCGGCGAGCATCTGCCCGGCCGTGAGGCGGGCCGCCGGTACCGCATCGGCCGGCACCGCGCGGAGCAGGACGAGCGCCAGCTTGCCTTCCGGCGTCGGCACCAGCTGGGCGCCGATAGAGGCCAGGATGGGCGCGATAGCCTCGACCACCTGGACGGGGTCGGTCCAGAAATCGCCGGTGTAGAAGGGCGCTTCAGCGATAGCGGCCGTGAATGAAGGGACGTCCAGCAGCGACAGCGGCAAACCGGCGTCCTCGGTCAGCAGATAGCGGACCAGGTTCGCGGCGTAGGTCATCGGGCCGGCAACCGGAAAGTCCCCCACGGCGTCGCAGGTCAGCTCGCGCCCTTCCTGCAGCGGCGTACCGGTCTGGACGTACAGGCCGGTCGGGAGGCTGCAGGAGCGCCAGTGCCCGGCCGGCGGCACGCTGCCATACGGGTCGGTCGTATCGGCCGCCCGGTCCGTCCAGGCGTCGCCTGCGTCGTAGACCGCGGCGATCAGCCCCGGGCCGTCCGAGACTTGGTAAAGGCCGATCGACCGGTCGACCAGCACGGGCTTGACGTTCAGCACCGGATTGCCGACGCGGCCGCCGCGCAGCTTCGGGATCGGCTGGCCTTCCAGGTCGACCGTGCCCTGGTAGCCACCCGTCCCGGCGTACAGGCCGGTCAGCAGCGGCTGCTCCGTCCAGTACGAGGCGTCGCGGATCGGCAGCGTCAGCAGGTTCTCGCCGGCGACCCAGGGCTGGCCCAGGCCGGTGAACAGCGTGGCGAGGCCCGAGTATGCCGGATCGACCTCGATGCCTCTGGCGGCGTCCTGTGCCCGCCGGCCACGCCGGATTCTAACGACCCGGCGGTCGGCGTTGAAAAACCCTTCCGTCTGGTCGTACTCGCCGGTCGGGTTCAGCAGCTGGACCGAGCCCGCCGACCAGGCGACCGCCGAATTGCCCGGCTCCAGGTTCAGTGCCTCCTGGATCTCCAGGGCGCTGTCCAGGGTCGGCGGATAGGCCGCCACGCCGCCCGGGTCAGTGTTGCGGGTCCGGTATCCGGTATCGCTGGCGCGCAGCGTGGCCGTGGCCTCCAGCGGCGCGCCAGCAGGCGGCAGGCCCAGCGGCCGGATGCCGCGGGCGTAGCGCGCGCCGGCGCCCGCGCCGGGCCGGTACAGCTCGATCTCGACGATCGTCACGTCGCTCATGCGTTCACGCTCGCCCGGGCCGGCGCATTGGCCGGCAGGTTGTTCGCCTGGATGGCCGCCACGACGCGCGCGGCCATCTGCTCAATCGCTGCGGTCAGCTGGACCGTCGACGACCGTTGCTCAGCGATGAACACGGCATCCGTCAGGGCTTGGGCCGAGGCCGAGCTGACGCGGGACAGCGTGTTCGTGATCTGGCTGACCGTGTCGACGTAGCCGGTGCCGGAGCCGTTCACCTGGCCGGACAGCTGCCGGTAGGTCTCGGCCACGCCCTGCAGCTCGCCCAGCCGCGAGTAATCGCCGGCGTCGATCTGCGCCGACAGCGTCAGGAACTGCCGCTGGGCTTCCTGGAACTGCTGGCGCGGGTTGAGCACCGAGCCGGCACCGAAGGACAGCGACTGCGCATAGGCCGACAGGTTCGAGATCAGGCCCAGAGCGCTGGACGCGGCCGACTCCTGCGCCTGGCGCGCCCGCTCGGCGTACTGCTCGACGATGGACAGTCGCTCGGCGTTAAGCGTGCGCTCCAGGTCCAGCATGCGGGCAGTCACGTCCTCGGCCGACTGGCCCAGGCTTTCGAGGTTCGCCTTGTAGGCGGCGCGCTCGGCGATCGCCGCGATGTCGAAGGACAGCAGGTCGGCGGCCTGATCCTGACCGCCGGCGCGCATCCGGCGGATCTCCAGGCCGCGGTCCAGGCCCCACACCGCGGCGTCGCGCTGCTGCTGCAGGGCGAAGACCTGTTCCAGCTGCTTGGCCACCAGCTGATCGGTCGCCAGGCCCAGCTCGGTCGCCTTGACCTTGGCCGCGTCGAAGCTGGCCATGACCGCGTCGACGGACTGCTGAAACGCGCTGACGGCCTCCGGCGGGTTGACCAGGACGTCGTACACGTCCTTGACCCATGCGACATTGCCGAGCGCGCGGTCCAGGTTGTCGTCGCCGCCGTATGCCTTGCCCAGCTCCTGCTGGATGACCTGCTGCATGGTGGCGCTGCCGCCGCGCAGGCCTTCCAGAATCGCCAGCGTGAGGTTGCGCTGATCCTCTTCCGGGCTGGAGTCCTTCCCGAAATGCGTCTGTCCGGTCACGCTGGCGTCGATCGACAGCCCGAGGCTGTTGATCGTGGTGTTCAGCTTGACCAGCGCCTCCTGCATGGCGCCGACCGCCTCGGCGTCGTCCATCCACTTCGACTTGCTGCCGGTGACCGTCAGCTGGCCGTCGCTGTTCACCCCGTACTGCACACTGGCCGCCGGGTTCGGCTTGCCCGGACCGAAAAGACCGCCCAGGAGGCCGCCGGCGCCGCCGCCGATCAGCGCGCCGAGCGGGCCGCCGACCAACAGCCCGAGACCCGCGCCGACACCCGCGCCGATCATGCCGCCATTCGCCTTGCCGCCCACCAGGCTGTTGAGCAGCGTGCCGATGGCAAAGCCGCCGCCAACGCCCGCCAGCGCGCCGCCCAGGGTGGTGGTCCCGGCGCCATAGAAGGCGGTCGTCGGCGCCGCGGCACTCATGGGGCCGAACATCTGCCCGGCGCCCCAGAGCGGCGTGCTCATCAGACCGCCCAGGCCGCCGGCGCCGGCAAGACTGCCCAGCCCCAGCATCTCCGTCAGGCTGCCCATGCCGAGCACTTCGGAGATGTTGCCGAAAGCCCCGACACCGGAAAGCAGGCTGCCAGCGCCTCCAAGCAGCCCGCCGCCAGAACCGCCAGAGGCGACCGTCAGCGCGCCGCCCAACGTACCGCGTGCGCCGCCCAGCAGGGCGTTTAGGGCCGGGTTGATGACTCCCAGCTTCAGCACGTCCTGGACCACGGACGACATGACGCCGCGGGCGATCTGCCCGAAGGAGATCGCCTTCAGCGAGCCTTGCGAGAACGCCTCGGTGATGGCGTCGCCGACACGGTCGAAGGCGTTCTCGCCGATCCGGCCCAGCTCCGCCCAGCTGTTCGACAGCTGCGTGTTCTCGCGGGTCTGGTCCGCGATGCGGCGGGCGTTGTCCTCCCGGCGCTTGCTCTCTTCAGTGCCGAGTTCGTTGCCTTCGGCCAGGATCTTCTGCCGCTCACGCAGAGCCGCCAGCTCGCGCTCGCGCTCGTCAGCGGTCAGGCCGATCAGCTTTCGCTCGTCGTCCAGCGCCTGAAGCTGGCGATCCTGGCCGGCCAGCGCATCCTGCTCAGCACGGGCGCGCTGCTCGGCGCGCAGCCGCTGGTAGCCGTCGACGAGATCGAGGACGGCCGCCTGCTGCTCCTTCGAGCCGACCGTCCCGTACTTCATGCTCTCGCGCCACGCCGTGGCGGCGTCCTCGGCGTCCTGCGTGGCGCGCACGCCTTGCGAGACCGCCGCGGTCACGGCGGCTTGCGCTTCCGCCTGCTGGTAGAGGGATTGGCGCGCCTCGCTCAGCTGTCCGTTCAGCCGCTGTTGCGTGAGGGCGCGCGCCTCGGCGACGACCGCCGCGCTGGCCATGCCGCCGGACGCCTGGCGCGCCGCCTCGTGAGCGTCGTGCTCGGCCTGCGCCAGATCCCGCGCCGCGCCTTCGGCGACGCCGGCCAGCTTCGCCTGATTCGCCAGCCCGCGCAGGAAGCCGCCGACCGGCCCCTCTAGGCCGGCATACTGCGCGCCCAGCTCGGCCAGCGCGGCGCGGACGTTGCGCGCCTCGTCCGCGGTGATGCCGGGCGTGTTCAGCGCATCGCGCAGACCTTGCTGCTGCGCGCGCAACGTCTCTCGCTGATAGCTGCGCGGATTGATCGACGCGACCTGCCCGAGCGCGGACTCAATGCGACTGCGGTCGGTGACGACCGGAGTGCCTCCGGAGCCGCTGCCGGCGGTTGACGCGCTGCCGCCGCGCCGAAGACCCAGCAGAGACGCCACGCCGGAGCCTTCCAGAACCTTGGCGTCCAGCTCGGCGGCCATCACGAAAATATCGCGCATCATGCCGAAGAACCGGGTCGCCAACGGCGTCATCTCTTGGACGGCCTGCTGCAGGACGTCCTTGGCGTCACTGAGCATCTTCTCCAGATCGGATCGATTGTTGGCCGCCCCGGCAGTTGCCTGCTTCACGCGATCCAGAACCAGCGCGTAGGCCTCGCCTCTCTTGCCCGCCAGCTCCATCAACTGAACCTGTCGGGTCAGCGAGTTGGTGAAGCCGGTCAATTGCTTCTCGGCCAATTCGCGGGCGACGTCCGCCGGCTCGCGCATCGCTTGGGCCAGCGTGGCGGCGGCGGTTGGCAGATCCTGGCCCATGACGGTCGCCAGATCGCCAACAACCCGCTGGAGCGCCTCCAGATCTTTCGCGGTGCCGGTAAAGGACCGACTGCTGGCCAGGATCTGGCCAGCAGCGCGTGCATCTGAAGTGCTGAACTGAGAAGAGGCGGCGAACGATTTGGACGCTTCGTTGACCGTCGCGGCCATAGCCTCGTAGTCGGTGCGTGTTGCGCGCAATCTGTTCTGGAGGTTGTTCAGACTGCGTTCATTGGCTTCGGCGAGCACCGCGAGCGTGCCGAAGACAAGCGCCGTTCCCGCGATTGCAACGCGGCTCGCCGTCATCTCCTGCCGCAGCAGCGCCCAGGCGCGCGTCGTGCCGCCGACCGCGCCGGTCGCCTGCGGCCCCTGCTGCATCATGATCAGAAAGGGGTTCTGGCCGCCGGCCAGCTGCACGACCGCGTCCTGCAGCTGATAGGTGAGATTCGTCACTTCGTGCGCCTGCAGCTTGATATGCTGCGTGCCCTGCTGCGTGATGGCGCTTAGCTCACCTGCAGCCTGGTTAGCGGCGCGCAGCGCAGCGGCCCGCTTCTCTACAAGCGCGGTCGCGCCGGCGACGGATCGATTATATTCTTCGAGGCTGGTCTTGCCCTTCGCCATGTCGTCGGACAGGCGACGCTCGACGTCCGCCAGCGACCGCTTCGCCGAGGCGAGATCCTGGGCCGCCTTCGTGACAGGGTCGAACGACCGCTTCAGCGACGACGCGGTGCGGCCAACCTTCGTGACTGTGGCTTCAACCTTGTCGCCGGCGGCAGCCAGCTTCTCCAGGTCAGCCGTGGCGGCTTTCGCCCCGGACGAGACCTGATTGTCGAAGGTGACGACCTGGCGGGCGACGTAGTTCATGCGTGTATCTTATTGGGAGACGCGCATGGCAGGAATTGCGTTCGCCGTCAGCCTTGGGCTGGGCTACAATTCGCCTTTTAAGGGAATGTCATGGAGCTTCTGCTCGCCGCCCCGCTGGTCGGGGTGGTCTTCTATTTCCTCGGCTGGCGGTACGTCCTGGCCGGTGTCGGCTGCCTGGTGGCGGCTCTGATTCTATGGCCTTTGCTGAGACCTCCAAATCAAAAAGATATCTGCGTGCAACAGGCCGAAAATAGCTTGCGAGCCACTCGTGAAGACTGGAGAGAAATGGCTATCGTGGTTTGCCAGGCATCAGAGAATTATTCTCGAAATCGGTATCTTGACTAAGGGCTTTCTCTATAAGCCTCCGCGCGGCTTCTGCACGAGCAGGCAAGTCCGGCTGGGCGCGGCGCCATGCATCTATCTTGTCCTCCAGTTCCGGAGACAGGCGCATTTCAAAACGACTGGGTTTGCGGTCCATGGACGTAACATACGTAGCTTACGGCTATATCGTCAATCTGTTTGACGTTTTCCGTAGGCTACGGTAGCTACGTAGCCGCCGGACAAGGCGCTCGAACGCCCTGCCCGGCTGACCCGCAACACGGAACGAACCCATGTCACAGGCTGCTGACCAGCTTACCGACCTTCGCCTCTCGTGCGAAGTCTTCACCGCGCTCGAACAGGTCTCCCACCGGCTCCAGGACCGCGCCCGGACGTGCCGCGACGAGCGCCGGCTGCGCCCCTTGCTGGGCGAGATCTTCGCGCAGCAGATGCCCCTGCTGGAGGCCATCACCGCGACCCGCGCCGCCTCGCTGGCCGACATGCAGGCCAAGGCGCGATGCCTGGACGCGTGGATGCCGCGCGGCTCGCTGCTCTACGGCACGCCGGAGGAACGCATGGCCGCGTCGCTGCTGCGCGACCTGCTGGAGCCGGAGGGCGCCGCGGAATGAAGACCTGCACGAAGTGCGGCGAGACCAAGCCGCTGGAGGCCTTCAGCCGCCACAGTGAAGGCCGGCTTGGCCGTCGTCCTGACTGCAAGGCCTGCAAAGCAGAACAGGACCGGGCTTGGCGCGCAGCCAATGCTCTGGCGATCAAGCCGAAGAAGGCTGCCTACTACCGCGAAAACAAGGACGCCCTGGAGCCATCCCGAAAGGCATGGCGCACGAAGAACTCCGCTGCCATCATCGAGCGAGTGTCGGAATGGCAGGAAGAGAATCGCGACCGGGTGCGGGCCTGTCATCGCGCCTGGGCGGCCCGCAATCCGGATGTTCGCGCAGGGGTCGAGGCAAAGCGGCGAGCCCGCAAGCGCGAGGCCCAGGTCGAACCAGTTGGTCTGCTCGACGTGATCGCCCGAGACGGCCTGAGCTGCTACATCTGCGAGCGACTCTGCGATCCGCGTGCGCCGCGCGGTGCCCGCGACAAGGCCGTGCTGGAGCATGTGGTGCCGCTGGCGAGTGGCGGCACGCACACGATGGCGAATCTGCGCCTGGCCTGCGATCCGTGTAATACGGTGAAGGGCTATCGCCGCACGCCCGAGGAAACCCGGGCGATCGTCCTGGCTAATCGCGGACGCGGATCTCGATCGCCGGGTATTCCACGAAACGGCCGACCTGGCCGGTCTTCCTGCGATAGCGGCCCGGAAATTCGAGCGTGTAGACGCGGCGCGCGGTGACCGTGTTGCCGAAGCGCGCCGACACGGCGCGCGCAGCGTCGGCGTACATGCCGGCCGGCGTGCTGAAGCGCAGGCGGCGCTTGCCTTCGAGCTGCACGTCGGCTTTGCGGCTGTATGGCACTGAGGCGAAAATATGCACCTCGGCGTCCGGCGGGATCTTGTCGATGTCGAGGCTGCCTTTGCGGACGTCCCGGCCGTTGACTGCGATCATGATCGAGTCGACCAGCTTGCCGGTCACCCGCGGCGCACGCGCCTCCAGGTATTCCAGGGCGAAGGCGACGGCGTCGCGGATGTAGACGAACTCGTGGACGATCGTGCCGCTGTCCGGATTGACTGATTCAAGCTTCGCGCCTTCGCGGCCGTCGACGAAGACCTCGAACTCCGGACTGGCCTGGCCCTCGGCGATCAGCTTCGCCGCGCCTTCGCGCGCCACCTTGGCCAATTTTTCCGAGCGCGCCTTCGGCGACAGCTCTGCGTCGACGAACACCTTGATCTGGCTGCGCAGGGAAGCCATCAGCGCGGCTTCCCTGCGGTTGCCTTCTTCACCTGCTTCGCATGCCAATCGGCGTACACCGAGTCCATCTCCCGCAGGCAGTAGTCAAGGAAATCGACGTCATCGGCTGGCCGGCCGTGAAACTCGGTCCATTCCCGCACCAGCTTCCACGGGATCGAACCGGGCACCGGCGCGGCCAAGCCGCCACCTCTCCAGTTCCGATCCGCCGTCAGCCGGTGCCACGCGCGCCAGATCCAGGCGAGATGATCCGGGATGTCCGGCGCGGGGAGGTGCCGCCCCTTGGCCTCCTGCTTGTCGCGGAAGGCCTGGGATACGGCGCCCCATTCCAGGCTGAGATTCAGGCCGGCGCAGAGAAACCCGCGGCTTCCACCTTGTCCTCCTGCGCGACACGGCCGACCATGGCGGCGGCCCGCAGGCAGGCCTCGCGCAGGTCGCTGTACTCGACGTCGGCCAGCAGCTTGCAGAAGTCGGCGAAGGCGAGCGGCTTGCCGGCGTCGTCCTCGATGTTGCGCACGTCGAGCAGGACGTGCTCGCGCAGCGCGTCAACGACGTGACGGCGGAAGATGGCGCCGGGGATCTTGGACTGGTCGCCGCCGAAGCCGGTCGCGGCGCGGCGCAGCTTGGCGGCCAGCGCGTCGCGATACTGGTCGGTCAGGCCGCGGGTGCGGATCTCCAGGTCGTCGTACTCGTCACCGGGCGAGATCCACTCGCCCTGTTCCAGGGCGATCTTGTTCAGTCGGAAGCTGGACAGCTTGGCCATGATGGCAACCTTCGGGTGTTGCTCGGGCTATGAAAGTCGGGGACGGCGCCGCCCGAACAACGCCGCCCCCGTGATCCGGCACCGCCGGAACTGGTTACACGACGGGCAGGCGGTCGATCCGGACCGTGCCGCCGACGCCGGCGCGCGGGTTCCCCTCCAGGTCGAACTGCGCCATGACGCTCGTGCTCGGCCCGCCGGCATTGACGCGCGGGTTCTGCAGGGTCGCGTTTTCGAGCGTGATGACGTAGGCGTTGCGCGCGTCGTCGTAGAGGATGAAGGACAGCGCGCCCTTCGTGCCGGCCTTGAATCGCTCGTAGGCGTTCAGGCTGTCGAACAGCATCGAAACACTGCCGCCGGCCTCCAGCAGACCCCTCACCTGGCCCTTGGCCGCGGGCGATCCCATGGCATAGGTCTGCGCGGCGCCGGTCTTCGTCAGAGACAGCGAGAACTGGTCGACGTCGTCGCCCCACAGCGCGCCGTCGATGCAGAAGCCGCCGAAGCCGTCGACCGAGTCATGCACGGCGCCGGTCGGCGCCTCGGCCGCGGCGCCGGTCGAGGCCTCGGCCGTCGCGGACACCTCATCCTTCGACTGGCCGGTGAAGGAACCGTTCAGGAACTGGCCCGTGCCGCCGGACAGCTGGCCGGCGCTGAGATAGGTGCCCGGCTCCCGGAAGAACATGTCGGCCGCCATCTTGCGCTGCACGTACAGCGTCGTCACGGCGACGCCGTTCATCAGCGTCGAGGCCCGAACCTTCGCGGCGGTGCCGGCAGGCGTCTCGGTGACGAAGGGCAGGCCGATCGGCGTCAGCGTCAGATCGGACCCGCTCGCCTTCGAGGCGACGCGATAGATGCCGTTGTTGGCGGCGTTCGTGAACCCGCCGAGGCGAATCCACTGACCGGCGCTGATCGCCTGGAACTTGGTCCCCAGGGTGCTGGTCAGCTTGTTCGTGCCGGCGGTGATCGTGATGTCGCCGCCGATGCCGTTGATTGCGACGGCCGCCTGCCAGTCGCCGTTCAGCAGCGCGGCGAGCCAGTCGTCATAGGTCCCGAAGGACAGGGCGAAGTTCAGCTGACCGCCAGCGGTGACCCGCTGCGTGACCGCGGCCTGCACCTCGCCGCGCGCGTTCAGCTCGGCCGGCCGGGCACGCTCGTTCGACGTCGCGAAGCTTTCGCCGGTGGTGCGGATCTTCTGAAACGCCACGGACGGCAGGACGCCATAGGTGACTTCCTTGGCGAAACTGATTTCGACGTCGTTGGATTCGACCGCCGCCTGGTAACCGTTCGTCGGCATGCCTGCCTCTCGTGCGAGTTTGTATCCTGAGCGGATACAGTAGGCTCGCGCTCGAATGCTGGTCTATTGCGTCGACACGTCCTGCACGCGATAGCCGAGTGACAGCGGCAGGCACCACCACGTCGACGCCTTGCCGTTCTCGTCGTCCGCGCCAAGCCCGATGCTGCCGCGACCCCACACGACCTTGCGCGGACCCAGACGACGAAACAGCTTCGCGATCCGCTCTGCCATTCGCCGCGCGTCTGCGGTGCCGTGGCCTTTCGGCACCAGCACGTCGACGAACAACTCGCCCTCTTCGGACCAGGATGCGGTCGGCCCCATCTCGATCGGCCGGAAGGAGTCGCCGACCATGTCGACGCGCAACCACATCGCCTCCCCCGGATCGACCGGCAGTTCGTTCGGCCACTCGATCGGCACGCCGAGATCTGCGGCTTCGAGGATCGCCCGCGCGTCAAGCCACGGTCCCGGACTGCTCATTTCCCGCCCCTAATCCAGAGGGTCCAGCCGATCAGCTCGGCACCTTGATAGACGGCCGTGGCGCCTTTCACCGTCCAGCGCTGCCCGTCCAGCAGCAGCGTGTCGTCGGCGCGCGGCGGCCCCGGCCAGGCGGCCGGAACCAGGCCGATCTCGGCTTGCTGGTCGCCCTGCAGCACGCCGCCGGTCAGCTCGTTCGGCAGGAACGCGTGAGGGATCGTCGGCAGCGTCTGCTCGGCGTAGCTGACCGGCGTGGCGCTGGTCTGGCGCCGCAGCGTTCCAGGCCGGCCACGGCGCGCCAGGAACCGCTGCCGGCTGTCCGCGAACGCGCCCATCAGACCCGAGCCTTCCAGGGCGCCAGCTGGTCGCGGATGTCCTCCGTCAGCACCATGCCGGCGCCCTCGAAGTAGGTGATGCTGCCGGCGCCCTGGATCGACTCCTGCTTGATCCCGGGATCGCGGCCGCGCGCGACCCAGCCCATGACGATCAGCTGCAGGGCGATCGCCTCCAGGTCGGCCGGGATCGTCTCGAAGCCGCTCAGGTAAGTCACCGTCACCGGCAGGTCGGCGCCCCAGGCCCGCGGCGTGCCGCCCTCTACGCGGTGCAGCAGCCCGGAGCCGGGCTCGATGGCGTAGCTGCCCGGCTCCAGCATGCCGCCGGAGGCCGCCACAGCGTCCAGACGGGCCACAGGGGCGGCCGAGAGGATCAGCGGCCGGGTGATCGAGTAATCGACCCCGTCGCCGCGGCTGAAGGTCTCGGTCAGTTGCTGCAGCCCGAACTCGCGGCCGCACTCGGTCGAGATCAGGCTCGACGCCTGGCGAATCAGGCGCTCCAGCTTGGCGTCCGAGGACGAGCCGGAGATGTCCAGCTCGTCCTTCGCGACTTCCAGGGTGGTCAGGGCCGTGACGGTCGTGATCATGCGGCGCCTCCTAGGCGGCCAGGCCGAAGTCGAGGGCGAGGTAATCGCGAAGCGTGGCGAGGACCGGGCTTTGCGCCGCAGCCAGCACATCGGTCGACAGGATGACGATCGCCGCCAGATCGCCCCGAAAGACCGACGACGGCACACCTGCCGGGAGGTTCCCGCATCCCAGGTAATTCGTCTGGTTGCGGATCGCCGAGAGGCCGGCTCGCGTCAGCACGGTCGGCGCGACCGCATCCCGCTTTGACTTCACCGTCCCCGCCGCGCCGTCGAAAGCGGCGATCGCGACATGGAAGATATCGGCCGACACGGCTCCCGCGCTGGCATTGTTGTCCCCGGCCACCAGGGCGGCGTTCTGCACCTGGTGCCGCAGCGCCAGTGTCGTCGGGTCCAGGTAGATGCGATGGTTGTCATTGGACGTCGTGGTCTGGCCGAAAATCGTCTGCACGGCGGCCGAAGCCGGCGATCGGAACACGAACAGGTTCGTGTAAGCCCCGGTCGGATGGTCGGCCAGGTATGTCAGGCCCTGCGCGCCGGAGAAGCGGGCTGCGGCTTTACCGAGGATCGCGTCGGCGATGACGGAAGGCCGCTGCGCGCTCGGCGCGTTGCCGAAATGCCGCCCGTTGCCCGATCGGTCGAGCAGCGTCTCGATGTTGCCGCTGCCGTCCAGCACCATGGCGCCTTCGCTGACCGTGTGCCAGCTCCACATGCCGGGCAATGCGGATATCTCAGCCGGATCGACCCGCCGGCGAGCCGTCCGGCGTGCGCCGGAGGCGTTCGGCCCGATGCCCAGCATGCTACCAGCCTGCGACGATGTTCGTGGCGGTGGTGCCCGTCGCAAGCACCCGCCGGGCGCGGAGCGGGAGCAGCGTGCCCGACACCACGTTGTAGAACGGCACCGCGACGCCGGACGCACCTTGAACGACGACGGTGCCGCCCCCTCCGATCCACAGCCCCCGGGGCCGGGTCGGCAAGTCGACCGTGTCCGAGGGCGTGACCGAGACGAAGTCGGTGAACGGGCTGTCCAGGCCGCTGGTACGGTCCTCGAAGAGATCGGGCATGGCTTGTGCTTCCGTTCGTTCAGATCGTCTTCGAGAAGGCGGTCTCGAAGTAGCCGGCGAGGAAGGCCAGGGTCTCGGCCTGAGACGGGTCCAGCAGGTCGACCGACATGACGATCATCTCGGCGCCGTCGCCCTTAAAGCCGCTCGCCGGTACGCCGGACGGGAAGTTGCCGCAGCCGTAGTAGTTGGTCAGACTGTTGATCGCCGTCAGCCCGGTCTTCGTCACCACGGCCACCGCCTGCGCATCGACCTTTGCTTTGACCGTGTTGGCCGCGCCGTTGAAGCTCGAAATCAGGATATGCCATTCGTCCGCGGCCGCGACCCCCGCATTGGCATTGGCATCGCCGGCCGCCAGCACGCCGTTCTGCGCCTGGTGATGGAACGCCAGGGTGTTCGGGTCGAGATAGGAGCGATGGTTGTTGTTCGACGAGGTCGTCTGCCCGAAGATCGTCCCCGTGGTGGTGGACGCCTGCGGCTTCACGACCAGGATATTCGTGTATGCACCGGTCGGATGGTCGCCCTGGTAGATCAGGCCCTGCAGACCAGCGAAGCGAGCCACGCCACGGCCATTGATCTGCTCGTCGACGAACGCCGGCCGCGCCGCGGCCGAGACGCCGCCCAGCGTCCGCCCATTGCCCGAGCGGTCGGCGACGGACTCGATATTGCTGCTGCTGTCGAGCGTCACAAAGCGGCGCTGCAGCGAATGCCAGCTCCACATACCGGGCAGCTTCGGGATATCCTCGCCGTAGTTCGGCGCGAAGACCAAGCGCGGGTCCGGCTCCGTCGGGACGATGTCGACTTTGAAGAGGCTCACGAGACGGTCTCCTGGAAGGTGACGAGCCAATTGGGAAGGGTGACGCGTGGCAGGGTGACGGCCGGGACCAGATTGTCGTCGCGGACGTTGCCCCAGGCGCCGGGCCGCTGGCCGTAGCCGCCGCCGATCGAGGTCCAGGCGTAGCTGAGGGTGCCCGGCGCAGCAGCGTCGAGTTCGATGGCGATGATACCCGCGGCGGCGTTGGTGATCGCCACGCTGACGATGTTCGCGCCGTCGTACTCGAAGCCGTAGTTGGCGCGCTGCGGCAGAGCGGTGGTGTCGAAGACGATGTTGCCGCCATAGGGGCGATTGAGCGTCAGGGTGATGGTGGTGCCAGAGCGGCTGACGCTGGTCGGCATGACCGGCTTCCAGCTGGTGTTGCCCAGCCGAACGACCTGATGCCAGCAGCGGGCCTGGTACTCGCCGAGGATGGCGTAGCCGATGGCGCGGAGGTGGACGCTGTCGGAGACGCCCAGGAAGTATTTCGGGCAGGCCAGATAGAAGCCGGGAAGGCTCTTGGCCGCCTCGTACTGTGCGATCTGTGCCGGCGTGCCCGGGCCTGCGTAGCTGCTGGCATTCAGCTGGTCGATGATCATCACGATCGACGGGTGCCCCGCCGGCAGCAGCGGAAGGCAGCGGCTGTTATAGGAGTCCTTCAGCTGCACCAGGCTGGCGAGGTAGGCCTCCTTCGTGGTGTAGGGGATATCAGCGCGCTCCTGCTCCCCCTGCGTCCACATGATGGCCGGCAGCTCCACTGCGCGGCCATAGTCCGAAGCAATAGCAATGGCTCGCGCCAGCTCGGCGACACCGTTCTCGAAAGGCTGGCTGCCGGACTGCAGCTGAGAGATCTTCCGCCCGCCCTGTCCGTGCGAGCGCCAGACCATGTCGGAGATGGAGCCGCCGCGCCGGGTAGCCTCATAGTGCAGCCGGGCCATCATCGAGGGGCCGGCCACCTGGCCGCGCAGCAGGTCCGTGTCGGTGTCGTCCTGCGCCGGCACGAAGTCGACGATCTTGCTGGTGTCCTGGATCGCGCCTTTCGCGCCGCGCAGCCCGGTGTTCAGCATGTAGCTGTAGGCGGTGTAAGGTGACGGGTTCAGCCAGAAACCTTCGCCGGCGGCGAAGTGCTCCTGCTCCATGCCGCCGATACTGAGCGACTGGCCGGCCTGCCAAATCAGGGTGATGACCGACGCCAGCGAAGCGGTGCCGAGACGGCGGCTGCCTCCGCTCCCGAAGTCTCGCCGGAACCGGCCGATTGTCTCCGGGCTGAGCGCCCCGATATCGACCAGACCGGTCCGCTTGTTCACCGCGACGCTACGGATCGGCGTTCCGTTCGGCATCGTCGCGCCGATCAGGTCGATATACCCGCCTTCGTCAGGCACCAGATTCGAAATGCGGACGCCGGACCCGTACAGATCCTCGGCCAGTCGCAGGAGCGACTCGGGCGCGAGCGCGCCCAGGTCGATCAGCCCCGTCCGCTTGCTGACGGCGACCGTGCGGACCGAGATGCCCGCGGCGGTGCGAAGGTCCAGCAGGTCGACATAGCCGCCCTCGTCCGCCACGGTCGTCGTGATGCGCAGACCCGAGCCATAGAGATCATGGCCCAGCCGGTCGAGGCTTTCCGTCTCCAGGGCGCCCAGGGCGCCGAGGCCGGTGCGCTTGTTGACCGCCAGAAACAGGATCTGCTTGCCGCTGACCGCCTTCGGCGCGATGACGTGGACATAGTCGTCATCCGTGGCGGTGGCCGACTTGTGGAAGTCGAGGCTGACTGCGCCGGCAAGCCGAAAGCCGCCCAGGCGCAGGTCGCCCGCCATCTGCTGCGAGCCGTCGAGCGGCAGCCGCTGACCGGCCGCGGTCGTCGCCGCCAGGACGGCGTCGAGGCCTACGAGGGACAGCGCCGGATTAGTCGAAGGGACCGTCGTCTCGACCGTGGCGCCCTTGACGTAAAGCACCGCGTTTCCGCCCGTCGCGACGAAGAACGATCGTCCCGTGGCGATATTGCCGTCTGCGAAGCCTTCCGCCGCGCTGAGCTTGGTGCCATATGCGGCCGCGCCGGCGATTAGGGATTGGACCTGCCCCTGCGCGGCCTGCGCCGCGGCGGCGGACCCGGCCGCGCTGGTCTTATTGGCCTCGGTCGCTTGGCGCGCAGTCTCCACCGCCTGTTGCGCCGCCGTGACGACTCCGGCGGCAGCCTGCACCTCGTCCTTGCGCTCGCCGGCCTGCCGCGCGGCTTCCTCCGCGGCACTCTTCCTCTGCTCTGCTGCCTCGGCCGCGTCGGTGGCTTCCTTCACCTTCGGCTGGACCGCGTCGAGAGCGGCGCCGCGAGCCAGCGTATCGAGGCCCGGCGTCAGAGTCGCAGGAATGGAATTGCCGACGATACCGGGCATCAGTGCGCCTCTTGTAGCCTGTCAGAAGACACGCCGGACGCGGCTGCGCCCGGCGTAGGCGACGGTTTAGGTCGCGCTGTGGCGGTACGCCTTCACTTCGGCGTTCGCGGTGATGTAGCGGCCATCGGACCGCATGTAGGCGAGGTAGCCGACCTGGGCGAACTCGGCATACCGCTCGCGCAGGACCATCATCTGCACGGACATGACGTCGCGGATCATGTACGAGCCGAAATTGCCGAACAGGATCGACTTCGCATTGGCCGCCGGGACGGGCATGTCCTGGTTGACGGTGATCGGCTTGCCGAACAGCGTGTCCGGCTCGCCGACCAGCACACCCTGCTGCCAGATATACCGGCCCTCGGCATCCTTCAGCTTGCGCAGACCGGCCAGGGTGGTGTCGTGCAGCATCCAGCGACCGTTGTTGCGGACGGCGGGGTCGATGCTGTGCTGCAGGTCGATCAGGCTGTCCGGGGCGACGGTCACCGTGGCGCCGGTGGCCCCCGTGGCGCCGACCGCGGCGCCGGTGACGACACCCTGCGGGCCGGCCGTGCCGGCGCCGGTGGTCATGTCGGCGTTCAGGCCACGCGCGAAGCGGGTCATCATGGCGTTGCGGATCAGCGCGTCGAAGTCGAAGGCGCTGTCCTGCAGCAGCTCGACGGACACCTTCAGGACGCCCGTGGCGTACTTGTAGGAGCCGATGTTGACCTGGCCGAACACCAGATCGTTGTCCGCCGTGATCTCGGCGTTCTCGCCGATGATGCGCGCACGGTTGGCGGTGTCGTCATTGGTCGGCCAGGGGATGGTCGTGCCGTTCGCGGTCGACAGCACGCGGGCCGCCTCGCGAACGCCGCCGAAGGCCTTGAGCGTCACCAGCATCTCGCGGGCGTATTCCGGGGCGATCGTATAGCCGCCGGCGCTGTTCGGCGTGGTCGCGGCGACGCCGTTGATGCCGCGCCCGGCCAGCCCGTCGCGGTAGTGCTGCTGGTCCTCGGGCGACAGGGTGCGGACCGCACCGCGCAGCACGGCGGTCAGGATGCGCTTCTCGCGGGCCATGGCCTCGGCCTGCTCGTCCGCCGAGCGGTTGTGCTGCTCCGCGGCGGCGCCGTGGATCTGCGCCAGCTCGGCGGCCTCGCGGTCGGCCGCCTCCAGGGCGGTGATCCGCGTCATCAGCTTGCTGGCCTCGGCCATCATAACTTCGGACTGGGCGAACGCCTCGTCGCCGGCGTCCTCGGCCGAGATCAGGGCGCGGGCGTCTTCGATCAGCTTGGCCCGCTGCGCGCGGAGCGCTTTGCTACGCATGTCGTTGTCCTCTGCTGCCGTGCAGCGGGTTGTGTATCTTGCCCGGATACAATACGGGCGAAGAATTCCGACCGTCTATTGCGACGGCAGCTCGGCTTCGGTCAGCAGCAGGCGCGCGAGCGCGCGGGCCTTCCGTTTGTCGTCCTTCGGCGGCTCGGCCGCGGGCGGCGCGATCACCGTCTCGGCGAAGCCCGCGGCCTTGGCCTCGTCGGCGGTGTACCAGGTCTCGGCCGCCATCGCCCCGACGATCTCGTCGACGGGCTTGCCGGTGCGCGCGGCATAGACCGCGGCCAGCTGCCCGTCGATCTTAGCCAGCACGCCGCCGACCTGCGCCAGGTCGTGCTCGTTCCCGCCGGTGATGGTCCAGGCCTTGTGGATCATGTACATGCTCGCGGACTGCATCGTCAGCTTGCCGGCCAGCGCGATCACGGACGCCATGGACGCGGCCAAGCCGTCGACCACGGTCTCGACGCCGGGCTTGTGCGCCAGCAGGGCATTGTACATGGCCAGGCCGTCGAAGACGTCGCCGCCGGGGCTGTTGATGCGGACACGCACCGGCTGGTCGCCGACGCTGGCCAGCGCCGCGGTGAAGTCGCTGGCGGTCACGCCCCAATAGCCGATCTCGTCGTACAGCAGGATCTCGGCCGGCTGGTCGGCCTTGGCGGCGCGCACCTCCAGCTTGCCCTTCGGGCCGGCCTCGTACAGGGCCAGCACCCGGCCCGAGTACCGCTTCTCACGCTTCATTGGTCTGCTTCCCTGCGGCGGGCGCCGGCGGCGTCCGGGATTCGCCGGCCTTGGCCAGCGGGATCATGGTCGAGTTGATCAGCGGCTGGTCGCCGCCCGGCACCGGCGGCCGGCGCTTTCGACGCCGCGCCTCGTTGGGCAGCAGCTGCGCCGAGAAAATCTCGATCTGCGCCACCTCGGCCGACGTCTTGGCATCCATCGCCAGCATCGCGTCGCGGTTGAACTCGCAGTAATCGACCGAGTCCGCGAAAAGCTTGGCGTTCAGCTCGGCCTCGATGCAGCACAGTACCTTGTTGAACCGGAACTTCAGGAAGGCGAGCGTCTTCTGCTCGACCCCGGTACCCCAATCGGTCTGGTCACTGGCGTCGATAAGATGCGGCGGCACGTCGAAATATTGGCAGATGATCTCCGCTTGCAGCTTCCGTTCGTCCAGCGTCGCCAGCTCCAGCGGCGTCATCTTGACCGCGGTGAACTTGCTGTCCTTGTCGACGTAGACGACCCGGCCCGCGTTGCGGCGCCCGGTGTTCGATCCGTCGAACTGCGCTTTCATCCGCTTGGCGCCTTCCGGCGTCAGGCTGGGCGGCAGCTCCACCACGCCGGACGGCCGCGTGGCGTTCTCGTGGGCGTGGCCGGCCTCCTGCGCGAAGGTGCGCGCCAGGGCGATCGCCTCCTGCGCGAAGGCGATTCGGGCGTCGCCTTTCAGCCCCTCGAACGACGGGCCGACGAAGTGCAGCATCTCGTCGTGCGGGATCGTCTCGGTCGAGCCGTCCTCCAGCTGGCACTGATACCAGCTGCGGTACTGGTGCCGCAGGATGGTTACGCGCCACGGCATAACCGGCTCCAGGCCCCGCACGCGGCCGGCCAGGTCGTACCGGATGATGGCGTAGGCGTTGCCCCACAGCATCAGATGCGTGCCGACCAGCTCGCGCCATGTGAAGGCGGTCATCGGCCGGCCGGGATAGATCACCCGATCCAGCAGGCGCGCCGCGACGCTGTCGCGCACGCGGTCCTGTCCGCCGTCGTCCTGGTCTCGATAGACGTTCAGCGGCAGCGAGGCGATCAGGCCCGAGATCAACCGCACGCAGGCATGCACCGTCGAGACCCGCATCGCGGTCCATTCGGTCACGGCCGGGCCGACCGCGTCGACATCACCCATGCCGGCCCAGCCTGTCAGCCAGGCGGCGGGGTTCGACAGGGACGTGCTCGGGTTCTCCAGCGACGCTGAAGCCGCGAAGGTCGGCTCGCGCCGTTCCGCTGTCGGCCGCGAGCTGAAGAGGGGCCAGGCCATAAGGCGCGCAATCCTGCTGTAGCTTGCCAAGATACTATCCTGTCGCCAGAGCAGACCGCCATTGCGGCGCGAATCGGCTTGCAAGCCTGTATCTTATAAAGCTACAACGTCGATGCCGGCGCAATGGCGCGACGGCCAAGAGGAGGCCGCCCGTGCTGCATCTGGCAGTTACCGACGAGCAAAAAGACGACCTGGTCCTGGCACTGACCATGGCCATGCGCGACCAGGATCTGCTGCTGCGCTACGGCCGGCCGACCGGGCCAGAGGCCGAGGAAGCGCGCGACCGCGCTGCCCGCTTCAGCCAGCTCCGCGCGCACATCACCAGCCGCCAGGGCTGACGCATCGGGCGCCGGGTCTCGGCCCGGCACTCCATGCGCCAGGGTGGCGCAGACGCATCGCAAGGCATCCGAACATGGCTCAGGCTCTCGCCGCGGGTGATTCCGTGGTCTATTCGCAGACCTTCCTCGACAACGTGGCGCGGCCGTGCGGCGCGCGGGTCGCCGACCTGCGGGGCCGGCTCGACCGGGTCGAGTACGGCTGGCTCGGGACCGTCGACTGGTCGGACGGCAAGCGCACGACCGTCAACCTCTCGAACCTGGAGCGGCACACACCGGCGCCGCAGCCGGGAACGATCGTCTGGGTGCCGGAAGGGTACGATGCCCGGCCAGACGGCTCGCTGATCCGGTTCATCCCGGCGGCGCGCCGCGGCAGCCCCGTCTTGGGCGTGCTGACCGGCCTGCTGGTCACCGCCGCCGCCGGCGCGCTCGGCTGGGCGATCTTCGGCTAGTCGAACAGCGCCGCATAGACGTCCTCGCGGTCGAAGACCGACACCGGCGCCACGGGCGCGCCGGTGTGCGAGGCGCCCATCGCCATCGTGACGGCCAGCAGCGGGTCGATACGGCCCGTGGCCTTCCGCTTGTCGAATCTCCGGTTGCCGCTCGGGTCGGCCGCGACGACGGCCGAGGCGTTCGCCCAGCGCAGCACCGGATTGCGCTGGATCGCCAGCTGGCCCTTGATGATGGCCTCTTCCAGCTGGCTGATCGAGCGCGGCATCCACAGGACCGTCTCGGAATTGAACCCGCTGTAGCCCTGGCCGTGCCGCACCAGGCGCAGGCCGATCTGCTGGTGCGCCTCGACCTCTCCGTCGTCGATCCAGGCGTCGAAGCCGATGTCGTCGCAGGCCCGCAGGAAGTCGTCCATCTGCGCGTTGTCGTATGCCAGGGCCTTCAGGTCGTGCCGGGCGGCCAGCTGCTGCACGAAGCGCGCCACATGCCCCTTGTCGATCAGCCGGCCGGCCGGGGCGAATAGCCACTCGGCGTCCTTCCAGGCGCGATACGGCACGTTGTCGGTGCGGGCGCGCTCGTCCATCGTGTCGCCGGGCGTCCAGGACCACGTCGCCACGGACCGCCGGCCGTCCGGGTGCAGCCAGACCGCCGCCAGGGCGGTCAGGTCGCGCTTGCTGGACAGATCCAGGCCCAGCCAGCACGGCAGGCCGATCAGCTCGTCCGGCTTGAAGTCGGCCTCGCACGCCTCGTAGGCGTCCCGGTCGATCCAAGGCGCCGCGGCGTCGGTCGGCTGGCAGAAGTTCAGCCGGCGGACGATCGCTTCCTTGCTCGGCATGCCCCGGGCCTGTGTGACCTGCTCGCGCAGATACTGCATGCCGAAGGTGTGGCCCAACGACGGGTTCGCCTTGGCCCAGCAGGACTCGTCTTTGAACGGGTCGTCGTCCTCGTCCAGGCCGGCCACGTAGCTGAAGAACGCGTCGTCCATCAGGTCGCCGCGGGCCACCTTGCCGGCATATTCCCGGTACTGCGCGCAGACGCTGGTCCGGTCGGCCTCGGCGTTCGTGATGGCGAACATCAGCGCCTGGCGCCGGCCCTTGGTGCCGGCCCGCAGCATCTCGACAGTCGTGTTGTCGCGATGCTCGTGGATCTCGTCCAGCAGCGCGCAGTGCGGCCGCGGCCCGCTCTGGCCGTCGCCGCTGGCGATGGTGCGGAAGAAACTACCCGTCTTCAGGTAGGCAAGGTTCCATTCCTTGCCATCGCCGCCCGACTTCTGCAGCCGGGCCGACAGCGCTGGCGACTGGTCAACCATGGCCACCGCGTCGCGGAAGAGGATCTGCGCCTGGTCCTTCTTGAACGCGGCAGCGTACACCTCGGCGCGCGGCTCGCCGTCCGACGTCAGGCAGTAGATGCCCACGCCGGCGGCCAGCGGCGACTTGCCGGACCCCTTCCCGGTCAGCACGAAAGCCATGCGGAACCGCCGGTAGCCGGTCGCCAAATTGACCCAGCCGAACAGCGAACCGACCACGAAGACCTGCCAGGGCAGCAGCTCGAACGGCGCGCCCTCGTGCTCGCCGCCGTTCAGCCGGAGCACCTTCGGGAAGAACGCAAGCGCCCGGTCGGCCTTCTCCCGGTCGAAGAACAGCCCTCGCTTGTGCCCGTCCGCCAGGTCGCGCAGATGCCGGGCGCATTCGCCGCGCACCAGCGGCCCGGCAGGCAGCTCGCCCGTGGTGACAGCCCTGGCGTAGAGGGTGACGGGGTGGTCAGGCGCACCTGCCAGGGTGGTCGTGGGGGCCTTGGCGCGGGATGCGCGGGGCTTGCGAGCCGGTTTCTCGGCGGTCATCCGAAGAACGCGTCCGCCTCGTCCGCCGGGCCTGCGTCGCCGCCCGTGACCTGCACCTTCGACCGCGCCGCCGGCGTGAGGCCGAAATGGCTCAGGTAAGCCATGACTCGCCGGTCTGCGTCGGCCACCAGCGCCACCTCCGGCCGCGTGCGGAGCATGTAGCCGCCCGTCGCCGACATCGTGGCGTAGGTCGTCACGCCGCCGGCGGCCACCGTCACGTCTGGCCCGCCGCCCGTGCCTCGGATGACGAACGGCTCGGCCAGGGCGGCGCGCGCCGCGTCGCGCTCGGCGTGCGCGTAGCAGAGCGCCAGGACGGCCGGGATGTCGGCCTCGGTCAGCACGCCCATGCGGTCCAGCCGCGGCACGTAGAGGCGCCAGGCGCGGGCCACGGCGTCCGGCAGGCCCGGCGGCGCGAGGCGCGGCGCCTTGCCCGGCTTCGGCTCGGCCGGATTGGCGCGCGATTTCCGCTCCGTCCCGGTGACCAGCTTCAGATGACTCGGCTTGCGGGGCCTTCCGGCCATGTCAATTGCGTTCCTCTAGAAACTTCTGCCATTTCGGTTCGGTGCATTCCGAGGAGCACCGCTCGGTTTGGCCCTCAATCCGGCAATCCTTTTGACCCTCCCCGGGGCGCCGGCCCGCCGAGACGTGCCCCGCCCGGCGCCGCTGGAGGCCGCCCAGGGCGGTCCGGAGGGATGGACGAGGCCGCATGCCGCTCAGCCGCCCGAGCCGCTGGCGGGCTTCCCTGGCGCTCTGTTCCACCTGTGCTGAGGGTCGGCTGGGCGCCCGTCGACCGAGGCGCCTGGGATGCGGGGGGCATTGCCGAAGGCGCCGTCCTGCCGCGCCGTCTTGCGGCTGTGGCAGCTATGGCAGAGCGCCTGCAGGTTCGAGGGGTCGAGCGGCGCGCCGCCCTTCCGCATCGCCAACTTGTGGTCGACGTGGCCTGCCCGCTTGCTGCAGCCGAACGCCTCGCAGACCGGAGTGCTGCGAAGCTTGGCGCGGCGCGCGTCCCGCCATGCGGCGGTCTGGTAGAAGGGATTGCCCGGCATGCCTGGACCCTACAGGCCGAGCGGGTGCGTGGGCTATTGCGATGTAGCGGTTTAAGATACCGCTGGGTTTGCCGGATAATGCGGGTTTCTGCCCCGCCTACCCTATAGCGATTCTCTTTTACGAATATACGACATCACATACCGTATCTATCTAAATGAGAATCGCTCTCTAGGGGGTAAGGAGAAAACCAGCGAAAGCCTGCATACCCAGCGGATCGGGCTTGAAACGGGTCGTATATGTATCTTACATAGATACTCAGGAGACCGAATCATGCCTCTGACCTGCGTATCTTGCGGTAAAGCGTGCCACCATAAAGCCACGAGGCCGGCATGCACGGCGTGCCGGGACCAGCAGGCGCCGCCTGGCGCACGGGACCGGCAGCGGCGGCGGCGTGCGGCGGCGCACCGGAAATGGCAGGACGCGGCACCCGTCCCTCTCGACCCGCTGCGCGCTGAGCAGGCGCGCGCCCGGGCCAGGGCGTACCATGAGAAGCGGAAGACTGACCCGCTGTACCGTGCGAAGAAGGCCGAAACCGCCCGCCTCTGGCGCGAGGCCCGTGAACTGGAAAGGATGCTGGGCTGATGGAACAGAGACAGGCGATCGAGTGGCGGACCTGCGAGGCCTGCGGCTTCACCAGCACCAGCCGAGGCAGCCCGACCGTCATGTGGTGCGACGGATGCCGTGACACCGTCCCGAAGCGGCCGGCCGGTAATTGCCTGCGCTGCCCGGACGAACACAAGCTGACGCCCGCCTGCCCGCATTGCGGCGGCCGGTTCGGGCTGGGCTGATGGCTCGCGCACCGGCCCCGCCCTGCGTGCCTGAGCCAGGCTTGGCTGCCCGCCTGGCTGAAGCCGAGGCCGTGCTGCGCTTCTATGCGGACCGCGCTTCCTACTGCGCTACAGGCGGCTATGCTCGGCCGATCGACCGGGATCTCGGCCGCAGGGCGGCGCAGTATCTCGGGACAGACCGCTGCCCGTTCGAGGCCGCAGCGGAGGAACGCGACCTGGAGAGGATGCTGCGATGACCAAGCCCGAGGATCTGCGCAGTCCGGAGGCCCGGGCGGCCTACCTGTACGACGTGCGGCGCGAAGGCGACCCGGCGGCGATCGCCGAGGCCGAGCGGATCGTCGCGGCGGCGATCCAGATGTACACGCTGCCGCCGCTACCGCCGGGGCCGCTGACCTCGCGCGAGACCTACATCCTGACCGTCTGTGGCGGGGAGACGTGGCGCGCGCCGGCGCTCTTAGAGCAGCAGGCGGGCATCACTGCCGGCGAAATCGCTGCCCTTCTGGAGCGCGGGCTGCTGGAGCGTCACGAGGCCTGGAACGGCGTCCGCACGGCCACCGCCGGCCAAGCCTGGGCGGACTTCCAGACTCGCTAGTCTGACCGGCGCGGCGTCCAGGCAGACCGGAGAGCGGACCGGTCTGCCTCCATGTGGTCAGTAGTGATAGCGGCACTGCGCGATGATTATGCGCTGGTCCGTACCTGCCTTGCCTTCGACGCGGTAAACTAGGCGATGCTCCTGTGTGATCCGCCGGGACCACCAGCCGGAAAAATCCCCTTTCAGCGCCTCTGGCTTGCCAATGCCAGAGAAAGGGGTCCGCCGGACTGCCTCAATCAGTTCGTTGACCTTGTTCAGCGTATCAAGGTCGGTGGCTTGCCAGTGCCGGTAGTCTTCCCAGCCCTGCTCTAGAAAGTAGACTCTCACTCGGGCAGTGCGTGTTCAAGCTTCAGCTCGTGCAGCTCCCCCGCGCCCTGCTCGTAATCGCGGATCGTGCCGAGCAGGCGCGCCGCATTGCGCGGGCTCCTGAGCAGATGCACCGTCTCCTGCCAGCCTTCAAACTCGCTTTCCGACATCATCACCACATTGGGCTTGCCGGCCGAGCGCGTGATGATGACCGGGGCTCGGCTCTCGACCGCCTCGTCGAGGTAGCGAGCGAGGTTCTGGCGCAGATTGGTGTACGACACGTGGGACATGGTCAGCTCCTAACAGCGTACAGGTTCCTGTACGCTTATTAGTGTGCGGAATTATCGGACACAAGGATTATGTTCCGGCTGCGCGGTTAATTCCCCGAGAGAGGTTAATTCCGGGTTTGAGGTTAATTCCGCATCAGCCCAGCAGCCGCTCGAACTCCAGCACGTTGCTGCCTTCCGGCCGGGCCGCCGGGGAGGCGCCGTCCAGCGTCCACATCGCCACCCCCGTCCGATTGAGGCCGGCGCGTCGGACTGTCAGTCCGCCCGTGGGCACGTCTCGCTGCGCCATCAGCCAGCGGCCGAGCCGCCGGGAGTTGATCGTCCCTCCGGCGCCGGCGACATCCATCAGGGCTTCCCGCAGGTCGGACCGCTGGGCAGACCGCTCGATCAGCTGGGCGGTCGTGACGTCGTCCGCTCCGAACGCTTCGGCCCAGGACGAGACAACCGCCAAGCGCTCGTTCCGCCGCGGGTCGTTCTCCCGGGCGGTGCCCATGCTGTCGACCGGGTCGGCCTGGCCGAGCCAGACCAGCGCGCCGCGCACCAGGTCAGACCAAGCCTCGTAGCTGCCCAGGGCGCGAGGCAGACCCGGTCGGCCTGCCAGCACGTAGGCCCGCAGCACGGTCAGACCTGCCACCACGAAGCGGCCGCGGTCGGCCATCACCAAGTCGGCCGGCGCCGCAGCGAACTGGCGCTTCTCGGGCTGCTCCATCTTGGCGTCGAGCCGGCAGAGCAGCGTGCGGCGGGTCAGGTCGGCCGCCACGGTCAGGTTGTTGCCGTTCGCCAGCACCATCTGGTTCGCCTGGACCGTGACCTCGGTCGACCCGCCAAGCGGCCGCACCTTCAGCTCGGTCTGGGTCAGGATCACCGCCAGCTTGGCCCCCGACAGCTCGCCCTCGATGTTGTCCAGCACCAGCACCGGCGCGCCGGCGAGCAGCGCAGAGTCCAGCACCTTGGCGTTCTCGGTCTCGTCGTCCCGGCGCCACGGCGCGCCGGCGGCCTTCCGGCCGGTCGAGATCAGGGTCGCCAAATCCAGCAGGTAGGACTTGCCGGTGCCCGGGGTTGGCGCGGTCAGACCGTGCATGGGCGCCGTGGGCAGACCGCGTCGGACCAGGCTGGTCAGGATCATCGACAGGGCGACCGCCCGGTCGACCGGGCCGACGAAGGGGAACTCGTCCAGCAGGCCGTCCAGCAGCGCCAGGGCAGACTGCGCGTCCGCCTGGGTCGGACTGGCCGGCACCGGCGGGAAGCTCAGGCCCTGGTGGTCCAGCAGAAGCCCGGTCTGTTCGTCGTAGCCCGGCCGGTCCAGGACCGAGCCGTCCGGGCGCAGCGTTGGCGCGTAGACCACGCCAGCCAGCACCGGCAGCCGCCAGCCGATGCCGGCGCGCGCCAGGTAGGTCCGGGCGACGGCGATCGGCGGTCCGACCCGCACCCATTCCTCTTCGCGGGCGTCCCAGCGCTCCCAGATGGCGGTCCGACCCAGCACCTCCTGCAGTCCGACCTCGCCCAGCGGGACGACGGCCAGCGAAACGCCGCTCTTGCCGCCCGGGTGCCGGATGCGCGCCAGGCCCGCCCGGACGACCTCGCCGCCGCGCTGGTAGACCAGCTCGTGCGACGCCAGCAGCGAGGCCTCGGCCAGGTTGACCATGCCGGTCAGGTCGTCGGCCCGGATCTGGATCGTCGGGCGCGGCGGCGGTCCGACCGGGGCGGACCCGTCGTCGAACTCGCTGCCGCCGGTGGACGGCTCGTAGGGCGTGGCCTTGGCCAGCGCGCCGGCCAGGGCGGACTCCATCTCGCCGGGGTTCGGCGGGCGGACCGCGGTCGCGCAGGCGTCGGCCAGGGCGGTGCTGGTCTCGGCCTCGTCGAGGTGGCCCGACAGGATGAAGGGCGCGACCATGTAGGTCGCCCGCAGCAGCACGGGGTGCGTATCCCCGCCGGTCATACCGAGCAGCAGGTCGCAGGCAGACCGCAGGGTGTCGGACGCCCGCTCGTCCGGCCCGGCGTCCGGCCGGTGGATGACCTGCGGCGCGGCGACCGGCTCCAGGCGGATCGGGTAGGTCTCGGGCAGACCGACCGCCTGGTCGATCGTGCGCTCGCCCTCGACCAGCAGCACCGTGTGCGAGGCCGACCCGGTATGACCGATGTAGTAGGCCTGGGACAGCGTGAAGGATTCCCGGGCCAGGACGCCGCCCAGCAGGGCGTTGACCCGGGCGGTCAGACTGGCGCGCAGCTCGGGGCCGACCGGGGCAGACGTCGGGCAGACCACGCGCCAGCGCGGCAGGTCGGCGAGGTGCGACGGGCTGGTATAGAACAGGGCCGTGATGCCGGCGCCGCGCAGGATCGCCGCGGCGTCCTCCATCGGCATGTCCATGGCGTCATAGTCGGCCTCGATGCCGGTGATGGCCGTGACGTTGGCATTGTGGCGCAGGCTGCCCTTGGGCGTCCGGCGGTCGCCGAAGACCGCCAGCTTGATCCAGGGCAGGTCTGCCTTGGCCGCGGCCCGGGTAGACCGGGCCATCTCGGCGATATCGGCCAGGGTCATGTCGCGCTGAACGGCGCGGGCCGCGGCCTGGCTGTCGAAGAAGGTGACGATCACAGCCTGCCGGCCTCCACATCCGCCCGGGCTTTCCGGGCCTTGCGCACCACGCCTCGATAGCTGGCGCGGCGGTTCTTTTCGGCGTCCGGGCCAAGGAAGCCGGACGTCTCGTGCTGCAGCAGGGCGTCGACCACGGCGAACAGGCGCTCGGCCCGGGCCATGGCCTTCGCCGCGTCCGACATCCACGACAGGTAAAGCCGGCGCGCTTCCAGCGCCTCGGCGCGCAGTCGCTCGATCTCCGCGGCCGCGGCGTGCTGGATCGGCGAGGCCTGGTGCCGGCGGACGAACTCGGTGGGATTGGACGGCTCGTCGCCGCCGGCCGGGCCGAGACCGTCGGTGATCGGGATCCGGTAGACGCCGCGCAGCCGGTCGACCAGGGTCGCCGGGTCTGCGGTTTCGGGATGGATGATCACCGGTCGGACTCCAGGGCAGGCGAGGCAGACTGACACGGCCCGGGGTCCGACTGCGATTGCGCGGCGTGTTTCAGCGCGGCCCGGTTCGCCATGCCCTCGGCGATCTGCAGGAAGTAGCCCGGGGCCACCGGCTCGAGGATCGCCGCGGCCTCGCGCAGCCGGCCGTCCGGCAGCAGGCCGGTATCGTGCCAAGCCAGCAGCTCGCGGCAGACGGCCGGCAGGTTCGCCTCGAGGGCCACCCGCGCGGCGTCTACGGCCTGGACGTAGGAGAGGGCCGGCCGGGCCTCAGCCATGGACCTTGTCTCGCTCGGCAAGCAGGGCGTCGGCCTGCAGATAGGCGACCTCGGCCATGCGCTGCATGTGCTCCGGTTCCGGCCAATCCGACGCGGCGGTCAGCGAGGCATACATCCCCGCAATGATCTGGCCGGCGAGCCGATCCCGCAGCGCCCGGTCCGGCCCGGCCTGTATGCGCCGGACCGCTTCCGCCGCGCTGGACAGGCAGACGTTGTGCGCCTCTCGGTACAGCCGGGCGGCCTGCAGCGTGCAGCCGGCCAAAGCAAGCCGCTGGATCTCGGCCTCTGTCTCGGCGGTCATGCCCGGCCGCCCCGGCCATACGGCGCGGCGAGGGCCGGCGACATGCTGGTCTGGCGCGTCGGGGCAATGCCGGCCGGCGAGCACAGGGCGTCGACGACCGCGGCATACGGGTCGCGCTTCGGCCGGGGCGTGACCTTGACGCGGCAGGCGAGCCGGTTAGGCCCGGTGTCGATTGCGGCGAGCCGTGCCTGACGACGGGACGGCCACGGGCTGGCAGTGAATTGCGACCCGTCCGGGCGCTGGTACACGTTGACCCAGAACGGCTTAGACATGGCTGACGCTCGCGGGCAGGGCGAGCGTCATGCTGCGGTGCCAGTCGTCGAACCGGCGGGCCCAGATCTTTCCGTTCTGCCCCTGGTAAACCACGGTCTTCGGATAGCGGGGCTCGTCGAACTCGTTCGCGATGCAGAGCACCGCGTAGAGCTGGCCATTTCGATGCTGCCAAGTTGAGCCCGGTTCGGGATGCTTCAGGGATTCAGACATGGCGGGCGGTCTCCTTCTTCGCGGTGATCAGGGTCACGGCGCCGGGCAGGCGGGGCATGGCGAGCAGCGCCGCTTCGTGCGCCTCAGGGCGGTTCCAGGCCTCGACCAGGCAGGACCAAGCCCGCCGGCGGCCGCTGGGCAGCGTGAAGGCGACCCGGACCCGGAACAGAGCGAACTGGCGGGGCATCGAGGCGTCTCCTGCTGTCCCGCCAGTTGTATCTTATTGGGCAACACTCAGGCAAGCGGAGTCCTTCATAGAGGGATCGAATCGCCTCCTGTCTTGCTCTCGGCGACACGCCTGCGCCGGCGGGCCGGCCGTGATACCCTCGGGCATGGATACCGCCATAGTCCTCGGCATCGCCTGCCTGCTGTTCCTCGCCGTCCGCCTCGCCCGTCAGCGCCGGCTCGCCCTTGTCGGGCTGGTCGTGCTGGGCATCCTCGCTCTGGCCGCCCTGCTGCCGCAGCAGCACGGCACGGGCGACACCAGGGCTGAGAAAATGCAGGCGTGCCGCGTCCTGGGCGGCACGCTGGAGCAGTGCCGGGCCGCCGTCAGCCCTTAAGGTAGCGATCGGCGGCCGAGCTGTCCGCGGCCAGCGGGCAGTCGCCCAGCCAGTCCGGCTTGCGCTGCATCACCAGGGCGACCAGGCGCGCCGCCTCGTCGGCGGTCTCGGCCATGTAGTGCGGCACCAAGCAGCCGGCCTCGTCGTGGACGGTCAGCACCGGGAACATGTCCTCGTCGGCCAGCTGCAGCAGCGCATAGGCCATCACGTCACGCGCCGTGGCCTGGGTCAGCACGGCCGCCCAGATCCCGCCATAGGCCGCGAACTCGGTCCAGCGCGTGGTCTTCGGGTCCTCGGCCCGGAAGATCACGGTCAGTCGGTCCTCGCCCCACGGCGTCTGGCGGTAGGTCAGGCGCGGCCACCAGTGGAAGATGCAGTGGCCGGACGGCAGGCGCAGCAGCAGCGCCTTGGCGTTCCGCTTGAACCCCACGCCCTTGTCGCCGACCGGGAACAGCCGGCCGTCCGGCGGGGCCTGCATGCAGGCGATCGCCGCGCGCTCCAGGTCGGACCACAGTCGGACCACCTCGGGATTCGATTCCCGCCAGGCCGTCTTGATGGTCTCGGCCTCGGCCTCGGCGATCTTCAGCTTGTAGATCTTGGCGAAGGCCATGAAGGCGCCCTTGCCGCCGCCGTAGCCGCAGGCCAGTTCCGACACCTTGCCCGTCTGGCGCTGGTCGTCCGTCACGCTGGCCGCGTCACAGCCGGCGATCTTGCCCGCGGCGACCCGGTACAGGTCCGGGCCTTTCCGCTTCGGCTTGCCCTTGGCATCCGTGCCGGTGATCGTGTCGTAGTCCCGGAACGCCTGGACCTTCCACTCGGCGCCAGCCAGCCAGGGCAGGATGCGGGCCTCGATCTGGCTGTAATCGCCCCGGGCGAACCAGTGATCCGGCTCGGCGATGATGATCGGCCGCAGCAGCTCGGCCGCCAGCACCATCGCCGGACCGTACAGATCCTCGGCCAGCTCCAGGCACAGGCCGGCGATCAGCTCGGCGATGGCCTCGGGGATGTTCTTCACGGACCCGCCCCGGGGCAGATTCTGCAGCTGCAGGCCGCGCGAGCTAAACCGGCTGGTGCCGCTGGCGCCGCAGTAGACGAAGCAGCCCTTCACGGTGCCGTCCGAGGACAGGCGCTCCCGGATCGTCCGGTACTTCGCCGTCGACGACTTGCCGTTGTCCTGCCGGATGCGCAGCACGTCGCGCACCAGCGGCGGCAGGTCTTCCCGTTCCAGCAGCGCAGCCAGCGCGGCCTTGCCGATGCCGTCCTCGCCCAGGTTGTCGTCGGCGTCGTATTCCTGCAGCCAGCGCGTGATCGCGCCGTGGTCGCTGACGCGCAGCACGCGGCCATTCGTCAGCCGGGCCAAGCGCTGGTTGACCGCCGCCTCGGCCTCGGCGACCAGCTGCGTCACGGCGTCCAGCAGCGCCAGGTCGATCCGGACGCCGCGGTCGTTCATGCGCTCGGTCTGCAGCCATACCCCGCGCTCCATGCCGTACAGCTCGGGCAGCAGGCCGTCGATGGCGTGCTCGACCTCGACGTCGATCGCGCAGTAGGCGGACAGCCGGGCGACGCTGTCAGGGTCTTCCAGCCATTCCGGCGGGCCGGCGGCGTGCTCGGCCTTCGCCGCGGCGAACTCGTCGGGCGTCTCGTCGCGGCGCTTGCGGCGGAAGGGCAGGGGCTTGCACATGCGCAGCATCAGCGCCTTGCCGTCCTTGTCCTTCTGCACGGCCAGGCCTAGCGCGGCGCCGGCGCCGTCCAGCGACCGAGGCAGTCCGAAGCACGCGGCCCGGGCGGCGGTGCAGTTCCAGCGTTCCAGCGGGATCGGGCGGCGGACACCGAGGCGCCGGCCCGGCGGGCCGTTCAGCATCGTGCGCTCGAAGCCGGCATTGTGCGCGACGACGGTCACGGCGGGATTGTCGAGCAGGTCCAGCAGTTCGTCAGGAAATCGAGTCGCCTGCAGGAACGTCCACTCGCGCAGCGGGCCGTTGTCGAGTTTCCAGCGTGCGACAATAATCCGAGTCGATTCGTCTTCGCTGTAGACGTAGACTCCGGTCTTCGTCAGGTCGACGCGGCTGCGCGTCTCCAGATCGAGATGCAGCCTCATGCCGCACCGGCCTTGCCGTGCTCAGCCATATCTTCGCGGACGCCGTGAAAGGTGCGCTCGCGGCCAGGTGTCGCGAAGCCGGTCGGCAAGCCGTCGTCGCAGCGCTGCAGATCGTCCCGGCACGCGGTGCAGTGCCGGACGCCGAAATGCGGGCTGTCGAACACGGTCGGGCAGCGCATGCACTTGCGCCGGCGCGCTTCGCCGGGTTTTCCGGCGCGCTCAGCCGGCTTGTGCAGCAGCTTCCAGCGATAGGACACGCACCAGCCAGACGGGCGGCCGAGGCGGTGGGCAATTTCGCGCCACGTCAGGCCCTGCGCGTGTAAATCGCAGATCGCCTTATCGTCGGCAGCGGTGAACGGACGGGATGCCATGCGGACCTCCATGGGTCCGCATGTATCTTATTAGGATACAGCGGGCAACGTTTATCGCCGAGCGCGACGCGGTTTCGTCAGGTAGTCGTACAGCGGCAGGGCCGGGTGATCCGGGTAAAGCTCTTTGAACTGCTGTATGATCTGCAGATAGTGATGCAAAGAAATATTGATTGAGCCTGACTCGATCTTACTGACCGCGTCTCGATTCCAGTTAAATATATCCGCAACTTCCTGCTGCGTCATACCTGCGCCTTCGCGCATTTCTCTTAAGTCTTGGCCGGCCTTCTGCAGAAACAGCTTTGCGAAGTCGTCCACTTTCTTGCGCATGTACAGTAGCCTTTCTGATATGACTCGGTTTGTAGCCCAACAAGCTACACTTGAACAGAGGAACCTTAAAAAGGGCCTTGCAGGCCTCAGGGAAACCCTCGTCACCGTTGCGTGTTGTAGCGTATCAAGATACAAGATCAGACATGACCGCGCTCAAACAGTGGCTCGCCAGCCGCAACCTTCCGGCCAAGTGGCTCGCGACCGAGCTGCAGTGCCATCGTGTCACCGCGCACCGGTATATCCGGGCGGAAGATATGCCGCGGCCCGCCCGGGTCGCCCGTATCGAGCAGATCACCGAGGGCGCTGTCGGCGCCGCTCAGCTTCAGCTGGACTACCAGGCGCGCAGGGCCGCCTCGTGAGCGGCCGCCTGCTCTGCGGAGATTGCACGGAAGTCATGCTGGATCTGGCGCTGGCCGGCGAGCAGGTTGACGCGGTGATCACCGACCCGCCGTATCACCTGACCAGCGTGGTCAAGCGGTTCGGCAAGGAAGGCGCGGCGCCGGCGAAGCACGGCACGGACGGCCTGTTCGCGCGCCAGTCGCGCGGCTTCATGGGCAAGGAATGGGACGGCGGCGACATCGCCTTCCAGCCCGAGACCTGGCGCCTGGCCTTCGACCTGCTGAAGCCGGGCGGGCACCTGCTGGCCTTCGGCGGCTCGCGGACCTATCACCGGATGGCCGTGGCGATCGAGGACGCCGGCTTCGAGCTGCGCGACACCGTCATGTGGCTGTACGGGACCGGCTTCCCGAAGTCGCACGATGTGTCGAAGGGCATCGACAAGATGCTTGGCGCCGAGCGGGAGAAGGTAGCGCCGAAAAGCGTCATCGGCCACCAGCGGAACATCGGCAACGTCCGGCCGTATATGCTGGACCCGAATCATATGACGGTCAGCGACGAGCCGGCGTCGCCCGAGGCCGCCCAATGGCAGGGCTGGGGCACGGCCCTGAAGCCCGCGTTCGAGCCGATCATCGTCGCCCGCAAGCCGCTGGCCGGCACCGTGGCGGCGAACGTCCTGGCGCACGGGACCGGCGCGCTGAACATCGACGCATGTCGGGTCCAGGGCGAGGACAACCCTGTCAAATGGGACAAGCCTCGAGGCGGCATCTGGACGACCGACAGCGCCGCGACCGGAACCCTGGTCGAGAACCCCGCCGGCCGCTGGCCGGCGAACGTCATCCACGACGGCAGCGAGCAGGTCGAGGCGGCGTTTCCGGGCGAGGCTGCCCGGTTCTTCTACTCGGCCAAGGCCAGCAAGGCCGACCGCGCCGACAGCAAGCACCCGACCGTCAAGCCTCTGGCCCTGATGCGCTACCTGTGCCGGCTGGTGACGCCGCCGGGCGGCACGGTGCTGGACCCGTTCAGCGGCAGCGGCACGACGCTGCAGGCCGCCATGGAGTGCGGCTTCAACGCCATCGCCATCGAGCGCGAGCCGGAATACCAAGCCGATATCCGGCGCCGGATTGACGCGCTCGAACTCGAATCCCTCTGTGCCTGAGGTGTATCCTATGGAGATACAAGAGCCCCGCTGGGGCTGGTGGGCGAAGGGGCCGGTGTTCATCCCGCTCCCGAAGCGCCCGCTGATCGACGCCGGCTTCACGCAGCCGCCGTTCACCGTGACGCGCCCGGACGGGATGGTCCTGCGTGTCGTCGAGGAAACGGCCGAGTGCCCGTACAAGGTGGCGACCGATGCCCCGGCATGAACCCGAGATCATCGGCCAGCGGACGCAGCAGATCGCCGAAATCCTGCTGCCCCTCGATATAGGCGAGATGCTGTACATCCTCGGCTTCCTGGCCGGCAAAGTGCTGACCGACGTGCCTGATGACAAGCGCGCCGCCGCGACAGGCGCCCTCGCCCAGGCGATCGAGGCCGGCCGCCGGTGAATCTCCGGCCGTACCAGGTCAGCGCGGACTCCCGTATCGACCGGCAGTTCGCCGGCGGCGCGCGGCGCGTGCTGGCCGTGCTGCCGACCGGCGGTGGCAAGACTGTGATCTTTGCCAGCCGCGCGCTGCGCAGCCCGGGCCGCGTGCTGATCCTGGCGCACCGCAAGGAACTGATCCGGCAGGCGGTCAGCAAGATCCCCGGCTCGTCCATCTACCCGGGCCGGGACGCCGGTCGGATCGTGGTCGGCAGCGTGCAGACGCTGGCGCGCCGCCTGGACCGACTGCCTCGGTTCGACGACATCATCGTCGACGAGGCGCACCACACCGTGGCCGGCCAGTTCCGGCAGCTGCTGGACAGCCAGCCGCAGGCTCGCGTGCTGGGCGTCACCGCCACGCCGGAGCGCCTGGACGGCAAGGGCCTGGGCGACTTCTACGAAGCCATGGTCCTCGGCCCGTCCGTGCAGGAGCTGCAGGCGCTGGGCTACCTGTCGCCGGTCGAGGTGTACGCTCCGGCCGCGCCGCCGGACGTCCAGGCCCTGCACACCTTAGCCGGCGACTTCAACCCGCGCGAACTGAATACGCTGATGGACACGCCGTCCGTCACCGGCGACGCGGTCGACCATTACCAGTGGTATTGCCCGGGCAAGCCGACCATCGGCTTCTGCGTCTCGGTCGAGCACGCCAGGGCGACCGCGGCCGCCTTCCGTGCCGCCGGCTGGCGTGCCGTGGCCGTCGCCGGCGACGACCCGGCCGAGCACCGCGACGGCGCCCTGGCCGGCCTGGCGGCGGGCACGGTCGAGCTGGTCTTCAGCTGCAGCCTGATCGACGAGGGTCTGGATATCCCGGCCGTCTCGTGCGTGATCGACCTGGCGCCGACCAAGTCCCTCGGCCGCTGGCTGCAGCGGGTCGGCCGCGGCATGCGCCCTGCGCCGGGCAAGCGGCACATGTGGCTGCTGGATCACGCGGGCAACACGCTGCGCCACGGCATGCCGGACGAGCCGCGCCCGTGGAGCCTGACCGGCCGCGAGCGGCGCTCGATCACCGTGCCGGCTACCCGGCAGTGCCCGGACTGCTTCGCCATCCACCGGCCGGCCGCGTGCTGCCCGGGCTGCGGCTTCGACTACGAGGCGGCGCGCGTCGCGGCCGAGCGCCGGGAGATCGAGCGCCGGGAGGGCGAGCTGGCGCGGCTGACGCCGGAGGACCGCCGGCTGCAGATGCTGCGCAGCGCGCCGCTGGCCGAGCTGACCGCCGGCGCGACCTTCGAGCAGTTGCAGGAGATCGCCGCCGCGCGCGGCTACAGCCCGGGCTGGGTCCGGGTCCAGACGAAGTTCCGGCGCGGCGGCCTGCCGGCGCCCCGGACCAGCGGAGAGGAATTCGCATGACCGGCAAGGCCGAGGCCGTCATCCAGGCGGAATGTCTGCTGGCGGTCGGCTCACATCCCGACGTCCGGCTGTTCCGCAACCACGTCGGGAAAGGCTGGACGGGCCAGGAGGCCCGCATGCCCGGCCTGCCGCCAGGCGCCGTCCTGCTGCTCCAGGCGCGGCGCGCGACCTTCGGCCTGTGCCCCGGATCGTCCGACGCTATCGGCTGGCGCACGGTCACGGTGACGCCAGACATGGTCGGCCAGCGCGTGGCGGTGTTCGCCGCGCCGGAGTTCAAGACGCTGGCCGGCAAGCCCCGCGAGGACCAGCAGCGATTCATCGCCGCGGTGCAGCGCGCCGGCGGATTCGCCGGGATCGCTCGAAACGCGCACGACATGGAAAAGTTGCTTCTTCTGCCTTAAATCCGTTGCCGCGTGTTGCGTATTAAGATACAGCTTTCATTGTCGCAAGACAGTCATCCCGAGGAAATCCGATGCTTCACACGCAGGTCAGCTTTCAGATCCAGACCGCGGACGACGCGGTGCGCGCGACGCGCATCATGGCCGCGATCCAGGCCGAGTATGACGGCCCCGAAGCCGACGTGGTCGACACCGCCCTGCCGCCGGCCGTGATGCCGGAGACGGTCAAGCCCCGCCAGCAGCGCCAGTCCCGCCGCAGCGCGCCGGTCGACCCGGTCGAGGCATACAACGCCAAGGCTGCCGAGCAGAACGTCGCCCCGATCGAGCCGCAGTCCGACCCGGCGCTCGTCCAGGCGGACCAGCCGACCGTCCAGTCCGACCCGGCCCCGCAGTCGGACCAGCCGGCCCAGCAGTCCGACCCGACGCCGCCCCAGGCCGACCAGGCGGCCGCCCCGTCCGACCAGCCCGCGCCGCCGGCGAACCGTGACGAGCAGTTGGCCGCCGTTCGCGCCATGGCCAAGGCCAAGGGCGCCGCGTGGCT
>NZ_JBBCWY010000016.1:0-55297 GCF_037145735.1 Roseomonas sp. USHLN139 | reverse complement strand
GACAGCGCTCTGCTCATCACCACCGGCCTCCTCCCGGCCAACAGGGTGAATCAGATTTCCAGCCGCCCGGGAATCCCCGTCCGAGTCAAACAGGTCGGATCATGCTCTAGCCTGTTCATTCGCGGCAATTAGAAGGGCAGAGATGGCCTCCCCTGCATGAGCAGTCGCCTCGAGGGCAACTTCACTGCTGGGCTCCCGACGCTTCAAAATCAAGCGATCGTGGTTCAAATCTACTATAGATTTAAATACCTGATATCTCTCAGCCAATAATTCTGCATTCAAAAAAAGATGTGGCGTAGAAATTATTGAGTTAATTCTTTTATCGATATTCAGGGTCCGTTCGGCATATTGAGCAGCAAGGCTTGCTATCTGAGATATATCCGATTCGTATTGAGCGTCGAAGAACGCATTCAAGCTATCCAGAAGATCCGGAGGAGCTGGCTGCTGGCAAAATGGGCACGAACCTTCGGCGATGCGAAGAAAAGGGACGCCCTGCTTAACCCAGTCGCTGTTTTCCAGGCGCCGAATCAACCCTGCAACCACGACATCGTCTCGGCCAACGATCCTACGTCGTAGGATCTCATGTGCTTCTATGAGGGCTAGACCATCAAACGACGGCAGATCAATCGTCGCCACGGTTAGTGCAGAAGATCGGTAGACGGTGGCGGCCTGGAACGTGAGATCAGTATGAGCGACTAGATCAGCACTGTTGGTCTGATGCTCAGCTAAAAGCTTGCTGCAAAAGGCTGATTTGCTTCCTCGATGCCCGGTAAACGCGACCTCGAAAGCTCCTTTGTGAGACCTTTGCGACTCCCAGCAAGCGTCCTCTAGGGCGGAACGCGCCGCCAAAAGCTCAGCACACCGCCCACCAGCACCTCCTTCGCCGTTGAGCTGCCGACCCAAGCTATCAATCTCTCGGGTAATTTTGGAAATTTCTGCCTGAAGGCGGCTAACCTCTTCGGCTGCTCTGATCGACTCTTCACCAAGAGTGAAGATCCCTCTCATCTGCTCGCCAAAGTTGGCCTCAGCGAAGTCGCGATTGTACACAAATGTCGGAATGGCTCGTCCATCAGCCCAGGCAACGTTATAGCCAGGCCGAGCGCTCGGGTCGTGGATCGCCCGCGAGATCGTTGTCTTTCCGCACCCGTTATGGCCAAATAAATAGTTGATCTTGCGCAGCTCGGAGAGCTTTGCGCCTGACGGCGGGTAGGTTGCCTCCCCAACTATCTCAATCGACGTGAGCACAGCTGCCTCTTGGTTCTCAATCTTGGAAGGCAGCAAGCTACACCTCAGTCCTAGCAAGCGCCAGCTGGACTTTTCGGACGCGGATCGATCCAGGATGTGCCGCCTGGTTGCTGATCTGAACAATTGCGGCCTTGACCCAGCCGCAGCAAGTCCAGGTCAGCACCCGAGGGCGGAGCAACGACCGAACTGGGATAGCAGTGCAATTGTGGAGACTGCCGGAATGGCATGCGTCCCTCGGGCGGACGTCGAGCGGACCACCCGTTCAAGGGAACGCCCTTGCCGCCTGAATGCGCGAAGGCGTGCCCGGCCAGTCCTGCGGCGCCACTTGCAGCACTAGGTAGCCCAGCAGCCCCGCCACCAGCGAGCCACTAAGCATGCCGATCTTCGCCTCGGTCTGCAGCAGCGGGTCGGCCGGGAAGGCCCGCAGCGTGATGAACAGGGCCATGGTGAAGCCGATGCCGCAGAGCAGCGCGATGCCGGCCAGCTGCAGCTGCCCGGCATGTACAGGGAAGTCGGCCAGGCCCAGCCGGATCGCCAGCAGCGAGAAGCCCAGCACGCCCACCAGCTTGCCGGCCAGCAGGCCGAGGAAGGGCACGCCGGCATTGGCCAGGCCGAAGATCGGCACCACCAGGAAGCCGACCGGCAGGTGCAGCGCATGTTCCAGCCGGTGCAGCGGGCTAGTGGCGTCATCGGGGCGGCCCGGGCTGGCGGCGAGCGGGATGGTGAAGGCCAGGATCACGCCGGCGAGCGTCGCATGCACGCCGGAGCGCAGCACCAGCAGCCAGAGCAGCAGATAGGGTGCCAAGCGCCGCACGCCGAGCCGGTTCATCGCCACCAGCAGCACGACCACCGCCGCCGCGCCGGTGAGATCCGGCAGCGAGATCTGCGCCGTGTAGAACAGCGCGATGATCACCACGGCGCTGAGATCGTCGATGATCGCTAGCGCCGCCAGGAAGATGCGCCGCGAGGCCGGCACCCGGTTGCCCAGCAGCGACAGCACGCCCAGCCACCCGCGGCCGGGGCCGAGCGGTTGAAGGCCAGGAAGATCAGCGCCGGCACCACCATGGTGCCCAGCGCCGCGAAGCCCGGCAGGGCGAGGCGCGACCAGGTGGGAAACTGGCCGTCCGGCGCCTCGCGCTTGATCTCCAGTCCGACCAGCAGGAAGAAGGCGGCCATTAAGCCCGTCATTGATCCAGTGCCCGACCGAGAGCGGCCCGACATAGGCGGCCAGCGTCGCCCTACAGGCGGGCGCGAGGGGCGAGTTGGCGACGACCAGCGCCAGGGCGGCGGCCGCCATTAGGACCAAGCCGGCGGAGGAGTGGCCGTCCAGAAAGCGGCGCAGGACGCTGGGGCGGAAATAGGCAGGCTGGGCCATCAGGCGAATTCTGGAAAAGCGAAGGCTCGCTGGCGGCCCGACCGACGCTATGCCCTGCCCGCCCCATTCTTGGAACTGCACCCGCGGCCTCGATTGCATCGCTGACCGACGGCCGCAATCAACCTGGGAATTTCGCCCGCGCGAGCAGCTGGAGACACTGCCGGCATGCTGTGCTCGCCCACCCTTTGGCCGTGGCTAGGCGCAACCCTGCGGTGGAACGGCAAGGGGAACGGCAGACTTCATCCTGCCGTTCCATAGAGAACGTTTGATATCAGTTATTTAGATCGTCCGGGAACAGCGGAACGGCTGGAACAGCAAATAACCGCAGCTGCCAGCCTTACAGATCCGCCGACGATCTCAGAGCGGAAGCAACCCCGCCGTAGGCGCGGCCACTCGGGCATGTAAGGCGCCGCCCGAAAACGGCAGCCTCTGCGGCATTGGGGGTAGCGTTGGGGGTAGATCGGTCTGACCGGCCGGAAACCCGCAGAAAAGCTGGTCCGCTGGCGGAGAGGGTGGGATTCGAACCCACGGTAGGCTTGCACCTACTTCGGTTTTCGAGACCGACGCGATCGACCACTCTGCCACCTCTCCGCGGTGCGCTGGTCGTCAGGCGGGGCGGGGTATAGAGGGGCTTCGGCCGGAGCGCAACGCGGCTTTTCACGGAAAAAGCGCGAATCCCCTGGCCAGCGTTGACTCCCCGGACCCCCCGGCGCTATACGGCCGTCCTCCCGACGATGCCTGTGGCGTCGCCGACGGCCGTTCTCGGCCACTATTCTTTTCGAATCAGGCCAGCACGGCAGAGCTTTCAGGGCGCCCCAATGACCTACGCAGTGATCCGCACCGGCGGCAAGCAGTACCGCGTCACCCCGAACGCCGTGCTGATCGTCGAGAAGCTGGAGGCCGAAGCCGGCCAGACCATCACCTTCCAGGATGTCCTGGCGATCTCCGGCGAGGCCGGGCTGACGATCGGCGCGCCCATCGTGGCCGGCGCCTCCGTCACCGCCACGGTGCTGGAGCACAAGAAGGGCGACAAGGTCCTGATCTTCAAGAAGCGCCGCCGGCAGAACAGCCGCCGCAAGAATGGCCATCGCCAGCCCCAGACGGTGCTGCGCATCTCCGCCATCGCCGCGGCCTGATCGCCAGCGTCCTCGAGATTTAGGAGACACTCCTCATGGCACATAAGAAGGCTGGCGGCTCGTCCCGCAACGGTCGCGACTCCGCGGGCAAGCGCCTCGGCGTCAAGAAGTTCGGCGGCGAGCACGTGCTGGCCGGCAACATCATCGTGACGCAGCGCGGCACGAAGATGGTCCCGGGCACCAATGTCCTGGTCGGCCGCACCCATTCGATCCACGCCGCCGTCGAGGGCAAGGTGAAGTTCACCCGCCGCGCCGAGGGCCGCGTCCACGTCTCCGTGGAGCCGCTGCCGCAGGCCGCCGAGTAACCTCGCGCGCCTTCGCGACCGGTACAGACGCGAACGGGGGCCGCAAGGCCCCCGTTTTTGTTTGTGCCCGAGCCTGCCCTCGCCCCCTGCCCCGGCCATCCCCCTTCTCCCCCCGGATCCGACTGACATGAAGTTCCTCGACGAAGCCAAGATCTGGGTGAAGGCCGGCGATGGCGGCGATGGCGTCATCGCCTTCCGCCGCGAGAAGTATATCGAGTTCGGCGGGCCGGATGGCGGCAATGGCGGCAAGGGCGGCGATGTCATCATCGAGGCCGTGCCCGGGCTGAACACCCTGATCGACTACCGCTACGCGCAACATTTCAAGGCGCGCAAGGGCGGCAACGGCGCCGGCTCCGACCGCACCGGCGCCGGGTCGGAGGATGTCGTGCTGAAGGTCCCCGTCGGTACCGTGGTGCTGGACGAGGACAAGGAGACGGTGCTGGCCGACCTGACCGAGCCCGGCCAGCGCAGCGTGATCTGCACCGGCGGCGATGGCGGCCATGGCAATGCGCATTTCAAGACCTCGACCAACCGCGCCCCGCGCCGCGCCGACAAGGGCTATCCGGGCGAGGAGCGCTGGCTCTGGCTGCGCCTCAAGCTGATCGCCGATGCCGGGCTGGTCGGCCTGCCCAATGCCGGCAAGTCGACTTTTCTTTCCGTTGCCAGCGCGGCACGGCCGAAGATCGCCGACTATCCTTTCACCACCCTGACGCCGCAGTTGGGCGTGGTCCGGCTGAACGCCACGGAAGAGTTCGTCCTGGCCGACATCCCCGGGCTGATCGAGGGCGCGGCCGAAGGTGCGGGCCTCGGCACCCGCTTCCTCGGCCATGTCGAGCGCTGCGCCGTGCTGCTGCACCTGATCGATGGCAGCCAGCCCGACCCGGTGCGCGCCTATGAGACGGTGCGCGGCGAGCTCGAGGAATATGGCGGCGGCCTGGTCGACAAGCCGGAGATCATCGCGCTGAACAAGCTCGACGCCATGACGCCGCAGGCCCGCGCCAGCCGCGTCAAGGCGCTGGAGCGCGCCACCGGCCGCGAGGTCCGGCTGATCAGCGGCGTGACCCAGGAAGGCGTGCCCGGCGTGCTGCGCGAGCTGGCCGACACCATCTACCGCCAACGCGAGGAGCAGGCGGCGCAGAAGGGCACCGCGGCATGAGCCTGCCGCCGCCTTCGCTCGCCACCACCCGGCGCCTCGTCGTGAAGATCGGCTCGGCCCTGGTGGTCGATCCGGAGACGGCGGCGCCGCGCGAGGCCTGGATCTCGTCCGTGGCCGCCGATGTGGCCATGCTGCGGGCGCGCGGGGTCGAGGTCGTCCTGGTCTCGTCGGGCGCCATCGCCCTCGCCCGCCGCTCGCTCGGCCTGGTGAAGCGCAAGCTGCGGCTGGAAGAAAAGCAGGCGGCGGCCGCTGTCGGGCAGATCCGCCTGGCCGGCGCCTGGCAGACCGCGCTGTCGCAGCACGGCCTGACCGCGGCGCAGCTGCTGCTGACGCTGGAGGACAGCGAGGACCGCCGCCGCTACCTCAATGCGCGGGCGACGCTCGGCACCCTGCTCGACCTCGGCTGCGTCCCCGTGATCAACGAGAACGACACGGTGGCCACGGCGGAGATCCGCTTCGGCGACAATGACCGCCTGGCCGCCCGCGTCGCCGAGATGATCCATGCCGATGCGCTGGTGCTGCTGTCGGATATCGACGGGCTCTACACCGCCGATCCGCGCCGCGACCCCGAGGCGGTGCACCTGCCGGTGATCGAGCGGATGACCGACAGCATCATGGCGATGGGGGGCGAGCCGCCGCCGGGCTATTCCTCGGGCGGCATGCGCACCAAGCTGATCGCGGCGAAGATCGCCACCGGCGCCGGCTGCGCCATGGCCATCGCCCTCGGCACCCGGCCGCATCCGCTGCAGGCGCTGGAGGAAGGCGCCCGCTGCTCCTGGTTCCTGCCGGCTCCCGAGGGCCGCACCGCGCGCAAGCAGTGGATCGCCGGCTCGCTGGCGCCGCTCGGCGTGCTGCGGGTCGATGCCGGGGCGGCGCGCGCGCTGCGCGACGGCCGTTCCCTGCTGCCCGCCGGCGTCCGTGCGGTCGAGGGCGAATTCGGCCGCGGCGACCCGGTCGCGGTGCGCGACGAGGCGGGGGCCGAGCTGGCCCGCGGCCTCTCCGCCTATGATGCCGAGGCGGCGCGGGCGATCGCCGGCCGCCGCTCGGAGGAGATCGAGACCATCCTGGGCTGGCGCGGCCGCGACGAGCTGATCCACCGCGACGACCTGGTCCTGCTGTAAGCTTTCCACGCCCGAGAGAGAGCGCATCCCGTGAACCTCATCGCCGATCCCATCGCCGCCCTCGCCAGCCCCGCCCGCGCGGCGGCCGGCCAGCTCGCGCGTGCGGATCGACCGTCGAAGGACCGGGCCCTGCTGGCCGCCGCCGCCAGCCTGCGCGCCAAGGCCCGCACCATCCTCGAGGCCAATGCCGCCGACCTCGCGGCGGCGACCGGGCTGACCGGCTCCTTCCTGGACCGGCTGACGCTGAACCCGGCGCGGGTCGAGGCGATGGCGGTGGGCCTGGAGGAGATCGCCGCGCTGCCCGATCCGGTCGGCCGCGTGCTGGCGGAATGGACCCGCCCCAATGGTCTGGTGATCCGCCGCGTGGCGCAGCCGCTCGGCGTCATCGGCATGATCTATGAGAGCCGGCCCAACGTCACGGCGGATGCCGCCGGCCTCTGCCTGAAGGCGGGCTCGGCGGTGATCCTGCGCGGCGGCAGCGAGGGCGCCCGCTCGGCCGCCGCCATCCATGCCTGCATCCTGGACGGGCTGCGCGAAGCGGGGCTCCCCGAGGGCGCCGTGCAGATCGCCCCCACCCAGGACCGCGCCTTCGTCGGCGCCATGCTGCGCGCGGCGGGGGTGATCGACCTGATCATCCCGCGCGGCGGCAAGGGGCTGGTGACCCGGGTGATGGAGGAGGCGCGGGTGCCGGTCCTCGCCCATGCCGAGGGCCTCTGCCACACCTACATCCATGCCAGCGCCGACCCGGCGATGGCGCGCGCCATCCTGGCCAATGCCAAGATGCGCCGCACCGGCGTCTGCGGCGCCACCGAGACGCTGCTGATCGACTCGGGCATCGCGCCCTCGCTGCTGCCGCTGCTGGTCGCCGACCTTGCTGCCCTGGGCTGCAGCTTCCGCGCCGATGCCCGGGCGCTCGCCCTGATGCCCGCGCTGCCGCCGGCGAGCGAGGCGGATTTCTCCACCGAATGGCTCGATGCCATCCTCTCGGTGAAGGTGGTCGACGGTGTCGAGGAAGCGCTGGCGCATATCCGCCGCCATGGCAGCGAGCACACCGAATGCATCGTCGCCGAGGATGCCGCCGCCGCCGAGGTCTTCCTGAACGGCATCGATTCGGCGGTCGGGCTGTGGAATGCCTCGACGCAGTTCTGCGACGGCGGCGAGTTCGGCTTCGGCGCCGAGATCGGTATCGCGACGGGCCGGCTGCATGCGCGCGGCCCGGTCGGGCTGGAGCAGCTCTGCACCTATCGCTACCGCATCACCGGCACCGGCCAGACCCGGCCCTGACGACACGCTCCACGCCTCGATGAACACTGGAAAGAAACCGGGGCGCTGGGGGGATCGGCGGCGGATCCGCATCGGCCTGCTGGGCGGCAGCTTCAACCCCGCCCATGACGGCCACCGCCATGTCGCGCTGCACGCGCTCAAGGCGCTGCGGCTGGACCAGGTCTGGCTGCTGGTCTCGCCGGGCAATCCGCTGAAGCCGCGTGCCGGCATGGCGCCCTTCGCCGAGCGGCTGGCCTCGGCGCAAAGGATCGGCGACGGGGTGCGGCTGCTGGCCAGCGGCATCGAGGCCGCCATCGGCCAGCGCTACAGCGCCCGCACGCTGCAGCGGCTGCAGCAATTGTTCCCGCGCGCCCGATTCGTCTGGATCATCGGCGCCGACAATCTGTGGCAGCTGCCGAAATGGCGCGACTGGCGGCGGCTGGCGGCGCGCACCCCGCTGGCGGTGCTGCCGCGGCCAGGCTGGACGCGGCGGGCGCTGCACGGGGCGGCCGCCGCGCGGCTGCGGCGCCATCGCCGGGCGCCGGGCGCGCTGCTGCAGGACGGCCCGCCCGGCTGGGCGCTGGTGCCGGCGCCGGAACACCCGGCCAGCGCCACCGCGCTGCGCCAGGCGGCGGCCGCGGCCGCCGCACCGGTCGCGCCGGAACAATTGCGCCGGGCAGGATTGCGGCCCGGCTGAGCGCTGGCGCATTTTCGGTGCTGGCCCCGGGGCCTCGGTTCGCGCCATACACCCGCCCAGAAGACTTCTTTCAAGAAACCCATGGACTGCCGACAGGAGGCCGCCATCGCCCGCAACCCGAAGACCCCCGAACAGGCCCGCCGCAAGGCCACCACGGCGACGCGCCCCTCCCCCGCGCCGCGCAAGCCCGGCAAGGCGGCGCCGGCGCTGAAGCAGCCGACCCGCGTCGCGCCGCCCAAGCCGAAGACGGCCGCCGCCGCCAAGCCGACGCGCAGCGCCGCGCCGAAGGCTGACGCCCGTCCGGCCCGCGCCACTGCTGCCGCGAAGCCGACCCGCAGCGCCGCGCCGAAGTCGGACGCCCGTCCGGCCCGCGCCGCCGCTGCCGCGAAGCCGACCCGCAGCGCCGCGCCGAAGGCGGACGCTCGTCCGGCCCGCGCCACCGCTGCCGCGAAGCCCACCCGCAGCGCCGCGTCGAAGCCAGAGGCTCGTCCGGCCCGCGCCACCGCCGCTGCCAAGCCGACCCGCAGCGTCGCGTCGAAGCCAGAGGCCCGTCCGGCCCGCGCCGCCGCCGCCGCGAAGCCGACCCGCAGCGCCGCGCCGAAGTCGGACGCCCGTCCGGCCCGCGCCGCCGCCGCCGCGAAGCCCGCCCGCAGCGCCGCGCCGAAGCCAGAGGCCCGTCCGGCCCGCGCCTCCGCCGCTGCCAAGCCGGCCCGCGCTGCTGCGCCGAAGTCGGACGCCCGTCCGGCCCGCGCCACCGCCGCTGCCAAGCCGACCCGCAGCGCCGCCGCCAAGCCCGCCCGCAGCGCTCCGGCCATCCGCCAGCTCGCAGCGAGCAAGGCCAGCGCGTCCAAGGCCGCCGCCGCCCAGGCCAGGCCGCCGGCCCGCAAGGGCGCCACGGTGAACCCGGCCGCCGGCAAGCCCGTCGCCAAGCCGGCGAAGCCCGCCAAGGCCGCCGAGAAGCCGGCCGCCACCCGCAAGCCGCGCAAGATGCCGCAGCGCGCCAAGCTCGACCCCAACCAGATCGAGCTGCTGGTCAAGGCCACCGTCGCCAGCCTGGAGGATGACAAGGCCGAGGATGTGGTGGTGCTCGACATCGCCAGCCGCTCGGCCTTCGCCGACCGCATGGTCGTCGCCACCGGCCTGGCCGACCGCCAGATCCAGGCGATGGCCGCGCATCTGGACAAGGTGCTGGGCGAGCACGGCATCCGCCGCATCCGCACCGAGACCTCGCCCGACTGGGTGCTGCTCGATGCCGGCGACCTGATCGTCCACCTGTTCAAGCCGGAGGCCCGCGCCAACTACCGGCTGGAGAAGATGTGGGGCCCCGACAGCCCGCCGCCCGGCGAGGACGACACCCTGGCCGACGACACCCCCCTGCCCTCGCTGACCGCCGCCGACTACGCGGATGACGAGGAGGAGGATCTCGACGGCGACGCCCTCGACGGCGGCATGGACGAGGGCGACGACGAGGACGCGGAGGGCCGCGGCTGAGCCGCGCGCCGCTGCTGGTCGCCGTCGGCCGGATCAAGCCCGGTCCGGAGGCGGATCTCTTCGCCCAGCACAATGCGCGGCTGCGCCCGCCCCTCGGCGTCAAGGAAATCGCCGAGGGGCGCGGCTCGCCCGCGGAAGTCAGGCGGCGGGAAGGCGAGGCCCTGCTCGCCGCCCTGCCGGCCGGCGCCCTGGTGGTGGCCATGGACCTCGGCGGCCACATGCCGGACAGCGAGGGGCTGGCCGCCCTGCTGGCCCGCTGGGAGGAATCGGGGAAAAGCCTGGCCTTCGTCATCGGCGGCGCCGAGGGGCTGGACCCCGCCGTGCAGGCGCGCGCCGACCAGCGGCTGTCGCTGGGGCCGATGACCTGGCCGCATTTCCTGGTGCGCGGGATGCTCGCCGAGCAGCTCTACCGGGCCCAGGCGATCAAGGCCAACCATCCGTACCACCGGGGCTGGCGGCCGTAGAAAAAGAATCCGGGGGAAGGAATTCCCCCGGACCCCCCTCTTTCTTCTGTCCGTGCTGCCGCGTCAGGGCTTGGCCGGGATCGCGATGCTGAGGACGGCAAGGGGATCGACATCGGCGGGCCAGTGGCCGTCGGCGCGCAGGCCGGCCAGGCCATGCACCAGCGCCCAGGCCGCCAGCGCCGTCGATCGGTCGGCCGCCACCCCGGCCAGCGCGGCGAAAGCCCCGGCCGCCGCCTCCCGCAGCGCCGGATGCGACGTCCCCTGCAGCTCCGCCCCGAACATCAGCCGGTACAGCGCCGGGTGTTCGGCGGCAAAGGCCAGATAGGCCCGCCCCTGCCCGGCCAGCCCGCCGGCCTGCCGCAAGGCCGCGCCCAGCCGCCCGAAACCCTCCGCCGCCAGCGCCGCCAGCAGCGCCTCGCGGCTGGCGAAATGCCGGTAGGGCGCGTTGTGCGACACCCCCGCCGCCCGCGCCACCGCGCGCAGCGACAGCCCGGCCGGGCCCCCCGCCACCAGCAGCGCCTCGGCCGCCGCCAGCAGCGCCGGGCGCAGATCGCCGTGGTGATAGGGCTCCTTCGATGTTGACATCGCCCACATCAATCCTCGATGTTGTCGCCGCCAACATCGCCCCGCCCTCCATCGCGGGCAAGGGAGCTCCCCGATGCTTCTCCTGTCGCTCGCCGCCCTCGCCTGGATCGGCCTGCATGGGCTGATCGCCGGGCGCGGCCGCACGCCGCTCGCCGCCCGGCTCGGCGAGGCCGGCTTCCGCGGCCTGTTCTCCCTGCTCTCCGCCGCCAGCCTGGCCGGGCTGATCCTGGCCTGGCGCGCCGCCCCCTGGGTGCCGCTCTGGACGCCGCCCTCCTTCGCCCGCGGCCTGGCCATCGCCGGCATGCTGCCGGTGCTGCTGCTCTTCGCCGGCGCCCTGACCCGGCCCAACCCCACCGCGGTCGGCGGCGAGCGCCTGCTGGCGCAGGGGCCACGCGGGCTGCAGCGGGTCACCCGCCACCCGATGCTGTGGTCCTTCGCGCTCTGGGCGGCGCTGCACCTGCAGGCGCGCGGCGACCTGGCCAGCCTGCTGTTCTTCGGCAGCCTCGGCCTGGTGGCGCTGGCCGGGATGCCCTCGATCGACGCCAAGCTGGCGCGGCGCGATCCGGCTGCCTGGCGCGGGATGGCGGCCGGCAGCTCGATCCTGCCCTTCGCCGCGATCCTGGCCGGCCGCGCGCCGTTCCGCCCGGCCGAGATCGGCTGGCCGGCGCCGCTGCTGGCCCTGGCCCTCTGGCTGGGGCTGCTGCTGGGGCACGGGCTGCTGTTCGGCGCGGCGCTGCTGCCGCCGATGGCGGGATAGAGGCGGTGCCGGGATTGACAGGCAAGCAATCGGCACCAGGGGCGCAAATATGAGACTTTTCCAGAAGAATTCAGGCAATAACGAAGCCGGATATCCAAGTAAAATGAACCAATCCGTTAGCAAACCGTCAATGTGACGACTTCATACCGCGCAGCCGCCGGAAGACCGCCGTGCGGACAGCCCTGGGGAGAAGACGCCATGAGCGGAATGATGGACATCGTCGGCTTCGGCAAAGCCGACATCGACAACGTGCTTTCCAAGATGTCGGCCGCGGCCATCGACCAGCTGGCCTTCGGCGCGGTCGAGCTGGACCGGACCGGCAAGATCCTGCGCTACAACGCCGCGGAAGGCGCCATCACCGGCCGCGACCCGCAGGCGGTGATCGGCAGCAACTTCTTCACCGACGTCGCGCCCTGCACCAACACGCCGGCCTTCAAGGGCGTCTTCGACAAGGGCGTCGCCGCCGGCGACCTCAACACGATGATCGAGTACACCTTCGACCACAACATGAAGCCGACCCGGGTCAAGGTGCACATGAAGAAGGCGCTGATCGGCGACACCTACTGGGTCTTCGTCAAGCGCCTCTGACCGGCCGGGCGCGGCAGCCCACTGGCCGCTCGACGGTGCCTGAGGGCACCGGCCGGGCGGGGTCTCTGGCCCCCTGCCCGCTCAGAGGAAGCCCCAGCGGCGCAGCAGCACGCTGCAGGGCTGCACCAGCATCGCCGTCATGGCGATGCGCACCAGGTGGAAGGCCACCACCACCGGCACGTCGAGCAGCAGGATCTTGGCGGTCAGCGACATCTCGGCGACGCCGCCCGGGGCGGTGGCCAGCACCAGCGTCGCCAGGTCGATGCCGGAGACCAGGGTCAGCGCCGCCCCCAGCGCGGCGCAGAGCCCGGTCAGCAGCAGCACGTGCAGGATCGCCGCCCCCAGCAGCCGGCCGCTGCCCAGCAGCGCGGCCCGCTCGAACTGCGCGCCGAGCTGCGCGCCCAGCGCCACCTGGGCGATGGCGGTGATCCAGCCGGGGATGCCGGTCACCGCATGGCCGGTCGCGGTCAGGCCCAGGCTGACGAACAGGCCGCCCAGCAGCCAGGCATTGCGCACGCCGAGGCGGATCAGCAGCCCGGTGGCCAGCAGCCCGCCCAGGACCAGGCCGAGGAAGCCGAGCGGCACCAGCGGATGCGCCAGCGCGGCGGAGGGCACGTGCCCGGCGACGCCGAGGGCGGCGAAGGCGCTCGGCACCAGCACGACCACGCCGACCACGCGCAGCAGCTGGATGATGGCGACAGCGATCGGGCGGGCGCCGTAGGATTCGCCCAGCACGCTCATCTCGGCAACGCCACCGGGGATCGAGCCGAACAGCGCGGAAGCCCGGTCCAGCCGGCCAAGCCGCGCCAGCAGCGGCGACAGCAGCACGCCGAGCAGCAGCGTCGCCAGCGCCGCCCCCACCACCAGCGGCGCCCGCTGCGCCAGGTGCCCGGCCGCCTCGGGCGTGAAGAACAGGCCCAGCGCCGCGCCGATCACCAGCATGCCGAGGTTGCGCGCCGGCCGCCAGGCGGCGAGCCGCAGCCCGGCCAGCTGGCCGATCGCCACGAACAGCATGCCGCCGAGCAGCCAGGGCAGCGGCGTGCCCAGGCGGAAGAACAGCGCGCCGCCCAGGCCGGACAGCGCCAGGCACAGCAGATGCGGCAGCAGCGCGGCGGGGGCGGGGATCGGGAGTCGCATCGCCGCCAGCCTAGAGGCTGGGTCAGGGATGACAACGTGCTGCAATGCACAAGAAGCCGGCGTGGTTTGGCCACCGACCCCCGCGTGGAGCGCGGTTCATTTCCGCCCTGGCCACAGCTGTGCTAGGGCCGCCATTGTGACGAACCGCGACGCCCCATGCTCCGCAAACTGATCCGCCACCCGCGCACGCAGATCGTGCTGGCCCGGCTGCTCAGCGCCTATCTCGGCTTCTGCTATCGTACCTCGCGCTGGTCGCTGGTCGGCGCCGGGCACATCGAGGCCCATGCCCTGGCCAATCAGCCGGCGATCATCGCCTTCTGGCACGAGCGGCTGCCGATGATGCCGATGCTCTGGACGGCCACCCACAAGCTGTTCCCCGGCGCCGCCGACTGGCAGCCGCATGTGCTGGTCTCGCAGCACCGCGACGGCCGCTTCATCGGCGAGGTGGTCTCGCGCTTCCGCCTGGTGATGGTGCATGGCTCGACCTCGCGTGGCGGGGCGGCCGGCATGCGCAGCCTGCTCAAGGTGCTGAAGGGCGGCAGCCCGGTGGCCATCACCCCGGACGGCCCGCGCGGGCCGCGCCGCCGGGCGGCCGAGGGCGTCGCGATGATCGCGGCGCTGGGCGACGTGCCGGTGCTGCCGACCGCGGCGGCGAGCACGCGGCACCGGCTGCTGCCCAGCTGGGACCGCATGATGCTGCCGCTGCCCTTCGGCCGTGCCGTGCTGGTCTGCGGCCCGCCCATCACCGTGCCGCGCGACGACCCGGCCGGCGCCATCCCGGCGATCGAGGCCGCGCTGAACGCCGCCTGCGACACCGCCGATGCCTGGACGGCCGGGACGCCGATGGAGGAGCGACGCCTGTGAGCCTGCTGGGCCGCGCCAGCGGGCTGCTGGGCAGCGCGATGGCCCCGGTGCTGCCGCACTGGCTGCGGCTGCGCGCCCGCCGCGGCAAGGAGGTGCCGGCGCGGCTGGCCGAGCGCCGCGGCCTGGACGCCGACCGCCCGCCCGGCCCGCTGCTCTGGCTGCACGGCGCCAGCGTCGGCGAGACGCTGTCCCTGCTGCCGCTGATGCGGGCGCTGCTGGAGCGGGCGCCGGCGCTGCACCTGCTGGTCACCACCGGCACCGTCACCGCCGCCACCCTGCTGGCGCAGCGCCTGCCGGAGGCGCTGGCGCCGCGGGTGATCCACCGCTTCGCGCCGCTCGACGTGCCGCGCTGGGCGGAGACCTTCCTCGACGGCTGGCGGCCGGATGGCGCGGTCTTCGTCGAGAGCGAGCTCTGGCCGAACATCTCCGCGGCGCTGGCCCGGCGCGGCGTGCCGGCGGCGCTGATCAATGCGCGGATCTCGCCGCGCTCGGCGCGGCTGTGGCGCTGGGCGCCGGGCCTGGCGCGCGAGATGCTGTCGCGCTTCCGGCTGGTGGTGGCGCAGAGCCTGGACGACCTGGCCCGGCTGCGGGCGCTCGGCGCCGAGGGGGCGGTGTTCTGGGGTTCGCTGAAGGCCGCCGCCGAGCCGCTGCCGGCCGATCCGGCCGAGCTCGCCCGGCTGCGCGCGCTGATCGGCGAACGCCCGGTCCTGTTCGGCGCCAGCACCCATCCGGGCGAGGAGCAGGCGGTGCTGGAGGCGCATGCGGCGCTGCGCGCCCGCTTCCCGGACCTGCTGACCCTGATCGCGCCGCGCCACCCGGCGCGGGCGCCAGAGGTGCTGGCGCTGGCCGCGCCCTTCGGAGCGGCGATCCAGCGCAGCGCCGGCGGGCTGCCGGGGCGCGACTGCGACCTCTATCTGGTCGATACGCTGGGCGAGCTCGGGCTGTTCCTGCGGCTCTCGGGGGTCGCCTTCGTCGGCGCCAGCCTGGTGCCCAAGGGCGGGCACAATCCGCTGGAGGCCGCCCGGCTCGGCTGCCCGATCCTGATCGGCCCGCATACCGAGCATGTGCGCGAGCTGGCCGAGGCGCTGATCGCCGCCGGCGGCGCCCGCCGGGTGCAGGACAGCGCCACGCTGGCCGAGGCCGCCGCAGACGTGCTATCCGATGCCGGTCGCGCCCGGGCCATGGCCCAGGCGGCGGCCACGATCGCCGAGGATGCCTCCCACCTGCCGGGGAAGCTGGCCTCCGCGATCCTCGACATGCTGCCTTTCGGCACTGGCGCCATGCCGGTCGCCCGCGACGCCTAAAGAGAGAGGACAGGTCTCAGCCGGATGCGCGCACCCGACTTCTGGAACGGGGGCAGCGGGGGAATTGCGCCCCTGCTCCTGTCCCCCATCGCCGCGATCTATGCCGCCGCCACCGCCCGGCGGGTGGCCAAGCCGGGCTGGCAGGCGCCCGTGCCGGTGATCTGCTGCGGCAATGCCACGGCCGGCGGCTCGGGCAAGACGGTGGTGGCCCTCGACCTGGGGCAGCGGCTGTCGAACCGTGGCGTGGCGACGCATTTCCTGACCCGCGGCTATGGCGGCAAGCTGAAGGGGCCGGTGCTGGTCGACCCGGTGCAGCATGACAGCCAGGCGGTGGGCGACGAGGCGCTGCTGCTGGCCGCGACCCGCCCGACCTGGGTGGCCGGCGACCGTGCCGCCGGCGGCCAGGCGGCGGTCGCCGCCCATGCCCAGGCGATCATCATGGATGACGGGCTGCAGAATCCCGGCCTGGTGAAGGATCTTTCCCTTCTCGTCGTCGACGGCAATTTCGGCTTCGGCAACGGGCGGATCATTCCCGCGGGGCCGCTGCGCGAGCCGGTGCATGCCGCGGCGGCGCGCTGCCGCGCGGCGGTGCTGATCGGCGAGGACGAGACCGGGGCGCTCGACATGCTGCCGCCGAACCTGCCGGTGCTGCGCGCCCGCCAGGTGCCGGGGCCGGAGGCGGAGCTGCTGGCTGGCCAGCCGGTCTTCGCCTTCTGCGGCATCGGCAATCCGCGCAAGTTCTTCACCAGCCTGCAATCGGCTGGCGCGGTGCTGGCCGGCCGCATGGCCTATGCCGACCATTATCCCTTCGATGCCAGCGACCTGCGCGAGCTGCTGGAGCAGGCCGAGGCGCTGCGTGCCATCCCGGTGACCACGGCCAAGGACTATGTCCGCATCCCGCCCGCCTTCCGCAGCCGGGTGACCGTGCTGACCGTGAAGCTGGCCTGGGAGGAGCCGACCGCGATCGAGACCTTGCTCGATCCCCTGGCGCAGAGGGTGCCGGTTCCCGCGTAATTCTGTCTGACAGAAAAAAGATGGGGGTCCGGGGGAATTCCTTCCCCCGGCCTTTTCTTTGCCTCAGACGCCGGCGCCCGCTCCGCGGGCTTGGCTTCCGCACCACCGGGCGCGGGCCGCCTTCGCGGCCTCAGCCGGCCTGACGGCCGGCTGCCATGGCTTACCGCTCCCGCCTGATCCCCATGACCAGCGTCTGCTCATCCATGCGCGGCTCGTAGGTCAGCGGCCGGCGGGCGGCCCAGGCGGCCTTGAACAGGATCATCGGGATCAGCGCCAGGTCGTCGACCGAGGCCTTCACCGCCGCCGCGACCCGCCGCTCGCGCTCGGCCGGGTCCATGGTGGACAGCGCCTCCTCGATCATCCGGTCGAGGTCCGGATTGACGTAGCGGGTGTCGTTGCTGGCGCCCAGGCGGCGCGGCGCGTCGTAGCTGTGGACGATGTTCAGCAGCACGCTGCCGGCCTCGCCGGTGGTGCTGCCCCAGCTGTTCTGCACCATCGAGTATTCCTGCTTGGCCAGCCGGGTCAGGTAGGTGGAGAAGGGCAGCGCCTCGACCGTGGTGGCGACGCCGATGCGGCTCCACATCTGCGCGACGGCCTGGGCGGTCTGGCCGTCGGCCGGGTAGCGGTCGTTGCTGGCATGCAGCGTCAGGCGGAAGCCATTGGGGAAGCCGGCCTCGGCCAGCAGGGCGCGGGCGCGGGCCAGGTCCTGCTGCGGCACCGGGATGGCCGGGTTGTGGCCGAAGGCGCCGGGCGGCATCCACTGGCCGGTGGCTTCCGCCATGCCCTGCTGCACCCGCTCGGCCAGGCCCTGGCGGCTGATCGCCAGCGACAGCGCCTGGCGCACCCGCAGGTCGCGCATCGGATTGCCGGCCAGCGGCTTGCCCTCATTGTCGGTGATGAAGGGCGAGCTGCCCTCGCGGCTGAAATCCGGCGAGAGGAACAGCGCGCGCGAGCCCTGGCGCTCGAAGATCCGCACGTTCTGGTCGCCACGCAGCCGCGGCAGGTCGGAGGCGGAGGGCGCGGCGATCAGCTCGACATCGCCCGAGAGCAGCGCCGCGGTGCGGGCGCCGGGATTGGGGATGATGCGGAAGGTGACCTTGTCCCAGTCCTGCTTCGGGCCCCACCAGGCCGGGTTGCGCTCGACCTCGATGGAGGAGCCGGCGCTGTAGCTCAGCAGGCGGAAGGGGCCGGTGCCGATGGCGGCCTTGCCGGCATTATAGTCGGCGGTGGTCGCGCCCTCGCCGACATGGCGGGAGACGATGGCGATGGCGGTCAGGTCGATCGGCAGGTTGGGCGTCGGCGCCGAGGTGGTGATGCGCAGCGTCAGCGGGTCGACCACCTCGACCCTGGCCACGGTGCGCAGCGCGCCGCCGAAGCTGGCCGGGCTGTTCGGCACGTTCGGCGCGCGGTTGAAGCTGAAGGCCACGTCATCGGCGGTGAAGGGCTTGCCGTCATGCCAGGTGACGCCGGGGCGGAGCTTGAACTCCCAGAGATTGTCCTCCAGCGCGGTCCAGGACAGCGCCAGGTTGGGCATCGGCCGGCCATCGGTGCCGCGCACCACCAGCGGGTCGAAGATGTGCCGCGCGAAGGAGGAGTTCGGCGCCGCATTGGCGAAATGCGGGTCGATCGAGGTCACCGGCGCCGAGAGGCCGATGCGCAGGTCATCGGCGAGAGCCGGCGTCGCCAGCGCGACGGCCGCCAGGGCGGCGGCGATGAGGCGGGGGGTCATGCGGGCGCTCCGCTGCGGGGAGAGGATCGGCATCAGGCCTGCGCCGTGCCGGCCATGTCGAGCGGCGGCGGCACGTCCTTGGGGATCGGGAAGACGTCGGGCATCTCGGCGGTGCGGGCGGCGTGGTCGGCGCGCGCCCGGGCCAGCAGGCCCGGGTCCTCGAAGACCTGCGTGGCGGTCGCCGCCATCACCTTGGCCACGTGCTCCAGGCCCTTGTGCGCCGCCGGCGCCTTGCCCTGCGCGACCAGCTGCCAGGAATGGCCCGGCGTGCCGATGGCATAGGTGGCGCCGCGCGCCTGCACGGTCGGCACCTTCCAGCTGACCGTGCCGACATCGGTCGAGCCGATGCCCGCCGGCTCCGGCGCCGAGAGCGGCACCAGCCGCTCGGCCAGCACCTCGCCGGGGATCGGGGCCAGACCGGCACGGCGATAGGCGGCGTCGATCTCGGCCGGCGTCAGCGTCGCCTGGATGGCGCGGGCGAAATCCTTGTCGGCCTCGTCGAAGGCCGGCGCGCCGAGATGCAGGAAGGCTTCCTCCATCGCCTGCTCCAGCGGCGGGTTGGCCACCAGCTCGGCATCGGCGCTGAGCACGCGATGCGTCACCTGCGTCTCGGTCATCAGGCTGGCGCCCTGGGCGATCTTCTTGACGCGCTCCAGCAGGGAAAGCACCTCGGCCATGGTCAGCGAGCGCACCAGGTAGCGCACCCGCGCCTTGCCCTGGACGACGTTGGGCGCGATGCCGCCGGCATCCTGCAGCGCGTAATGGATGCGGGCATGGCTCGGCATGTGCTCGCGCATGTAGTTGACGCCGACATTCATCAGCTCGACCGCATCCAACGCCGAGCGGCCCAGATGCGGCGCGGCGGCCGCATGGCTGGAGCGGCCGGTGAAAGAAAAATCGACCTCCATGCAGGCCAGCGAGCGCGGCTTGTTGACGCCGGAGAAAGCCGCCGGGTGCCAGCAGATGGCGATGTCGACATCGTCGAAGGCGCCGTCGCGCACCATGAAGCCCTTGGCCGAGCCGCCCTCCTCGGCCGGGCAGCCATAGTAGCGGACGCGGCCCTTCAGGCCCCGCTCGGCCAGCCAGTCCTTCACCGCCGCCGCCGCCAGCAGCGAGGCCGAGCCCAGCAGGTTGTGGCCGCAGCCATGGCCATGCCCGCCGGCCTCGATCGGGCGGTGCTCGGCGACGCCGGCCTCCTGGCTGAGGCCCGGCAGCGCGTCGTATTCGCCGAGGATGGCGATCACCGGGCCCTCGTCGCCCGCCTCGCCCATCACCGCGGTCGGGATGCCAGCGACGCCCTCGGTCACCCGGAAGCCCTCCTCGCGCAGCAGGGCGGCATGCTCGGCGGCGGAACGATGCTCGGCATAGTTGAGCTCGGGCATGCCCCAGACGGTGTCGCTGAGGTCGTTGTAACGGTCGCGGCGCGACTCGACATGGCGCCAGACGGCGTCGGAATTCTTCACGGCGGGATCCCCCGGGGAACAGCGTTTCCCGGGTTATAAACAGGCAGCAGAAAAGAAAGACAGGGGGCGCCGCCCCCTGGCCCCCGCCGGGGGGATACGATCCCCCCGGACCCCGCGATCAATCCGCCAGGTAACGGGCGCGCAGATGCGCCATGAAGTCGGACGGGTCCAAAGGCTTGCCCGTCGCATGCCGCAACAGGTCCTGGAAGCCCAGGCGCGAGCCCTGGCTGTGCACCTTCTCGCGCAGCCAGGCCATCATCGGGGAAAAATCGCCCTCGGCCAGGGCCGCGTCGACGTCAGGCACCGCCTGCCGCACGGCCTGCATCAGCTGCGCGGCGGCCATGGCGCCCAGCGTATAGGACGGGAAATAGCCGAAGGCACCGTCATGCCAGTGGATGTCCTGCAGGCAGCCGCGCGCATCATCCGGCACCGCGCGGCCCAGCAACCGCGAGAAACCCTCGTTCCAGGCGCCGGGCAGGTCGGCCACCGCCAGCTCGCCGCCGATCAGCGCCCGCTCCAGCCGGAAGCGCAGGATAACATGGGCGGGGTAGCTGATTTCCCCGGCGTCGACACGAATAAAACCGCGCTCCACCCGGCGCCACAGCCGGCCGAGATTCTCCGGCGCATAGGCGGGGTCCTCGCCGAAGACCTCCGGCAGCTTGCGGCCCAGATAGGACAGGAAGGCCTCGGAGCGGGCCGCCTGCATCTCGACGATCAGGCTCTGCGATTCATGCGCCGCCATCCCCGCCGCCCCGCCCACCGGCTGGCGGGCGAAATCCGGCGGCAGGCCGCGCTCATACATGGCGTGGCCGGTCTCGTGCAGCACGCCGAGCAGCGCCTGGGCGAAACTGTCGGGGGTGTAGCGGGTGGTGATGCGCACATCGGTCGGCGTGCCGCCGCAGAAGGGATGCAGGCTCTCGTCCAGCCGCGCATGGGCGAAGTCGAGGCCGACGCGCCCGGCCAGCTCGCGGCACAGCGTCTGCTGGGTGGCGGTGGCGAAGGGGCCGGCGGGCTCGCGCGGCGCCGGCTGGCGGGCCTGGATCTCCTCGGCCCGCGGCAGGGCCTCGGCGAGGAAGCTTTCATAGGCCGAGAAGATCGGCTCGACATCGCCGGCGCCGATGCCGCGCTGGTAGCTCTCCATCAGCGAGTCATAGGGCGAGAGGCCGCTGACCGCCGAGAGCGCCGCCGCCGTCTCCCGCTGCAGCCGCACCACCTCTTCCAGAAGCGGGCGGACCATCGCGAAATCGGATTTCGCCCGCGCGTCGCGCCAGACGGTCTCGCAGGCGGCATTGGCGCGGGCGCTGGCCTCGACCAAGTCGCCCGGCAAAGCGGTGGCGCGCGCCTGGGCGTGGCGCATCAGCTCGAGATTGGCGCTGTCCCAGTCGCCGGCGGCTTCCGCCTCGGCCAGGTCAGCGGCCAGGCCCGGCTCGGTCATCAGCTGGTGCGCCAGGCCGGCCAGGGTCGCCAGCTGCTCGCCCCGCGCCGCCGCGCCGCCCGGCGGCATCACCGCGGCGGCATCCCAATGCAGCATCGACTGCGCCTCGCCCAGCGCGCCGATGCGGGCGAAGCGGGCCTTCAGGCGGTCATAGGCGGGGTTCATCGGCGGGCTCCTTCAGGCGGCGGCGGGCAAAGGTGATGAACACGCCGAGCTCGGCCAGGGCCAGCCCGTACCAGGTGATGACATAGCCCAGATGGTTGTTGGCTGGCCGCGGCAGGCTCTGCGCCGTTGCCGGCAGCACGCCCGGCGGCGTGGCGCCCAGCGCCACCAGGGCGAAGGGCGCGAGGCCGGGCTGACCGATGGCGGGGCCGATCACCGCCGGGTCCAGGGTGTAGAAGCGCTTCTTTGCGAGGTCGTCGCGGGCGGCGAAGGAATCCGCGGTCTCGCCAGGGCGCAGATAGCCTTCGACGCGGACCGGGCCTGCCGGCCGGTCGAGGGGCGCATTGCCCTCCAGCGGCACCCAGCCGCGCACCACCAGCAGGGGGGCGGCGCCGTCGCGCTCCAGCGGCGTCAGCAGCTGGGCACCCAGCACCCCGCCGCGCACCTCAAGTCCCAGCAGCGCTTCCCGGTCATGCCGGAAGCGGCCATTGGAAAAAACCTTGGTCCAGGGGGTGGGGGTGGCGTCGTCCAGCGGGCGGGCCGGGCCGGCCTCGGCGCTGGCGAGCTCCGCCAGCAGCGCCGTCTTCCACTGCAGACGCTGCCACTGCCAGGTGCCGAGCCCCAGCAGGATGAGGAAGACCGGCAGCCCCGCCAGGAGCGGCAGGCGCAGGCGTCGCCAGGCGGTCATCAGGAGAGGCGATGCATCAGGGAAAGGCCCGGGACCGGCAGCGGTCCCGGGCGGTGCAGCGTCAGTGCTGCACGAGCTCGCCGGCGCCCAGCACGTAGACGCAGACGAAGAGGAACAGCCACACCACGTCGACGAAGTGCCAGTACCAGGCGGCGGCCTCGAAGCCGAAATGGCGCTGCGGGGTGAAGTGGCCGGCCTTGGCGCGGAACCAGCAGACCGCCAGGAAGATGGTGCCGACGATCACGTGGAAGCCGTGGAAGCCGGTGGCCAGGAAGAAGACCGAGGGGTAGATGCCGCCGCCATGGAAGGCAAAGGGCGCCTCGGCATATTCCACCGCCTGGAAGAAGGTGAAGGTCATGCCGAGCAGCACGGTCAGGCCCAGGCCCTGCAGCAGCCCCTTGCGGTCACCCTCGATCAGCGCATGGTGCGCCCAGGTCACGGTGCAGCCCGAGAGCAGCAGGATCAGCGTGTTCAGCAGCGGCAGGTGGAACGGGTCGAAGGTGTGGATGCCGGCCGGCGGCCAGACCGCCTTGGCGGCGCCCGCGACATGCTCCGGGTAGAGGGCGAAGTGGAAATAGGCCCAGAAGAAGGCGACGAAGAACATCACCTCGGAAGCGATGAACAGCAGCATGCCGTAGCGCATGCCCAGCCGCACCACCGAGGTGTGGATGCCCGGCGTCCGCGCCTCGCGCACCACGTCGCGGAACCAGAAATACATCGAGACCAGCACGCCGAGCAGGCCGACGCCGAAGACCCAGTGGATGCCCTTCTGCGCGAAGAGGATGATGCCGAACAGCATCAGCCCCGCGGCGAAGGACGAGGTCAGCGGCCAGGGGCTGGGATCGACCAGGTGGTAGGGGTGCTTGTTCGCGGGCGGGTGGTCGGCTTCCACCGTCGGGGTGCTGCTGGCCATGGGGCTTCCTGGACTCGACTGCAGGGGAACTGTCTTACTTGGCTTGGCGGGGCAGCCCGCCAGTGCCTGGCATCAATCCCCAAAAACGCTTGGGGATCAAGCCTGTCACGGAATGGATCTGGGGCTTGACCCGGCGGGCTGGCTGACCGGCGTGGCATCGCTGGCCCGGCCGACATGCGGCCCGGCCTTGGCAAGCGCCCCGGCCCGCTCGGCATCCGCCAGGGTGCGGAAGAAGGTGTAGTTCAAGGTGATCGTGCGGATGTCACGCGTCTCCGGATTCTCGGCGATCTTCGGATCGACCCAGAAGGAGATCGGCATCTCGGCCTGCTGGCCGGCCGCCAGCGTCTGCTCGTCGAAGCAGAAGCAATGCACCTTGTGGAAATACGGCCCGGCGATCTCCGGCGTCACATTGTAGGTCGAGATGCCGGTGGACGGCCCGTTCGACTGGCTGGCCGCGGTGTAGAAGGCGAGCGCCTCCTCCCCCGGCTTGACCTGCATGCTGTTCTGGCCCGGCTGGAAGCGCCAGGGCAGGCCCGGATGGGTATTGGCGCTGAAGCGGATGGTCATGGTCCGCGCATCGGCGGCGGCCCCCGGCGCGCCGGGGCCGCCGATCATCGGCGTGCCGCCATAGCCGGTGACGGCGCAGAACAGGGTGTAGAGCGGCACGGCGGCGAAGGAGAGGCCGAGCATCCCCCCCACCACCACGGCGGCGCCGAGCGCCACCCGCCGGTTGCGGCGGGCGAGCTGCGGGTCTTGCGGCCGGTGTTGCGGCATGGCGTCCCTCCCCCGATCCCGGCTCAGCCGCTGACCGACATGCGGGCCATGGCGACGAAGTAGAACAGGCCGACCAGCGCCAGCAGCGCCAGCATCACCGCCCAGTTCCGCCCGCGCCGCCGCCGGATGAAGGCCTTCTTCTCGTCATCGGTCATGCCGGTCGGGGCGCCGGGCATCGGCTTCGGGGCGGCGGTCATCCAAAGATCATCCGGTCGGCGGCCAGCGCCGCGAAGAGCAGGAACAGATAGAGGATCGAGAACTTGAAGGCATAGCGCGCCGGCGCGTCGTTGCTCAGGCTCCGCCCTTCGGCGTCCTGCACGTCCTGCTTCACCCGCCACATGGCTTCCAGGAAGAAGCCGCCCAGCACCAGCGCGGCCGCGCCATAGGCCAGGCCAGCCATGCCGATCAGCGTCGGCAGCAGGCCGAGCGGCGCCATCACCAGGCTGTAGAGCCAGATCTGCCGCCGCGTCTCCTTGGCGCCGGCCACCACCGGCAGCATCGGCACGCCGGCGCGCTGGTAGTCGCCATTGGCGAAGAGCGCCAGCGACCAGAAATGCGGCGGCGTCCAGACGAAGATGATGGCGAACATCACCAGCGCCTCGATCCCGAGGCTACCGGTCACCGCCGCCCAGCCGATCGCCGGCGGGAAGGCGCCGGCGGCGCCGCCGATGACGATGTTCTGCGGCGTCCGGCGCTTCAGCCACATGGTGTAGATGAAGACGTAGAAGCCGATCGAGCCGGCCAGCACGGCGCCCGCCACCCAGTTGGTGGCCAGCCCCATGACGACCACCGAGCCGATCGCCAGGAAGATGCCGAAGCTCAGCGCCGCCTCGGGGCGGATGCGCCCGGCCGGGATCGGCCGGTTGGCGGTGCGCCGCATCACCGCGTCGATGTCGCGGTCATACCACATGTTGATGGCGCCCGAGGCGCCGGCGGCCACCGCGATGCAGAGGATGGCGGTCGCCGCCAGCACCGGATGGATCACCCCCGGCGCCACCAGCAGCCCGACCAGGCCGGTGAAGACCACCAGCGACATGACCCTCGGCTTGAGCAGCGCGACCCAGTCGCGCACCTCGCTCAGGTCAAGCTCGCCCGATGTGCCGAGGGGGGCCGAAGCCCCCCCCATCTGGATATCGGTCTTGATCGCGCTTTCGCTCATCAGACTTGCAAACCCTGGTAGGGAGGCCCGCTCAGCGGATGCGGGGCAGTTCGTCGAAGGTGTGGAAGGGCGGCGGCGAAGAGACCTGCCATTCCAGCGTCGTGGCACCCTCACCCCAGGGATTGGCCGCGGCCTTCTCGGAGCCCATCAGGGTGCGGAAGCAGACATAGATGAACACCAGGAAGGATGCCACCGAGACATAGGCGCCCAGGCTGGCGATCAGGTTCCAGCCGGCAAAGGCGTCCGGATAATCCGGGTAGCGGCGCGGCATGCCCTGGGCGCCCAGGAAGTGCATCGGGAAGAAGGTCAGGTTGACGCCGATGAAGGTCATCCAGAAGTGGATCTGGCCCCAGCGCTCCGGATACTGCTTCCCGCTCATCTTGCCGATCCAGTAGTAGAAGCCGGCATAGATCGAGAACACCGCGCCCAGCGACAGCACGTAGTGGAAGTGCGCCACGACGTAATAGGTGTTGTGCAGGATGACGTCGATGCTGGCATTGGCCAGCTTCACGCCGGTCACGCCGCCCATGGTGAACAGGAAGATGAAGCCGAGGGCGAAGAGCATCGGCGTCTTGAAGGTGATCGAGCCGCCCCAGATCGTGGCGATCCAGGAGAAGATCTTGATGCCGGTCGGCACGGCGATGATCATCGTCGCCGCCATGAAGTAGGCCCGCGTGTCCACCGAGATGCCCGAGGTGAACATGTGGTGCGCCCAGACCACGAAGCCGACCACGCCGATCGCCACCATGGCATAGGCCATGCCGAGATAGCCGAAGATCGGCTTGCGGCTGAAGGTCGACAGCACGTGGCTGATGATGCCGAAGCCCGGCAGGATCATGATGTAGACTTCGGGGTGGCCGAAGAACCAGAACAGGTGCTGGAACAGCACCGGGTCGCCGCCGCCGGCCGGGTCGAAGAAGGCCGTGCCGAAGTTGCGGTCGGTGATCAGCATGGTGATCGCGCCGCCGAGCACCGGCACCGAGAGCAGCAGCAGGAAGGCGGTGACCAGCATGCCCCACACGAACAGCGGCATCTTGTGCAGCGTCATGCCGGGGGCGCGCATGTTGAAGATGGTGGTGATGAAGTTGGCCGCGCCCAGGATCGAGCTGGCGCCCGCCAGGTGCAGGCTGAACAGCGCCATGTCGAGGCCCATGCCCGACTGGTAGGTGCTGTTCGACAGCGGCGGGTACAGCGTCCAGCCGGTGCCGGCGCCGCCCACGAACAGGCTGCCGACGGCCAGCATCAGCGCCGGCACCAGCAGCCAGAAGCTGATGTTGTTCAGCCGCGGGAAGGCCATGTCGGGGGCGCCGATCATGATCGGCACGAAGTAGTTGCCGAAGCCGCCGATCAGCGCCGGCATGATCACGTAGAACACCATGACCACGCCATGCGCGGTGACCGCCACGTTCCAGGCCTGGCCGTCGGCGAAGATCTGCATCCCCGGCGACTGCAGCTCGATGCGCATCAGCAGCGAGAGGCCGACACCCACGAAAGCCGCCAGCACCGCGAAGATGATGTAGAGGATGCCGATGTCTTTGTGGTTCGTGCTGAAGAACCAGCGCGCCACGAAGCCTGGCGTGTGGTCGTGATGGCCGTGGCCATGATCGTCATGCGTGTGTGACGCGGTCGCCATGTTTGTCCGTCCGTCCCGCTATCTCGTACCGTCTCGTGAGGCCGCGTCAGCGGCCAAGCTGCGCCAGCTGCGTGCCGGCCTCGGGGTCCTGGGAGGCCGCCGCCGGGAGGGCGGCCGCCGGCGCCGCGGCGACCTGGGCGGGGGCGCCTTCGCCCTGGGCGAAGCGCTGCTTGGCGCTCGCCACCCAGGCGTCGAACTCGGCCTGCGGCACGGCCTTCACCACGATCGGCATGAACCAGTGGTTGGTGCCGCAGATCTGGTTGCACTGGCCATAGAAGGTGCCGACCCGGTCGGCGCGCAGCCAGGTCTCCATGGTGCGGCCCGGGATCGTGTACTTCTGCACGCCGAGGCTCGGCACGAAGAAGCTGTGGATCACGTCCTGGCCGGTGGTGATGATGCGGATGTCCTTGCCCACCGGGATCATCATCGGCTCGTCCACCGACAGGTTCCGCAGATGGCCGAGCTCCGGCTTCAGATCGGCTTCCTGGATCGGATAGCTGTCGAAGGCGAAGTTGCCCTGGTCCGGATAGGCATAGTGCCAGTACCACTGCCGGCCGGTCACGTTGACCGTCAGCTCGGCGTCGCGCGCCCGGTCCTGGTAGTAGATCAGGCGGAAGGACGGCACCGCGATGGCGATCAGGATCAGCACCGGCACCACGGTCCAGGCGATCTCGAGCATCGTGTGGTGGCTGGTGCGGCTGGGCACCGGGTTCGCCGCGGCGCGGAAGCGCCACATGGCGTAGATCATCAGCAGGCCCACGAAGATCGTGATGATCACGATGATCCAGAGCACCAGCTGGTTGAAGTCGTGGATGCTTTCCTTGATGGGCCCCGCCGCCTGCTGCAGCGACATCGCCCAGTTGTGCGGCTGGCCGATCATCGGCGCCTCACTTCCGGGAGCCGCCTGAGCAGCAGGAGCCTGGGCCAGGGCAGCCGCCCCGTTCAGCAAGGAGGTCGCCGCCACCCCGAGAGTGGCCGCCAAACCTGCGAAGCGCGAAACGATCGACCGCCGCATTCCCTATCCCGTCCGCCCGTTATCCCTTGCACCCAACCGGGGCGCAGGCCGCGCATGTCTGCGCTATCCCGAGCCAGGCCGCACCGCACGGCCCAGCCACCCTCCCCCGCTGGGGAGCGGAGGAGAAGCGTTTGGCAGACCATAGTCGCCCCCTGCCGCCCCGCACAAGGGATGCCGGGGGAATGAAGGGGCACCGGTCGCCCTGCCGGCGGCGCGACGGGCCGCTTTTCCGCGGCGGCACGCCGGACACGGCCCGGCCAGGCACGCTTCCAGGAACAATTGTCAGGATGAACGGTGTAACAATCCCTGCTGCGGATCCTTCGATTCGCGCAGCGAAGCCCGGCCGGGCGCCAAGCCAGCAGCAGGCGCGCGGCCATGCAAAAAGGGGCGCCCTGGCGGACGCCCCCTCGCCATCTCCGGCCGCGAAAAAAACCTCAGGCCGCGGCGGCGACCGCCAACGCACCCGGCGCGGCGTTGCGCAGATGCACCAGGGTGAACAACCCGGCCGGCGGGCAGGGCTGGATCTCCTCGACCTGCACCTTCTCGCGGTCGAACAGGTCGGCGAAGGCGAAGTCCGGATGCCAGCCGAGGATCCGCGACAGCGGCGCCATGGTGCGCTCGACCCACCAGCGCGGCCCGGCCTCGGCGGCAAAATGGTTGACGAACAGCAGGTGACCGCCCGGGCGGACGACGCGCTGCATCTCGGCCATCAGCTTCTTGGCGTCCGGCACCACCGAGGCGGTGAACATCGCCACCGCGATGTCGAAGGCGCCGTCGCGGAAGGCCATCTGCTCGGCATCCATCTCGAGCAGCCCCTCGACATGGGCGAGACGCTCCTCGCGCACCCGCTCCTCCGCCTTCAGCAGCATCTCGCGCGACAGGTCAATGCCGACCACGCGCTTGTCGCCGCGGTAGCGCGGCAGGGCCAGGCCGGTGCCCACCCCCACCTCCAGCACGCGCGTGCCGGGCAGGCGGTTGACCGCCGCGACCGCCCGCCGGCGGCCATAGGAGGAGACCCCCCCGAAGACCGCGTCATAAACCCCCGCCCAGCGGCGATAGGCGTCCCGCACCGAATTGGCATCGAGCGCCGCGCGCGGGTGGTCCCGCAGCGCCTGTTCCGCCGGCTGCTGCCGCGGTGTTCCGAATGTCGTGGCCATTCCCTGTCCTCGCGCCCGCATTCCGCTACCCGCTCGGCGCTTCCGGCGCAAGCCGCCGCGTCATTGCGGGCCCCAGGGGTGACGGGGCTGCAACGCTGCGGCTCGCTGACGGTTGATCGGCCGCACGCCGAATGACGGCCGATCGGCCGAGATCATCGCCGCATCATCGCCTCGCCGTGGCCGGCCGCGCCGGCAGGACCACCAGCACGCCGCCCGCGGCGATGATCACCGCCCCGGCCAGGGTCCAGCCATCCGGCCAGTCGTTGAAGACCAGCATCGAGGCCAGCACCGCCCAGACCAGCTGGGTGTAGCTCAGCGGCGCCAGCAGGCTGGCCGGCGCCCGGGCAAAGGCCATCACCAGCAGCGCATGGCCGACCCCGCCCAGCGCGCCGAGCACCGCCAGCCCGGTCCAGCCCCAGCCGGTCGCCGGCCAGGTCCAGACGAAGGGCTGCGCCAGGGCGGTGACCACGGCGGCCGCGACCCCGGTGTGCAGGATGGTGGTGCGCGGGTCGTCGATCGCCGCCAGCCGCCGGGTCATGATCTGGTAGACGGCATAGATCGCTGCCGTCCCCAGCGGCAGCAGCATCGCCGCCGGCGGCAGCGGCCCGCCGGTCAGGAAGGGCGGCCGCAGCGCCACCAGCACGCCGACCAGCCCGATGCCGATGCCGAGCCAGCGCCGCCAGCCGACGCTCTCGCCCAGCCAGAGCGCCGCCAGCGCCACGGTCAGCAGCGGCGAGGCGAAGTTCACCGCCGTCGCATCGGCCAGCGGCACATGCGCCAGCGCGTGGGAAAACATGTAGTTGGCGCCGGCCAGGCAGAGGCTGCGCAGGATCTGCTGGACCGGCGCCTTCGACCGCCAGGGCAGCGGACCGCTGAGGATCCGCAGCAGGAGGGCGACGAAGGCCACATGCACCACGAAGCGGCAGAACATCAGCTGCGCGACGGCGAATTCCGCCGTCATCGCCTTCACGGTGGTGTCCATCGCCACGAACAGCGCGATGGCCAGGAGCTGCAGGCCGATGCCGGCGACGGTGGCGGACATTTACCCTGTGATCATGGTGTCCCGCCGAGCATGCCACCGCCCCGCCGCGCCGGGCAGCCACCGCGCGGCGCTTTCGCCATCAATTCCGCCGCCACCCCGCAGGATCAGGGGGTCAGCAGGATCTCGGCCGAGACCGTCGCCCGTACGATCACATCCTCGGGAGCCGAGACGGGGGCCGGGGCGGCGTCGCGCCGGGCCATGGCCAGCGCCATCATGCGCGGCTGCGGCCGCTCGGTCTCGCCCAGCTGCAGCCGGCGGATGGCGGCGACCTTCAGGCCGAGCTGGCCGGCCACCGCCTCGGCGCGCGCCCGCAAAGCGGCGATGGCCATGCGCTCGGCCTCCTGCCGCGCCGCCTGCTCCTGCGGGCGGGACAGCGACCAGCCGAGCTCGCTCATGGCCAGGCGCTGCTCCTGCAGGCTACCGACCAGCTCGAGCAGCGGGGCGGCCTCGGCGCCGCGCAGTCGCAGGCTCTGGGTCGCCACCCATTGCCGGTTCTCCTCGTTGCGGCTGGTCCAGTAGGCGCCGGTGGTGGCGGTGACGCCGTTCACCGCCTTGGCGGTCGCCAGGGCCTTCTCCATGGCGGCGTTCAGCGCCGCCTGGGCGGCGGCGGCATTGCCGGCGCGGGCCTCGGCGCGCAGCTCGGCCTGCACCTCGTCCGGGGCGCGGCGGACCTCGGCGGTCTCGCTCAGCGCCAGCACCGTGCGACGGGCGGACTGCCCGGCACGACCGGCGCGGCCGGCCGCGGGCGGGGCGGCCTCTGCCAAGGCGCCCGGGACGGTGCCCGCCGCCGTTCCGGGCGCAGCGCCGGGCGCACTGGTCTGGGCGAGGACCGGGGTCGCGAGCAGGGCCGGCGCCAGCAGGGCGGCGAGCAGCAGGGGGGACGGACGGGACATCGGCGGTTCTCCTGGCTTTTCCGCAGGATATCGGGGTCAGGGGCGTCGGTCGCCAGCCCGCGGGCGGTCACGCTTTGGCCAGAAAAATCGCCGCCCCCTTCTGCTGCGCCGGAGTCAGACCCACTTGGCGCAGCGATCCGCAACGGCTTCCGGCCTGATGCCGGGTATCGGAAGATGCAATGCCCCTGCCCCGCCCCTTTTGACGGCCCCGCCCCCCTTTCATGAAAAACCCCCTGCCATGAACCAGGCCCCGCACCACCATGTGGCCGACCTGAATCTGCTGCGGCTGTTCGTGGCCCTGGCCGAGGAACGCCATGTCACCCGCGCCGGCGAGCGGCTGTTCCTCTCCCAGCCGGCCGCCTCGGGCGGGCTGAAGCGGCTGCGCGCCCAGTTCGACGATCCGCTGCTGGTGCGCCAGGGCAGCGAGCTGCGCCTGACGCCGCGGGCCGAGGCGCTCTATGCCGCGATCGCGCCGCGGCTGCGCCAGCTCGATGCCGAGGTCTCGGCCGCCACCCCCTTCGAGCCCGGGCGCGACGCGCACAGCTTCCAGCTCGGCTGCACCGATGCCGTCGCCTTCGCCCTGCTGCCGACCTTGCTGGCGCGGCTGCGCCAGGAGGCGCCGCGCTGCGACCTGTCGATGCGCACCGGCGACCACCGCACCCTGCCGACCATGCTGGCCCAGGGCGAGATCGGCCTGGCGCTCGGCTTCCTCGGCCAGGACCTGCCGGCCAATGCGCGGCTGCGGGTGCTGCGCCATGCCGACTGGGTGCTGCTGCGCGACCCGGCGACGCCGCCGGTCGCCACCGTCGAGGATTTCTGCGCCCGCAGCCATGCGCTGATCTCGCCGCGCGGCGACCTCAGCGGGCTGGTCGACGCGCTCCTGCACCAGCAGGGGCTGCAGCGGCGGGTGGTGGTGGGGGTCAGCTCCTTCGCCCTGCTCTCGGCGGTGCTGCCGGGGACCGACCTGGTGGCGACGGTGCCCGACTTCGTCGGCGAGCGGCTGGCGATCCGCGCCAAGCTGGCGGTGGACCAGCCGCCGGTGGCCCCGGCGCCGATGCCGAACGCCATGGCCTGGACCGAGGCGCAGGACCGCGACCCGGCCGAGCGCTGGTTCCGCGGCGTGGTGGTGGAGGCCTTCAACGGCGTCTTCGGCCCGGCCCGCGCGCTGCCCGCGACGGCCGGCGGCGCCGGCCAGGCGGCCTGACCGGTCACAGGAAAATTGGCAATTAAATGTCGCGTATCCCGCCCTTCGCATAACAAAACTGCGCAGACCGCGCGGCTGGCCGGGGTGCAATCCGGCAGCCTTGGCTTAAGCTGACCCCGACGGCGCGGGCCTGCCGCGCCGCGACGGGACCGCCCATGCCGCTCTGGATCGCCACCACCCTCGCCGCCGCCCTGCTGCAGACCTGGCGCACCGCGCTGCAGCAGAAGCTGCGCGGCCAGCTCTCGGTCAATGCCGCGGGCGTGGTGCGCTATCTCTACGGCGTGCCGGTGGGGATGCTGCTGCTCGGCCTCTATGCCGCGCTTTTCGGCTTCGTGCCGCCGCCGCCGAGCTGGGGCTTCCTGGCCTTCGCCGCGGCGGGCGGGCTGATGCAGATCCTCGGCACCAACCTGCTGATCATGGCCTTCGGCGCCCGCGGCTTCGCCGTCGGCACCGCCTATGCCAAGACCGAGGCGGTGCAGGGCGCCATCCTGGCGCTGATCCTGCTGAACGAGCAGCTTTCCCTCCTCGCCTGGATCGGCATCGCGATCGGCGTGGGCGGGGTTCTCTACCTGTCGCTGGCGGGCAAGAAGCTGACACCGGCGGAGCTGGTCCGCTCCACCCTGCAGCCGGCGGCGCTTTGCGGCCTCGGCGCCGGCGGCTGCTTCGCGCTGACCTCGATCCTGATCAAGTCGGCCAATCTGGAGCTGGCGCATCCCGACCCGGTGCTGCGCGCTCTGGTCACCCTGGTCTTCACCAATATCCTGCAGACGCTGATGCAGGGCGGCTGGCTGGCCTGGCGCGAGCCTGCCCAGCTGCGCGCCGTCTTCGCCACCTGGCGCAGCAGCGCCCCGGTCGGCGCGCTCTCCGCCTGCGGCTCGGCCTGCTGGTTCAGCGGCTTCGCGCTCGCCCCCGTCGCCATGGTGCGCGCCCTCGGCCAGACCGAGATCCTCTTCACCCTGCTGTTCAGCCGCTTCTACCTGAAGGAGAGCCTGAAGCGCAGCGAGGTGGCCGGCGCGATCATCGTCGTCGCCGGCGTGGTGCTGGTGCTGCTCGGGCGCTGAGCGCCGCTTTCCTGGCGGCATAATCCGGACGTTAAGCTGAAGCGGGCTAGATCACGGCAGCGCGCCTCGGTGGCGCCCGCAGGAGCCCGGCGATTCCCATGTCCTTCCTCAGCAATCTCGGCATCCGCAGCAAGCTGGGCCTGGCCTTCGGCCTGCTGGTGGTGATGGTCATGGCGATGGGCGGCATCAGCGTCATGGCGCTGCGCTCGGTCAACCATTCGACGCTCGACCTGGCCACCAACTGGATGCCGGCGGTCGATGCGCTGGGCGACCTGCGCGCCACCGCGACGCGGGTGCGGCTCGTCGCCTTCCAGGTGGTCACCGCCGAGAACCCCACCGCCCGGGCCGAGGCCCTGAGCCGGCTGGAAACCCGGCTGACCGCGCAGAAGCAGGCGATGCAGGCCTATGCGGTGCTGATCTCGGAACCGGCCGAGCGCACCGCCTATGCCGCCTTCAGCCAGCACTGGCAGAGCTACCTGGCCGCCCAGGAGCGCGCCTTCGCCCAGAGCCTGCAGGATCGGTCCGCCGCCATCACCGCCTTCAGCGCCCCGGCCGCCGCCATCTTCAACCAGGCCTGGGAAGCGCTGGAAGCCGCCAAGCAGGCCAATCGCGACGGCGCGCAGCGCAGCATGGCCAATGCGGACGACACCTTCACCCGCTCGGTCTGGCTGGACGCGCTGCTGGCCGGCATCACCCTGCTGGTGGCGATCGGCGCCGCGCTCTGGCTGACCATGGACCTGGGGCGGCCGGTCAACCAGATCGCCGAGCGCATGCGCAGCCTGGCCCAGCGCGACCTGACCAGCCCGATCCCCGGCAGCGGCCGCCAGGACGAGATCGGCGGCATGGCCGCCGCCGTCGCCGTCTTCCGCGACAGCATGGCCGAGGCCGAGCGGCTGGGCGCCGAGCAGGCCGCCGCCCAGCAGCGCCGGCAGGAGCGCAGCCACCGCATGGACGGGCTGGTGAAAAGCTTCGAGGAGGCGGCCGGCGGCCTGTCCAGCCACCTCTCCGCCGCCGCCGCCGAGCTCGAGGCCACCGCCCGCTCGATGAGCGACACCGCCGGCCAGGCCGGCCGCCAGGCCAGCGCCGTCGCCCATGCCGCCGAGGAGACCAGCGGCGGCGTGCAGACCGTCGCCGCCGCGGTGGAGGAGCTCACCGCCTCGATCGCCGAGATCAACCGGCAGGTGGCGCAATCGGCCACCATCACCGCCCGCGCCACCGCCGAGATGCAGCGCACCGACGCCACCGTGCGCGCCCTGGCCAGCGGCGCCCAGCGCATCGGCGACGTCATCGGCCTGATCAACAACATCGCCGGCCAGACCAATTTGCTGGCGCTCAATGCCACGATCGAGGCGGCCCGCGCCGGCGAAGCAGGCAAGGGCTTCGCGGTGGTCGCTTCCGAGGTGAAGAACCTGGCCAGCCAGACGGCGAAGGCCACGGAGGAGATCAGCGCCCAGATCGCCCAGATCCAGGCCGCGACGCAGGAGGCGGTCGGGGCCATCCAGGGCATCGGCGGCACCATCGGCGAGATCAGCAACATCGCCGGCAGCATCGCCACCGCCGTCGACGAGCAGGGCCAGGCGACGCAGGAGATCGCGCGGTCGGTGCAGAAGACCGCCACCTCGACGCGGGAGGTGACGCAGAACATCTCGGGCGTCAGCCAGGCGGCCAGCGTCACCGGGCAGTCCGCCCAGGACGTGCTGGATGCCGCCGGTCAGGTCGCCAAGCAGGCCGGGCAGCTCGGCGTCGAGGTCGGCACCTTCATCCGCGCCGTGCGCGCGGCCTGAAGCGCAATCCAGGGTGGTGAGGTGCAGGAGCGGGGAAAGCCGCTTCCGGCCTGTCCGCCGTTCCGCCGCCCTTCAGCAGCCCGGCCGCGCCCTTCCGGGCGGCGAGGCAGGCGTCAGGCGGCGTCTTCCCGACGGTCCCGCGCCTTCACATAGGCGACGGCCGCGTGCTCGGGGCAGTAGGGCTTCCCGGGAATGGCTTCGGCGGTGCAGAAGCGGAAGTCGGGCGTGCCCGGCTCGCCGATCGGCCAGCAGCAGGAACGGCCGCCGCTGCGCTGGAACGGGCGGACCACGGCGATCGGCGGGGCGGGCGGCAGGCGGCGCGGCGGCGCGGCCGGGCGGGGAGCGGCCATGGCGGGCGGCATGGTGGCCGGCGGCAGCGTGACCATCGCCGGCATGACCGGCTCCGGCGCGCGCGGCGGCGGGGCCGGCTCGGCGGCGACCGGGGCGGGAGCAGCCGCGGGCGGCCGGACAGCGGCGGCCGGCGTGGGCGCGGCAACCGGTGCTGCAGGCGGGGTGGCGGCGGGAGCGGCAGCGGCCATGGTGCCGGTCTCGGCCTCGCGGCGGATCGGGCTCGGGCGCGGCGGCAGATTCAGGCGATGCGCCTTGCCCACCACGGCATTCTTGGAGATCCCCATGCGGCGGCCGATCTCGGCCGTCGAATGCCCCTCGGCCCAGAGCGCGCGGAGCGCGTCGATAGCTTCAGCCGTCCAATCCATAGGCCTAAACTCCTGCCTCCACCACCATATACGGTAGTGAAACGGGCGATGGTGGCACAAGATGCGGCAGGGAGCGGGACTCCAAAAAGGTGTGGAAAACCTCTGCCGCAAGTGAATTCGAAGTGATGGCGAAGTCGTAACCAAATGCGCAGGCGGAGGACGCGATGACGTCCCCCGCCAAGGACCGGTTCCGGCTTAGAACAGCAGGCCCTTGCGCAGCATGCCGTGCACGCCTTTCTCACCATTCACCGTCTGCGTCACGCGGAAATCGACCGCCAGCGAGCAGAACTGATACGCCTCTGCCGCAGAGATGTTGGCGCGCGCCACGATGAAGGCGATCATCTCGCGCAGCGCCTGCTTCATGGCGAGGTCGAGATCCTCGTGGATGCCCATGCTGATATAATGGGTCGGCGTCTCGGCGCGCGGGAAGGCCAGCGCCGGCTGGCGGGCGCCGCCGCCCTTCTCCACCGTCAGGCGGAAGCGGCCGGTCAGGCACATCTCGAGCGCGGTGATGCAGACCTCGCCATCGCCCTGCACGCCATGCCCGTCGCCGGCGCTGAACAGGCCGCCGGCGGTGTGCACCGGCAGCCACAGCGTGGTGCCGGCAACCAGCTCCTTGTTGTCCAGATTGCCGCCATGCGCGCGCGGCTCCTTGGTGGAGATCTGCCCCCAGGCCTCGGGCGGCGCCACGCCCATCACCCCGAAGAAGGGCGAGAGCGGCAGGGTCAGCCCGCCATGATCCGGGCCGAAGGGCAGCCGGCAGGTCCTTTCCGCCTGGTCGACCGGGATGTGGATCAGCCGGCGATAGGGAAAGTCTTCCGGCAGGGTGCCGACCAGCGGGCGGAACAGGTTGTAGCCCCAGTCGGCGCCGGGCTCGATCGCCTCGATCTCGACGCGCAGCGCATCGCCCGGCTCGGCGCCGGCGACGGCGACCGGGCCGGTCAGGATATGCGGCCCGAGGCGCGGCACCCGGCCGTCCTCGACCGCGGCATGGATGGCGGCCAGCGCCGGCGGCACGGTCAGGCCGCTGCCGGCGGGGGGCAGCACCTCGGCCGGGCCGGAGACGCAATGCATCACCACGCGGTCGCCCGAGGCGATGGTCAGCGCCGGTCCGAAGCTGGCGTCGAAGGCGCCCCAGCGCACCGTCTCCGGCGTGGCGTGCAACTCATGCGTGGCGGACATGCGGCGCGGCTCCTTCTGGCAAGACGGCAAGCTTCCCGGCGCGCGGCCGCGCGGTCAACCGGGGTTCAGCGGCCGACGAAGCCGCCCGACTGCCGCTGCCACAGCCGGGCATAGGCGCCGCCGAGGGCGAGCAGCTCGGCATGGCTGCCCTGCTCGACGATGCGCCCCGCCTCCAGCACCACCAGCCGGTCCATCCGCGCCAGGGTCGACAGGCGGTGCGCGATGGCGATCACCGTCTTGCCGGCCATCAGCCCGTCGAGCTGCTGCTGGATCGCCGCCTCGACCTCGGAGTCGAGCGCGCTGGTGGCCTCGTCCAGCACCAGGATCGGCGCGTCCTTCAGCAGCACGCGGGCGATGGCGATGCGCTGGCGCTGGCCGCCCGACAGCTTGACGCCACGCTCGCCGACCTGCGCGTCATAGCCGCGGCGGCCGCGCCAGTCCTGCACCGCGGCGATGAAGCCAGCGGCCTCGGCGCGGGCGGCGGCGCGCTCGATCTCCGCGCGCGCGGCGTCGGGGCGGCCGAAGCGGATATTGTCGGCGATCGAGCGGTGCAGCAGGGCGGTGTCCTGGGTCACCACGCCGATGGCGGCGCGCAGGCTCTCCTGCGTCACCCCAGCGATGTCCTGGCCATCGATGCTGATGCGCCCGGCCTGGGGGCTGAAGAAGCGCAGCAGCAGGTTGATCGCCGTGGTCTTGCCGGCGCCGGACTGGCCGACCAGCCCGACCCGCTCGCCCGGCGCGATGTCGAGCGTCAGGCCGTGCAGCACCCCCTGCCCGGCCCCGGCATAGGTGAAGTCCACCGCCTCGAAGCGGATGCGACCCTGGGTCACCCGCAGCGGCTGCGCGCCCTCGGGGTCCGGCGCGGTGGGCGGCACGGCGATGCTGCGGCTGGCCTCCTGCACCACGCCGATGTTCTCAAAAATGCCGGCGACGTTGAAGGCGACCCAGCCGGAGATATTGGCGATCTGCCAGGCCATCGGCAGCGCCGCGGCGACGGTGCCGAGGCCGATCCGGCCGGAATCCCAGAGGCTGAGCGACAGCGCCGCCATGCCCACCAGCAGCGTCGCGTTCAGCGCCGACAGCAGCAGCCCGTTCAGCGTGATCAGCCGCATCTGGCCCTGGAAGGCGGCGGTCAGGCTGCGCAGCCCGTCGCGCACCACCGCATCCTCCTCCTCCGCCCGGGCGAAGAGCTTCAGGGTCAGGATGTTGGTGTAGCTGTCGACGATGCGGCCGGTGAGCAGGCTGCGCTGCTCGGAGGCCGCCTTAGCGCGGTCGCGCAGCCGCGGCACGATGACGCGCAGCAGGGTACAATAGGCGGCGAACCACAGCAGGATCGGCAGCGCCAGCCAGAGATCGGCCGTCGCCAGATAGGCCACCGCGCCGGTGCCATAGACCAGGATGTACCAGACCGCATTGACCGCCTGGACGACGCTCTCGCGCAGCGCCGGCCCCGCCTGCATGACGCGGGCCGAGAGGCGGCCGGCGAAATCCTCCTGGAAGAAGGCCCAGCCCTGGCGGACCACGTGCCAATGCGCCTGCCAGCGGATCAGGCTGGTGACGCCGGCATTGATCGCCTGCTGGCTGATCAGGTTCTGCAGGAAGATGGCCGAGGGCCGGCCGAGCAGCAGCACCGCCGCCATGCCGAGCAGGCTGCCGCCGGCCTCGGCGAAGAGGTTGCCCGGCGCATGCGCCGAGAGCAGGCCGACGACGCGGCCGATGAAGACCGGGATCAGCGCGTCGAGCAGCGCCACCAGCAGCCCGGCCAGGAAGAGCAGGACGAAGAGCAGCCGCGCCTGGCGGATGAAGTACCAGTAGAAGGCCAGCAGCCCGGCGGGCGGCGGCTCGGCCGGGACCGGCGTGCCGAGCAGCCGGCTGGCCCGCGCGCCCGGCGGCGCGACGGGATCGATCAGGGTCTCGAAGAATCGGAAAGCCATGCCGGGGCAGAGCGCGCCTTGCCCCGGCGCAAGTCAAGCGACGCCTCGGCGAGGCCGGGTCTCAGCGAGACGGGGTCAGAGCCAGCCCTTGCGCTTGAAATAGGCGATCGGCAGCAGCGCGCTGACCACCATGACCAGCAGCGCCAGCGGATAGCCGAAGGACAGCTGCAGCTCCGGCATGGTGGCGAAGTTCATGCCGTAGATGCTGGCGATCAGCGTCGGCGGCATCAGCGCGACGCTGGCCACGGTGAAGGTCTTGATGATGCCGTTCTGGTCGATGTTGATGATGCCCAGCACCGCGTCGAGCAGGAAATTGGCCTTGTTGTTCATGAAGGCGGCATGCTCGACCAGGGAGCGGACGTCGCGCAGCAGGCTCTTGATGGTCGCCCGGTTCTCCTTGCGCACCGCCAGCGACTTCTCGGCGCCGACATAGGTCAGGATGCGGGTCAGGCCGAGCAGGGTCTCGTTGGCGCGGCTGGTCACCTCGCCGACCTCGCCCAGCGCGATCAGCACGTCCTTCATCTCGGCGTCGCGCGCCTTGACCTTCACCTTGCTGGTGCCGCGGGCATTGCGGAAGGCCTGCTTGCTGGCGCGGTCCATGTCGCTGCCGACGCGCTCCAGCACATCGGCCAGGCGGTCCACCACCTGCTCGAACAGATGCAGCATGACGCCGTCCGGGCTGGCGATCAGCGAGGGCGTCTTCTGCACCCGGTTGGCGAAATTGGCGAAGGCCTTGGGCGTGACGTAGCGGATGGTGACCAGGGTGGTGCTGGCCAGCACGAAGGTGATGGCGGTCGAGCCGTATTCGCCCTCGTCGACGCCGTAGAGGAAGTTCGCCGTCAGGAACAGCGCCTCGTCCTCCTTGTAGAGCCGCGAGGAGCTTTCGATCTCCTGCATCTCCTCGCGGGTCGGGATCTCGAGGGCCAGCGCCGCCTCGACCGCGCGGCCCTCCTCGAGCGTCGGCGAGAGCAGGTCGATCCAGACGGCATTGCGTGCCGTCTCGAGATCGGGAATGCCTTCCTGCCGCCGGGTGCGGCCATCCTGCACGCTGTAGGTGGTGATCATGCGCGCGCTCCGCCGGGCAGAAGGGGGATCGGCCCGGCGCCACGCGGCGCCGGGCCTTGAGGGGGTTCGCCGGTGCTCGGGCCGGTTCCGTCAGGCCGCCAGCCGCGGCACCGGCAGGCCGAAGCGGGCCGCGACCGCCGGGAAGTCGGCCGCCGCCGGATGCCGGCCAGAGGCGACCGTGCCGTCCTGCGGCCGCACCAGCTGGCAGACCTGCAGCCCGGCATTGGCCGCGGCGTCCAGCTCTTCCGCGATGTCGGACAGGAAAAGGATCTCCTCCGGCGGGCGGTGCAGGCCCTGGGCGATGGCGGCGTAGCTGGTCGCCTCCCGCTTGTGGCCGATGGCCGTGTCGAAGAAGCCGCCGAACAGCGGCGTCAGGTCGCCTTCCAGCGAATGCCCGAACAGCAGCTTCTGCGCCGCGACCGAGCCGGAGGAATAGACACTGAGGAAGATGCCGGCGCGCGCCCAGGCCCGCAGGCAGGGCGCGACATCCGGCCAGAGATGGCCGCGGATCTCGCCACTGACGAAGCCCTGGCGCCAGATCAGGCCCTGCAGGGTCTTCAGCGGGCCGATCTTGGCGTCCTCGGCCATCCAGCGGCGCAGCGCGGCGACAGCGTCCTCGCCTGGCTCGGCCAGGCGGGCGGCCTCGGCCAGGCAGGCGGCGACCTCCGGATTCGCCGCCTCATCCGCCAGGAAGCCGTCCAGCGCCCGCTCGGCATAGGGGAACAGCGTTTCCTTGACGAAGGCGATGGCGCTGGTGGTGCCCTCGATATCGGTCAGCACCGCGCTGAGCGGCGCCGGCAGCGGCGCCCCCGGCCCCGGCCCGCTCATCCGGTCACCGCCGGGAAGCGATCGGCCATGTCGGTGCCGCTGTAATGCGGGGTCCAGCCGGTGGTATCGGTGAAGATGCGCAGCGCCGTGACATGCGGCTCGGTGCCGGCGTCGAACCAGTGCTGGGTATTGGCCGGCACGCTGATCAGGTCGCCGCGGGTGCAATGCGCGTCGTAGACCTTGCCGTCGACATGCATGATGAAATTGCCCGCGCCCTCGTGGAAGAAGCGGATCTCGTCCTCGGTGTGGATGTGCTCGGACAGGAACTTGGCGCGCAGCGCCTCCTTCTGCGGATGGTCCGCGGTCAGGCGGATGACATCGGCGGTGCCGGCGGCATGGCCGGCCATGAAGGTGTCGAGCTGGCTGCGATAGGCCTCCAGCACCGCCTCGGCCGAGGCACCCTCGGGCAGCGGCGCCACCTCCCAGCGCTCGAAGCGGACGTTGATCGGCGCCAGGGCGGCGGCGATCTCGGCCGGGTCGCTGGCGCGCAGCAGCTCGGCGCCGGTCGCGGCGTCCTTGATGGTGAGCAGGCTCATGCGGGGTTCCTCCGGTCCTGAAGCTCGCAGTCGAGCATGAATTCCAGCGCCTCCAGCCGCGCCAGCGCCGCATCCATGTCGCGCGCCCATACATAGACGCCGTGGCCGCGGATCAAATAGCCCGGCGGCACGGCACCGGGGGCGGCGTCCCAGCGCGCCTCGACCACGCCCTGCAGCCGGGCGATGTCCTGGTCGTTGTCGACCACCGGCAGCTCGACGCTGGCGGCATGGGTGGCGAGGCCAGGGAAGGCCTTTAGCAGCTCGTAGCCGGCCAGGGTGAGGCTGGCGCCGGCGCGGCGCGACAGCACGGTATTGGCGACGGAATGGCCATGCAGCACGGCGCCGGCCTCGGGGAAGCGGCGGTAGATGCCGCAATGCAGCAGGGTCTCCGCCGAGGGGCGCAGCGCGGGATCCTCCGGCCGGCCGTCGAGATCCACCACCATCACCGAGTCGCGGCCGAGGAAGCCCTTGTGCTGGCCGGACCGCGTCACCGCGACCCGTCCCCCCGGCAGCCGCAGCGAGAAATTGCCGGCGGTGGCGGGCACCCAGTTGAACCGGTCCATGCGGCGGCCGGCGCCGATGATGGCGTCGATCGCCTCGGGCGGGACCGGGCCCTGCGGCGGCAAGGCGGGGGCATGGGGGTCGGGCATGGCAAGGCTCCCGGCAGGAGAATCGGGCTGGGCGGGATCGGTACCCCGCGGCGGGCTGATAGCGCAGGATGGCGGCAATGGCAGCCACCGCGGCGCCGCCGACCCGGCAATGTCACGCGGCGGGCGGCTGCCGGATGACGCGGCCGTCATCCCGTGCCACCCGCGGCGGCACGGTCAGCCGGCCGGCAGGGCGCATGAAAAAGGCCAGGCCCGCGGCCGAAGCCACGTCCTGGCCAGACGCTCCCCTGCCCCGCTTGGTGGCGGGGCGGGTCGTCGCCCACGGGATCCCGGCCGGCGGCAGGCGCGGCCGGGCAGCCCTCAGGCGGCGGGGTGGGAGGAGGTCGAGGTCCGCTGCTCGGTGCTGGCGGCGCGCGCCTGCTGCACCGGGGCGGACAGGTTGCCGGCCGGCGGCGGCGGCGTCTCGGCCGCCATGGAGGCGTCCTTGTCGTCGTCCTCCTTCATGTTCTGCTTGAAGGACTTGATGCCCTTCGCGAGGTCGCCCATCAGGCCGCTGATCTTCCCGCCGCCGAACAGCAGCAGGACAACGAGCAGCACGACAAGCCAATGCCAGATGCTGAAGGAACCCATAGCCACGCCTCGATCAAATTGGGGCGGCCAGCGACCTGAACGGGGACGTCCCTGCTGGCCTGACCGCGAGTGCTCGCCACACGGGGGACACTACTGTCCCGTTCCCCGCCAGGCAAATGAGGAGATGGCGTGAATCGCGCCCGGAAACAACCGCTCTTGCAGGCGCATGACATTTCCTCCATATATTTTCTTGATCCGGGCCCCTCTGGCGACCCGGCGATGCCCCGAGGCCTGCGCATGCGCCGGCCCCGGGACGTCGCTACCGCGATGTCGGATCGACTTCTCGCGCAATCCGGGCCCGGTGCGCTTCCCCTGCAGGCATGATGTCCTGCCGGCGGCCGGGCCCCTATTCTGAGAGGCCGTAGCCCGCATGGAAGCTTCTGTCTGGTTCTGGGTAACCTTCAACGCTGCGGTCCTTGGACTGCTGCTGATCGACCTTGGCGTCTTCGCCCGCAAGGAGGCGAATGGCGACCCGGCGCCGGTGCCGGTGAAAACCGCGCTGATCAAGTCGGCCGCCTATGTCGGCTTGGCCATCGCCTTCTTCTTCTGGCTGCGCTTCAGCTATGGCGCGACGCCCGATGAACGCGCCGCCAAGAGCCTGGAATTCCTCACCGGCTACGTGATCGAATGGTCGCTGTCGGTCGACAACATCTTTGTCTTTGTCCTGCTCTTCGCCAAGTTCGGTGTCCCCGCCGCCTATCAGCACCGCGTGCTGTTCTGGGGCATCCTGGGCGCGCTGGTGATGCGCGGCATCATGATCCTGGTCGGCACCGCGCTGATGCGCGAATTCGACTGGATGATGATCCTGTTCGGCCTGTTCCTGATCTGGAGCGGCTGGAAGATGCTGCGCGCCGCCGATGACGAGGAGGATCCGACCGAAAGCCCGATCCTGGCCTGGCTGCGCCGCCGCCTGCCGGTGACCGACGGCTTCCGCGGCAATGCCTTCACCGTCCGCGAGGCCGGCAAGCTGATGGTCACGCCGCTGCTGCTGGTGCTGATCCTGGTCGAGCTGACCGACCTGTTCTTCGCCCTCGACAGCATCCCGGCGATCTTCGCGGTCTCGACCGACCCGTTCATCGTCTATACCGCGAACGTCTTCGCCATCCTCGGCCTGCGCGCCATGTACTTCGCCCTGGCCGGCGTCATCCACCGCTTCAAGTACCTGAAGCATGGCCTGTCGATCGTGCTGATGATCGTCGGCGCCAAGATGCTGGCCAACTGGTTCGCCGGCGGCAAGGCGGTGCCGGTGGAATACGCCCTGGCGCTGACCGCCACTATCATCGCCGGCTCGATCGCGCTGTCGCTGTGGAAGACCCGCGGCCAGAAGGTGATCGACGAGCGTGCCCCGGGCGAGCGCCCGGTCGAGGATTCCCTCTAAGTCCCGACATCCCAGGGGGCCCTTCCCGGCCCCCTGGGAACCTTCTTCACCCGTCCGCGGTGATGCCGAGCTTGCGGATCATGCCGCCCCAGCGGGCGGTCTCCGCCTCGACCATGGCGCGCAGCTCCGCCGGGCCGCTGCCGACGATCTCGAAGCCCGAGGTGTCCAGCGTCTGCTTCACCGCCGGGCTGGCCAGCGCCGTCCTGGTCTCGCGCGCCAGCCGATCGATCCGCTCGGCCGGCATCGAGGCCGGCGCCACCAGCGCGTTCCAGGCATAGGAGGTCGCCCCCTCCAGCCCCGATTCGACCAGGGTCGGCACGGCGGGCAGCTGCGGCAGCCGCTTCTCCGACGTCACCGCCAGCGCCACCGCCTGGCCCTCGCGCAGCTGCGGCAGGATGCCGGCGACGGTCAGGATGATGGCGCTGATCCGCCCGGCCACCAGGTCGAGCACCGCCTGCGGGAAGCCGCGATAGGGCACGTGCTCCAGCGCGATGCCGGTGCGCGCCTTGATGTCCTCCATCGCCAGATGCCCGCCCGAGCCGGCGCCGACCGAGCCGAAGGTCAGCATGCCGGGCTCCGCCTTCGCCTTGGCGACGAAGTCGGCGAAGCTCTTCACGCCGAGCGTCGGATTGACCACCAGCACCTGCCCGGCCCGCGCCAGCCAGGAGATCGGCGCCAGGTCGCGGGCCGGGTCATAGGGCAGGTTCGGATAGAGCGCCAGGGCGGTGGCCAGCGGCCCGTTGATGGTCAGGCCGAAGGTGTGGCCATCGGTCGCCTTGGCCACCATGTCGGTGCCGATATTGCCGCCGGCGCCGGCCCGGTTGTCGACCACGCAGGGCTGGCCGAGCGCCGCCGTGTAGTGCGGCGCCAGCACGCGGCCCAGGATGTCGGGGGTCGAGCCCGCCGGAAAGGGCACCACCAGCCGCAGCGGCCGGTCCGGCCAGGCCGGCTGCGCCCGCAACAGGCGCGGCGCGCCCAGGCCAATGGCGCCAGCGGCGCCCAGAGCAGGCAGGGAACGGCGGGACAGGGTCACGGACAGCTCTCCGGGCAGGGGATCGCGGCCGATTGAGCACGACAGCGCAACGGCGTCCAGCCGGTCAGCGCGCCGCCATGACACTGCTGCCATGCACGAAGCCGGCCGCCGGATAGCTGGTGGCGCCATAATCGCCGACCGGTGGATACCAGACCTTCACCAGCGACCAGTCGTTGCGCGGCGAGACGTCCAGCACCGGCTGGTCGCGCATGATGCGGCCCTTCAGGCTGCCGCTGGCCCAGTTGGCGTGGTCCACCCGGATCTCGCGCGAGGAGACGACGCGGCTGACCACCGCCAGGTGCCCGTCGCGCATCCGCCCGCTGCGGGTCAGCACCAGCACGCTGCCGCGCCGCGGGCTGTGGCCGCGCTCATAGGCGCCGGCCGCCGCGTCCCACCACAGCCAGGCATCGCCGCGCAGGTCGATCCCCGACCGCGCCCGCGCATAAGGCACGCAGGTCACCGGCTCCTGCAGCGCGGCGGCGCCCAGCACCGGCCCGCGCGGCGTGCCCCCGCCACATGCCGCCAGGAGCAGCGGCAGCAGCAACAGCCAGACCCTCATCCTTCGAAAAACCCCCTGGTCCCCAAGGGGTGGCTTAGCAGGTTCATGCGAGGGGTGAGAAGGAAGACAGGCCTGAAGGCCAGGGGGAATGAATTCCCCCTGGACCCCCATCTTTTTTCTGGAGTGACTGCCGTGTCCACGTGGAGACGGGACGTGCAACGGCCCGGCCGTCCCGCCGGGCTGCCCGGGTGTGGCCGCCGGTGAAGCGCAGGTCTGGCAATGGCCGGTGAACAGAAAGAAGAAGGGGTCCAGGGGAATTCATTCCCCTGGCCTGCCTCTGGCTTCCCTGGTCAGGCCGCCTGCCGCGCCGCCGGCACGCCGCGCATCCGCCCGCCGGGGGTCCCGCCGGGGACGGCAGCCGACAGATCGGCGGCGACGAGGAGCCTGGACCAGTCCACCCCCGTCTCGACGCCCATGCGCCGGAACATCCAGACCAGGTCCTCGGTCGCGGTATTGCCGGTGGCCCCCGGCGCGAAGGGGCAGCCGCCCAGCCCGCCGGCGGCGCTGTCGAAGACCCGCACCCCGGCCTCGAAGGCGGCGAGCGCGTTGGCCACGCCCATGCCGTAGGTGTCGTGGCCGTGATAGGCGAAGGGGTTCTTCCAGTCGCGCAGCAGCGCGCGGAACACCGTGCTCACCTGGTCGGGCGCGGCATTGCCGGTGGTGTCGGCCACGCCGATCTCCAGCGCCGGGTCGAGCGCGCAGGCCCCGGCGATGAAGGCGATGGCGTCCTCCGTCGGCACCACGCCCTCGAAGGGGCAGTGGAAGGCGCAGGACAGGTTGAAGCGCATCTTCTTGCCCGCGGTGGCGGCCTCGGCGACCAGGGCGGAGAGCTCGGCCAGGCTGTCGGCGCGCGAGCGGTTGAGATTGGCCTGGTTGTGCGCCTCGGTCACCGACATGAAGAAGCCGAGCCGGTCGGCCCCGGCCGCCATGGCCAGGTCGAAGCCCTTGCGGTTCGGCACCAGCACCGTGCATTCCAGGCCGGGCAGCTCTTTCGCGGCGGCCAGCACCTCGGCGGTGTCGGCCATCTGCGGCACGTGGCGCGGGCTGACGAAGCTGCCGATCTCCATCCGGCGCAGCCCGGCCTCGTAGAGGGCGCGCACCATGGCGATCTTGGTGGCGGTCGGCACGAAGGGGCCGATCGATTGCAGCCCGTCGCGCGGGGCGACCTCGCTGATGGCGACGCTTTCGTTCATGGTCACGCTTGCTCCCCCAGCCAGTCCTTGAAGACCCGGTCGTTGTGCGCACCGGCGGCCGGTCCCGTCCAGCGCACCATGTCGCGCGGCGCCACGCCGTCGAAGCGGAAGGGCGCGGCCGGGTGCAGGATCGGGCCGATCAGCGGGTCCTCGACCTGCATCACCGTGTCGCGGGCGCGGAAATGCGGGTCCTCGGCGATGTCGCGAATGTCGTAGAGGCGCGAGGCCGGGACCTCGGCGGCTTCCAGGATGTCCTGCGCCTCCTTGGCCGGCAGGGTGCGGGTCCAGCCGGCGATGGCGGAGTCGAGTTCCTCGACGTTGGCGCAGCGGCCGCCATTGTCGGCCATGCGCGGATCGGCGGCGAGCTCCGGCCGGCCGATCGCCGCCATCAGCCGGCGGAAGATCAGGTCGGAATTGCCGGCGACGCAGAGCCACTTGCCGTCGGCGCAGGGGTAGGTGTTGGTCGGCGCCGTGGTCGGGATGGCGGCGCCGGCGGGCTGACGGATTTTCCCGGTCAGCCCGTATTCGGGGAGCATCCCCTCGGTCAGGCTGACCACGCTGTCGACCAGGCTGATGTCGATGATGCGGCCCGGCCCGCCCTGCCCGGCGTCGCGGCCCCAGCAGGCGGAGACGACGGACATGGCGGCATACATGCCGGCCAGGTCGTCGCTGATCGAGATGCCACAGCGGGGCGGCGGCAGCTCGGTCTGGCCGGGATTGGCGGTCAGGTGGCGGAGGCCGCCCATGGCCTCGCCGATGGCGCCGAAGGCCGGCTTGTCGCGATAGGGCCCGTCCTGGCCGTAGCCGGAGATGCGGGCGATCACCAGCCGGGGATTCGCCGCGTGCAGCACGGCGGGGCCGAGGCCGATGCGCTCCAGGTAGCCGGGGCGGAAATTCTCGACCAGGGCATCGGCGCGGGCGGCCAGGGCCTTCAGCCGGGCCTGGTCGCGCGGATTCTTCAGGTCCAGCGTGACCGAGAGCTTGTTGCGGCCATGGATGCTGAACCAGACCGGATGGCCGTCCTGCCTGCTGCCCCAGTGGCGGATCGGGTCGCCCTCGGGCGGCTCGACCTTGACCACCTCGGCGCCCATGTCGGCCAGCAGGCGGGTGGCGAAGGGGCCGGCGATATAGTGGCCGAGCTCCAGCACCTTCAGCCCTGCCAGTGGCAGTCGCGGATCGGCCATGTGCCTGCTTCCCTTTCCCCGGTCTGGGCCCAGGCTTGGGCGAGCCCGGCCGATCGGGCAAGGGCCGCCCTCCCGATTTTTCGGCCCGTTTCCCCTGGCCCGGCTTTTTTTGCCGCCCCGGAAACCCTGCATCAACCATGGCCGCGGCAGGATGCGTCCGGGCCACGATCCCATGGCCCTGTCTCTCCCGATCGGCGCCGGACCCCGAAATCCCTCGGCGCCGCCGCATCACCCGGCCTTCCCGATGCGGTCATGCAACTGGGGGGCGGATCCTCCCCCGGGGATCCGCCCTTCTTTTTTGGCCGGGCGCCGCCTGGCGTGGCGCCATGACGCAGGGCGCGCCGGATGCCAGTGAGCTGGACCAGTGGCCGGCGGCACTGTGGTGGACGGCCACACGCCGTCCTTCATGCAGGCGCGCGCCGACAACCCGGCACTGAACGACATGACCGTGTCGCCATGGATCGCCCGGGGATCGCCCTGGGTTCGCCCCGTGAAATCCCCCTTCGCACGCTGGCTTGGCGGTTCTACGCTTCCCGCTTCACGCCGGACTGACATGGCGAGGGGAGTGCAGGGATGCTGCGGAGACAATTCGGCGCCGTTCTGGCGCTTGGTGCCACCCTTCTGGCCGGCAGTGCCGCCGCGCAGCAGCGCGACCTGACGGTCGTCTCCTGGGGCGGCGCCTATCAGGACGCCCAGCGGGAGATCTTCTTCCGGCCGTTCCAGCAATCGACCAGCTCTCGCCTGCTGGAGGAGACCTGGGATGGCGGCGTCGGCGTGCTGCGCGCCAAGATCCAGTCCGGCGCCAACAACTGGGACGTCGTCCAGGTCGAGAGCGAGGAGCTGCTGATCGGCTGCGAGGAAGGCCTCTTCGAGAAGATGGATTTTTCCGCCATCGGCGGGCGCGAGCGATTCATCCCCGAGGCCGTCAGCGAATGCGGCGTGGGGAACATCCTCTACTCCTTCATCCTGGCCTTCGACCGCGCCCGCACGCCGAACGCGCCGCAGAGCTGGGCGGATTTCTTCGACACCCAGCGCTTCCCCGGCAAGCGCGGGCTGCGCCGCGGCCCGAAGGCGACGCTGGAGATCGCGCTGCTGGCCGATGGCGTGCCGCCCGGCGAGGTCTACAAGCTGCTGGCCACCAATGCCGGCGTCGACCGCGCCTTCCGCAAGCTCGACCAGCTGAAGCCCAGCATCATCTGGTGGGAGCGCGGCAGCCAGCCGGCGCAGCTGCTGGCCAGCGGCGAGCTGGCCATGACGGTCGCCTATAACGGCCGCATCACCGCGGCCAACCAGACCGACAACCGCAATTTCGGCATCAGCTGGCGCAACAACCTCTTCACCCTGGACAGCTGGGTGGTGATGAAGGGCACGCCGAACCGCGCCGCCGCGCTGAACTTCATCAACTTCGTGACGCAGCCCGCCCGCCAGGCCGAGCTGCCGCCGCGCATCCCCTATGGCCCGACGGCGCGCGGCGCCCAGGACAACCTGCCCGCCGCGGTGCTGGCCAACCTGCCGACCACGCCCGCCAATGCCGAAGGGGCGCTGCAGATCAGCGACCAGTTCTGGCTCGACAACCTCGACAAGCTGAACCAGCGCTTCAACAACTGGGTGTCGCGGTAAGCGTGCGGGCACGCTGGATGGCGGCGGCGCTGGTGGCGCCGCTGCTGCTCTTCCTGCTGGCGGTCTTCGTGCTGCCGATCGGCGCCTTCCTGACCCGCGCCGTGCAGGAGACCGATGTCGCGCCGGTGCTGCCGCGCACCGTCGCGGCGCTGTCCGGCTGGAACGGCCAGGGCCTGCCGGATGACGCCGCCTTCGCCAGCCTGGTCGCCGACCTGAAGGAGGCGCGCGCCCGTGACCAGGAAACCGGCGGCGGCGCCATCGCCCGTGCCGCCGCGCGGCTGAACGCCGACTGGCCCGGCTTCCGCAGCCTGCTGCCGCTGACCGCGCGCCGCGTCGCCGCGGCCGAAGGCCCGCCACGCGAGACCCTCATCGGCATCAACGAGGATTGGGGCACTGGCCTGCCCTGGCTGGCGATCCGCCGCGCCGGCGGGCCGCTCACCGATTTCAACCTGCTGGCGGTGCTCGACCTGAAGCGCGACGCCGCCGGCGACATCGCCGCCGCCGCCGAGGACGCCGCCATCTTCCGCGGCATCCTCTGGCGCACGCTGTGGATCGGCGCGCTGGCGACGTTCATTTGTCTCGCCATCGGCTATCCTTTGGCCTGGCTGATCGCGACGGCGCCGGCCCGGGCGGTCCCCTGGCTGCTGGCCGGCGTGCTGCTGCCCTTCTGGACCAGCCTGATCGTGCGCACCGCCGCCTGGATGGTGCTGCTGCAGCGGGAAGGCGTGGTCAATGCGACGCTGGCCGCGCTGAACATCACCGACGGGCCACTGCCGCTGCTGTTCAACCGCGGCGCCGTGCTGCTGGCCATGGTGCATATCCTGCTGCCCTTCATGGTGCTGCCGATCTATGCCAGCCTGAAGGCGCTGGACTGGCGGCTGCCGCGCGCCGCCGTCTCGCTCGGCGCCTCGCCGATGCGGGCCTTCCTGCGCATCTCGCTGCCGCTGTCGCTGCCCGGCATCGGCGCCGGCAGCCTGCTGGTCTTCATCCAGGCGCTGGGCTTCTACGTGACGCCCGCCCTGCTCGGCGGCGCCAACGACCAGATGGTGCCCTATTTCGTCGCCTTCTATGCCAGCCGCACGGTCAACTGGGGCATGGCGGCCGCGCTCTCCTGCCTGCTGCTGCTGGCGGTGGCGCTGGTGGTGCTGCTCTATGGCCGGCTGGTCGGCTTCGGACGGGTGAAGACCGCATGACCCCCTCCCGCATCCTGCTGTGGAGCACCGGCCTCCTCGCCATCCTCTTCCTGATGGCGCCGGTGCTGGCGGTGCTGCCGCTCTCCTTCTCGGCCGGCTCCTTCCTGTTCTACCCGCTGCCCGGCCTGTCGCTGCGCTGGTACGCCGATTTCTGGAGCTCCGACTTCTGGCTGCCCGCCCTGTGGAACAGCCTGCGCATCGGCGCGGCGGCGGCGCTGCTGGCCGGCAGCCTGGGCACGCTGGCCGCCTTCGGCCTGTGGCGCGCGCCCTTCCCGGGCAAGACGCTGATCATGGCGATCCTGCTGGCGCCGATGGTGGTGCCCGCCATCATCGTCGCCGTCGCCCTGCTGCTGGCCTTCGGGCCGCTCGGCCTGACCAACAGCTTCACCGGCCTGGTGCTGGGCCATTCGGCCCTCGGCGCGCCCTTCGTGGTGGTGACCGTGCTGGCCGCGCTGCAGCAGTTCGACGCGGTGCAGCTGCGCGCCGCCGCCTCCTGCGGCGCCTCGCCGGCGCGCGCCTTCTGGCGCGTCTGCCTGCCGCAGATCATGCCGGGCGTCGCCGCCGGCGGGGTCTTCGCCTTCGCCACCTCGCTCGACGAGGTGGCAGTGGCCCTGTTCATCGCCGGGCCCGCCCAGCGCACGCTGCCGCGACAGATGTTCTCCGGGCTGAACGATTCGATCAGCCTGACCATCATGGCCGCGGCCATGGTGCTGGTGCTGATCTCGGGGCTGCTGCTCCTCGCGGTGACGCTGCTGAAGCGGCGCCAGTAAGGCCGGGGGCGCCGCCCCCCGGACCCCGCCATCGAGGGGGCCGGCCTTCGGCATTTGACCCTTTTGCCGCCACGCCGGCGCCCCGCTTTGGCCACAAGCGGCGCCAAACCTCGACGTCGGGCCCGCTCACCGAAACCGGCGCGGGCGTCACGGTTTTAGCTGACTCGTGGGGGTCGGGTTTCTCGCAGCCCCCGCCGAGCAAAGGATCGCCGATGAACCGACGTGGATTCCTCTCGCGTCTGCTGGCCGTCGCGGTCGCCGCCCCTGTCGTGGCGGCGGCCCCGGTGGTGCTCAGCAGCGAGGCGGAGGCGCAGCCCTATCCCTATCGCCGCCCCTATCGCCCGCCGCCGCCGCCGCGCTACCGCCGGCGCTATTACCGCGGCTATCGCCGGCCGCCGCCGCCGCCGCGCTACCGCCGCCGCTACTACCGCCGCCCGCCGCCGCGGCGCTGGTAGGCCATACCCCGCCTTCCCCCGGCCGCAGGGCCGGGGGCAGTCGAGGCGGGCGCCGCATCCCCCTTCCTTTCGCCGCATCCCGCACCAAACTCCCGCGTTGAGGAAACAACCTCATCCAGGGAGATGCGCCATGACCCAGACCCTTCTCGCCCGCCGCGGGGCCTTGATCGCCGGAGCCTCGCTGCTCGCCGCCGGCCTGCTGCCGGGGCGCGTCTTCGCCCAGGCCGCGGCACCGGCCGCCGCTACCGGCCCCTACACCCTGCCGCCGCTGCCCTATGCCAATGCCGCGCTGGAGCCGCATATCGATGCGGCCACCATGGCGCTGCACCATGACCGGCACCACGCGGCCTATGTCACCAACCTGAACGCCGCGCTGAAGGACCATTCGGCACTGGCCGGCATGAAGCTCGAGGAGCTGCTGGCCAAGCTGCCCGAGGCGCCCGAGGCGGTGCGCACGGCGCTGCGCAACAATGGCGGCGGCCATGCCAACCACGCCATGTTCTGGCAGATCATGGGCGGCCAAGGGGGTGCTCCGACCGGCGAGCTGGCCGAGGCGATCACCCGCGACCTCGGCGGCTTCGACAAGATGAAGACCGATTTCAACGGCGCCGGCGCCCGCGTCTTCGGCTCGGGCTGGGTTTTTGTCACCGTCGACAAGGCCGGCAAGCTGGCGATCGCCAGCAAGCCGAACCAGGACACGCCGCTGATGGAGGGCGGCCGGGTGCTGCTCGGCAACGACGTCTGGGAGCACGCCTATTACCTGAAATACAACAACCGCCGCGCCGACTACCTGGCCGCCTGGTGGAACGTGCTGGACTGGTCGAAGATCTCGCAGCGCTATGCCGCGGCGAAGGCCGGCACGCTCGGGATCTGAGGCCGAGGGGAGAGCCGGATCGCCCGATTGCGATTCGGCTCTTCCGGCGCCAGCCGGCAGGATCGGCGCCATGCATCGCCTGCCGCTCCGCCTCGACAAGCTTCGATTCGCCCTCTCGCGCGCCCGCCGCCGCGGCGCCCGCGGCCCTGACCGCCTCGCCTGGGGCGGGCTGCTGTCGATGGCGCTGCTGGCGGCGCTGCCGGCCCAGGCGGAGATCCGCTTCGACCGGATGAGCGGCGCCGCCCTGCTCGGCGCCCTGCGCGGCGAGGCAGAGTTGAATGACCCGGCGGGCGAGGCCGGCCGCGCCGTCGCCACCACCCGGGCCCATGCCTATATCGACGGCGTGCTCGATGCCGGGGTCCCGCAGGTCTGCCCCGGCCCCGCCCTCAAGCCGCAGGAGCGCGACGCGCGGGTCTTCGACTACCTGGCCGCCCTGCCGCCGGCGCGGCTGCGCGACGGCGCTGCCCCGCTGGTCCGCCTGGCGCTGCGCTGCTGATCAAGCCGCCGCGAAAGCGTGCGCGTGCTCGGCATCCCAGGCCAGGGCCGCCGGGCCACCGGGCTCGGGCAGCTGGCCGCCGCCGATGGCGCGCTTGACCAGGATCTCGCCGCCCTCGCCCAGGCCGAGCCGCAGCCGCACATGGTCGCCCTGGAAGATCGCCTCGCGCAGCACCGCCGGCAGCGCGTCCTCGCCCAGCGTCGAGGCCTCGACCGCGGCCACCGCCACCCGCTCCGGGCGGATCGCCAGCAGGCAGCGGCTGCCGGCCGGGCCGGAATCGACCGGCCGTGCCCAGACCTCCGGCCCGCAATCCAGGGCGACGCGGGCCAGCCCGTCCTCCAGCCCCAGCACGCGGCCGGGCAGCCGGTTGTTCTCGCCGACGAAGCCGGCGACGAAGGCATTGGCCGGGGTCTCGTAGATCTGCCGCGGCGGCGCCAGCTGGCGGATCAGCCCGCCCTCGAAGACCGCGATGCGGTCGGAGAGCGTCAGCGCCTCCTGCTGGTCATGGGTGACGTACATCATGGTCAGCCCGAGCCGCTGGTGCAGCGCGCGGATCTCGTATTGCATCTCCTCACGCAGCGCCTTGTCGAGCGCGCCCAGCGGCTCGTCCAGCAGCACGATCGGCGGCTCGAAGACCATGGCGCGGGCCAGCGCGATGCGCTGCTGCTGCCCGCCCGAGAGCTGCGACGGGCGGCGGTCGCCGAAGCCCTCCAGCCGCACCATCGACAGGGCGCGCTGCACCCGCGAGGTCCGCTCCGCCTTGGGCACGCCGCGCACCTCCAGCGGGAAGGCGACGTTCTCGGCCACCGACATGTGCGGGAACAGCGCGTAGGACTGGAACACCACGCCGATGCCGCGCTTGTGCGGCGGCAGGCGGGCGATGTCGCGCCCCTCCAGCAGGATGCGCCCCTCGCTCGGCAGCTCGAATCCGGCCAGCATCATCAGCGTCGTGGTCTTGCCCGAGCCCGAGGGGCCGAGCAGCGTCAGCAGCTCGCCGCGCCGCACCTCGAGATCGAGCTGCCGCACCGCATAGCCGCCGGAGGCCGGGCCATAGGCCTTGCGCACGCCTTCGAACCGGACCAGGGCTTCCGCCATTCGCACCATCCCCCAACGCCACGCCAAGCGCGACAGGCATCGGGCCCGGCGCCCCCGCTTGTCAACCGCCGCAACCCCCGCAACTCTGCGGGCGACAAGAACGGAGGATCGTCGATGACCGATGCGGATGCCAGCCTGATCGCGACCCGGGAGGGCGCCGGCGACCAGCCGGTTGGCCGGCTGCTGATGAACCGCCCGCGGGCGCTGAACGCGCTGGATCTGCCGATGATCGACGGCTTCGCCGCCGCCATCGCCGCATGGCGCGACGATCCGACGCTGCGGCTGGTGCTGCTGGAAGGCGCCGGCGACCGCGCCTTCTGCGCCGGCGGCGATGTCCGCCAGGTGCGCCAGCAGGTGCTGGATGGCGACCGCGCGGCGGTCGATGCCTTCTTCTCCCGCGAATACGCGGTGAATGGCGGCATCGCTGGCTTCCCGCGCCCCTGGGTCAGCCTGATCGACGGCATCTGCATGGGCGGCGGCCTCGGCGTCTCGGTGCATGGCAGCCACCGCATCGTCACCGAGCATGCGCTGCTGGCCATGCCGGAGACCGCCATCGCCCTGTTCCCCGATGTCGGCACCAGCCATGTGCTGCCGCGGCTGCCGGGCGGGCTCGGCCGCTGGATCGCGCTGACCGGCGCCCGGCTGAAGGGCGCCGAGGCGGTCGAGGCGGGCCTCGCCACCCATTTCGTGCCGCGCGACAAGCTGCCGGCGCTGCGCCAGGCGCTGCTGGCGCATGGCGACGCCAGTGTCATCGACGACTTCGCCGAGGCGGTGCCGCCCGGCCGCATCGCGTCGCTGCGCCCGGCCATCGACCGCTGCTTCGCGCATGACGACCGCGCCGCGATCGAACGCGCCCTGGAGGCCGAGGGCACCGACTGGGCCGCCGAGCAGCTCGCCATCCTGCGGCGCGTCTCGCCGACCAGCGTGGCGGTGACCCTGGAGTTGCTGAAGCGCGGCGCGACGCTCGATCTGCCCGGCTGCCTGGAGCAGGAGCTGGTGCTGACCCGCACGGTGACCCAGCACCCCGACTTCGCGGAAGGCGTCCGTGCCGTGCTGGTCGACAAGGACCAGTCGCCGACCTGGCAGCCGGTGGCCGACATGAAGGCGATGTTCGAGGACTGAGACAGCCAAAGGCCAGGGGCGTGATGCCCTGCCGCGCCCGCCGCTGAGGCGCCGGTCATCGGACGGCCGGTGACCAGAAAAAAGAAGGGGGTGGGGGGGGGGGGTGGATTACCCCCCCCCCCGCCCCCCCCCACCCGCCCCGCGGGGCGCCCCCGGGCGCCCCCCCCCCCCCCCCCCCCCCCCCCCCCCGCCGCCCGCCCGCGGCGCGGGGC
>NZ_JBBCWY010000015.1:0-78283 GCF_037145735.1 Roseomonas sp. USHLN139 | reverse complement strand
CCCTCCTTCGCTGGGGGCGGGGTTGCCCCCCGGCGCCGCCGGGGCGGGTGGCGGCAGTGCTCCTTCTGCCCCCCCTCAAACACTTCTCGGGTGTTTGTGGCCCCCCCCCCCCCCCCCCCCCCACCCCCTTCCCCTGTCAGCCCGCCTTCTTCCCGCCGATCATCGACGCCCCCAGCGCCAGCACCGCCAGCCCGAGCCCGGCGCCGAAGACGGCCGTGTGGCTCTCCCCCGTCGCCTTGAACAGCGCGGCCAGCGCGAAGCCGGTCGCCGCCTGGGCCAGGGCGAAGAGCGCCGTGGCGCGGACCCAGAGGATGCCGGCGGCGCTGCCGGCCTGCTCGCGCGCCGCGCCCAGCGCCACGGCGCTGATGCCGATGCCGGAGAAGCCGCCGAGGGGCGCCGCGAGCAGGACCGCGGCGCCGCCGGGCAGCAGGGTGCAGGCCAGGGCGGCGACCTCCACCATCATCCAGACCATCATGGCGCGGCGGCCGCCGAGCCAGCCGACCAGGCGCCCGCCGGTCAGCGTGCCGGCGATGCCGCCCAGGCCGAACAGCACCCAGATCATCGCCAGGGCCAGGCCCTCCAGGCCGCGGCCGCGCGCGCCGAGATCGGCCAGATAGACCATCGGCGCCACCATGCCGGCGGCGGCCAGGGCGTAGGTGGCCAGCAGCCGGGTGGCGCGGGGCACCTGGCCGCCGGCCGGGGTGCCCATGGTCTCGGCCATCGGCGGGTCGGGCCAGGCCGGGCGCAGCACCAGCCAGACGGCCAGGCTGGCCAGGCCGAGGCCGATCCAGAGGCCGCTGATGCCGGCCAGCAGCAGCGGCGGCACCAGGCTGCCGCCCAGCACCACGCCGAAGGCAACGCCGGACATCACCACGCCGCCGGCCGCGGCACGGCGGGCGGCGGGGACCACGGCCTGCACGGCGGGGCCGGCCAGCGCCATCAGCACGCCGCCGGCGAAGCCCGCCAGGCCGCGCCAGGCGCCCAGCCAGGCCAGCGCGGCGGCGCCGTCCAGGCGCAGCGCACAGGCCAGGAAGGCCAGCGTCGCCAGCGCCATGCCGAGATCGAGCGCGCGCGGCACGCCAAGCCGCCGGCCGAGGCCGCGGCCGCCCAGCGCGCCCAGCAGATAGCCGGTCAGGTTGCAGGCGCCGAGCAGCCCGGCGCCGCCGCCATCGACCCAGCCGGCGGCGACCATGGCGGGGAAGATCGGCACATAGGCGAAACGGGCCAGGCCGATGCCGACCAGCAGGGCGCCGGCGCCGGCGAAGGGCGCCAGCCGCCGCCGGGCGTTCATGGCCGGGGCCGGGGACAGGGGGAAAGCCAGGGCATGCCTCCCGGCCTATCAGCCGGACACGGTGCGGCAAAGCCCGGCGCCGTTCGATTCCGCGGCACCCCAGGCCCTGGGCGAAGGGTCGGCAGGGCCGGATATCGCCTGGCGCGCCTGCGGGATGCGGCGGCGCGGCTCAGTTCGGCTTCGGCTGGGCGGCGCGCAGCGCGCGGCGCAGCTTGGCGACGCCGGTGCGCACATGCCCGTCATGGCAGAGCTGGCTGCCCTCCGTGGCCAGGTCGCGGGAGATCTCCTGGCGCGAGCGCGGCAGCCGGGCGAAGCGGGCGGACAGCTCGTCGCAATAGGCAAGCCCCGGGGGCACCAGCCGCAGCTCGGTCGCGGCAACAGGCATGGCCCCCACCATCAGGGCCAAGAGACAGGGCAGGCGAAGCAGCATGGGCGGCAATCTGGCCGCCGCCGCCCTGCCCCGCGATGGGCAGCGGATGAAGCCTCGGTCATTCGCGCGCCATCGCCGTCCTCAGGCGGCGGGCGGGGCCGCGGCGGGCAGGCGGAACAGCACGACGAGGCCCGGGAAATCCGGCGGGCCGTCGCCATTCTCGAACCACAGCACGCCGCCATGCAGCTGCACCACGGCGCGCACCAGCGACAGGCCGAGGCCGGAGCCCGGGGTGGTGCGCGCCTGGTCGGCACGGAAGAAGCGCTCGCCCACCCGCTCGCGGTCGGCGACCGTCAGGCCGGGGCCCTCATCGGCGACGCGGACGATCAGCTGGTCGTGGTCGCGCGCCGCCGAGAGGGTGATGTTGCCGCCCGCGGGGGTGAACTTCACCGCATTGTCCAGCAGGTTGGCCACCACCTGCAGCAACAGGTCGCGGTCGCCGGTCAGGTTCAGCGGCGCGGTCCAGCCGGTGTGCAGCGTCTGGCCGCGCGCCTCGGCCGAGGCGCCGTAGAGCTCGGCGGCGTCCGCCAGCAGCAGTGCCAGGTCGAGCGGCGCGAAGGCGGCGCGGCGCGCCCCCGCCTCCACCTCGGCGATGCGCAGCACCGCCTGGAAGACGCGGGTGACGTTGTCGAGATCGGCGATGCCGCGCTCGATGGCGCCGCGCAGCGCCGCCGGCTCCTCGTCCTCGGAGAGCAGCGCCTCCTCGAGCCCGTTGCGGGCGCGGGCGATCGGCGTGCGCAGGTCGTGCGCGATGGCGTCCGAGACGCCGCGCACTCCGTCCATCAGATGCGCGATTCGGTCGAGCATGGCGTTCATGCTGGCGCCCAGCCGGTCGAACTCGTCGTCATGCACCGAGAGCGGCACGCGCGGCGACAGGTCGCCGCCGGCGATCAGCGCGGCGGTGGTGACGGCGGGGGACAGGCGGCGCTCCAGCGCGCGGCGCATCAGCCAGGCACCGAGCACGGCGAAGAGCAGGGCGGCGCCGGCGGCCCAGGCCAGGCCCTCGGTCAGCAGGGCGCGCAGCCGCTGCTTCTCGCTGACCTCGCGGCCGACGGCCAGCGTCGCGCCGCCGGGCAGCTCGAGGAGATAGAGGCGCGCCTCGCCGGGCGTCTCGTCCTCGTGCTCCAGGGTCAGATGGTGCCAGGATTCCGCCGGCCCCTCCAGGGCGCCGGGCGGCAGGGTGACCAGGTTGCCGGCCAGCCGCTGGCGGCGCGGGTCGAGCAGCAAATAGAGCGCCTGGCCCTCGGCATCCAGCGCCAGCCGCTCGGCGATGGCCTCGACCGTCGCCTCGGCCCCGGCATCGCGCCAGCGCTCGGCCAGGGCCTGGGCATCGGCGCGGATGGCGGCATCGGTCTGCCGCTCCAGCGTGCCGGCGGTGCCCCACCACAGCACGCCGGCGAAGCCCAGGCCGGCGGCCAGGAACAGCGCGGCGAACAGCGTCGCGAAGCGGAAGCCGGCGGAGGAGAGCAGCCGCCAGAGCGGCCCGGGATGCTGCTGGCGGCGGTGCGGCATGGGGTCAGGCCCGGCGGATCAGGGCTCGGCGCGGATCATGTAGCCCGCGTTGCGGACGGTGTGGATCAGCGGCTTCTCCTGCCCCTTGTCCAGCTTCTGCCGCAGGCGGGAGACATGCACGTCGATCACGTTGGTCTGCGGGTCGAAATGGTAGTCCCAGACCTTCTCCAGCAGCATGGTGCGGGTCACCACCTGGCCGGCATGGCGCATCAGATGCTCCAGCAGGCGGAATTCGCGCGGCTGGATGTCGATCTTGCGGCCGGCCCGCGTCACCGTGCGCGACAGCAGGTCGAGCTCCAGATCGGCGACCTTCAGCCGCGTCGCCGGCGCATCCACCGCCGGGCGGCGGCCCAGCGCCTCGACGCGGGCCAGGAGTTCCGCGAAGGCGAAGGGCTTGACCAGGTAGTCGTCGCCGCCGGCCTTCAGGCCCTTCACGCGCTCATCCACCCCGGCCAGCGCCGAGAGGAACAGCACCGGCGTGTGGTTGCCCTGGCCACGCAGGGTCTCGACCAGGCGGACGCCATCGACGCCGCCGGGCAGCATCCGGTCCAGCACCAGCAGGTCGAAGCTCTCGCCAGCGGCCATGAACAGGCCGTCGCGGCCATTAGCGGCGTGCTCCACCGTGTGCCCGGCCTCCTGCAGGCCCTTCTTCACGAAGCGGCCGACCTCGGCATCGTCTTCCACCAGCAGAATGCGCATGGTGCATGCTCCATTTGTCGCGGCCGCCCCTCCGGACGGATCGGAGTTCAGGCGGGGCCGGGAGATGCACCATGCCGCGCGCCGCCGCAACACGCCAGTCGCGGCGCCGCGGGCGGGGCCATTACCGGAATGTCACGCCGGCGCCGGCCGGCTTGTGGCGCCCCTGACTTCGATATATCTAAACTAAATCGATATATCGAATCGGAGGAGGCATGCGGGGTGATTTCGGCGGCCGCGACCCGGCCCGGCGCGGCGAGCGCATCTTCGAGCATGGCAGCCTGCGCCTGGTGCTGCTGCACCTGATCGCCGAGAAGCCGCGCCATGGCTACGAGCTGATCAAGGCGATCGAGGACCGCCTCGCCGGCCAGTATTCGCCGAGTCCCGGCGTGGTCTATCCGACGCTGACCCTGCTGGAGGAGCTCGGCTACGCCCACGCGGTGGCCGCCGGCGGCAGCCGCCGCCGCTTCGAGGCCACCCCGGTGGGCCTCGCCTTCCTGGAGGAGAACCGCCCGGCGCTGCAGGCCATGCTGGCGCGCATGACCCCAGAGGCGCGCGCCGGGCGCCCGCCGCAGATCATCCGCGCCATCGAGAACCTGCGCACTGCCATGCATCTGCGGCTGGCCCGCGCCCCCCTCACCGAGGCGGAGATCGAGGCCATCGCCGATCTCCTCGACGACACCGCCAAGCGCCTGGAGCGCCTCTGACCATGAATGACGCCACCACCCCCGACCCGCGCGCCACCCAGCGCCAGCGCCACCCGATCCGCCTGCGCCGCCTGGACGTGCTGGCGGTGGAGGACCTGTCGCCCTCGATGCGCCGGGTGACGCTCGGCGGGCCGGAGCTCGCGGGCTTCACCAGCCTCGGCTTCGACGACCATGTGAAGCTGTTCTTCCTGGGTGCCGGCCAGGACCCCGCCCTCCTGCCGCAGCAGGGGCCGGAGGGGCTGGTCTTCCCCTCGGCGGAACGCCCGCTGGCGCGCGACTACACGCCGCGCCGCTTCGATCCCGTCGCGCAGACCCTGGTCATCGACTTCGCCCTGCACGAGGCCGGCCCCGCCACCGCCTGGGCGCTGCAGGCGGCGGCAGGCCAGACCCTGCTGACCGCCGGGCCGCGCGGCTCGATGGTGATCCCGCTGGCCTTCGACTGGCACCTGCTGGCCGGCGACGAAACCGCCCTGCCCGCCATCGGCCGCCGGCTGGAAGAGCTGCCCGCCGGCAGCCGCGCCCTGGTCGTCGCCGAGGTCGAAGGCCTCGGCCACGAAGTGCCGCTGCCGAGCGCCGCCGCCGTCACCCTGGTCTGGTCGCACCGCAGCCGGAGCACGCTGGCCGAGACGCTGCGCGCGACTGCCTTCCCGCCGGGCGATTTCTTCGCCTGGGTGGCGGCGGAATCCACCCTCGCCAAGCAGCTGCGGGCGCTGCTGCTGGCCGAGAAGGGCGCCAACCCGCGCTGGACCAAGGCCGCCGGCTACTGGAAACGCGGCGCCGCCGGGGTGCATGACAGCATCCAGAATTGAAGGCGGCCAAAGGCGGAGCGCCGAGGACAAAAACAGCGCGCCCTCGAAGGTCGCGCTGCTGCTGGGCCGTTTCGCCCGTCGTTTCCAGGTGGACACGGCAGTCAGACAGAAAGAAGAAGGGGTCGAGGGGAATTCATTCCCCTCGCCTGCCCTGTCTTCATCTATCAGGCCGGCAGCGCCGCGTCCGCCAGGACCTGGAGGTGCCCGTGCGAGCAGCGCTCGACCCGCGCCGACACCCCGTAGACCTCGGCGAGCATGGCCGGCGTCAGCGTGGCCTCGGGCGTGCCCTGGGCGCGGATGCTGCCGCCCGCGAGCATGACGACCTCGTCGGCGTAGCGGGCGGCCAGCGCCAGGTCATGGACCACGACCACGGTGACCAGCCCGTGCTGGCGGGTCAGCGACCGCACCAGTTCCATGACCGAGAGCTGGTAGCGCAGGTCGAGGGCGCTGGTCGGCTCGTCGAGCAGCAGCACCTGGGGGCGGCGGACCAGCGCCTGGGCCAGCCCCGCCAGCTGGCGCTGCCCGCCGGAGAGGCGGTCGAGGCCGACGAGCGCCAGATGGGCGATGCCGAGCTGCTCCAGCAGCTCCAGCGCCCGCCCGGTGGCGGCGGCGGCGGAGAGCGGGCCCTCGGCGGTCGGGCTGGCGCGCAGCGCGCCGAGCAGCGCCTCCATCACCGACAGGGCGACGCCCTGCGGCAGGCTCTGCGGCATATAGGCGATGTGGCGGGCGCGCTGCTCCAGGCGCAGGCCGATCATCTCCTGCCCGTCGAGCTGCACCGAGCCGCGCGCCGGCAGCAGCCCGGCCAGGCCGCGCAGCAAAGTGGACTTGCCGGCGCCATTCGGGCCGATCAGCGCGGTGATGGCGCCGCCGCGCAGCGCGTCCAGGCTGGCGCCGCGCAGGATCTCGCGCCGGCCGTAGCCGAGGGTGAGTCCCTGGATCTCGAGCCGCTTCATGCGCGGCGCCCCCGGGTGAAGACCAGCGCGATGAAAACGGGCACGCCGATCAGCGCGGTGACGATGCCGATCGGCACCAGCAGGCCGGGCACCAGCATCTTGCTGGCCAGCGAGGAGAGCGAGAGCAGCAGCGCGCCGCAGAGCGCCGCGGCCGGCAGGAAGAAGCGGTGGTCTTCGCCCACCAGCAGGCGGGCGGCATGCGGGCCGATCAGCCCGATGAAGCCGATGGTGCCGACGAAGGCGACCGAGACGCCGGAGAGCAGCGAGACGCGCAGCAGGGCGCCGTCGCGCAGCCGGTCGGCATCGATGCCGAAGGACAGCGCCCGCTCCTCGCCGAGGCGGAGCGCGGTCAGCTTCCAGGCGGCGCGCGCCGAGAAGGGGATGGCGATGGCGAGGCAGGCCGCCATGATGCCGATCTTCGGCCAGGTGGCGCGCGCCAGGCTGCCCATCGACCAGAAGACCAGCTGCTGCAGCGCCTGCTCGGTGGCGACGAATTGCAGCAGGGCGACGGCGGCGTTGAAGGCGAAGACCAGGGCAATGCCAAACAGCACCAGCGCCTCGACCCCGGCGCCGCGCAGCTTGGAGAGCGTCCGCAGCAGCATCACCGAGAGGAAAGCGAACAGAAAAGCATTGCCCGAGAGCAGCCAGTCGGTCGGCAGCCAGGGCAGGCCAACGCCGAGCACGATGGCCAGCGCCGCGCCCAGCGAGGCGGCGGAGGAGACGCCGAGGGTGAAGGGGCTGGCCAGCGGGTTGTTCAGCACCGTCTGCATCTCGGCCCCCGCCAGCGCGAGCGCCGCGCCGACGAGCACCGCCATGATGGCATAGGGCAGCCGCACGTCCCAGACGATGACCTTGACCGGCCCGGTCGCCGCCCCCGGGTTGAGCAGCACGCCAACCACGTCGGACAGCCCCAGCCGCGAGGGACCGGTCGCGACATCGAGCAGCAGCGAGGCGGCCAGCAGCAGCGCCAGCACCGCCAGCACCACGACGCGCCGCAGCAGCAGGGCGCGGTAGCCGGCGGCCGCACCCTCCAGGGTGGTCGCGCTCATGCCGGCGGGGTCGCCCGCGAAGGAGGAGAGGCGTCAGGGGTCACGGGCAGCCCTTCCAGGGGGATGGTCTCGCGGCAATCCATAATCACTCGCAACTGCGAGACCAAGCCCCGTCTGCGGGACGCCGCCCTGCGCGGGAGGGGAAGCCCCCCTCCCCGGCCAGTCCGGGCGGGTGATTCACGCCTGCCGGCGACGCCATCTCCAGGCGGTCACCCGCCAGGCCTCAGCCCGGATTGCTGGGCCGGCGGCCGACCTGCACGGCCAGCTCGCGCGACCGCCCCTCGCGGGTCAGCGTCACCCGCACCGTCTGGCCCGGCGGGGTGCCGGCGACGCCGCGGATCAGCGCGCGCGAGGTCTCGATCCGCTCGCCATTCAGCGCGGTGACCACGTCGCCCTGGCGCAGACCGGCCCGCGCCGCCGGGCTGCCGCGCTCGACGCTGCGCACCTGGACGCCGCGGTTGCGACCGCCCGGGGTCTGCTCCTCGCCCATGTCCTCGACGGCGACGCCGAGCCAGCCGCGCTCGACCCGGCCGTCGCGGCGCAGCTGCTCGATGACGCCGCGCGCCAGATCCGAGGGCGTCGCGAAGCCGATGCCGGCCGAGGCGCCGGAGGGCGAGTAGATCGCCGTGTTGATGCCGATCACCTCGCCGGCGACATTGAACAGCGGCCCGCCGGAATTGCCCGGGTTGATGGCGGCATCGGTCTGGATGAAGTCGTCGAAGGGCCCGGCGCCGATCTCGCGGCCGCGCGCCGAGACGATGCCCGAGGTCACCGTGCCGCCCAGGCTGAAGGGATTGCCCGCCGCCAGCACCCAGTTGCCGACGCGCAGATTGCCCGAGCTGCCCCAGGCCACCGCCGGCAGCGGCGCGCGCGGCTCGACCCGCAGCAGCGCCAGGTCGGTCAGCTCGTCGGTGCCGACGACGCGGGCGGTGAGCTCGGTGCCCGACTGGGTCGAGACCACGACGCGCACCGCATTGCCGACCACGTGGTTGTTGGTGACGATGTAGCCGGCCGGATCGATGATGAAGCCGGAGCCCGCGCCCTGCACCTGCTGCGCGCCGCGCCGCTCGCGGAAATAGCGCTCGAAGGGGCTGCCGCGCAGCTCGGGCGGGATCTGCGTCGTCGTCTGCTCCGACAGCACCGCGATATTCACCACCGAGGGCAGCACCTGCTCGGCCAGGTCGGCGAAATCGGGCAGCAGGGCACGCGCCGCGGCGGGGGCCGGGCGCAGCAGCGCCGGCGCCGCCGGCAGCATGGCCAGCGCGGCCAGGCCAGCGACGAATTGACGGCGGGGGGCAGGCATCAGGGCTTTTTCCTCTAGCGGCGCGTCGGGGGCGTCAACGCCGGTCAAGGCGCTATGTGGCGTGGGGTTGGCCCTGGCTTCAAGGCTCTTTCACGCCGCGTCATCAGCCCGGGTGCTCCGGCCAGTCGTGCCGCGGATAGCGGCCGCGCATGTCCTTGCGCACATCCGCCCAGGCGCCGCGCCAGAAGCCGGCGAGGTCGGCGGTCACCGCCACCGGCCGCCCGGCCGGCGACAGCAGCGCCACCTGCAGCGGGATCTTCCCGCCCGCCAGCTTCGGCAGGTCCTTCATGCCGTAGAGCCACTGGGCGCGGGCCTCGAGCCGCGGCACCTCGCCGGTATAGTCGATGGCCGCACTCCGCCCGCCGGGCAGGTCGAGCCGCGGCGGCAGCGCCTCGTCCAATTGCCGCGGCAGCGGATGCGGCAGCAGGCTGCGCAGGATGCCGGTCGCGTCCAGCGCGTTGAGCTGGCTGAGCTTCGCCAGCCCGGACAGCCAGGCCGCCAGCCAGGGCGCGCCATCGACCGCCAGCGCCGCGTCCGAGACATCCGGCCAGTCGCCGCCAACCACCCTGTGCATCCAGCCCATCCGGGCGCGGGTCTGCTCGGCCGCCTTGCTCCAGTCCAGGTCGCGAAAGCCCCGGGACGCGGCGGCCTCGGCCAGGGCGGCGGCCACCGCGGCCGGATCGGCATGCGGCAGCGTCGATTCCTCCAGCACCAGCGGGCCGAGCCGCAGCCGGCGGCGGGCGATGACGGCGCCGCTGCGCGCGTCGAAGGCGGCGCCTTCCTCCCGCACCAGCCGGTCGGGGAATTTCTTCTCCAATGCCTCGCGGGTCAGCGGGGCGGCCATGCGGATGCGGGCCTCGGTGCCGGCCAGCTCCAGGTCGGCCACGGCCAGCAGCGGCGACTTGCCCAGCCGATCGGTCGCCGGCAGCCGGGCGCCCTGGCCCGAGGCCAGGCGGAAGGCGCCGTCCATGGTGCCGCGCCGGGCGGCGATGCGGTCGGGGAAGCCGGCGGCCAGCAGCAGCCCGGCATCGCCCTCCGCCACCGTGCCGCCGGGGACACCGAGGCGCCGGCGGTGCAGCGACACGGCGCGGCGGATGCGGCCGAGCGCCGCGCGGTCGGCATTCGGGTCGTCGGCCCCGGCCAGCAGGTCGAGGCGCAGCTGGATGTCGGAGGGCGCCTCGCGGCCGCGGATTGGGTCACGCTCCTCCAGCAGGGCCGCGAGCTCGGCGGCGAGCGCCGCTTCTTCCGCATCCCCGGCCTCGGCCATCATGCGGGCGAGGCGCGGATGCGTGCCCATCCGCGCCATGCGGCGGCCCATCGCCGTGATGCGGCCCTGCCTGTCCAGCGCGTCGAGGTCGCGCAGCAGGGCGCGGCCGGCGGCCAGCATCCCGGCCGGCGGTGGGTCGAGAAAAGCCATCTCGGACGGATCGCTGCCCCAGGCGGCGCAGTCCAGCGCCAGGCCGGACAGCTCCGATTCGAGGATCTCCGGCCGGTCGGCCAGCGGCAGGCCGCGATGCAGCGCCTCGGTCCAGAGGCGGATGGCCACTCCCGGCTCGGTGCGGCCGGCGCGGCCGGCGCGCTGCTCGGCGGCGGCGCGGGAGATGCGCAAGGTCGCCAGCCGCGCCAGCCCCGTCGCCGGGTCGAGACGCGGCGCGCGGCGGTAGCCGCCATCGACGACGATGCGCACGCCGGGCACGGTCAGCGAGGTCTCGGCGATCGAGGTGGCCAGCACCACCTTGCGCCGGGGGCCAGGGTTCAGCGCCTTGTCCTGCTCGGCCGGCGGCAGTTCGCCATGCAGCGGCAGGACATCGGCCTCGATGCCGCCCAGCCGGTCGGCGGTGCGGCGGATCTCGCCCCAGCCGGGCAGGAAGGCCAGCACATCGCCGGGATGCGCGCGCAGCGCCTCGCGGATGGCGCTCGCCATGGCCTCGGGCAGGTCGCGCGGCTCCTTCAGGTCGCGCGGCCGGTGGAAGACCTCCACCGGATAGGCGCGGCCGAGGCTTTCCACCACCGGGGCGCTGCCGAGCAATTCGGAAAAACCGCGCGCCTCGATGGTGGCGGACATGGCCAGCAGCCGCAGCTCGGGCCGCAGCCCGCGCTGCAAATCGAGGCAGAGCGCCAGCGCCAGGTCGGTGTCCAGGTTGCGCTCATGCGCCTCGTCGAACAGCACAGCGGCGACGCCCTCGAGGCCCGGATCGGTCTGCAGCCGGCGCACCAGCAGGCCTTCGGTCACCACCTCGATCCGGGTGGCCGGCGAGACGGCACGGTCGAGGCGGGTGGAGAGGCCGACCTTCTGGCCCAGCGGCTCGCCGATCAGCTCGGCCATGCGGCGGGCGGCGGCGCGGGCGGCGACCCGGCGCGGCTCCAGCACCACGATTTTCTGGTCAGCTGCCCAGGGCTGGTCGGCCAGCATCAGCGGCACCAGCGTGGTCTTGCCGGCGCCGGGCGGCGCCACCAGCACGGCGTTCGGCCCGGCGGCCAGGGCTTCCGCCAGGCGCGGCAGGGCTTCGGTGACGGGCAGGACGGGGAGGCTGGTCATGGGGCGCCTCTCTAGCGCATCCAGGCCCCGGATGCAGGGGGCGGGCTTGGCCGCGGCGGGCTGGCCTGCTTTGATGCAGCAGCGGATCGGAGGGGTGTCGTTCCATGCGCGCAGGATGCTGGGGGATCACCGTCTTGCTGCTGGCCGGCTGCGCCACGGCGCCGGCGGTGGAAACTCCCATGGCAAGCACCGAGGCGGCGCAGCCCGGCCCGCTCTCGCCGCGGCTGCTGCGCCGCATGGCGGTGGAGAAACACGCGCTGGAACAGGCCGCGCTACGCTGCGCCGACCAGCCGGACCGCGCCTTCTGCGCCCGGCAGATGCAGGCCTCGATGCTGCAGCGGGAGGAGGCAAGCTCGCTCGATCCGGGCATCCTGGCGCCCGGCTTCCGGCTTCTGCCGGAGCCGCCGCGGCACTACTGACGGGCGGTCAGCTCCCCGCCAGCCGCCGGGCGTCGCCGTAGAAGACCGCACCGCCGGTCGAGGCCAGGGCCTCGTAGCCGCGCGCCGCCATGGCGCGGGCGACGCCGTTGCGCAGGGCCTGATGCAGGCTGCGGCTGCGCTGCGCCACCAGCACCAGCCAGGGCCGCGTCCTGTCCCAGTCGAGCGTCGCCAGCACCGCCAGCTCGCCGCCCGGCACGTCGAGCGCCAGCAGATGCAGTTCGGTCTCCGGCAGGGTCTCGTCCAGCACGGCCTGCAGCGGGCGGACGGGACAGGGCAGCGTGCCGCGCGGCTCGCGGCCGCGGCGCGCCTGGCCGGCCAGGAGGGCGGCGCGGTCCGCGTCGAAGGTGTCGAGGGCCGGATTGCCGAAACGGTGCAGCGGCAGCGACCCCGCCTCCGCCGCGATGCCCAGGGACAAAAAGAGGTCGCCGGGGCGCAGTCCAGCGAAATCGGCGGCGAGTTCCGGCCGCGGGTCGAGGCAGAGGCCGCGCCAGCCCAGCCCGTGCAGGCCGAAGGTGAAGGAGTTCCTGGCCGCGGCGCCGCAGCCGATATCGACATAGCTGCCGGGGGTGTCGGCCGGCAGGCCCAGCCGCGCCGCCAGGGCAACGGTCAAAAAATCCTCGCCGGCGGGGGCGTAGCTGACACGGGCGAAGCGGGTCACGGCAGCGGCCGAGGACGGCGCCTGCGGCAGCGGCGCCGGGATCGCCACCGCCGGCAGGCCCGGGATGGCGGCGAGGCGGGCCCGGATCGCCGGGCCATAGGGCAGCAGCGAGCGGTCCTCGCGGTCGTTGCGGTTGTGCATCCGGAAATGCTCTTCCTTGCGGATCTTGTCCGGATGCGAGTCGGGCTTGGTGGCGCGGCCGCGGGCGACCTTGGCGTCCCATTCCTCGCGCGACTTGGTGAAATAGTGGTGCAGGCAGATGACGTCGTGGCTGACCGTCTCGCTCTTGCCGGTGCCGGCGGCGATCTCCTCGCCATGCATCGTGGCGTAGCGGATGCCGGGGGCGAAGGCGTGGTTGTGCAGGTTGGGCACCGCCAGCGCGTCGGTGCGCGCCAGGGTCTTCACCGCGCGGTTGCCGGAATGCTGGGGGGTGGCGCAGCGGGTGAAGCGCTCGACCACCAGGCCGGGGCCGCGCGTCTCCTGGCCGCCGGTGCCGAACAGCTTCCAGTTCACCGCGATGGCGGCGCGATCGCCCTGCGCGTCGAGGAAGGCCCGCAGGTCGTTGCCATGGCCGGGGACGTACAGAAATTCGTCGATGTCGATATAGGCGAGCCATTCGTAATCGGGGCGCAGCCGGGCCAGCCCGTCGGCATAGGCGCGCTTCTGCGTGCTGCCGTCGCTGTGGCTGGGCCAGTCCCGCGTCTCCAGGATGCCGGCTTCCTGCAGCGCCCGCAGCACGGCGGCGCTCTCATCGTCGCTGGCATTGTTGTAGACCAGGATGTGATCGACGCCGATCATCCGGTGATAGACCGCCCATTCGGCCAGATAGGGCGCCTCGTTCTTGGCGATCGCGCAGATCGCCAGCCGCCGGCGGGATTCCATCGCCATCCTGCTGCATGCTCCCGCCAGGGTCTCGGACCGGCGGTTCCCTAGCATGCGGCGGCCCGGCGCGACAGGCGGCCGGGCGAGGGCTAGGATCGTGCCGCTCTCCAGAAGGACGCCGCCATGACCCGCATCGACCGGTTCCGCGCGCTGCATGCGGCGCCCGGCGCCTTTGTCATCCCCAATCCCTGGGATGCCGGCAGCGCCCGGCTGCTGGCCGGCCTCGGCTTCCCGGCGCTGGCGACGACCAGCGCCGGGCTGGCCTTCTCGCTCGGCCGGCCGGATGGCGCGGCCAGCAAGGCAGAGACCCTGGCCAATGCGCGGGCCATCGTCGAGGCGGTGGAGGTGCCGGTCTCGGCCGACCTGGAGAACGGCTTTTCCCATGATCCGGAGGGCTGCGCCGCCACGATCCGCGAGGCCGCCGCGGTGGGCCTGGCCGGCGGCTCGATCGAAGATGCGACCGGCGACCCGGCCCGCCCGATCTATGATCTCGGCCAGGCGGTGGAGCGGGTCGCGGCCGCGGCCGAGGCGGCGCGCGCCCTGCCCTTCGTCCTCACCGCGCGGGCGGAGAACTTCCTGCACGGCCGTCCCGATCTGGACGACACCATCCGCCGGCTGCAGGCCTTCTCCCGGGCCGGGGCCGAGGTGCTCTATGCCCCCGGCCTGACCGAGATCGGCCAGATCCGCACCCTCTGCGCCGCCGTCGACCGGCCGGTGAACGTGGTGATGGGGCTGGTCGGCAAACCCTTCACCGTGGCCGAGCTGGCCGAGGCGGGGGTGAAGCGCATCAGCCTGGGCGGCTCGCTGGCCCGCACGGCGCTGGCGGCGCTGCACCGCGCGGGGATCGAGATGCGCGAGCAGGGCAGCTTCGGCTTCGCGGCGCAGGCCCTGACGGGGCGCGAGGTCGAGGCCTATATGGCACCGCACAAAGGTGATCACGGCTGACACGCTTCGTCACCGCAAAAGCCCTTCCGTCGCGCTCGGGAATAAGGTTTCAATTCTGTCATGTCGCGCATCCCGGCTGCCCTCGCCCTGGTGGCTCCCGCCGTGCTGGCCCTCGCCGCCATGGTCCTGCCGCAGCGGGCGGCGGCGCTGGAGAGCCTGCCCGCGTCATCGCCGCGCGCCACGGTCAGCCTGGCCGCGGCGCCGGCCGTCATCGCCCCGGGCCAGCCCTTCCGCGTCGGGCTGAAGCAGCAGCTGGCGCCGGGCTGGCACACCTACTGGATCAATCCGGGCGATGCCGGCACGCCGCCGGAGATCGAGTTCTCTCTCCCCGATGGCGCGCAGGCCAGCGGCTTCGACTGGCCGGCGCCCAGCCGCATCCCCTTCGGCCCGCTGGTCAATTACGGCTATGAAGGCGCGGTGCTGCTGCCGCTGACGGTGACGCCGCCCGCCAGCCTGAAGCCCGGCGATGTCTTCACCCTGGAGGCCCGCGCCAGCTGGCTGGTCTGCGAGAAGGTCTGCATCCCCGAGGAAGGCAGCTTCCGCCTGGACTTCCCGGTCGAGGCCAGCGCCCGCCCCGACCCTGCCCAGGCCGCCGGTTTCGCCGCCGCCGAGGCCGCCCTGCCCCGCCCCGCCCCCTGGGCCGCCGCCATCGGCTTCGAGGGCGCGCAGGGCGCGCTGCGCATCGACAGCGCCGACCTGACCCCGGCCACGGTGAAAACAGCGGAATTCTTCCCCGCCGAATGGGGCGTGCTGGACCATGCGGCGCCGCAGCTGCTGCAGGTGGCGGAGGGCGCGCTGCGGCTCGGCCTGCCGCGCGGTGCGGCGCCGCTGCCGCCCGATCCGATGCAGGGCGTGCTGGTGCTGACCGATGCCGGCGGCCAGCGCAGCGCCTTCACCGTCGCGGCGCAGCCCGGTCCGTTGCCGGCGGCGGTGGCGTCCACGGGTGCGGCCGCCAGCCTGCCGCTGTGGCAGGCGGCGCTCTGGGCGGCGCTGGGCGGGTTGATCCTCAACCTGATGCCCTGCGTCTTCCCGATCCTGGCGATGAAGGCGATCGGCCTGGCGCGGCTGTCGGGTGCTGCGCGCGGCACGGTGCGGGCGCATGCCGCCAGCTACACCGCCGGCGTTGTTCTGTCATTTCTGGCCCTGGCGGGCGTGATGCTCGCGCTGCGCGCGGCCGGCAGTGTCGCGGGCTGGGGCTTCCAGTTCACCGCGCCCCTCTTCGTCACCGCCATGGGCTGGCTGATGCTGGCGGTGGGCCTGAACCTGTCCGGCGTCTTCGAATTCGGCCGGCCGGTGCGAATGGGCTCGACGGTCGCGGCACGCGGCGGGCATCTCGGCAGCTTCGCCACCGGCGGGCTGGCGGTGCTGGTGGCCACCCCCTGCACCGCGCCCTTCATGGCCGCCGCCATCGGCGCCGCCATGGCGATGCCGCCGGCCGCGGCGCTGGCCGTCTTCGCGGCGATGGGTCTCGGCATGGCGGCGCCCTATGCGCTGCTGGCGCTGGCCCCCGGCTTGGCGGCGCGGCTGCCGAAGCCCGGCGCCTGGATGGCGCGGCTGAAGGAAATTCTGGCCTTCCCGATGTATGGCGCCGCGCTCTGGCTGCTCTGGGTGCTGGCGCAGCAGGTCGGGCCGGAGGGGCTGGCGGCGGCGCTCGCCGGCGGCCTGGCCATCGGCTTCGCCGGCTGGGCGCTGGGCACGGCCCAGGCAGCCCGGCGGCGCGGCGCGCAATGGCTGGGGCGCGGCAGCGCCATCCTCGCCGTCTGCGCCGCGCTGGCCCTGCTGCCGCAGCTGGTCGGCGCGCCGCCGGCGGCGGCGAACACCGCGGCCGAGGCGGGGTCCGAGCCCTGGTCGGAGGCCCGGCTGGCGCAGCTGCGCGCCGAGGGCCGCCCGGTCTTCGTCAACATGACCGCCGCCTGGTGCATCACCTGCAAGGTGAACGAGCGGGTGGCGCTGCAGTCGGACGCGGTCCGCCGCGCCTTCGAGGCGCGCAACATCGCCTATCTGAAGGGCGACTGGACCGATGGCGGCCCGGCGATCGCCGCCGTGCTGCGCGCGCATGGGCGGGAGGGCGTGCCGCTCTACCTGGTCTATCCCGCCGGCGACGGCGCCCCCGAGGTGCTGCCGCAGATCCTGACCGAGCAGATCGTGCTGCAGGCGCTGCCGGCCAGCTGAGTTGCTTCCCGACACCCCCAAGAGACACAGACAGGAGCGACCGACATGGCTCTGATCTCCCGCCGCGCCACCTTGGCCGTGCCGCTGGGCGCCATCCTGATGCCGCTGGCGCCGCGCCTGGCGCTGGCCGCCCCTGCCATCGGCGCCGCCGCCCCCGATTTCAGCGCCCCCGACCAGGACGGGCAGACCCGAAGCCTGGCCGATTACCGCGGCAAGGTGGTGGTGCTGGAATGGACCAACCACGACTGCCCCTTCGTCAGGAAGCATTACGGCAGCAGCAACATGCAGGCGCTGCAGCGCGAGGCGGCGGCGAAGGGCATCGTCTGGCTCTCCATCGTCTCCTCGCCGCCGGGCGAGCAGGGGCATGTGACGCCGGACCAGGCCAAGGCGCTGACCAGCGAGCGGGGCGCCGCCCCGGCCGCCGTGCTGCTGGACCCGCAGAGCCGCATCGCCCGCGCCTATGCCGCCACCACCACGCCGCATATGTACGTGATCGATGGCCAGGGCATGCTGTGCTACATGGGCGGCATCGACAGCATCGCCTCCAACCGCCAGGAGGACGTGGCCAAGGCCGAGCCGCTGGCGAAGAACGCCATGCTGGCGGTGGCCGAGGGGCGGCCGGTCGCCCAGCCGGTCACCCGCAACTATGGCTGCGCCATCAAATACGCCCCTGCCGCCTGAATTCCGGGCGACCGGATGATGAGGGCCCGGGGCGCCTTTCCCCGGGCCCTTTCTCTTTGGCCCCGGTTGGGGGCTAGACTGCTTCCCCCTGCCCTGCCCGCCGGAGGAAACAACCAAGATGAATGCTGTCGCCGAGACCCCCTTCATCCGCCTGCATCCCGAGGACAGCGTGCTGATCGCCCGCCGCGCCGCGCCCGAGGGCACGCCCGTCGGCCCGAATGTGCTGGCCCGCCAGCGCATCCCGCCCGGCCACAAGGTGGCGCTGCGCGCCCATGCGCCGGGCGAGGCGGTGAAGCGCTACGGCCAGATCATCGGCTTCGCGACGCAGCCGATCGCGCCCGGCGACTGGGTGCATGTGCAGAATTGCGGCATGGGCGATTTCGACAAGGACTATGCCTGGGGCGTCGATGCGCGGCCGACCCTCTACGTGCCGCAGCCGGCGACGTTCCAGGGCATCCTGCGGCCCGACGGGCGGGTGGCGACGCGCAACTACATCGGCATCGTCACCAGCGTGAACTGCTCGGCGCATGTCGCCTCGCTGATCGCCGATGCCTTCAAGCGCAACCCCTTCACCGGCAGCGACCCGCTGGCCGAATTCCCCAATGTCGATGGCGTCGTCGCGCTGACCCACAAGACCGGCTGCGGCATGGGCGACAATGACGGCCTGCGGATCCTGCGGCGGACCCTGGCCGGCTATGCCCGGCACGCCAATTTCAGCCATGTCATCGCCATCGGCCTGGGCTGCGAGGTCAACCAGATCTCGGGGCTGCTGCAGGAGCAGAACCTGGCCGGCCGGCTGCGCAACATGGACATCCAGGAGATGGGCGGCACCCGCAAGACGGTGGAGGCCGGCATCGCCTTCGTCCGCGAGGTGCTGGCCGAGGCCAACCAGGTGCACCGCCAGCCGGTGCCGGCCAGCCACCTGACCATCGCCCTGCAATGCGGCGGCTCGGACGGCTATTCGGGCATCACCGCCAACCCGGCGCTGGGCGCCGCCTCCGACCTGCTGGTCCGCCATGGCGGCACGGTGATCCTGTCGGAAACGCCGGAGACCTATGGCGCCGAGCACCTGCTGACCCGCCGCGCCACCTCCCGCGCGGTGGGCGAGAAGCTGGTCGGGCTGATGCGCTGGTGGGAGGAATATGCCGAGCGCGGCCAAGCCGAGCTCAACAGCAACCCCTCGCCGGGCAACAAGGCGGGAGGCCTCACCACCATTCTGGAAAAATCGCTGGGCGCCATGGCCAAGGCCGGCAACAGCAACCTGACCGCCGTCTACGACTATGCCGAGCCGGTCACCGAGAAGGGTTTCGTCTTCATGGATACCCCCGGCTACGACCCGGTGGCCGCCACGGGCCAGGTCGCCGGCGGCGCCAACCTGGTCTGCTTCACCACCGGCCGCGGCAGCGTCTTCGGCTGCAAGCCGGCGCCCTCGATCAAGCTGGCCACCAACTCGGCCATGTATGAGCGGATGGAGGAGGACATGGACGTCAATTGCGGCACCATCCTCTCCGGCCGCGAGAGCGTCGAGGAATGCGGCGAGCGGATCTTCCAGCTGATCCTGCGCGTCGCCTCGGGCGAGCGGACCAAGAGCGAGAGCTATGATTTCGGCTCGGCCGAATTCGCCCCCTGGCCGATCGGCGCCACCATGTGACGCGGTGGCGGGAGCGGCCGGCAGGGCGGCGGCGCGCCGCTGCCCTGGCCGGCCGCCCTGCGCTGCCCGCCTGCATCCGCGAACCCAGGCAGCGGATCAATATTCGGGTGCGATATTTTGCAAATTCCCAGAAATCGCAATTAATATTCCATTAGGATTTTACCCCTTCGGTCGATATCAACGTAAATTCTGGCGCGCACAGGATCGTTACTTCTTCTTACCAACTCCGGACGCCAGCATGACAGGGGCAGCACGCCTGGATCTTGCTGCAGCATCGGGAAGAAGCAGGTCATGGCGCGTTACGACGGCACTCTGAAGAACGACATCTTTCTGTTTTCCAGCCATGTCGAGGCCGATACCATCCTGGCCGACGGCCTGGCCTCGCCGCGTGATGGGCGCGGCGGCAGCAACCTCATCATGGCCGGCCGCGGCAGCGACAGCCTGTTCGGCGGCTATGGCCGCGACGTCATCTATGGCGGCGACGGCGACGACTATATCACCGGCTATGGCGTGGCCGGGCCGACGCCCAGCGCCGAGAACATCTTCGCTTCCGAGGACCAGGCCGACCGGCTGTTCGGCGGGCGCGGGCGCGACACCATCCTGGGCGGCGGCGGCGACGACCTGATCGACGGCGGCAGCAACCACGACCTGCTCTATGGCGGCAGCGGCAACGACACCATCAAGGGCGGCAGCGGCAACGACGTCATCCACAGCGGCGCCGGCGCCGACCAGCTCTGGGGCGGCTCGGGTGCCGATACCTTCGTCTATGCCTATGACCCCTCGAACAGCGAGCGGGCCTATGACGCCAATGGCGGCATCGACACCATCCATGACTTCCAGACCGGCACCGACAGGATCGACCTCCGCCCGCTCTATCTGCGCGAAGGCGACGTGACCCTGGTCGACACCCATGCTGGCCTCGAGCTGCATTTCTTCGCGGTCTACGAGGACACCGAGATCCACCTGAAGGGCGTCCACAGCCTGCAGGCCGGCGACATCCTCTTCGCCGCCTGAGGCCTCGGCGCCGGCGGCGGAGGGTCAGACCGTCAGCAGCCGGCGCACCGCCGCCTCGTCCAGCGAGCCGGAAAGCCCCGCCAGCGCCACCTCGCCGCGCACCATGATGGCCAGCTGGTCGCCCAGCTCGCGGGCGAATTCGTAATACTGCTCGACCAGCACCACGGCCATGCCGCGGCTTTTCGCTAGCAGCGCGATGACGCGGGCGATGTCCTTGATGACATTGGGCTGGATGCCCTCGGTCGGCTCGTCGAGGATCAGCAGCCGCGGCCGCGCGGTCAGCGCGCGCGCGATCGCCAGCTGCTGCTGCTGCCCGCCCGACAGGTCGCCGCCGCGCCGGCGCAGGAACTGCTTCAGGATCGGGAACAGCTCGAAGACGTCGTCCGGCACCTTGGCGCCGCGTGGCGCCGCCGCCAGCGCTGTCTCCAGATTCTCGCGCACCGTCAGGAAGGGGAAGATCTCGCGCCCCTGCGGGACATAGCCAATCCCGGCCCGCGCCCGGTCGGCGGCGGAGAGGGCAGCAACATCGCGCCCTTCCCAGACGATGCGGCCGGCTTTCACCCGCTCCAGCCCGACGATCGAGCGCATCAGCGAGGATTTGCCGACGCCGTTGCGCCCCAGCACGCAGGTGATGGCGCCGGGATCGGCACTGAGAGAAACGCCGCGCAGCGCCCGGCTGGCGCCATAGAAAAGGTCGATGCCCTCGACACGCAGCATGGCTCAGCGCCCCAGATAGACGTCGATGACCCGCGGGTCGTTCTGCACATGGTCGATGCTGCCTTCCGACAGCACGCTGCCCTCGCAGAGCACGGTGACCTTCTCGCCCAGCGCGCGGACGAATTCCAGGTCGTGCTCCACCACCACGACGCTGCGGCTGCCGGCGATGCGGCGCAGCAGGGCGGCGGTGTGCTCGGTCTCCTGGTCGGTCATGCCGGCCACCGGCTCGTCGACCAGCAGCAGCTTCGGGTCCTGCATCAGCAGCATGCCGATCTCCAGCCATTGCCGCTGGCCATGCGACAGGATGGCGGCGCGATCCTCGGCGCGGTCCGCCAGGCCGATCTCGTCCAGCACCGCCTCGATGCCGCGGCGGGCGCCGGCCGAGAGCCGCCAGCGCAGGCAGGACCAGGGATCGCGCGGCGCCTTCAGGGCGAGCTCGAGATTCTCGAAGACGGTCAGCGCGTCGAAGACGGTGGGCTTCTGGAACTTCCGGCCGATGCCGAGATTGGCGATGGTCGCCTCGTCCAGCTTCGTCAGGTCGCACTCGCCGAAGCTGACCGTGCCGGCGGTCGGCCGCGTCTTGCCGGTGATGATGTCCATCATCGTCGTCTTGCCGGCGCCGTTCGGCCCGATGATCGCCCGCAGCTCCCCCGGCTCGACAATGAGCGAGAGATTGTTCAGGGCGCGGAAACCGTCGAAGACCACCGAGACGCCGTCGAGATAGAGGCGCCCCTCGCGCATCGCGCTCGCGTTCATCGGCCGGGCCCCTTCTGCAGCAGGCCGACGATGCCGCGCGGCAGGAACAGCGTCACCGCCACGAACAGCCCGCCCAGGACGAAGAGCCAGAGGTCGGGGGCGAAGGAGGTCAGCCAGGTCTTGATCGCATTGACCGAGAAGGCGCCGAGCAGCGCGCCGACCAGCGTGCCGCGCCCGCCGACGGCGACCCAGACCACGGCCTCGATGGAATTGCCCGGGCTGAACTCGCCCGGATTGATGATGCCGATCAGCGGCACGTAGAGCGCGCCGGCCAGCCCCGCCAGCATCGCCGAGAGCACGAAGACCGACAGCTTCACGGCGGTGGTGTCGTAGCCCAGGAAGCGCACGCGGCTCTCGGCGTCGCGCACCGCGACCAGCACCCGGCCGAGCTTGGATTTCGTGATGTGCCGGCAGAGCAGCAGCGACGCCCCGAGCGAGACCAGCGCCGCATAGAACAGCGCCGCGCGGGCGCCGGCCGTGTTCAAGGGCATCCCCAGCAGCTCCTTGAAGTCCGTAAAACCGTTGTTGCCGCCGAAGCCCATGTCGTTGCGGAAGAAGGCCAGCATCAGCGCATAGGTCATCGCCTGGGTGATGATGCTGAGATAGACGCCGGTGATCCGGCTGCGGAAGGCGAGCCAGCCCAGCACCCCCGCCAGCACCCCTGGCACGATCAGCGCCATGGCGAAGGCGAAGGGAAAGAACTGGAAGCCCTGCCAGTACCAGGGCAGCTCGGTATAGCCGAGGAAGACCATGAAATCCGGCAGCACCGGATGGCCATAGACGCCCCTGGGTCCGATGAGACGCATCAGGTGCATGCCGATGGCATAGCCGCCGAGCGCGAAGAAGGCGCCATGGCCGAGGCTGAGGATGCCCGCATAGCCCCAGGCCAGGTCGATCGCCAGCGCCAGGATGGCGTAGCAGATCCATTTCCCCGAGACCGAGACGACGAAGTCGGAGACGTAGAAGCTGGCCTCCGGCGGCAGCCGGTTCAGCACCGGCAGCAGCGCCAGCAGGGCGAGCCCGGCCAGCAGCAGCCCGCGCAGGATGGTGCCAGGGGCGGGGCGCAGCCGCTCGCCCAGGGTGATGGAGGCGCTCATTGTTCGGCCGCCCTTCCCTTCAGCGCGAACAGCCCCTTCGGCCGGCGCTGGATGAACAGCATGATGCCGACCAGCACGGCGATCTTCGCCAGCACCACCCCGGCCCAGGGCTCCAGCATCTTGTTGACGATGCCGAGCGTCAGCGCGCCGATCATGGTGCCGGCCAGCGAGCCGACGCCGCCGAACACCACCACCATGAAGCTGTCGATGATGTAGCCGGTGCCGAGGTTCGGCGAGACATTGTCGATCTGGCTCACCGCCACCCCCGCCATGCCGGCGATGCCGGAACCGAAGGCGAAGGTCATGGCGTCCACCCGGCCGGTGCGGATGCCCATGGTGGCGGCGATGCGGCGGTTCTGCACCACGGCGCGCATCTCCAGCCCGAAGCGGGTGAAGCGGATGGCGGCCACGGTCAGACCAAGCACCACCAGGCTGAAGAAAATGATCCACAACCGGTTCTGCGTGACCTCGATGCCGCCCGGCAGGGTCAGCGTCCCCTGCATCCAGGACGGCGAGACCACCTCGCGGTTCTGCGCGCCGAAGATCAGCCGCACCCCCTGCTGCAGGATCATGCCCACGCCGAAGGTCATCAGCAGCGTCTCCAGCGGCCGGCCGTAGAGATGCCGGATCAGCCCGCGCTCCAGCGCGACGCCGACCGCCGCGGTGACCAGGAAGGCCGCCGGCACCGAGAGCGGCAGCGACAGCGGCGCCAGCCAGGGCAGGCCGCGGCACAGCTCCTGCACCAGCACCGTCGTATAGGCGCCGAGCATCACCATCTCGCCATGCGCCATGTTGATCACGCCCATCACCCCGAAGGTGACGGCCAGGCCGAGTGCGGCCAGCAGCAGGATCGATCCCAGAGAAAGCCCCTGGAAGGCGGTCTCGGCGACGCGCTTCAACTGCAGCCTCGTGTCGATGGCGGCGACCGCGGCGTCGATCTCGGCAGCCAGGCCGGGATTGGCGGCGCGCGCCTCCAGCAGCAGCCCGCGCGCCTCGGCGGAGGCCGTGCCGCCCAGCACCACGATGCCCTGGCGCTTCGCCCCATCCTCGGGGGCCGCCAGCCGGGAGGCGGCCAGCGCCAGCATCATCCGCTCGCGGATCGCCGGATCGTTCTCGCGCCCGACGGCATCCTCGAGCAACGGGACATTGTCGGGGGAGCGGCTGCGGAACAGCCCCTCGGCAGCGGTGATGCGCTCGGCCGGATCGGGCGAGAGCAGCTGCAGCCGGCCGAAGGCCCCACGCAGCGCGCCGCGCACCCGGTTGTTGATGCGCAGCACCTCGCCCGGCTCGGCCGCGGCGCCGGTCAGGGCGTCGCGCGCCACCCCGCCCTCGACGAGGGTCAGGCCGCCATCGGCGCGCTTCTGCAACCGGCCATCGGCCAGCGCCCGCAGGATCGGCACGGCGCGCGGATCGCCGGTCGCGCCCAGCCGCTCCACCGCCTCGGCCTGCTGCGCGAAGCCGCTGGCCAGGCCGGGCAGCGCCGCCTCGAAACCGCCCTGGGCACGCACGGGCACAGCAAACACCAGGAGCAGCAGCACCACGCGCCACATCGGACCAACCCCCTCAAGCAAAGGAAGGAAGGTCGGGGGGAAGTATCCCCCCGAATCCCCCCTCTATTTCTGCAAAATCAGGTCGGCTTGCGGCGGGAGGCGTTCTCCGGGATGAAAGGCGACCAGTTCTCGGCAGGAATGGCCGAGGACGTCTTCCAGACCACGTTGAACTGGCCGTTCTCCATGATCTCGCCGATCATCACCGGCTTCGACAGATGGTGGTTCTCGAACATCTGCTCCTCGTAGCCGCAGGGGGCAGCAACCTTCTGGCCATACATCGCGGTGCGCACGGCATCGACGCTGGTCGAGCCCGCCTTGGCCACCGCCTGGCTCCACATCTTGAAGCCCGTGTAGGTGGCCTCCATCGGGTCGTTGGTGACCCGCTTGGGATTCTTGATGTAGGCGGCCCACATCGCCTTGAACTCGGTGTTCACCGGGCTGTCGACGGACATAAAATAGTTCCAGGCGGCCAGGTGGCCGACCAGCGGCTTGGCGTCGATGCCGGCCAGCTCCTCCTCGCCGACCGAGAAGGCGACGGACGGAATGTCCTCCGCCTTGATCCCCTGGTTGCCCAGCTCGCGATAGAAGGGGACATTGGCGTCGCCATTGATCGTCGAGACGATGGCGGTCTTCTTGCCCTCGCCGGCGAAGCGCTTCACCCGGCTGACGATGCCCTGCCAGTCGGAATGGCCGAAGGGGGTGTATTCCTCCATGATGTCGGCATCGGAGATGCCCTTGCTGTTCAGGAAGGCGCGCAGGATGCGGTTGGTGGTGCGCGGATAGACATAGTCGGTGCCCAGCAGCGCGATCCGCTTGGCGCCGCCGCCGTCGTCGCTCATCAGGTATTCCACCGCCGGGATCGCCTGCTGGTTCGGCGCGGCGCCCGTATAGAAAACATTCTTCGACTGCTCCTCGCCCTCATACTGGACGGGGTAGAAAAGCAGACCGTTCAGCTCCTCGAAGACCGGCAGCACCGACTTGCGGGACACCGAGGTCCAGCAGCCGAAGGTCACGTCGACCTTGTGCACCTGCAGCAGCTCGCGCGCCTTCTCGGCAAACAGCGGCCAGTTGGAGGCCGGATCGACCACCACCGCCTCGACCTTGCGGCCCAGGATGCCGCCCTTCTTGTTGGCGTCCTCGACCATCATCAGCACGGTGTCGCGCAGCGCGGTCTCGCTGATCGCCATGGTGCCGGACAGCGAATGCAGCACGCCGACCTTGATCGGGCCGGATTGCGCCCAGGCCGGGCGCAGCGCCGGCATGGCCAAGGCGCCGGCACCCGCCGCCAGCAGGGCGCGGCGGGAGAAAGGGGTCCTGATCGTCATGGGATCGCTCTCCGGGTCGCGGCCTGCGGGCCGCCTGATGCATGGTGCAGGGCAGCATCCCGCCGGCCGTTGCCGAAGCGAATACGTCAAATGACGTAGGCCGGGGCCCGTCGCCGCGCTTGACGCGCCGTCCGGCGGCATCCCACTCTCGGCCCCGGCTTGCCTCGAGGACCCCGCCCAGCATGGCGACACGCCAGCGCATCCTGCGCATCCGGCGCGACTACAACCGCTGGGTCGCCGACGAGACGATGGAAGACTATGCGCTGCGCTTCACCGCCGAGAGCGCGCGCAAATGGTCGGCCTTCCGGGTGGCCAGCACCGCGCTGGGCTCGATCTCCTTCCTGGCGCTGGAGGCGATCGGCGGCGCGCTCACCGTGGCGCATGGCTTCACCAACAGCGTCGCCGCCATCCTCTTCGTCTCGGTGCTGATCTTCGCCGCCTCCCTGCCAATCTGCGTCGCCGCCGCGCGCGCCGGGGTGGATGTCGACCTGCTGACCCGCGGCGCCGGCTTCGGCTATATCGGCTCCACCATCACCTCGCTGATCTATGCCAGCTTCACCTTCATTTTCTTCGGCATCGAGGCGGTGATCCTGGCGGCGATGCTGGACAGCTTTTTTTCAGTTCCGCTCTGGCTGGGCTACATCCTCTGCGCCGTCGTGGTGGTGCCGCTGGTGACGCATGGCATCACCTTCATCAGCCGGGTGCAGACCTGGACCCAGCCGGTCTGGCTGGTGCTCAACATCCTGCCGCTGATCGGCCTGCTGGTCGCCCATCCCGACTGGATCGCCGGCTGGACCGGCTACGAGGGCGAGCGCGGCACCGGCGGCTTCGATCTTCTGGCGTTTGGCGCCGCCGCCTCGGTGCTCTTCGCGCTGATCACCCAGACCGGCGAGCAGGTCGACTACATCCGCTTCCTGCCGCCGCGCGCCACGCAGAAGCGCTGGGTCTGGTGGGCGGCGCTGCTGGCTGGCGGCCCGGGCTGGATCGCCTTCGACGTGCTGAAGCTGCTGGCCGGCTCCTTCCTGGCCTATGCCGCGCTGCAGGCCGGGCTGACCCTGGCCCAGGCCGTCCAGCCGGCCGAGATGTACCGCCTGGCCTTCGGCACGCTGATCGCCTCGCCGACCCTGGTGCTGGTGGTGACGGCCGTCTTCGTCGCGCTGTCGCAGATCAAGATCAACGTCACCAACGCCTATGCCGGCTCGCTGGCCTGGTCGAATTTCTTTTCGAGACTGACCCACAGCCATCCGGGACGCGTCGTCTGGCTGGTCTTCAACATCGCCGTCGCGCTGCTGCTGATGGAGCTCGGCGTCTACAACACCATCGAGCAGGTGCTCTTCGTCTATTCCAACGTCGCCGCCGCCTGGATGGGCGCGCTGGTGGCGGATCTGGCGGTGAACAAGCCGCTCGGCCTCAGCCCGAAGGGCATCGAGTTCAAGCGGGCGCATCTCTACGACGTCAACCCGGTCGGCGTCGGCGCCATGTTCTTGTCCGTGATCGGCTCCTTCCTCGCCTATTACGGGTTCCTGGGCGCGCTGGCCCAGGCCCTGTCCACCTTCATCGCCTTCGGCATCGCCTTCGCCGCGGCGCCGGCCATCGCCTGGGCCACCGGCGGCCGCTACTACCTGGCCCGCAAGCCGCGCGCCGCCTGGGCCGCCCGGCCCTCGCTGCACTGCGTGATCTGCGAGCATGGCTTCGAGCCACGCGACATGGCCTATTGCCCGGTCTATACCGGGCCGATCTGCTCGCTCTGCTGCTCGCTCGATGCCCGCTGCGGCGATGGCTGCAAGCCGCATGCGCGCCTCTCGGCGCAGATCGTCACGCCGCTGCGCGCCATCCTGCCGGCGCCGGTGATGCAGGCGCTGGGCACCCCCGTCGGCTCCTTCATGGTCGTTTTCCTGACCTTTGCCGCGACCATCTCGGTGGTGTTCCTGGGCATCCGGGCGCAGACCCCGGCGAACGCCTATCTCGACACCGCCTTCTGGAAGGCCTTCTTCGTGCTGCTGGTGATCGGCGGTATCACCGCCTGGACCCTCGTCCTGGCCCGCCAGTCCCGCCTGGTCGCCCAGGAGGAAACCCGCCGCCAGACCAGCCTGCTGATGAGCGAGATCCGCGCCCACCAGCGCACCGACGCCGCGCTGCAGAAGGCCAAGGAGACCGCCGAGGCCGCCAACATGGCGAAGAGCCGCTATGTCATCGGCATCAGCCATGAGCTGCGCTCGCCGCTGAACGCCATCCTCGGCTATGCGCAGCTGCTGGAGCGCGATCCCGCCATCCCCGAGCGCCGGCGCGATGGCCTGCGCACCATCCGCCGCAGCGGGGAACATCTGGCGGCGCTGATCGAGGGGCTGCTCGACATCTCCAAGATCGAGGCCGGCCGCATCGAGCTCTATCGCGACGAGGTGCGGCTGCCCGACTTCCTCGAGCAGATCGTGCAGATGCTGCGGCTGCAGGCCGAGGCCAAGTCGATCGGCTTCGTCTTCGAGCCGCCCGAGCGCCTGCCCGAGCTGGTGCATACCGACGAGCGCCGGCTGCGGCAGATCCTGATCAACCTGCTGTCCAACGCCATCAAGTTCACCCGGCAGGGCCAGGTCACCTTCCGCCTGCGCTTCCGCTCCGAGGTCGCCGAATTCGAGGTGATCGACACCGGCATCGGCATCGCCGAGGACGACCTGCCGCGCATCTTCGAGCCCTTCCAGCGCGGCGGCAATTCGCACGCCGCCTCCACCCCCGGCGTCGGCCTCGGCCTGACCATCACCAAGACGCTGACCGAGATCATGGGCGGCGAGATTTCTGTGCAAAGCCGCCTGGGCGAGGGCAGCCGCTTCAAGGTGCGCCTGCTGCTGTCGGGCAAGGCGGCGAAGGCAATTGAGGTCGAGCGCCGCATCACCGGCCATGCCCCGCGCGGCCGGGCGCCCGCGGTGCTGGTGGCCGACGACGACGCGGCGCATCGCGCGCTGGTCGCCGACCTGCTGGTGCCGCTGGGTTTTTCCGTCCGTCTCGCCGCCAGCGGCGGCGAGGCCCTGGCGATGGCGGAGGACGACCATCCGGACATCTTCCTGCTCGACATCGCCATGCCGGGCATGACGGGCTGGGAGCTGGCGCGACGGCTGCGGCTCGCCGGGCAGACGGCGCCGATCATCATGGTCTCGGCCAATGCGCTGGAGCTCGGCGCGCCGTCCGAAGGCCAGCATCATGACGACGTGCTGCCCAAGCCGCTGGCGCTGGCCGCGCTGCTCGACAAGATCGGCCTGCTGCTCGGCCTCGACTGGACCTTCGCCGACCCGGCGCCGATGCCGCCGGAGAATGCCGCGCGGCTGACCGCGGCGCAGGCGGCCAATCTGCGCCAGCTGGCCGCCATCGGCTATGTCGGCGGCATCCGCGAGCGGCTGGACGCGCTGGAGGCGGAATCGCCCGAGGCGGCGCCAGCCATCGCCCTGCTGCGCGGGCTGATCGCCGAGTACCGGATGGACGCCTTCATGGCCGCCCTGCCGGAGGAGGAAGGCTGATGGAACGCCGCGACATCGTGCTGGTGGTCGATGACGCGCCGGGCACGCTCGGCCTGCTGAACGACACGCTGGAGGGCGCCGGCTACATGGTGCTGGTGGCGCAGTCCGCCGCCGCCGCCATGACGGTGATCGAGCGCATCACCCCCGACATCGTGCTGATGGATGCGGTGATGCCCGGCATGGACGGCTTCGAGGCCTGCCGCCGGATGAAGCGCAACGCCCAGCTGATCTCGGTCCCCGTCATCTTCATGACCGGCCTGACCGAGAGCGAGGATGTGGTGCGCGGCTTCGATGCCGGCGGCGTCGATTATGTCGTCAAGCCGGTGGTGCCGGACGAGGTGGTGGCCCGCATCGCCGCCCACCTGGCCAATGCCCGGCTGACCCGCAGCGCCCATGCCGCGCTCGACGTCGCCGGGCGCTTTCTTCTCGCCGTCGATCGGGAGGGGGCGGTGCTCTGGGCGACCCCCCAGGCGGCGACCCTGCTGCGCGACGCGGCGCCGCCCGCCGGCGACGGCCCCGCCGGCCTGGCCCTGCCCGGCTGGCCGGCCCTGGCCGAGGGCGAGGCGCCGCGCCTGCCGCCGATCCCGCTGGCCGATGGCCGCCGCGTCGAGTTCCACCATGTCGGCCAGATCGCCGCCGACGAGCTGCTGCTGCGCGTCACCGCCTTCGACCCGGGGCGGGAGGAAGGCATGCTGCGCGACCGCCTGGGGCTGACGGCGCGGGAGGCGGAGGTGCTGCTCTGGCTGGGCCGCGGCAAGTCGAACCGCGACATCGCCGATATCCTGGTTCTCTCCCCGCGCACGGTGAACAAGCATCTGGAGGGGATCTTCGCCAAGCTCGGCGTCGAGAACCGCGCCTCGGCCGCCGCCCTGGCGGTGCGGGTGCTGGGTGGCTAACGCGGCGCGCCGGGGGTCTTCGGGCCGCCGGCCTCCCGCTCCTTCTTGCCCTCGTCGTAATGCCACTTGATGGCGAAGAACATGCCGGTGCCCAGCACGATGATCTTGAACGGGAAGAAGACCCAGGGGAACCAGTCATACATTCGGGATGATCCAGGCCATGCGACGATCGGAGGCCGCGACCCTATCCCGGCGGCGCGGTGCCAACAGCTGGACCGATTGTCGCACCACCCATGATGCCGCCGGCGCCAGGCACGGCGTTTGCTGGGAAGCCGCCGATGCCTCTTGATACCCCCCGCCACCAGCGTGCCCATGGCCGCGCCGAGCTCGGCTTCCGCCAGACCCCGCGCGGCACCGCGCTGGGCCATCTGTTCCATGCCGCGCCCTATCGCATCCTCTTCCCGGTGCCCGAGCCGGACGACCTGCCCTCGGCGGCGCTGGTCAATGTCGGCGGCGGCCTGGCCGGCGGTGACTCCTTGTCCCTGGAGGTCACGCTGGAGGCCGGCGCGCGCGCCCAGGTCACCACGCCGGCCGCGGAGAAGATCTATCGCAGCCTGGGCGAGCCCAGCCGCATCGACAGCCGGTTGTCGCTCGCCCCCGGCGCCACGCTGGAATGGCTGCCACAGGAGACAATCCTGTTCGATGGCGCCCGGCTGGAGCGGCGGATGCGGGTCGGGATGGCCGCCGATGCCCGGCTGCTGGCCACCGAGCTGCTGGTGCTCGGCCGCGCCGCGCGGGGCGAAGCCTTCGACCATGGCGCGCTCCTCGATTCCTGGCGGCTGCGGCGCGGCGGCCGGCTGGACTGGGCCGATGCGCTGGAGCTTTCCGGGGATCTCGCGGCCCGGCGCGCCGCCCCCTTCGGCCTTGGCGGCGCCAATGCCATGGGGCTGCTGCTCTTCGCCGCGCCGGTCGCGGAGGCGCTGGCGGCGCGGGATCTCTGCCGCGAGCTCGGCCTGGACGCCACCCTGGCCCGCCCCGGCCTGCTGCTGGCGCGCTGGCTGGGCGAGGCCTCGGCGGTGCGCGACGATCTGGCGCGGGTCCTGCCGCCATTCCGGGCAGCCCTGCTCGGCCTGCCGGCACGCCTGCCCCGCCTGTGGACGAGTTGAGCAAAGCCGCGCCACAATGCCCATCCCCTTTGCCACCCCCGCTCCTGCCAGGATGAGCCGATGCACCTGACCCCCCGCGAGAAGGACAAGCTGCTGATCGCCCTGGCGGCCGAGGTCGCCCGCAAGCGCCTGGCGCGCGGCGTGAAGCTGAACCACCCCGAGGCCATCGCGCTGATCACCGATTTCGTCGTCGAGGGCGCCCGCGACGGCCGCAGCGTCGCCGAGCTGATGCGCGACGGCGGCACCGTCCTGACCCGCGAGCAGGTGATGGAGGGCATCCCCGAGATGATCCACGACATCCAGGTCGAGGCCACCTTCCCCGACGGCACCAAGCTGGTCACCGTCCACCACCCGATCCGCTGAGGAGCCGCCCATGATTCCCGGAGAGATCATCGCAGCCCCCGGCGAGATCGCGCTGAATGCCGGACGCGAGGCGATCGAGCTGGAGGTGGCCAATACCGGCGACCGCCCGGTGCAGGTCGGCAGCCACTACCATTTCTTCGAGACCAACGAGGGGCTTTCCTTCGATCGGAACGCTGCGCGTGGAAAACGGCTCGACATCGCCGCCGGCACCGCGGTGCGCTTCGAGCCCGGCCAGACCCGTCGCGTCCGGCTGATCGATTTCTCGGGCGGCCGCGTGGCGCATGGCTTCCGCGGCCTGGTCGAAGGGAAGCTCTGAGCATGGCCACCCGCATCTCCCGCGCCGCCTATGCCGGCATGTATGGCCCGACCCTCGGCGACCGCATCCGCCTGGCCGATACCGAGCTCTTCGCCGAGGTCGAGCACGACCACACCATCTACGGCGAGGAAGTGAAGTTCGGCGGCGGCAAGGTGATCCGCGACGGCATGGGCCAGTCCCAGCTCAGCCGGGCGCAGGGCGCCATGGACACGGTGATCACCAATGCCGTGGTGATCGACCATGGCGGGATCATCAAGGCCGATATCGGGCTGAAGGACGGCCGCATCGCCGCCATCGGCAAGGCCGGCAACCCGGACACCCAGCCGGGCGTCACCATCGTCATCGGGCCCGGCACCGAGATCATTGCCGCGGAAGGAAAGATCCTGACGGCGGGCGGCATCGATCCGCATATCCATTTCATCTGCCCGCAGCAGATCGAGGAGGCGCTGGCCTCCGGCATCACCACCATGTTCGGCGGCGGCACCGGCCCGGCGCATGGCACGCTCGCCACCACCGCGACGCCGGGGCCCTGGCACATGGCGCGGATGTTGCAGGCGGCCGAGAGCTTTCCGATGAACCTGGGCTTCCTCGGCAAGGGCAACGCCGCCCTGCCCGAGGGGCTGGAAGAACAGATCCGCGCCGGCGCCTGCGGGCTGAAGCTGCATGAGGACTGGGGCACCACGCCCAAGGCGATCGACACCTGCCTGACGGTGGCGGACAGGTTCGACATCCAGATCGCCATCCACACCGACACGCTGAACGAGAGCGGCTTCGTCGAGGAGACCATCCGCGCCATCGGCGGCCGCGCCATCCAGGCCTTCCACACCGAGGGCGCCGGCGGCGGCCATGCCCCCGACATTCTCCGCGTCATCGGCGAGCCGAATTTCCTGCCCAGCTCGACCAACCCGACCATGCCCTACACGGTGAACACCGTGGACGAGCATCTCGACATGCTGATGGTCTGCCACCACCTCGACCCGCGCATCGCCGAGGACGTGGCCTTCGCCGAATCCCGCATCCGCCGTGAGACCATCGCCGCCGAGGACATCCTGCACGATCTCGGCGCCATCTCGATGATGAGCTCCGACAGCCAAGCCATGGGCCGGGTCGGCGAGGTGATCATCCGCACCTGGCAGACCGCGCACAAGATGAAGGTGCAGCGCGGGCGGCTCCCCGGCGAGCAGGGCGAGAACGACAATCTGCGCATCCGCCGCTTCATCGCCAAATACACGATCAACCCGGCGATCGCCCAAGGCATCAGCGCCCATGTCGGCAGCGTCGAGGTCGGCAAGCTGGCCGATCTGGTGCTGTGGTCGCCGGCCTTCTTCGGCGTGAAGCCGGACATGGTGCTGAAATGCGGCAGCATCGCCATGGCGCCGATGGGCGACCCCAATGCCTCGATCCCGACGCCGCAGCCGGTGCACTACCGGCCGATGTTCGCGGGGTTCGGCCGCGCGATGCAGGCGAGCTCGATCACCTTCGTGTCCGCAGCCTCGCTGGAGTCCGGCGATCTGGCGGGCCGCCTCGGCCTGAACCGCACCCTGCTGCCGGTGGAAAACACCAGAAAAATCGGCAAGCGGGACATGGTGCTGAACGACACCCTGCCGAAGATCGAGATCGACCCGGAGACCTACGAGGTCCGCGCCGATGGCGAGCTGCTGATTTGCGAGCCGGCCACGGTGCTACCGATGGCCCAGCGCTACTTCCTGTTCTGATCAAGAGCCTTGCGATGACAACCGAAGAGAATCTTCCCCGCGCCACCCAGGTGCTGCCGGCCGGCGAATGGCAGGCGGGCACGGCGCGCGACCGCATCACCGTCGACTTCGACGACCGCCACCGCCGCCGCAAGCGCTATACCGGCGAGGGCGGCAGGAGCTTCCTGCTCGACCTGCCCGAGGCCATTGTGCTGCGGCATGGCGACGGGCTGCTGCTGGAAGGCGGCGGCGTCATCCTGGTGCAGGCGGCGCCCGAGCCGCTGGTCGAGATCCGCGCGCGCGACATCCACCACCTGCTGCGCCTGGCCTGGCACCTGGGCAACCGCCATCTGCCGGCCGAGATCGATGCCGACCGCATCCTGATCCGCGCCGACCATGTGATCGAGAAGATGCTGGTGGGCCTGGGCGCGACGCTGGCCAAGGTCGACGCCCCCTTCAACCCCGAGGGCGGGGCCTATGGCGAGCACAACCGCCATGCCGGGCATCATCACGGCGACCATGACCATGATCACGGGCATGACCACGGGCATGACCACGGGCACGACCATGGGCATGGCCACCACCACTGAAGGCGACCTGCAGCGGCTGCTGACCTGGCTGTCGCCGGCCTATCCGGTCGGCGCCTATACCTACAGCCACGGGCTGGAGATGGCGGTGGAGGCCGGCGCGGTGCGCAACCGCGCCGATCTTCTGGCTTACATCGAGACCGTGCTGGAGGCCGGCGCCGGCCGGATCGACGCGGCGCTGCTGGCGGCCGCCTTCCGCACGGCGGCGGCCGATGACGCGGCGGCGCTGGACGAGGTCGCGAGCCTCGCCACCGCCTGGCGCGGCACCGCCGAGACCGCGCTGGAGACCATGGCCCAGGGCAGCGCCTTCCTGAAGGTCACCAACGCCGCCTGGCCGGAGCCGCGCCTGGCGGCCCTCGCCGCGCGGCATGCGGGGGTGCTGGCGCATCCGGTGGCCTTCGGCGCCGCCGCTGCCTGGCAGGGGCTGGCGCTGCCGATGGCGCTGTTCGGCTTCCTGTCGGCCTTCGCCGCCAACCTGGTCTCGGCGGGCGTGCGGCTGGTGCCGCTGGGCCAGACCGACGGGCAGATCACCACCGCAGCCCTGCTGCCGGCGCTGCAGGCGGCGACGGCCGCCGGGATGGCCGCCGACCTCGACCGCATCGGCACCGCGGCGCCGATGCTCGACCTGTTTTCCATGCGCCACGAGACGCAATATACGAGGCTCTTCCGATCATGAGCAGCAATGGTCCCTTCCGCGTCGGCATCGGCGGTCCCGTGGGCTCGGGCAAGACGGCGCTGACCGAGCGGCTGTGCAAGCATCTGCGCGACAGCCACAACATCGCCGTCATCACCAATGACATCTACACGCGGGAAGATGCCGAGTTCCTGACCCGCAACGACGCCCTCGCCCCGGAACGGATCATCGGCGTCGAGACCGGCGGCTGCCCGCATACCGCGATCCGCGAGGACGCCTCGATCAACCTGGCCGCGGTCGCCGAGATGAGCGGGCGCTTCCCCGGCCTGGAAGTCCTGTTCATCGAGAGCGGCGGCGACAACCTGGCGGCGACCTTCAGCCCGGAGCTGGCCGACCTGACCATCTATGTCATCGACGTCTCGGCCGGCGACAAGATCCCGCGCAAGGGGGGCCCGGGCATCACCCGTTCCGACCTGCTGGTGATCAACAAGATCGACCTGGCGCCGCTGGTGGGCGCCGATCTCGGCGTGATGGACCGCGATTCGAAGAAGATGCGCGGCGCGCGGCCCTTCATCTTCACCAATCTCAAGGCGCAGCAGGGCGTCGCCGAGATCGCCGACTTCGTGCTCAAGGCCGGCGGCATCCGCGCATGATCCTGCCGACCGACCTGCTGCTGGTGGTCGATGTGCAGCCGGATTTCATGCCCGGCGGCGCGCTGCCGGTGCCGGGGGGCGATGCGGTGCTGCCGCTGATCAACCGGCTGCAGCCGCTGTTCCCGATGATCGCGGCGACGCAGGACTGGCATCCCGCCGATCATTCTTCCTTCGCCAGTCAGCATCCGGGACGATCGCCTTTCGAGACCGCGACGCTGGACTATGGCGAGCAGGTGCTGTGGCCCGACCACTGCGTCCAGGGCACGCCGGGGGCCGCGCTGCATCCGGCGCTGGCGCCCGATCGCATCGAGCTGGTGCTGCGCAAGGGGTTTCGCCGGGCGATCGACAGCTATTCGGCCTTCCGCGAGAACGATCGCCGCACCCAGACCGGGCTGCACGGCTATCTGCAGGAGCGCGGGGTGAGGCGTGTCTTCATCGCCGGGCTGGCGCGCGGCTATTGCACCGACTTCTCGGCCGAGGATGCGGCGGAGCTGGGCTACGAGGTCGTGCTGATCGAGGATGCCTGCCGCGGCATCACGCCGGAGGCAACGGCCGCGGGGACGGCCCGCCTGCGGGCGCGCGGCGTGCAGTTCCTGCCCAGCGCCGCTTTCTGACAGAAATAGAAGGGGGACCGGGGGAATACCTTCCCCCGGACTTTCTTACTTACCCGGCGACCGTCTTCTGCGTCTGCTCGCCCAGCCCCTCGATGCCGAGGCGCATGCTCTGCCCCGCCTTCAGGAAGACCTGCGGCTTCTGCCCCAGGCCGACGCCCGGCGGCGTGCCGGTGGAGATGACGTCGCCCGGGTGCAGGGTGAAGAAGTGGGAGACGTAGGAGACCAGCTTCTGCACGCCGAAGATCATCGTGCGGGTGGAGCCGTCCTGGTAGCGGTGGCCGTCGACCTCGCAGAACATGGCGAGGTTCTGCGGGTCGGCCACCTCGTCCTTGGTGACCAGCCAGGGGCCGAGCGGCCCGAAGGTCTCGTAGCCCTTGCCCTTGTCCCAGGTGCCGCCGCGCTCGGTCTGCCATTCGCGCTCAGAGACGTCGTTGCAGACGGCGTAGCCGGCGACGTAGCTGAGCGAGTCTTCCTCGGAGACGTTCTTGGCGCGGGTGCCGATGATGATGGCGAGCTCGACTTCCCAGTCGGTCTTGACGCTGCCGGGGGGCACCTCGACGTCGTCATTCGGGCCCGACAGGGCGCCGAGCGACTTCAGGAAGATGATCGGCTCCTTGGGGATCGGCGCGCCGGTCTCGGCGGCGTGGTCGGCGTAGTTCAGGCCGATGCAGACGAAGTTCTTCATCCCCGTCACCGGCGGGCCGAGGCGCGGATTGCCGTCCACCTTCGGCAGGCTGGCGGGATCGAGCGCGGCCAGCTTCGCCAGGCCGGCCTCCGAGAGGGCCTCGCCCGACAGATCGGCGATGACGCCGGACAGGTCGCGGATGGTGCCGTCGGCGGCCAGCAGGCCCGGCTTTTCCTGGCCCGGCGGGCCGTAGCGCAGCAGTTTCATGATTCTGCGTTTCCCTCAGAAGTCGAAGTCAGTTGGTCCAGCCGCCGTCGATGACGATGGCCTGTGCCGTGACGAAAGCGGATTCCGGCGCCGAGAGATAGAGCACCAGGGCAGCGATCTCCTCGGCCGTCGAGAGGCGCCCCATGGCCTGGCGGGCGACGAAGGCGGCGCGCGCCGCCTCGACGCTGCCGGCGGCCGCCGCATTGGCCTCGATCCGCTCGCCGAGCGAGGGCGTGTCCACCGTGCCCGGGCAGACGCAGTTGCAGCGGATGCCGCGCGCCACGTAGTCGGCGGCGACGCTCTTGGTCATGCCGACCACGGCGGCCTTGGTGGCGCCATAGACGAAGCGGTTGGCGACCCCCTTCACCGAGCCGGCGGCGGAGGCCATGTTGACGATGGCCCCGCCCCCCTGCTGCAGCATGCCGGGGATCGCCGCCTGCATCACCTTCCACTGCGCCCGCACATTGAGGGCGAAGGCGAAGTCCCACTCCGCATCGGTGCAGGTCTCCGCCGTGTTCTGGTGGACGAAGCCGGCGCAGTTGAACAGCACGTCGAAGGGGCCGTGCGCGGTGACGGCACGGGCCACCGCCGCATCGTCCAGCACGTCGAGCGCCAGCGTGGTGATGCCCTGCTGGCCCAGGCTTTCCAGCTTGGCGGCGTCACGGTCGGTGGCGACCACCACCGCCCCCTCTGCCGCATAGGCCAGGGCGGTGGCCCGCCCGATCCCCTGCCCCGCCGCCGTGACGAAGCATTTCTTTCCGACGAGCCGACCGGCCATGCGCGACGTCCTGTCCTGACTTAGTGGTTATGGCGGCTCTCGCCGCGGGTCTCGAGGATGTTCAGGTAGAGCGTCGCCGGCTCCAGGCAGCCGCCGGTGCCGAGCTGGCCGACCATGGAGCGGTAGATCTCCTCCCAGGGCGTCTTGTGCTGCAGCTTGGGCGGCGTCCAGGCGGCGCGGCGGGCCTCCATCTCCTCGGCCGGGATCAGCAGGTCCACTTTCCGGGTCTTCAGGTTGATGCGGATCGGGTCGCCGGTCTTCAGCAGGGCCAGGCCGCCGCCGACCGCCGCCTCGGGCGAGACGTTCAGGATGGAGGGGCTGGCCGAGGTGCCGCTCTGCCGCCCGTCGCCCATGGTCGGCAGGGCGTCGAGCCCGGCTTTGATCAGCGCGCCGGGCGGCTGCATGTTCACCACCTCGGCGCTGCCCGGATAGCCGACCGGGCCGCAGTTGCGGATCACCAGCACGCTGCGCTCGTCGACGCCGAGATCGGGGTCCTCGATGCGCTCGTGGTAGTCCTCGGGGCCCTCGAAGACGATGACCTTGCCCTCGAAGACGTCTTCCGGGTCGGAGAGGAAGCGCTTGCGGAACTCGGCGTCGATGACGCTGACCTTCATCACCGCGCTGTCGAAGATATTGCCCGACAGTACGACGAAGCCGGCATGGGTCTTCAGCGGCTCGGCATAGGGGCGGATCACCTGGCGGTCGGGCTCGGGCGCCTGGGCCAGGTCCTCGGCCAGGGTCCGGCCGGTGGCGGTGCGCACGCCGGTGTGCAGCTTGCCGGCATCCGCCAGCTCCTTCATCACCGCCTGCACGCCACCGCCGCGATAGAACATCTCGCCCAGGAAGCGCCCGGCCGGCTGGCAGTCCACCAGGAGAGGAATTTCGGCGCCGATGGTCTGCCAGTCCTCGGTGGTCAGCTCGACGCCCATGTGGCGGGCGATGGCCACCAGGTGCGGCGGGCAGTTCGAGCTGGCGCCGATGGCGCTGGCCAGCACGATGGTGTTCTCGAAGGCCTCGCGCGTCATGATGTCGGAGGGGCGCAGATTCTCCTTCACCATGTCGACGATGCGCATGCCGGTCGCATGCGCCATCTGGCCGCGCTCGCGATAGGCGGCGGGGATCGAGGCGCAGCCGGGCAGCGACATGCCCAGCGCCTCGGCCAGGCTGTTCATCGACAGCGCCGTGCCCATGGTGTTGCAGTGGCCGATCGAGGTGGCGGAGCTCGCCACCATCTGCATGAAGCCGTCATAGTTGAGCTCGCCGGCAGCCAGCCGCTTGCGCGCCTCCCAGACGATGGTGCCCGAGCCCGAGAGCTTGCCCTTCCAGTGCCCGTCCAGCATCGGCCCGCCGGAGAGGACGAGGGCCGGGATGTTCACGGTGGCGGCGCCCATCAGGCAGGCGGGCGTGGTCTTGTCGCAGCCGGTGGTCAGCACGACGCCATCCAGCGGATAGCCGTGCAGCACCTCGACCAGCGACAGATAGGCCAGGTTGCGGTCGAGCGCCGCGGTCGGGCGCTTGCCGGTCTCCTGGATCGGATGGATGGGGAATTCCAGCGGGATGCCGCCGGCATCGCGGATGCCGGCCTTGACCCGCTCGGCCAGCGCCAGGTGGTGGCGGTTGCAGGGGGCGATGTCGCTGCCGGTCTGGGCGATGCCGATGATCGGCTTGCCCGATTGCAGCTCGCCGCGGGTCATGCCGAAATTCAGGAAGCGCTCGATATAGAGCGCCGTCATCCCAGGGTCTTCCGGGTCGTCGAACCAGCGCTGGCTGCGCAGCCGGAACTTCTTCTTTGTCTGGTCCATGGTCCGCATTCTCCCCAACGTCTGGGAGGAAGCGTCGGCCGGGCCAGACAGGCTGTCAACGGGCGGAAAAGACCCGGCAAAGACGCGGTCGGCGGCGGGGCTGACCGCCACCGCCGCCGGCATCGAACCAGGGGCAGCCCTGGCCGCTACTTCTTCTTCGCGAAGGGCACCTTGACCGGCTTGGCCACCGGGCTGCGGGACAGCTCGGCGATCACCGGCCGCGGCTTGCCCGAGGCCTTGGCGATCTCCTCGTCCTGCGCCTCGATCAGCTTGCGGGCCGGCTCGTCGCCATCCAGCCCGCCGAGGATCTCGCTCGGCACCTTGCGGTTGGAGCGGCGGCTGCCGTCCTCGTAGACGACGTCGAAGAAGGTGAAGGCACCCATGTTGCGCGACGCCATGCGGTCACTCCCGCGCCCCGCCGAGGGCGGGGCGGCTGCTCAGCCGCGCTCGCCCGGGGCCGGCTCCTCGTCCTCGTCGTCGGGCGGCAGCGTCACAGGCTCGCCCATGTCAGGATCGAGACCGGCAGCGATGGCGGCCTTGCGGCGGGCGCGCTCCTCCTCGCGGGCGGCGGCCTTGGCGTCCGCCTTGGCCTGCTTGGCGCGATTGCGGTCGGCGCGCTGCTGTCCGTAATTGGGTGTGCGTCCCATACGGGCATGCCTCCGAGGTCAGCGGCCGGGTGAGCGGCCTGTGGTGAAAAAGGACGTTGCCTGGGCGCGGGGTCCAGGCTGTTCAAGCATGCCAGCCCTGGCCGTCGCGCTCCGAGACGAAACGGGCGCGCCGGCCCCGGCGCGCCCGTCTCTTGGTCCGGCCTCGTGGTCCAGCCAGGGCCGAGGGCCGCCCGCCCGGATGCCGGGCCGGCGGCCGATCCAGGTCAGGCCTGCTTCAGGTTCGACGCGGAGAGCTTGCCCTCGCGGCCGCGCTGCAGCTCATACTCCATGCGCTCGCCTTCCTGCAGACCCTGCAGGCCGGCGCGCTGCACGTCGGAGATGTGCACGAACACGTCCTTCGAGCCGTCTTCCGGCTGGATGAAACCATAACCCTTGGTTGCGTTGAACCACTTCACGGTACCGATCGGCATCGGGGTGCTCCGTTAGAATGCGTTGCCGCCGCGCAACATGCACGACGGATCAACCTCGAAAAGGAACGGGCACCAGGCACGCTACGCACCCGCCCCGGTCAGGGGCGGGCTGGGGCGAGCTGGAACAGCAAGCCGAACCAAAACAGTCGACGCGCTACATGTAGGACGGGAGGGGGGCGATCGACAAGCAGGACCGTTGATCAAAGCCGTTTCAACCGGCGATCGCCTCCTCCAGGAAGACCTGCACCGCCTGGAACAGGGCGCCGCGGTTGCGCTCCAGCAGGATGCCGTGGGTGCCTTCCGCCAGCACCACCAGCCGCTTGCCCGGGCTGCGGGTCAACAATGGAAACAAGGCCATGGCCAGCGCCGGAGGGGTGTCGCGGTCCCATTCGGCCAGCACCAGCAGGGTCGGCGCGGTGATCGCCGCCGGGTCGTAAAAGGGTTTTCCCGATTGCCAGTAGGCGCGGGAATCGGCCAGCACGCCATTCGGTGCGCGCAGGGCCGAGGGCACCTGGCGCATGCCTTCCGGGTCGGTGGCGAAGGTCGCGTCGGCCCAGTGCTCGTACCAGCCGGCCGGGAAGAGGCTGGCGCGCTTCGCCTCGGGGACGCCGTTGAACCAGCGGGCGCGGGCATCGGCGCGCGTCACGCTGCGATAGGCGCCGAGCGTCTCGCCCGCCCCGGCGGCGGCCGGGCTCGGCCCGTCGCGCAGCCATTGCGGCGCGTAGAGCACCAGCCGCTCGACCAGCGCCGGATTGTCGGCGGCGAAGCGGGCCTGCAGGCTGGTGCCCCAGGACCAGCCGAGATGGACAATCTTCGGGACGTCGCGGCGCTGGCGGATGAAGGCGGCGGCCGCGGCGATGTCCTTCTGGGCGACCTCGCCGGAGGTCAGCGGCGCATTGGCCTCGGCCGGCTGGCCCATCGCGGCCTCGCGCGTCGAGCGGCCGTAGTTGCGCAGGTCCAGGCACCAGACGTCGAAGCCGCGCCCGGCCATGTAGTCCATCCAGGAGACGCCGCCGACCGGCAGGTCGAAGCTGGTGCTGGCCGGGTAGGTGGCGCCGTGCAGGCAGAGCACGACGCGGTCGCCGCGCCCGGCCGGCGTCGATTCGCCGCGCTTGTTGCGCAAATAGAGCTGGATGCCCGGATCGCCGCCGGGGATGAGGAATTCCTCGAAGGCGACGCCGGCGGGCTGGGCCCCGGCGGTCGCGGCGAGAAGCGGCGTGGCGAGCAGCGGCGCTGCGAGCATGGTGCGTCGGCGCATGGCGTGTCCCCGTGTGGCGTTGGGGACGGAGTCTAATGAAGGCGGGGGTCCGGGGGAACTCAGTTCCCCCGGCGCTTGCTTTCGGTGGTCAGGAGTTGCCCGGCGTCACATCCATCGCCCGCGTCCGCTCATCCATGCGCGGGTTGTGGTTGAGGGTCCGCTTGACCGCCCAGGTATTGACCAGCTGGTGCAGCGGGATGATGGCGACGTCGTCGATCGCCATCTTGATCGCCTGGCGCAGCAGCGCCTCGCGCTTGCCGTCGTCCAGGGTGCCGGCGGCTTCCGCCGTCAGCGCATCGAGCGCCGGGTTGGAATAGCGCCCCTGGTTGTTGGCGCCGGTGCGCTTGGCCGGGTCCTGGGTCGCCAGGATATTGACCAGCGCGTAGGAGGCCTCGCCGGTGACGCTGCCCCAGCCGAGCAGCCGCATGCCGAATTCCTGGCGCGAGGAGCGGGCGGAGAAGGCGGCCCAGGGCAGCGCCTCGACCTGGGTCTGCACGCCGGCCCGCGTCCACATCTGCGCCACCGCCTGGGCGGTGCGCGAATCATTGGGGTAGCGGTCGTTCGGCGTGTGCAGGGTCATGCGGAAGCCGTTCGGGAAGCCGGCCTCGGCCAGCAGCTTGCGGGCGCCCTCCAGGTCCTGCTTCGGCGGGGTGATGTCCGGGTTGTAGGAATAGGTGCCCGGCGGCAGCCACTGCCCGGCCGGCTGGGCGGTGCCCAGCATGACGCGCTCGGCCAGCGCCTCGCGGGAGATCGCCATGGTCAGCGCGCGGCGGACGCGCAGGTCGTTGAACGGGTTGGTCGGCAGCGGCTTGCCGTCATTGTCGGTGACGAAGACCGGGTTCTCCGTCCGCGAGCGGTCCGGCGCCAGGTAGATGACGCGCAGGCCCTGGATGCTGGTCAGCTTCAGATTGGCCTCGCCGCGCAGCCCCTGGATGTCGGAGGAGGGCACGGCGTCGATGATGTCGACATCGCCCGCCAGGATCGCCGCGGTGCGCGCCGGCGGCGAGGAGATGATGCGGTAGTCGACCTCGGCCCAGCTCGGCCGGCCGCCCCAGTAGTCGTCATTGCGCCGCATCAGGGTGCGGTTGCCGGGGGCATAGGAGACGAAGCGGTAGGGGCCGGTGCCGACCATCGCCCGGCCGCTGTTGTAGTCCTCGGTCGAGGCCCCCTCCCCCACATGGCGCGAGATGATGGCCAGCGAGGCGAAGTCGCCCAGCAGCATCGGATAGGGGCCGGGGGTGTGGATGCGGACGGTCAGCGGGTCGATGATCTCGACCTTCTGCACGGCGCGGACGAAGGCGCCGAAGCCGCCCGGGCTGTTCGGCACGTTGGGCGCGCGCTGGAAGGTGAAGGCGACGTCCTCGGCGGTGAAGTCGCGGCCGTCATGCCACTTCACCCCGGCGCGCAGCTTGAACTCCCAGACGGTCTCGGAGACGTTGCGCCAGGATTCGGCCAGCGCGGGCACCAGCTGCGCCTTGGCGTCGAACTCGACCAGCTTGTCGAAGAAATGCGCGGTGACGCTGTTGTTCGGCGAGGCATTGTAGAAATGCGGGTCCATCGAGGTGACCGCGCCGCCGATGGCGATGGTCAGCTTCTGCGCCGCGGCCTGGCCGGGCAGCGCCAGGGCGGCCAGGCCCAGCAGGGCGGCGGCGCCCAGCATCAGGCGGCGCCTGAGCGGAAAATTCCTGGAAGTCACAGTCCTTAGCCCCCGTGGCAGATTTGTTGGGGGTCAGGCAGCAAGAAGCATGCCTTCCCGGAACGAGCCTGACACGAAAGCGCGAAGCCGCTCCAGCCTGCCGATGGAGAAAAGTTCAGAAATCGTTTCTGCCCGGAAAACCCGCAGGGGCGGGACGATCAGCGGGCAGGACGATCAGGCCGCTGGATATCAGGCAGCCGGGCGGCGGGGCGCCGGCGGCTCGGTCGCCCAGTAGCCCAGCGCCAGCACCGGCAGCGCCAGGCCGGCCAGGCTCGACCAGGCCCAGCCGCCGGCGGCGAAGCTCCAGCCGCCCAGCGCCGAGCCCAGCGCGCCGCCCAGGAAGAAGGTCGCCATGAACAGCCCGTTCAGCCGGCTGCGCATCTCGGCGCCCAGCGTGAACAGCACCCGCTGCCCCAGCACGACATTCGCCGAGACGCCAAAATCGAGCAGGATGGCAGAGGCCACCAGCAGGCCGAGCGCCAGGGTCGAGCCGGCCGGCGCCAGCCAGGTCATCGGGAAGGACAGCGCGACGGCCAGCATCGCCAGCCCGCTGGCCGGCCGCACCAGGCCACGATCGGCGACCCGCCCGGCGATCGGCGCGGCGATGGCGCCGGCGACGCCGGCCAGGGCGAAGAGCGCGATGCCGGTCTGGGTCAGGTGGAATTCCTGCGCCAGCTGCAGCGGCACGGTGGTCCAGAACAGGCTGAAGGCGCCGAACTGGCCGGCCTGGTAGAGCGCGCGCCGCCGCAGGGGCCGGACCTCCACCACCAGCCGCCCCATCGAGCCGAGCAGCTGGCCATAGCGCAGCCCCGGCGGCGGCTGGCGCCGCGGCAGGGCGGCGCGCAGCACCAGCCCCAGCAGCACCATGGCGGCGGCCGAGATCCAGAAGATGGCGTGCCAGCTGCCCAGCGCCGCGGTCGTGAAGCTGGCGACCGGGCGGGCCAGCATGATGCCAAGCATCAGCCCGCTCATGACATTGCCGACCATGCGGCCGCGCATCGCCTCGGGCGCCAGATGGGCGGCCAGCGGCACCAGGATCTGCACGGCGACCGAGCCCAGCCCGATCACCAGGGCCGCGGCCAGGAAGGCCGCCGCCCCCTGCGCCAGCGCCGCGCCGACCAGCCCAAGGAAGGCCAGCCCCATCACCGCCAGCACCAGCCGGCGGTTCTCGACCAAGTCGCCGAGCGGCACCACCAGCAGCAGCCCGGCGCCATAGCCGATCTGCGTCATCGTCACGATCAGCCCGGCCGCCCCCGGCGACAGGCCGAGCGCCGCGCTGATCGGCCCGATCAGCGGCTGGGCGTAATAGATGTTGGCGACGATCACGCCGCAGGCGGTGGCCAGCAGCAGGGTCAGCCAGACGGGGATGGCGCCAGGGGAAACGGCGGGCACGGCGCCGGCGGCAGGGGGGGCGGTCATCGGGCGCGCTCCGCTTCGGGAAGCCGGCCATATGGCACCGCGGCGGCGGCCTGTCCCCGGCGGCGGCGTGCATGGCAGCCTCCCGCCGCCGCCCGCCGCACGGGATCGCCACAAGCCAGCGCCGCCGTTTCGCGCTACAGGCACCGGGCCATGTCACATGAAGCCGCGGGAACCAACCCGAGATCCGGCTGGGGGCGGGAACTGGGCGCCATGCTGGCGCTGGCCTGGCCCCTGGCGCTCACCAACCTGTCGCAGATCGCGCTGGTGCTGACCGACACCTTCTTCCTCGGCCAGCTGGGCGAGCTGCCGCTGGCCGCCGCCACGCTGGGCGGCAACCTGTATTTCATCGCCCTCGCCTTGCCGATGGGGCTGGCCTTCTCGGCCGCCGCCATGCTGGCGCAGGAGCGCGGCCGGGTGCGCCACCACATGCGCGAGATGCGCCGCACCTTCCGCCAGGCGGCCTGGCTTATTCTTCCGTTGTTCGCCGTGCTCGGCACGCTGCTGTGGCACACCGGCACGCTGCTGCGGCTGGCCGGCCAGGACCCGGCGCTGGCCGAGGCGGCGCAGCACTACAACCGCGCGCTGCTCTGGGGCCTGCCCTTCGTCTATGGCTTCCTGCTGCTGCGCGGCTTCCTCTCGGCGCTGCAGCGGCCGGGCCCGGCGCTCTGGGTGGCGCTGGGCGCCATCCTGCTGAACGCCCTGCTGGTCTGGCTGATGGTCGGCGGCGGGCTCGGCCTGCCCTCGCTCGGCGCCTTCGGCGCCGGCCTGTCCAGCGCCCTGGCCAATCTGGCGATGTTCCTGTCGCTGGCGCTATGGATCCGGCTCGACCGGCGGCTGTCGCGCTTCCGCCTGGCCGGCCGCTTCTGGCGCACCGACTGGCGGCGGATGCAGGAGATCATGCTGGTCGGCCTGCCGATCGCCGGCTCCATGCTGCTGGAGATCGGCATCTTCTCGGCCACCGCCCTGGTGATGGGCTGGATCAGCCCGCGCGCCGTCGCCGCCCATGCCGTCGCCCTGCAGATCGCCAGCGCCTGCTTCATGGTGCCGATGGGCATCGGCCAGGCGGCCACCGCCCGCGTCGGCCTCGCCGCCGGCGCCAGCGACGCGCGCGGCGCCTGGCGCGCCGGCTGGACCGCGATCGGCCTGGCCGCGGCCTTCATGGCGGTGACCGCGCTGCTGCTGCTGACGCTGTCCGACCGGATCGCCGCGCTGTTCCTGGCGCCGGAGCTGGCCGAGACCCGCCAGCTCGCCGCCAGCCTGCTGATCGTCGCCGGGATCTTCCAGCTGGCCGACGGGGTGCAGGCGGTCGCCGCCGGCGCGCTGCGCGGGCTGAAGGACACGCGGCTGCCGCTGCTCTTCGCGGCGCTGGGCTATTGGGGGCTGGCGCTGCCGGTCGGGCTCGGCCTCGGCTTTCCCGGCGGCTACGGGCCGCAGGGGGTCTGGGTCGGGCTGGCCTGCGGCCTGGGTATCGTCGCGCTGATGATGACGCTGCGCTGGCAGAAGCTGGCCCGGCAGGGCGGGCTGCGGATCCGCCGGCTGCGCCCCGCCTGAGCCGCGCGGCTCAGCCCGGCCGCTGCAGCACGGCGCCGTACCAGCCGAGGCCGCGATAGGTCTCGTAGCCGGGGGTGCGGTGGAAGGCGACCAGCCCGCCGCGCCCGTCGCCATAGGCCCCGGCCTCGCGCCCGCCGGTGGCCAGCGCCACGCTGTCGCGCAGCAGCCCGGCGCCGTCGCTGGCCGCCAGCACCCGGTGCCGCGCATCCAGCAGCAGCACCCGGGTGCGGCCGCGCTCCTCGGCGGTCAGCCGCACGCCCTCGACCACCGCGCGGGCCTGCGGCGCCCAGTCGAAATGGATGCCGAGCACGCCGATCGGCCGGCCATGACTCGCCGCCCCGGCGCGGATCGCCGCGGCATAGGTCGCCGCCGGCGCCTGGCCCAGCGCCGGCTGCGCCGCCACGTCGGCCACCGCGTAGTCGTCGCCGCTGGCCGAGGCGAGCGCCGCGCGGAACCAGCTCTCCTGCGAGACGTCGAGGCCGCGGGCCTGCGGGAAGCGCTCCGGCCGGCCGGTCGCCACCACCCGCCCGGCGGCGTCGCAGACCCAGAGGTCGAGATAGACCGTGTAGGCGGCGAGGATCACGCCGAGCCGCGCCGTCGCATGCGTCAGCCGCGCCGGCACCGGCTGCTCCAGCGCCTCGACCATCGCCGAATCGGTGGCCCACCAGCGGACGTCGCAGCTGCGCTCGTAGAGGTTGCGGTCCATGATCTCGATGGCGTTGCGCGCGAGGTCGACCAGCCGGTCGCTGCGCACCTCCTCCGCCATCCGCCGGCCGAGGCCGCGCAGCGCGCCGAAGGCGGCGCTGAGCTCGCCCTCCATCTCCGCCGCCAGCCGCTCCACCTCGGCCGAGACCGCCTTCACCTCGCCCGCCACCACGGCGAAGCCGAGGCCCGCCTCGCCGGCGCGCGCCGCCTCGATGGTGGCGTTCAGCGCCAGGATGCGGGTCTGCGCGGTGATCGCCTGGATGGCGCGGCCCTTGGCGGCGGCGATGCCGGCAGCGCGGTCGACCAGCGCCAGCACGTTCTCCGGCGTCGGTGCCGCACCACCCGCCACGGCCGGCCCGGCGGCCAGGCCGTTCGCCAGGGATTGCGTCATGACTCCTGCCCTCCAACCGGCGATGTCCGGGCGCGGACCGGCGCGGACCTGGCCATTATGGGAGCGGTTATGACCGGATTGTGAACCCTTTCCCGCCGGTCCCCTTGGCCATCGTCGCGGCGGCGCCTACAGCTTTGCCGACAGCCTCGGAGGATCCGCCGCATGACCCCGTCCCCCCTGCCGCGCGTCGCCTTCATCGGCACCGGCGGCACCATGGCCTCGCTCGGCCGCGACGCGCTCGACATCCAGGACTATTCGGTGCTCGGCCAGGTGATGGACACCGGCGCCATCATCGCCCGCGTCCCCGAGCTCGCCCGGGTCGCCGAGGTGATCGCCCGCCCCTATGGCGCCGTCATCTCCAGCCGCATCGGCTTCCAGGACTGGCGCGGCCTGGCCGAGGCCTGCCACGCCGCGGTGGCGGAGATCCCGGGCCTCGCCGGCATCGTCATCGGCCATGGCACCTCGACCATGGAGGAGACCGCCTATGCCCTGTCGCTCGGGCTGAAGATCGGCATTCCCGTCGTCATGGTCGGCGCCCAGCGGCCGGCGACCGGCCTCTCCTCCGACATGCCGATGAACCTGCTGAACGCGGTGCGCGTCGCGGCCAGCCCCGAGGCCCGCGGCATGGGCGTGCTGCTGATGCTGAACGACGAGATCCACGCGGCGCGCGAGGTCACGAAGACGGCGACCTGGCGGATGCAGACCTTCCGCACCCCGGATTTCGGCGTGCTCGGCCAGGCGGATGCCGACAGGGTGGTGTTCTACCGCCGCCCGCTGCGCAAGACCGCGCCGGACACCGAATTCGACCTGCGCGCCATCGACGCCCTGCCCCGCGTCGACATCAGCTATTCCTATGCCGATGCCGACGGCACCGCGGTGCGCGCCTTCGTCGCCGCCGGCGCCCAGGGCATCGTCAGCGCCGGCTTCGCCCCCGGCAACCCGACCCCCTGGGAGGCCGAGGCCCTGGCCGAGGCGGTGCAGGGCGGCGTCACCGTCGTCCAGTCCGCCCGCGTCGGCAGCGGCCGGGTCGTCGCCGGCACCAAGATGCGCGAACAGGGCATCCTGGCGGGGGACAATCTCAACCCGCAGAAGGCCCGCATCCTGCTGGCCTTCGCGCTGACGGTGACGAAGGATCCCGCCGAGATCGCGCGGATCTTCGAGACGTATTGAAGAGAAGGCAGGGCGAAAGCTGGGGGAATGAATTCCCCCCGCAAACCTCCAGGTTTGCGCCCATCTTTTTCCTGATCACCGGCAGCGACACCAGGGCATCACGACGGGACGCCCCATACGAAAACAGCGCGACCTCGAAGGTCGCGCTGCTGTCCAGTGTCGCGTCCCACCTTGCCAATGCCGCGCGGCAGCACTGACAGAAAAAAGAAAGGGTCCAGGGGAATTCATTCCCCTGGCCTGCCCCTGCCTTCTCTTCAGCAGGCCGCCGGCACGGCCTCGAGGCTCTGCATCAGCCCGTCCACCGCGAAGTCGCCGAAATCCATCTTCATCTCGTCGGCGACGCCATTGGCGAAGTAGCGCAGGCCCACCTCGTATTCCGGCGCGCTGGCCCCGGCCGCGGCGGCCGATTCCTTGCCGAAGAAGGCGATCCGCATCCGCGCGCTGGCCTGGCCGCCCAGCAGCGGGAAGCGCGGCTGCGCCTGCGGCTCACTCCAGGGCGACAGCAGGGTGGTGCTGTCCTGGGCACCGTCCTCGCTGGTGCCGTCGAACAGCGGCGCGTTCAGCATCCGCTGCTGCCCGGCCTTGGCCAGGGCCAGGGCGCGGATGGTGTGCATCATCGGCAGCAGCGTGCCGCGCGGCAGGGTCATCTGCTGCGCCGAGGGCTGCTCGTAGCGGACGGTGCCGCCCTCGCTGCCCGGCTCGGCGCCGGCCAGCTCGGCCTCGCCGCTGATCCGCTGGGTCACCGCGCCCTGCGCCGTCTGGGTCAGCGAGAAGCGCAGCCGGCGGCCGTCCTTGCTCTCCCAGGTGGAATAGTCGGAGCTGGTCTCGACCTGGTCGCCGGCGCGGTTGAGCACGGTCAGCTGCAGCCGCTGCCGGGTGGCCCAGCCGTCGCAGGCGTCGAGCACCTCGAACAGCATGGCGCCCTCGGCCTGCACCACGTCGCTGCCCTGGCGGACGCGGTCGAGGCGCAGGCGATAGGCGGCGCGGTGCGGCGCCATGGCCTCGGTGCCCGGGATCACCGCCGGCGCGCCGGCGGCGGGGCCGGCGGCGCGGGGAGCCGCCGGAGCGGAGGGCTGCGGGGCAGCCGGCTGCTGGGCCGCGGCCGGGCCGGCCGCCGCCCCCACCGCCAGGCCCAGCGCCAGCAGCGCCGTGGCGGGAAGGGCGTGGACTCCGGCCAGGGTATCGCGCAGCCGCATGACGGTCTCCTTCTCGAGCGCCCGGGCAGCGTCGCCGCCCGGGCTTGATGGCCTTCCCTAGTTAGGAAGCCTTGGGCCCGGCCGCACCCTTGGCCGGGGGCAGATCGAGCTTGATGGAGAGTTCTTTAAGCCGGGCATGGTCGACCGCGGCCGGCGCGCCCATCATCAGGTCCTGGCCCTGCTGGTTCAGCGGGAACAGGATGACCTCGCGGATGTTCGGCTCGTCGGCCAGCAGCATCACCATGCGGTCGATGCCCGGGGCCGAGCCGCCATGCGGCGGCGCGCCGTAGCGGAAGGCGTTCAGCATGCCGCCGAACCGCTCCTCGACCGTCTGCTCGGTGTAGCCGGCGATCTCGAAGGCGCGGATCATGATGTCCGGGCGGTGGTTGCGGATGGCGCCCGAGGACAGCTCGATGCCGTTGCAGACGATGTCGTACTGGAAGGCCTTGATGTCGAGCGGGTCCATCGAGTTCAGCGCCTCCAGCCCGCCCTGCGGCATGCTGAAGGGGTTGTGGCTGAAATCGACCTGCTTGGTCTCCTCGTTCAGCTCGTACATCGGGAAGTCGACGATCCAGCAGAAGCGGAACTCGTCCTGCGCGATCAGCCCCAGCTCCTCGCCGAGGCGGGTGCGGGTCTTGCCGGCGAATTTCGGCGCCTCGTCCTTCTTGCCGGCGGCGAAGAACACCGCGTCGCCGGGGTTCAGGCCGCAGGCGACCCGGATCGCCTCGACCCGATCGGCCTCCAGGTTCTTGGCGATCGGGCCCTTGGGGCCTTCCGACGCGAACTGGATGTAGCCGAGGCCGCCGGCGCCCTCGGCGCGGGCCCATTCATTGAGCTTGTCGAAGAAGCCGCGCGGCTTGTCGGCCGCACCCGGCGCCGGGATGGCGCGGACGATGCCGCCACCCGCCACCACCTTCGCGAACAGCCCGAAGCCGGAGTCGCGAAAATTCTCGGTGACGTCGGTGATCTTCAGCGGGTTGCGCAGGTCCGGCTTGTCCGAGCCGTAATCCAGCATCGCCGTGTCATAGGGGATGCGCGGGAACGGCGCCGGGGTGACCTTCCGGCCATTGCCGAACTCGGTGAAGATGCCCTCCATCACCGGCTCGATCGCCGCGAAGACGTCTTCCTGGGTGACGAAGCTCATCTCGAAGTCGAGCTGGTAGAACTCGCCCGGGCTGCGGTCGGCGCGGCTGGCCTCGTCGCGGAAGCAGGGGGCGATCTGGAAGTAGCGGTCGAAGCCCGCCACCATCGCCAGCTGCTTGAACTGCTGCGGCGCCTGCGGCAGGGCGTAGAAGGTGCCCGGGTGGTTGCGGCTGGGCACCAGGAAGTCGCGCGCGCCTTCGGGCGAGGAGGCCGTCAGGATCGGCGTCTGGTATTCGACAAAACCCTGCTCGATCATGCGGCGGCGGATGCTGGCGATGACGCCGGCCCGCAGCAGCATGTTGCGGTGCTGCTTCTCACGGCGGAGGTCGAGGAAGCGGTAGCGCAGCCGCAGGTCCTCGGGGAATTCCTGCTCGCCCGCCACCTGGATCGGCAGCACCTCGGCATGGGACTGCACCGACAGCTCGGCGACGCGCAGCTCGATGGCGCCGGTCGGCAGCTTGTCATTGACCGTGCCGGCCTCGCGGGCGACCACCTGGCCGGTCACCGTGATCACGCTCTCGGGGCGGATCGCCTCGGCCTGCTCGAAGACGGCGGTGCCGGCGGGCAGCACGCACTGCGTCAGGCCGTAATGGTCGCGCAGGTCGATGAACAGCAGGCCGCCATGGTCGCGCTTGCGGTGCACCCAGCCGGAGAGGCGGGCGGTCTGACCCGCGTCGCTGGCGCGCAGCGCGCCGCAGGTATGGGTGCGGTAGGCGTGCATCGATCGAAAACCCCGAGGCTCGGACGGAAAGGGGGGCAGAAGGGGCGGCGGGCGGCCCCCTGTCAAGGGATTGCATGCCGGCGGCGCCCCGGCGGGCCGCAATCCCCGCAGCAAACCGCCCTGCTCCCGCTGCCGCAAGCCCCGCGCGGGCGATTTCGTGCGGCTGGACGGCCCTGCCGCTGCCGGCTGGACTTTGCGGGATGCCGCGGCTTCGCTAGAAGCATGAATGCCATGAGCCGACGCAACCAGGCCCAGGACCCCGACCCCGTCCTGATCACCACCACCGAGGCGCTTTCAGAGCTCTGTGCGCGGCTGCGCACCGAGGCTTTCGTCACGGTCGACACTGAATTCATGCGGGAGAGGACCTACTGGCCCGAGCTCTGCGTCGTGCAGCTCGCCGGCGAGCACGAGGTGGCCGTCATCGACGCCCAGGCCGAAGGGCTGGACCTGGCGCCGCTGGGCGAGCTGCTGGCCGATACGGCGGTCACGAAAGTGTTCCATGCCGCCCGCCAGGATGTGGAGATCTGCATCCTGCGCTTCGGCGCGCCCCCCAAGCCGCTGTTCGACACGCAGATCGCCGCCATGGTGGCCGGCTTCGGCGACCAGGCCAGCTATGACAGCCTGGTGCGCGGCCTGGCCAATGCCTCGATCGACAAGGCGCACCGCTTCTCCGACTGGGCGGCGCGGCCGCTCTCGGCGGCGCAGATCAACTACGCCGCCGCCGACGTCACCCATCTCCGTCGGGTCTACCTGGCCCTGGTGGAGCGGCTGACCGCGGACGGCCGCCTGTCCTGGGTGGCCGAGGAGATGGCCGAGCTGACCGACCCGGCGACCTATCGCCAGGACCCGGAGACCGCCTGGGAACGCCTCAAGCCGCGCTCCAGCAACCGCCGCTTCCTGGCCGCCGTCCGCGCCATCGCCGCCTGGCGCGAGCGCGAGGCGCAGCGCGTCAACATCCCCCGCCAGCGCCTGGTCCGCGACGAGACACTGATGGAGATCGCGGCGACCGGCCCGACCACGGCGAACGACCTGTCGCGCGCCCGCGGCATCAGCAAGGGCTTCGCCGACGGCAAGACCGGCGCCGGGCTGCTGGCCGCCCTGGCCGCGGCCAAGGAACTGCCCGAGGCCGCCCTGCCCGAGGCGCCGAAGGAAAGCCGCCAGGGCCCGCCCGCCTCGCCGGCGCTGATCGCGCTGCTGAAGGTGCTGCTGGCGGCCAAGGCCGAGGAACACCACGTCGCCCCCCGCCTGATCGCCAGCAGCGACGAGCTGGAACGCCTGGCCACCGAGAACGAACCCCAGGTCCCGGCCCTGCACGGCTGGCGGCGGCAGGTGTTCGGACAGGCGGCCTTGGCCCTAAAGGGCGGCAAGCTCGCCCTCGGCGTCGAAGGGCGGAAGGTGAAGCTGATCGAAAGCTGATGATCGGGCAGGCCAGGGGAATGAATTCCCCTGGACCCCTTCTTTTTTCTGTCAGATTGCCATGTCCAGGTGGCGACAGTACGCGCCACGACCAATGCACAGCGCGACCTTCAAGGTCGCGCTGTTTTTTATGACATCGGCGTCCCGCCATGATGCCCGCGCGACGGTGCCGTTGAAGCGCCGGTCACGCCACGGCCGGTTATCAGAAAAAAGAAGGGGGTTCGGGGGAATTCATTCCCCCGACCTTCCCCCTGCCCTTCCCTGTCACCCCGCCTCGATCTCCACGACAGCCAGAAGCCCCAGAGTCGCGGCCAGCGCCTCGACCCGGCGTTGGACGCTGTCGCCGGCGAAGGTGCCGCCGCCCTCGACCAGGCGCAGCACCAGGCGGTCCGGCTGCATGACCAGGGTGGTGCTGCGCAGCAGTTCGGGCGTGCCGCCGGAGAGCGTATAAGCCAGGCGCAGGGCGGCCCCGAGCACCTCGGCCCGGCGCAGCGCCGGCGCGTCCAGCAGCACCCGCGCGGCGGCCAGCCACGGCGCGTCCAGCTCGGGCTCGTAGCGCAGCGCCACGGCCAGGGCCAGGAAGGCGCGCTCGTGGTGGTCCAGGCCGATGCCAGGCTGGCGGAGGACGCGCAGGAAGGACTGCTCGGCGCGGTAGTCGGGGTGGTCGTGGCTGCCGATGTCGGACAGCCAGCAGGCCGCCTGGCGCAGCGCCCGGGCGGAGGGCGCCTCGCCGGGGAAGAGCGGCGCGGTCCAGGCCGAGAGCGCGTCGGGCAGCTCGTTGTCGCGGCCGTAGCGGCCGGCCATCTCGCGGCCGGCGGCCAGCAGCGGGTCCTCGCGGCGCACCTCGGGGGCCAGCAGCCGGGCGTACCAGCCCTCGCGCAACCCGTTGGCGCTGAACACCACGCGGCGGGCGCCGGTAGCGCGCAGCAGGCGGCGCAGCACGGCGGCGGCGAAGGGCAGGTCCTGCAGCCGCTTCGACGGGGCGCCGGGCAGCCGCTCCAGCGTGCGCCGGGTCGCCGCCATCACCACGCCGCAGAGGTCGCGTGCCTCCTCACGGCGCAGCACGTAGTGGTGGACGATCGACAGCGGATAGGCGGTCTGGGCGATGTGGATCTTGGCCAGCGCCCGCCAGGCGCCGCCGACCAGGTAGAGGTCGCGGTCCTTGCCATGCGCCAGCCAGGGCAGCCGGCCCAGCTCCTGCTCGGCGATGCCGCGGGCGCGGCCGATGTCGTTGTTCGAGCGGTCGGCCAGGCGGATGGCGCCGATCTGCAGCGAGGCGCTGGCGGCGGCGCGGCCCTGGGTCAGCTCGACCAGCTCCAGCGAGCCGCCGCCGAGATCGCCCAGGATGCCGTCGGCCTGCGGGAAGCCCAGCAGCACGCCATCGGCGGAGAAGGCGGCTTCCTCGTCGCCGTCGAGGATGCGGATCGGCACGCCCGGCATGCGCTCGCCGAGCGCGGCGGCGAAGGCCGGGCCGTTCTCGGCGTCGCGCACGGCGGCGGTGGCCAGCACCTCCAGCGGATTGGCGCCCATGGCGCGGGCCACGGCGTGGTAGCGCTCGAGCACGGTCAGCGCCTGCGGCACCGCCTCCTCGTTCAGCCGGCCGGTGGTCTGCAGGCCGCGGCCGAGGCCCAGCACCGCCTTCTCGTTGAAGATCGCCAGCGGGTTGCGGCCGCGCCCCTCATAGATGACCAGCCGCACCGAGTTGGAACCGAGATCGACGATACCCGCGCGCCGGGGCACTGTGCCTGGCTCGGCGAGGGTATCGGCGCGGGCGGGGCTGTCAGGACGGTCCAAGCAGGGGGTTCCTCGGCGGCGGGGACAGGTCGAGCGCCCCCATAGCACCGGTCGCGCCGAGTTCCGACCCCGATGCGCGGGATCGCGGGGCGCCCGCCGCCCTTCGCCGGGGGCGCTCCGGCGATTCAGGCCGCGAAAGCCGGCCGCGGCCCTGGCGGAGCCGGCGGCGAAACCCTTGGCCGAAGCCGCTTCAATCCTGGGTGACCCGGTCCTGGCGCCGCCGCGCCGTGCGCGCCGCGACATGCTGCAGCGCGCTGCCACGGCCCGAGAGCGACGGATTTGTCATGAAGTATTCATGCGCCGAGACCGGATGCGCGCCCGGCGCCAGGCGGCGCCAGGTGCCATCGGCATGCAGCTGCCAGGACTGGGCGGTGTCCTTCAGGTTCACCGCCATGATCTGGTCGAGGATCTGCGCATGCACCGTCGGATTCTCCACCGGCACCATGGTCTCGACGCGCCAGTCCATGTTGCGCGCCATCCAGTCGGCGCTGCTGATATAGACGCGGGCGCGGCGCGACGGCAGGCGGTGGCCATTGCCGAAGACCAGCACGCGGGAATGCTCGAGGAAGCGGCCGACAATCGACTTCACCCGGATGTTGGTCGACAGCCCCGGCACGCCCGGGCGCAGCCGGCAGATGCCGCGGATGACGCAGTCGACCTTCACCCCCGCCTCGCTGGCGCGGTAGAGCGCGTCGATCAGCTGCTCATCGACCAGGCTGTTCATCTTCAGCCAGATGCCGGCCGGCTTGCCCTCGGCGGCGTGGCCGATCTCCTGCTCGATCAGGCCGAGGATCGCCGGGCGGATGGTCAGCGGCGAGAAGGCCAGCCGCTCCATCGTCTCCGGCCGGGCATAGCCGGTCATGTAGTTGAACAGCTTCTGCGCGTCGCGGGTCAGCGCCGGGTCGGCGGTGAAGAAGCTGAGGTCGGTGTAGATGCGCGCGGTGATCGGGTGGTAGTTGCCGGTGCCGAAATGCGCGTAGGAGCGGAGCGTCCCCCCCTCGCGCCGGACCACCAGCGACATCTTGGCGTGGGTCTTCAGGTCGACGAAGCCATAGACCACCTGCACGCCGGCGGCCTCCAGCTCGCGCGCGAGGGCGATGTTGCGCTCCTCGTCGAAGCGGGCCTTCAGCTCCACCATGGCGGTGACCGACTTGCCCAGCTCGGCCGCCTCGATCAGCGCGCGGGCGATCGGGCTGTCGCGCGAGGTGCGGTAGAGCGTCTGCTTGATGGCGACGACGCTGGGGTCGCGCACCGCCTGGCGCAGGAACTGCACCACCACGTCGAAGGATTCATAGGGGTGGTGGACCAGGATGTCCTTGGCGCGGATGGCGGCGAAGCAGTCGCCGCCGAAATCCAGGATCCGCTCCGGGAAGCGCGGCGTGTAGGGCGTGAACAGCAGGTCGGGGCGGTCGTCGACGATCAGCTGCTTCAGGTCGGCCATGCCGAGCAGCCCGTCGGCGACGAAGATTTCCGCACGCGGGGCGTCCAGCTCCTCGACGACGAAATCGACCAGGTCGGGCGCCATGCGGGCATCGACGGTCAGCTGGATGGCGCGGCCGCGGCGGCGGCGCTTCAGCGCGCTCTCATAGGAGCGGACCAGATCCTCCGCCTCCTCCTCGAACTCGACATCGGTGTCGCGGATCAGCCGGAACAGCCCCTGCTCGGCATTGATGTAGCCGGGGAACAGGCGCGGCAGGCAGAGGGTGATCAGATCCTCCAGCAGCACGAAGCGGATCGGGCCGGTGCCGGGGGTGATCTGCGGCGCGTCCTCGGCCGGCGGCAGGCGGATGAAGCGCTCGATCTGGCTGGGCAGCGGCAGCAGCGCGCGCATGGTGCCGCCATCCTCCTCGCGCACCAGCTTCAGCACCATGCAGAGCGCCAGGTTGCTGATGAAGGGGAAGGGATGCGCCGGGTCGACCGCCAGCGGCGTCAGCACCGGGAAGACGCGCTCGAGGAACCAGGTCTCCAGCCAGGCACGGTCGGCCGCCGTCAGCTCCTCCACCGGGCAGACGCTGACCCCGGCCTCGGAGAGCAGCCGGCGCAGGTCGCGCCAGGTCGATTGCTGCTCCTCGGTCAGCGCCGCGGCGCGGGCATGGATCGCGGTCAGCTGCTGCCCCGGCGTCAGCCCGTCCGGCGAGGAGGGGGTGATGCCGGCGCGCTCCTGCCCGACCAGCCCGGCGACGCGCACCGAGTAGAACTCGTCGAGGTTGGAGGCGGAGATGGCGACGAAGCGCAGCCGCTCCAGCAGCGGGTGGCGGGCATTGGCCGCCTCCTCCAGCACCCGCGCATTGAAGTCGAGCCAGGAGAGCTCGCGGTTGATGAAGCGCTCCGGCCCATTCGGCGCCACCGGCGCGGGTCCACCCGGCGCCGCCGGGGCGGGCGTGTTCGACGCCACCGGGGCGGCGGGCGACCGGCCGGCGGTCTCGCTGGAGAGCGCGGCAGGGGGGGCGGCGGGGGCAGTTGCGTCGGCGGCGTCCATGCCGCCAGCCTACAGCAAGGGCAGCGCCGACAGCGAGGGACTCGCGCCAGTTTCCATGGAAACGTCATCAACCGGCTCGAAGCCCGGCCAGTCGGCCAGCGCCGCGCGGGCCAGGCCGCGGGTCACCGCGCCGCCGGCGGCCAGCGCCGCATGGTCGAGCCGGGCGGCGGCGGCGGCGATCGCCCCGGCCTCGCGCGGCAGCCGCGCCAGCAGCCATTCCTGCACCGCCTCCGGCACGCGCAGCTGGCGCTCGGCGAAGTGCCGCGCCAGCAGCGTCGCCAGCAGCCGGTCGGAGGGCTCGCCGATGCCGACCGCGGCGGTCGCGCGCAGCCGGCTGGCCAGGTCCGGCAGGGTGACCGGCCAGCGCGCCGGCGGGTGGCGCCCGGCCAGCAGCAGCGGCAGGCGCTGGGCGGCGCAGGCATTGATCAGGTGGAACAGCGCCGCCTCCTCGGCGAAGCCATCGGCATCGTCCAGCACGGTGGCCGCCGGTTCCGGCACGCCGCGCAGCGCCGGCCCCTCCAGCACCCGCCAGCCATGGCGGGCGGCGGTCAGCCGCAGCAGATGCGACTTGCCCACCCCCTCCGGCCCGAAGATCGCCAGCCGGCCGACCGGCCAGCCCTCGATGCGGGCCAGCCAGGCCAGGGCCTCGGCATTCGAGGGATCGGCCAGCACCTCGCCGCGATAGAGCACCGGCAGATCGAGCGGCAGGGCCAGCTGGCGGCCGGGCGGGGTCACGGCGCGCGTCCCGGGCCGGGCTTCAGAGACCCGTGCGCGGCGGGTCGAGGTAGAGCGGGCTCTCGAGATACCGCCGCAGCCAGTAGCGCGCCAGCACGCCGAGCGCCGCCGCCATCGGCACGGCCAGCAGCACGCCCAGGAAGCCGAAGGCCACGCCGCCAGCGAAGAGGGCGAAAATGACCCAGACGGCGTGCAGCTCGACCCGGTCGCCGAGCAGGCGCGGATAGATGATATAGCCCTCCACCACCTGGCCGGTGACGAAGATCGCCAGCACCAGGCCGACGCCGTTGAAGGTGCCGAACTGCCCCATGGCCAGCAGCAGCGCGGTGGCCAGCCCGGTCATCGAGCCGACATAGGGGATGAAGGAGAGCAGGCCGGAGGCGATGCCGACCATCAGCCCGAGCTCCAGCCCGACCGCCGAGAGGCCGATGGCGTAATAGGCGGCGAGCAGCGCGCAGCACAGCAGCTGGCCGCGCAGCCAGGCCGAGAGCACCCGGTCGGCATCGCGCGCCAGCGTCCGCAGCGTCCCCGCCGAGCGGCGCGGCAGCCAGCTCTCCATCCGCAGCATGATGCGCGGCCAGTCGCGCAGCAGGTAGAAGGCGACCACCGGCGTCACCACCACCAGGGTGAAAACCGAGAACAGCGCATAGCCGCCGCCGATCAGCCGGGTCGCCGCGGTGCCGAGGAAGGCGAGGATGGCGCCGATCTGGCTGACGGCGAGGTCGCGCAGCCGGGTGTCGAAGACCTCCGGCCCGAGCCGTTCCTCGAGCCCGGCCAGGCCCTCCTGGATGGCGGCGGCGATGCCCGTCGCATAGCTCGGCAGCCGCGCCAGCAGGGTGCCGACCTGGGCGATGATCAGCGGGTAGAGCAGCAGCAACGCAATCAGCGCTAGCGCCATCAGCCCGGCCACCAGCAGCAGCGCGCCGAGCCCGCGCGGCAGGCCGAGCCGCGCCAGCCGCGTCGCCACCGGGTCGAGGAAATAGGCGATGCACAGCGCCAGCACGAAGGGCGTCAGGATCGCCGAGAACAGCCAGACCAGGAACAGCACCGCGGCCGTCAGCCCGAGCACGAGGGCCAGCCGCTGGCCGCGCGTCGCGGTGCGGGGGCCGGGCTGGCGCGGCGGCTCGGCGATCGGGCGGGGCGGCGGCGCCGGATCCGGCAGGGGCCGGGGCGGCGCCACGGCCAGGCCGGCGGGCGGCGACCCCTTCACAGCTTCATCCCCAGCCGTGGCACCAGATAGGCGAGGCCGGAGAGCAGGGTGGTCGCGGCGACCAGCAGCACCAGCGCCTGCAGCGCGAAGATGGCCACCGGCCCGGGCGCCGGAAAGAAGCCCTGCAGGAGAAGGGCGAGGGCAGCGAGGGCGATCTGCGCCACGGTATTGGCCTTCGAGATCCGGAGGGGCTGGATGCGCGGCGGCGCGCCGAGCAGGCTGAGCAGGGTGACGCCGCCCATGATCAGCAGGTCGCGGAACACCACCATGATGGCCAGCCAGTCCGGCAGCACGGCGGCCCAGGCGAGCGCGACATAGGTGGTGATCAGCAGCGCCTTGTCGGCCAGCGGGTCGAGGAAGGCGCCCAGCCGCGACTGGCTGCCCTGGCGCCGCGCCAGCCAGCCGTCGATGGCGTCCGAGATGCCGGCGGCCAGGAAGACCACGCAGGACAGGTCGAAGCGGCCGTGGATGATCAGCCAGATATTGGCCGGCACGGCGCAGAGCCGGGCCAGCGTGATCAGGTTCGGCAGGGTGAAGGCGCCCGCCGTGAAGGCAGGCGCGTGGCCGCCCGCCGCCCCCGGCGGGGCGGCCGGCGCGGCGGGGTCCTGGTCCGGCCGGTCAGATCCGGCCGGCAAGGCCGAGTTGCCAGGGAGCGGCGCCCTGGCCCGCGCCCTGGCTGGCCGCGGCGGGCGCGGCGGCCGGCTGGGCGCCGTAGCGGACCGGCGGCGCCAGACCCGGCGTCATGCCGGGCGCGGCACCCGGCGCGGCGGTGGGCGCCGGCGGCTGCAGCGTCAGGCCGGCGGCCGGCAGCGCCTGCATGGCGAGCTCCGGCGTGTGGCGCAGGCCGAGGCGCAGCCGGGCGCCGTCCACGGCGATGGCCAGGATGTCGACCGAGGCGATCTCCGGATTGGCCAGCAGCCGGCGGCGCAGGTCGAGCCAGTCGCGCAGCCCGGCGAAGCGGGTCTGCGCCTCGATATAGCCGGCGGCCGGCAGGCTGAGCGCCGGCGGCACGATCGGCGGCGCCGCGTCGCCCGTGGCGCCAGGGGAGGCCAGGCTGCCCGAGCCGCCCCCCGAACCGCCGCCATAGCCACCGGCCTGGGCCGTGGCCCGGCCCGGCCCGCCGGCGCGGCCCGGATTGAAATTCACCGTGAGCCGGCCGGAATAGCCGGTGCGGGTGCTGCGCTCCTCCTCGACGATGATCGAGGAGACCATGGAATCGATCTGGGAATCGGACAGGCCGCGCGGCAGGCCGAGGCTTTCGGCCATCCGCTCATAGGCGGTGCGCTGCGCCTGGGCGAGCGCCTTGGTGCGGGCGATCACCGCGTTCTCGGCGGTGGCCTCGGCCGGGACGCCGCGCTGCGTATAGGCGTCAGACCCGGCGGAGGCAGAGGCTTCCGTGCCGCTGCCGGCCAGGCTCTGGGCCGCGGCGCTCCCTGGCAGGGTGGCGCCGCAGAGCAGACCCCCCATGACAAAGGTTGCGGCCAGACGCCGAAAATGTTGCATTCCGCCCCCTTGGAAGCCCGGCATAGCGAATTCACTCCTTCCGGGCCTTTTGCGCATAGCCGATCGGGCCCCCTGATGACCAGTCTGACCTACCGCGACGCCGGCGTTGACATCGAAACCGGCGACGCCCTCGTGGATGCCATCAAGCCGCTGGCGCGCGCCACCGACCGCAGCGGCACCATGGGCTCGCTCGGCGGCTTCGGCGCGCTGTTCGACCTGAAGGCCGCCGGCTACACCGACCCGGTGCTGGTCTCCTCGACGGATGGCGTCGGCACCAAGCTGCGCCTGGCGATCGACAGCCAGATGCATGACGCGGTGGGCATCGACCTGGTTGCCATGTGCGTCAACGACCTGGTCGTCCAGGGCGCCGAGCCGCTGTTCTTCCTCGACTATTTCGCCACCGGCAAGCTGCAGCTGGAGCAGGCCCGCGCCGTCGTCGCCGGCATCGCCGAGGGCTGCCGCCAGGCCGGCTGCGCCCTGGTCGGCGGTGAGACGGCCGAGATGCCGGGCATGTATGCCAAGGACGATTACGACCTGGCCGGCTTCTCGGTCGGCGCCGCCGAGCGCGACGGGCTGCTGCCGAAGCCCGATGTCGGGCCGGGCGACGTGGTGCTGGGCCTCGCCGCCTCGGGCGTGCATTCCAATGGCTTCTCGCTGGTCCGCCGCATCCTGGCCGCGACCAACCAGGGCGTCGCGACGCCGGCCCCGTTTGCCGCCGGCCAGACCCTCGGCCAGGCGCTGCTGGCGCCGACCCGCATCTATGTGAAGTCGGTGCTGGCCGCGCACCGCGCCGGGCTGGTCAAGGCGGCCGCCCACATCACCGGCGGCGGCCTGCCGGGCAACCTGCCGCGCGTGCTGCCCAAGGGCACGGTCGCGGTGCTCGATGCCCAGGCCTGGACCCTGCCGCCGGTCTTCGCCTGGCTGGCGCAGGCCGGCAACGTCGTCCCGGAGGAGATGCTGCGCGTCTTCAACTGCGGCATCGGCATGTGCGTCGTGGTCAAGGCCGAGGACGTCGAGGCCGCCACCGCCCTGCTGACCCAGCAGGGCGAGACCGTCTTCACCCTCGGCCGGATCGAGGCGGGCGCCGAGGGCGCCGCGGCCGAGGTGCGGATCGACAACCTGACGCCGCGCTGGCCGGCGGCATGACCGCGCGGCGGCGCACCGCCATCCTGATCAGCGGGCGGGGCAGCAACATGGCGGCCCTGCTCGCCGCCGCCGCCGACCCCGCCTACCCGGCGGAGATCGTGCTGGTGCTGGCCAACCGCGCCGATGCGGGCGGCCTCGCCCGCGCGGCCGAGGCCGGCATCCCGACCGCGGTGGTGGAATCCCGCCCCTATGGGAAGGACCGGGCCGGCTTCGAGGCGGCGATGACCGCCGAGCTCGACCGGCACGGGGTCGAGCTGATCGCGCTGGCCGGCTTCATGCGGGTGCTGACCGAGGGCTTCACCAGCGCCTGGGCCGGGCGGATGCTGAACATCCACCCTTCCCTGCTGCCGGCCTTCCCCGGGCTCGACACCCATGCGCGGGCGCTCGCCGCCGGGGTGAAGCTGCATGGCTGCAGCGTCCACCTGGTCACCCCCGGCGTGGATGAGGGCCCGATCCTGGCCCAGGCCGCCGTGCCGATCCTGGCGGGCGATGACGAGGCCAGCCTCGCCGCCCGCGTGCTGGAACAGGAGCACCGCCTCTACCCGGCGGCGCTGGCCTGGGTGGCGGCCGGCCAGGTGACGCTGCGCGACGGCCGCGCGGTGATCGCGGCGCCGCCCGCGCCGACCGCCTCGGCGCTGCGCAACCCCGGCTGCTGAGCCGCCGGGGCACCGCCGCCGCCGCTTTTCCGACCGCCTTCACGGCATCGTCAGCGTCCATGGATTGACGCGGCGGCGCGGCTCCGAGAACGTTCTCAACGGCAGCAGGATCCGGCACAGGATCCGCGCCGGAGGGAACGCCATGCACCATCACGCGCGGGGGGACGATGCCGGCTAGGCCCGTCCCCCGCATCACCATCAAGGACCTGGCGCGCGAGCTGGGCATGTCGGTCGCCACCGTCGCCCGCGCCTTCCACGAGGGCGCGGCGATCGCCGCCGAGACCCGCGCCCTGGTGCTCGGCCGCGCCGCCGCGCTGGGCTACCAGCCCAATGCCCTGGCCCGCGGCATGATCACCCGCCACACCCGCATCGTCGGCGTGGTGGTCTCCGACCTGCACAACCCCTTCTATCCCGACGCCCTGGCGCGGCTGGGCGAGGCGCTGCAGCAGGTTGGCTGCAACATGATGCTGGTCACCGGGAGCGGCCAGGCGGACAGCGGAAAGGCGGGCGGCGAGATGGCGGCGCTGCGGCTGCTGCTCTCCTACCAGCCGGAATGCGTCATCCTGCTGGCCACCACGCTGAGCGGCGCCGGCGCCGAGGCCTGCGCCGCCGCCGGCACGCCGCTGCTCTACCTGAACCGCTTCCCGGCCGCGCCGGCGGCGGCCACCAGCATCGTCTGCGACAACCAGGCCGGCGCCGCGGCGCTGACCCGGCACCTGCTGGAGCAGGGCGCCCGCCGCCCGGCCTTCATCGGCGGGCTGGAGGACAGCTCCACCCAGGCCGAGCGCCGCGCCGGCTTCCTGTCGGTCTGCGCCGAGCGGGGGATCGCGCCGCGCGAGCACCCGGCGGGGGCCTTCAGCTACGAGGCCGGGCAGGCGGCGGCGCTCGCCCTGCTGCGGGGGTCAGCGGCGCCGGACGCGCTGCTCTGCGCCAGCGACATCCTGGCGCTCGGCGCGCTGGAGACGGCGCGGCACCGCTTGGGCCTGCGCGTGCCGCAGGACCTGCTGATCGCCGGCTTCGACGACATCCCGATGGCGGCCTGGCCCTCGCACGCGCTGACCACGCTGCGCCAGCCGCTGGAGGCCATGCTGCGGGCGACCCTCGACTGGCTGGCGCCGGTGCTGGCCGGCATGCCGCCCCCCCCTGCCCTGACGCGGCTGCCCGGGACGCTGGTCACCCGCGGCAGCACCGTCGCCACCATCCCCAAGACGCTGGAGGAAGCGCAATGTCCCACACCCTGAAGAATGTCGCCGTGGTCGGCGCCGGGCTGGTCGGCTCCGGCTGGGCCATCGTCTTCGCCCGCGGCGGCGCGGCGGTGCGCCTCTACGACGCCAGCGAGGCGATCCGCGCCCAGGCCCTGCAGCGCCTCGGCAGCATGCTGGCCGACATGCAGGCGGCCGGGCTGGTCGGCGAGGCGGCGCCGATCCTGGCCCGCATCACCCTCTGCCACAGCCTGGAGGAGGCGGTGGCCGATGCCGACTACATCCAGGAATCGGTGCTCGAGCGGGTCGAGGTGAAGCAGGCCGCCTGCGCCCAGATCGACGCGGCGATGCGCGCGGATGCCATCGTCGGCTCCTCCTCCTCCGGCATCCCGGCCTCGGCCTTCACCGAGGGGCTGGCGAAGCGCAGCCGCTTCCTGGTCGCGCATCCGGTCAACCCGCCGCATCTGGTGCCGCTGGTCGAGCTGGTGCCCGCGCCCTGGACCGATGCCGGCATCATCCCCGTGCTGCGCGCCGCCATGGAAGGCTGGGGCCAGGCGCCGATCGAGGTGAAGGGCGAGATCGAGGGCTTCATCCTCAACCGCCTGCAGGGCGCGCTGCTGAACGAGGCCTGGGCGCTGTACGAGGCGGGCCTCGCCTCGGCCGCCGATATCGACCGCACCGTCTCCGAGGGGCTCGGCCTGCGCTGGGCCTTCATGGGGCCGTTCGAGACCATCGACCTGAACGCGCCGGGCGGCATCGCCGACTACTCGGCCCGCCTCGCCCCGCTCTACCACCGCATCGCGCTGTCGCGCCGCGACCCGCAGCCCTGGTCGGCCGAGGCCATCGCGCGCGCCGAGGCGGAGCGGCGCGAGACCCTGCCGGCGGACCAGCTGCAGGCGCGCACCGACTGGCGCAACCGGCGGCTGATGGCGCTGGTGGCGCATCTGCGCGACCAGCCGAAGTGACGCGCCGCGCGGCGCCGGCCTGACCGCCGCGCCGCGCCCCTGTCCCTGCCCCGACTCCTCATCCTTGCCCCAGCCCCGCCAGCCGCCCGGACGCGGTGGCCCCTTCTTCAGCGACCTGTCCTCCAGCCAGGAGAAATCCTCTTGATCGGCACTTTGGCCATCATCCTCTCGCTCGCCGGGCTGATGTATTTCGCCTATCGCGGCTACAGCGTGCTCTATCTCGCCCCCATCATGGCCGCCTTCGCGGTGGTGATGGCGCAGGGCGGGCCGCTGCTGGCGACCTATACCCAGGTCTTCATGACCAGCCTCGGCCGCTATGTCGTGCTGTTCTTCCCGATCTTCCTGCTCGGCGCGATCTTCGGGAAGCTGATGGCCGATAGCGGCTCCTCCACCACCATCGCGCAGACCATCGTGCAGCGGCTGGGCGCGAAGCACGCCATCGCGGCGGTGACGCTGGCCTGCGGCGTGCTGACCTATGGCGGCGTCTCGCTCTTCGTCGTGGCCTTCGCCATCTACCCGATCGCCGCGGCGCTGTTCCGCGAGGCGAAGGTGCCGAAGCGGCTGATCGCGGCCTCCATCGCGCTCGGCTCCTTCACCTTCACCATGACCGCCTTCCCCGGCACGCCGGCGATCCAGAACGCCATCCCGACGCGCTTCTTCGGCACCACCACCTTCGCCGCCCCCGGCCTCGGCATCATCGCCGGCTGCATCATGCTGTTCGGCGGCCTGGCCTGGCTGCAGCTGCGCGCCCGCCGCGCCCAGGCCAGCGGCGAGGGCTATGGCGACCACCAGGAGAACCTGCCGCAATTCGCCGAGGGCGAGCGCCCGGGCTTCGTGCTGGCCATGCTGCCGATCATCGTGGTGATCGGGCTGAACGCGCTGTTCTCGCTGGTCGTCTTCCCGAGCCTCGATCTCGGCTACCTGGCGCAGCAGCTCTACGGCAATGTCCAGCCCTCGGCGGTGATCGGCACCTGGGCGCTGATCGTCGCGCTGGTCGGCGCCATCCTCACCGTGCTGGTGCTGCAGCGCCGCCATCTGCGCGATGCGCAGAAGACGCTGAACGAGGGCACGATGGGCTCCATGCTGCCCATCTTCAACACGGCGAGCGAGGTCGGCTACGGCGCCGTCATCGCCTCGCTGGCCGCCTTCGTGCTGGTGCGCGACTTCGTGGTCGGCATCGCGCCGGACACGCCCACCATCTCGCTGGCCATCGCGGTCAATGCGCTGGCCGGCATCACCGGCTCGGCCTCGGGAGGGTTGTCGATCGCGCTCGACACGCTGGGCGCCACCTATCTGGAGCGGGCGAATGCGCTCGGCATCAGCCCGGAGCTGCTGCACCGCATCGCCACCATCTCCTCGGGCGGCTTCGACTCGCTGCCGCACAATGGCGCGGTGATCTCGCTGCTGACCATCACCGGGCTCACCCACAAATCCTCCTACGGGGATATCTTCGTGGTGAACCTGCTGATCCCGCTCTGCGCGCTGGTCGCGGTGATCGCGTTGGGCGCCAGCTTCGGCGCCTTCTGACCCGGCGCGGCGCGGGGCCCTCCCGCGCCGACGCCTCCCTGCCCGCCGCCCCTGCGCCGCAGCCTCAGGCCGCCTGCAGGCCGGAGAGGAAATCCGCCACCTGGCGGCGCAGCGTCTCCGACTGGCGCGACAGCTCGCCGGCGGCGCCCAGCACGTCCTGCGCGGCGCCGCCGGTCTCGCCCACCAGCTGCGACACCTCCCGCACATGCCGGGTGACGGCGCCGGTGCCATCGGCCGCCTGCTGCACGTTGCGGACGATCTCGCGCGTCGCCACACCCTGCTCCTCCACCGCGGCGGCGATGGCGTCGGTGATCTGGCTGACCTCGCCAATGGTGCCGGCGATGCCCTGGATGGCCTGCACCGCCTCCTGCGTCACCTGCTGGATCTGGCCGATCTGCGCGGCGATCTCCTCGGTCGCCCGGGCGGTCTGGCCGGCCAGGTTCTTGACCTCGGAGGCGACCACGGCGAAGCCCTTGCCCGCCTCCCCCGCCCGCGCCGCCTCGATCGTCGCATTCAGCGCCAGCAGGTTGGTCTGGCCGGCGATGCTGGTGATCAGCCCGACCACGTCGCCGATGCGCTGCGCCGCGGCCGAGAGGGCGCGCACCGTGGCATCGGTGCGCTGCGCATCGCCCGCCGCGCGGGAGGCGACCGTGGTGGAGCGCTGCACCTGCCGGGCGATCTCGGCCACCGAGGCCGCCAGCTGTTCCGCCGCCGCCGCCACCGTCTCCACATTGGCGCTCGCCTCGGCGGCCGAGGTGGCGACCGCCCCGGCCCGCCCATCGGCCTGGCTGGCCCCCTGGCGCATCGCCTGGGCGGTGCCCTGCAGCTCGGTCGCCGCCGAGGCCAGCATCGCCACCAGCTGGCCGGCATCGCGCTCGAAGCCCTGCGCCAGCGCCTCGACCCGCGCGGCACGGGCCGCCGTCTCCGCCTGCCGGGCCCGCTGCGCCGTGGCCAGGCGGTCGCCCTCCATCATGCTGTCGCGGAACACCTGCACCGCGGCGGCCATGGCGCCGATCTCATCGCGGCGCTCCCGGCCGGGGATCGGGGCGGTGAAATCGCGCTCGGTCAGCCGCCGCATCGCCGCCGTCATCGCCAGCAGGGGGCGCGAGACGCGGCGCGACACCAGCCACCAGGCGCCGAGCCCGATCGCCACCGCCAGCACCAGCCCGGCGAGGCAGAGCGCCGAGGTCAGGGCCGCCGCGGCCGAGGCCGCCTCGGCCAGCGCCGCCGCCTCCGCCCCGGCCGCGGTGCTCAGCGCGCGCAGCGGGTCGATCACGGCCGTGGCTTCCTGCCACCATTGCTCGCCGGTGACGGGATAGGGCTGGCCGGCGGTGCCGGCGGCATAGACCGCCCGCCGCATCTGCTGGAAGGGACCGGACAGGCGCTGCCGCGCCGCCTCGGCCGCGCCCGCCAGCGGCGCGCTGGCCTCATGCTCCAGCGCCACCTCGATCATGCCCCAGGCGGTCTCCACCCGGCCGCGATACGCCGCCAGCTCCTCCAGCAGCGGCATCGGGACCGGCGCGCCGCGCGCCAGCACGCCGGCCATGGTGCCGCGCTCGCGCCCCAGATACTCGGTGGCCAGCCAGGCGAAATGCTTGAGATCCTGCAGCGCCGCCAGCCGCGCCTCGATGCCGTCGGCGCCGGCCTGCTGCGCAAGGCGCAAGGCCTGGGAGGCCTCGATCAGCCCGCTGATGCCGTTCCACCACGCCTCCGGCAGGCGGGCGTCGCGCGCCGCGCGGGGCTGCGCCAGGGCGGTGTCGGCGCGCTGGCGCAGCGCCGCCACCGCTGCCTCGGCCCGCGCCATGGCCGCCGCGTGGCGCGCCATGGTGGGATCGGCCGACCGTCCCTCCGCGAGCGGGCCGAGCAGGGCCCGGGCCTGGGCCGCGGCGGCATCGGCCGCGCGGCGCTGCTGCTCCAGCCCGGCGCGGCGCTCGGCCGCCGCCGGCGCCTCGGCCCCCAGCGCCATGGCGGTGCCGCCGCGCTCGGCCGCCCAGCCGGCCGCGGCGGCCAGCAGCAGGTCGGCCGTCGCATTGGCCTGCCGCGCCCGTTTCGCATGCTCGTGGAGCTGCCAGGCCCGGCCCGCGCCCAGCAGGGCCTGGGTCAGCACCAGGGCCACCAGCAGGCCGATGATGCTATAGAGGGTGGCGCGCAGCGGAAGTCGGTTGAGCATGCGGTGGACTCCGGGCGAGGTCCCCGGCGCGGGCGGCGGCACGGGCCGCCCAGCATCCGCCCATCATGATGGAAAAAGGATGTAGCCCGCCGGGCCGCAGGCTCAGAGCGAGGCGCGGCGCAGCAGCTCGGCCGGCAGCCGCTGGCGGTGCGGCTCCGGCCCGGCCTGGCCGGACAGGCGGGCGCGCAGCAGCGCGACGCTCGCCGCCACCATCGCCGCCACCGGCTGGCGCAGGGTGGCCAGCTCATAGGCCGGCCAGGCGGCCATCGGGATGTCGTCGAAGCCGATCACCGAGACCTCCTCCGGCACCCGGCGGCCGCGCCCGTGGCGCAGCGCGTCCAGCCCGCCGAGCGCCAGGATGTCGTTGGCGAAGAACAGCCCGTCCGTGTCGCCCGCCGCCAGCGCCGCGCGATGGCCGGCGGCATAGCTGTATTCGCCGGCCTCGATGCGGCGCGGCGGCGCCAGGCCGCGCTCGGCGAAGACGGCGAAGAAGCCGGCCTCGCGCTCGCGGCTGGTCGAGGTGTCGGCGCGGCCGGCGACGAAGGCGGGGCGCTGGCGGCCGCGCGCCAGCAGCGCCTCGGCCGCCAGCCGCCCGCCGCCCACATTGTCGCAGGCGATGCTGTCGAGCGGGGTGGGGCCATCGCCGGCGCGGTTGAACAGCAGCGCGCTGCGGCCGTCGCCCCGCCAATGCGCGGCGCCGGCCGAGGACAGGCTGGCCGAGGTCACCACCACCGCGTCCACATGGTATTGCCGCAGCAGCGGCAGGGCGGCATCCGCCTCCTGCCCCGGCGGCACGGTGAACAGCAGCGTCTGGAAGCCGGCCGCCTGCAGCGCCTGGGAGAACTGTTCCAGCACCGCCGGGTAGAAGGGGTTGGACAGCTCGCCCATCACCAGCCCGACCAGGCTGGAGCGGCGGCGCGACAGCGAGGCGGCGATGAAATTCGGCCGGTAGCCCAGCGCCTCCGCCGCCGCCAGGATGCGCGCCCGCATCGCCGGCGCGATCGAGGCGCCGGGGCTGAAGGCGCGCGAGATCATCGACTGCGACACGCCGAGCCGCCGCGCCAGGGCGCGCGCCGTGACGGCGCCGCCCGGCAGGACGGCCGGGGCGTCGCTGCCCGGATCCGTCCCGGCGGAGGCCGTCCCGGCCCCTGCCGCCTCAGGCGGCGTTCTTGCCGCCATAGCGCCGCACGCGGATGTCCGCCTGCTCCTTGTGCCCGGCGAAGTTCTCGATGGCGCAGAGGCGCGAGCAGTATTCGCCGACCATGGCGCTCGCCTCCGGCTTCACCTCCTGCCAGGTGCAGGTCTTGATGAACTTGCCGACCCAGAGCCCGCCGGTGTAGCGCGCGGCCTTCTTGGTGGGCAGGGTGTGGTTGGTGCCGATCACCTTGTCGCCATAGGCCACATTGGTCTCCGGGCCAAGGAACAGCGCGCCGTAGTTGCGCATGTTGTCGCGGAACCAGCGCGGGTCGCGCGTCATCACCTGCACATGCTCGGAGGCGATATCGTCCGCCACCTGCAGCATCTCCTCGTCGGTGTCGCAGAGGATCACCTGGCCATGGTCGCGCCAGGCGACGGAAGCGATGTCGGCGGTGGGCAGCACGGCGAGCTGGCGCTGGATCTCCGCCTCGATGCCCTCGGCGATCTTCTGCGACGTCGTCAGCAGCACGGCGGGCGAGGTCGGGCCGTGCTCGGCCTGGCCCAGCAGGTCGGTGGCGCAGATCTCCACATCCACGGTGTCGTCGGCGATCACCAGCGTCTCGGTCGGGCCGGCGAAGAGGTCGATGCCGACGCGGCCATAGAGCTGGCGCTTGGCCTCGGCGACGAAGGCATTGCCGGGGCCGACCAGCATGTCGACCGGCTTGATCGTCTCGGTGCCGATCGCCATCGCGGCGACCGCCTGGATGCCACCCAGCAGGTAGATCTCGTCGGCGCCGGCCATGTGCATGGCGGCGACCGTCGCCGCCGGGGCCACGCCGTTCAGCGGCGGCGTGCAGGCGATGACGCGCGGCACGCCGGCGACCTTGGCGGTGAGGACCGACATATGCGCGCTGGCCACCATCGGATAGCGGCCGCCGGGGATGTAGCAGCCGACGCTCTCGACGGGGATGTGCTTGTGGCCGAGCGTCACGCCGGGCAGCGTCTCGACCTCGACATCCTGCATCGAGGCGCGCTGCACCTCGGCGAAGCGGCGGATCTGCGCCTGGGCAAACCTGATGTCCTCGATCACCTGCGCCGGCAGGCTGTCGACCAGTTCCTGGATCTGCGCGGCCGAGAGGCGGAAGCTCGCCGGCGTCCACTTGTCGAACTTTTCCGACAATTCGCGGACGGCGGCGTCGCCCCGGGATTCGACGTCGGCCAGGATGCCTTCGACGGTCTGGCGGACCTTGCGGTCGTATTCGGCGGTCTCGGCCGCCTCGGCGCCCTTCTTCAGATAGCGGATCATGGCTTGTCTCCTCCTGAGTGGCCGCAGGCTGCCCCCGCTTGCATACGGATGCAAGGGCTTTTGCATCCGTATGCAATCACGCTCCGGAAAGGGCGCGCCGGCTATTCGGCGGTCCAGCCCCCATCGACCATCAGCGCGCTGCCGGTCATCAGCGCCGAGGCATCGGAGGCCAGGAAGACCACCGCGCCCATCAGATCCTCGACCTGGCCGACGCGGCCGAGCTTGATCTTGCCCAGCACCCAGTCGCGGAAGGCGGCATCCTCGAAGAAGGGGCGGGTCAGCGGCGTCTCGATGAAGGTCGGGCAGAGCGTGTTGACCCGGATGCGGTGCGGGCCGAGCTCGATCGCCATCGCCTTGGTCATGCCTTCCATGGCGTGCTTGCTGGCGCAATAGACGCTGCGCCGCGGCCCGCCGACATGGCCCATCTGCGACGACAGCTGGATGATCGAGCCGCCCTGCCCGGCCGCCACCAGCCGCCGCGCCACCGCCTGGGCGAGGAAGAAGGCGCCACGCACGTTCAGCGCCATGACGGCGTCGTAGTCCTCGGGCGCGACCTCGAGGAAGGGCGCCGGGCGGTTGGTGCCGGCATTGTTGACCAGGATGTCGAAGGGCGCGCGGGCGGCCAGCGCCTCGGCCACCGCCGCCGGGTCGCTGGCATCGAGGGGCAGCGCCTCGGCGCTGCCGCCGGCCGCGCGGATGGCGGCGGCGGCGGCCTCGATCTCGGCCGCGCCGCGGGCGGCGAGCGCGACATGCGCGCCAGCCTCGGCCAGCGCCGCGGCGGCGGCCAGGCCGATGCCGCGGCCGGCGCCGGTGACCAGCGCGCGGCGGCCTTCCAGCCGCATCGAGGGGGTCTTCGGCAGTTGCATGATCCTGGTCTCCCGCTTCGGTTGTGCCGCCAGTATGCCCGGATGCGCGCGGCCGGCTACCGCGCGCCAGCACGGCAGCAGACTCGCCCTCCGGTTGCAGCGCGTGGCAGCGGCCACCGAAACCTCGCCAAAATCTTGAAATCTCAAAAATATCGCAGCCGGCGGCCGTCTCCTTCCGCCTTCCGGGCACCTTGTTTCTCTTTTTTTTAAACAATGTCTCCATTATTAATACGTTTCAAAAGCGAAAAACCTTTCCTGACCTCGCGCATAGGTGGTAGGAAATGCGCGTCCAGATTGTGGGAACCCAAGAGATGCGCGTACTCCTGGTTGAAGACGACCTCACCACCGCGCGGGGCATTTCGATGATGCTGAAGGCGTCCTCGATGATCGCCGACACCGCCGGCACCGGCGAGGAAGCGCTCGAGCTCGCCGGCCTCTATGATTACGACATCATCATCCTCGACATCATGCTGCCGGACATGGAGGGGTATGAGGTGGTGCGCCGGTTGCGCGGCAACCGGGTGGAGACGCCGGTGCTGGTGCTCTCGGGCCTGTCGCGGCCGCAGGCCAAGGTGAAGGCCTTCGGCATGGGCGCCGACGACTTCATCACCAAGCCCTTCGACCAGCAGGAGCTGATGGCGCGGCTGCAGGCCATCATCCGCCGCGCCAAGGGCTTCAGCCAGCCCACCCTCTCGGTCGGGCCGCTGACGCTGAACCTGGGCTCGCGCGACGTCCGCGTCGCCGACCGCGAGGTGCACCTGACCGGCAAGGAATACGCCATCCTGGAGCTGCTGACCCTGCGCAAGGGCCTGGTGCTGACCAAGGAGGTCTTCCTCAACCACCTCTATGGCGGCATCGACGAGCCCGAGGCCAAGATCATCGATGTCTTCATCTGCAAGCTGCGCAAGAAGCTGGCCCAGGCCGGCGCCGGCGACCTGATCGGCACCGTCTGGGGCCGCGGCTATGTGCTGCGCGACCCGGCCAATCTGGGCACCCGCTTCCCGGTGGCCGAGATGCCGCCGGCCGCCACGCCCAACCAGCCGCAGGTCGCGGCCTGAGGGGGGACGCCCCGCCCTGGGCTCCCCAGGGCGGGGCGGCGTCGGTCTGCCGGGCATCGGCCATGGCGGCGGCAGCGGAAGCCGCCTGCCTCACATCAGGCTGCGGTTCTCCGGCAGGACATAGGCCCCGCGCTCGCCGGTGATGGGGACCAGCCGCTCGGTCAGGCCCAGCACGGTCTCGGCGCCGCCGAGATAGAGCACGCCATCGGGCGCCAGCTGGGCCGCCAGCGCGTTCATCACCTTGCCCTTGGTCGGCGGGTCGAAATAGATCAGCACATTGCGGCAGAAGATCACATCGAACCGGCCCAGCACCTTGTGGTCGCCCAGCAGGTTGCGCTCCTCGAAGCGGGCCATGCCGCGCAGCTCCGGCGAGGCGCGCCACTTGCCGCTCTCCTGCCGGAAGTATTTCACCAGCATCTGCACCGGCAGGCCACGCTGCACCTCGAACTGGGTGAAGACGCCGTCGCGGGCGCGGTCCACCACCTCCCGCGACAGGTCGCTGCCGAAGATCTCAGCATCCTTGATGCCCAGCTCGCGCAGCACCATGGCGATGGAATAGGCCTCCTGCCCGGTCGAGCAGGCGGCCGACCAGATGCGCAGGCGCTGGCCGGGCGGCCGCGCCGCCTGCAGCTTGGGCAGCAGCCGCTTCAGATGGTCGAAGGGCTTGCCGTCGCGGAAGAAGCTGCTCTCGTTGGTGGTCAGCGCCTCCGTGACGGTGCGGGCCAGCGCCTCGGCCCGGGCGTCACGCAGCCGGATGGCCAGCGCGTCCATGTTGACGATCCCCTCCTGCTTCAGGATGGGCGCCAGCCGCGTGTCCAGCATGTATTCCTTGTCCGGCGTCAGCACGATGCCGGAGCGCGCCTTCACCAGCGCCGCGATCGAGGCAAAGCTATCCGCGTTCATGCCATTCCTCCGGCGGCCAGGCCCGCCGCGCCGAATTGCGTCAAGACCTTCTCCGCCAATTGCTCGGGCGGCAGCAGCGCCTGGGCCAGGCCGGCCTTGGCCACTGCCCCCGGCATGCCCCAGACGACGCTGGACGCCTCGTCCTGGGCGAAGACGGTGCCACCCGCCGCCGCCACCGCCCTGCAGCCGAGCATGCCGTCCTGGCCCATGCCGGTCAGGATCACTGCCAGCACCGCGCCCTCGCAGGCGGCGACCACGCTGCGCAGCATCGGATCCACCGCCGGGCGGCAGAAATTCTCCGGCGGGTCGGTCGTCAGCCGCGCGGTCAGCACGCCGCCCGCCTTCTCTACCAGCAGGTGCCGGTCGCCCGGCGCCACGTAGAGCCGGCCGGCCTGCAGGGCCTGCCCGTCGGCGGCCTCCGCAGCGGGCGGGCCGCCCAGGCGCGAAAGATGGTCGGCCAGCATGCTGGTGAAGCCGACGGGCATGTGCTGCACCACGACGATCGGCACCGGCAGCGGCGTGGTCAGCCGGCGGATGAAGGCGGCCAGCGCCTGGGGCCCCCCCGTGGAGGAGCCGATCGCCAGGATGCGCGGCCGCCGCGGCGGCCCGGCCGGGCGCGGCATCAGGGTGGGCGCGGCCGGGGGCGCCACCATCGGCAGGGTGCCCGACAGGCGGCTGCCCGACAGGACAGCTCCAGACAGGGCGGCCCCCGACAGGGCAGTTCCCGACAGGGCAGCCCCCGACACGGCAGTCCCCGACAGGCCGGTTCCGGACAAGCCGGCGCCAGGCGGCCCCGATTCAGACCGGCCAGATCCGCGGCGCCCGCGTGCCAGCTCCCCCGGCGGCAGGCCGGGCGACCCCTGCGGCGGCGCCGTCGTCACCGGTGTCGTCACCGCTGTCGGTGGCATCGCGAGCGGCAGGCTGGCCGCGGCGGGAAGCGGCGCTGCGGCCGGGGCAGCCGGCCGCGCCGGGCGCGGCGGCAGAATGGGCGGCAGCGGTGCCGGGCGGGGGGCCGCGCGCATCCGCGCCCACCCCTTCACCTTGGCCAGCAGATCGGCGCGGAAGGTGGTGTCCTGCATCCCGCCGCCGCCGGCGGCGCTGGGCTTCGGCACATAATCGACCGCGCCGGCACGCAGCGCGGCCATGGCGGCGCTGGCGCCATGCTCGGTCATGGCGCTGGCCACGATCACCGCCAGTCCCGGCTGCAGCTTCAGCAGCAGCGGCAGGGCGGTGATGCCGTCCATCACCGGCATTTCCAGGTCGAGCAACAGCACCTGCGGCCGGGCAGCGGCCGGCAGGGCCTGGATCGCCTCCAGCGCCTGCTGCCCATCGCCGGCCCGGCCGATCACCTGGATCGCCGGGTCGCTTTCCAGCAGCCGGGCATAGGCGGCACGGACGGTGGCGCTGTCGTCGCAGAGCGTGACCCGCACGGCAGGCCCCGCCGTTGCCATCGACGCCGCCATCGCCGCCGTCACCGGCGCGCCGATGGGCGGCCCGCCGGGGGACGGGGCAGCGGCAACCGGAATGCCGGCCCCCACATCACCCGCCCCGGGAAGGTTGAACGCGGCGCCGCCGGAGGCAGGGCCATGGGTCAGGGCGGCACCCTCCAGGGAGGCTCCCGCCGGGGCCAGGCTGGCAGAGCCTGACTCCGTGAACGGCGCCGGATGGCCCGGCTCGCCACCCGCGCCCGTGCTCTCCTGCGTCGGCGCCCCCGCCGCACCGGTGGCCCCGGCCGATGCGGGGATTGTCCGGCCCGGCGGCGGCAGGGTCACGACTCGGCTTCTTCGGCGACCAGGCCGAGCTGCACCAGCTTGCCGGTCAGGATCGCATCGTCGAAGGGCTTCATGATGTATTCCTGCGCGCCGGCGCTCAGCGCGGTGACGATGCGGTCGAATTCGCTCTCCGTCGTGCAGAGCATGATCAGGGGCTCGTCGGGGCCGAATTCGGCGCGCGCCGCCTTGAGGAATTCGAGCCCGTCCATCACCGGCATGTTCCAGTCCAGCAGCACCAGCTTCGGCAGGCTGGCACGGCAGGATTCCAGCGCCTGCTGCCCGTCCTCCGCCTCGCTGACCTGGAAGGCATGGCGCTCCAGGATGCGGCGCGCCGCCTTGCGCACCACGCGGCTGTCATCGACCACCAGGCAGGTCTGCGGGACCTCCATCACCATCCCTCCTTCACCCGATCGCCAGGATGCGATCGACATCGAGCACGATCAGCAGCCGGTCGTCCTGGCGGTGCACCCCGCGTGAGACCTCGCGCCAGACCGGGTCCAGGGTCGGCGGATTGCCGGCGAAGCCATCGCCCGGCAGCGGCACCACCTCCCCCACGGCATCGGAGAGCAGGCTATAGAGCTCGCCCGCCTGCTCGACGACGACGCTCATCGGCGGGCCGGAATTGCCCGGCCGCTCGGGCAGGCCCAGGCGGCGGCGCAGGTCGATGGCGGTGACGATGCGGCCGCGCAGATTGAGGCTGCCGGCCACCTCGCGCGGCGCCAGCGGCACCCTGGTGATCGCCTGCGAGGCCAGGATGTCGCGCACCGCCAGCACCGGCACGCCGCACAGCTGGCCGGCCACCGTCAGCGTCAGGAACATCTCCGCGGCGCTGTCGCCGAGCCCGGCGGCGCGCGCCGCCATGGCCGCCGCCGCGCTGCCCGCCTGCCCCCCCGATCCAGGTCGCGCCACCCCGCCTGGCTGCATCTCGCTCTGCACTGGCTTCTCCTTTCTTGGCTTTGCGGCCTCGGTCCCGACGCCATGGCGTCAGGCCATGGCCGGCGCCGGCAGATGCTGTTGCAGCGCCGCCAGCAAGGCATCGCGGTCGGATTTTCCGACATAGTCGGTGAAGCCGGCGGCCATGGCGTGGCGCACCTGCTCGGGCTCGACCCGTCCGGACAGGGCGATCATCGGCACCGCGCGCCAGGGCCCCTCGGACCGCACGGCACGCGCCAGGCCGATGCCGTCCAGATCGGGCATCTCGATGTCGGAGACGATGATGTCGAACATCGCCCCCTGCTCGCGCAGCTGCAGCGCCTGGTTGCCGGTGTCGACCGCCACCACCTCGTAGCCGCAGGCGGTCAGGCCGGGCACCAGCAGGTGGCGGAAGAAGGCGCTGTCCTCGACCAGCAGCACGCGGCGGACCAGATGCGCGATCGAGGGCGGCCGGAACCAGTCGTCGCCGGCCTGGCGCAGCCACCAGGCGCAGTCCATCACATCGGTCACCTTGCCGCCGATCACCGCGCTGCCGAGGAAGCCGGGCAGCTCGCTCGGCCCCTCGATCAGCAGATGCGCCTCGACCACGTCGAGGATGCTGTCGACCATCAGCCCCATGGCGCGGTCGCGGTCGTTGAACACCAGCACCGCCTGGCGGCGTCCGGCCTCGGGCGGCATCCAGCTGCCCGACATCGGCACCAGCGGCATCAGCTTGCCGCGATACTGCACCAGCGTCTTGCCGCCGGAATGCTCGATGCTTTCGACCGGCAGATCCTCGAGACGGGCCACCAGGCCCAGCGGCACCGCCTTCGGCGTGTCGTCGCCGGCGCGGAACAGCAGCAGCGCGGTGCGTTCGGTCGAGCGCTGGCCGCGCAACCCGTCCGGTCCGCGCGCCGCATCCTCGCTCGGCCCGTCGGCGCCGACGCCGGTGGCGCGGGCGATGCCGTTGGGGTCGAGGATCATGATGACGCTGCCATCGCCGAGGATGGTGTTGCCGCTGAACATCGTCACATGGCGCAGGATCGGCGCCACCGGCTTGACCACGATCTCCTCGGTATCGAAGACCTTGTCGACGATGATGCCGAAGACATTGGCGCCGACCTGGGTGACGACGACGAAGCCCTCATCGGCCTTGCCTTCCGCCGTCTCCAGCTGCAGCAGGTTGGACAGCGAGACCAGCGGCAGCAACCGGTCGCGCAGCCGCATCACCGGCGTCGCATGGATGCGCTCGATCTGCGCCCCCTCGGCGCTGCCGCCGGCGCGCACCAGCTCGACCACGCCGATCTGCGGGATGGCGAAGCGCTCGCCACCGGCTTCCACGATCAGCGCCGAGACGATCGCCAGCGTCAGCGGGATCTTGATGAAAAAGGTCGTCCCCTTGCCCTCGATCGAGCGCAGGTCGATGGTGCCGCCGATCTTCTCGACATTGGTCTTCACCACATCCATGCCGACGCCGCGGCCGGAGACCGAGGTGATGGCGGCGGCGGTGGAGAAGCCGGCGCGGAAGATGAAGTGCTGCACCTCGCGCTCGCTCATCCCGGCGAGCTCGGCCTCGGTGGTCAGCCCCTGGCTCAGCACCTTGGCCTTGATCTTCTCGACCGACAGGCCGCGGCCATCATCGCCGATCTCGATGATGATATGGCCGCCCTCGTGATAGGCGTTCAGCAGGATCCGCCCGATCTCGGGCTTGCCCGCCGCGCGGCGCTGCTCGGGATTCTCCAGCCCATGGTCACCGCTGTTGCGCACCATATGCGTCAGCGGATCCTTGATCAGCTCCAGCACCTGGCGGTCCAGCTCGGTCTCGGCGCCCTTCATCACCAGCTCGATCTTCTTGCCGAGCTCGTTGGCCAGGTCGCGGACGATGCGCGGCAGCTTCTGCCAGGCATTGCCGATCGGCTGCATGCGGGTCTTCATCACCCCCTCCTGCAGCTCGGAGGTGATGTGCGACAGCCGCTGCAGCGGCACGGTCAGCGCCGCATCGCTGCGCGCGCGCACCAGCTGCAGCAGCTGGTTGCGGGTCAGCACCAGCTCGCTGACCAGGGTCATCAGGTCTTCCAGCACGTCGACCGCGACGCGGATGGTCTGCGGCGGCGCGGCGCCACCGCCCGCGGCCGGCGCGGCGGCCCCGCCGGCGGCGGCGGGCGCGGCGCCGCCCGCGG
>NZ_JBBCWY010000014.1:0-87928 GCF_037145735.1 Roseomonas sp. USHLN139 | reverse complement strand
GCGCGTGCGGCCCGGCGAGAGCGTGCCGGTGGACGGCGCGGTGCTGGAAGGGAGCGGCGCCGTGGACGAGTCCATGGTCACCGGTGAATCCCTGCCGGTCGAGAAGGCGCCCGGCGCCAAGGTCATCGGCGGCACGGTGAACGGCACTGGCGCGCTGGTCATGCGGGCGGACAAGGTCGGCTCCGACACCATGCTGTCGCGCATCGTCGCCATGGTCGCCGAGGCGCAGCGCAGCCGGGCGCCCATCCAGCGCATGGCCGACACGGTGGCTGGCTGGTTCGTCCCCGCCGTCATCGCCGTCGCGTTCATGGCCTTTGTCGCCTGGGCGATCTGGGGTCCGTCGCCTGCGCTCTCCTACGGGCTGATCGCCGCCGTCTCCGTGCTCATCATCGCCTGCCCCTGCGCGCTCGGCTTGGCCACGCCCATGAGCATCATGGTCGGCGTCGGCAAAGGCGCATCCGCGGGGGTGCTCATCAAGAACGCCGAGGCGCTCGAGCACATGGAGAAGGTCGACACCCTGGTGGTGGACAAGACCGGCACGCTGACCGAGGGCAAGCCCAAGGTCGTGGCTCTGGTTCCCGCGCCGGGTCTAACCGAGGCCGAGGTGCTGCCGCTCGCCGCCAGCCTGGAACGGTCCAGCGAGCACCCGTTGGCGGCGGCAGTCGTGGCTGCCGCCAAGGAGCGCGGCATTGCCTTCGGCGAGCCTGCCGACTTCGCCTCCGTCACCGGCAAAGGCGTGACCGGCACCGTCGGCGGGCGCCGGGTCGCGCTGGGCAACGCGCGGCTGATGCAGGAGCTCGGGGTGGATCTGGGTGGTCTGGCCGCCAAGGCTGACGAACTCCGGCAAGAGGGCGGCACGGCGCTGTTCCTGGCGGTGGACGGCGGGGCAGGGGGCATCATCGCTGTCGCCGACCCCGTCAAGCAGAGCACGCCCGCCGCGCTGGAGAGCCTGCGCGCCAGCGGCATCCACATCGTCATGCTCACCGGCGACAACCGCACCACAGCGCAGGCGGTGGCCCGCAGGCTCGGCATCGAAGAGTTCCAGGGCGACGTGCTGCCCGAGGACAAGCACCGCATCGTCCGGGAGCTCCGCGCCAAGGGAAGGGTCGTCGCCATGGCGGGCGACGGCGTCAACGACGCTCCAGCGCTGGCGGAGGCCGACGTTGGGATCGCCATGGGCACCGGCACGGACGTCGCCATGCAGAGCGCGGGCGTGACGCTGGTGAAGGGTGACCTCGCGGGCATCGCGCGGGCGCGGCTTCTGTCTCGCGCGGTGATGCGCAACATCCGGCAGAACCTGTTCTTCGCCTTCATCTACAACGCGGCCGGGGTGCCGCTGGCAGCGGGCGTGCTCTACCCGGTTTTGGGCCTGCTCCTCAGCCCCGTCGTCGCGGCCTTGGCGATGGCGCTGAGTTCGGTCTCGGTGATCGGCAACGCGCTGCGCCTGCGGACCATGCGCATCTGATGGGCGAGGCATGGGGGATCCGAGCTGGCGGTTCGCTCCGCCCAAAATGGGTGGCCGGGGGCATCGGATGCAGACCCGCCGCTGAAGTCCGGCGAAGGACAGTACTCACGATGCCTGCAATAAATTGTTGAATTGCAACAGATGCAGCGCGTCCACCGGCCGCCTAATGATGTGGTCGGACGTTCGCCCGGGCGGCAGTCCACGGCAAGCGCTGACAGGAGATTTGCATGCTTTCCCGCTCCACCTTTCTCCGCCACGGCATCCTCGCCGTCGCCCTTGGCGTACTTGCTCCCGGCGCCGCCTCCGCGCACGCGATGCTTCACTCGTCCGACCCGGCCGACGGCGCGACGCTGAACGGATCGCCGCGCACGCTCAGCCTGGCCTTCACCGAGGACTGCCGCGTGACCTCGCTGCGCCTGGTCGATGAGAGCGGCCGCGAGCATCAGGTGCGCCGCGAGGGCGGCCGGGCCGCGTCCAGCCAGGCGACCGCCACGCTGGCGGGTCCCCTGCGCCCCGGCGCCTACCGGCTCGAGTGGCGCGCGATGGGTGACGACGGCCACGTCATGAGCGGGGCGGTGCGCTTCGCGGTGAACGCGGCCCGGTGATCCTCGAACTGCTGGGGCCGGGGTCGGACCCGCTGCGCGCCCTCTCCGTGGCGCTGCGCCTCGCCTACTACGTGGCGTGCCTCGGCGCGGCGGGCCTTGCCATCTTCACCATGGGCTTTGGGCGCCTGCAGGAGGCCAGTGACGTCGCCTCATGCCGTCGCTTGACCCTGGCCCTGGTCGCCGCGGGACTGGCGTCCAGCCTCGCCTGGCTGGCGGCCCAGGTTGCCCTGGCATCGGACGGTGACCCGTTCGACGCCGAGGTCTGGGACATGATGCTGGCCTCGCGGCCCGGCATCTCCGTTTTGGTCACCTGGGCGGGCCTGCTTACCATGGCGCTGGCGACCTGGACCGGGCGCATCGCTTGGCCGCTTGCTGCCGTTGGCGTGGTGGCAATCGCCGTGAGCTTCACACAGGTCGGCCACACCACCCAGCACCAGCCACGCTGGCTGCTGGCGACCGCGCTGGTGGTGCACTTGCTCGCGGCCGCTTTCTGGGCTGGCAGCCTGTTGCCCCTCATGATCGCCTCCAGGCAGGCAGGTCCGCAGGCCGCCAGCCTGGTTGAGGGGTGGGCACGAGTGGCCTCCTGGGTCGTTGCGGGCCTCGTGGTGGCCGGTGGGACGCTGGCGTGGCTGCTGGTCGGGCAACTGGACCTGCTCGTGACCACTGCCTACGGCTGGGCCCTGCTCGGCAAGGTCGCGCTGGTCGGCGCCTTGCTGGGCTTCGCCGCCTGGCACCGCTTCCGGCTGACACCGGCCCTAGCCGCTGGCGCACCGGGCTCCGGCGGCCGCCTCGCGGCCTCCATCGGCTGGGAGATCGTGGTGATGGCTTTGGTCTTCTGGGCGGTTGCCGAGATGACGTCGACGAGCCCGCGCCCCGAGGGCATGTAGCCAGCGGCGTCTCAATGGATCCAGCCTCGACAAAGCGCTGGTTTGCCGAAGCGGAGCGCCGCCATTGGAACAGACTTGCCACGATCGGGCGCGGCAAGTCTGCCTCCAATCTGGAGGGGATGCACGCCCCTCTGGAGCGGCCCTGTTTAATCAATGACAGATGGTAGGCCGGTCGGTGGCCGCTTGCAGTCACACGGAGGATTCGCTCAGCCCCCGAGGCTGCCAGCTGAAACCTGAGAGCTGACGTCAGGACGAATTTGCAGTTCAGACAAATGATGGCTCCAAGGATGACCATCATAACTTAGCTGATTGGCGTCGCTGCTCGGCGCGTTGTTAGTGAGTGCCATGCTTTCCTCGAGTGGCGGCAAGGTGCGCTCGCTGGTCTCCATGGGCACGCTCAGAGGGTCGCCCTTGGCGGAGCGGCTGTTGCCCGGAGCACCAGCTCCAGCCTCTCCACGACTCACCGCAATGCTCAAGCGAGTCGGGTTCTCCGACGTCCCCGCACTCTCCTGCGCGAATGCCGGACCTGCCAGGAGTAGAACACTCAGACCAAACGAAAGAATCTTCGAATTCGACATGGGAACTCCCAAATCTGATGGTTGATGCGCGGCGGCCTAACTGGCCTCGCGCTCTTGCCTCTTCAGATTTGGACGATGAACATTGCGGCCCTTTCGCTGGCTTGCGACGAATTATGTCCTAGGCCGTCTGGTCTCAGGTGAGGATGCTCGATCCATGTGGAGCGGGCAGAAGTGTCGGTGCAAGTCCCGTCATCCGGCCACCGGCAGTCGGGCCTCCTCGAGACCACCGCCTACGCATCGGGTGGTGACGGGCCGGGCGGACCTGGCCAGCTTTCGGAGCTGACTCGCCCATGACTTTCCCGCAGCCTTCATCATCGCGTCCATGCGTATGTTGAGCGGATGGTCCGGCTTGCGAAGGCTCCCCTGCCCGTGAACGGCCTCGTAAGCCTCCCCTTCGGCCAAGCGGGCCCCAAAGTTCACGTATGTGGGCCGCCAGAAGGTTCGGTAGATGCCTCGAGATGGAGCGCTTCCTTGCAACCGCGGTAACGCTGGACGGTGGTCCACGCCCCTCGCTCGTCTGCCAAAGCGATGGCGTCGAGCAGGCTGGCTTCTTTCAGATCCAGATGGCCCTACTGCTGCGCCGACGGGGAGCGGGAAAGCTCACCGTCTCCCGAGGCCATAGCTTGATCGCGCTGTCGCCATGGAAGCCTCCTGTTCGGCTGGGCAAGCCCATTCGATGATTGTTGTTCCAGATCAAGGCCAGGGTGCGGAGGGCAGGGCATGAACCGGATGTGGGAAGGAGATCCAGGATGCATGACCATGCGGAAACCTCCTGGTGGCGCAGCCGGACGGGCATTGCAGTCATCGGCTTCGCCTTGATCGTCGCGCTCTACGTTCTCCGGGAGCACTACGCGCACGCCCTCGGCGCGCTGCCGTACCTGTTCCTGCTGGCCTGCCCCCTGATGCACCTGTTCATGCACCATGGCCACGGCGGACACGCCGGGCATGGGGAGGCGCGCGACGACGCCAGGCCAGGGGCGGAGCGCGGCAAGAACTCCTCGTTCGGCCCTGGCCGCGGCTGACGGCCTGGTACTCCAGCCATCGCGGTAGCTCGCGGAGCTGGCGCCGCCAGGGACTGCTTGGCGCGGGGAATGCGCTGGCATCCCCGAGACTGCTCACGCCCGCGTTCCGCTCGGCTCCGCCTTGACAATGGTGGGCGCCTTGAAGCGCACGGAGGCGGCTTGGCCGTTGAAGAGGACGGCCAGGGCCGGATGACGGACCACCAGGCGGTGGAAGCCGTAGGAGGCGGCCGCCGAGATGATGGTGATCAGCAGGAACTCGACCTCAGCGGGCCATCCGACGGCCAGGAAGCCGACGGCCAGCCAGAGGACGATGGGGACGTGAACCAGGTACATGGTCATCGCCGCCTCCACCATGGTCGCGGAGAGCCGCGTCCGACGATCCAGCCACAGCCGGGCGGCGGACAGCAGCAGGTGCGCGAACAGAACGCCCACCACAGGCATCAGGAAGTAGGTGATGGCGCGGCCCATGTCGCCATCGTCGTCCTGGAACACGGCCATGGTGACGGCCGTGGCGAGTGCGGCTGCCCAAACTGGCCAGCGCGGGCGTGTGAAGGCATCGAACCACGCCGGGCGGGCAGCTGTCAGGGCGCCGACCAGGAACATCAGGCCGTCGGCCACGAACTGGCCCGCCACGAAGATGCCGCCCATCAGGTACGCCATCTCCAGCTTCGCAGCGACCACGGCACAGGCAAGGACCACCAGGCCCACCGCCGCCAAGCCGAGCCATCCCAGCCACGGATCCTGCTCCAGCCGGTCCTGGGCACGGCCGACGAGGGCACCGATACCGCACCTGCTGCCCAGGAGCCAAAGTCCGGCGAACAGCACGCAGTAGATGAGCAGGTAGATGAGGAACCAGAGGTGGACGGTCCAGGCGGCGCTCGGGCTGCTCATTTCCGCCAGCAGGGCAGGAAGGGCGTTGCCCACGCCCCCGGCGGCGACCCCGCTTGCGAGCACCATCAGCGGGCTGACCAGGACCAGGGACGTCAGCAAGGGGATGCCGATGCGGCGTGCCCGCCCGGCCAGCCAGTGCCCCGCGCCGCGCCTGCGGATCATCAGGGAGGCGAAGAAGCCCGCGATGAGGAAGAACACGGGCATGCGGAAGGTGTGGCTGAACTGGAGCGCCCAGGTCACCGGGAGAGACTTCTCCGGCGACTCCACGATCCAGACAGCGTGGGCCGCGTAGACGAGGCCAACATGGTACGGGATGCCGACCAGCATCAGGATGGCCCGGAGCTGGTCCAGGAAGTCCCACCGCTCAATGCGCGCGGGTTCCGCTTGGATGGTGGCAGTGGCGGCGCGCACGGCGGAGGGATGTTTCTCGAGGTCCACGCTGACATGCTTCCGGCAAGTGAATGTGCCTGACGCCAGACACGTGGCGCAGGTTCTAGCGGCTGGCGCCGGACACAGTCTTACAAGTTGTGTCTGCGGCTGGTTTGGCGGTTCACGGGTGGGCGGGCGCGGGTGTCCGTACCGGCAGCCCACGCTGCCGCGAGCCTGAACCGGCGGGAAGGTGATGCGCCGCCACTGGTAGCTCCCGGCACTGCGGCCGCAGCGCCCCCGTCGCGAGACCGCCGGGTAAGGCAGGCAGCGCTAAGCTCCAGGAAAATCTGTTCCATATCAACGTGTTAAACATGCTTGCGCCCTTTAGGCGGTCTGGGCACCTCTGGGTGAGAGGCTCCAGGGAGCCCTTGCAAGCCGCCACCGGAGGACCGATAATCCGCGCCATGAGCGAAGCTTTGGTCACCACGAGGCAAGAAGCGCGGACCACCCAGGAGGGAAAGAAGCAGCCCAAGGCTGCTCTTCGCCGCCAGCCCGCGATCGTGCGCGTGTCCAAGGTGGAGGACGCCGCACAGGTGGTGAGGCAGCCGCGCAGAACCAAGGTGACCAAGCAGGTCGCGATGGCCACCGCGGATGCTCCTGACTGGCTGTTCGAGGCGGTGTCCGCGGCAACGATGCATCCTCGCCATGCCGAGCTGGACCGCAAACTGGAAGCCGCGCGCCGGTCTAAGGCAGCCGCGACCTCCTCCTGACGGCGCCGGGGGAACCACCCTTCGATCCGCAGGAGGTCCTGGGTGGTGTGTTCCGCTACGATTACCTCTGGGCCCGCGAGGAGGCGAGCGGCAATCGCTGGGGGCTAAAGCAGCGCCCGAGCTGCGTCATCCTCGCCTTGGGCGCGGGCCAAGCCGTGTACTTGGCCATCAGCCACGAACCGCCACGCGAGGGTCAGGTGGCCGTCGAGATACCTCCTGAGGTCCGGACCATCGCTGGGTTGGACGGGGCCCGGCAGTGGGTCGTCGTGTCGGAGTTCAACTTCGACCGTCATGGCCCGCGCCTCGTCTCCATTCCCGGGAAGCGCGGCCAGAAACGCTACGGCACCCTTCCGCCCAGCTTCTTCGAGGAGGTCAAGAGCGCCTTCCTCGCGCAGCGCAAGGCAGGGACGCAACAGCAGGTCGACCGCACGAAGGACGCGGCCTGACCTCCTCGGATGACGCGGGTTCGTCGCATGAGCCGCCGTCCGCCCGTCGCCCATCGACTCTCAGCCTGGCTCTTCCGGTTGCCCCTGGACACGATGAGCATGTCGCCGTCCGGCAGTGGGCGCCGCAGCTCGCGGGCGACCTCCCACGGCGTCTCCAGCCCGGTGTTCATCTCGTCCAGCGTGGTCAACGGCACCGGCATCGTCTCGGGGTGGATGACGACCACCATCTTGCCCGCGTCGCAGGTCAGGAAGGCCTGAAGCTCGTGCTCGCCTCTAACCTGGTTCGACTCGGGGCCTTGGGTGTCGGTCCAGATGCCGGTGAAGGCGAAGAGGGGGCCGCCCCTCCGGACGCCCGAACCACACTGACGTCCCCTTCGGCTTGGTGTCCTCCGACTCTGAGAAGGACGTAACGGCCACCAGGCGGCGGTGCGCCGGACCCAGCCAGCGGCGCCAGTGCGGGCTGCGGGTGTTCCGGATGTTGGTCACAGGTGGCCGCCGTATAGCTTGGATCCGGCATGCCCCAGCGCATGGTGGTCGGTTCCCGCTTGCCGTCCTCCGCCTGCCGCACGACAGGCGCCATCCTGTCGGGGTAGATGGCGGGCGGGGAAGGGAGGTTTCCGGTGCGGTCATCGAGCGCCCGGGTCAGCTTCAGGATGGCCCGCCGATTGCTGGTCATCGAGTAGAGGTTGCAGATGCCCGTCTCCTCGGAAGCGCGGGCGGACAGTCGACAGTTTAGCCCCCTCAGCGCCCGGCGTGTATCCAAGTGCCATTGCTGCCGTCTGGCTTGCATCCGGCACCCCGGCGTCGCGCGGCTTCGATGACTGTAAGCCGCTGATGGTTCCGCGGCAGGAGGTCGCCAGCTAAACCAAGCTCGGCGTCACGGCCTGGGCGTCGCGGGAGGTGCAGCCCGACCGCCTGTCGCAGCGCCCAGGCAAGGCCGCCCCAATCCTCCGCCGCCATGTCGCGCGGCCCGGCGCCAGGCCCGTGACACGGCCGCGCCAACCACCGGCCACACTCAGCCCCATCCGGCGCATCCAGCCAGCCGCGCCCGCAGTGGGCAGGGCATCGGCCGCGCGCCTGCGGTCGCAGTTCCTCCAAGGCAACACGAGTCCTGGCAAGCCCCCATGAACCTCCTATGCTGCCCGGACGTTTCGATGCCGGATACCGGGAGCAGACGATGGGCCTGGCAACCTACACCTTGAAGATGGCGGCTGTGGCGGCGCCTGCCGCCGCACTTCTGGCCTTCGGCGGCGAGCCCATGCCCGCGGGCTGGCTGGACGGAATCGTGCTGCCGGGCGCGACCGTGGGGCACGCCGCGACCGTCATGGCTTTTTGGGTGATCGGCTCGGTTACGACGGCAGGCGGCGTTGTCGGGCTGCTGTGGCTCGCCCGGGCGTACTGGCGCGAATGGCAAGGCCGGTCGGGCTTGCGGACTACGGACTGATATTCGCTGGCATACTGCGACGGAAATCAGACGGATGGGGGACGCCAAGCTTCAGCCTTGGCATTCCCCGGATGTCCTGCGATCTGGAAGCAGGGACGGTCTTCTCGAAGGGCGAGACCCGGTGGCTGCCCTCCTTGCTGCCTCTGGTTCCCGTCAGCGGTATCCTGAACGAGAGTGTAGGCCGATGGGCATGGGTCATGCCGCAACAGCCTGCGTCGTACCATGCATGCAACCAAGGCCCAGCAGAGGCATTCTGCAGGTGTTCCGTGGCTTGGCAGCAGGGACGGTCGCTCCGGATGTGTCGATCCGACGCGGCCGTCCCTGTCGCATTGTGGCTCCGGTGAGCGACGTTTGTTCAGCTCGGTGGCCCGACGCTCACCCCGACACTCTTCTACAACGGACGCGTGTACACACTGTGTTCACCTCCTGGTTGAACCGGCAGGGCAGGACAAGCATGTTCCTGCTGTCCCGACAGGCCAGCCAATTCCGTGGCTTGGCGCTGTTCGATGTGCCCGGCTGCGGCGAGAGCGTACGTGCCCCGGCCATCCGAGCTGAATAGGTGACGGTTCTCGGTGAGGATGGTCGCCAGCCGGTCGATAGGCCGCGCTTCCTTTCCCATCACACCGTCGGCGATGAGGATCTCGAGCAGTCGCTGCCTGTGGAGCGGGCCATGCTGACGCAGCGCCGACTCGATCATCGTGCAGATGCGCGAGGTCTTGGTGCTCGGCCTGTTCAGCCTAGCCTGTGCTGCCGGAGTGCTCATTGCCTCCAGAGCACGAAGCATCTTCGGCGGCGCGACCGAACTCCGCGAACCATTTAGGAACCCATGCACTCGCCATAACCAGCGCACGGCCTCTACTGCTTGGGCCTCATCCTGGGCGAGACGCTCGAACTCAACGCGGCAACGCTCCGCCACACTCGGATCCGCGTCATTGCACTCGGCCTCGACAAGATCCCTTTCGAGTTCCTGGCGCCGCGCCTGCGCCGCCGCCCGCCGCTGCTCCAGGCGGTCGATGGACTCCTCGATCGGGCTGCAGATGTCTGGCTCATCCATGCCCCAAGGAATGCTCGGGTGATCGGAAGGTTTCGGAAAATGGCAAAGCATTCGGGCGAGGGCCGAACTTCGTGAGTTCGGCGGACGCAAGGAATGCCGATGGGCCAAAAGGAAAGCCTCGGCGAAGACCATGTCCGCCGAGGCTTGTCGTGTAAAATCAATAGTTTGCACAGGGTCCGGTCTACCGAATGGTGCCGGAGTCTCCCGTTTGGTGCGCGGCTACAATCAGGCGTCGACGGCTTCCAGGTCGAGCCGCGCCGCATTCTCCTGGATGAAGCGGAAGCGCAGCTCGGGCTTGCGGCCCATCAGCGCCTCGATCAGCTCGGAGGTGGCGGCGCGCTCCTCCGGCGGCAGGACGACGCGCAGCAGGGTGCGCTTGCGCGGGTCCATGGTGGTCTCCTTCAGCGAGGCCGGCGGCATCTCGCCCAGGCCCTTGAAGCGGCTGACCTCGACCTTCTGGTTCGGCTTGAAGCTTTTCTTCAGGAGCTTCTCGCGCTCCGCGTCATCCATCGCGTAGATCGTCTTGCCGGCCGTCGCCAGGCGATAGAGCGGCGGCTGCGCCAGATAGACGCGCCCCTGGCGCACCAGCTCCGGCAGCTCCTTGTAGAAGAAGGTCATCAGCAGGGCGGCGATATGGGCGCCGTCGACATCGGCATCGGTCATGATGACGACGCGGTTGTAGCGCAGCCGGGCCATGTCGAACTTGTCGCCGGCGCCGCAGCCCAGCGCCTCGATCAGGTCCTTCAGCTCCTGGTTCTGCCGCAGCTTGTCGGCGCTGGCCGAGGCGACGTTCAGGATCTTGCCGCGCAGCGGCAGCACCGCCTGGGTCTCGCGGTCGCGGGCCTGCTTGGCGGAGCCGCCGGCCGAATCACCCTCGACCAGGAACAGCTCGGTGCCCTCGGCGCTGTCGCGCGAGCAGTCGGCGAGCTTGCCCGGCAGGCGCAGCCGCCGGGTCGCGGACTTGCGCGGCGTATCCTTCGCCTCGCGCCGGCGGATGCGCTCCTCGGCCCGCTCGATGACATAGGACAGCAGATTGTCGGCGGTGGCGGGGTCGCCGGCCAGCCAATGGTCGAAATGGTCGCGCAGGCCCTGCTCGACCAGCTTCGCCGCTTCCGGGCTGGTCAGCTTGTCCTTGGTCTGCCCCTGGAATTGCGGCTCGCGGATGAAGACCGAGAGCATGCCGGCGATGCCGCCCAGCACATCCTCGGCGGTGACGTTCGCCGCCCGCTTCTCCTTCTTCAGCTCGCCATAGGCGCGCAGGCCCTTGACCAGCGCGGCGCGCAGGCCGGCCTCATGCGTGCCGCCCTGGGGGGTCGGGATGGTGTTGGCGTAGGTGTTGAGAAAACCTTCGCCGCGCTCGATCCAGGCCACCGCCCATTCGGCGCGGCCGGCGCCCTGCGGGAAGGTGGTCTCGCCGGCCCAGGTGGTCGGGATGACCAGGCTGGCGCCCTGCACCGCCGCGGCCAGGAAGTCGGACAAGCCGCCCGGGAAATGCAGCGTCGCCTGCGAGGGGGTGTCGTCCTTGACCAGCGCCGGGTCGCAGCTCCAGCGGATCTCGACGCCGCGGTAGAGATAGGCCTTGGAGCGGCAGAGCCGGAACAGCCGGGTGGCCGAGAACTGCTGCGCGCCGAAGATCTCGGGGTCGGGCTTGAAGCGGATGGTGGTGCCGCGGCGGTTCTGCACCGCGCCGGCATTCTTCAGCTTGGCCAGCGGCTTGCCGCGCGAATAGGCCTGGGTGAACAGGGTGCGGTCGCGGGCGACCTCCACCTCCAGCCGCTCGGCGAGGGCGTTCACCACCGAGCTGCCGACGCCGTGCAGGCCGCCGGAGGTGTCATAGGCCTTGCCGGAGAACTTGCCGCCCGAATGCAGCGTGGTGAGGATCACCTCGAGGGCGGAGAGCTTGGGGAATTTCGGGTGCGGGTCGGTCGGGATGCCGCGGCCATTGTCGCGGACGGTCAGCCAGTTGTCCTTGTCGAGGACCATCTCGATGCGGTCGGCATGGCCGGCGACGGCCTCGTCCATGGCGTTGTCGAGCACCTCCGCCGCCAGGTGGTGCAGGGCGTTCTCGTCGGTGCCGCCGATATACATGCCGGGGCGCCGGCGGACGGGCTCCAGCCCCTCCAGCACCTCGATGTCCTTGGCCGAATAGGAGGTCCCGGCCTGAGCCTTGGCACCACGGCCGCCGAAAAGATCGTTCATGTCTTGTTCACACCCTCGCCCCGCAACCTAGCGAAGCCGGGGGGGCGGCCGCAACCCTGGGGATGCGCGGGGGTGGCGCCACGACAGCAAAAAGGGCCGGAAAATCCGGCCCTTGGCGTATTTTCAAAGGTTTCCGACCGGGCCCCGCAGGCGCCCGGCCGGCAGCCCTCGGATCACTTCTCGAGATGGGCCTCGAGCATCCACAGCTTCTTGTCGAGGTCGCGCGACAGGCCGGTCAGCAGGTCGGCGGTGTCGGCATCGCCGGCCTCGTCGGTGCTGTCGATGCCCTCGCGGACATTCTTCGCCAGGGCGGCGAAGCGGTCGGCCAGCTCCTTCACATGCTCGAGCTGCGCCGTCGTCTTCTGCGGATAGGGCGACAGGCGGGTCTTCTCGGCGACGATCTGGCTGGTGCCGTCCGGCGTGCCGCCGATCTGCACCAGGCGCTCGGCCACCTCGTCGGCCGAGGCGAAGAGCTCGTTGTAGAAGCCCTCCAGCATCAGGTGCAGGCCGATGAAGCTCGGGCCGCGCAGGGTCCAATGCGCCATGCGGACGCAGTTGGTCAGGTCGATCATGTCGGTCAGGGTGCCGTTCAGCACATTGACCGAGGCCTTCTTGGCATTCTCGCCGAGGTCGTTGCGGGTCGCACGAAGCGCCATGGGAAACATCCTCCTGGTCGGGCAAGGGAAACGCTGAAGCTAAGGCTGGGGTTTCAGCGCCGTCTTGTCAGCCCTGCGCATCATCGCGCCGTTGCATGGGTGTGCCGCGCCGGCGTCCTGACGCATCAGGGCGATTGGTGGATGTAGCGCGTGGCCTCGGGCCCGGTTGCAGCATGGCCGTCAGCACAGCGGTGCAGGGCGGCGGCGCGGGCGATGGCGGCACGGTCGGCCGGCTGCAGCCGGTCGAGCTCGCGCAGATGCTCGGTCCAGTTCTCCACCGCCCACATCTCCACCCAGAGTTCCGGATGCGCGACATCCTCGTAGAGCCGCCAGACCATGGCGCCGCTGCGCAGCCGGACGCGGCGCAGATCGGCCATGGCGGCCAGGAACTCGGCGCGATCGGCCGGATCGATGCGGTAGCGCAGCATCTCCAGCACGCGGCCGCGGTCGCTGGCGAGCAGCGTCGCCAGCTCGGCCGCCGGCGCCTCCGGCTCGGGCAGCAGGGAAGTGCCGGCCTCGGCGGCCGGCCGGCTGTCCAGCGACCAGCGCCGCATCACCAGCGCGGCGACGGCGCCGGCGGCGCCGAAGGTCAGCAGCGCCGGCTGCACGCCGACCGCCGTGCCGGCCCAGCCGGCCAGGGCGGAGCCGAAGGCCAGGGCGCCGAAGAAGGACAGCTGGTAGATGCCGATGGCGCGCGCCCGCACCCAGGAGGGGGCAGAGAGCTGGGCCGCCGCCTGCAGCGTGCTGGCCGCGCCGATCCAGGCGGCGCCATAGAGCAGCATGCCGAGCGCCGCCGGCGCCCAATGCCCGGCGATGCCCAGCAGGAACAGCGCGGCCGAGGCCAGCAGCGAGGCCAGCGCCACCAGGTCGCTGCGGCTCATGGCGTTGCGCGCGCGCGGCAGCAGCAGCCCGGCGCCGACCGCGCCCACCCCCATCACCGCCAGCATCAGGCCGAAGGCTTCCGGCCCCAGCCCCAGCGTGTCGCGCACCAGCAGCGGCAGCAGCCCCCACATCGCCGCGCCGAAGAAGAAAAAGATGACGGCGCGCAGGATGATCAGCCGCATGATCGGCGAGGCGCCGACGAAGCGTACCCCGGCCCGCATCGCCGACAGGAAGTGCTCCTTCGGCAGGCGGCTGCGCGGCGCCTCGCGCTTCCAGAGCAGCAGCGCCACGATCAGGATGACGAAGCAGAGCGCGTTGAAGGCGAAGGCGGCCTCGGTGCCGGCGAGCCCGATGATGAAGCCACCCAGCGCCGGCCCCACGGCGCGCGACAGGTTGAAGCCGATGCCGTTCAGCACGATGGCCTGGGTCAGGTCGGATCGCGGCACCAGCTCCGGCGTGGTCGCCGCCCAGGCGGGGAAGTTCATCGCACTCCCGGCGCCGATGGCGAAGGTCAGCGCCAGCAGCCCCCAGGGGCCCATCATGCCGGTCGCCGTCAGCGCGCAGAGCAGCAGGCCCATGGCGCACATCCAGGTCTGCGCCAGGATCAGGTAGCGGCGGCGGTCGACGATATCGGCCAGCGCGCCGGAGGGCAGGGCGAGCAGGAAGACCGGCAGCATGGAGGCCGCCTGCACCAGGCTGACCATCATCGGCGAGGGCGCCAGGCTGGTCATCAGCCAGCCGGCGCCGGTGTTCTGCACCCACATGCCGGTGTTGCTGGCCAGGTTTGCCAGCCAGAGCAGCCGGAAGGCGGGATGGCGCAGCGGCGCGAAGGCGGAGGGATTCGGGGCGGTGGTGCTCATGGGCGGCTGGCGGATCCGCGCCGCCCGGGCGGGGGCGGGAAGGCGGGTCCAGATCCTTTCGTCAGGCGGGGCATCGGGCGGAGGCAGCGGACCATAGCCGGCGGCGCGCGGCCTGGCCCGGGGCCGGCCCGCGCAAAGCGGCGCATGACGCAGAAGTCAGGCGAAGCCGGCCTCGCGCGCCCGCACCAGCCCGACCAGGGTGGCGTTCACCGGCGCGGCGATGCCGGCCTTCTGCGCCTCACGCGGGATCGATCCGTTGATCGCGTCGATCTCGCTCTTCCGCTGCGCGAGATGATCGAGCAGCAGGGAGGGCCGGGCATCCGGGATGGCCTGTCCGAAGCTGGTGATGTGCCGCACCGGGTCGTCGACCGTGATCGGCACGCCGCGGGCCTTCGCCACCGTCCAGGCCTCGACACCGGCGGCGCGGGCCACGGGCCAGAGGTCGGGGTCGGCCATCACGCCGCCGATGGTCTTGCCCGACAGCGCGCAGACCGCCGAATAGGTGACGTTGCAGATCAGCTTCTCCCAGGTCAGCCGGGCGATGTCGTCCTCGGCGGCGACGCGGAAGCCGGCCGCCTCCCAAAGCGCCGCGATGGCCCGCAGCCGGTCGGTCGCCGGTCCCGCCAGCTCGCCGATCCGCACCTTCTCCATGCCGTTGTGATGCGCGTGGCCCGGCCCCTTCAGCGAGGCGCCGAAGCCGCCGGCGATGCCGGCGACCACATGGGCGCCGGGGAGCGCCGCGGCCAGGGCCTCGCTGCTGCCCAGCCCGTTCTGGATGGTCAGCACGCTGCTGCCCGGCCCGAGCAGCGGCGGGATGGCGCGGGCGGCGGTGGCGACGTCGCGCGCCTTGGTCGCCAGCACCACCAGGTCCACGGGCGTCGCGCCCTCGGTGGTGGTCGCCGCGCTGACCCGCACCACCCGGTCGCCGGAAGCGCCCTCGACCCGCAAGCCGTCGCGGTTCATGGCGGCGACGTGCTCGGGCCAGGCGTCGAAGGCCAGCACCTCGTGCCCGGCGGCGGCGAAGAGGCCGGCATAGACCGAGCCCATCGCCCCGCAGCCCAGAATCGCGATGCGTGCCATGGCGTCGTCACTCCCTCTGTCCCGGACGCCTCGGGACGGGCGCCTCAGCCCGGCAGCCTCCCCCGCATCAGCGCGGCCACGCAAGCCTCGAAGCCGGCAAGATCGCGCCAGCGCTCGGCCTGCGGCACGGCGCGGACCACCAGCGGCCCGCCGGAGGCCTGGATGCCGCCATCGATCATCAGATTGTCGGTGCGGCCGAAATCCTCGAGATGCAGCCCCTCGGCATCCACCCAGCCGCTCTCCGGCCGCGGCGCCACGCCGTCGCCGAGGAAAGCCCGGCTGCGCGCGAGAAAGTCGCGCCCGTCATTGGTGTAGCCGGCGACCGGCCGCCCCAGCGCTCGCATGAAGCCCAGCTCATAGACGGTGCCGGCATCGGCGGAGGGGCCGCGGAAGGGGGTGAGGTTGGCGATCAGCGCGTCGCAGGCACGGATATGCGCCTCGTTGCGGAGATAGATCTCGAAGAAGCGTTCTTGCGCCGCGTCGGCGGCCGGGTCGTCGATGGCATCCAGGGGGAAGACGCCCACCGCGCCATGTTGCGCGCAGAGGGCCTTCTTGCGGGCGGCCATCTCCAGGGCATCGGGCAGGAAAACGTCAGGGCCGGCCAGGTAGATCTTCATGGCCTTATTCTGACAAAGGCGAGAAAGACCTTCAAAGGCCAGGGGCATGAAATCCCTGTTTCTTTCAGATCGCCATGTCCATGGGGCGACGGGAGGTGGCCCGGCCCCGCCGCAGCGCAACCTGTCAGCGCACGCTGCGGGCCACCGAGACACCCTGGTGCCGCAGCCGGCAAAGGCGCTGATCTTCAAACGGCCAATGAATAGAAAAAAGAAGAGGGCTCGGGGGAATTCATTCCCCCGACCTTAAACCCTGTCTTCGCTCTTTCAGGCCGCCTGCTCGACCATGGCCAAGGCCCGCAGATCCGCCTCGAAGCGGTCGCGCCAGCGCTCCAGGCTGTTGAAGCGCATCACCTTCATCATCGAGGCGTGGCGTTCCTGGCGTTCCTCCCGCGACATGGAGAGCGCCTGGTCCAGCGCGGCGGCGACGCCGGCCTCGTCATGCGGGTTCACCAGCAGGGCGGCGTCGAGCTCGCGGGCGGCGCCGGCGAATTGCGACAGGACGAGCACGCCGGGGTCCACGGGGTCCTGGGCGGCCACGTATTCCTTGGCGACCAGGTTCATGCCGTCGCGCAGCGGGGTGACCAGGCCGACCTGGGCGGCGGCGTAGAGCGGCATCAGCGCCTTGCGCGGGAAGCTGCGGTTCAGGTAGCGCAGCGGCGTCCAGTCGAGCTCGGCGAAGCGGCCGTTGATGCGGCCGGCCTCGCCTTCCAGCTCGCGGCGGATCGTCTGGTAGGCCTCGACGTCGGAGCGCGAGGGCGGGGCGATCTGCAGGTATTCGACGCGGCGGTGCCAGGACGGGTGGTTAGCCAGGAAACGCTCATAGGCGGCGAAGCGCTGGCGCAGGCCCTTGGAATAGTCCAGGCGCTCGACGCTCATGATCAGGGCGCGGTCGTCGACGGCGCGGTTGAGGGCGGCCATCTGCGGGTGGTCGGCGCCGGCCACCGCCTCGGCGCGCAGCGGATCGACATGCACGCCGATCGGATAGACGCCGGTGCGGATCAGCCGGCCATGCGCCGCGACCACGCCGCCGGGGAATTCCTCGCCGCCGAGCTCGCGGCGGACATAGTCGGCGAAGGCCAAACGGTCGCCCTCGGTCTGGAAGCCGATCAGGTCGAACTGGCAGAGCGCGCGCACCAGCTCGGCATGGGCGGGCACCGTCATCAGCACGGCGGGCGCCGGCCAGGGGGTGTGCAGGAACAGGCCCATGCGGTTCTTCAGGCCCTGGGCGCGCAGCTCCTCGGCCAGGCAGAGCAGGTGGTAGTCATGCGCCCAGATGACGTCCTGCGGCCCGACCAGCGAGGTCAGGTGGTGGGCGAAGTGGCGGTTGACGCGGCGATAGCCCTGGAACTCGGCCCAGTCGAAGCGGGCCAGCGCGGTCTGGTAGTGCAGGATCGGCCAGAGCGTGCCGTTGGCGAAGCCGCGGTAGTATTCATTGTAGTCCCGCTGCGTCAGGTCGGTGGTGTAGAGGGTGACCGGGCCGGAATGGGCGACCATCGGCGGGTGGCCGGGCAGCAGGCTCTCGGCCGGGACCACGTCGGGCACGGTCTGGCCGGACCAGCCGAACCACAGCCCGCCGGTGTGGCGCAGCGCGTCCATCACGCCCGCGGCCAGGCCACCGGCGGTCGGCTCGCCCTCGGTGATCGGGGCGACACGGTTGGAAACCACGACCAGTCGCGACATGCGCGGCTATCCCTTCAGGCCGCCTCCGGCAGTTCCGGCAGGACGCCGGAATGCTGCTGCAGCAGCAGGTCTCGATACGGACCGTGGCGCTGGGCCAGCTCGCTCGGAGGGCCGTCCTCCACGATCCGACCCCGATTCATGACGATGATTCTGTCGAAATTTTGGAGCGTCGACAGGCGATGCGCGACGGCGATGACGGTGCGGCCGCGCATCAGGCTGTCGAGGGCGGCCTGGATCTGCCGCTCGCTCTCGCTGTCCAGCGCGCTGGTCGCCTCGTCCAGCAGCAGGATCGGCGCGTCCTTCAGCAGGGCGCGGGCGATGGCAAGCCGTTGTCTTTGCCCGCCCGAGAGCTTGACGCCGCGGTTGCCGACGATGGTGGCGTAGCCTTCCGGCAGCGCCTCGATGAAGTCGCGGCACTGCGCCATCTCGGCGGCGCGCAGCACCTCGGCATCGGTCGCTTCCGGGCGGCCATAGCGGATATTGTCCATGACGCTTCGATGAAACAGCGCGGTGTCCTGCGGCACCACGGCCATGGCCGCGGGCAGGCTGTCCTGGGTCAGAGCAGAAATATCCTGGCCGTCGATCAGCACGCGGCCCGAATCGGGATCCCAGAAACGCTGCAGCAGCGCCAGCACCGTGGTCTTGCCGGCGCCGGAATAGCCGACCAGCCCGACGCGCTGGCCGGGCGGGATGGCGAGGTCGAGCCCGTCGAGCACGATGTCACGTCCCGGATAGGCGAAGCGGACCTCCTGGAACTCGACGGCACCGGGGCCGGGCTGCAGCGGCCTGGCATCCGGCGCGTCCTGCAGCGCGTGCGGCAGCAGCAGGGTGCCGATCGCCTCCTCCAGCCGGGCCAGCTGCTGGGTCAGCTCGACCAGGGCGACGGCGATGTCGCGGGTGCCGTTCAGGATGGTCAGCGACAGCGTCGCCAGCAGCGCCACGTCGCCGACGCTGGCCTCGCCGCGCTGCCACAGCATCAGGCCGGCGGCGAGCACGCCCGCGGTGAGGCCGACGGTCAGCAGCGCATGGATGGTGCGCAGCCATTCCATGTAGAACAGGCTGGCGCGGTGGGTGGCGATCTCCGCCTCGACGAAGCCGGAGAGCCGCTGTTTCTCGCGCAGCGTGGCGCCGAAGGCCCGCATCACGCCGATATTGCCGACGACATCGACCAGCTCGCCATCGACGGCGGCGGCGCGGCCGGCATGCTCGCGGTGCAGCGGGCCGCCGCGCTTCGCCAGCCGGTGCATGTAGAGGCCGATGGCCAGGGCCGCGACGGCCAGCGCCGCCGCCAGCGGCCAGGAGACCACGGCGGCGATGGCGATGGCGCCGAGCACCGCGGCGACCGGCGGCACGACGCTCCAGGCCAGGGTGTTCTCCAGCGCGAAGGCGGCCTGGGCGGTGGCGGAGAGACGGGCGGACAGCGCCCCCGGCAGCCGGTCGGCGAAATAGCCCGGGCTGTGGCCGGCCAGGTGCGCGAAGAGGCCGCAGCGGATGTCGCCGGCGACGCGGGTGAAGCTGCGGGTGGCCGACCAGCCGCCGAGCCGCCAGAGCAGGTTGTCGGCGGCGATCAGCACGACCAGCGCGGCGAAGGCGGTCCAGACGGCAGAGGTGTCGGTGGCGGCAGGGCCGGGGGCCACCAGATCGATCAGGTGTTTCAGCCCGTATTGCGTGGCGACGCCGCAGAGCACCGCGGCCAGCACCGCGCCGAACACCAGGGCATGGCCAGCCTTGTGCGCAGCGGCATGGCGGAGCAGGAAGCCGAAGCCCGAGGGGAGGGTCCTGGAGACGGTCAAAGCCAGCCCACTTTTCGCCATAATGAATTTGTACGTTGAGGATGAAATAAGGGTACGGCTGAGCCGTTCAAGTCAAGCGCGGCCCTGTTTTAAATAGAAGCTGTGATCTGCCTGAGAAAAGGGATCGCGTTCATGCGTATCGCTCAAATATCGCCGCTGTTCGAAGCCGTGCCTCCCAAGCTCTACGGCGGCACCGAGCGCGTCGTCTCCTCGCTGACCGAGGAGCTGGTGGCGATGGGCCATGAGGTGACCCTCTTCGCCAGCGGCGATTCGATCACCACGGCCCGGCTGGCGGCGATGCGCGACCAGGCGCTGCGCCTCGATCCCTCGGTCAAGGACTGGGTCGCGCACTACATGCGCATGGTCGAGATCATCGGCCAGCGCGCGCATGAGTTCGATGTGATCCATTCGCATATCGACTATTTCCCGCTCGGCCTGCTCGACCGCCAGCGCGTGCCCTTCGTGACCACGCTGCACGGCCGGCTCGACCTGCCCGAGTTCAAGATGATCTACGAGACCTATGGCCATACGCCTTACGTCTCGATCTCCGACCATCAGCGGCTGCCGATCCCGAAGCTGAACTGGGCGCGCACCATCCTGCACGGCATGCCGAAGGACCGGCTGACGCCGCAGCCGGTCGAGCAGAAGTATTTCGCCTTCCTCGGCCGCGTCTCGCCGGAGAAGGGGCTGGATCGCGCCATCCGCATCGCCGCCCGCGCCGGGGTGAAGCTGAAGGTCGCCGCCAAGATCGACGATGCCGACCGCGCCTATTACGACCGGGTCATCGCGCCGCTGATGACGCAGGACCATGTCGAGTATATCGGCGAGATCAACGACGACCAGAAGCCGGAATTCCTCTCCGGCGCCCATGCGCTGCTGTTCCCGATCGACTGGCCGGAGCCCTTCGGCCTGGTGATGATCGAGGCCATGGCCTGCGGCACGCCGGTGATCGCCATGCGCCGCGGCTCGGTGCCCGAGGTGATGGAGGACGGGCTGACCGGCTTCGTCATCGACAACGAGGACGAGGCGGTCGCCGCCGTCGCCCGCATCCCGGAGCTGGACCGCGCCAAGGTGCGCGCCCGCTTCGAGCAGCGCTTCACCTCGCGCCGCATGGCCGAGGATTATGTTGCTCTCTATGAGCAGCTGATCGCCGAGAAGCAGAAGCCGCAGCTGCGGGCGGTCAACGGCGGCAACTGAGCCGGCCGCCGGCGACAAGGGATACCAGGCCGGGGGGCGCAAGCTCCCCGGCCTTTTTCATGGCCTCAGCGGCGCATCGCCCGGACCAGCACCAGCACCGGCAGCAGGCCGACCGCGACGATCAGCAGCGCGGCGGTGCTGGCCTCGGCCAGGCGCTCGTCGGCGGCCAGGTTGTGGACGCGCACCGCCAGCGTATCGAGGTCGAAGGGGCGGACGATCAGCGTCGCCGGCAGCTCCTTCATGGTGTCGACGAAGATCAGCACGGCGCCGGTTAGCAGCGCGCCGCGGGCGAGCGGCGCCTCGACCCGGGCGATGGCGGCGCCGGGGCCATGGCCCAGCGTGCGCGCCGCCTGCAGCAGGCTGGGCTGCAGCCGCGACAGGCCGGATTCCACCGCCGACTGGCCGACCGCCAGGAAGCGCACCAGATAGGCGAAGACCAGCGCCACCATGGTACCCGACAGCAGCAGCCCGGTGGAGAAGCCGAGCTGGGCGCGCGCCCAGCCATCCACCGCATTGTCGATCAGCCCGAAGGGCACCAGCGTGCCCACCGCGATCACCGAGCCCGGCACCGCATAGCCGAGGCCGGCGAAGCGGTTGGCGCCGCGCGCCAGGGTCGAGGGATAGAGCCGCACCCCCCAGCCCAGCAGCGCCGCCAGCGCCACGCCGATCAGCGCGGTGACGCTGGCCAGCAGCAGCGAATTGCGGGCGAAGGGCAGGAAGTTGGCCGGCTCCAGCGCGTCGCCATTGGCCAGCATCAAATGAAACAGCCCGCCGGCCGGGATGACGAAGCCCACCACCAGCGGCAGGGCGCAGGCCAGCGTCGCCGCCCAGCCCTTCCAGCCGCGCAGCTCGTGCGGGCGCAGCGGCGGGGTGCGCGTCGTCGTCGGGTGATAGCGGCGGCCGCCGCGCGAGGCGTGCTCGGCCAGCAGCAGCAGCGCCACCACCCCCATCAGGCAGGCGGCGAGCTGGCTGGCGGCGCCGCGGTCGCCCATGCCGAACCAGGCCTCGTAGATGCCGGTGGTGAAGGTGCGGACGGCGAAATAATCGACCGTGCCGAAATCGGCCAGCGTCTCCATCAGCACCAGGCCGATCCCCGCGGCGAGCGCCGGCCGCGCCAGCGGCAGCGCCACGCGGAAGAAGGTCCGCGGCAGCGACAGGCCGAGGGTGCGCGAGGCCTCGATCAGGCAGGTGCTCTGCTGCAGGAAGGCGGCCCGGCAGAGCAGATAGACATAGGGGTAGAGCACCGCCGCCAGCATCACCGCCGCCCCCGGCAGGCTGCGCACCTCGGGGAACCAGTACTGGCCCCAGCGCAGCCCGGTCAGGTCGCGCACCAGGCTCTGCACCGGCCCGGCCGAATCCAGCAGCCAGGTGTAGAGATAGCCGCAGACATAGGCCGGCATGGCCACCGGCAGCAGCAGCGCCACCTCCAGCGACTTGCGCCCCGGGAAGCGGCAGGCGGTGACCAGCCAGGCGCAGCCGACGCCCGCGGCACCAGCCATCGCCGCCACCAGCAGCCCGAGCTGCAGCGAGTTCCAGAGATAGGGCAGCAGGTTGGTCTGCACGATATGGTGCCAGACCTGTCCGGCCCCCTGGCCGGAGAGCAGCGGCCAGGCGGCATTGGCCAGCACCGCCAGCACCGGCAGCGCCACCAGGGCGGCGATCAGCCAGCCGGACCGGGCCCAGAGCGGCACGCGCCGCCGCGGCGGAAGGGCCGGAGCGACGGCCGTGAGAGAGGTCATGGACACGAGGGTGAAAATGCCTCGCATCCGCGGGGGAGGGAAGGGGCTGCCAGAAATCAGACCGGAGGGGAGGAGCCGGGGGGATCCGGCCCCCGGCCCGTCCCCTCAGTCAGCGAGGGGAAGCAGCTCGATCCGCTGCATCTCCATCCGGTCCACGGCCTCGCGCGAATAGAGCATCGGCACGTAGTCGCCCTGGGCCCAGTGCGGCGCCAAGTCGGCGTAGTGCGGCGAGGCGGGGTCGCCGGACTGGCCGGGAGCGTTGATGCAGAGGCTGTTGTCCCATTCGCCGACATCCATCACCAGCCGCACCGAGGCGCCGAAGGTGCAGCGGAAGTCGCCGGGGCGGTAGCCGGTGTGCATCGGCGTCTGCGCGCTGCCGCCGACCGGGAAGGGGCCGACATCGAGCGTCGCGGTCTCGGCGGTCAGCCCCTGCAGGGCATGCGCGAAATAGCCATGGTGCAGCCGGCCCCAGCTCCAGCCGCTCGGGCAGACGCCCATGCGGGCCTCGCAATCGTGGAAGGCGGCCTTCAGGCAGTCGGCCAGCAGGGCGTCGCGGGCGGCGGCGGGCAGGCGGGCGTCGGGCTGCTCCAGCACCCGCAGCAGGCTCTCCATGTCCTGCGGCAGCAGCAGCGGCCGCAGCGCCGCGTCGGGCACCAGGGCGGCCAGCAGCCTGGGCTTCAGGTGCTTGGTCAGGAAGACCTCGAACAGGGCGGCGGCGGCGCTGTCGGCGGCCAGGCGGAAGTCCCAGTCCTCCAGCAGGGTCTGCGCCGCCCAGAGCTCGGGCGCCGCGCCGCGCGGCAGGGCGAGCAGCAGGGCGCAGAGCCGGCGCGCCGGGATGGAGAGGACATCGGTCTGCAGCGCGGTGCAGTCGGCCAGCGTCAGCAGCGGGCCGCGGGTCAGCGCCTCGCGGATGCGGGTGGCGCGCGACGCCTCGGTCCATTCGTAGCCATAGGTCTTCTCGGCGTGGTTCCAGTCGGCCGGCAGGTTCTGCTCGTTGGCGCTGTGCACGAAGCCGTCCAGCGGATCGACGCGCCAGGGGTGCTGCGCCGGGTCGAGCAGGCCGGACCACTCGTAGCGCCCGTCGCCGGGGACCGGCAGCAGCCCGTCCCAGTTCGGCCGCTGCGGGGCGTAGCCGGCGGGCGTCCAGGCGATGGTGCCGCTGGTATCGGCATAGACCTTGTTGACCGAGGGCGTGCCCCAGCGCCGCATCGCCGTGCGGAATTCCTCGAGCGAAGTGGCGCGCATCGAGGCCAGGCTGGCGAGATAGGGCGCCGAGCCGGGCATCGACCAGACGGTGCGGATGGCGACCGCCCGGCGGGCGGCGAGGTCCTCGGCGATCACCGGGCCGTGCCGGGTGAAGCGCAGCGTCAGCACCTGGTCCGGATGGCCCTTCACCGCGAAGCTGTCGCGCACCAGCTCCATCCGGGCGAAGCCGTCGCCGTGGCGGTAGGCATCGCGGTCGCCCTCGGCCGTCTCGTAGACATAGACGTCCTCCTGGTCGGCGCCATGGATGGTCAGCGCGAAGGCCGCCGTGCCGTTATGGCCGATGGAGATGCCGGGCACCGCCGGCTCGCCGGCGCCGATGGCGTTGAAGCCCGGGCTGTCGAGATGCACGATGTAGCGCAGCGAGGGTGCGGCATGGGCGCGGTGCGGGTCGGAAGCCAGGATCGGCCGGCCGCTCTCGCTGCGGCTGCCATGGATCGCCCAGTTGTTCGACCCCTCCATCTCGGCGCCCATCACCACCTCGCCGAGATCGGTCAGCCCGGTCCAGCGGCGCCAGTCCTCGAGCGGCGCCGCCAGGCGCTCGGGCGAGAAGGTGACGGCGGCGGTGGCCAGCTTGAACTGGGTCAGCACCTCGGTGCCGAGGCTCGAGAGGTCGAGCCCCTCGGGCCGCACCGGCTCGACCATCGGCTCGAGGTTCTTGCGCAGCAGGTCGGTGGCCAGGTCGGCCTTCGACAGCACGATGCCGCGCAGCACCTCGGAGAGCGCGTTGCGGGTCAGGCTGTGGCTGCGGATGCGCACGACGTCTTCCGCCGCCCAGCGCGCCGGCCGGGTGCCGAGCGCGCGGAACTCCGCCGGCAGGCGGGCGGGCTCGGCCTCGACCAGCCCGACGAAGGCGTTGATGCCGGCGACGAAGGCTTCGCAGATCTGTTTCGCATCGGGCGCGTAGGCAGCGAACTCCGCCTCCATGTCGCCGCGATAGAGAAACAGGCGGCTGGCGCGGTCCTGCGCCAGGAAGCCGGGGCCGAAATCGGCGGCGAGCAGGCCAAGGCCCCGCTTGCGCCACAGGTCGATCTGCCAAAGCCGGTCGCGCGCCGCGTTGAAGCCCTGCAGGAAGAACAGGTCGGCCTCGTTCGCCGCCCGCAGATGCGGGATGCCCCAGCGGTCGACATGGATCGAGGCCGGCGCCTGCAGCCCGCGCAGCCGGATCGTCTCGCCGGGCAGGGTCGGGGCGGGCGGAGCGTCGGTGTCGTTCATGGCGGAGCGCATTCCCAATCGGCAGAGCCGGGGAAGCTAGAAGCCTGCCTCCTGCCGTGCAATCCGGCCGCCCGGCGAATATCGCAAGGCGCTACCGATCGGTCGAAAATCCCCCGCCGGCCCCGGCGGGACAGGGGGATCAGCGCAGCCCGCTGCCGCCGCTGAGCGCCCGCGCCGCCTCGATGGCGAGCGGCGCGAAGCGGGCGGTGAAGCGCGCCGGCGGCCATTCGGACAGCGAGCCGGCGACATGGATGGCGCCGACCGGCCGGCCCTGCTGGTCGAGGATGGCGGCGCCGACGACGACCTCGCCGATCAGCATCTCCTCCAGCACGACGCTGTAGCCCTCGCGCCGCGCCTGGTCGATGCGCGCCATGATGGCGTCGGGGTCGAGCAGGGTCTTCGGTGTCGCCGGGCGGATATCGGCACGCGCCAGCATGGCGGCGACCTCGTCGCGCGGCAGATGCGCCATGCAGGCGCGGCCGCCGGAGGTGATGAAGCTGGCCAGCCGCCGTCCCGCCAGGGTCGCGAAGAAGGTCTCGCGCTTGCTCTGCCGGCGCAGCGCATAGACGATGCTGGTGCCGTCGAACAGGCTGAGGTCGACGCGCTCGCCGGTGCTGCGCTGCAGCTCGATGATCACCGGCGTCGCGCGCTCGATCAGCGGGCGGGAGCGCAGGAAGTCGAAGCTGCGGTCGAGGATCTTGCGGCCGGGCGTGTAGCCGCGGCCATTGGCGCCGCGCTCCAGGTAGCCGAGCTTCAGCAGGGTATGCGCCATCCGCTGCGCCGAGCTGCGGTCGATGCCGGAGAGTGCCGCCAGCTCGTTCAGGCTGAGCTCGCCCGGCTGGCGGGAGAAGGCCTCGAGCAGCGCCAGCCCCTTCTGCAGGGACTGCACGAACAGCCGGTCGTCTGACATCGCGGGCGCCTCCTCCTCCCCGGGGGGGGGTTTGCGGCCGCGGCGCGGGGGACGCAAGCCGCAAGCGGGAGCGTGCCGGGGAAAAACCGTCACGCATCGGTCGTCACGATGCCAGGGCCGTCTTTCGTGCCTGCCCGGAGAGGGGCATGATCGCGGCCCTGCCGCCCTTCCGGCCGGCGCTTTTCCACCGTCCGGAAGCCTGTCGTTCGATTTCTGGAGACCGGCCCCATGGCCCTGCGCTGCGACCTGATCATCCGCGATGCGACCATCTTCGACGGCACCGGCGCGCCGCGCCGGATCGGCGATGTCGGGGTGACGGGCGACCGGATCGTCGGCGTGGGCGACCTCGGCGGCGCCAGCGCCGACCGCGAGGTGATCGCGACCGGCAAGGCGCTCGCGCCGGGCTTCATCGACGCGCACACGCATGACGACCGCGCCGTGCTCTGCGGCCCCTCCTGCACGCTGTGCAAGATCAGCCAGGGCGTCACCACCGTGGTGGTGGGCAATTGCGGCGTCAGCCTGGCGCCGATGCGCCACACCCAGAAGCGCCCGCCGGCGCCGCTCGACCTGCTGGGCGACGAGCAGTGGTGGACCTTCGACAGTTTCGGCGACTACGCGCAGGCGCTGAAGAAGCAGGGCAGCGAGGTGAACACCTATGCCCTGGTCGGCCACCAGACGATGCGCGTGGAAGCCATGGCCGGCGACGTGCATCGCGTGGCGACCGACAAGGAAATCCAGCGGATGCACGGGCGGCTGAAGCAGTCGCTGCTGGAAGGCGCCTCCGGCTTTTCCACCGGCCTGTTCTACCCGCTGAACAAGGCGGCGACGACCGAGGAGGTGATCGCGGTGGCCGAGGCGCTGCGCACCACCGACGGGCTCTACACCAGCCACATGCGCGACGAGGCCGACCATATCCTGGCCTCGATCGAGGAGACGCTGGCGATCGGCAAGCGCGTCGGCGTGCCGGTGCATATCAGCCACCACAAATGCTCGATGCCGGAGAATTACGGCCGCTCGGTGCAGACCCTGGCGCTGATCGAGGCGGCGGCCTCGATGCAGGAGCTGGCCTTCGACATGTATCCCTATCCGGCCGGCTCCACCGTGCTGATGCCGGACCGCATCCGCGCCGATATCCGCACCGTCGTCACCTGGTCGGTGCCGCATCCGGAGATGGCCGGCAAGGACCTCTCCGAGATCGCGCGCGGCTGGAACACCGATGTGCGGCTCGCCGCCGAGCGGCTGCTGCCCGCCGGCTGCGTCATGTTCCAGATGGACGAGGAGGATGTGCGCCGCATCATGCGCCATCCGCTCTCGGTGATCGGCTCGGACGGGCTGCCGCATGACGAGAAGCCGCATCCGCGCCTCTGGGGCACCTTCCCGCGGGTGCTCGGCCTGTATTCGCGCCAGCTCGGCCTGTTCGACATGGAGACGGCGGTGCACAAGATGACCGGCCGCAGCGCCGCGATCTTCGGCATGGTCGACCGCGGCGTGATCCGCGAGGGCGCCTATGCCGACCTGGTGCTGTTCGATCCGGCGACGGTGATCGACAACGCCACCTTCGAGGAGCCGGTGCAGATGAGCCTGGGCATCGAGCAGGTCTGGGCCAATGGCGTGGCGACCTTCGCGCAGGGCAAGGAGACGGGCGAGAAGCCGGGGCGGCTGGTCACCCGCAACCGCTAGGCCGCGCCGGCGGGCGGGATCGCGCGCGGCGGCCTTCCCGCGGCTTTCGCCTCAGGCCACCAGGCCCTCGGCCGCGCTGGCGATGCGGTCGCGCCCCCGGTGCTTGGCCTCGTAGAGGGCGGCATCGGCGGCGCGCAGCAGCATGTCGGCGGCGGTGCCGGGGGCGGGGATGCGGGCGGCGACGCCGAGGCTGACGGTCACCCGCCCGCCCGGCGCCGCCGGATGCGGCAGGTCCAGCCGCAGCAGCTGCGACTGGATGCGCGCGGCGATGCGCAGCGCGCCCTCCATTGGCATCTCCGGCAGCAGGACAGCGAATTCCTCGCCGCCATAGCGCGCGGCCAGGTCGACATCGGGGCGGATGGCGGCGCGGATGCAGTCGGCCAGGCTGCACAGCACGGCATCGCCCGCCGGATGGCCCTGGCTGTCATTGAAGGCCTTGAAGTGGTCGATGTCGAGCATGATCATCGCCAGCGGCTGCGCCTGGCGCTGCAGCCGCGCCCATTCCAGCGCCATCAGCCGGTCCAGCCGCCGGCGGTTGCCGAGCCCGGTCAGGGCGTCGGTCTCCGACAGCTCGGCCAGGCGCGCGCCCTCGGCCAGGGCCAGCGCCTCGGCGGCGCGGCGCAGCCGCAGCTCCTGCCGCAGCCGCAGCAGCAGCGCCGCCATGATCAGCGACAGCAGCCCGACCGCCAGCCCGATCCAGGTCGCATGCTCCCGCCATTCGCGCAGGATTTCCTCGGTGGCGACGGCGACGTTCAGGATCAGCGGCCATTCGCCCAGGCGGGTGAAGCTGTAGAGCCGCTGCACCTCGTCGATCGCCGCGGTGCCGATGAAAACCCCCTTCGGCGTGGACATCGTGCGGCGCACCGTCGGCGCCCGCGACAGGTCGAGCCCCGGCTGCGCGCCGCCGGCCGGGCTGCGGTAGATCAGCGTGCCGTCGGCGGCGAACAGGTTGATCGTGCTGGCGCGGCCGATCTCCATGCCGCCGAGCAGGTCGCGCAGATAGGCCAGGCGCAGCGTGCCGACCACGACGCCGGCGAAGCTGCCATCGGCGGTGGGGATGCGGCGGCTGAGCGCGATCAGATGGTCCTGCTGGTAGCGGTCGGGGAAGGGGTGGCTGATCTGCAGCCCCGCCGCAGGGTCGGCCGCGTGGCGGAGGAAGAAGTGATGGGCGGAGAAGTCGCGCCGGCTGCCGGCCCCCGGGTCGGAGCTGGCGACGATCTCGCCTTTGGCATCCATCACCACGATGCTGCCCAGATGCGTGGTCGCCGCGGCCGGCGCGAAGAGCAGCTGGCCGGGCAGTGGCCGCGGCAGCTCGCTGTCGCCGCGATCGGCCAGATTGGCCGCCACCCCCTGCAGCGCGCGGTCATAGAGATCGATCTGGCGCATGATGTCGCGGCCGGCCAGGGCCAGCAGGTTCTGCGCGTTGCGCTCGGCCTTCTGCCAGGCGTCGCGCCGCAGCTCCCAGACCTGGATGGCGCAGAGCGCGGCGAAGCAGAGCGGCAGCAGCAGGCCGAGCCAGAGGGTCAGCCGCTCGCCCCGCTCGACGGGGCGGCCGGCAGGGCGCCGCAGCCCGGACCGCAGCGTCCCGGCGGCAGGGGCAGGCTCGGCGGACGGGCGGCGTGGCTCGGCCTGCGGCATGGTCCGGCGGAATGAGAGTGGCGTGCGAGGGGGCGCGGCGGCACCTTATCATCGAATCCCGGCGGTGTGCCAGCCGTTACGCCACCGCTTCCCGCCGGGCCGCGGCCGCCGATGAGGCAGATGTCACGCCACGGTCAGCGACGGCCCGTCGATCAGCGACTAGCCTGCGCCGGATGGCGGCGGAGGCCTGCGGGGGATCGATGATGGACAGCCGGGTGCGCGAGATTCTGACGCTGTCGCGGCGCGGCCTGCTGGTGGCGGGGCGGGGGATGGCGGCGCTGGCGGCGCTGCAGCCGGCCGCCCCTCGCCGGGCCTGGGCGCAGCCGCGTTTCGCGACCAGCCCCTTCACGCTCGGCGTCGCCTCGGGCGATCCCTGGCCGGACGGGATGGTGCTGTGGACCCGGCTGGCGCCGGCGCCGCTGGAGGGCGGCGGCATGCCGATGCTGGCGGTGCCGGTCACCTGGGAGCTGGCCGAGGATGCTGCCTTCCAGAGGATCCTCCGCCAGGGCGAGGCGCTGGCCCGGCCGGAGCTCGGGCATTCGCTGCATGTCGAGCTGACCGGCCTGCCGGCCGGGTCTTCCTTCCATTACCGCTTCCGCGCCGGCGGCTGGGAGTCGCCGGTGGGCCGCACCCGCACCGCCCCGGCGGCCGAGGCGGCGCCGGGCCGGCTGCGCTTCGTCAATGCCGGCTGCCAGAACTACGAGCATGGCTTCTTCAGCGCCTGGCGGCACGTCGCCGAGGAGGACGATCTGGACTTCGTCTTCCACTATGGCGACTACATCTACGAGGGCGGGCCGCGCGGCGGCCAGCCGCGGCGGCACAACTCGGCCGAGGTCTATTCGCTCGAGGCCTATCGGAACCGCTACGCCCTCTACAAGCTGGACCCGGACCTGGCGGCGGCGCAGGCGGCGCATCCCTTCCTGCCGTCCTTCGACGACCATGAGGTCGACAACGACTGGGCCGGCCCCTTCTCGGAGGAGGATGGCAGCCGCCGCGACCGGCCGGCGGTGCCGCCCGAGCTCTTCGCCCTGCGCAAGCAGGCTGCCTTCCAGGCCTGGTACGAGCACATGCCGCTGCGCCCCAGCCAGCTGCCGCGCGGGCCGGAGATCCTGGCCTATCGCGGCCTGCGCTTCGGCCGGCTGCTGGAGGTCTCGGTGCTCGACACCCGCAGCTTCCGCACCCGCCAGCCCTGCGGCGGCGCCACCGCCGCCAGCTGCCCGGCGCGCGACGACCCGGCGGCGCAGATGATCGGCCCGGCGCAGGAGGCCTGGCTGGCCGGGCGCCTGCGCCCCGGCCGCGCCCGCTGGTCGCTGCTGGCGCAGCAGGTGCCGATGCTGCAGCGCGACACCGGCAGCGAGGCGCCGCGCTATGCCATGGACAAGTGGGACGGCTATCCGGCGGCGCGCGACCGCCTCTTCGCCGCGGCGCAGGAGAGCGGGCTGCAGGGCCTGGCGGTGGTCTCCGGCGACGTCCATGCCGCCTGGGCGGGGACGCTGCTGCGCGATTTCGCCCGGCCGGAGCGCGGCGCCGTGGGGGTGGAGTTCACCGCCACCTCGATCAGCTCCGGCGGCGACGGCTCGGAGCAGACGCCGGCCACGCCCCGCATCCTGGCGCGCAACCCGCATCTGGCCTTCTTCAACAACCGCCGCGGCTACACCCTGCACGAGGTGACCGAGGCGGTGCTGACCGCCCGCTTCCGCGCCGTCGCCGAGGTCAGCCGCCCCGGCGCCGCGCGCGAGGAGCGGGGCCATTTCGCGGTCGAGCATGGCAGGGCTGCACTGAATCCGGCCTGACCGGCACGAGACTGGTTTGCGCCGGCGGCAACGGGTGGTAGCCCTGTCACGGTGGACCGGTCTATCCTGGCCGGCCAAAAATAGTGCTGAGGAAGCTAGTGTCATGACGGTGCGCGGGTGGCAGCCCGGAAGCTGGCGCGAAATGCCCATCCGGCAGGTGCCGGATTATCCGGACCAGGCCAGGCTGAATGCCATGGAATCCCGGCTCGCGAGCTTTCCGCCGCTCGTTTTTGCAGGCGAGGCCCGGCGGCTGCAGCAGTCCCTGGCGAAAGCCGGCCAGGGGCGGGCCTTCGTGCTGCAGGGCGGCGACTGTGCCGAGAGTTTCGCCGATTTCCGCGCCAACCCGATCCGCGACACCTTCCGCGTGCTGCTGCAGATGGCCGTCGTGCTGACCTTCGGCGGCAGCCTGCCGGTGGTGAAGCTCGGCCGCATGGCCGGGCAGTTCGCCAAGCCGCGCTCCTCCGACACCGAGACGGTGGCGGGCACCACGCTGCCCTCCTATCGCGGCGACATCATCAACGGGCCGGAATTCACCGCCGAGGCCCGCATCCCCGACCCGTCGCGGATGGAATTCGCCTATATGCAGTCGGCCGGCACGCTGAACCTGCTGCGCGCCTTCGCCACCGGCGGCTATGCCGACCTGCACGAGGTGCATCGCTGGAACCTGGGCTTCGTGCAGCGCTCGCCGCTGGCCGAGCGCTACCGCGACCTCACCGCCCGCATCGACGAGACGCTGCGCTTCATGGCCGCCTGCGGCATGTCGGAAGCGCCGCAGGTGCGCGAGACCGATTTCTACACCAGCCACGAGGCGCTGCTGCTGCCCTATGAGCAGGCGCTGACCCGCGTCGACAGCACCACCGGCGACTGGTACGCCTGCTCGGCCCACTTCCTGTGGATCGGCGACCGCACCCGCCAGCCGGACGGCGCCCATGTCGAGTTCCTGCGCGGCGTGAAGAACCCGCTGGGCCTGAAGGTCGGCCCCTCGACCGATCCCGACGAGCTGGTGAAGCTCACGGAAATCCTGAACCCGGAGAACATCCCGGGCCGGCTGACGCTGATCAGCCGCATGGGCGCCGCCAAGGTGGCCGACAAGCTGCCGCCGCTGCTGCGCGCGGTGAAGCGGGCGGGCCGCGAGGTGGTCTGGATCTCCGACCCGATGCACGGCAACACCCACACCGCCGGCAGCTACAAGACCCGCTCCTTCGACGCCATCCTGGCCGAGCTGCGCGGCTTCTTCGACGCGCACCAGGCCGAGGGCACCTGGGCCGGCGGCGTGCATGTCGAGATGACCGGCAGCGACGTCACCGAATGCATCGGCGGCGCCCACCAGCTGTCGGAGGCCGATCTCTCGGCCAATTACGCCACCTTCTGCGACCCCCGGCTGAATGCCGAGCAGGCGCTGGAACTGGCCTTCCTGGTGGCCGAGGAGCTGAAGGCGCGCCGCCCCGAGGGCGCCACCCTTCCGCTGCTGGCCGCGCAGTGAGGATGTCGCGGTGATGGATGCCGTGCCGCCGCGCGACGACCATGCGGCGGCCGGTCCGCTGGGCGATCAGGAGATCGCCCGGCAGACCGACGCCTATTTCAACCGCACCAAGGCGATCGTGCAGCGCTTCGGCGATGTGCGCGTCACCTATGCCGTCTTCCTGCGCCGCCCGGTGGTCTCGGCGCCGCGGCTGATGATCGACTGGCTGACCAAGGTCGCCGCCGCGCGTGGCATCGCGATCGAGATTGAGCTGATGCACAAGGAGGGCGAGTGGGTCGGCGCCGGCGATCCGCTGCTCTATTTGACCGGCTGCTTCACCGAGCTGGCCGATCTCGAGACCCTCTACCTGCAGAAGCTGGGCCCGCCCTGCGTCGCCGCGCACAATGCCTACCAGATGTGCCTGGAACTGCCCGGCGCCGCCTTCCTGGCCATGGAGGCGCGGCACTGCGCCGGCGCCGAGATGCAGGAGATGATGGCCTATGCCGCCGCCGTCGGCAGCGCCGCCGCGCAGCGCGAAGGCGCCAAGGGCTTCATCGGCAATGCCAATGACTCGACGGCCCACTGGTTCGGCCAGCCGCGCGGCTTCGGCACCATGCCGCATGCCCTGATCGGCTATGCCCGCAGCACCGTCCGCGCCGCCGAGATGTTCCACGAGACCTTCCCGGACGAGACGCTGACCGTGCTGGTCGACTATTTCGGCCGCGAGGTCACCGACACGCTCGGCGTCTGCCAGCGCTTCCCCGAGCTCGCCGCCGCCGGCCGGCTCTCGGTCCGGCTGGACACGCATGGCGGCCGCTTCCTCGAAGGCCTCGACCCCGCCGCCTCCTATGCGGTGCTGGAACGCCATGTCCCCGGCGCCATCCGCCGCTACCGCTCGGAGACCGAGCTGCGCCACCTGGTCGGCACCGGCGTCTCGGCCGCCGCCATCTGGCGCATCCGCGAGGCGCTGGACGAGGCCGGCTTCCCCAAGGTCAGGATCGTCGCCTCCTCCGGCTTCGGCGTGACCAAGTGCCGGGTGATGAACGAGGCCAAGGCCCCCGTCGACGTGGTGGGCACCGGCAGCTTCATCCCCAATACCTGGAGCGAGACCTACGCCACGGCGGACATCGTCTCCTATGACGGCGTCGCCCGGGTGAAGCTGGGACGCGAGTTCCTGCTGCACCGGAATGGTGAGCGGAAGAAGCCGAACAGCAACTGACGAGAAGACCGGGGCAGGCCAGGGGAATGAATTCCCCTGGACCCCTTCTTTTTTCTGTCGGATTGCCGTGTCCAGGTGACGACGGTCGATGAAACGGCCCGGCGGCAGCGCGACCTTTGAGGTCGCGCTGTTTTTGTGTTTGGCGTCCCACCGCCAGCAGACAGAAAAAAGATGGGGGTTCGGGGGAATTCATTCCCCCGACCTACCCGATGCTTCCCTTCAAGCTGCCAGCTGCACTGTCTTCTCTTCGAACAACGCTGTCGCTTTCTCCAGCAGCTGCGCCTTCACCTCGGCCACGAAGGGGTTGTCCTCGGTGATCGTGCGGAACAGCGCCTCGCTGTCCTGCGACACCATGGCGGTGGCGCGGATCAGGTGGTCGAAGCTGGCGGTGGTATGGGGCAGGGCGGGCATCTCCAGGCCGGAGACCAGGCGCGCCACCAGATGGGTCAGGCCCTGGACCCAGGCCATCTGGCGATCGTGCTCCTCGGGGGTCATCGACACCACGGCCAGGCCGAGCCGGCGCAGCATCCGGGCGGCCAGGCGGGCGCGGGGGCTGGGGGCGCCGCCGGGGCACAACACCATCCGCAGCCCCTCGATCCCGTCGCGGCCGGATTGCGGGCCGAACAGCGGGTGGGTGCCGAGCAGCTCGACATGGGCGGGCAGCGCCGCGCGCAGCACGGCCAGTGGATGGGTCTTGATCGAGCAGACCTCGATGACCAGGGCGCCGGGCCGCAGATGCGGGGCGATGGCGCGGGCGGCCTCGGCCAGGCGGGCGACGGGGACGGCCAGGATGACCACCGGCCGGGAGGCGGCCTCGGCCAGCGGGGCGCTGTCGGGCCGGGCCGGGTCATGGCCCAGCACGGGGCCGAGCCGTTCCAGATGCGGAAGGCAGAAGGCGCCGAAGGCGCCGAGGCCGATCAGACCGATCTGGGGTCGCTTGCGATGGTGGCTGGACATGGAACCCTCGGGGCTGGGGGCCACCGCAGGGTTGTCGCTCGCACGAAAAAGCCGCCCTGCGGCGGCTTCGTTCGATCAGGACAGATCAGACCGGGCCGCTCGTTATGAGGAGCGGCGGTAATACAGGCGCGGCAGGGGCGCGGTCGCGGTCATCGCCGGGATGATGGCCCCTGCGGCGGCCGCGCGTCAAGCGGTCGGCGGCTTGCGCCAGGGCCTGAACGCATCCGCCCCGGCCTCGCCCAGCTGGCTCAGCAGCAGCGGCCAGGCCCTGAGGCCGTCCTCCAGCGAGGAAAGCCGGAAAAACTCGTTCGGCGCATGGACATCCTCGTCCGGCATGGCGAAGCCGAACATCAGCGTGTCGATGCCCAGCATCTCCTGGAAGATGCCGGTGATCGGCAGGGTGCCGCCGATGCGCGCCCGCGCCGGGGCGCGGCCCAGGGTCTGGCGCACCACCGCCTCGGCCGCGACCAGCAGCGGATGGCCGTCGGGCAGGGTGGAGGCGGGCGAATTGCCGCCGGGCGGCGAGAAGTCCAGCGTCACGCCGGCCGGGCACTGCGCCTGCAGGTGGTCGAGGATCTTCTGCCGCGCGGCGTCCGGATCCTGGCCGGGCACCAGGCGGGCGGTGATCTTGGCATGCGCCTCGCCGGCGATGACGGTCTTGCTGCCGGCGCCGGTATAGCCGCCCCACATCCCGTTGACGTCGATCGAGGGCCGCAGCGTGACGCGCTCACGCACCGCATAGGCCGGGTCGCCATGCGGCGTGGCGCCGACGCTGCCGTAGAACAGCGAATCATCGCCGGCCAGTTCCGCCGCGTCGGCCCGGTCGCGGTTGGTCAGCGGCGTGGCGTCGCTGTCGAAACCGGGGACCAGGATGCGGCCCGCTTCGTCATGCAGGCTGGTGACCAGCCGGGCCAGCTCGTGCAGGGCGTTGCGCACGGCGCCGCCATAGCGGCCCGAATGCATGTCCTTCTGCGCCGAGCGGAGGGTGACCTCCAGCTTGCACAACCCCCGCGAGCCGGTGTTCAGCGTCGGGATGGTGGTGCTGGCGCGGCCGCCATCGGCCGAGAGCACGGCATCCGCCGCCAGCAGCGCGCGGTGGGTCTCGATCAGGCGGCGGATGCTGGGGCTGCCGGTCTCCTCCTCGCCTTCGAGGAAGAACTTGATGTTGACCGGGCAGCCGCCCTCGACCGCCAGGAAGGCGCCGACGGTCTCGACGGCGATCAGCGTCGAGCCCTTCACGTCGGAGGCGCCGCGGGCATAGAGGCGGCCGTCGCGGATCGTGGGCTCGAAGGGCGGCGTGACCCACTGGTCGAGCGGGTCGGGCGGCTGCACGTCGTAATGGCCATAGACGATGATGGTGGGCCGGCCGGGCGCGCCCAGCCATTCGCCATACACCGCCGGCTGGCCGCCGCCCTCCAGCAGCTGCACCTTCTGCAACCCGAGCGCGGTCAGGCGGGCCAGCAGGAATTCGCGCGTCGCCTGCATGCCGGCGGCATAGGCGGGATCGGTGCTGACGCTGGGCAGGCGCAGCAGCGCCTTCAGCCGCTCCAGGATGGCTTCCTGATCGGCGACCAGACGATCGGCAACAGCTTGGCTCATCGCGACAAGAATCCTCAGTCCAGGCGGGCGAGGTGTGGCGTCAGGCGCGGATGCGCCGCCAGCACCCAGGGGTCGTGGGCCGGGATGATCAGCGCCGGGCTGTCGGCCAGGGCCTCGACCGCGTCGAAGGCGTCTAGCGCATCGCCCACATGGTAGAGCGCCGGGAAGGGGATGCGCCGCGCCAGATGCTCGCGCAGCGGCACGGTGTCGCCGGCCAGCACCATCCAGCCGCGCCGGGTGCGCAGCCGCAGGAATTGCAGCCCGTCGGTATGCCCGCCGGCATGGTGCAGCGTCAGGCCGGGGGCGAGCTCGACCGTGCCGTCATGCAGCCGCATCCGGCCCTGGTGCAGCAGCGCGACATGGGCGGCGATGTCCGCCGCCCGGTAGCCGGCGCGCAGCGCGTCGTGCCGCATCGCCGGGCCGGTGACATAGGCCATCTCGCGGGCCTGCATGTGGAAGCTGGCCTGCGGGAACAGGCCGGGCTGGCCGGCATGGTCCCAGTGCAGATGGGTCTGCACCACATGCTTCACCGCGCCCGGATCGATGCCGAGCGTGGCGAAAGCCTCCGGCAGGGTGCCTTCCAGCGGCTTGGCGTAGTCGGCGCAGGCTTGTGCATCCGCCGCCGTGTCGACCGCCACCCAGCCCAGCGGCCCGCGCAACAGGAAGGCATGGTAGGCGAAGGGCGCCTTCGCCTCGCCGCCGGCGCCCCCGAGAAAGCTGCGCGCCGCCAGCCGGTCGGGGTCGAGGGCGAAGCGCAGCGCATAGGCCTCCCACAGGTCGCTCATGACGGGTCGCTCACGGCCGCATCCCCATCAGGCTGAGCCCGCCATCGACGATGATGGTGCTGCCGGTGACATAGGATGAGAAATCGCTGGCCAGGAACAGCACGGCGCCGGCCACGTCGCCCGGCCCGCCGATCCGCGCCGCCGGGATCAGGGCCATCTTCTGCGCCCGCCAGGCCGGGTCGGCCAGCGCCCGGCGGTTGAAGTCGGTCTCGATGGTGCCGGGGGCGACGAGGTTCACCGTGATGCCCTCGGCCGCCAGCTCCAGCGCCATCTGGCGGGCCAGCTGCATCAGCCCGCCCTTGGCGCTGCCATAGGCGACCAGGCCGGGATTGGGCATCCACTGGTTGACCGAGGAGGTGAAGACGATCCGCCCGCCCTGGCCGCTCGTCCGCATGATCCCGGCCGCCTCCCGCGCCAGCGCGAAGGCGCCGCCCAGGTTGACCGCATGGACGCGGGCGAAGTCCGCGTCGCTGGTCTCGGCCAGCGGCTTGCGCAGCAGCATCCCGGCATTGCTGACCAGGATGTCGAGCCCGCCCAGCGCCTCGGCCGCGCGATGCGCCAGCGCCCCGGCGGCGGCCGCATCGCCGAGATCGGCCTGCAGCGCCACGCCGCCGCATTCGGCGGCGAGCGCGGCGGCCGCCTCTGGCTCGGCCAGGTGGTGGATGGCGACGCGGGCGCCGGCCTCGGCCAGCAGCCGGGCGGTGGCGCGGCCGATGCCCTCGGTGCCGGCGCCGGTGACCAGCGCGCGGCGGCCCGAGAGGTCGATGGCGACGGGCATCAGCGGGCCGGCCGGATTTCGATGGCCAGCGTCTCCTCGTCGCCGCGCGGCGTGAAGCTGACGCGGTCGGCGCGGCCGGCCCAGACGGATTCGAAGGTCAGGATCGGGATGATCTCGTTCGCCGCCATGGTCTTCTCCATCGCCTCCTCCAGCAGGGCGCGGCGCTGGCCCTCGTCGAGGGTGCGGCGCGCGCGCTGGATCAGCGCGTCGATCGCCGGGTCGGACAGGCCGGAATAGTTGATGGCGCCGAGCCCCTGGGCGCGGTCCGGCGTGTGCACCTGGCTGGTCAGGAAGTAGCTGCTCTCGCCGGTCAGGCTGCCCCAGCCGGCGGCGTGCAGCGGCCATTCGCGGCGGGCGCGGGCGGGGAAGAAGGTGGCGCGCGGCAGGGCGTTCAGCTCGACGCGGATGCCGACGCGCTGCAGCTGCTGCGCCGCCGCCTCGCAGATCTTGCTGTCATTGACGAAGCGGTCGTTCGGGCAGGCCAGGCTGGTCTGGAAACCGTTCGGATAGCCGGCCTCGCGCAGCAGGGTGCGGGCGCGCTCGGCGTCGAAGCGGGCCGGGGCGATGCGCGCGGAATGGCCGAAGAAGCCCTCCGGCACCGCCTGGTTGGCGACGCGGGCGCGGCCTTCCATCAGCCGGTCGACGATGGCCTGGCGGTTGATGGCGAGCGAGACCGCCTCGCGCACCCGCGCATCCTTCCAGGGGTTGCGCGGCAGCGGCTGCCCCTGGGCGTCGCGCACGCCCGGCAGCGGCTCGCGCCCGAGCTCGGGGAACAGCATGTAGACATAGGCCGAGGGGCCGCTGAAGACGCGGTAGCGGCGGCTGCCCTCGCTCTTCTCCAGCCGGGCGATGTCCTGCAGCGGCACGGCGTTGATGAAGTCGACATCGCCGGAGAGCAGCGCGCCGACCCGCGCCCCGTCGCTCGGGATCGGCCGGAAGCTGACGCGGGCCCAATGCGCCGGCGCGTCGAAATAGCCGGCATTGCGCTCCAGCACGAGCGGCTGCCCCGGCTGCCAGGAGGACAGGCGATAGGGCCCGGTGCCGATCGCCGCTGAGCCGTTGTTGAACTCGGCGGTGCTGCGCAGCCCCTTGGCCGACGAAAGAATGAAGATGTTGGACAGGTTGACCGGCAGCAGCGGCACCGGCCCCTCGGTCAGGAAGCGTACGGTGCGGGCATCGACCACCTGCACCTCGCGGATGCCCTGGATGTAGGTGGCGTAGCTGTTCGGATTGCCCTGGACGTTGGGCACGCGGGCGATGGTGAAGCGCACATCCTCGGCGGTCAGCGGGCTGCCGTCATGGAAGCGCACGCCCTCGCGCAGGGTGAATTCCCAGGTGGTGTCGTCGATCGCCTTCCAGCTCTCGGCCAGCGAGGGGCGCAGCTGCAGCTGCGGATCGCGCGACAGCAGCGTGTCGTAGATGTTGCGCAGCGCCGAGGTGTTGGTGCCCAGCAGGTTGAACTGCGGGTCCAGCGTGCCGGGCTCGCCCTGCATGCCGATGGTCAGCTCCTGCGCCCGGGCGGCGGGGAGGGCGGCGGCAGTCAGGGCCAGGGCGGCGAGCGCCGTGGGGAGGAATCTCGACATGGGCGGATGCCTTGCGGGTGGGGCGGTTGTTGCCATCCCGCGCCCAAGCCGAAGCCCTGTCAATCCGCCGATCACGGGCGCTTGACGCCGTCCCTGGCCATGCGAGGCTCCGCCGCATGCGCATCCATGTCCAGAATCCGGCCGGCGAAACGGTCTTCCCCATCACCTCCGCCCAGTGGCAGGCCGCCGTCGCCCGCGCGCCGGACATGGCCGACCTCCAGGTCAGCTTCGCCCATGACGAGGCCGGCTATGCCGCCGCCATGCAGGAGGCCACGCTGCTGGTCACCTGGACGCGCGAGGTGCTGGCGCGCTTCGGCCAGGGCCAGCTGAAGGCTTCCCGCGCTGCGGCGCCGAAGCTGCAGACCATCTTCTGCACCTCCGCCGGGCTCGACCGGCTGGCGCCCTTCGCCTGGCTGCCGGACGACGTGGCGCTGCTGAACAACCGCGGCGCGCATGCCAACAAGGCCGGCGAGTTCGGCATCATGGCGCTGCTGATGCTGGCCAACCACATCCCCTATTTCGCCGAGCGGCAGCGCGAGGCGCGCTGGGCGCCGCGCTTCGCCTCGGTGCTGGCCGGCCGCCGGCTGGTGGTGGTGGGGCTGGGCTCGCTCGGCGGCGCCGTCGCGGCGCGCGCGAAACAGTTCGGCATGACCGTCACCGGCGTGCGCCATACCGCCGCCCCGCACGAGTCGTGCGACAGGGTGGTGGCGCAGAGCGATATCGATTCCGTGCTGCCCGAGGCGGACTACCTGCTGCTGGCCTGCCCGCTGACGCCGCAGACGCGCGGCCTGATGGACGCCCGGCGCTTTGCCCTGCTGCCGCGCGGCGCGCGGGTCGTGAACATGGGCCGCGGCGGGCTGTGGGACCAGGAGGCGATGGCCGATGCGCTGGAGGCCGGCCATCTCGGCGGCGTGGTGACCGACGTGACCACGCCCGAGCCGCTGCCGGCCGAGCACCGGCTGTGGCGCACCCCGGGGCTGTTCATCACGCCGCACATGTCGTCGGACGATCCCGAGACCTACAACGACAACAGCCTGGATATCCTCTTCGCCAATCTCCGCGCGGCGCGGGCGGGGAAGGCGATGCCCAACCGGGTGCTGCCCGAGAAGGGCTACTGAGGCGAGGGCAGGGGCAGGCGAGGGGAAGGAATTCCCCTCGACCCCTTCTTTTCTCTGTTCTTTCGGCCGTTGGGGGCCGGGTCTTCGACGACGCCTACTTCTGGGCCATCGACTTGGCGATCGGCGCGATGAACTGCGCCTCGGTGTCCCAGGGGAACAGGATCCAGGTATCCTGCGACACCTCGGTGATGAAGGTGTCGACCAGCGGCTTGCCGGCCGGCTTGGCATAGACCGTCGCGAAATGCGCCTTGGGCAGCATGGCGCGGACCACCTTGGCCGTCGTGCCGGTATCGACCAGGTCGTCCAGCACCAGCCAGCCGGCGCCGTCGCCGGCCGCGACCGGGGGCTTGGCCACCACCGGCTCGCCGCGCTTTTCCTCGTCATAGGTAATGATCGAGACGCTCTCGATCAGCCGGCAGTCGAGCTCGCGCGCCACGATGGCGGCGGGGATCAGCCCGCCGCGGGTGATGGCGACGATGCCGGTCCACGGCCCGCGCTCGATCAGGCGCCAGGCCAGGGCCTTGCTGTCGCGGTGCAGCTGGTCCCAGCTGACGGTGTAGTAGCGGGGCGGCATGGTCAGAACATCTTCCCACCGTTGGGGACACTGAAATCCGGCTTGAGCAGCACCACGGCGCCATTGCTGTCGGGCAGGCCGAGGGTTAGCACCTGGCTCTCGAAGCCGGCGATGCGGCGTGGCGGCAGGTTGACCACGCAGAGCACCTGGCGGCCGATCATCTTGTCCGGGGTGTAGTGGACCGTGACCTGGGCCGAGGATTTCCGGATGCCGAGCTCCGGCCCCAGGTCGATCTCCAGCTTGTAGGCCGGCTTGCGCGCGCCCTCCAGGGGGCGGGCATCGACCACCGTGCCGACACGGATGTCGAGGCGGTCGAAATCGTCGATCGTCGCGGTCGCTTCCATGCCGGTTCGATAGCGCAGCCGGCGGGGCGGCGGAAGTGGGCGGATTGCTGCGGGCGCCGAGCCGTGCCAGCCTCGCGCCCTCCTGGTGGCGGGACACCCGCCACCGCAGTGACGTCCAGTTCCGAAAGTAATGCCATGCGCGACTTCCACGCCCCCGGCCGCAGCCCGGTCCTCGCCAGCCACGGCATGGCCGCCACCTCGATGCCGGCGGCGACGCTCGCCGCCATCGACATCCTGCGCCAGGGCGGCAACGCGCTCGACGCCGCCATCGCCGCCTGCGCCGTGCTGGCGGTGATCGAGCCCCAGTCGACCGGCATCGGCGGCGACAATTTCTGTCTCTACGCCCCGGCCGGCACCGGCCAGGTCATCGCGATGAACGGCTCGGGCCGCGCCCCGGCCGGCGCGACGCCGGAGAAGCTGCGGGCCGACGGGCTGACCGCCATGGTCGCCACCTCGGCGCATTCGGTGACCGTGCCCGGCGCCATCTCCGCCTGGGAGAAGCTGAACAAGGCGCATGGCAAGCTGTCGCTGGCGCAGATCCTGGCACCGGCCATCAAGATCGCCGAGGACGGTCACCCGGTGCATGGCCGCGTCGCCGCCGACTGGGAGACCGCGGCGCCGAAGCTCGCCAAGAATGCCGCCGCCGCGAAGCACTTCCTGAAGGACGGCAAGCCCTTCCAGGTCGGCGACAAGTTCGCCCAGCCGGCGCTGGCCAAGACCCTGCGCGCCATCGGCGAGCGCGGCGCCCGCGCCTTCTATGAAGGCGAGATCGCCGCCGACATGGTCGCCGCCCTGCAGGCCGCCGGCGGCACCCACACCGAGGCCGATTTCGCCGCCGGCCTCGACATCGCCGAATTCGTCACGCCGATCCAGACCAAGTGGAAGGGGCTCGACGTCTACCAGTGCCCGCCGAACGGCTCGGGCCTGCTGGTGCTGCAGATGCTGGGCGTGCTGGGCCAGTGCGAGACGCCGGAGGGCGGCCCGCTGGGCGTCACCCGCCTGCACCGCCATGTCGAGGCCGCGCGCCTCGCCTATCGCGACCGCGACGGCTTCCTGGCCGATCCGTCCCAGGTGGAAGTGCCGGTCGCCAAGCTGACCTCGGACGACTACACGAAGAAGCTGCGCGCCCTGATCCGCGACGATGTCGCGATGAAGGAGCTGCCGCCGGCCGGCATGGCCGAGATGCTGCCGAAGCACAAGGACACCGTCTATCTCTGCGTCGTCGACGCCGAGGGCAATGCCTGCTCCTTCATCAACTCGCTGTTCGAGAGCTTCGGCTCCGGCATCCTGGCCGAGAAGAGCGGCGTCATGCTGCACAATCGCGGCTTCGGCTTCCGCCTGCAGGAGGGCCACCCCAACTGCATCGCGCCGAACAAGCGCCCGATGCACACCATCATCCCCGGCATGGTGATGCAGAACGGCCGCGCCATCATGCCCTTCGGCGTCATGGGCGGGCATTTCCAGCCGATGGGCCAGACCCTGTTCCTGACCAACCATTTCGAGTTCGGCCTGGACCTGCAGGAGTCGCTCGACCTGCCGCGGCTCTTCCCCTACGCCGGCAAGCTGCAGGTGGAGCGCGGCATCCCGGCCTCGGCGCTCGACCAGCTCAGCCGCCTCGGCCACACCATCGAGATGATGGACAAGCCGCATGGCGGCGGCCAGGCGATCTTCATCGACCATGCGCGCGGCGTGCTGGTCGGCGCCTCCGACCCGCGCAAGGATGGCTGCGCCCTCGGCTACTGACGCCTGATGACTTGCGGGGGGCGACCACGCCCCCCGCGATCCTTGCCGTGCTGTCCTGAGGAGTTCCCGCGTGACCGAAGCCTGCGACCTTTCCGCCGTCACCGCCCGCCGCCTGATCGGCGAGAAGAAGCTGTCCCCCGTCGAGCTGCTGGACAGCTGCCTGGCCCGCATCAGCGCGGTGAACCACGCGGTCAATGCCATGGTCGCGCTGGACGAGACGCGCGCCCGCAAGGCGGCGAAGGCGGCCGAGCAGGCGGTGGTGAAGGGTGAGAAGCTCGGCGCGCTGCACGGCCTGCCGCTCGGCATCAAGGACCTCGACGACACCGAGGGGCTGCGCACCACCTTCGGCAGCCCGATCTTCAAGGACAATGTCCCCGCCCGCGATTCCCAGATGGTCGCTGACCTGAAGGCGGCTGGCGGTATCGTGCTGGGCAAGACCAACACCCCGGAATTCGGCGCCGGTGCCAACACGCGCAACGCCGTCTATGGTGCCACCGGCAATCCCTTCGATCCGACCCGGTCCGCCGCCGGCTCCTCCGGCGGCTCGGGCGTGGTGCTGGCGACGGGGATGGTGCCGCTGGCCAGCGGCTCCGACACCGGCGGGTCCTTGCGCAACCCTGCCGCCTTCAACGGCATCGTCGGCTTCCGCCCCAGCCCCGGCCTGGTGCCCGCCGAGCGCCGCCTGCTCGGCTGGTCGAACCTGCCGGTGCTCGGGCCGATGGCGCGCGACGTCGGCGACCTGGCGCTGATGCTCTCGGTCATGGCGGCCGATCATGGCCTCGACCCGCTGGCCTATACGCTGCCGGACCAGGATGTCCGCCGCGGCATGGCGCTGCACGAGGCGATCGACCTGTCCTCGCTCCGCGTCGCCAGCACGCCCGATTTCGGCTTCGCGCCGACCGAGAAGCATATCCGCGGCGTCTTCGCCGAGCGGATGCAGGCGCTGTCGCCGCTCTTCGCCAGCGTCGAGGAGGCGCATCCCGACAGCACCGGCTGCGACGAGGTCTTCGCCGTCCTCCGCGCCCTGAACTTCCTGGCCGCGCATGAGGAGAAGGTCCGCCTGCGCCCGCAGGATGTCGGGCCGAATGTGCGCGCCAATGTCGAGGAAGGCCTGCTCTACACGGCCAACGACGTGGCCCGCGCCTCGGTGCAGCAGACCAAGATCTACCGCAACTGGCAGGCCTTCTTCGCGAAGGGCTACGACGTCATCGTCTCGCCGGCGATGACCCTGTCGCCGCGCCCCTGGTCGGAGCTCTACCCGTCCGAGATCGACGGCAAGCCGACCAAGAACTACTTCCACTGGCTGGCCAATGCCTATGCGGTGACGGTGCCCGGCCATCCGGCGATCAGCCTGCCGCTCGGCGTCGACCGTGCCGGCATGCCCTTCGGCCTGCAGATCGTCGGTCCCCGTGGCGGCGATGCGCTGGTCATCGCGGTGGCCGCCGCCATCGAGGCCGCCGTCGCCGGTGACGCGGTGCTGGCCCGCCCGGTGCCGGACCTGGCGAAGCTGCAGGCCGCCCGGCCGATCAGCGAGATGCCTGGGTTTTTGAGCTTCGACTGATTTCTTTCGGACTGCCGTGTCCACGTGGAGACAGGACGCGAAATGGCCAATCGACAGCGCGACCTTTCAGGGCGCGCTGTTTTCATATGAATGCGCCCCGCCGTGATGCCTGGGTATCGCTTTCGTTGGAGCGCTGGCCGGCAAACGGCCGGTGAACAGAAAGAAGAAGGGGTCCAGGGGAATTCATTCCCCTGGCCTGCCCAGCACTTCGCTTACGAAGCCTGGATATTTCCCTTCTTCACCACCTCCGTCCACCGCTCGATCTCCCGCCGCTGGAAGGTACGGAAGTCGTCCGGCGAATTGGCGACGACGCTGAAGCCGATGCGGTCCATCTGCTCGATGGTGGCGGGGTGGCGCAGCCCGGCGACCAGCGCCTTGTGGACGCGCTCGACCAGGGCCGGCTCCATCTTCGGCGGGCCGGCCATGGCCTGCCAGGAATAGACCACGAAGTCGGCCAGGCCCGCCTCGGAGGCGGTGGGGACGTCGGGCAGCAGGGGATGGCGCTGCTCGGAGGTTACCAGGATCGGCTTGACCTGCTTGTCGCGGATGAAGGGCGTGATGAAGCCCAGATTCTGGAACGACATCTGCACATTGCCGGCGATCAGGTCGGTGGTGGCAGGGGCGCCGCCGGCATAGGGGATATGGGCCATGCCGGTGCCGGTGAGCTGCTTGAACAGCTCCATGGTCAGATGGTCGGAGGAGCCGACGCCGCTGGTCGAATAGGAATCCTGCGCGCCGCCGCGCTTCAGCCAGGCGACCAGCGAGGCCAGGTCGTTGGCGGCGACCTGCTTCGGGTTGACCACCAGCACGTTGGGGGTGGTGACCGACAGGGTCAGGTTGGTGAAGTCCTTTTCCGGGTCGTAGCCCAGGTTGGGGCGCAGCGCCTTGTTGATGGCGAAGGTGCTGATCGGCGCGGCCATCAGCAGGCTGCCATCGGGGGTGGCGCGGGCCAGGGCGCGCGCGCCGATCTCGCCGGCGGCGCCGGGGCGGTTCTCGACGACCACGGTCTTGCCCAGGGCCTCGGTCATGCGCTGGGCGACGGCGCGGCCGATGATGTCCGACGAGCCGCCCGGGGCGAAGGGCACCATCATGGTGACCGGCTTGCTCGGCCAGTCAGCGGCGGATTGCGCGCCGGCCAGGCGGGGCAGCAGCAGGGCGGGGGCCGCGAGGGCGCCGGCGCGCAGCAGATGGCGGCGGTTCATGGCTGTTCTCCTTGGACGGGAAGCCGGCGTCGCGGGGTGGCGTCTTCGCCTTTGCCCCCGCGGCCGGGCGATCGGGGTTACACCGGGTCGATCGGCGGGCGCCCGGCGAGCACGGCGGCGATGTTGTCCAGTGCCTTCAGGCCCATGGCGTCGCGCGTCTCGATGGTGGCGCTGGCGACATGCGGGGTCAGGAAGACATTGGGCAGCTCGGCGAAGCGGCGGTCGAAATTCGGCTCGTTGTGGAACACGTCGAGGCCGGCGGCGAAGAGATGGCCGGAGGTCAGCGCCTGCAGCAGGGCGTCCTCGTCGACCACCGAGCCGCGCGCGGTGTTGACGAAGACGGCGCCGCGCGGCAGCGCCGCGAAGGCCGCTTCCGTCATCACCGTGCCGGTGGCGGCGCCGCCGGGCAGGTGCAGCGACAGGATCTGGCTGTGCGGCAGCATCTCCGCCAGGTTGGGGAAGTATTCGGCGCCCTGCTCGAGCTCCGGGCTGAGCCGCGAGCGGTTGTGGTAGAGGATGCGCATGCCGAAGCCGCGGGCGCGCTGCGCCATGGCGCGGCCGATGCGGCCCATGCCGACGATGCCAAGCGTCTTGCCGCTCGGACGCACCCCCAGCATGTCGGGCAGGCCGAGCGTCTTGCCCCAGCCGGCACGCATGATGCCCTCGTATTCATGCGCGCGGCGGCAGGCGGCCAGCAGCAGCAGGAAGGCGAGGTCGGCGGTGCAATCGGTCAGCACGTCCGGCGTGTTGGTGACGATCAGGCCGCGCGCCTTGGCGGCGACCGCGTCCATGTGGTCGTAGCCGACCGAGCTGTTGGCCAGCAGCCTGACGCTGGCGGGCAGGCGGGCGATCGCCTCGGCATTGAGCTTCGAGGTGGTGCCGAGCAGGATGGCCTCGGCGCCGTGCCGCGTCGCCGCCTCGATGACCTGCTCGGCATTCATGTCCTGCTCGGCCATCAGCGCATCGAAGTCGCGGCGGGCGCGGGCGGCGGCGGCCTCGGTGATGCGGCGGGCAACGAGGATACGGGGCAGGGCCATGGGGCCAGTCCTTTCGGCCAGAGACAAGCCAGACCGGGATAAAGGACATCAGCTTGTCAGGCAACCCGACAGGCTGGGCGGGCCCGCGGCGGGCCGGGGAAGGCTCCCCGGCCCGGCCTGGGTCATTCGGTGAAGGCGATGGCCAGGCCGAAGGTCTCGGTGGCGGCGACGCGCAGACGGCCCTCGGCCTCGACGAAGGGGACGCCGCCGCCGGCCAGGGCGGCGCGGGCCGCGGCCAGGTCGGCCCGGAAGGTCAGGGCGACCATCATGTCGCGGCCATCGGTCGGCAGCGGCGGCAGGGCCTCGCCCCAGAGGGCGCGGGCGGCGTCCGGCTGCAGCACCAGCACGCGGGCCTGCGGCGTCTGGATCGCCTGGCCACCGGGGACGGCAACCACGGCCGCCTCGCCGAACAGCCGGCGATAGGGGGCGACGGCCTTGTCAGGATCGGCGCTGACGATGCCGAATTCGGCGACGGCGGTGACGCCATTGGGCTGCTGCTGCCATTCCGGGCGCCAGACCAGTTCCGGCGTGACGTGGTGGCAGAAGAAGACGCGGCCGCCGAAGGCGACGCTGCCATCCAGGTGGGTCACCCGGAAATGCGCCTCGGGCATGCTGCCATCGGGCAGCTCGACGGGGCGGTTGAACGCGCGGGATTCACCGGCGGGCACGCCGGCGGCGACGACGCGGTCGCGGAAGCCGGCATCGCCCGGCGGCTTGAAGACCAGCCCGCCCAGCCCGATCGGCATCTGCCAGAGCTCGGCGCGCTGGTTGGCGCGGGCCGGCTCGTAGCCCAGCAGCTCCAGGTAGTCGGTGCCGAAGATCGCCAGGTTGTTGCTCGAGCCCAGCGAGTGATGGCCGCGCGCGGTGAGCTGGAAGCCCAGGCGCTGGTACTGCGCCGCGGCCGCGTCGAGCTCGTCGCCGACATGGATGACCACATGGTCGATGGCGGGCTGCAGCACGGGGGTCATGGTGGCATCCTTGTCCAGGGTGATGCCGCGATCATGGCCCCGGCGCCGGGTTTTGCGAAGCCTCCCAGCGGAAGCTCCGCATTAAACCGGCGCGGCCTGTGGAATGAGCGTGCCGCCCTCCAGCCGCAGCACCCGGTCGTGGTGGCGCGCAACGGCGGGACGATGGGCGATGGAGAGGATGGCGGTCTCCGGCAGCTCGCGGCGCAGCGTGGCGTAGAGTTTTTCTTCCGATTCCGGGTCGAGGCTGGCGGTGGCCTCGTCGAGGAACAGCCAGCGCGGCCGCAGCAGCAGGGCGCGGGCCAGCGCCAGGCGCTGCTGCTCGCCGCCGGAGAGGCGGCGGTCCCAGCTGTCCTCGCGATCGAGCTGCCCGGCCAGGCCGCCGAGCCCGGCGAGGTCGAGCGCCCGGGCGATGGCCTCGTCCGAGAAATCCGCCGGCGTCGCCGGGTAGCAGACCGCCTGGCGCAGCGTGCCCAGCGGCAGGTAGGGCCGCTGCGGCAGGAACAGCGACGTGCCCTCGGGCACCGCGATGCGGCCCTGGCCGAAGGGCCAGATGCCGGCCAGCGCGCGGAACAGCGTCGACTTGCCGCTGCCGGAGCGGCCGGTGATCAGCACCGCCTCGCCGGGGGCGAGCGCCAGGGCGGCATCCTGCGTCAGGATGCGGCCATCGGGCAGGGCGATGTCCAGCGCCTCGGCGCGCAGCAGCGGGCCGCCGGCGGGTCTGCGGGCCGGGCCCTGGCCAGCGCTGGCGCGGGCCTCGGCGAGCGCCTTCTGGAAGCCGGTGAGGCGGTCGACGGCGGCGCGCCAGTTGGTCAGGTCGGGGTAGTAGGTGACGAACCAGGACAGCGCCCCCTGCACCTCGCCGAAGGCGGAGGAGGTCTGGATCAGCCCGCCGAGCGGCATGGCCCCCGAGAAATAGGCCGGGGCGGCGGCGATGAAGGGGAAGATGATGGCGACCTGGTTGTAGCCGGTGGAGAAGAAGGCGAGCTGCTTGCTGACCCGCATGATGCCCCACCAATTGCCGATCACCGCGCCGAAGCGGCCGAGCAGGCCCTGCTTCTCCTGCGGTTCGCCGCCATGCAGGGCGATGCCCTCCATGTTCTCGCGGACCCGGACCAGGGCGTAGCGGAAATCGGCCTCGACCCGCTCCTGCAGGAAGTTCAGCCGGATCAGCCGGCGGCCGATCAGATGCGAGACCCAGCTGCCCAGCATCGCATAGAGCAGGGCGACCCAGACCATGTAGCCGGGGATGGAGAGGCCGAAGACCTGCATCGGCCCCGACAGGCTCCAGAGCAGGGCGACATAGGAGAACAGCGTCACCACCGCGTTCATCAGGCTGATGCCGAGGACCAGGGCGCTGCCGACGAAGAGCTTGCTGTCCTCGGCGATGCGCTGGTCGGGGTTGTCGGCCGCATCCGCCGCCCCGCCGCGGCCGGCGGTCAGGCCGATGCGGTAATAGGCGCGGTCGCGCAGCCAGTCGGCCAGCATGTGCTCGGTGACCCAGCGGCGCCAGCGGATGTCGAGCGCCTGGCGCAGATAGGCGGCATAGACGGCGACCAGGATGTAGAGGGCGGCGACGATGGAGAAGCCGGGCATGAAGCCCTCCTCGCCATGGTGGCCCCAGAGGATCAGTCCGGTGAAGGCCGAGAAATCCTTCACCTCGAGGGCGTTGTAGAAGGCGCGCTGCCAGAAGGTCAGCACCACGCCCATGCCGACGAGGGCCAGGTTGAGGGCGACCACCACGGCCAGCAGGCCGCGCGCCTTCCAGCGTTCCTCGCTGCGCCAGAAGGGGCGGGCCAGCGCCCAGGCATCCCGCAGGAAGGGGAAGAGGTTGCGCATGCGCGGGCTCCGCGGCCGGGTCTGGGGAGGGGGCTGAGGGGGGAGAGGTTATTCGCCGGGGCGGGCGGCGCGCAGGCGGATGACGCCGCGCACCTCCTCGGCGGGGACGGGCTTGCCCTTGCGCAGGATCTCGATCTGGCCGGCGGCCTGCAGCTTCATCGCCTCCTGGCGGATCGGCGTCATCAGGCTGCGCCAGTGCTCCTCGGGGAAGAGGGCGCGGGCCACCTCGCTCGGGCAGATCGAGGCGGCGTCGCCGCGCGCAGCGGTCTGGCGCAGGATCTCGGCGCGGAGCGCCTCGGGCGAGGGGCGGGTCGGGGGGTTGTTGCTGGCCATGGCAGGAACTCTACGGAAAGACGGATAAGAAAATCAGGCGGCGCCGGGGCGGCGGCCGGCCAGGCGGGTGAAGCTGATGACGGCAGCGGCGCCGGCAATGCAAGCGGCAACCGTCAGCGCCACCGCCGCGCCGTTCTCGCCGGCCAGCCGCAGGACCAGCGCCGCCAGCGTCGCCCCGGTGGTCTGGCCCAACAGCCGCGCGGTGGACAGCATGCCGCTGGCGCCGCCCGAGCGCTCGCGCGGGGCGGCGGAGAGCAGGGCCCGGTTGTTCGGGCTCTGGAACAGGCCGAAGCCCATGCCGCAGAGCGCGGTGCGCCAGCCGATGTCGAGGGCGGTGGGCGCCGCCGGCAGGGTGGCGAGCAGCGCCAGGCCGGTGGCCATGACGATCAGCCCGATGCCGCCCAGCAGTCCGGCCGGGATGCGGTCGGAGAGGCGCCCGGCCAGCGGCGACATGACGATCAGCACCAGCGGCCAGGGCGTCATCAGCAGCCCGGTCTCGACCTGGGTGCGGCCCAGGCTGTGCTGCAGGAAGAAGGGCAGGGCGACGAAGGCCAGCATCTGCGCGGCGAAGGAGCAGATCGAGGTCGCCACCGACAGGCTGAAGACCGGGATGCGCAGCAGGTCGACCGGCAGCAGCGGCGCGGCGCGGCCGGACTGGCGGCGCACCAGCAGGATGCCGGCGGTGACGCCGCCCGCCAGCAGCAGGCTGCCGCGCCAGGCGGGGGCGCCGTGGGTGAACTGCTCGAAGGCGGTCATGGTCATGCCGAAGGTGGCGGCGCTGAGCAGGGCGGAGGCGGCGTCGAAGCGGCGGCGGGCGCGCGGCGTCTCCGGCAGGAAGCGCCAAGCCAGGATGAAGGCCAGCAGGCCCACCGGGATATTGACCGCGAAGATCCAGGGCCAGTGGGCGATGCTGAGGATGCCGGCGGCAACGCTCGGCCCGGTGACCGAGGAGAGGGCGACGACGAGGGCGTTGATGCCGACGCCCTGGCCGAGGCGGCTCTGCGGATAGATGAAGCGCAGCAGGGCGGTGTTGACCGACATCAGCCCGGCGGCGCCGAAGCCCTGGACGATGCGCGACAGGGTCAGCCAGGTCAGCGAATCCGCCATGGCGCAGAAGCAGGAGGCGACGACGAAGAGGGCGAGGCCGGTGCGGTAGATGCGCTCATGGCCGACCAGCTCGCCGAGCGAGGCCAGCGGCAGCAGCGAGCAGACGATGGCGATCTGGTAGGCGTTGACGACCAGGATGGCTTCGGAGGCGGAGACGCGCAGGTCGGCGGCGATGGCGGGCAGGGCGACATTGGCGATGGAGCTGTCCATCACCGCCATGGCGATGGCGACGGCCAATGCCAGGATCGCCCAGCGGCGCCGTTCCGGGGGCAGGCCATCGGTTTCCGTCTGCATGCCGTGCCCGATCCTCCCGTGGTGCGAGCTCCGACCATGCGCCCGGCGCGGAGCCTGCGCCAGTAGCGTGCCCGGCAGGGCGGCTGCGCAGCCGCCGCGTGCCACGCTCTTGCGGATCGGACGTTTGCGCTGGCCTGGAAAGGGCCGTTGGCAGAAAGAGAAGGGGGCCCGGGGGAATTCCTTCCCCCGGATTCTTACTGCCTTTTAAGCGAAGGCCCGCTCGACCAGCGGCCCCGGCGGCGGGTTCAGCGCGATCTCGCGGATGATCTTGCGGCGGACCGCGTTCTCGAAGGCGTCGAAGCCTTCGGCGACCATCAGGAAGGCGCCCGGCCCGCCGATCACCTGGTCGCGGTAGTATTCGTCGAGCGGCGGGTTGAGGGCGGCGAACTGGCTGGGCGGGGGAGTGCGGTCGAGCACCGCCAGCCCGTTCAGCACGATGCCCTTGTCGAGCGCCGCGGCGCGCGCCTCGGCCAGCGGCCGGCCGGAATTGTTGACCCCGTCGCCGGAGATGTCGACGACCTGGCGGGTGCCCTCATAGCCCTGGCCGAACAGCGTGGCGGCATAGTCGATAGCGGCGGAGATCGAGGTGTAGAGGTGGGTGCGGCGCGGCGCGGCGTCGAGCGCGCTGGCGAAGGCCTCGGCGCTGGCCGCGCCATCGATGCGCATCCAGGGCACCAGCAGCTCCTGCACGTTCCAGTCCGACCAGGTGAAGAAGCTGACGGCGATGGCGCCGATGGCGCCGCGGCTGATGCCGTCGACCAGGCGGCGGTCGCGGAAGGCGGCGGCATAGCCGCGGAACTGCAGCTCCTGCTCCTCGGCATCGACGGAGCGGCTGACATCGACCGCCAAAGCGAGCTCGACATCGACGGGTTCGTTGGCGGCGGCCGCGAGGCTGCCACTGGCCCGGGCAGGCCGGCTGGTCAGCAGCGCCGGGGCGGCGAGGAGACCGGCGGAAAGGGTGAGGAGGTTGCGGCGAAGCATGGGGCGGACCTCTGGAGCTGCTGGGTTGCGGTTGTTTCCTCCTGAAAGCCGGCCTCCAGTATATTGTGCACCGCAACAAATCTGCCATAGCGGGGCGGTGCCTCACGGCGGCGCGAGAACCGCTTCCGTGGCCGCTGTGGCAGCGGTGCAACATGCCGTCACCAAAGAAGCGGCAACCCGGATGGCCGCCCGGCTGTTCCCTCAGGGAGAAGTCCCTTGGAGGAAGCATGTCCGCCGAAGCTCTGCGGCTGGTTGACGGAACCGTCGGCCGCCGCCTGCCCGTGGGGCCGCCGCTCTGGCCGGCCCAGGCCTCGACCCTGCCGCCGCTGAGTCTGCAGCTGCCGATCCCGCCGCCGGACGCCCCGCCGCCGGTGCCGCCGATCCCGCCGCCGGCCCCGGGCCCCGACCTGCCGGAGCCGCCGATCACCGATCCGCCGGGGCCGGACCAGCCCACCCCGGATGCCCCGGACATTCCGCCAATGGGCGATCCGCCGGGCGAGCCGCCGCTGCGGATGAACTGACGTCATGCCGGAAGGGCGCCTGCGGGCGCCCTTTTTCATGGCCGGCCGTGCCGGCCGCGCCCGGTCGCCGGGACACAGACAAAAAGAAACCCGGGGCGCACGGGGCGCCCCGGGGTCATGGCAGTCGACGCGTGATCGCCCCGGGCCAGGCCCGGGGCGACGTCCGGCTTAGCGCAGGACGATTTCGACGCGGCGGTTCTGCGGCTCGCGCACGCCGTCGGCGGTGGCGACCAGCGGACGGCTCTCGCCGAAGGCCTGGACCGTGATGGCCGAGCGGGCGACGCCCAGGCGGACCAGCTCGGCGGCCACGGCGTCGGCGCGACGCTGCGACAGGCGCTGGTTGTACTGCGGCGAACCGGCGCGGTCGGCATGGCCGGCCACTTCGATGCGCGTGGTCTGCACCCGGCCCGAAGCCTGCGCCGCCTCGGAGATGATCTGGCGGGCGCGGTCGGTCAGGTCGGCGCGGTCGAAGTCGAAGAACACCAGGTAGGTGCGGGCCGGGGCCGGGGCGACGGCCGGGGCCGGGGCGACGACCGGCACCGGCGCCGGCGGGGTCGGGGTGTTGAAGGCGTAGCGCAGGCCGAGCATGGCCGAGTGGTTGCCGATCTGGTCGACTTCATACTTGCCCGAGGAGACGCGCTGGCCGGCCGGGTTGGTCACGGTGCCCTTGTAGTGGCCCTGCAGGGCGCCGGTGTAGCGGTACTCGGCGGTCAGCGAGAGGCCCGGCACGGAGGCGATCGGGAAGGCCAGGCCGGCGATGCCCTGATAGGCGAACTGGCCGTTGGTGTCGTCGATGCGCACGGTGTTGCCGCCCGGCTGCAGGCGGGTGCCCTTGGCGTCGAGGTCGGTCCACTGGTAGCCGACGCCACCACCGATATAGGGAACCACGGCGACCGGCATGGTCGGGAACCACTGCGGCAGCTGGAAGTCGTAGAAGACGTTCGCCATCACGCCGAACTGCTGCTGCTCGCCGTCGATGCCGCGGAAGGCGACGCCCGGCGCGCCACCGGTGCGGCGCTGGAAGCCACCCAGGCGATCGACGCTGTTGTAGCGGTAGTTGCCCTCGAGCTCAGCGCGCAGGCCGTTGCCGAAGCCCCAGCCGACCGAGAGGACGCCGCCGAAGCCTTCCTCGAAGCCCAGATTGCCCTGGCGGTTGCCGGAGGTGTTGGCGAAGTAGGAACCGTTGCCACCCAGCGCGTTCAGGCCGCGGGCGTCAGCGTGGTTCCAGCCGGCGCCGGCACCGAGATAGACGCCGCTGATCGGCTGGGCGGAGGGGTTCGGCAGGTACCAGGGGGTCGAGCTGGACTGGGCATGGGCCAGACCGGCAGTCGTGGTCAGGACCGTGGCGGCGAGGAGAAGGCGGCGAAGCGTCATGTCTGTGTTCCCTAGTGCCTAGTTGGCAGGCGCAGGGGAAACCTGGGTTTCATGCTGCGGTTGCTCTGCGGCCTTGCAACGAAGCGGGCCTGTGGCCGATCTGCCACAGCGGGCCGGTGACCTTGTCATGACGCAGCAAATGTCGTGGCCAGTTCACCGATTTTAAACGCTTTTGTCTTCGGGAACGGCCTAGCGTGCCAGGCGGGCAGGACCGCCTGCGACCGCCTCCCGGTCGCCGGTTGCGCGGTCAGCCGGGTTTCTCGCGGCTGAAAGCACACGGTGACGTGATCGACGTCACCGCGAACCTTCGCGCAACCCGCCTCAGAAGCCGGCGCCGGGCGTCGCGAGATAGGCCGCCTCGGCCGCGGTATCGTCCCGGCCGAGCACAGCGTTGCGATGCGGAAAGCGGCCGAAGCGGCGGATCACCCGCCAGTGCCGCCAGGCATAGTCGATGCCGCCACCGGGCGCCCGCTGCGGCGGAAAATCGCGCAACCCCTCGAACAGCGCGACCGCCAGGTCCTGGTCGGCCATCGCCTCGGAATGCTCGAAGGGCAGATAGAGGAAGGGCCGCTGGTTGGGATGCAGCGCCAAGTCGTGGCGGTCGCGCAGCACCGCCTGCCGCGCCAGCCGCCGTGCTGCCGGGTCGCTGGCGAAGGCCTCGGCGCTGCCGCGGAACAGGTTGCGCGGGAACTGGTCGAGCAGGATCAGCAGCGCCAGCGCCCCCTCCGGCGTCGCCGCCCAGCCGTCCAGCGCGCCGTCGCGCGCCGGCCCCACCAGGGCGCCGAATTTCTCCTGGATCGCCGCGTCGAAAGCCGCGTCGCGCTGGAACCAGGCGGGGCGGGGGGTGGTGACGTCGCCCTGGAACCAGAAGTCCAGGATCGCCTGCGCGCTGCTCATGCGGGCTTCGCGGCCGGCTTCAGGGCGCGGGCCAGCAGCTGCACCGAATGCAGCGCCTCGCGCCCCGACAGGTCGCGGATCTGGTGGCGGCAGGAGGTGCCGTCGGCGAGGATGACATCCTCGGGCGCCGCGGCGCGCACCGCCGGCAGCAGGGAAAGTTCGGCCATGGCCTTGCTGGTCTCCAGTTTCGACGCCTCGTAGCCGAAGCTGCCGGCCATGCCGCAGCAGGAGGAGGCGATCGGCACCACCTCCATGCCCGGAATCTTCCGCAGTGTCTTCACCGCGGGCAGGAAGGCGCCGAAGGCCTTCTGGTGGCAATGCCCGTGGATATGGGCGCGGGCCGGGCCGAGCGATTGCAGCGGCAGGTCCACATTCTCCTTGGCCAGGAACTCGGTGAGAAGAAAAGCACGGGACGCAAGCTTCTCGCTCTCGCTGCCGGGGAGAACCGACAGAAACTCGTCGCGCAGCGTGGTGAGGCAGGAGGGTTCCAGCCCGATCACCGGCGCGTCGCTGACCGCCAGCGCCGCCAGGGTCCGCCGCGCCTCGGCGCGCGCCCGGTCGACCATGCCGGCGGCCAGGTAGCTGCGGCCGCAGCACAGCGCGCGGCCGCGCGGCGCCGCCGCCGGGCGGACGCGGTAGCCGGCGCGGCCCAGCACCGTCACCGCGTCGCGCAGGATTTCCGGCTCGTAGTGGCGGTTGAAGGTGTCGGCCCAGAGCAGCACCTCGCCGCGGTCGCCCTCGCTGCGCGCCTCTTCATTGCGGAAGGGGTCGGCCACGAAGCGGGGCAGGGGGCGGGACGCCGCCAGCCCGAGGAAGCGCTCCGACAGCGCCGCCAGCCCGGGAAGCCGGTCGCGCAGATTGGCCAGAACCGGCAGCTTCGCGGCCCAGGGCGCCCAGCGCGGCAGCTCGGCGATCAGGCGGTCCTTCAGGGGGATGCCATGCCGCTGCGCCCGGGCATGGGTGGCCTCGATCTTCATCTTGGCCATGTCGACGCCGGTTGGGCATTCCCGCTTGCAGCCCTTGCAGGAGACGCAGAGGGAGAGCGCCTCGGCCACCTCGGGCCCGGCCAGGGCATCGGGGCCGAGCTGCCCGGTCAAGGCCAGGCGCAGCGTATTGGCCCGGCCGCGGGTCAGGTGCTGCTCGTCCCGCGTGACGCGGAAGGAGGGGCACATGACATTGGCGTCGAACTTCCGGCAGGTGCCGTTGTTGTTGCACATCTCGACCGCGCCCAGCAGCCCGCCCTGCGGGTCGTCCGGCGTGCTGCGCCAGGCCGACCAGTCCAGCGCCGGGGTGATGGTGGCATCCGCCGCATAGCCGGGCGGGTAGCGGAACAGGCTGCGGTCATCCATCCGCGGCGGGCGGACGACGCGGCCGGGATTGAGCAGCGCGGCCGGGTCGAAGGCGTCCTTCACCGCCTCGAAGGCGCGGGCGATGCGGCTGCCGAACATCACCTCGTTGAATTCGGAGCGGACGATGCCGTCGCCATGCTCGCCGGAATGGCTGCCCTTGTATTCGCGGACCAGGGCGAAGCACTCCTCGGCTATCGCCCGCATCTTCGAGACGTCCTCGCCCTGCTTCATGTTCAGGACGGGGCGGACATGCAGGCAGCCGACGCTGGCATGGGCATACCAGGTGCCCTTGGTGCCGTGCCGCTCGAAGACATCGTTCAGCCGCTCGGTATAGTCGGCGAGGTCGGCCAGATCGACGGCGGTGTCCTCGATGAAGGAGACCGGCTTCCCGTCGCCCTTCATCGACATCATGATGTTGAGGCCTGCCTCGCGCACCTCGGCGACGCTGGCCTGGAAGCCAGCGTCAGTCACCCGCACCACGGCGCCCGGATAGCCCAGGTCGCCCATCTGTTCGTCCAGCCGGTCGAGGTCGCGCAGCAGCGCCGCGTCGTCGTCGCCATGGAATTCGACGATGAGCAGGGAATCCGGCTCGCCGATGACGATGGCGTCGATGGTGGCGCGGTAGATCGGGATCGAGCGGCCGAGATCGATCATCGTCCGGTCGACCAGCTCGACCGCCTCGGGGTTCAGCGCCACCAGGTGCTCGCTGGCCGCCATGGCGGCGCGGAAGCTGGGGAACTGGCAGATGCCCAGCACCTTGCGCGGCTTGATCGGCGACAGCTTCAGCTGCAGCGCGGCCGAGAAGGCCAGCGTGCCCTCGCTGCCGACCAGCAGGCGGGCCAGGTTGCCGCGCCCGGCCGCCCGGGCGGAGGGCGTCAGCGCATCGATATTGTAGCCGCCGACCCGGCGCAGCTGCTTCGGGAAGCGCGCCGCGATCTCTTCCGCCTCGCGCGCGCCGAGCTGGCGCAACGCCTGGATCAGCGCCGCGGTGCCGGCCGGGATTTCCTCGCCGAGATTGTCGGGCAACTCGGAAAAGGTGAAGCGGCTGCCATCCGCCAGCAGCGCGTCGATCGCCAGCACGTTGTCGGCCATCAGCCCGTAGCGGATCGACTTGCTGCCGCAGGAATTGTTGCCCGCCATGCCGCCGATGGTGCAGCGCGCCCAGGTCGAGGGATCGACGGGGAAGAACTTCTTTCCACCCTTCAGCGCGTCGTTCAGCGCGCCCAGGGCAATCCCGGGCTCGACCCAGGCGGTGTCGCCCTCGACGGACAGCACCCGGCGCAGATGCTTGCTGCAATCGATCACCAGCGCCCGGTTCACCGTCTGGCCGCACTGGCTGGTGCCGCCACCGCGCGGCAGCACCGGCACGCCGGCCTCGCGGCAGATCGCCAGCGCCGCCGCCACGTCGGCCTGGGTCTTGGGCACCAGCACGCCGATCGGCTCCACCTGGTAGATACTGGCATCGGTGGCGTAGCGGCCGCGATCGCCGGGGGCGAAGCGCACCTCGCCCTCGACCGCGCGCTTCAGCCGGGCGGCGAGCGCCGTGTCGCCCGGCTGCAGCTTGGACTGGTGGATGGCATTCATGGACGGATCCCGCACTCTTCCTTGCCGCGCAGGCTAGCGCGGGGGCTGGCGCCTGTCCGATCTATAATACTCATCAATCCGACAAGGCGAACTCATTGGCGCCTGTCATGGTTCGCCCCTAGACGGGAAGACCAGAAGCGCGAGGGGAGGCATCCATGGCCTATTATCAGTCGAAGCCCGTGGCGGGCCGGCATTTCCTGCAGATCCCGGGTCCGACCAATGTCCCCGACCGCGTGCTGCGGGCGCTGGACAACCCGACCATGGACCATCGCGGGCCGGATTTCGGCCTGTTCGGCGCCCAGCTGCTGGAAAAGGTCAAGAAGGTCTTCAAGACCGAGCAGCCGGTGGTGATCTACCCGGCCTCCGGCACCGGGGCCTGGGAGGCGGCGCTGGTCAATACCCTGTCGCCCGGGGACACGGTGCTGATGTGCGAGACCGGGCAGTTCGCCTTCCTCTGGCGCGAGATGGCCGAGCGCCTGGGCATCCGCCCCGAATTCATCCAGACCGATTGGCGCGGCGGCGCCGATGTCCCCGGCATCGAGGCCCGGCTGCGCGCCGACCGCAACCACGCCATCAAGGCGGTCTGCGTGGTGCACAACGAGACCTCGACCGGCGCCACCTCCCGCGTCGACGAGGTGCGCCGCGCCATGGATGCCGCCGGCCACCCGGCGCTGCTGCTGGTCGACACCATTTCTTCCCTGGGCTCGATCGACTATCGCCACGATGAGTGGGGCGTCGACGTCACCGTGGCGGGCAGCCAGAAGGGGCTGATGCTGCCGCCCGGCCTGTCCTTCAATGCCATCAGCCCGAAGGCGCTGAAGGCCGCCGAGAGCGCCAGGCTGCCGCGCAGCTTCTGGGACTGGCGGCCGATGCTGGCCAGCAACGCCACCGGCTACTTCCCCTACACGCCGGCGACCAACATGCTCTATGCGCTGGACACCGCGCTGGACCTGCTGCTGGCCGAGGGGCTGGAGAATGTCTTCGCCCGCCACGACCGCCATGCCGAGGCCACCCGCCGCGCCGTCCGCGCCTGGGGGCTGGAGGTGCAGTGCGAGGACCCGCGCCATTATTCCTCGGCGCTGACCGCGGTGCGCGTGCCGGAAGGCCATTCGGCCAATGCGCTGCGCGCGGCCATCCTGCAGAAGTTCAACATGAGCCTGGGCAACGGGCTGGGCCGGCTGAACGACCGGGTGTTCCGCATCGGCCATCTCGGCGACTTCAACGACCTGGCGCTGATGGGGACGCTGACCGGCGTCGAGATGGGGCTGCGCATCGCCGGCGTGCCGCACCAGGACCAGGGCGTGAAGGCCGCCATGGACTATCTGGCCGGCAACAGCTGAGCCGGCGGCCGGGGCAGGGAGCGGCCACCGCCGCCCCCCTCCCGGTCAACGCCGTCGTGGCAGGCGCTCAGGCGGCTTCCTTCACCGCCGCCAGATCCCGGCAGATCTCCGCCGCGATCGAGAAGGAGCGCAGCCGCGCCTCGTGGTCGAAGATCTGGCCGGTGAGCATCAGCTCGTCGACCTGGGTCTCGGCCAGGAAGGCCTCGATCCCGGCGCGCACCGTGGCGGGGCTGCCGACCGCCGAGCAGGACAGGCTGCGGCCGACACCGGCCCATTCGGCCTCGCGCTGCAGGGCGGCGACGTCCTCGGCCGGGGGCGGCAACAGGCCCGGCGTGCCGCGCCGCAGGTTCAGGAACTGCTGCTGCAGCGAGGTGAACAGGCGCTGGCCTTCCGCGTCCGTCTCGGCGGCGAAGACGTTCATCGCGGCCATGCTGTAGGGCTTGTCCAGCATCGCCGAGGGGCGGAAGCCCTCGCGGTAGATCTCCAGCGCCTGGCCCATGGCCTGGGGCGCGAAATGGCTGGCGAAGGCGAAGGGCAGGCCGAGGGCGGCGGCCAGCTGCGCACTGTAGAGGCTGGAGCCGAGCAGCCAGATCGGGATCTCCATGCCGCCGCCGGGCACGGCGCGCACCGGCTGGCCGGGCTGCACGGGGGCGAACCACTGCTGCAGCTCGACCACGTCCTGCGGGAAGCTGTCCGCCTCGCCGGAGAGGTTGCGGCGCAGCGCCCGGGCGGTGCGCATGTCGGTGCCGGGCGCCCGGCCGAGGCCCAGGTCGATGCGGCCGGGGAACAGGGCGTTGAGGGTGCCGAACTGCTCGGCCACCATCAGCGGCGCGTGGTTGGGCAGCATGATGCCGCCCGAGCCCACCCGGATGGTGCTGGTGCCGGCGGCGACATGGCCGATGACCACGGCGGTGGCGGCGCTGGCGATGCCGGGCATGTTGTGGTGCTCGGCCAGCCAGAAGCGGTGGTAGCCGAGCTTCTCGGCATGCTGGGCCAGGCTGCGGCTGTTGGCGAAGGCGGCGGTGGCGTCCTGCCCCTGGGCGATCGGGGCGAGGTCGAGGACGGAATAGCGGATCATGGATGGCTCCCGGAGCGGGTGCGAAGGCAGGGCCCCTGGCCGGGCGGCCGGGGCGGGTTGCGCTCGATATGGGGCGTCCGCGGCCCGAGGGGTAGGCCAGTGGGGGTACATACCCGCGATCCGGGCCATCGCCCTGCCTTGGCAGGCCCCGCTTGGCAGGGCAGGCCTGGCGGGCCAGATAGCGGGCGAAGGAGGGCCATTCCCCATGACCACCGAGATCGACGCCGCCACCCGCACGGAGTTGGAGGCCGCCGCCTTCCGCCGCCTGGTCGAGCATCTGCGCGAGCGCAGCGACGTGCAGAACATCGACCTGATGAACCTGGCCGGCTTCTGCCGCAACTGCCTCAGCCGCTGGTACCGCGAAGCGGCCGAAGCCCAGGGCATCGCCCTGCCGGACCCCAAGGCGCGGGAGATCGTCTACGGCATGCCCTACAAGGAATGGCAGGCGAAGCACCAGAAGGCGGCGACGCCCGAGCAGCAGGCCGCCTTCGCCGCCCAGCCAAAGCACGGCTGAGAGGCGGGGCGCCGGCCCGGGGCTTCTCGATTGCCCGTGGGGTGTGGCCTCGCTATACCCGCGCGCCCCGGCCGTTCGCGCGGCCGGCCATTTTTCCGGAGACGATGATGAGCGATTTCGACGAGCAGGAGGCCAAGGCCAGCCGCGCGCGCCAGGAAGCCGATCCCGATCCCGAAGTCGGCGGCATCGCGGCCGATCGTCTGCGCTCCATCATCGAGCGGGTGGAGCGGCTGGAGGAAGAGCGCAAGGCGCTGGCCGACGACATCAAGGACATCTTCAGCGAGGCCAAGGCGGCCGGCTTCGAGGTCAAGGTGATCCGCCAGATCATCCGCCTGCGCAAGCAGGAGCCGGCCGAGGTGGAGGAGCAGGAGACCCTGCTCGACCTCTACCGCCGCGCCCTCGGCATGTGAGGCCTGGCGCGGGGGAGGGCCTGCCTTCCCCCGCGGAACGACCGGCCCTGGACGGAAAGCCGGGGCAGGGACCCCGGGTTGCGGCCGGCAAGGGCTGCCGCTTGAATGGCGCCGCGGCCCCTGCCCGAGGCCACGAGACCGCGACGGCGCCGCTCCGTCGCGGCGGGCAGGGGTCCAGGCCGTGCAACGACCCGGAGCCCGCTCTTGCAGAAAACCCCGCTGACCGCCGCCCTCGCCACCGTCATCGCCCTGCTGTTCGGGCATGCCATGCTGCAGATGGGCAATACCCTGCAGTCATCGCTGCTGACCGTGCGCGGCGGGCTCGAGCATTTCACCGCGACCGAGATCGGCCTGGTGGGCAGCGGCTTCTATGTCGGGCTGATGGTCGGCTCGCTGCGCATCGGCGCGCTGATCCGCGGCGTCGGCCATACGCGGGCCTTCGCGGCGCTGGCGGCGCTGGCCTCGGCGGTGCCGCTGCTGCACCTGATGTTCGTCTCGCCCTGGTTCTGGCCGCTCGGCCGGGCGCTGACCGGCTTCTGCTTCGCCGGCCTGTTCATCGTGGTGGAAAGCTGGCTGAACGGCGCCGCCTCCTCCGCCGTGCGCGGCCAGCTGCTCAGCATCTATGGCATGGTCGGCATGATCGCCGGCGTCGGCGGGCAGATGCTGCTGACCGCCGCCGACCCGCATGGCTTCGTGCTGTTCTGCCTGGTCTCGATGATCATCTCCTTCGCGCTGGTGCCGGTGGTGCTGTCGCGCGGCCAGGCGCCGCTGCAGGCCGAGGGCAAGGCGGTGCGGCCCAATCTGCGCAACCTCTACCGGATCTCGCCCTTCGGCGTGGTCGCCGGCTTCCTGGTCGGCGTCAGCACCTCCTCCTACTATTCGCTCGGGCCGCTCTTCGCGCAGCGGGTCGGGCTGGAGCCCGCCGGCGTCGCGCTGTTCATGGCCTGCGGCTCGCTCGGCGGCTTCCTCGCCACCTGGCCGATGGGCTGGCTGTCCGACCGGGTCGACCGCCGCGGGCTGGTGGTGGCGCTGACCGGCTGCGCCGCCGCGGCGCTGCTGGCCATGGTGCTGCTGGTGCCGGAGAACCCGCCGCGCGGGCTGCTCTACGCCCTGGTCGCGCTGTTCGGCGCCATGGTGATCCCCGGCTACAGCCTGGTACTGGCGCATGTGAACGACCATGTGCCGCCCGGCGAGTTCGCCGCCGCCTCGGGCGGCATGCTGGTGCTCTGGGGGGCCGGGGCGGCGCTCGGGCCGCTGATCGGCGGTGCCGCGATGTCGCAGCTGGGCGTGCAGGGGCTGGGCTGGCTGATCCTGACGGCCCAGGCCGGCATTGCCGCCTGGGGGCTGTGGCGCATGCGCCGCCGTGCCGCGCCGACGGAGAAGGAGGATTTCCTCATCATGCCGCAGCAGCCGGTCAGCACCCAGCTGGTCGCCGCGGCCGAGGAAGCGGCCATCGAGCGCAAGGAGGCCGCGGCCACCTCTTGAAGTGGCAGTGCCCTTGCCTTACGTGTGATCGGATCACCGGGGGGCGCTTCCCCCTTTTGTCGCCTGAGGCGATTTTGGGTGATTTTTTGCCGGCTGCCGCAACTCATGGCGCCGGCAAGGGTTCTTGGCCGCGAAGCACGCGGCAGAACCCGGCATTTCTCTCACCGAAGCAAGAACCGGGGGGAGCGCCGATGGGCGCCGCACCCGGAGGATAAGTTTAAGCCTATGAAGAAGAACGTTCCGCTGAGCCTGCCGATGATCCAGCACCCGCCGCGCCAGGCGGCGCAGCCGGTGTCGATGACGCAGGCCGAGATCCGCCGCCTGGTCATCGAGACCATCGGCTGAGGCGCGGCGGCCGCCCCATTCACGGGGTGGCTCTCCAACCGATCGACGGTAAGGCCGGGGGAAGCCATTCCCCCGGCCTTTTCTGTGGCCGTCTGCCGCTACTGGTAGAGCTTCTCGATGACGGCCGCATGGTCGCCGAGCACGACCTTGCGCTTCACCTTCATGGTCGGCGTCATCTGCCCGTTCTCGACGGTGAAGGGCGCGACGCAGGCGGAGTAGCGGATCCGCTCGATGCCCGAGAGCTTGCCATTGACCCGGCGCAGCGCCGCCTTCACCGCGTCCTCGCCATGGCGGTCGGCCGGCACCAGCAGGGCGGCGAGGCCGGGGCGGCCTTCGCCCGCGACCACCGCCTGGGCGATCTCGGGCTCGGCCATCAGCAGGCTCTCCAGCCGCGCCGGGCTGACCATGTCGCCGCCCAGCGTCTTGATGAAGTCGCGCTTGCGGTCGGTGATGCGCAGCCGCCCCTCGACCAGCTGCCCGACATCGCCGGTGTGCAGCCAGGTCTCGCCCTCGGGCGGAGCGGAGCGCAGCGCGCTGGCGCTCGCCTCCGGCTGGTTCCAGTAGCCGTCCATCACCAGCGGGCCGCGCACCAGCACCTCGCCATCCTCGGCGATGCGGAGGGTGACGCCGGGCAGCGGCCGGCCCACCGTGGTGCGGTCATTGTCCCAGGGGGTGTTGACGCTGACCACCGGCCCGGCCTCGGTCTGGCCATAGCCCTGCAGCACCGGCAGGCCGAGCGCCAGGAAGAAGCCGGACAGGTCCGGGTCGAGCCGCGCGCCGCCGGAAACCATGGCGACCAGCCGGCCGCCGAAGCGGGCGCGCACCTTGCTGCGCACCAGCCGGTCGAGCACCGCGTCCTGCAGCTTCTCGGCCAGGTTCAGCCCGCCGCCATCCAGGCGCTTCAGGCCGAGGCGCAGGGTCCGCTCGAACAGGCCGCGCTGGAAGGCGGACTGCTTCTCCAGCCCGGCCAGGATGCGGGCGCGCAGCACCTCGAACAGGCGGGGCACGGCGGTCAGCACCTGCGGGCGGATATCGGCCAGCTCGGCCGAGAGCTTCTCGGCGCCGCGGCTGAACACCACCTCCAGCCCGAAGGAGCAGAGCAGGTAGATCACCGTGTGTTCATAGGCGTGGCTGAGCGGCAGGAAGGACAGGTACGAGGCGTCCTTCGGCAGCTTCAGCGCGGCGATGATGTGGTAGATGCCGTCGCGATTGGCCAGCATGGCCCGGTGCGGCAGCATGACGCCCTTGGGCGGCCCGCCGGTGCCGGAGGTATAGATCAGGCAGGCCAGCCGCCCGGCCGGGATCTGCTCGGCCTCGGCATAGAGCATGGCCAGGTCGCCGCGGGTCTCGACCAGGCTGGACCAGCTGACCGCGCCCCCGCCTTCCGCGGCGCTTTCCTCCATCGAGACCAGCAGGTCGAGCCCGCCGATGCCCGCCGCCTCGGCCAGCGTCTGGGCCAGCCGGCTGGTGGAGACGATGGCGGCGCGGGCGCCGGAATCGCGCAGCAGATGGGTGTGGTCGGCCAGGGTGTTGGTGGTGTAGCCGGGCACCGAGACGGCGCCGACCGCCATGATGGCGCAGTCGGCGACCAGGAATTCCGGCCGGTTCTCGGCGACGATGACCACACGGTCGCCCGGGCAGACGCCGCGGGCGCGCAGCCCCGCCGCCACCGAGGCCACCTGCAGGGCGAATTCCGACCAGCTCATCCGCCGCCAGTCGCCGCCGCGCCAGTAGCGCAGCATCGGCCGGTCCGGCCAGGCGCGGGAGAGGCCCAGCATCAGCGCGGGCAGGCTGGTCCAGTTGTCCTCGGCGGCGGGCATGGCGGTGGCGTTTTCCTTCCGTCGTTGGGGGCCTCCTGCCGGGCCGCGGCCGGCCTGGCGAAGCGGCCTCGGGCCGGTTTCCCGGGCGCCCCTGGCACAAGGAAGGGTGGGGGGCGCTTGGCCTGCGTCCTCAGGGGCTTATATCGACTGTCAGAGAACCACAACCGCAAGGCTTCCCGTGCAGCTCTCCGATGCCCATCCGATTTCTCGCGACACTTCCGGCCGTCCTGGCGGTCCGGGCAATGCGGGGCCGCTGCCGGTCTGGGACCTGAAGGATCTCTATGCCGGCCCGGCCGACCCGGCGCTGGAGGCCGATCTGCAGCGCGCCGATGCCGAGGCCCGCGCCTTCTCCGACGCCCATGCCGGCCGGCTGGCAGGCCTGTCGGGCGACGCCCTGGCCGCGGCCATCGCCGAATACGAACGGCTGGAGGAGGTGCTGGGCCGGGTCATGTCCTTCGCATCGCTGGTTTTTTCCGGCGATGCCCAGGACCCGGCCAATGGCCGCTTCTACCAGACCATGCAGGAGCGGGCGACGGTCATCTCCAGCCACCTGCTGTTCTTCAGCCTGGAGCTGAACAAGCTGGAGGAGGCGGTCCTCGAGAAGAAGCTGTCGTCCCGGGCGCTGGCCCGCTACCGCCCCTTCCTACGCGACCTGCGGGTGTTCCGGCCGCACCAGCTGTCGGACGAGGTGGAAAAGCTGCTGCATGACAAGGAGGTGACCGGGCGCTCGGCCTGGAACCGCCTGTTCGACGAGACCATCGCCGGGATGGAGGTGAAGGTGGGCGAGGAGACGCTGAATGTCTCCGGCGCGCTGAACAAGCTGTCCGACGGCAACCGCGCCATCCGCGAGGCGGCGGCCAAGGGCGTCTCCGCCGCCTTCGGCGACAAGGCCCGCCTGTTCACCCTGATCACCAACACCCTGGCGAAGGACAAGGAGATCATCGACGGCTGGCGGAACTATCCGCGGCCGGGCAGCAGCCGCAACCGCGCCAACATGGTCGAGGACGAGGTGGTCGACGCCCTGGTCAAGACCGTCGTCGCTAGCTACCCGGCGCTGTCGCACCGCTATTACGCAATGAAGGCCCGGTGGCTCGGCCTGCCCAAGCTGCAGCACTGGGACCGCAACGCGCCGCTGCCCAATGAGGATGACAGCCAGATCCCCTGGGAGATGGCGCGCGACCGCGTGCTTGCCGCCTATCACGGCTTCCATCCCGAGCTCGGCCGCATCGGCAAGGAATTCTTCGACAAGCCGTGGATCGACGCGGCGCTGCGGCCGGGCAAGGCCTCCGGCGCCTTCGCGCATCCGACGGTGCCCTCGGCCCACCCCTATCTGCTGGTCAACTACCACGGCAAGTCGCGCGACGTGATGACCCTGGCGCATGAGCTGGGCCATGGCGTGCACCAGGTGCTGGCGGCGCAGCAGGGCTACCTGATGTCGGGCACGCCGCTGACCCTGGCCGAGACCGCCTCGGTCTTCGGCGAGATGCTGACCTTCCGCGCCGTGCTGGATGCCGAGACCGACCCGAAGCGCCGCCGCGCGCTGCTGGCCGGCAAGGTCGAGGACATGCTGAACACGGTGGTCCGCCAGATCGCCTTCTACCGCTTCGAGACCCTGCTGCACGATGCCCGCCGCAAGGGCGAGCTGTCACGCGAGGAGATCGGCGCGCTCTGGATGCAGGTGCAGACCGAGAGCCTCGGCCCGGCCTTCGAGTTCACGCCGGATTACGAGATCTACTGGTCCTACGTGCCGCATTTCGTGCACACCCCCTTCTACGTCTATGCCTATGCCTTCGGCGACTGCCTGGTGAACGCCCTCTACGGCGTCTTCCAGGAGGGCAGCGTCCCCGGCTTCCAGGAGAAGTACCTGGAGCTGCTGCGCGCCGGCGGCACCCTGCGGCACAAGGAGCTGCTGGCCCCGTTCGGGCTGGACGCCTCCGACCCCGCCTTCTGGCAGAAGGGGCTGAACGTCATCGCCGGATTCATCGACGAGCTGGAAAACACGGATGGCTGACGACCGCGAAGGCAGCTCCCTCTTCGGCGAGCTGCGCCGGATGGCGCGCACCTCCGGCGCCGTGGGTGGCATCGCCGCCCGCGTCGCCGGGGAGCGCTTCCTCGGCCTCAAGACCGACCGCACGGCGCATGCCGGCGATCTGAAGGCGGTGCTGGGCGGGCTGAAGGGCCCGCTGATGAAGGTCGCCCAGTTCCTGACCACCATTCCCAACGCCCTGCCGAAGGAATACGCGGCCGAGTTGGCGGCGCTGCAGGCCAATGCGCCGCCGATGGGCTGGGCCTTCGTCCGCCGCCGCATGTCGAGCGAGCTGGGCCCGGCCTGGCAGTCGCGCTTCCAGAGCTTCGGCCAGGAGGCCTCGGCCGCCGCCTCGCTCGGCCAGGTGCACCGCGCCACCCTGCCGGACGGCACCCCCGTCGCCTGCAAGCTGCAATACCCGGACATGTCCAGCGTGGTGGAGGCCGATCTGCGCCAGCTCAAGCTGGCCATGGGCCTCTTTGCCCGGATGGACGACGCCATCCAGCATGACGAGGTCTATCTCGAGCTCTGCGACCGCCTGCGCGAGGAGCTCGACTACGAGCGCGAGGCGGCGCAGATGCGCCTCTACAACCTGATGCTGCGCGACGAGCCGACCATCCGCACGCCGACCCCGGTCGAGGGCTATTGCTCCAAGCGGCTGCTGACCATGACCTGGCTGGAGGGCCGCCCGATCCTCGACCGCCTGGCCGAGGACCCCAGCCAGGAGGAGCGCGACGCCTATGCAACCGCGCTGTTCCGCGCCTGGTACGTTCCTTTCTATCGCTACGGCGTCATCCATGGCGACCCGCATCTCGGCAACTACCAGATCCGCCAGCCGACCGCGGACAGCCCCGCCGGCATCAACCTGCTGGATTTCGGCGCCATCCGCGTCTTCCCGCCCGCCTTCCTGCGCGGCGTGGTCATGCTCTACGAGGCGCTGCGCGACAACGACCAGGAGAAAGCCGCCGAGGCCTATCGCATCTGGGGCTTCACCGATCTCTCGAAGGAGAAGATGGAGGTGCTCGGCCTCTGGGCGAAGTTCCTGCACGAGCCGCTGCTCGATGACCGGGTGCGGCCGATCCAGGAAAGCGACGACCCCGATTTCGGGCGGAAGGTGGCGTCCGAGGTCCATGCCGGGCTGAAGCGTACCGGGGGCGTGCGGCCGCCGCGGGAATTCGTGCTGGTGGATCGGGGGGCGGTCGGGCTGGGCAGCGCCTTCCTGCGGCTCGACGCCCGGCTGAACTGGCACCGGCTGTTCAACGAGCTGATCGAAGGCTTCAACGAGCAGGAACTGCAGGCGCGGCAGCAGCAGGCGCTGGACGAGGCGGGGGTGCCGCGCTGAGAAGACAGGCCAGGGGGCGCTGCCCCCTGGACCCCTGCCGGGGTGGCAACGGCCACCCCGGACCCCGCGGTTACAGCAGCCCCTCGGCGCGGAATGACAGGCAGCGGCCGGCACCGACGATCAGGTGGTCGTGCAGCACCAGGCCGAGCGCCTCGGCGGCACGGCGCACCTCGGCGGTCATCGAGACATCGGCCGCACTCGGAGAGACATCCCCGCTCGGATGGTTGTGCGCCAGCACCAGCGCGGTGGCGCCCAGCTCCAGCGCCCGCTTCACCACCTCGCGCGGATAGACCGGCGTGTGGTTGACCGTGCCGCGGCCCAGCGCCTCGTCGGCGATCAGCCGGTTGCGGACATCGAGGAACAGCACCCGGAACTGCTCGACACCCTCGCGCCCCATCGCCGCCCGCAGATAGCCGGTCAGCGCCTCCCAGGAGTCCAGCACCGGCCGGTCCAGCAGCTCGGCCCGCAGCAGCCGCAGCGCCGCGCCCTGCACCGTCTTCAGCGCCGCCACCCCGGCCTCGCCCAGCCCCTCCACCGCCAGCAGCGCCGGCACCGGGGCGGAAAGCACCCGCGCGAAACTGCCGAAGCGCGCCAGCAGCGCATGCGCCAGCGCGCGGGTGTCGCGCCGCGGCAGCGCCAGGAACAGCAGCATCTCGATCAGCTCGTGATCCAGCAGCGCCTCGGGCCCGGTGCCGAGCAGCCGCTGGCGCATGCGCGCGCGATGCCCCTCCGCCGCCACGGGACGCGGCGGCAGCGGGGCAGGGCTCAACAGGTCGGGCAGCAGGGCAGGGGACAGCGTCCCGGCCTCCGCCATGCCGGGCGGCTTCCGCATGCGGCCTCCGTTCTCACCCGCAGGTTGAACGAAGGCGGCGCAGCTTGTCCAGCAGGATCAGGCGCTGGTGGCGGCGTAGGGCGGCTTGTGCAGACCGGCAGGGGAGAGGGTGAAGATCTCGCAGCCCTCCTCGGTCACGCCGATCATGTGCTCGAACTGCGCCGACAGCCCGCGGTCGCGGGTCACCGCGGTCCAGCCATCGTCCAGCACCTTCACGTCCGGGCGGCCGGTGTTCACCATCGGCTCGATGGTGAAGAACATCCCCGGCTTCAGCACCGGGCCCTCGCCCGGGCGGCCGAAATGCAGCACGTTCGGCGCGGCATGGAAGGTGCGGCCGATGCCATGGCCGCAGAAGTCGCGCACCACGCTGAAGCGGTGCTTCTCGACATAGCTCTGGATGGCGTGGCCGATATCGCCCAGCCGGGCGCCCGGCTTCACCGCGGCGATGCCCAGCATCAGGCTCTCATGCGTCACGTCCGTCAGCAGCCGGGCCTTGGTGCTGGGCGTGCCGGCGGCGAACATGCGGCTGGTGTCGCCGTACCAGCCATCCAGGATGACGGTGACGTCGATGTTCAGGATGTCGCCGTCCTGCAGCGCGCGCGGCCCGGGAATGCCGTGGCAGACCACATGGTTGATCGAGATGCAGGAGGCGTGCTGGTAGCCGCGATAGCCGATCGTCGCCGAGGTGGCGCCCTGGGCCTCGATGAAGTCCTGGATGGTCTTGTCCAGCGCCGCCGTGGTCACGCCGGGGCGGACATGCGGGGTGATCATGTCCAGCGTCGCGGCGGCCAGCTGGCCCGCGCGGCGCATTCCCTCGAAATCTTCCGGCGCGTGCAATGTGATGCGCCGCGCCTCGGCACCGGATTGTTCCATGACGCGGGAAGATGCGCAAAACGCCTGCCGCTTGCAAGGCGCTGGCGCCGCAGGGCAGGTCTGCCGAGGCTGCTCGAGCGCCACGGCCCGAGGGGGAGCCGCCGGAAAGCCTGAATGACGGGATTGAACAGGGTGCCGGAGCGGATCGCCTGCCTTCTGCCGCGGGCCGCCCTAGGACCCCGGCTTGTCGCCCGTCTTGTGCTCGATTGTGCCGAAGGCCTCGGCCAGGCTGACCTGGCCGCTGCCGCGCGGCGCCGGCTTCGGCTGGTTCGGCCCGGGCGCCCAGCCGGTCAGGGTCAGCATCTCCAGCGGCGCGGCCAGGGTGCCGTCCGGCCCCGGCGCCAGCCTGGCCAGCGCCATCGGGAACAGTGCCCGCGGCGGGATGCGCGGGTCGCGCGCCAGCACGGCATTGCCCTCGCCGGCGGCGCGCAGATCGGCCAGCAGTGCCAGCGCCGAGCGGTAGCGCAGGTCCAGCCGCTCCCGGTCAGCCACCGGCATGGCGAAGCCCGCCCGCTGCAGCAGCGCGGCGCCGTCGCGGATCTCGGGAAATGGCGAGACGCGCGGGCTGAGGCCGTCGCGCAGCGCGGTCTCGGCCTGGCCCAGCGCCTCGCGCAGCGGCTGCAGCGTGCCCAGCGCCGGCAGGGTGGCCAGGAACAGCCCGTCCGGCGCCAGCGCCCGGCGGATCTGCAGCAGGGCCCCCGGCAGGTCGTTGACCCAATGGAGAGAAAGATTGGCGACGATCAGGTCGAAGCTGCCCGGGGCGAAGGGCAGCCATTCCTCGTCCGCCGCCAGCGGCAGCCCGCCGGCCCCCGCCGCCATCCGCGCCGAGAGGTCCATCGACACGGTGAAACCGACGCCACGGGCCCGCAATAGAGGCGCCACCACGCCGCGGCCGCCGATCTCCAGCGCGCGGTCGAAGCGGCGCAGCGTGTCGTCCAGCCGGTCCAGCAGCCGCTCGGCCGCCGCCTCCAGGATCGGCGCCACCTGGCCGACGCCCGCCGCCGCGCGGTCGCGCCGCCGCCGCACCAGAGCCCGATCGAAAACCCGCATCGCATCCGCCATGCCGCGCCCATGCGCCAAGCCGCGGCCGCGCGCAAGCCGTGCTTGCAGCCGGGCCGGATCACAGGCTACGATCACGAAATCGTGAGTGACGTGCCAGGAAGGCTGCACCCATGACGCTTGCGCCACCCTGGCGCCGCCTGGGCGGTGCCGTGCTCGACGCCCTGCTGCCGCCGCGCTGCCTCGGCTGCGGCGAGGCGGTGCTGCAGCACGGCACGCTCTGCGCGCCCTGCTTCGCCGCCACGCCGCAGATCACGCCGCCCTGCTGCGACGCCTGCGGCGTGCCCTTCGCCGATCCCACCCAGGCCGAGCAGGGCGAGGATGGCGCGCCCTATTGCTCGCGCTGCCTGATGGCGCCGCCGCTCTATGGCCGGGCGCGGGCGGCCTTTCTCTACACCGAGGGCAGCAAGCGGCTGCTGCTGCCCTTCAAGCATGGCGACCGGGCCGAGCTGGCCGGGCCGCTGGCGCGGCAGATGGCGTATGCCGGCCGCGAGCTGCTGGCGCGGGCCGAGCTGATCGTCCCGGTGCCGCTGCATCGCTGGCGGCTGCTGCGCCGGCGCTACAACCAGGCGGCGCTGCTGGCCGCCGCCCTGTCGCGGCTGTCGGGCCGCCCCTGGGCGCCGGATCTGCTGCGCCGGCCGCGCCGCACCGCCTCGCTGGGCGAGAAGGGGCTGGCGGCCCGGCTGGCGGCGGTCGCCGGCGCCTTCGCTCTGGCGCCGGGCGCGGCAGGGCGCATCGCCGGGCGGCGCCTGCTGCTGGTCGACGATGTGCTGACCACCGGCGCCACCGCCGGCGCCTGCTGCCACGTCCTGCTGCAGGGCGGCGCGGCGGCGGTGGATGTGCTGGCGGCGGCGCGGGTGCCCGATCCCTGGCTGGAGGCCGAGAGCAATCCGCCGGAAGGCCCCGCCGCGACGCGGCAACGCTCTTGACCGGAGCCGCGGTGACGCCGATGTGTCACGGCATGGCCCAGGTCGAAATCTACACCACCGCATTCTGCCCCTATTGCTCCCGCGCCAAGCTGCTGCTGGGCCGCAAGGAGGTCAGCTTCACCGAATACGACGCGCCGAACGGCTCGGCCGAGCGGGACGACGCGATCCGTCGCTCCGGCGGGCGCACCACCGTGCCGCAGATCTTCATCGACGGTCAGTCGATCGGGGGCTGCGACGACCTGATGGCGCTGGAGCGTGCCGGCAAGCTGGATGCGCTGCTGCAGGCGGGCTAAACCCCCGGCCTTCGATCCTCCCTTGCCGCCGCACAGACCAGGGCCCGAATGATCCACTACCAGCTTCGTTGCGACCAGGAACACAGCTTCGACGGCTGGTACAAGGACAGCGCCGCCTTCGAGAAGCTGGCCGCTGCCCGGCTGGTCGAATGCCCGGTCTGCGGCAGCGACAGCGTCACCCGCGCCCTGATGGCCCCGGCCATCGCCAAGACCCCGGGCGTCAAGGGGCGTGCCGAAGCCACCCCGCTGCCGCCCGCCGAATCGGCCCTGGTGCCCGCCGCGACCCAGCCGCCGGCAGCGCCGGTCGCCCAGGGCGGGCCGCCGGGCCTGCCGCAGGCCGCCGCCGGGCCGATGCCGGCGCAGGTGCTGGCACTGCTGCAGAAGATGCGCGCCGAGATCGAGAGGAACTGCGACTATGTCGGCGCCGATTTCGCCGAGGAGGCGCGGCGCATGCATCGCGGCGAGAGCGAGCGGCGCGGCATCTACGGCGAGACCAGCGAAGGCGATGCCGAGGCGCTGCAGGATGAGGGCATCGAGATCGCCCATCTGCCCTGGGTGCCGCGCGCCGACGGCTGACCCCGGCGCCCCGGGCGGCAGCTTGCCGCCGTTCCGCCCTTCCTAGCCCGCTTCCTCGTCGCGGCCGCGCAGCCGGCTGGCCAGCAGGGTCAGGCTGTCGCGCAGCGGCGCCATCTCCTCGGGGGCCATGCGGGCGGCGCAGCCGAGCGCCTCGGGGATAGCGCGGGCCTGCCGGCGCAGCGCCTCGCCCTTGGCCGTCAGGGTGACGCGGACGACGCGCTCGTCGCGCGGATCGCGGCGGCGGGCGACCCAGCCGGCCGCCTCCATGCGCTTCAGCATGGGGGTCAGCGTGCCGCTGTCGAGGAACAGCCCGTCGCCGAGCTCGCGCACCGTGCGGTCGTCGCGCTCCCAGAGCTGCAGCAGCACCAGATATTGCGGATAGGTCAGGCCATGCGGCTCCAGATAGGGGCGGTAGGCCTGGCCGAAGGCATGCGCCGCCGCATAGATCGCGAAGCAGAGATGGTCCTGCAACCGCAGGGGCGCCTCGTCGGCCATGCTGTCCTCCACGCTGTCTCGTGAAGATAGATAGTGCGCAATGGGATTGACAGCAACTTTTGTCCGATTAGATTGTGCGCAATCGAACGCCGCGATGGTTGCGGCCTGCAAGGAACCCGACCCCATGAAGATCCTGTATCGCGCCCGTGTTTCCGCCACCGGTGGCCGCGAGGGTGCCGCCCGCAGCGATGACGGGCTGCTGGCGGTGAAGCTGGCGCCGCCGAAGGAGCTGGGTGGCGCGGGCGGGGCGACGAATCCCGAGCAGCTGTTCGGCGCCGGCTATTCGGCCTGCTTCCTCGGCGCGATGAAGTACGTGGCGGGCCAGCGCAAGATCAGCCTGCCGCAGGACGTTGCGGTGGCGGCCGAGGTCGGCATCGGCCAGCGCGAGGACGGCGAGGGCTTCGGCCTGGAGGTGGCGCTGACGGTGTCGCTGCCGGCCATGGAGCAGGCCGCGGCCGAGGATCTGGTCGAGCGCGCGCACCGCGTCTGCCCCTACAGCCACGCGACCCGCGGCAATATCCCGGTGACGACGACGGTCGCGGTCTGACCGACAGAAATAGATGAGGGGTCTGGGGAGAATACCTTCTCCCCAGCCTTCTTACTCTTTTCTGGCCGCGACGATGTAGTTCGTGCTCACGTCGCTGCTGGTCTTCCAGTCCTTCGTCCCGAGCTTCGGGACCATGCCGGCGATGTCGGCGACCCGCAGCCCCGCCCGTCGGGCTTCCGCCCCGAGCTCGGCCGGGGTGACGAACATCTTCCAGTCATGGGTACCGCGCGGCAGCAGGCGCAGCAGGTATTCGGCGCCCACCTTGGCGAAGAGGAAGCTCTTCGGCGTGCGGTTCAGCGTCGAGAGGAAGACGTGGCCGCCGGGCTTGGTGACGCTGGCCAGCGCCGCCAGGAAGGCGCCGCGGTCGGCGACATGCTCGATCACCTCCAGGGCGATCACCGCATCGAAGCGGGCGCACTCGGCCGCGAGCTCCTCCGGGCGACCCTGGCGGTAGTCGATCTCGAGCCCCGAGCGGGTCGCATGGGCGCGGGCGGCCTCCAGCGCGGTGCCGGCGGCGTCCAGCCCGGTGACGCGGGCGCCGAGGCGGGCCACGCCCTCGCTGGCCAGGCCCGCGCCGCAGCCGACATCGAGCAGGGTCAGCCCGGTGAGGTCCTCGCCCTGGCGGCCCTCGGCCGCGGCCAAGCGGCGGGCGATCCAGCCGCAGCGCAGCGGGTTCATGCGGTGCAGCGGCGCCATGGGGCCGTCGGGGTCCCACCAGCGTTCCGCCAGGGCGTCGAACTTGGCGATCTCGGCCTCGAGGGCGGTGGTCTCGGCGGGCATCGGGCGGCTTCTCCGGTTGCGGCAGGGCGCGACCCCCGTTATCTGTCCCAGCCCCGCGCCGGCCGCAACCAGGGCCCGCGCGGCAATCCGTGCCTGATCGGCCGCCAGGGGAGGCTTTCCCGGCAGCCCGGTCGCCTTCGAGACCCCGTTCCATCAGAGCGCCCATGGCCCGTATCGTGATGAAGTTCGGCGGCACGTCCGTCGCCGACCTGGACCGTATCCGCAACGTCGCCAACCGGGTGAAACGGGAAGTCGATGCCGGCAACGAGGTCGCCGTGGTGGTCTCGGCCATGTCGGGCGTGACCAACCAGCTGGTGAAGTGGTGCCAGGAGCTGTCGCCGCTGCACGACGCCCGCGAATACGATACCGTGGTGGCGACCGGCGAGCAGGTCACCATCGGCCTGCTGGCGGTGGCGCTGCAGACCATCGGCGTCGATGCGCGCTCCTGGCAGGGCTGGCAGATCCCGATCCTGACCGATGGCGCGCATGGCAAGGCGCGCGTCGAGGAGATCAAGGGCGAGGCGCTGATCGAGCGGATGAAGACCGGCCAGGTGCCGGTCGTCGCCGGCTTCCAGGGCATCGGCCCGGACAACCGGGTGACGACGCTGGGCCGCGGCGGGTCGGACCTGTCGGCGGTCGCCATCGCGGCGGCGGTCAAGGCCGATCGCTGCGACATCTACACGGATGTGGACGGCATCTACACCACCGACCCGCGGATCGTGCCGAAGGCGCGCAAGCTCCCGGCGGTGGCCTATGAGGAGATGCTCGAACTGGCTTCGGTCGGCGCCAAGGTGCTGCAGACCCGGTCGGTCGAGCTGGCGATGAAGCAGCGGGTGCGGGTGCAGGTGCTGTCCTCCTTCGAGGACCGCCCGGGTTCGCTGGTCGTGGATGAGGATGAGATCGTGGAACAGCCGCTGGTGACGGGCGTCGCCTATTCCCGCGACGAGGCGAAGGTGACGCTGCGCCGGGTGCCGGACAAGCCCGGCATCGCCGCCGAGGTCTTCGGGCCCCTGTCGGACGCCAATGTCAACGTCGACATGATCGTGCAGAACCTGGGTGCCGACGGCACCACGGACATGACCTTCACGGTGGGCAAGACCGACCTGCCGCGGGCGCGTGACGTGCTGGAGAAGGCGCGCGGCACGATCGGCTTCGAGACCGTGGTCGCCGATCCGGAGGTCGCCAAGATCTCCATCGTCGGCATCGGCATGCGCAGCCATGCCGGCGTCGCCGCCACCATGTTCAAGACGCTGGCGGAGAAGGGCATCAACATCCAGGTGATCTCGACCTCCGAGATCAAGACCTCGGTCCTGGTCGGCGCCGAGTACACCGAGCTCGCGGTGCGCGCCCTGCACAGCGCCTATGGCCTGGACGCGGAAGGCTGAGCATGGACGCGCAGACTGATCTTCTCCCCGGGGCCGAGGCCATCGCCGGCCTGATGGCCCGGGGCGCGGCCTTCCTCGGCACCGAATATGCCATCCTGGGCGGCGCGATGAGCTGGGTCAGCGAGCGCAACCTGGTCGCCGCCCTGTCCAATGCCGGTGCCTTCGGCGTCATCGCCTGCGGCGCGATGATGCCGGACCGGCTGGCGGAGGAGATTTCCGCCACCCAGGCGCTGACGCAGAAGCCCTTCGGCGTGAACCTGATCACCATGCATCCGAACCTGATGGAGCTGGTGCAGGTCTGTCTCGATGCCAAGGTCGGGCACATCGTCTTCGCCGGCGGCATCCCGCCCGGGCCCGCCATCAAGGCGGCCAAGGAAGGCGGCGCCAAGGTGATCTGCTTCGCGCCGGCCCTGGCGCTGGCCAAGAAGCTGGTCCGCTCGGGCGCCGATGCGCTGGTGATCGAAGGGTCGGAAGCCGGCGGCCATATCGGCCCGGTCAGCCTGACCGTGCTGGCGCAGGAGATCCTGCCGCATATCCGCGACGTGCCGGTCTTCGTCGCCGGCGGCATCGGCCGCGGCGAGGCCATCCTGTCCTATCTGGAGATGGGGGCGGCCGGCGTGCAGCTCGGCACCCGCTTCGTCTGCGCGACCGAATGCGTGGCGCATGCGAACTTCAAGCGGGCTTTCATCCGCGGCGCGGCGCGCGAGGCGCTGCCGACCGTGCAGCTGGACGAGAACTTTCCCGTGATCCCGGTGCGCGCCCTGCAGAACGAGGGCACCAAGCGCTTCCTGGAGCACCAGGCCGCCGTCATCGCCCGCTTCAAGGCGGGCGAGGTGACCAAGGAGGCCGGCCAGCTGGAGATCGAGCATTTCTGGGCCGGCGCGCTGCGCCGCGCCGTGGTCGATGGCGATGTCGAGCAGGGCAGCCTGATGGCCGGCCAGAGCGTCGGGCTGGTCAGCAAGGAGCAGCCGGCCGCCGAGATCATCGCCGAGCTGCTGGACCAGGCCCGCACCGCCCTGCTGGCCCGGCGCGGCGGCATCTGACGGCGATCGGCGCCGGGCCGGAGCACCGGCCTGGCGGCGATCGCCCCCCCCTTGTTTCCCGCACGGCTTTCTCGCCCGGCCGTGGCGGGTGCCGGCCGCTCCGGCCCGCCGGCGCCGCGGCGCTTTCTCGCCCGGCCCGGCACGGGGCAGGCGTCCGGCTTCACCGCAATTCGGTTTGCCCTGCGCCGCGCGGCGCGATAGGTGTGCATCGCGTGCCCTACGATCTCAAACCCCGCCCCCGATCCGACAGCCAGCCCGCCGAAGCCGCGCGGGTGGGTGAGGAACTGCGCGAGGCCCGCCTCTCGCTGGGCGTGAGCCTGGAAGAACTGGCCGAGGCGCTGCGGATCAACCGGCGCTACCTGGCCGCCCTGGAAGAAGGCCGCGTGCGCGACCTGCCGGGCGTCGCCTATGGCACCGGCTTCGTCCGCAGCTATGCCCAGTCGATGGGGCTGGACGCGCCCGACCTGGTGCGCCGCTTCCGTGAGGGGGCCGGCGCCGGCACCCGCTCGAAGGATCTGGTCTTCCCCGAGCCGGTGCCGGATCGCGGCGTCCCGGCCGGCGTTGTCATCCTGATCGGCGCGGTGCTGGCGGTTGGCGCCTATGCCGCCTGGTACCAGTGGAGCGGCTCGGCCGAGCGCAGCGTCGATGCCGTGCCGCCGCTGCCGCCGCGGCTGGAGCAGGCGGCGCGCGAGGCCGGCCTGCCGCCGCTGCCGGGCACGCCGCCGGCGGCCACACCTGCCACCCCGGCGCCAAACGGCGCCACCCCGGCGACGCCGCCGGCGGCCGGTACGGCGCCGGGCAGCGTGCCAGGTGCCGTCTCCGGTGCGCCGGCATCGGGAGCACCCGCTCCGGCTGCGCCGGCCCCAGGCGTGACCCCCGCGGTGCCGCCCGCCGCCCGTCCCAGCCAGCCGCCAGTGGCCGGCGCTCCCGGCACGGCGGCGCCTGCCCCGGGCGCCATGCCCGCGGCCCCGAACGGCAATGCCGCCCCGCCGGCCGCGCCGGTGCCGCCGGGCGTGGCCGGCACCCCCGCCGCCCCGGCCGCGCCCGCGGCGCAGGGCGTGGTGCTGCGCGCCAGCGACGAATCCTGGGTGCAGATCCGCGACTCGCGCTCCGGCCGGGTGCTGCTGAACCGCGTGCTGCGCCCGCGCGAGACCTATGAGGTGCCGAACCAGCCTGGCCTGGTGCTGAGCACCGGCAAGGCGGAAGGGCTGACCATCGAGCTGGATGGCGCCGCGACCGGCGTGCTGGCCAATCAGGTCGGCGTGCGGCGCGACATCTCGCTCGACCCCGAGCGGCTGCGGGCGGCCGCCCCCGCCACGCGCTGAGACCGGCGGTCGGGCCTGCCCCGCGAGGGGCGGGCTTGGCCGATGGCGCCACTGCTGCCATATCCGCCCCATGCCGCAGCGGGAGGCCTGACCGCCATGTCCTATCGTCCCTACCAGCAGATCCTGCGCCGGAAATCCCGGCAGATCCGCGTCGGCAAGGTCCTGGTGGGCGGCGACGCGCCGATCACCGTGCAGACCATGACCAACACGCCGACCGAGGATGCCGCGGCCACCATCGCGCAGATCCGCCGGGCGGAGGTGGCCGGGGTCGACATCGTCCGCGTCTCCTGCCCGGACGAGGCCTCGACCGCGGCGCTGGCCGAGATCGTGCGCGAGGTGAACGTGCCGATCGTGGCCGATATCCACTTCCACTATAAGCGCGCGCTCGAGGCGGCGGCGGCCGGCGCCGCCTGCCTCCGCATCAACCCGGGCAATATCGGCAGCAAGGAGCGGGTGAAGGAGGTCGTCAAGGCCGCCCGCGACCATGGCTGCTCGATCCGCATCGGCGTCAATGCCGGCAGCCTGGAGCGGCACCTGCTGGAGAAGTATGGCGAGCCCAACCCGGAGGCGCTGGTCGAGAGCGCGCTGTGGCATGCCGCCCACCTGCAGGAACTCGACTTCCACGAGTTCAAGATCAGCGTGAAGGCCTCCGACGTCTTCCTGGCGGTCGCCGCCTACCAGCAGCTGGCCGAGGCCTGCGACCACCCGCTGCATATCGGCATCACCGAGGCCGGGGGGAAGCGCACCGGCACGGTGAAATCCTCGATCGGCCTGGGCAGCCTGCTCTGGGCCGGCATCGGCGACACGCTGCGCGTCTCGCTCTCGGCCGAGCCGGAGGAGGAGGTGCATGTCGGCTGGGACATCCTGAAGTCGCTCGGCATCCGGCATCGCGGCGTCAAGATCATCTCCTGCCCCTCCTGCGCGCGGCAGGGCTTCAACGTCATCGAGACGGTGGCGGCGCTGGAGGAGCGGCTGGCGCATATCGAGGTGCCGCTGAGCCTGTCGATCATCGGCTGCGTGGTGAACGGGCCGGGCGAGGCGCTGATGACCGATATCGGCGTGACCGGCGGCGGCAGCGGCCGGCACATGGTCTATGCCGCCGGCAAGACGCACCACACCATGGGCCAGGAGGGCATGGTCGACCATATCGTCGAGCTGGTCGAGGCGAAGGCGGCGGAGATCAAGGCCGCCCTGCCGGCGCCCGAGCTGCCGGCCCCGGTCGAGGCCGCCGAATGACCACCGGGACGGAAGCCTCCCCATGCCGCGGCTGACGCCGGAGCGGGCGAAGGCCATGCTGGCGCGGCTGCGCGGCCTGGCTGCCGCGGCGCGGGCCGGCAGCGACTGGGAGGGCCGCTTCGTCGAGGAGGCGGTGGCCCGGCTGGTGCGCTATGGTGACAAGGCGATCTTCACGCCGAAGCAGTGGATCCAGTTCGAGCAGATCTTCCGCCGCTACGAGGAACTGCCCGAGGAGGCCGCTCCCCACAGCGGCAAGGACAGCCCCGCCGCCGGCGCCTGACCGGCCGCGGCCCGAATTCGAGAGAGCGAGAAAAGCCTTGAGCGGAATGCAGCCGGTTCGCGGCACCAAGGATCTGATCGGCGAAGGCTTCCGCCGCCACGCGCAGGTGGTCGAGACGGCGCGCCATGTCACCGGCCTCTACGGGCTGGAGGAATGGTCGACGCCGATCTTCGAGGCGACGGGCGTCTTCGCGCGCACCCTCGGCGACACCTCCGACGTGGTGACCAAGGAGATGTACACCTTCGAGGATCGCGGCGGCGATTCCGTGACGCTGCGCCCCGAGGGCACCGCCGGCGTCTGCCGCGCGCTGGTCAGCAACGGGCTGACCCAGGGCGGGCTGCCGCGCAAGGTCTTCTACACCGGGCCGATGTTCCGCTACGAGCGGCCGCAGAAGGGCCGCTACCGCCAGTTCCACCAGATCGGCGCCGAGATCATGGGCGCCGCCGAGCCGCTGGCGGACGCCGAGGTGATCGCCTGCGGCTACCAGATCCTGCAGCAGCTCGGCATCGATGACGGCGTGGTGCTGGAGATCAACACGCTGGGCGACGCGGCCTCGCGCGACGCCTATCGCGCGGCGCTGGTGGCCTATTTCACCGCGCATCAGGAGAAGCTGTCGGAGGAGAGCCGCACCCGGCTCGAGAAGAACCCGATGCGCATCCTCGACAGCAAGAACGAGGGCGACAAGCTGCTGGTGGCCGATGCGCCGACCATCTTCGAGCACCTGACCCCGGAGGCCGCGGCCTTCTTCGAGGGGGTGCTGGCGCATCTGGACCGCTTCGGCGTGCCCTACCGCAAGAATCCGCGGATCGTGCGCGGGCTCGACTATTACAGCCACACCGCCTTCGAATTCGTCACCGACCGGCTCGGCGCCCAGGGCACGGTGATGGCCGGCGGCCGCTATGACGGGCTGGTGCAGGAGATGGGCGGCCCGGCCACGCCGAGCGTCGGCTGGGCGGCCGGCGTCGAGCGCCTGGCCGAGCTGCTGGAGGAGACCCCGGAGCCGATCCGCCCGGTCGCCGTCATCCCGGTGAGCGGCGCCGAGGAGGGCGCGGCGCTGGAGCTGTTGCAGATGCTGCGCGCCGCCGGCGTGCCCGCCGAGATGGCCTACAAGGGCAATCTGAAGAAGCGGATGGAGCGGGCCAACAAGATCGGCTCGCAGGCGGCCGTGATCATCGGCGAGGCCGAGGTGGCCGAGGGCGTGGTGGTCGTGCGCAACCTGGGCAATGGCGGGCAGGAGCGCGTCGGCGTCGCCGGCCTGCTCTCGGCCCTGGCTGCCGCGGGCGTGGTGGACGCCATGGTCGAGCAGGTGGTCGAGGGTCTGGAGATCGTCGCCGAGGACGCGGCCGAGGAATAAAAAGAAAAGAAGGGGGTCCGGGGGAATTCATTCCCCCGGCTTGCTGGCTGTTTTGAAGGTTGATGATGGCTCTTTCGGAAACGCTCGATCGCCTGTTGTATCGTGCTGATGAATTGCGCGCCCTGCTGGAGAGTGCAGAGGGCGCGCAGATTGGCGTGCTGGCGAAGGAGCTTTCCGAACTGGAGCCCCTGGTCGAGCGCGTGAACGCGCTGCGCGCCGCCGAGCGGGCGCGTGACGAGGCCGAGCTGATGCTGGCCGACCCCGAGATGCGCGAGCTGGCCGAGGCCGAATACTATGCCCAGCGCGACGCCGTCCCGGTGCTGGAGCGGGCGCTCCGCCTGTCCCTGCTGCCGAAGGATGCGGCGGATGCCGGCAGCGCCATCCTGGAAATCCGCCCGGCCGCCGGCGGCGACGAGGCCGGCCTCTTCGCCGCCGAGCTCTTCGCCGCCTATCAGCGCTATGCCGCCACGCGCGGCTGGCGCTTCGGCCTGCTGGAATATGATGAATCCGAGCTTGGCGGCATCAAGGGCGCGGTGGCCGAGGTGGAGGGCGCCGGCGTCTTCGCCCGGCTGAAATTCGAGAGCGGCGTGCACCGCGTCCAGCGCGTGCCGGCGACCGAGACGCAGGGCCGCATCCACACCTCGACGGTGACGGTGGCGGTGCTGCCGCAGGCCGAGGAGGTCGATGTGCAGATCAACGAGGCCGATCTGCGCATCGACACCTACCGGGCCAGCGGCGCCGGCGGCCAGCACGTCAACAAGACCGACAGCGCGGTGCGCATCACCCACCTGCCGACCGGCACGGTGGTGGCGATGCAGGAGGAGCGCAGCCAGCACAAGAACCGCGCCAAGGCGATGAAGGTGCTGCGCGCCCGGCTCTACGAGGCGCAGCGCAGCCAGGTCAGCGCCACCCGCTCGGCCGACCGCAAGTCGCAGGTCGGCACCGGCGACCGTTCGGAGCGGATCCGCACCTACAACTTCCCGCAGGGCCGCGTCACCGACCACCGCATCGGCCTGACCCTGCACAAGATCGACCGCATCATGCAGGGCGAGCTGGACGACATCATCGACGCGCTGATCGCCGAGGACGAGGCGGCGCGGCTGGCGGCCGAGGGTGTCTGACTGCCCGGACCCGGCCGGCACCGTCGGTTTTTTTCTCTGTCGCGCCGGGCAGCATCTGCGGGCCGCCGCGATCGAGACGCCGCGGCTGGAGGCCCGGATGCTGCTGGCCGAGGCGCTGGCGGTGCCGGTCGAGAACCTGCTGCGCGATTCGCGGGCGCCGGTGCCGGAAGCGGCGGCCGCGCGCTTCGGGGAGATGCTGCGGCGGCGGCTGGCGCATGAGCCGATGGCCTATATCCTCGGCCATGCCGGGTTCTGGACGCTGCAGCTCGAGGTTTCTCCGGCGACGCTGATCCCGCGCGCGGATTCGGAAGCCATCGTCGAGGCGGCGCTGGAGGCGGTGCCGGACCGTCCGGGCCTGCGCGTGCTCGACCTCGGCACCGGCACCGGCTGCCTGCTGCTGGCGGTGCTGGCGGAGCGGGCAGGGGCCTTCGGCCTCGGGCTGGACCTCAACCCGGAGGCCGCCGCGTTGGCCGCGCGGAATGCCGCCGCCAATGGCCTGGCTGACCGCGCGGCCTTCCTGGCCGGCGACTGGGCCGCTGCCCTGGCCGCGGGTCCAGCGGGCCGCTTCGACCTGGTGCTGTCCAACCCGCCCTATATCGAGAGCGCCGTCATCCCCGGGCTGATGCCCGAGGTGGCCGGCCACGAGCCGGGCCGCGCGCTGGATGGCGGCGCCGACGGGCTCGACGCCTACCGCGTCATCACCGCCAGCCTGCCGCGCCTGCTGGCGCCGGGCGGCGTCGCCGTGCTGGAGCTGGGCGAGGGCCAGGGCCCGGCGGTCGCCGCGCTGGCCGCGGCGGCGGGGCTTGCGATTCGCGGGACGCGTGACGATCTCTCCGGTATCGCGCGGGCGCTGGTGATAACGGCCCCGCTGGCGCCTGAGACGGGCCACGGTTGAAAAAACCGTTTGGCGCCGCAGCCCCATGTGGCTAGGGTGTCCCCGCGGACCCGGGCGGAGTGCCCCCCGGCTGGACCCGCCGGGATAGCCTATGAGACGGTGACCTTCGGGTCGGGTTTCGCTTTCCGGCGCCGCAGCGATGCAACACCATCAGCAAGTGCCCCCTGGTGCATCATGATCCATGCCGGATCATTCCTGCCCTGGACGGCGCGAGCGTGAGACGGCGAACGCAACACCGATGAACATGAAGCGCATGCGCGGCCGTGGCGGTCATCGCCATGGCGGCGGGGGCGGCGGCGGCGGCGGCGGCGGACAATTCCGCCAGACCAGCCATCAACCGATGAATCGAAACCATGTGTTCGATTCCAATGGACCGGACATGCGGCTGCGCGGCACCGCCCAGCAGCTGTTCGAGAAGTACCTGCAGCTCGGCCGCGACGCGACCGGCGCCGGCGACCGGGTGATGGCCGAGAGCTATTTCCAGCACGCCGAGCACTATTTCCGCATCCTGAACGCGATGGCCCAGGCCGCGCAGCAGGCCAATCCCGGACCGCGCCGCCAGCACAGCGCCGAGGGCGCCGAGCAGGGCGACGCGCCGCAGGGCGAGGGCGAGGCGATGGCCGGTCACGGCCAGGCGCAGTCCTATGAGGACAACGCCGAGCCGGCGGAGCAGCGCGAAAGCGTCCAGTAGGGACGGTTTCGCTTCGAGGACGGGGCAGCGCTTCGGGCGCTGGCCTCTCCGGAAGGGCGGGGTCGCTGGCGATCCCTGTCCTGTCCCGCGCGGCGCTCAGGCCGGCGGGGCCAGCGCCTCCAGCGCGTCGCCCAGGGCGACCTTGCCGCCTTCCACCACCCGCGCATGCACGCCCAGATCGGCATGGCCGAAATGCTGGCGCAGCAGCTTCGGGATATCCAGGTCGCGCTCGCCGGTCTGCAGGTTCACCTGCGTCGCCGGGCAGCGCACGGTGCGCTTGAACACCTCGAGCCGGGCGCCGCCCAGCATCACCTCCTGGCCGATCCAGTCGAATTCCGCCCAGGCCGGCAGCCCGCTGAAATAGACATTGGCGCGGAAGCGCAGCGGGTCGAGCTCCTGGCCGATGGCCTGCTCGAGCGCGGCAAGGCTGGCCAGGTTGATCAGCGAGATCCCCTTCAGCCGCTGGTCGGTGAAGGCATGGCCCGGGGCCTCGGTGAACCAGGGCGTGCCGCGCGCCTCCTGCCCCAGATAGGCGGTCAGCAGCTCGGTCACCGCCTGGCGCCCCGCCTCGGTACCGAGATCGGCCTGGACCGGCGCCTGCCCCGGGACCCGCAGCGACAGCTGGCCGCGGCGGTCGTCGAAGGCCGAGGCCACCAGAGCCAGGCGCGCATTGGCCATCAGGCAGGCGAAATTCTGCTTTGGCAGGAAGGCGGGGGCGGCGAGGTCGAAAGGCGCGTCGCCCTGCACCAGCGCGAAGCGCCGGTCGTGCGGGATGCAGGCGCCCTCCTCGAGATGGACCTGCTCCAGCGCCTCGGCCGAGAGGCCCTTCACGGGATAGCGGTAGAGATGCTCGACACGCATCGACCTGGCTCCTGGTTTTTCGCCGCCCGCCCCTTGAAGCGGCGCGGCCTCCCCTACCACATCGCTAGCACGAGCGGTGCCTGACGTCGCCTCTTCAGGGGCGTTGGGCCGCCGGTTGCCTCGGAGGAGGGACAAAATGGACATCGAGAAATTCACCGAGCGGGCCCGCGGGTTCCTGCAGGCCGCCCAGACCATCGCGATCCGCGACTATCACCAGCGCATCACGGCAGAGCACCTGCTGAAGGCGCTGCTCGACGACGAGCAGGGCGCCGCGGCCGGGCTGATCCGTGCCGCCGGCGGCGATCCCGCCAAGGTCAAGACCTCGGTCGAGGCCGAGCTGGGCAAGCTGCCGAAGGTGCAGGGGGCCGGCGCCGGCCAGCCGCAGTTCATGCCGGACATCGTGCGCGTGCTCGACGCCGCGCAGCAGCAGGCGGGCAAGGCAGGCGATGCCTTCGTGGCCCAGGACCGGCTGCTGGTGGCGCTGGCCGCCAGCGACACGCCGTCCGGCCGCGCGCTGGTCGCCGGCGGTGCCACCGCCGAGCGGCTGGAGCAGGCGCTGGCCGCCGTGCGCAAGGGCCGCAAGGTCGACAGCGCCAGCGCCGAGCAGCAGTTCGACGCGCTGAAGAAATACGCCCGCGACCTGACCGAGGCGGCGCGCAGCGGCAAGCTCGACCCGGTGATCGGCCGTGACGAGGAGATCCGCCGCGCCATCCAGGTGCTGGCGCGCCGCACCAAGAACAACCCGGTGCTGATCGGCGAGCCCGGCGTCGGCAAGACGGCGATCGTCGAGGGGCTGGCGCTGCGCATCGTCAATGGCGACGTGCCCGAGGCGCTGAAGGACAAGCGCGTCCTGGCGCTCGACCTCGGCGCCATGGTGGCCGGCGCCAAGTATCGCGGCGAGTTCGAGGAGCGGCTGAAGGGCGTGCTCACCGAGGTCGAGACCGCGGCCGGCGAGATCGTTCTTTTCATTGACGAAATGCATACCCTCATCGGAGCCGGCAAGGCCGATGGGGCGATGGACGCCTCGAACCTGCTGAAGCCGGCGCTGGCCCGTGGCGAGCTGCACTGCATCGGCGCGACCACGCTCGACGAATACCGCAAGCATGTGGAGAAGGACGCGGCGCTCGCCCGTCGCTTCCAGCCGGTCTTCGTGGGCGAGCCGAGCGTCGAGGACACCGTCTCGATCCTGCGCGGCATCAAGGAGAAGTACGAGCTGCACCATGGGGTGCGGATCGCGGATTCGGCCCTGGTGGCGGCGGCGACCCTGTCGAACCGCTACATCACCGACCGCTTCCTGCCTGACAAGGCGATCGACCTGGTGGACGAGGCCGCCTCCCGCCTGCGCATGCAGGTCGACAGCAAGCCGGAGGAGCTTGACGAGGTCGACCGCCGGCTGATGATGCTGAAGATCGAGCGCGAGGCGCTGAAGAAGGAAGAGGACGTCGCCAGCCGTGACCGTCTGGGGCGGCTCGAGCGCGAGCTTTCCGAGCTGGAGGAGCGCTCCGACGCCCTGACCACCGCCTGGCAGGCCGAGAAGAACAAGCTCTCCGAGGCGCAGAAGGCCAAGGAGGAGCTCGACCGCGCGCGGACCGAGGTCGAGGTGGCGCAGCGCCGTGGCGACTATGCCCGGGCTGGCGAGCTGACCTATGGCATCATCCCGACGCTCGAGAAGAAGATCGCCGAGGCCGGCGACAATGGCCGGCTGGTCAATGAGGCGGTGACCGAGGAGGGCATCGCCGCCGTGGTCAGCCGCTGGACCGGCATCCCGGTCGAGAAGATGCTGGAGGGCGAGCGGGCCAAGCTGCTGCGCATGGAGGACCAGCTCCGCCGCCGGGTGGTCGGCCAGGAGGAGGCGCTGGAGGCGGTGTCCAAGGCGGTGCGGCGCGCCCGTGCCGGGCTGCAGGACCCGAACCGGCCGATCGGCTCCTTCCTGTTCCTGGGCCCGACCGGCGTCGGCAAGACCGAGCTGACCAAGGCGATCGCCAGCTTCCTGTTCGATGACGAGCGGGCCCTGCTGCGGATCGACATGTCGGAATACATGGAGAAGCACGCGGTCAGCCGGCTGATCGGCGCCCCCCCGGGCTATGTCGGCTACGAGGAAGGTGGCGCGCTGACCGAGGCGGTGCGGCGCCGGCCCTACCAGGTGATCCTCTTCGACGAGGTCGAGAAGGCGCATGAGGATGTGTTCAACGTCCTGCTGCAGGTGCTCGACGACGGGCGGCTGACGGACGGGCAGGGGCGGACGGTCGATTTCCGCAACACCCTGATCGTGCTGACCAGCAACCTGGGCTCGGAGATCCTGGCCGCCCAGCCGGAGGGCGAGGATGTCGACCTGGTGCGCGGCCAGGTGATGAACGTGGTGCGTGGCCGCTTCCGCCCGGAGTTCCTCAACCGGCTGGACGAGATCGTGCTGTTCCGCCGGCTGGCCCGGCAGGACATGGGCGCCATCGTGACGATCCAGCTCGGCCGGCTGCGCAAGCTGCTGGAGGATCGCAAGATTACGCTGGAGCTGGACCAGGCGGCCTCCGACTGGCTGGCCGAGGCGGGTTACGACCCGGTCTATGGCGCACGGCCGCTGAAGCGCGTCATCCAGCGCAACCTGCAGGACCGCCTGGCGGGGCTGCTGCTGGAGGGCCGGGTGACCGATGGCAGTACCGTGCGGGTGACCGCCGGGCCGGAAGGGCTCGAACTGGTGGCCTGATGCCTCTGCGGCAGTTTTTTGATGCCGCGGCGGAATTTTGGTGAAACCCGTTTGACAGGGGAGGGAGCCGGGCCTAAAAGCCGGCTCCCGACGCTGAGGCGCTTCGAAAGAAACGCCGGACGCTGAGGGCGCTGAAGAAAACTTCAGCGGGGTGGTTGACCGGCGAAGGAAACTTTGCTAGATACGGCGCCCCGCTGAGAGAGATCGAAGCGACCGGCAAGGCTGAAAAGTCTCTCTACTGTTGATTTAAAACCGCATCGGGTTTTCTGGAAGTAGAATGGAGCTGATTTGGTTTAGTCCTTTGATGGGCTGAGCTGAGACGGTTTCTGCTCTGGTCTTCTGGTTCTTCGGTC
>NZ_JBBCWY010000013.1:0-109174 GCF_037145735.1 Roseomonas sp. USHLN139 | reverse complement strand
GACAGCGCTCTGCTCATCACCACCGGCCTCCTCCCGGCCAACAGGGTGAATCAGATTTCCAGCCGCCCGGGAATCCCCGTCCGAGTCAAACAGGTCGGATCATGCTCTAGCGCGCGGCAGCACGGACAGAAAAAAGAAGGGGTCCAGGGGAATTCATTCCCCTGGCCTTTCTGTCATTATTTTTTTGTACTTAATCTGATCCTCATACATCTCCTTGAAGATCGCGTATTTGCTGTCGTGGTACTGGCGGATGCCCTGATCCGGCCGGATCGTCTCGCCCGCCCCGCTCATGGCGTTCATGGCCGCGTCCAGCGTGGCATGGGCTCCTCCGGCCACTGCCCCCAGCATGGCCGCGCCCAGCAGGATGGCTTCCGGCTCGCGCGGCAGCACCAGGGTGCAGCCGGTGGCGTCGGCGTGTTCGCGCAGGAAGACCGGGTTCTTGGTGCCGCCGCCGCAGGCCAGCACGATGTCGATGGCGTAGCCCTGGCCGTTCATCGTCTCGATGATGTGGCGGGTGCCATAGGCCACCGCCTGCAGCGTCGCCAGGTAGAGCCGCGCCAGGTCGTCGGCGGTGGCCGAGAGCGTCAGGCCGGCGATCATGCCGGTGAGCGAGGCATCGGCGCGCGGCGAGCGGTTGCCGTGGAAATCCGGCATGACGTGCAGCCCGGCGGTCAGCCGCGCCGGGTGGTCGAGGCCCTGCGCCAGACGCGCCAGCCGGGCGTTCAGCGCCTGGTAGATGGTCTGGCCGGCGGCCTCGGCGGCGGCGCGCTCGGCCGGGTAGGCGGCATGGGTGGTGATGACGTGGTCGATCAGCGCGCCGGTCGCCGACTGGCCGCCCTCGTTCAGCCAGAGGCCGGGCAGCATCGCCGAATGGTAGGGGCCCCAGACGCCGGGGACGAAGCGCGGCTCGGGCGAGACCGCCATGTGGCAGGAGGAGGTGCCGCCGACCAGCGCCAGCCGCCGGTTCAGCGCCGGCTCGCCCGGCAGCGCCGCGCCGATGACGCCGAGGCCGCCGGCATGGGCATCGATCGCCGAGGCGCCGACCGGGATGCCGGCGGGCAGGCCGAGCTCGGCCGCTGCCTCGGGGCGCAGCCTGCCGACCGGGGCGCCGGGCGGCAGGATCGTCGTGCCCAGCCGGGCGAAGCCCTCATCGGCCAGGACGCCCAGGCCGATCGATCGGAAGAAGCCCTCATCCCAGCGGTTCTCGTGTCCCAGAAAAGTCCATTTGCAGACCGTTGAGCAGAGCGAGCGGGCGGTGCTGCCGGTGGCGCGCCAGGTCAGGTAGTCGGGCAGGTCGAAGAAATGCGCCGCCCGGCCGAAGCTGTCGGGCAGGTGCTCGCGCAGCCAGAGCAGCTTGGGCGTCTGCATCTCCAGCGAGACGCGGCCGCCGACATGGCGCAGCACGGCATGGTCGCCGGCATTGATGCGGGCGGCCTGGTCCGCGGCGCGGTGGTCCATCCAGACGATGATGTCCTGTTCCGCCGCGCCGTCGGGGCTGACGGTGACGGGGCGGAAGTCGCGGTCGAGCACCACCAGCGAGCAGGTGGCGTCGAAGCCGAGGCCGCGCACCGTGACCTGGCCGATGCCGAGAAGTGCCGCGCGGATGGCGCTGGCGATGGCGGCCCAGATATCCTCGGAACTCTGCTGCACATGGTCGGGCGCCGGGCGCCAGGCGCGGATCGGCTGCGCGGCCTGGCCCAGCAGGCGGCCGTCGAGGGTGAAGGCGCCGGCCCGGGCGCTGCCGGTGCCCACGTCGATGCCGATGACGATGTCCTGCATGCGGGGGCCTCCTGTGCCGACGAGCCGGCGGGTTACGGAGCGGGGGGGGCCACGTCAAGCCGGCAGCCGGCGGCGGCCAGGGCGGCGGCCGGCGCCTCGGGCAGGGTGGCGTCGGTCAGGATGCGGGCGAAGGCGGCGACCGGGGCGAAATAGGCCGGCTTCAGCTGGCCGAGCTTGGAGCCGTCCACCACCAGCAGCGCCTCGGCGGCGCTGGCCAGGGCCATCTGCTTCACCGGCACCTCGTTGAAATTGGTGCAGGTGACGCCCTGGACGGCATCGACGCCGCCGGCCGACAGGAAGGCCTTGTTCAGCCGCAGGCGACGCAGGCTGGCCAGCCCCTCATCCGAGGCGAAGGTATGGGCGTTGGCGTGGAACAGCCCGCCCAGCAGGATCAGCCGGGTGTTCGGCCGCCGCGCCGCCAGGTTGGCGATGTTCAGCGCGTAGCAGACGATGGTCAGCTGCGGCCCGGGCGGCAGGCTCTCGACGAGATGCGGCATGGTGGTGCCGCAATCGACGAAGATGCTGTCACCATCGGCCACCAGCCGCGCGGCATGGGCGGTCGCCTGGCGCTTGGCGGCGGCGTGCTGGTCCTGCTCGACCTCGAGCGCGTAGGGGCCGTTGCGCTGCAGGCTGCCGACCGGCACGACATGGCCGCCGAGCAGGGTCAGCCGCAGCCCCGGCCGCGCCAGGTCGCGCCGCAGCGTCATCGAGGAAACGCCGAGCCACTGCGCCGCATTCTCCAGCCGGGCGGTGCCGGTCTGGCGCAGCAGTTCCTCCAGTTGCGCCAGCCGCTGGTCGCTGCGGCGGCTGCGGTCGGCCTGGGCCACGCTGTCCTCCCTGCGGTCCCGCTTGACGGCGGCGGGCCCGGATGTGAGGATTATAACAACTGTTACTAATCTGACAAACGCGCGCTGGCGGCCCGGGCCGGGATTCTTCCGGCCGGATGTTCCGCCGCGGCGACGAGGATGACGCCGTGCCCCTGACCGATGCCGAGCTGGCCAAGCTGATCGACCACACCCTGCTGAAGCCCGAGGCCTCGGCCGAGGAGCTGGCGCGCTGGGCGGCCGAGGCGCGGAGGCATGGCTTCGCCTCGGTCTGCGTCAACCCGGTGCATGTGCAGCGGATTGCCGGCCTGCTGGCGGGCAGCGGGGTGAAGACCTGCTCGGTGGTGGGCTTCCCGCTCGGCGCCAGCACCGCCGCGGCCAAGGCGCAGGAGGCGGCCGGCGCCGTCGCCGACGGCGCCGACGAGATCGACATGGTGATCAATATCGGCGCGCTGCGCGACGGGCGGCTGGACGAGGTGCAGGCGGATATCGCCGCCGTCCGCGCCGCCTGCCCGGGCCGCGTGCTGAAGGTCATCATCGAGACCTGCCTGCTGACCGACGCGCAGAAGCGCACCGCCTGCGCGCTGTCGGTCGCCGCCGGTGCCGATTTCGTGAAGACCTCGACGGGCTTCTCCAGCGGCGGCGCCACCGAGGCGGATATCGCCTTGATGCGCGGCGTGGTTGGTGCTGCCCTGGGCGTCAAGGCCTCGGGCGGCGTCAGGACGCGCGCCCAGGCGGAGGCGATGATCGCGGCCGGTGCCTCGCGCATCGGCGCCAGTTCCGGCGTCGCGCTGATCGGTGCGGCGCCGGCGACGTCCGGCTCCTACTGACCACCGGCCAGAGGCCATCGCGCCCGCAGCCGGGCGTGGCTCCAAGGGAAGGAAACAGCATCATGGTCATGATCAACCGGCGCGGCTTCGGCGCCCTCGCGGCGGGCGGCATGCTGGCGGGGGGGCTCGGCGCCCGCCCGGCCTTCGCCCAGGCGGCCAAGGCGGTCGATGCCAGCAAGGTCTCGGCCGAGATCAACGCCCGCACCGCGCGCAAGAAGGTCATCGCGACCGTCGTCAAGGTCGACGGCATCGCCTGGTTCGACCGCATGCGCGCCGGCGTCAAGCAGTTCGGCGAGGACCAGGGCCACGACACCTGGATGGTCGGCCCCAGCCAGGCCGATGCCGCGGCCCAGGTGCAGCTGGTCGAGAGCCTGATCGCCCAGGGCGTGGACGCCATCTGCATCGTCCCCTTCTCGGTCGAGGCGGTGGAGCCGGTGCTGCAGAAGGCGCGGCGCCAGGGCATCGTGGTGATCTCGCACGAGGCCTCGGGGCTGAAGAACATCGACTACGACATCGAGGCCTTCGACAACCACGCCTACGGCGCCAAGCTGATGGAAGTGCTCGGCCGCGACATGGGCGGCGAGGGCAAGTATGTCGCCACCGTCGGCAGCCTGACCTCGCAGTCGCAGATGGAATGGATCGACGGCGCCGTCGCCTACCAGAAGCAGCATTTCCCGCGCATGCAGGAGGTGACCCGCCGCATCGAGACCTATGACGATGCGACCACCGACTACAACAAGCTGAAGGAAGTGCTGACCGCCTATCCGGACCTGAAGGGCATCCTGGGCGCGCCGATGCCGACCTCGGCCGGCGCCGGCCGCCTGATCGCCGAGCGCAAGCTGGCCGGCAAGCTGTTCTTCAGTGGCACCGGCCTCGTCTCCGTCGCCGGCCAGTATCTGCGCAACGGCGACATCAACTACATCCAGTTCTGGGATCCGGCGGTGGCCGGCTATGCCATGAACGTCATGGCGGTGATGGCGTTGGCCAAGAAGTCGATCGGCGCCGGGCTCGACCTGGGCCTGGCCGGCTATTCCAAGCTGGAAGCCCCCGACGCGGCGCGGCCGAACATCCTGGTCGGCCAGGGCTGGGTCGGCGTCACCAAGGACAACATGGCGCAGTACAACTTCTGATTGTCTGTCGGTTCCGGCGCGGGGGGCTTCCGTCCCCCGCGCCGGCTGCGTCTTTCAAGGGTGACGGGGTTCCATGACCGCTCCGCTGATCGAACTGCGCCACCTGGGCAAGAGCTTCGGGGCCGTGCACGCGCTGAAGGATGTCTCGCTGACCATCGGGCGGGGCGAGATCCACTGCCTGGCCGGCGAGAACGGCTCCGGCAAGTCGACGCTGATCAAGGTGATCTCCGGCGTCAACCAGCCGGATCGCGGCGAGATCCTGATCGACGGCGAGAAGATCGAGAACATGTCGCCGCGCCAGGCCATCGCCCGCGGCGTCCAGGTCATCTACCAGGACTTTTCCCTGTTTCCGAACCTCAGCGTCGCCGAGAACCTGGCGCTGTCGACCGAGCTGCAGGCCGGCCGCAAGCTGGTCTCCTGGCGCCGCGTGCGGCAGATCGCCGAGGAGGCGACGAAGAAGCTGGGCGTGGCCCTCGACCTCGACGCCCTGGTCGAGACGCTGCCCACCGCCGGCAAGCAGCTGGTCGCCATCGCCCGCGCGCTGATGTCCGACCCTCGCCTGCTGATCATGGACGAGCCCACCACCGCGCTGACCGGCCGCGAGGTCGAGGCGCTGTTCCGCGTGGTGCGCGACATCCAGAGCCGTGGCATCGCCGTGCTCTTCGTCAGCCACAAGATGCGCGAGATGCTGGAGATCAGCGAGCGCATCACCGTGATCCGCAGCGGCGAGGTGGTGGCCAGCGGCGATATCGGCGATTTCGACGAGGCCCGCATCACCCGCGCGATGACCGGCCAGGAGCTGGCCTCGGAAGGCTACCGCTGGGCGGGGGATTCTTCCCAGGCGCCGCTTCTCGATGTGCAGGGCCTCACCGTCCCCGGCCAGCTCGAGGATATTTCTTTCAGCCTGAAGCCCGGCGAGATCGTCGGTGTCTCTGGCCTGCTCGGCTCCGGCCGCACCGAGCTGGCGCTCGCCCTGTTCGGCATGAAGCGCGGCTATGCCGGGGATATCCGCCTGTCGGGCCGGCCGCTGCGCCTGGACGGTGTCCAGGCCGCCATCGCCGAGGGCATCGCCTATGTGCCCGAGGACCGGCTGACCGAAGGCCTGTTCCTGGCGGCGACCATCGACCGCAACATGCTGGCCACCTCGCATGACCGCCTGAGCCGCTTCGGCGTCATGCAGGGCGGCCAGGCGGCGCAGGAATCGGCAGACATGATCCGCGAGATGGCCATCGCCACGCCGACCGGCAACCGGCCGGTGACGCAGCTCTCGGGCGGCAATGCCCAGCGCGTGGTGATCGGCCGCTGGCTGATGAACGATCCAAGGCTGCTGATCCTGAACGGCCCGACGGTCGGCGTCGATGTCGGCTCCAAGGCCGGCATCCATCGCAAGATCCGCGAACTTGCCCGCGCCCGCGGGCTGGGAGTGCTGATGATCTCCGACGACCTGCCGGAGCTGGTGGACAACTGCAACCGCATCCTGGTGCTGCATCGCGGCCGTCTGGTCGCCGAGCTGGAGGCCGAGGCCACCAGCGAGGCCGACCTCTCGGCCCGGCTGGGGGCGCTGCAATGAGCGGGTTGGCCAATGCGCTGCGCCGCCATCCGGAGCTGATGGTGGCCGCCGTGCTGGTGATCGCCGTGCTGGTGATCGGCAGCATCAACCCGGTCTTCTGGCAGCCCGCCAATATCTTCAGCCTGCTGCGCGCCAGCGTCATCACCGGCATCCTGGCGCTGGCCGTGCTGCTGGTGATGCTCTCGGGCGGCATCGACGTCTCCTTCCCGGCCTTCGCCATCGCGGCGATGTATCTGACCGTCAAGGCGATGATCGCCTGGCAGTTCGACGGGGTGCTGCTGCCCTTCCTGATGGCCAGTGGCATCGGTCTGGGGCTGGGGCTGGTCAATGCGGTCTTCGTCCACTACCTGCGGATGATCCCGCTGATCGTGACGCTGGGCACCGGCACCGCCGTGCGCGGCTTCATCCTGGGCGTGGTCGGCACCAGCCAGATCAACATCGACCAGATGCCGCCGCTGCTGATCAACTTCGCCCGCGGCGAGTTTTTTTCGGTCACCCAGGCGGATGGCAGCCAGGCCGGGCTGTCCTCGATGGTGCTGGTCTATGCCGGGCTCGCCATCGCGGTGCACCTGATCCTGCGCCACACCATGCTGGGCCGCGGCATCTATGCGCTCGGCGGCGGCGAGGAGGCGGCGCGCCGCGTCGGCTTCAACACCCGCCGCATCACCTTCGTCATCTATGGCCTGGCCGGGGCGCTTGCGGGCTTCGCCGGGCTGCTGCACGGCGCCATGATCTGGACCGCCAATCCGCGCGACATGGTGGGGCTGGAGCTCGACGTGATCGCCGCCGTGGTGCTGGGCGGCGCCTCGATCTTCGGCGGGCGCGGCACGGTGATCGGCACCCTGCTCGGCGTGCTGACGCTGGTGGTCATCACCAACAGCCTGATCATCCTGGGCGTCGACACCACCTGGCAGCGCGTCGTGGTGGGCGCCATCGTCATCGCGGCGACCGCGGTCACCGCCTGGCGCGACCGCAAGCGCATCGCCTGAGGGAATGGCACCGATGAGCACCCTGCTCCAGCGGCTGCGCGGCAGCGACACCAACCTGCTGCAGCTCGTCATCCTGACGGTGCTGATCTTCGCCGGCATGGCGGCGCTGAACCCCGAGCGGTTCCTGCGCCCCTATGTCTTCGAGAGCATCACCTTCATCGCCCCCGAGCTCGGCCTGCTGGCCATCGCCATGATGGTCGCCATGCTGACCGGCGGCATCGATCTGTCGGTGATCGGCATCGCCAACCTCTCCTGCATCCTGGCCGGGCTGTTCTTCCATTCGGTCGGCGCGCCGCGCGGGCCGGAGCTGGTGAACATGCCGCTGCCGCTGGTGCTCGCCGGCATCGGCATCGCGCTGGCCACCGGGGTGGTCGCGGGCGCCATCAACGGGCTGCTGGTGGCGAAGATGCGGGTCACCCCGATCCTGGCCACCATCGGCACCGGCCAGATCTTTACCGGCATCTGCCTGGTGCTGACCGGCGGGCCGGCGGTGGTCGGCTTCCCGGCGATCTGGGGGCAGTTCGGCAATGGCACTGTCTTCGGCATCGCCGCCCCCCTGGTGGTCTTCGTCGTGGTCGCCGGGCTGGTCTGGTTCGTGCTCGCCCGCACCGCCTTCGGCATCAACCTGACGCTGATCGGCACCAATCCGCGCGCCGCCGTCTTCGCCGGGCTGCGCACCCAGCGCACCGTTTTCCTGTCCTATGTCATGACCGGCGCCCTGGCCTCTGTGGCCGGCATCCTGCTCTCCGGCCGGACCAATGCGGCCAAGTCGGATTACGGCGTCTCCTACCTGCTGCAGGCGGTGCTGATCGCGGTGCTGGCGGGGACCAACCCGGCCGGCGGCCGCGGCTCGGTGCCCGGGATCGCGCTGGCGCTGGTGGCGCTGATGCTGCTCTCCTCCGGCCTGCAGATCATGCGCTTCAGCAATTTTCTCGTGGATCTGATCTGGGGCGGATTTTTGCTCCTTTCCATCGCGCTCGCTGCCCTGCGGATGCGGAGCCGCTGACGCCATGACCGCCCATATCCCGCTGCACGAAGCCCTCGCCGGCACGGCACCGACCGAGATCCTGCGCCAGGGGGAGCTTTCGGCGACGCTGTTCCGCTTCCCCACCGGCATCCCGGCGCTGCGGCTCGCCAATGCGCGCGGCGAGGTGGTGGTGTTGCCCTGGATGGGCGGCATGGTCTGGTCGGCCCGCTTCGACGGCGTCGACCTCGCCATGCAGAGCGGCTTCGACGCGCCGCAGCCGGCCCAGACCATCGCCGGGACCTATGGCTGCTTCGCCTTCCACAGCGGGTTGCTGCGCAACGGCGTGCCCGGCCCGCAGGACGACCATGCCCCGCATGGCGAATTCCCCTGCGCGCCGATGCAGCGCGCCTGGCTGGAGCTCGGGCATGACAAGCGTGGCAGCTTCCTGCGCGTGGTCAGCGAGCGGCACTATGTCATGGGCTTCGGCGCGCATTACCGCGCCTGGCCCTCGGTGACGCTGCGGCCGGCCGAGACGCTGTTCGACATCGGCCTTGGCGTGAAGAACGCCGGCGGCAAGCCGATGGAACTGATGTACATGTGCCACGTCAATTTCGCCTTCGTCCCCGACGGCGTCATCGAGCAGCCGGCGCCCTTCACCCCCGACCGCACCCAGGTCCGCCGCGCCGTCCCCGCCCATGTCACGCCGAACCCCGCCTATCTGGCGCTGATCGAGGAGCTGGCGCACAATCCGGCGCGGATGCAGCGCCTGTCGGAACCCCAGGCCTACGACCCCGAGCAGGTCTTCTATCTGTTCGGCCTCGGCACGGATGCCGCCGGCGACACGCATCTGATGCTGCGGCGTCCTCAGGGCGACGGCTTCGCCCTGTCCTATTCGCCCCGGAGCTTCCCGCAGACGGTGCGCTGGATCATGGCCGATCCGGACCAGCAGGTGGCCGCCTTCGCGCTGCCCTCGACCTGCCAGCCGGAGGGCCATGCCGCCGAGACGCGGAAGGGCCATGTGCAATGGCTGCCTCCCGGTGGCCGCGCCGACTTCACCGTGCGCGCCGGCTATCTCGACCCCGCCGCGGCCGATGCCTGCGGCACCCTCATCTCTTCTTTGACGTAGGAGCGGCCCATGGGCGCGCGCATCGGCGTGGTCGGCAGCAACATGGTCGACCTGATCACCTATATCGACCGCATGCCGGCGGCCGGCGAGACGCTGGCGGCGCCGCGCTTCGCCATGGGCCATGGCGGCAAGGGCGCCAACCAGGCGGTGGCGGCGGCCAAGCTCGGTGCCGAGGTCATGCTGGTCAGCCGCGTCGGCGATGACCTGTTCGGCGGCGGCACCATCAAAAACTTCCAGGACCTGGGCATCGACACCAGGCATGTCCGCGCCGTGCCGGGAACCCAGAGCGGCGTCGCGCCGATCTTCGTCGAGGCCTCGGGCGAGAACCGCATCCTGATCGTCAAGGGCGCTAACGAGCACCTGCTGCCGGCCGATGTCGATGCCGCGGCCGAGGACCTCAAGGGCTGCGCGCTGATCCTGCTGCAGCTCGAGATCCCGCTGGAGACGGTCTATCACACCATCGCCTGGGCGGCCGAGGCCGGCATCCCGGTGCTGCTGAACCCGGCGCCGGCGGTGCCGGAGCTCGATGTCGCGCGCATCCTCGGCGCCAGCTTCCTGGTGCCGAACCAGACCGAGCTGACCATCCTGACCGGCATGCCCGCCGAAACCCGCGACCAGGCCGAGGCCGCCGCCAGGACCCTGGTCGCCCGCGGCATCCGCCAGGTGCTGGTGACGCTGGGCGCCGAGGGCGCGCTGCTGGTCACCGCCGAAGCGGCCGAGCATGTCCCCTCGGTCCGCGTCACCCCGGTCGATACCAGCGGCGCCGGCGACGCCTTCATCGGCGCCTTCGCCCAGCATTACGTGGCGCATGGCGACACGCTGGAAGCGATGCGCTGGGGCGCGCGCTACGCCGCCGATTCCATCACCCGGCCGGGCACGCAGATGGCCTTCGCCACCCGCGCGCAGTTCCGGGGCTAGCGCTTCCGCAGGGCCAGCGCCGCCACCACGGCGAAGGCCAGCATGCTGCCGGGCAGGGCGACCGGCACCGGCAGCGGCAGGGCGCCGATCATCCCGGCGCCCACCGCGCCCACCGCCATGTGCAGCGCGCCCAGCACCGCGCTGGCGGTGCCGGCGGCGCCCTCGACCGCCATCAGCGCCAGCGCGATGGCCGGCGGCGCCATGAAGCCGACGCCGAACTGCGACAGCACCGTCAGCCCGATCGCCAGGCCCGGCGACAGCAGCCCGGCCAGGGACAGCGCCAGGAAGGCCGCGGCCGCGCCCAGCATCATCAGCGTGCCGGTCTGCACCAGCTGGGCCGGGCTGCGGCGCAGCCGCGGCGCCAGCAGCCCGCCCGCCAGGAAGCCCAGCGCATAGCCCGCCGGCACCAGGCTGACCGCCAGCGTGCCCCAGCCGAAGATTCCTTCGTAGAGCCGCTGCGTCGCGGCCACCTCCGCATAGGCGCCGCCGATGGCGGCCGCCGTGCCGAGGGCGAAGGACAGAAAGGAACGGTTGCGCAGCACCTTGCGGTAGCTGCCCAGCGTCGCCGCCAGCCCGCCCTCGCGCGAGCGGCTGTGATGGCTTTCCGGCAGCGCCAGCAGCACGGCGACCATCACCGCCGCGCCACTGGCCGCCGTCACCGCCAGCGAGGCGCGCCAGCCGAACTGCCCGGCGATGCCGCTGCCCAGCACCGGGGCCAGGCCGGGCATCACCGCCATGGCCAGCGTCAGCAGCGACATCGCCCGCAGGAAGACCGGCCCGGCGAAGCGGTCGCGGGCGATGGCGCGCGGCAGGGCCAGCCCGGCGCTGGCCCCCAGCCCCTGCAGGAGGCGCGCCAGCAGCAGCATCGGCCCGCTGGTCGCCAGCGTCGCCAGCACCCCGGCCAGGATGTAGAGCGACAGCCCGGCCAGCAGCACCGGGCGCCGCCCGTGCCGGTCGGACAGCGGCCCGACCACCAGCTGCCCCAGCCCGATGCCGACCAGCACGGCGGAGAGGATCAGCCCGGCCTGCTCCAGCCCGATCGCCAGCTCGGCGGTGATGCGGCCGAGCGAGGGGACCACCAGGTTGGTCGCCATCTGGCCAAGCGCGGTCAGCGCCATCAGCAACAACAGGGTGCCGGCCGGCAGCGCGGGGCTGCCGGGGGTGGAACTGCTCATTCTGTGTCGATCCCGGGGAGTCTGGTGCCGCGCGCAGCGGGCGTCCGGGCGAGGATTCTCGACGCCGGGGCCGGCGTCCAATAATGCTTGGCGGCATGACGATAAGGCAGGCTTATGCAGGGGATTGAGCTGCGGCATCTGCGCTGCCTGGTGGCGCTGGCCGAGGAGGGCAGCTTCTCGCGCGCCGCCGCCCGGCTGGGCACCACCCAGCCGGCGGTCAGCCAGCTGCTGAAGCGGCTGGAGGACATGATCGGCCAGCGGCTGCTGCACCGCGACCGGCTGTCGCTGGCGCTGACGCCGCTCGGCGAGCAGGTGCTGGCCCAGGCGCGCGAGGCGCTGGCCGCGGTCGAGGGCGCGCTGGAGGCGACGCGGCGCAGCCTGCGCGGCGAGGCCGGGCGGCTGCGCCTGGGGCTCAGCGTGCCCTCGCTCTATGGCGGGGTGCCGGCGCTGATCCGCCGCTTCCGCGCGGCGCGCCCGGGTGTGGTGGTGGAGATGCGGGTGCTGCCCAGCACCGAGCAGCCCGCCGCGCTGCTGGAGCGCCGCGTCGACCTGGCCTTCGGCGCCGCCGATCCGCGCGCCGACGGGCTGGCGCGGCGGGTGCTGGCGGATGAGGCGATGCAGGTGGTGCTGCCGGCCTGGCACCGGCTGGCGGGCAGCCCGTCGCTGCCGCTCGCCGCGCTGCGCGGCGAGGGCTGGATCATGCCGCCCGCCCCGGTGCCGCTGCGCGACGAGATCCTGGGCGCCTTCCGCGCCGCCGGCTATGCCCCGCGCATCGTGGCGGAAAGCACCGACTTCCTGACCACCTTCGGCCTGGTCATGGCCGATGCCGGGCTGGCCCTGGCCGCCGAGAGTTTTTCCGACTTCGCCGGCCCGGACCTGGTGCTGGTGCCGCTGACCGGGCCGGCGCCGCGGCTGGAACACGCCCTGGCCTATCGCCGGGACGACACCTCGCCGGTGCTGCGCGCGCTGCTGGAGATGCTGTGATCAGTCGCAGACATAGCGGTTGATCGGATAGGGCTGCTGCGCGAAGGCCGGGCAGAAGGCGCCGACCACCGGCTCCAGCTGCTCGAACAGGATCTTTCCGGAGGCGTTGAGCGCTTCCAGCCGCTCGCGGGCGGCCTCCGCCTCGCGCGCCAGCTTCGCCACGTCCAGCGTCAGCAGCTGGCGGTCGCGCACCACCATCCGCCCGGCGATCATCACATGGCGCACCGAGGTGGCGTCCTCGGCATGCACCAGCTGGTTGACCGTGGCGTTGTGCGGCACCCAGGTGATCGAGGCGAGGTCGAGGAAGACGATGTCGGCCTTCATCCCCGGCGCCAGGCGGCCGATCCCCTCCAGCCCCAGCGCCCGGGCCGAGCCCTCGGTGGCGGCGCGGTAGATCTCCCCGGTGCTGGCCCAGAAGCGCGGGTCCGGCCCCTGGCCCTTGGAGACCAGCGAGGCGCCGCGCATCGCCTCGTACATGTTCAGATTGTCCGAGCAGCTGGCGCCATCGGTGCCGAGCCCGACATTGACGCCGGCATCCAGCGCCTGGCGCAGCCGGAACAGCCCGTTGCCCAGCCGCATGTTGCTGCCCGGGTTGTGCACCAGCGAGGCGCCGCGATCGGCCATGCGGCGCAGATCGTCATCCTCCAGCCAGACCGCATGCGCCGCGGTGAAGTCGGGCCCGAGCAGCCCCTGCGCGTCGAGCTCGGCGACCAGGGTGCGGCCGTAGCGCTGCCTGCCGGCCAGGGCCTGGATCTTGCTCTCGCCGACATGGCTGTGCAGCGGCACGCCATGCTCGCGCGCCAGCCGGCCGCAGCCGCAGAGGAATTCGGTCGAGCAGTGCAGCGGGATGGTCGGCGCCACCGCGGCGCGGATGTCCTGGCCGTTCCAGCGCCAGTGGCGCAGCACCGCGTCGATGCCGGCCAGCGTCGCCTCGCCGGCCGGCAGCCGCATCCGGTCGACAGCGGCCTGCAACGCCGGGGGCAGGCTGTCGCGCAGCCCGGGGATGGCATCGTAGAAAGAGATATCGGCGACCATCGGCGCCAGGACGGCGCGCATGCCGACCTCGGCATAGGCCTCGGCGGCGGCGTCCATGCCCTCGCGGCTGGGGCCGGGAAACTCATAGTAGAGGTCATAGGCGGCGGTGCAGCCCTTCAGCACCATCTCGGCGGCGCAGATCTGCGCCGTCAGCTTCTTGTCGGCCAGCGCCCGGTTGCCGCCGACCCAGGGGGCGGCCGCCAGCAGCAGCTCCAGCGTCCAGCGGTCGCCCTGGCCGCGCGCCAGCCCGCCATGGCCATGGGTATGCGCGTTCACCAGGCCGGGATGCAGCAGCATCCCCGAGGCGTCGATCCGGGTCGCGCCCTCGGGCGTGGCGAGGTCCGGCCCGACGGCGCGGATGATGCCGTCCTCGACCAGGAGATCGGCGGGCTCGGCCCGGCGCAGCGCCGGGTCGGTCAGCCGTCCGCCGGCGATCAGGGTGAAGCCGGGTTGGATCTGGGCCATGCGGATTCTCCTTCGGGCGGCGGCGCGACGGGGTGGCGGCCGCCGCCGCCGTATTCCCCTGGCGGCGCGGCGGGGCTTGCTCTTCAATGGCGTCCTTCCCTTGCCCGATCCAGGAAATCTTCGATGGCCGCCGCGGCACCGCTCGAGACGCTCAGCCTGGATTTCCACCGGCTGGCCGCGGCCTATGCCGCCGGCCTCGCGCCCGAGGCGCTGCTGGCCGAGCTGCTGCGCCGCATCGAGGCGGCGGCCGACCCGGCGATCTGGATCAGCCGCCGCCCGCCGGCCGAGATCCTGGCCGAGGCGGCGCGCCTTCCTGGCCGGCGCGCGGCGGGGGAGGTCCTGCCGCTCTACGGCCTGCCCTTCGCGGTGAAGGACAATCTGGACGTGGCGGGTCTGCCGACCACCGCCGCCTGTCCCGACTTCTCCCACTACCCGGCCGAGACCGCCGCCGCCGTGGCGCGGCTGAGCGCGGCCGGCGCGGTGCTGCTGGGCAAGACCAACCTGGACCAGTTCGCCACCGGGCTGGTCGGCACCCGCTCGCCCTACGGGGTGCCGCGCAACCCCTTCGACGCGCGGATGATCCCAGGCGGGTCGAGTTCCGGCTCGGCGGTGGCGGTGGCGCGCGGCCTGGCCAGTTTCAGCCTGGGCACCGACACCGCCGGATCGGGGCGCATCCCGGCCGCCTTCAACAACATCGTCGGCCTGAAGCCCAGCCGCGGCCTGGTCAGCAATCATGGCATGGTGCCGGCCTGCCGCTCGCTCGACTGCGTCTCGGTCTTTGCGCTGACGGTCGAGGATGCCGCCGCCGTCGCCGCCGTCATCGCCGGCTTCGATCCGCGCGATGCCTGGTCGCGCGCCGCCCCCGCCGGCTTCGCCAGCCGCGTCCCGGCGCCCAGGCGTTTCCGCTTCGCCATCCCGCGCGCGGCCGACCGCGACTTCCTGGGCGATGCCGAAGGGGAAGCCCTGTTCCAGGCCAGCATCGCCCGGCTGACGGCGCTGGGCGGCATCGTCGAAGAAATCGACTTCGCGCCCTTCCAGGAGGTGGCGCGGCTGCTCTACGGCCCCTTCGTCGCCGAGCGCACCCATGCGCTCCGCGAATGGCTGGCCGAGCGGCCCGACAGCCTGCATCCGGTCACCCAGGCGATCATCGCCAAGGGCCATGCCTATTCCGGCCTCGACATCCTCGATGCCCGGCAGCGGCTGCAGGCGCTGGCCCAGGCGATCCTGCCGCTGTGGTCGCGCATCGATTGCCTGGTGGTGCCGACCGCGCCGCGCGGCTTCACCCTCGACGAACTGGCGGCCGAGCCGATCGGCCACAACACCGCGCTCGGCCGCTACACCAATTTCGCCAATCTGCTGGATCTCGCGGCGCTGGCCGTGCCGGGCGGCTTCGACGCCGCCGGCTTCCCGGCCGGGGTCACCCTGCTGGCGCCGGCCTTCCATGACGGGCTGCTGGCGGGCCTGGGCGCCGCCCTGCAGCGCGCCGCCGGCCTGCCGCTGGGGGCGACCAGCGCGCCGCTGCCGCCAGCCGCCGCGGCGCCGCCGCCGGCGATCCAGCCGATGGTCGAGATCGCCGTCTTCGGCGCGCATCTCGACGGCGAGCCGCTGAACCCGGCGCTGCGGGCGCTGGGCGGCGTGCTGCGCCGCGCCTGCCGCACCGCGCCCTGCTACCGCCTGCTGGCGCTGCCGCCCGGGCCGGGCGTGCCGGCACGGCCTGGCCTGCTGCCGGCGCGCGACGGTGTCGCCGTCGACGGCGAGGTCTGGGCGCTGCCGGCGGCGGCGCTGGCCGCCTTCCTGGCCGGCATCGCGGCGCCGCTCGGCCTCGGCCCGGTGCGGCTCGAGGACGGCCCGGCGCTGGGCTTCATCTGCGAGGGCGGCGTCGAGGGCGCGGCGGATATCAGCGCCCATGGCGGCTGGCGGGCTTATCGCGCCGCGACCACCGCCGCCGCCTGAGGCCGGCCGGGGCCGCTGGGCGGGGCTGCCGCACCGGCCTATAGACGCCGCGATGGACACCGCCGCCCCGCCGCTGCCGCCGCCCCTGCTGCTGGACACGCCGGATGGCGCGCGCCTCGCCCTCTACCGCCTCGGCCGCCGCGACGCGCCACCGCTGCTCTGGGGCCATGCCAATGGCTTCGCGACCGGGTCCTATCCGGCGCTGCTGGCCGGGCTGGCGCGCGACCACGATCTCTGGGCCTGGGATGCGCGCGGCCATGGCGAATCCAGCCTGCCGGAGGGCGTGCCGCTCGCCGCGGCGGTGGCGCTGGACCGGCTGGCCGCCGATGCGCGGCAGCTGGCCCAGGCGGTGCGCGACGCCACCGGCGCCTGGCCACGCGGCGCGGCGCATTCCTTCTCCGGCCTCGCCATGCTGCGGGCGGGAGTGCCCTGGCCGGACCTGACGCTGTTCGAGCCGCCCCTGATGACGCCGGCCCTGCTGGAACGGCCGGCGATCCGCGAGGCCATGCGCCAGCGCGTCGCCGCCACGCTGTTCCGCCGCCGGCTGTGGGACGGTCCGGCGCAGCTCTTCGCGCGGCTGCGCCCGCACCCGGCCTATGCGCTGATCGGCGATGCGGCGCTGCAGGCCCATGCCGCCGCGCTGCTGCGCCCGGAGGGCAGCGGCTGGCGCCTGCGCTGCGCCCCGGAGACCGAGGCCGCCATCTACGAGGCCGTCGGCAATGCCGCGACCTTCGAGTCGCTGCCGGGGGTGGCGGTGCCCTGCCGCTTCGTCGCCAGCGACACCGAGGCGGGCGACTGGCTGCGCGGGGTGCAGCCGCTGGCGGCGGCGGCCTGCGGCGGCCAGGCCCTGGTGCTGCCGGGCACGACGCATTTCCTGCCGCTGGAGAACCCGGCCGGCGCCGCCGCGCTGCTGCGGCCGGCGGGCTGAGCGCTTCGCAGAAAGCCTCTTGCGCCCTGGCTTGTTTCCGCCTTCGCTGACCGCATGGTGGAAACCGTGCTGCCGGCCGACCGCGCCTCAGCCCCCCTGCCCGGGAATGCGGGCGGGGCGGGATCGGTGCTGGAAGTGGCCGGCCTCACCCGCCGCTTCTTCGGCGTCGCCGCGCTGGATGGCGTCGGCTTCGCGCTGCCGGCCGGGCGCATCACCGGGCTGATCGGGCCGAACGGCGCCGGGAAATCCACCCTGCTCAATGTCGTCTCCGGCCTGCTGCGCCCCGATGCCGGGCAGGTGCGCTTCGGCGGCGAGGATGTCACGGGGATGAAGCCGCACCGCCTGGCGGCGCGCGGCCTGACCCGCACCTTCCAGATCGCCCGCGGCTTCCCGCGGATGAGCGTCTTCCAGCACCTGATGCTCTACGGCCCGCGCCAGCCGGGCGAGCGGCTGCTGCAGGCGCCGATGTGGTCGCGTGCCGCCCGCGACCGCGAGGCGGAGCTCGCCGAGCGGGCGCTGTCCATCGCCGCGCGGCTGCGTCTTTCTCCCTTGCTGGACGCCCCCGTCACCGCCTTGTCGGGGGGACAGAAGAAACTGGTGGAAATCGGCCGCACGCTGATGGCCGAGCCGCGCATGATCCTGCTGGACGAGCCGATGGCGGGGGTGAATCCCTCGCTTGGCGCCGAGATCGCCGCGCATCTGCAGGCGCTGAACGCCGAGGGCATCTCGCTCTGTCTCGTCGAGCATGACATGGCGCTGATCCGCCAGCTCTGCCACCACGTCGTCGTCATGGCGGAGGGCCGCACCCTGGTCACCGGCCGCTTCGAGGAGGTGGTGGAGAACGCCCAGGTGCAGGAAGCCTATCTGGGGCGCCGGCATTGAGCGCGGCGCTGCGGGCCGAGGGGCTGGTTGCCGGCTATGGCGCCGCCGAGCAGATCCTGAAGGGCGCCTCGGTCGAGGTCCGGCCGGGCGAGATCGTCACCATCATCGGCCCGAACGGCGCCGGCAAGTCGACGCTGCTGAAGGCGGTGGCGGGGCTGCTGCGCGTCTCCGCCGGCCGCATCGCGGTGGCCGGCCGCGACGTCACCGGCGATGACGCCATCGGCCGGGCGCGCGCCGGCCTGGCCTTCGTGCCGCAGGAGGCCAATGTTTTTGCGCGCCTCAGCGTCGCGGAGAATCTGTCGATCAGCGGCTTCCTCGATCCGAAGCGATCGGCCGCCGAGCTGGAAAAAATCTATACCCGCTATCCGATGCTGGCGGGGAAGCGGCGGGCGCTGGCGCGCAGCCTCTCGGGCGGGCAGCGGCAGATCCTGGCCATGGCCATGGGGCTGATGCAGCGGCCCTCGATGATGCTGCTGGACGAGCCGACCGCCGGCCTGTCGCCGCGCGCGGCGGATGAATTGTTCGCCGCGGTGATCGACCTGAACCGCGCCGGCCTGCCGGTGCTGATGGTCGAGCAGCACGCGGTCGAGGCGCTGCGCATCTCGCATCGCGGCTACGTCCTGGTCGCCGGGCGCAACAGCGTCGAGGGCGAGGGGCCGGCGCTGGCCGCGGATCCGGAAATCCGCCGGCTGTTCCTGGGTGGTTGAGCAAGATGCCCGGCGACGGGCGAGGGGAGAGAGTGAGATGACCGCGTCCCGCACGCATCTGTCGCGCCGTTCGCTGCTGGCGGCGTCCTCCCTGGCGCCGCTGGCCCTGCCGCGGCTGGCCCGCGCCGAGGGCCAGGGGCCGCTCCGCATCGCCGCCCTCTCGCCGCTGACCGGCGCCGGCGGCAGCTATGGCCCCGCCATGGTCAAGGCGATCCGCGCCGTGGTCGAGGAGGCCAACAAGGCCGGCGGCATCCTCGGCCGCCCGGTCGAGCTGGTGGCCGAGGACGACCAGACCAACCCGGAGGCCGCGGTCCGCGCCGCGCGCAAGCTGATCGATGTCGACCGCGTCGCCGCCATCTGCGGCGTCTGGGCCTCCTCGGTCGCCAGCGCCGTGGCACCGCTCTGCTGGGAGAGCGGCACCTTCATGATGGCCACCGCCGGCGCCGATGCGCTGACCGCCCTGCCGCATCGCGGCTTCTTCGCCCGCACCCAGCCCAACACCACGCTGCAGGGCAGGAAATTCGGCGAGTTCGCGCTCAGCCAGGGGGCGAAGAAGGTGGTCATGCTGTCGCCGCAGACGCCCTTCGCGCAGAGCCAGTTCGACAATATCGCCGCCGCCCTGAAGCCGGCCGGCGGCAGCGCCGAGCTGCTGATCTATGACGACAAGAAGCCCTCCTACCGCACCGAGGTGCAGCAGGTGCTGCGCGGCCGGCCGGATGCCATCGTGCTCGGCGGCTACCTGCCCGACACCACGGTGCTGGTGAAGGATCTGCTGCGCGCCGGCTTCACCGGCACCCGCATCGCCTTCGCCTATTCGGTCAACCAGAAGCTGATCGACAGCGTCCCCGCCGACACGGTGGAGGGCATTTTCACCATCGCCCCCTCGCCGGCGGAGGGCTCGCCGGCCTGGAAGCACATGGCGAGCATCGCCGGCACGGATTCCCCTGACCCCTATTCGACGCAGAGCTACGACCAGGCCAATCTGATCCTGCTGGCGATGCAGGCCGCTGGCACGGCAACTGGCACCGCCATCCGCGACAACCTGAGAAAAATCAGCCAGGCGCCGGGGGGGACCAGGGTCGGCAACATCACCGAGGGGCTGGCGGCGCTGAAGGCCGGGCATAGCATCAACTACGAGGGCGCCAGCGGTCCCTGCGACTTCACCGAGAATGGCGACATCCTCGACTGCCAGTTCCGCTACGAGCAGGTGAAGTCCGGCAAGCTGACCCTGCTGCGCATCGCCTGACCGCATGGAAGCCCTGCTGCAGGCGGTGGTGAACGGGTTGCTGGCGGGGTCGCTGATCGCCGTGCCGGCGGTCGGCTTCACCGCCATCTTCGCCATCCTGCGCTACCCCAGCTTCGCCATCGCCGGCTATGTCTCGGTCGGCGCCTTCGCCGGCTGGTGGGCCAATACCGCGCTGGGCTTCGGCGCGCCGCTGGCGGTGCTGGTGGCCTTCGGGGCGGGTGCCGCCGCCGGGCTGGTCTGCGAGCTCGGCGCGCTGCGGCGGCTGATGCCGGCGGGCGCCCTGACGGTCGCTATCGCCTCGATCGCGGTGAACCTCATCCTGGAAAACATCCTGCGGTTCTGCTTCGGCAACGACCTGCGCGGCTTCGACCTGCCGATCCAGCCGGACCTGATCATCGGCGGCCTCTTCGTGGGTCTCCAGCAGATCTGGAACCTGGTCCTCGCCGTGGCCGTGGTCGCCGGCGTCTTCGCCTTCCTGATGTTCACCCGCTTCGGCCGCGCCATGCGGGCGGTCGCCGACAACCCGGACCTCGCCCGGCTGAAGGGCATCGACCCGGCACGCATCGCCGCCATCGCGGTGGCGCTTGGCGCCGGGCTGGCCGGGGCAGGGGGCGTGCTGCTCGGCCTCGACACCTCGATCGATCCGCTGACCGGCTATCGCGTGCTGCTCTCGGTCTTCGCCGCCGCCGTGCTGGGCGGGCTGGGCTCGATCCCCGGGGCGGTGGCCGGCGCGCTGGCGCTGGGCATCGCCGAGGAACTGGCGCTGCTGGTGGTCCCCGCCACCTACCGCACCGGCGTTGGCTTCGTCGCCATCCTGCTGATCCTGACCTTCCGGCCGCGCGGCCTGCTGGGCGAGAGGGCGGCCTGATGCTGTCCTACCTGCTCTTCTCGCTGACCATCGGCGGCCTCTACGCGCTGCTGTCGCTGGCGCTCAACCTGGCCTGGGGCGGCGCCGGGCTGGTCAATCTGGGCCTCGCCGGCTTCTTCGGCATCGGCGCCTATGCCACCGCGCTGGCGACCGGCGCCGGCGCGCCGCTGGCCATCGGCCTGCTCGCCGCCCTGGCCGCCGGCGTGCTGGCCGGGCTCGCCATCACCGGCCTGACGCTGCGGCTGCGCGACGACTACCTGGCCATCGTCACCCTAGGCTTCGGCGAGATCGTCCGCCTCGTCGCCCTGAACGAGCGCTGGCTGACCAAGGGCGCCGACGGCATGTCCGGCATCCTGGCGCCCGGCAAGGCGGCGCTCGGCACCATTGGCTTCAACCAGGCCTGGGCGGCGGGCGTCACCATCCTGGTCGTCCTGGTCTGGCTGCTGCTGCGCCGGCTGGACCAGAGCCCCTTCGGCCGCGCGCTGCGCGCCGTGCGCGAGGACCAGGAGCTGGCGGGCTTCGCCGGCAAGCCCGTGCTGCGGCTGAAATACCAGGCCTTCGCCCTCTCGGCCGCCATCGCGGCGCTGGCCGGCGCGCTCTACGCGCATTTCCAGTCCTACATCTCGCCCGACCACTTCCAGCCGCTGATCACCATCTACATCTTCCTGGCCGTCACCGCCGGCGGCATCGGCCGCCCCCTCGGCGCGGTGCTCGGCGCCTATGCGGTGGTCGCCTTCCTGGAGGCCACCCGCTTCCTCGCCGCCCTGGTGCCGGGCATCGAGCCGGTGCAGGTCGCGGCGCTGCGCGAGGCGCTGGTCGGCCTCTGCCTGCTGCTGGCGCTGCATCTGCGGCCCCGCGGCTTCCTGCCCGAGCGCATCCCTCCCGCCCCGAAGGCCACCCGATGACCGAGCTGCTCGCCCGCCTGGCCGAACCCGGCCAGCCCGAGACCCTCTACCGCGCCCTGCAGGAGGAGACGCAGAAGCTTGTCGGGCATCGCCTCTTCACCCTGCTCTATGTCGACGGCGCCGATGTCGCCCGCGTCTGGTCCAGCCACCCGGCCGAATACCCGACTTCCGGCCGCAAGACGATGGGCGCGACACCCTGGGGGGCGCATGTGCTGGCCGGAGGGAAGCCCTATCTCGGGCGCGACAAGGCCGGCATCCGCTGGGCCTTCTACGACCACGCGCTGATCGAAAGCATGGGCCTCGGCTCGGTGATCAACCTGCCCGTCCGCTATGACGGCGAGACCATCGGCACCTGCAACCTGCTGGATGTCGAGCACCACTATGACGACCAAGCGCTGAACAAGATCACGCACCTCGCGCCGCTCTTGATCCCCGCCTTCCTGGAGGCGAGAAGGAAGTAAGCAAGAACGGGGGGAAGTATCCCCCCGTGCCCCCTTCTATTTCTGGAAATTAAAAAATGAGCATCACCTTCTTCAGCAACGCACGGATCGTCGACGGCACCGCCGCGGAGCCCGCCGAACCCCAGGGCGTCGTCGTCGAAGGCGGCCGCATCCGCGAAGTCTCGGCCACCGCCAAGGCGCCCGCCGGCGCCACGGTGATCGACGTCGCTGGCAAGACCCTGATGCCCGGCCTGATCGACGCCCATGTCCACGTCGTCGCCGTCGAGGCCAGCCTGGCCCGCAACGCCACCCTGCCCGACAGCCTGATCATGGCCCGCTCCATCAGGCTGCTGGGCGAGATGCTCGACCGCGGCTTCACCACCGTCCGCGACGTCGGCGGCGCCGACCATGGCCAGGTGGTCGCCACCGAGCAGGGCTATGTCCGCGGCCCGCGCCTGGTGATCTCCGGCAAGGCGCTCAGCCAGTCCGGCGGCCATTGCGACTTCCGCGGCCCCTTCGACAATGCGCCGAGCCAGTTCGAGGGCCGCCTCGGCGCGCTCGGCCGGCTCTGCGACGGCGTCGCCGAGGTCCGCCGCGCCGCCCGCCAGGAAATCAAGTCCGGCGCCCGCTTCATCAAGATCATGGCCAATGGCGGCGTCGCCTCGCCGACCGACCCGATCCACTTCCTCGGCTTCTCGCGCGAGGAGATCACCGCGGCGGTGGAGGAGGCGCGCAATGCCGGCGGCTACGTCTCCGCGCATCTCTACACCGACGAGGGCATCCGCCGCGCCGTCGAATGCGGCGTCCATTCGCTCGAGCACTGCAACCTGATCACGCTGGAGACCGCGCGTTTCGCCGCGGAGCAGGGCGCCGTCGCGGTGCCGACGCTGGTCACCTACGACAAGCTCTCCGAGGAAGGCGAGGCGCTGGGCATCGGCGCCGAGGCCGTGGGCAAGGTCGATACCGTCCGGCTGAAGGGCATGGAATCGCTCTCCATCATGGCCGAGGCCGGGCTGCCGATGGCCTATGGCAGCGACCTGCTGGGCCCGATGCACCGCCACCAGTCGGAGGAATTCGTCATCCGCGGCCGCGTGCTGCCGGCGCAGCAGGTGATCGCCTCGGCGACCCATATCGCCGCGAAGCTGTGCCGGATGGAAGGGCAGATCGGCGTCGTCGCCGAGGGCGCCTTCGCCGACCTGATCGTCGTCGACGGCAATCCGCTGGCCGATCTCTCGCTGCTGACCGGCCAGGGCCGCGCCATGTCGGTGATCATGAAGAACGGCGAGATCGTCAAGCACTAGGCCGGCGCGAACCTGACCGGGGGGGGAGTGCCTCCCCCCGCTGCGGCGTCTGTGCCTCAGCCGGGCTCCTCCGGGCTGAGCTGCGACCAGTCCTGCTGCAGCACCGCCAGCAGCGCCGCGCAGGCCGGGTTGTCGGCGCCCTCCCGCCAGGCGAGCATCAGCTCGGCGGCCGGGAGGTCCGGGCCGGCCAGCGGCCGCAGCACCACCTCCGCCTGGCGCAGCCGCTCCGCCGCCTGCGGCACCACGGCGATGCCGAGGCCGGCGCCGACCAGCGCCAGGATCGAATGCGTCTGGCTGATGAACTGCAGCCGGACCGGCGCCACCCCGGCCTGGCGGAACAGGCCGAGGATCAGCTCGTGGAAATACCGCCCCTCGACGGGGGGGAAGGTGATCAGCGCCTCGCCTTCCAGCTCGGCGATGCCGACCGCCGCGGCGCCCTCCAGGGCATGGCCGCGCGGCAGCGCCAGGCGCAGCGCCTCGCGCTGCACCAGCGCGCTGCGCAGCCCCGGCGCCGGCGGCTGCGGCCGCAGCAGCGCCAGGTCCACCTGCCCCGCCTGCAGCGCCGCCACCTGGTCCTGCGAGACCATCTCGCGCAGGCTGAGCTCGATCTCCGGCAGCCGGGCGCGCGCCACCGCCACCAGCCGCGGCAGCACGCCATAGCCGGAGGAGGCGGTGAAGCCGATGGTGATCTGCCCGCGCTGCCCCTGTGCCACCCGGCGGGCCTGCTGCGCCGCACCCTCCGCCGCCTGCAGCAGCCGGCGGGCATCGCGCAGAAAGGCCTCGCCGGCCGGGGTCAGCCGCACCGCGCGGCTGCCGCGCAGCAGCAGCACCAGGCCGAGCTGCCGCTCCAGCTGCTGGATCTGCCGGCTGAGCGGCGGCTGCGTCATGTTCAGCCGGGCGGCGGCGCGGTGGAAATGCAGCTCCTCGGCCACGGCGACGAAGCAGCGGAGCTGGCTGAATTCGAACATTGATGCAGTATCGGTATCAACCGATGCCAAAACAAGCTTGGACGGGTATCGGGCGGCCGCGCTTAGCTGGTGGCATAAGAATGACCGCCGGAGGGTCCAAGGATGAAACGTCGCCACCTGCTGCAGGTCAGCCTGACCGCGGCTGCCGTCTCGCCGCTCGCCGCCCCGGCGCTGCGCGCCCAGGGCTTCGACCACACCATCCGCATCATCGTCCCCAACGCCCCGGGCGGCACCAGTGACATCCTGGCCCGCCTGCTGGCGCCCGAGCTGACCAGGGCGCTCGGCCAGTCGGTGGTGGTCGAGAACCGCGCCGGCGCGGCCGGCAATATCGGCGCCGATGCGGTCGCCAAGAGCCCGCCCGACGGCCACAGCCTGCTGCTGATGGATGTCTCGACGCTGGCGATCAACCCGGCGCTGTTCCCGCGCATCCCCTTCGACGTGCAGCGCGACCTGGCGCCGGTCTCGATGGTGATCTACGCGCCCTATCTGCTGGCCACCAAGAACGCCCTGCCGGTGACCGACGCCGCCTCGCTGACGGCCTATCTGAAGGACCGCCGCAACAGCATCAACCTGGCCAATGCCGGCGTCGGCAGCATGACCCATCTGACCGCGGTCGAGCTGGGCGCGCATCTCGGCGGCGAGCTGGTGCAGGTGCCCTATCGCGGCGGCGCCCCGGCGCTGCTGGCGGTGGCCTCGGGCGAGGCCGACATGATCATCAACGGCGCCACCGCCACCCAGCCCTATGTCGTCAACGGCCAGATGCGCGGCATCGCCGTCTCCGGGCCGCAGCGCCTGGCCGCGCTGCCCAATGTGCCGACCTTCAAGGAGCTCGGCTGGCCGATGGCCGACGCCGGCACCTGGCAGGGCATCCTGGTGCAGGGCAATACGCCGAAGCCGCTGATCGAGAAGCTGGACCAGGAGCTGCGCAAGGTCGTGGCGCAGCCGGCCATCGCGACGCGCATCGCCGATCTCGGCGGCGTGCCGCGCACCGACGGGCCGGACCATTTCCGCACCTGGCTGACCCAGGCGACGCAGAGCTTCGGCGACATCGTGCGCAAGCACAACATCAAGCCGGAATAGGCGGCAAGGCCGGGGGAAGGAATTCCCCCGGACCCTCTTCCTCTTTCTTATTCCTGGAGCAAGACGGCATGACGATCGCGATGGCCGCGGGGCTGCGGCGGCCACAGGCCGACCTCGTCTCCCTCGCCACCCGGCTCTTCGAGGCCGCAGGCCTGCAGCCGGACAAGGCCGAAAGCCTCGGCCGCATCCTGGTGCTGACCGACATGATGGGCCGCCACACCCATGGCCTGGCCCAGGTGAAGGCCTATCTCGAACAGCTCGGGAATGGCGGCATGACCAAGGCCGGCACGCCGGAGGTGCTGCGCGACACCGGCTCGACCTTCGTCTGGGACGGCCACTACCTGCCCGGCCCCTGGCTGGTCGAGCAGGCTATGACGGAGGCCCTGTCCCGCGTGCAGGAGCACGGCGTCGTCACCTTCGCCATGCGCCGCAGCCACCATATCGGCTGCCTCGCCGCCCTGGCCAAGCAGGCGACGGATGCCGGCTGCTTCGTCATGCTCGCCTCCTCCGGCCCGCACAGCCGCATCGTCGCCCCGCATGGCGGCAAGGAAGCCCTGTTCAGCCCGAACCCCTTCGCCATCGGCTTCCCGACCGGCGATTTTCCGGTCCTCGTCGACATCTCGGCGTCCATCACCACCGTCTCGATGACGCGCGAGAAGGTCGCCGCCGGCACGCTGTTCGAGCATCCCTGGCTGCTCGACAGCGAGGGCCGCCCGACCCGCGACCCCGCCGTGATGGAGCGCGCCACCGATCGCGGCAGCCTGCTGCTGCTGGGCGGCCAGGAGGCCGGGCACAAGGGCTTCGGCCTGGCGCTGATGGTCGAGGCGCTGACCCAGGGCCTGGCCGGCCATGGCCGCCGCGACGCCCCGGCCCGCTGGGGCGCCAGCGTCTATCTGCAGCTGATCGATCCGGCCGCCTTCTCGGGGCGCGAGGCCTTCCTCGACCAGATGGATTTCCTGGCGGCGCAGTGCCACGCCAATGCGCCGATCGATCCCGACCGCCCCGTCCGCCTGCCCGGCGAGCAGGCCGACCGCCGGATCGCCGAGGCCCAGCGCGACGGCGTCCCGCTGTCGGAGACCACGATCGGCGCGCTGAAGAGCTGGGCCACGCGGCTGGGCGTCGCCGCCGGGGTGCTGGACTGAGGCTTCCCGATCCGGCTGCGCAATTTTTTTGCGTGCCGTGTTCAATGACACGCTGACGCCGGTCCGCAGCATTGCTAAGCATTCATTCAAGCCTGGGCCTGCCGGCGCTCCCTGCCGCGCAAGCCCGGGGCGCACCGGTCCCGCAGCAGGCGCATGCATCATCCGCCGGGACACAGGGCCAGCACGCCGTGCCATCAGTCAGCTACGTCGCCCTCACGGGCAATCGGGACATCGACGGCCTGCTCTCCGGCCTGCGCTGGGGGACCACCAACCTCAGCTACAGCTTCCCGGGCTACGGCGCCTATTTCGAATGGGGCTATGGCCAGGGCGAGCCGAACTACAATTTCGAGCCGTTCAGCGCGCAGCAGCGCGCCGTGGTGCGCCAGCACCTGAGCGACATTTCCGCGGTCACCAATCTGAGCTTCTTCGAGACCGGCGAAAGGGTCACCCAGACCGGCGACCTGCGCTACGGCATGTCGGACTATCCCGATACCGCCCATGCCTATTACCCCAGCCTCCTCGGCCTCGGCGGCGACAGCTGGTACAACAATTCCAGCCGCCAGTACGACGATCCCGGCTTCGGCAACTATGCCTATCTCGCCATCCTGCACGAGACCGGCCATGCGCTCGGCCTGAAGCACCCGCATGAGAGCGGCACGACGCTCTCCTACGACCATGACTCGATGGAATACTCGGTCATGAGCTATCGCGGCCATGTCGGCGCCTCGCTGGATGGCTATCGCAACGAGGCCTGGGGCTTCGCCCAGACCCTGATGATGAACGACATCGCCGCGCTGCAGGTGATGTACGGCGCCGATTTCGGCACGCGCGCCGACAACACGCATTACAGCTGGAGCCCGGAGACCGGGCAGATGTTCGTCAACGGCGTCGGCGCCGCGCGCCCCGGCGACAACCGCGTCTTCATGACGGTCTGGGACGGCGGCGGCACCGACACCTACGACCTGTCCAACTACTGGAACTCGGTCACCATCGACCTGCGGCCTGGCCAGTGGACCACCACGGCCGACTGGCAGCGCGCCGATCTGGGCGACGGCTACAAGGCGCGCGGCAACGTCGCCAATGCGCTGCTCTACAACGGCGACACCCGCTCGCTGATCGAGAACGCCATCGCCACCGAGTCCAACGACACCGTCTATGGCAACAGCGCCGGCAATGTGATCGACGGCCGCGGCGGCTGGGACACCGTGGTGCTGGCTGGCAGCCGCTCGGACTACCTGATGGACGGCACCAGCGGCTATGTCACCGCCGAGGGCTTCGGCGTGCTCGACAGCCTGCTGCGCGTCGAATACGTCCGCTTCGAGAATGGCGGCGCCGCCGACAGCATCGAGAACATCATCGGCGCCGACGATTTCCGCAACGCCATCGGCGACGGCAGCAAGCGGATGGGCGCGCTCTGGGTCGATGGCGCCGCGCGCGGCCGCATCGAGGCCTGGAACGACACCGACGTCTTCGCCATCACCCTCCAGGGTGGCCGCAGCTACAGCTTCGAGCTGCGCGGCCTCGACCTGCTCGGCGGCAACCTGGCGGATTCCTTCCTGGAGCTGCGCGACGCCGGCGGAAACCTGCTGGCGATGAACGACAACCACCGCACGCGCGACGCCCATATCGACCACCGCATCGCGACCGATGGCACCTACTACCTGCAGGCGCGCAGCTCGGGCGGGACCACCGGCGTCTATACCATCACCGCCACCCTGGCCGACGACTACCGCGACGTCCCCGGCGAGACCACGGCGCCGCTGGGCAGCCTCGCCCCCGGCCAGTCGCAGCGCGGCGAGATCGAGGCGGGCGGCGATGTCGATCTCTTCGGCGTCACGCTGCAGGCCGGGCATCGCTATGTCTTCGACCTGCGCGGCATGCTGGACGGCAGCGGCCAGGCGGTGCCGGTGACGCTGGAGCTCTGGCAGGGCAATACCCGCCTCCAGGCCGGTACCACCCATGGCCTGACTGGCGACGGCTTCCTGGCCGTCACCGCGGCGCAGACCGGCAGCTACGAGCTGCATGCCAGCTTCGCCTCCTCCGGCCAGATCGGCAGCTACACGCTGCGCGCCGCGGCCGGCGACGGCGACGATTTCCGCGACACCCTGGCCGACGGCACGGCGGCGCTGGGCACCCTGGTCCGCGGCGGCAGCGTCAGCGGCAGCATCGGCAAGCTGGGCGATGCCGACATCTTCGCGATCCGGCTGACGGCGGGCGAAGCCTATGCCTTCGACCTGCGCGGCGCTGGCGCTGGCGTCGGCACGCTGGGCGACGGCTATCTCGAGCTGCGCGACGCCAACAACCTGCTGGTGGCGCGCAACGACAATGGCGCGACCCGCGATGCCGGGCTGGAATTCACCGCGGCGGCGGACGGGATCTACTACCTCAAGGCGCGCGGCGTCGGCAGCGCGACCGGCAGCTACACGCTGGTCGCCGGCGTGCCGGATGATTTCGCCGACAGCCGGGCGGACCGGACCGACCCGGTCGGCGCCCTGGCGCTCGGCACCACGCAGAGCGGCCAGATCGAAACCGTGGGGGATGCGGATCTGTTCGCTGTCTCCCTGCGGGCCGGCACCTCCTATGAGGCGGTGCTGACGCATGCCGGCCTCGGGAACGTCGCCCTGCAGCTGTCGCAAGGCGGCGGCGTCACCCTCGCCAGCGCCTCGACCCTGTCCAATGGCAGCCTGCGCCTGGTCTACCAGGCGGAGACCAGCGGCAGCCACAACCTGCTGGTCAGCGGCGCGACCATGACAGGCGGCTACCAGCTCACGGTCCTGGGCGGTGTCTTCGACGACCATGCCGACCAGGTGGTCGAGGGCGGCGCGTATGTGCCGCTCGCGGTGAACGGCTCGGCGATCCAGGCGGTGATGGACAGCGGCAGCGATGCCGATGTTTTCGCGGTGACCCTCTCCTCCTCCTTCAGCTACCGCTTCCATCTGGAGGCCGGCGGGGGCCGGGATGCTGGGCTGGAGCTCTACCGAGGCAACGGCACGCGGGTCGCCAGCAACACCGCCTTCGACGGCCAGGACGCCGTGCTGGATCTTTCGCCGATGACATCGGGCACATTCTACGTCCGGGTGGTCTCCAACAGCCGAAGCGCGGGCAGTTACACGCTGACCGCCATCTCGGAGGAGCGCGGCAGGCTTGACGATTATCGCGACACCGTCACGGACGAAAGCGAGCCGCTCGGGCGTTTCGACGATCTGTTTAAAGACGGGCGTCTGGAGACCGGCTTCGACCGGGATGTCTTCAGGGTCGATCTCCAAAACTACATTCGTTACACTTTCGTAATGGATAGCACGACCAGCTGGGGCACAGAGGGGCAGTTTCGCCTCGTCCTCATCCATTCGGACGGCAGGGAGGTGGTCCAGGCCGTCGAAAGGACCGGTTCAGACCGCGTACAGTTCGACTTCTCGCCGCTCAGCAGCGGCACCTACCACCTGGCGGTCAGCGACGATGCCCATGTCGGCGGCGACTACATGATCACGATGCGGACGAAGTACATTCCCTGGACCGCCGGGATCGAGGCCGCGCCGCTGATGGCCGAGGCCCGGCCCGAACAGGACCTCGTCTTCGCCTGACCGGTCAAAACGCGGCCGGCCGCCATCGGGCGGCCGGCCCCTGAAAAAAACTACTTCGCCAGTTCCTGGGCGCGGCGCAGCGCCGAGGTGAAGCCGTCCAGCGAGACGTTGAAGGTCACTGCCTCGCCGCTGCCCAGGTTCTCGGCGGTGACCTTCAGCACCTTGCCGCGCTGCAGCGCGCGACTGCCGGCGGCGTCGAGGTTGAGCGGCGCCAGGCAGCCGGCCTCGATGCAGGTGTTGAAGGCGCGCACCGGGCCGAAGGGCTGGTCGTCCAGCACCAGCGTGTTGCCGGCATCCAGCCGCAGGCCGAAGGGCATCAGCAGCATGCCGTTCAGCTCGTCATTCGGCAGGGTGCGCACCTCCATGGTGAAGATGCGGCGGCCGGTCTGGTTGTTGCCCTGGCTCTGCGAGATGGCGCAGACCTTGCGGCCGTCCTGGCCGCCGCAATTGACCATCCAGTCGCCATGCTCCTCGTTCACGGAGCGGGCGCCGCCGGGGAAGGTCACCGGCGCCGCGGCCGGGGGCTGGGCGGGGGTGGCCGGCGCCGCGGGGGTGCCAGCGCGCGGGGCGGGGGTGGCCGCCGGGGCGTTGCGCGGCTGCTGGGCCAGGGCGGCCGGGATCATCCCGGGGGCGGCGGCCAGCAGCAGGCCGAGCGCGGCGCCGCGCAGCGGCAGGCGGGGGGAGGGGGCATGCGGCATCGGTCGGCCTTCCAGCAATCGTCGATCGGGCGGGGCGCCTTATTGCGACTGATGCGCACTTGCGTCCAGCCCTGTTTCACCCGGCCTGCCTCAGCTGGCCGGCTGGGCGGCCGCCTGGGCACCGGCCGGCGCGCCCTCCTCCAGCCCGGGGATGCCGCGGCCGGCCTTGGTCTCCGGCATGGCCAGCAGCACCAGCAGGAAGGTGGCCAGGCCGACGGCGCCGAGCAGGCCGAAGGCGACCCAGTAGCCCATCCAGGCGGCGATGGCGCCGGCGGCCGCCGTGCTGATGGTGGCGCCGATGCCGACCGCCAGGCCGAACAGCCCCATGCAGAGATTGAAGCGGTTGGTGCCGCGCGTCAGGTCGGCGGCGACCAGCGGCACCAGCACGGCGAAGACGCCGGCGGTCAGCCCGTCCAGCGCCTGCGAGGCCAGCAGCACCGAGGGGCCGGACAGCGTCGCCAGCAGCGCGCCGCGCACCGGCAGCACGGCGAGGCCGGCCAGCAGCACCAGCCGGCGGCCATGCTGCTCGCTCAGCCGGCCGATCCAGGGCGAGATCATGGCGACCACCACTTGGCTGACCACCAGCCCGCCGGCGACGAAGAGATTGGCCTTCTCGCCCGCCTCATGCGTCATGCCGGCGCTGGCCAGCGGCAGCATGGCGGCATTCGACAGGGTGAAGAGCAGGCAGGCGCCGGCGAAGACCAGCACGCCGCGCTGCAGCAGCAGCGCCTTGATGCCGCCCTCGCCGCTGCCGCTGCCGCGGGCGCGCTTGATCCGCGCCTCCAGGTCCTTGGCCGAGATCAGCTGCAGCGACAGGATCGCCGGGACGGTCAGCGCCGCGGTGAACCAGAACACCGCCTCGCCCGAGACATAGGCGCCGGTCAGGCCGAGCAGCGCCGCCGCCGCCGCATTGCCGAGCGAGGCATAGCGCCCGTTGCGGCCGAGCCGCTCGGGCAGCTTCTTGCGGCCGACCAGGTTCAGGCTGATCGCCGCCAGCGCCGGCACCAGCACGCAGCTGGCGAAGCCGTGCAGCACCTCGGCCGCCAGCACCGGCCAGGTCGAGGGGAAGAGCGCCAGCAGCACGGCGCTGCCGGCGATGGCGATCAGCGCCAGCAGGGCGGCCAGCCGCTTGTAGGGCGTCGCATCGACCAGCATGCCGGCCGGCACCTGGCTGAGCATCGCGGTCAGGCTGCCGACGCTGAGCGCCAGGCCGATCTCCGCCTCGCTCCAGGATTTTGCCGTGAGGTAGACGGCGATGAAGGGACCGAAGCCGGTCTGCACATCGGCCGCGAAGAAGGTCAGCCAGTCCAGTCCGCGCTGGCTGCGTTGAGAGGCCATGGATCGGGAGCGCTCCGCCGGGTGTTGGCGCGGTATCTGGCCTGCCAGGCCAAGTCCGTGCTTTCGCTCAACGACGGGGCGGCCCGGCGGTTGCCGGCAGGATGGCCGGCGGCGGCGGCGGGGCGGGCGTCCCGCCACCGCCCCCGCCGGCCGGCCGGGGCTGCCTCAGGCGGCGCGGACCTGGTGCACGAAGTCGTTGACCTCGGCGCGCAGCTGGCCGGACTGTCCGGACAGGGCGGTCGCGGCGGCGAGCACCTGGCCGGCGGCGGTGCCGGTCTGCTGCGCGCCCTCGCTGACCGAGGCGATGTTGACCGTCACCTGCTCGGTGGCCTCGGCGGTGGCCTGCACCGTGCGGGCGATCTCGGCGGTGGCGGCGGTCTGCTCCTCGACCGCGCTGGCGATGCTGACCGTGGTGGCGCTGACCTCGGCGATGGTGGCGCTGATGCCCTCCAGCGCGCCCACCGCTTCGCGGGTCGCCGCCTGCATGGTGGCGATCTGCCCGCCGATCTCCTCCGTCGCGCGCGCCGTCTGGCTGGCCAGGTTCTTCACCTCGGAGGCGACCACCGCGAAGCCCTTGCCGGCCTCGCCGGCGCGGGCGGCTTCGATGGTCGCATTGAGGGCGAGGAGATTGGTCTGGCCGGCGATGCTGCTGATCAGCCCGACCACCTCGCCGATGCGCTGCGCGTTCTCGGACAGGGCCCGCATGGCGGTGTCGGTGCGGCGGGCATCCTCGACGGCGCGGGTGGTGACGCCGCTGGCCTGGGCCACCTGGCGGCTGATCTCGGCTATCGAGGCGGAGAGCTCCTCGGCCGCGGCGGCGACGGTCTGCACGCCGCGGCTGGATTCGCCGGCGGCGACCGAGACCCGCCCGGCCTGGTCGTCGGTGGCGCCCGCCGTGTCGGACATGCCGCGCGCCGTGCCCTCGAGCTGGCCGGCGGCGCTGGCCAGCAGCGCCACCAGCTCGCCGACCCGGCCCTCGAAACCCTGCACCAGGCGGGCCAGGGCAGCGGCCCGCTGCTCCTTCACCGCGCGCTCGGCTTCCTGCTCCGCGGCCAGGCGGGCGGCGGTCTGCAGCCCGCTGCGGAACACCTCGGTGGCGGCGGCCATGCGGCCGATCTCGTCGCCGCGGCCGAGGCCGGGGATGGCGATGGCCAGCTCGCCGGCGGCCAGCCTCTGCATCGTCGCGGTCATGGCCCCGATCGGCCGCACCACGCGGCGGCTGACCAGCAGCAGCCCGCCCAGCATCAGGGCCAGCGCCGCCAGCAGGACGAGGGCCGACAGCGCCAGGCTGGCGGTGGCGGAGGCCGCCTCGGCATCGGCGCGCGCCACCAGCTCGCGCAGGGCAAGAAGGGAAACCTCGGCGACGGCGGTGACGTCGCCGGCGCTGGCGCGCTGGAACTCGGCCAGCGGCATGGCCGGGCGGCCGGCGGCCAGGTCCTCGGCGACGGCGCGCTGGCGGGCCATGAAGCCGGCCGGGAAGCGCTCGGCCAGCGGCGCCAGGGCGTCGCGCAGGCTCTGCGGCATCTCGGGGCGGGCGGCGATGGCCTGCGCCTGGGCCCACATCGCGGCGGTCTGGCCGCGCAGCTCGGCGGCGGTGGCGATTTCGGCCGGGCTGGGCGCGCGACGGGCGGCCAGCAGCACCTCGGACATGCCGCCGATGCCGCCGGCGGCGAGGCGCGCCGACCAGACCGCCTGCTTCATGCCGAGCAGCTGGCCGATGCCCGGATTGGCGCGCAGGATGATGTCGGTCAGCGCCGCATCCGCGCGGGTCAGCGCGTCCAGATAGGCCTGGCTTTCCCGCGCCACGGCGGCGGAGGCCTCGGTCGCGCGGCTGGCGGCGGCGAGTGCGATGTCGACACGGCCGCGCAGCCCGGTCATGGCGGATTGCGCGCCCGCCAGGGCCTCGGTCAGCGCGGCGTCCAGCCCGGCGCCGGCCATGCGCCGCTGCGCCTCGGCGAAGGCGGCATTGGCGCGGCCGCGCAACTCGGCGATGCGGGCAGTGGCGGCGGCCTCGGCCGGGCCCTGGCCGGCCAGCGCCGCCAGCATGGCGGCGCGCTCGACGCGGGCGGCGTTCAGTGTGTCGAACAGCGCGGCGTCGATGCGCGACAGCGTCGCCACGCGCTCGGCCTGGCCGCGCAGGCGCCAGCCCTCCCAGACATCGGCGCCGCTGCCAGCGACGCCCAGCACGCCGAGCGCGCCGATCACAGCACCCAGGATGCCCCGAACCGACATGCCGCGCGCGGACCTTTCCCTGCTCTCTGCCATGGCCATCCCCTTTTGGGCCTGCCCCGCTGGCGGGGGCGCTGTGTTTCGAAGGCTGTGTCCAGGGCCGCGGGACTAGGGCGGGGTTGCTGACATAAAATTAACCGATTTCGCAGTTGCGAGATAACCGCCGCGAGCGGGACCGAATTTGCTTCATGTATGACGTCATACAATGTTACCGCTGCGGCGCGCCGGCCGGCGGCCGGATGCCAAACCGAGGGAGGGATGCATGCAGGATCCGATGCGGCGCCGCGCGCTGCTGGGGGGCGGGCTGGGGCTCGGGATGGGCCTGGGGGCCGGGCTGCTCGCCGGGCCGGCCCGCGCGCAATGGGCGCCGGCCGAGCGCTATCCGGACCCGGCGATCCGGCTGCTCGACCCGAGCTTCGCCCGGTATCGCCTGGCCGCCGGCGCGGTGGAGCGGCTCTGGACCGGCGCCCGCTGGTCGGAAGGCCCGGTCTGGCTGGGCGACCAGCGCGCGCTGATCTGGAGCGACATCCCGAACAACCGCCTGCTGCGCTGGAGCGAGGCGAGCGGCGCGGTGGAGGAGTTCCGCAAGCCGTCCAACTTCGCCAATGGCAATGCGCGCGACCGCCAGGGCCGGCTTATCAGCTGCGAGCACCTGACCCGCCGCGTCACCCGCACCGAGTTCGACGGCTCGATTACCGTCCTCGCCGACAGCTTCGACGGCAAGCGGCTGAATTCGCCGAACGACGTGGTGGTGAAGTCGGACGGCTCGGTCTGGTTCACCGACCCGCCCTTCGGTATCCTCGGCCATTACGAGGGCGAGCCGGCGCCGGTCGAGCTGCCCACCAGCCTCTACCGCATCGATCCCGCGACGCGGGCGGTGACGCTGGTCAGCGACAGGATGAACCGGCCGAATGGCCTGGCCTTCTCGCCGGACGAGAAGCTGCTCTATGTCATCGAGGGCGGGCTGACGCCGCGCGTCATCCGCAGCTTCGACGTCACGCCGGACGGGCAGGGGATCGGTGCCGGCCGGGCGCTGTTCACCTGCGCCGAGGGCGAGACGCCGGACGGCTTCCGCGTCGATGTCGACGGCAATCTCTGGTGCGGCTGGGGCATGGGCAGCGAGGCGCTGGACGGCGTGCGCATCCTCAACCGCGACGGCAAGCCGATCGGCCATATCGCCCTGCCGGAGCGCTGCGCCAATCTCTGCTTCGGCGGCCGGCATCGCAACCGGCTGTTCATGGCGGCCAGCAAGTCCCTCTACGCCCTCTACGTCAACACCCAGGGCGCCGCGCTGGTCTGAACCCGGCCGGGCCCTTAGAACCCGTCGCGCCATCGGCGCGACGGAACCGACAGAAAAATGGACAGGCTGGAGTGCGACCGGATGTTCGTCGCGGTGCTGGAGGCCGGCAGCTTCTCGGCCGCCGCCGCGCGTCTCGGCACCAGCTCCGGCCAGGCCTCCAAGCTGGTGGCGCGGCTGGAGGCGCGGCTCGGCGTGCAGCTGATCAAGCGCAGCACGCGGGCGCTGGCGCCGACCGAGCTCGGCCAGGCCTATTACGAGCGGCTGCGGCCGCTGCTGGCCGAGTTCGACACGCTGGACACCGCGATCCGCCAGGCCTCGGGCGCGCCGGCCGGGCGGCTGCGGCTGTCGGTGCCGATCAGCTTCGGCACGGCGCAGCTGGCGCCGCGGCTGCTCGATTTCGCGGCCGCCTATCCGGCGATCGCGCTCGACGTGCATTTCGCCGACCGGCCGGTCAGCCTGGTGGATGAGGGCTTCGACGCCGCGCTGCGTATCGGCCAGCCGGAGGACAGCAGCCTGATCGCCCGCCGGCTCTGCGACATCCGCATCGTCTGCGCGGCCTCGCCGGGCTATCTCGCGGCGCGGGGCATGCCAGCGACCCCCGCCGAGCTGGCCGGGCATGCGCTGATCATCGACGGCAATCTGCGCGACCCGCTGCACTGGCGCTTCGCCGGCGGCGTCAGCCTGGCGGTGGCCGGCCGGCTGCGCTTCGCCAATGCCGAGGCCTGCGCCCGCGCCGCCGAGGCCGGCTTCGGCATCGCCCGCCTGCCCAGCTTCGTCGCCGGCCCGGCCTTCCGCGACGGCCGGCTGGTGCCGCTGCTGCGCGCGGCCGAGCCGCCGCCGCTCGGCCTGCATGCCCTCTACCCCCCGGCGCGGCAGCTGGCGCTGAAGCTGCGGGTGCTGGTCGATTTCCTGGCCAAGGCCTTCGCGGCGACCCCGCCCTGGGACCAGGGCTGGTGACTTCTTCCAATCCGGAAGAAGTAAGCCCCGGAATGCCCGGCTGATCGCGCGGAGCGGCAGCGGTCATGGTGCCGGCAGCCCTGCCCCCTGGAGCCGCCGCCGATGACCACCGATCCCCGCACCGCCCCCTATGCCGCCCTGCTGCTGCGCCTGGCGCTGGGCGGGCTGTTCCTCGCCCATGCCGGGCTGAAGGTCTTTGTCTTCACCCCCGCGGGCACGGCGGGGTTCTTCGCCTCGCTCGGCCTGCCGGGGTGGCTCGCCTATGTCACCATCGGCTGGGAGGTGCTGGGCGCCGTGGCGCTGATCCTCGGCGTCTGGCCGCGGCTGGCGGCGATCGCCATGATCCCGGTGCTGCTCGGCGCCATCGTCACCGTGCATGGCCCGGCCGGCTTCTTCTTCACCAACCCCAAGGGCGGCTGGGAATTCCTGGGCTTCTGGATCGCCGGCCTCGTGGCGCTCGCCCTGACCGGCGATGGTGCCCATGCGCTGCGCCCGACCCCGCTGCGCCGCCCCGCCTGAAAGACAGCCTGCAGAAACCGCCTGAAAGGACAGGACAATGGCCAACCGCCTCTTCGCGCCGCGCATCGGCCAGGTCACCCTGGTGGTGCATGACCTGGACCGGGTCAGCGGCTTCTACCAGCAGGTCATCGGCCTGTCCCGGCTGGCCCAGGGCGGCGGCGAGGCCGTCCTCGGCGCCGGCGCCACGCCCTTCCTGACGCTGCGCCAGGACCCGGCCGCCCGCCGCAGCAGCCGCCGCGAGGCCGGGCTGTTCCACACCGCCTTCCTGCTGCCCGAACGCGCGGATCTCGGCCGCTGGCTGCGCCATGCCGCGGCGGCCGGGCAGCGCCTGGCCGGCGCCTCCGACCACGCGGTGTCCGAAGCGGTCTATCTCGCCGACCCCGAGGGCAATGGCATCGAGGTCTATGCCGACCGGCCCGAGGCCGCCTGGCGCTGGCAGGACGGCCAGGTGGTGATGGGCACCGAGCCGCTCGACCTGCCGGCGCTGCTGGCGGCGGGCGAGGGCCCGGCCTGGCGCGGCGCGCCGGAGGGCACGACCATCGGCCATGTGCATCTGCAGGTCGGCGACATCCCGGCGGCCGAGGCCTTCTATGCCGGCACGCTCGGCTTCGGCGTCACCGCCCGCTATCCGGGCGGCAGCTTCTTCGGCGCCGATGGCTACCACCACCAGCTGGCCGCCAATGTCTGGAACAGCGCCGGCGCCGGGCCGCGCGACCGGCCCTGCACCGGACTGGCGGAGGTCACCATCATCGGTGACCGCGACGAGCGGCATCGCGATCCCTGGGGCACCGCCATCACCCTCCGCCGCGGCTGAGCGCGGCCGGCCTTGTCTTGCCGGGGCAGGGGGCGCGGCCCATGCTGCGCCGCATGCTCCCGCCCCGCCGCGCCGCGCTACCCGAAGCCTGCCCCCGCCGGCCCGCGGCCCGGCCGCCAGCTTGGTTGGCCGGGTGACCGCGCCGGGGACGCCGCGCTGGCCGGCGGCGCTCGGCGTCACGCTGACCATGCAGACCGCCGCCGCCGCGCTGGGCCAGACCCTGCCGGTGGTGGCGCCGGTGATGACGGAAGCGCTCGGGCTGTCCGGCCAGAGCATCGGCTACCTGGCCGGGCTGGGCTCGCTCGGCACCGCCCTGTTCCTCGCCTGCGGCGCGCCGCTGCTGCTGCGCTGGGGGCCGGTGCGCACGCTGCAGCTGGGCGTGGCGCTGGCCGGGCTGGCGATCGGCCTGGCGGCGCTGGGCGCCGCGCCGGTGCTGTTCGCCGCCGCCCTGCTGCTCGGCATCGGCTATGGCCCGACGCCGCCGGCCGGCAGCCGCATCCTGGCCGCCACCGCGCCGCCGCAACACCGCACGCTGATCTTCTCGGTCAAGCAGGCCGGCGCGCCGCTCGGCGCGGTGATCGCCGGGCTGGTCGGGCCGGCGGTGGCGCTGCGCCACGGCTGGGAGGCGGTCTGCCTGCTCGGCCTGGTCTTCGGGCTGGCCGCCGGCGCCGTGGTGCAGCCCTGGCGCGCCGGCCTCGATGCCGGGCGCGACGCCACCCGGCCGATCGGCCCGCGCGCCCTGCTGGCGCCGAGCAACCTGGCCGCGCCCTTCTCCGCCCTGTCGCTGCACCCGCTGCTGCTGCCGCTGGCGCTGCTGAGCGGCGCCTTCGCCTGCCTGCAGGGGTCGCTCTTCGCCTTCGTCGTCACCTGGCTGGTGGCCAAGCACGGGCTGCCGCTGACCCAGGCCGGGCTGGTCTTCGCCGTGATGCAGGGCAGCGGCGTCGCCGCCCGGCTGCTGCTGGGCTGGCTGGCCGACCGCAGCGGCCGGCCCAGCCTGGTGCTGGCGGTGCAGGCTTTCGCCGGCTCGGCCCTGGCGGCGGTGCTGGCGCTGGCCCCGGTCGGCACGCCGGCCTGGCTGCTCGGCGCCATGGCCGCCGCCTGCGGCTTCGTCGCCGCCAGCTGGAACGGCATCGCCCTGGCCGAGGTCGCCCGCGTCGCGCCCGCCAGCCGCATCAGCGACGCCACCTCCGGCGTCACCCTGCTGGTCTTCTTCTGCTACTTCGCCGCGCCCTTCGGCTTCGCGCTGCTGGTCGCCGGCTTCGGCTGGACCCTGCCGCTGCTGCTGATGGCCGCCCTGCCGGCCGCCATGGGCCTGCCGATGGTGCCCCGCCTGCTGCGCGGCTGAGGCGCCCGGGCCGGCCGCGTCGGAATCGACTTGTTCATGTTCTGTTCCAGGTGGTAGATCTGGGCCACCGGCAGCCCCGGGCTGGGTGGCCGCCGCCGAGGAGGACATGATGAGCATGGCTTCTGCGCAGGCCGTCGCGCCAACCGCCGTTCCGGCCGTTCCCCCGAAGGGGCCGCCGAAGGAACCGCCAAAGGAACTGCCGCACGGGCCGGTGCTGGCCAGCCCGCTGTCGCGCTGGACCGCTTGGTCGCTGCGCTTCCGCTGCGCCGATCCCGGCTGTCCGCCGGTCCGGCCGCTGCCGGTGGCCGGGCTGCTGGCGGCGCGCGGCGACCTCTCCCTCCGCGCCCTGGCCGGCACGCTGCGCTGCGGCGTCTGCGGCCAGGCCGCCGCCGATGTCTCGCTGCGCCGGGCCTGTGCCGGCGGCGAGGTGATCCAGCCGGTGCTGGGCTCGGCGCTGCCCTGACCTGACCCGACCCGCTTCGTCGCGACCATGAGGAACCCTCCGATGTCCGAGCCCCGCGTGCCACTGCGCCTGGCCGACCCCGCCGAGATCGCCGGCCAGATCTCCTTCGCCCTGCGCTATGACGAGCGCGGCCATCTCCGCCCGCTCGCGCCCGGCAAGGCGCTGGGCGAGTTCACCGCCGACCGCACCGCGGAGGCCGTGCTGCGCATGCTGGAGCGCGGCGGCTACGTCATCATGAAGGCGCCGCGCGCCGCCTGATCCGGGTCAGCGCTTCCTGTCTTCTTGTCAGACAAGTGCTTGACCGGAATCTTTCGGCGCCGTCACACTTCCCGGGCCAAGAAAGAGGAAGCCCGCAACCGGGGCCGGCGGGGCCGCCCAGGCCTTCGCCAGCACCACGGAGGGCCAGGGAAGGATTGAGGCATTGCAGCTTTCGGACAGAGTCACCGGGGCCCTCCTGGTGGCGCTCGGCGGCATCACCGTCTATGGCGCCAGCCTGCAGCCGGGCGTGCCCGGCCAGGATGTCGGGCCGAGCGTCTTCCCCACCATCATCGGCCTCGGGCTGGTCGGCTGCGGGCTGCTGATCCTGCTGCGGATCGGCCACAGCTTCGAGGCGCCCGACGACATCATCCCGGCCGCGCCCGGCGAGGAGCTGCCGCAGCCGCCGCGCTTCGCCGAGCTGCGCGCCTTCATCCCGCCGCTGCTGCTGGTCTTCTACACCTTGGTGGCCGACTGGCTGGGCTTCCTGCCGACGGCGGCGGCGATGGTGCTGGTGGTCGCCCTCGCGCTGGGCGCGCGCTGGCGGCTGGCGCTGCCGCTGGCGGTCCTCGCCCCGCTCGGCATCGCCACCGTCTTCGTCAAGCTGCTGCGGGTGCCGCTGCCCGACGGCCTTCTGCCGCTGCCCTGGTGAGCACGCCATGAACGACCTGATCGAAGGCTTCCGCCTGGTCGGCCAGATGGATGTGCTGATCGCCATCCTGGCCTCCTCCATCTACGGGCTGGTGGTGGGCTCGCTGCCCGGCCTCTCGGCCACCATGGCGACCGCGCTGCTGGTGCCGGTCACCTTCTACCTGTCGCCGATCGCGGCGGTGGCGACCATCATCTCCGCCTCGGCCATGGCGATCTTCTCGGGCGACATCCCGGGCTGCCTGCTGCGCATCCCGGGCACGCCGGCCTCCGCCGCCTATACCGACGAGGCCTATGCCATGACCCGCAAGGGCCAGGCGGAAATGGCGCTCGGCATCGGCCTGTGGTTCTCGGCGATCGGCGGCATCATCGGCACGCTGTCGCTGGTGGTGATGGCGCCGCTGCTGGCCGAGGTGGCGCTGAATTTCTCGTCCTATGAATACTTCTGGCTGGCGGTGCTCGGGCTGATGTGCGCGACGCTGGTGGCGCGCTCCTCGCCGGTCAAGGCGATCGCCTCGATGCTGCTCGGCCTGCTGGTCTCCTGCATCGGCATGGAGAATCCGGCCGGCGCGCCGCGCTTTACCTTCGGCATGCCCGACCTGCTCGGCGGCATCGAGCCGCTGCCGGCGCTCGTCGGCGTCTTCGCGCTGTCCGAGGTGATGCGGGCGCTGGCCACCTTCGAGCCGCCGCCGCTGCCGAAGCGGAAGTTCGGCAGCATCCTGGCCGGCCAGTGGCTGCTGACCAAGATCTACCAGTGGCCGATGTGGCGCGGCAATGTCATCGGCATCATCATCGGCGTGCTGCCGGGGGCCGGCGCCGACATGGCCGCCTGGGTCAGCTACGCCATGTCGAAGCGCTTCTCGAAGACGCCGGAGAAGTTCGGCACCGGCCACCCCGAGGGGCTGGTCGAGGCGGGGGCCAGCAACAACGCCTCGCTGGCCAGCGGCTGGGTGCCGGCGCTGCTGTTCGGCATCCCGGGCGACACCATCACCGCGATCGCCATCGGCGTGCTCTACATGAAGGGGCTGAACCCGGGGCCGACGCTGTTCACCGAGCGGGCGTCGAGCATGTACGCCCTCTACATCATTTTTATTCTAGCCAACATCATCATGATTCCACTGGGGATCATGATGATCCGGCTGGCGGCGCATGTGCTCAGGGCGCCGCGCGCCTCGATCATGCCGGTGATCCTGATGCTCTGCGCGGTCGGCGCCTTCGCCACCGGCAACAACCTCTTCGCGGTGCTGCTGGTCGCCTGCTTCGGCGTGGTCGGCTACATCATGGAGCGCAACGGCTATCCGGTCGCCGCCCTGGTGCTCGGCATCGTCATGGGCTCGATGGTCGAGCAGAGCTTCGTCACCTCGCTGATCAAGTCCGACAACAGCCTGCTGCCCTTCATCGAGCGGCCGATCTCCGGCGTGCTGGCGGCGATCACCGCCGGCGCCCTGCTCTGGCCGGTGGCGGCCTGGCTGCTGCGCCGCCGCGCCGCCGGCCGGCCGCCGCAGCGGCGCCCCGCATGAGGCCGGCGGCCGCGGCCGGCCGGTGGAGGCTGGCTGCGGCCGCGGCTTTCGTTCATAGTCCGAGATGAACCGGCATCCATGCCGGAGCAACGAAAACGACAGACAAGTCCAGGAAGGAAGGTCCCGATGTCCCCATTCTCCCGTCGCACGCTGCTCGGTGCCGGCGCCGGTCTGGCCGCCGCGCCGCTCGCCGCGCCGGCCCTGGCGCAGCCGCGCTGGCCGGCGCGGCCGCTGCAGCTGATCTGCCCCTGGGGCGCCGGCGGCGGCACCGACGCCACCGCCCGCATCGTCGCCGCCCTGCTGGAGAAGGAGCTGGGCCAGCCGGTGAACGTGGTGAACCGCACCGGCGGCTCCGGCGTGGTCGGCCATGCGGCGATCGCCAGCGCCCAGCCGGACGGCTATTCGATCGGCATCATCACGGTGGAGATCACCATGATGCACTGGCAGGGGCTGACCGAGCTGACCCATGCCAACTACACCCCGCTCGGCCTGGTCAACCGCGACGCGCCGGGGGTGCAGGTCAGCGCCAGCTCGCCCTACAAGGACATCAAGGCGCTGGCCGAGGGCATCAAGGCCAGCCCGCCGGGCCGGCTGAAGGCCTCCGGCACCGGCCAGGGCGGCATCTGGCACCTGGCGCTGGTCGGCTGGCTGCAGGCGATGGGGCTGAAGCCCGACCATGTGCGCTGGGTGCCCTCCAACGGCGCGGCGCCGGGGATGCAGGATCTGGTGGCGGGCGGCATCGACATCGTTCCCTGCTCGATCCCCGAGGCGCGGGCGATGCTGGATGCGGGCCGGGCGCGCAGCCTGGCGATCATGGCGCCGCAGCGCGACCCGCAATTCCCCGACATCCCGACGCTGAAGGAGAGCCTGGGCGTCGACTACCAGACGGCGGTGTGGCGCGGCATCGGCGGCCCGCTGAAGCTGCCGGCGGAGATTTCGGCCCGCCTGACCGAGGCGCTGGAGAAGGTCTACAAGTCCGAGCAGTATTCCGAGTTCATGAAGGCGCGCGGCTTCGGCATGGACTGGGCGGATGGCGCCGGCTTCGGCCGGGTGATGGCCGAGACCGATGCGGCGATGGGCGTGGCGATGAAGGCCGCGGGCCTGGCGAAGGCTTAACTGACAGAAAGAGAAGGGGGCGCGGGGGAATTCCTTCCCCCGCCGCTGGCTTTCTTTTTCTTGTCATCTGCGCCCCCTGGCGCTCCATGCTGCGCTGCGTCAAACCGGCCGCTTTCCGCCCCGGGACGCCCTCGCCATGGACCGCACGCCGACGCAGGGCATCCTGCTGGCCTTCCTCGCCTATCTGGCCTACGCGGTTTCCGATGCCTCGGTGAAGCTGCTGGAGGGCTCGCTCAGCGCCTATGAGGCGGTGTTCTTCGGCGCGCTCTCCGGCCTGGTGGCGATCCCCTGGGTGAAGCGGCGCGGCGAGCGCTACCGCGACCTCTTCCGTGCCAACAACCGCGTCATGTGGGGGGTGCGGGCGGGGGCCGCCGCCACCGGCAGCCTGGGCAGCGTCACCGCCTTCACCCATCTCTCGATGGCCGAGGCCTTCTGTCTGCTGTTCCTGATGCCGACCTTCGTCACCGTCCTGTCGGTCGTCTTCCTGAAGGAGCCGGTCGGCTGGCGGCGCTGGGGCGCGGTGCTGCTGGGCTTCGCCGGCGTGCTGGTGGTGCTGCGGCCGGGCTTCCGCGAGCTCAATCTCGGCCATCTCGGCGCCGTGGTCGGCGGGCTGTCGGGCGCCGTCACCGTGGTGACGCTGCGCGCCTTTGGCCAGAGCGAGACGCGGCTGTCGCTCTATGGCGCCGGGTTGGCCGGGCCGATCCTGGCCACCGGCCTGCTGATGCTGCCCGGCTTCGTCTGGCCGGCACCGCTGCAATGGATCTGGCTGCTGGGCTACGGGCTGCTGGCGGCGGCGGGCAATATCCTGGTGATGCTGGCCTCGGCGCGGATCCCGGCCAGCCTGGTGGCGCCGGCGCAGTACAGCCAGATGATCTGGGCGATCCTCTTCGGCTACCTGGTCTTCGGCGACCATCTCGAGCCGGTGATGGCGCTCGGCGTCGGCATCATCCTGTTCTCCGGCGTGCTGACCTTCCGGCGCGAGGGCATCCGCCGGCCGAAGGGCTGGCGCCGGGTGCCGCCGGTGCATCCGCAATAGGCGACGGCCGCGCGGTTTGCCGCGGGCAGGGGGGCGTGGCAGATTGCGCCGCCGCGCCGGCCCCCCCGGGGCCGGGCGAGCCGGTTCACGGGTGCTGGAAGACGATGGTGGAACGGCGGCAGGATGACGGCGCGGCGGCCGGGCCGCATCCCCTCCGTTTCGGCGGCTTCGCCCTCTGGCCGTCGCGCCACCTGCTGACCCGTGGCGAGCCGGCCGAGCCGGTGCCGCTCGGCAGCCGGGCGCTGGCGCTGCTGGTGGCGCTGACCCGCCAGCCCGGCCGGGTGGTCGACAAGCGCCAGCTGATGGCCGAGATCTGGCCCGGCCAGCAGGTCGAGGAAAGCAATCTCCGCGCCCAGGTCGCGACGCTGCGCCGCGCCCTGGCGGCCGGGCAGGGGATGGAGCGCGCCATCCTCAGCATCGCCGGCCGCGGCTATGGCTTCGTCGCCCCGGTCATGACCGGGCCCGAGCCGACCGCCGCCGAGGCCACGGCAGAGAAGGCCGGCGCAGAGAAAATTGCGGCACGGCTGCCGCCGCTGCCCGAGCGGCTGACCCCGGTGATCGGCCAGGAGGCCACCATTGCCGCGCTGGCCGCCGAGCTCGGCCGGCAGCGGCTGGTGACGCTGACCGGGCCGGGCGGCATCGGCAAGACCACGCTGGCCCTCGCCGTGGCGCGCGCCGCCGGCGGCGAGGTCTGCTTCGTCGATCTCGGCAGCCTGGCCGATCCGGCGCGGCTGGCCAGCCGGCTGGCCGCGGCGCTGGAGCTCGGCGCGGCCGGCGGCGAGCTGCTCGGCGCCGTCGCCGCCGCGCTGCAGGCGCGACCGCTGCTGCTGCTGCTCGACAGCTGCGAGGCGGTGATCGACGCGGCGGCGGCGGCGGCGGAGACGCTGCTGCACCAGGCGCCCGCGCTGCGCATCCTGGCCACCAGCCGCGAGCCGCTGCGCATCGAGGGGGAATGGCGCTACCGGCTGCCCTCGCTCGGCGTGCCGCCGGCGCCGGCGGGCCTCGATGCCGCCACGGTGCAGCAGTTCCCGGCGGCGCGGCTGTTCCTGCAGCGCATGCAGGCCGCCGGCACCCGCGCGCCGCTGCGCGATGCCGAGGCGCCGGCCCTGGCCGAGATCTGCCGCCGGCTGGACGGCATCCCGCTGGCGCTGGAGCTCGCCGCCGGCCGCGCCGCGCAGCTCGGCATCGAGGGGCTGGCCGGCCGGCTCGACGAAAGTTTCTCCCTGCTGATGCAGGGGGCGCGCACCGCGCTGCCGCGGCACCAGACGCTGCGCGCGACACTCGACTGGAGCCACCGGCTGCTCGATCCGGCGCAGCAGCGCTTCCTGGCCATGCTCGCCATCTTCCGCGGCCCGTTCAGCCTGGAGGCGGCGCTGGCGCTGGACGCGCTGTATCAGGGCCCAGGCCCCGAGGCCGGCCCGGTCGGCCACCTCACCGACCTGGTGGAAAAATCCTTCATCCTGGCCGAGCCGGGGCCGGCCGGGATGCGCTATCGCTGCCTCGACGTGACGCGCGCCTATCTGCTGGGCCGGCTGGCCGAGAGCGGCGACCTGCCGCGGCTGGCCGCCTGCCACGCCGCCTGGCTGCGCGGGCTGTTCGAGGCGGCCGGGCCGCTCTGGGAGAGCGAGCCGCCGGCGGTGCTGCGCCGCCGGCTGGCGCCGCAGCTCGACAATCTGCGCGCCGCCCTCGACTGGACGCTGGGCGAGGGCGCGGCGGAGCCCGGCGCGATCGAGACCGGCCTGGCCCTGGCGGTGGCCGCGGCGCCGCTCTGGGCGGTGCTCGGCCTGGTGGAGGAGAGCCGCCGCCGGCTGGAGGCGGCGCTGGCCATGCTGCCGCGCGCCCCGGCGACGCCGCCGCACCTGGCGATGCGGCTGCACGCCGCCTTCGGCACGGTGGCGCTGCTGATGGGCGACGTGCCGGCGCAGGCGCGCGGCTGGCAGGGCACCCTGGCGCTGGCCGAGCGGCTGGACGACCAGGAGCACCGGCTGCGCGCGCTGAACGGGCTGACCGTGGTGGCGATGGACCAGGATTTCCGCGCGGCCCTGGCGATGGCCGAGCGCTTCCGCGCCGAGGCGGCGACGGCGCCCGATCCGAACGACGCCGCCATGGCCGACCGGCTGGCCGGCTTCGTGCTGCACCACATGGGCGAGCAGGCCGAGGCGCGGCGGCTGACCGAGCGGATGCTGGCGCGCTACACCCGCCGCCCGGTCGCCTCGCATCTCGGGCGGATGAACTATTTCGACCAGCGCATCCTCTCGACCAGCACGCTGGCGCAGATCCTCTGGCTGCAGGGCCAGCCGGATCGCGGCCTGGCCCTGGCCCGGGCGGCGGTGGAGGATGCGCTGAGCCTCGACCATCCCTTCTCGCTGGGCTTCGCCGTCTTCCACGCGGCGCTGCCGGTGGCGCTGCTCTGCGGCGGGCTGCACCATGCCGCGCCGGCGCTGGCGCCGCTGCAGGAGCGCCTCGGCCAGCGCGGCGTCTGGCAGCCGCGGCGCGAGATCTTCGCCGGGCTGGAGGCGATCCGCACCGCCGCCGCCGAAGGTGGCTCGGCCGCCGAGGGCACCGCGCGGCTGGCCGCCGCCCTGGCCGGCATGTCGCCCACCGCCCTGGCGCTGCGCTCCGGCCAGTTCCGCGGCGGCCTGGCCGAGGGCTACAGCCTGACCGGCCGCCATGCCGAGGCGATGGGCGAGATCGAGGCGATCCTGGCGCGCACCCGCGGCATCCATGACCACTGGTACGAGCCCGAGCTGCTGCGCCTGCGCGCGGAGATCCGGGCGCGGGCCGGGGCGGCGCCGGGGCTGGTCGCCGCCGACCTGGCCGAGGGGCTGCGGCTGGCCCGCCGCCAGCGGGTGCCCGCCTGGGAGCTGCGCCTGGCCAGCAGCGTGCTGGCGCAGTTCGCTGGCGGCCGGCTGCCGGCGGCGCTGCGCGGCCTGGCGCCGCAGGGCGCGGTGGCGCTGCTGCGCCGGGCGCTGCGGGCGATCGAGGGCGGCGCCGCCACTGCCGACCACCACCGCGCCACCGCCCTGCTGGCGGGTGCCGGTGGCATGGCGGATGACCATGCCTAGGGCCGGGCTGCCGGCCCTGCTCCTGCTCGCGGCCCTGCTGCCGGCGCTGGCCGGCGCGGCGCGGGCGCAGGAGGCGGTGGCGGAGCCGACCATCGGGCTGGCCGCGCCGCCGGCCAGCTTCGACCCGCACTACCAGGCGCATGCCCCGAGCTTCGCGCTGCAGCGCCATGTCTTCGAGCCGCTGCTCGACTGGTCGCCGGAGGGCGCGCTGCTCCCGTCGCTGGCGCGCGACTGGGCGCCGCTGCCGGATGGCAGCGGCTGGGCCTTCCAGCTGGACCCGGCCGCGCGCTTCCACGACGGCAGCCCGGTCACCGCCGCCGATGTCGCCGCCAGCCTGCAGCGGGCGCGCAGCCTGCCGAACAGCCCCTCGCCGCTGACCCCCTTCTTCCGCGACATCCGCGCGGTCGAGGTGGTCGACGAGCGCACCCTGTGGCTGCGCACCGACGGGCCGGTGCCGCTGCTGCCGACCAACATGACGACGCTGCTGGTGATCCCCGCCCGCCTGGCCGGCGCCACCACCGCCGCCTTCAACGATGGCAGCGCGGCGCTCGGCAGCGGCGCCTGGCGGCTGGCCGGCTTTCGCCCCGGCGAGGGGGCGGTGTTCGAGGCCGCGCCCGGCTGGTGGCAACCCGCCGCCCACCCTTCCGCCGCCGAGCACCCCGCCTGGCCGCGGCTGACGCTGCGGGCGATCCCGGGCGATGCGGCGCGGGTGGCGGCGCTGCTGGCCGGCGATGTCGCCCTGATCGAGGCGGTGCCGCCGCGCGACGCGGCCCTCCTCGCCGCGCGCGACGACGTGGCGCTGGCCCGCGCGCCCAGCCCGCGGCTGATCTACCTCGCCCTCGACCAGCGCGCGGCGGTGCCCGACGGCCTGCGCGAGGCCGACGGCACGCTGCCGGCGCGCAACCCGCTGGCCGATGTCCGGGTGCGCCGCGCCCTGTCGCTGGCCATCGACCGCGGCCTGCTGGTCGCCCAGGTGATGCAGGGCGAGGCCAGCGCCACCGGGCAGCTGCTGCCCGACGACAGCGTCTCGGCCGATCCGGGCCTGCCGCCGCCGGCGCCCGACCGCGCCGCGGCGCGCCGCCTGCTGGCCGAGGCCGGCTGGCCGCGCGGCTTCCGCCTGACGCTGGCCGGCCCGCAGGACCGCTTCGTCAACGATGCCGAGACGCTGCAGGCGGTGGCGCAGATGTGGGGCCAGATCGGCGTCGCCACCGAGGTGCAGGCGATGCCCACCGCCGCCTGGCTGCCGCGCTTCGTGCAGGGCCGCTTCGCCGTCTCGCTCTCCGGCTGGCTCGGCCTGTCGGGCGAGCCGCAGAGCTACCTGACCGCGATGCTGGCCAGCCGCGACCGGGCGCGCGGCCGCGGCAGCTTCAACCCCGGCGGCTATGCCAATCCGGCGCTGGACGCGCTGATCGACCGCGCCGTCGAGACCGCCGCGAGCGCGCCGCGCCAGGCGCTGTGGCGCGAGGCGGTGCGGCTGGCGGTGGTGCAGGATGCGGCGATCCTGCCGCTGCTGCACGGCGTCAACCTCTGGGCGATGCGGCGCGGCCTGGCCTTCCCGGCGCGGCGCGACGGGCTGACCATTGGCACCGCGCTGCGGCCGGCGCCCTGAGGCGGGGCGAAGCGGGCGCGCGCGATCAGCCCGGTAGCGGCCCCGGCAGCGGCCGATAGGGCAGCGGCGCGAAGCGGCTGGCATGCCATTCGACCCGCTGCCAGACGCCGCCGGTCAGATAGGGGTCCTCCGACCACCAGCGCCGCGCCTCGGCCAGGCTGGCATGGGCGGTGACGGCGACCGAGCCGGCCATGCCGCCGGCCGCGTCCAGGATGGCGCCGCCGACGGTCAGCAGGCCCTCCTCGGCGGCCGGGCGGACGCGGGCCAGATGCGCCTCGCGCACCGCCAGGCGGCGGGACGGCGCCGCCGCATCGGTGCCGTCGAAGGCGATGGCGACGGCATGGCTCGGCTGCGCCGGCGCCGGCCCCTTCGGCAGCGGGCGATAGGGGAGCGGGGCGATGCGGAAGCGGTGCACGGCATGGCTGTCCCAGAGGCCGTGCCGAAGGAAGGGTTCCTGCGCCAGGTAGCCGTCCAGCGCCTCCGGCGCGACCAGCATCAGCGAGCCCCGGTAGCCGCCGCTCTCGCCCAGCAGCGGGATGCCGAGGATCAGCGCGCCGGAGGCCGCCATCGGCTGGATCAGCGCCAGATGTGCCGCGCGATGCGCGCCCAGGCGCGCTGCCGCATCGGCCGCCGCGCGGGCCAGGACCAGACGGCATTCGCTCATTCGCTCTCTCCCTTGCGCGCGGCCGCCGCGGCGCCCGCCTGGCGGCCCAGCACCAGAAAGCTGATCACGCCGAACAGCGCCAGCTGCAGCGCGGCGGTCAGGAAGGCGAGCTCGTAGCTGCCGGTCCAGCCGACCAGCCAGGCGAAGGCCAGCGGACCGGTGATCGAGCCCAGGAAGCCGAACAGGCTGGCCGCCGAGGTGACGTCGCTGACCAGCGGCAGCGGCGCGACGCGGGCCAGCTCGGCGATGTGCACGCCGTTCCAGCCGATCGCGGTGAAGCCGACCAGCGCCGCGCAGGCATACAGGGGGAAGCCGCCGCCGGCCACCAGCAGCAGTGCCACGGCGGCGGCCGAGGCCAGCGCCTGGAAGGCCAGGTGGCGCAGCGCGCGGCCGCGGCGGTCGGCGACCCAGCCCATCAGCACGCGGCCCACCATGCTGCTGAACTGCATCACCGCGACGATGCCGCCGGCTTCCGCCAGCGTCGCGCCGTGCCGGGTGATGGCATAGGTGGCGGTGAAGGCCATCAGGCAGGCCTGCATCACCGAATAGGAGGCGCCGAGCGCGGTCAGCAGCGGCAGCGAGGGATGCGCGCGCAGCACGCCGATCGAGCGGAAGACCACCCGGGGCGAGAACAGCGCGCGGCCCCAGGCGCCCGATGCCGGGCCGGCGCCGACCGCCGGCGCCGGCCCACCATCGAGCCGCCGGCGGAAGGGCTGCACCAGCAGGATCGAGGCCAGGGTGATGCCGGTGATGGTCCAGAGCGCCGCCTGCAGCCCGTGATGCTGCACCAGCGGCGCGATGGCGAGGCCGGCCAGCGCCCCGCCCAGCGGCACGCCGGCCTGCTTGATCGAGAAGATCAGCGTGCGGTGCCGCGGCGGCGCCGTGCGGATCAGGATCTGGCTGCCGGCCGGCGTGTTCGGGCCGCAGCCGAAGCCGATCGCCAGCGCGCCGAGCAGCGCCACCATCCCGACCGGCTGCGCCATCAGCAGCAGGCCGGCGGCCATGCAGGCCAGGCCGATCTGCAGGCTGCGGATGGCGCCGAAATGCCCGAGCATCGGCCCGCCGCAGGCGAGGAACCAGGAGATGCCGCCCGAGGTCAGGGCGGAGACATAGCCGATGCTCTCGGGCGCCAGGCCGCTGCGCGCCATCAGCGGCGGGCCCAGCAGCGGCAGCGCCATGCTGCTGAAGGAGCTGACCGTCTGCACGAAGAGGGTGGCGACCAGCGCGCTGGCCCAGAGCGGCAGCCGGGGCGGGGCGTGGCCCTGGGTCGTCCCCTGGGTTTCCCCTTGAGTCTCCCCTGGCGGCTGCCCTGGGGTCTGCCCCTGGGGGCTCGGAGGCACGGACAATTTGCTGGCTTTCCCATCCCGCCGCCGGGCCAGGGGAGGCCGGGCGGCGGCGCCAGCATGGCCGAGCCCCTCTGCCCTGCCAAGCCTGTCCCCCGCCGGCCGGTTCGGCCGCCGGCTTTCACGGCTCATTGAAACTATGCGGCGATACTGGCGCGGACAGTGCTGGCGAGGACCGCATGCCCCTCCGCAACGATGGCGAGCTGCAGAAGCGACTGACCACCTTCAAGGTGACGCCCGAGGATGTCGCGGTGCTGAAGGGCATGGCGGAATACGGCCGGACGCGCCTGCCGCAGCTGCTGCAGGAGCTGCATGTCGAATTCGCCGGCTGGCCGGAGATCCAGGCGGCGCTGACCACGCCGGAGGTGCATCGCGCCCGGGTGTCGCACTGGTGCCGGGTGGCCACCGGCGATCTCGGGCCGGGCTTCACCGATTCGGCGCAGACCCTGGCCTCGCTGTTCTACGACCATGGCGTGCCCGGTTATGCGCTGGCGATCTGCCATGCCTCGGTGATGAACGGCATCCTGCGCGACCTCGGCATCGACGAGGCCGGCCGGGCGAAATCCGGCTGGTTCGGCCGCGGCGGCCCGCGCAACGCGGCGGCGATCCGCAGCGCGCTGAACAAGGGCGCCTGGTTCGACCTGGAACTGCTGCTCGAGGTCTATACCGCCGCCGAGCAGAAGAGCCGCTCCGCCGCGCTGAACAACATGGCGGAGGCGATCGAGCGGGAGGCGGGGCTGGCGGTGGAGAAGGTCAGCAAGCTGACCGCCGACATGTCCGGCACCGCCAAGGCCATGGCCGCCACCGCCGCGCGCACCGGGCAGAATGCCGGCGAGGCCGCCGCGGCCGCCGACCAGACCCGGCACACCGCCGAGACGGTGGCCACCGCCGCCGAGCAGCTCACCACCTCGATCCACGAGATCGTCCGCCAGGTCAGCGGCAGCACCGCCTCGGCGCAGCGCGCCGTGGTCGCCGGCCGCGACGCCCGCAACAGCATCGAGGCGATGTCGCAGCAGGCGGCGCAGATCGGCAGGATCGCCGAGATCATCGCCGACATTGCCGCGCGCACCAACCTGCTGGCGCTGAACGCGACGATCGAGGCGGCGCGCGCCGGCGATGCCGGCAAGGGCTTCGCCGTGGTCGCCGGCGAGGTGAAGCAGCTGGCGACGCAGACCGCGCAATCAACCGCCGACATCACCCGGCAGATCGCCGCCGTCCGCCAGGCGACGCAGCTGGCCGCCGACGAGGTCAGCCAGGTGGTCGGGCTGATCGGCGAGATCGACACCACCACCTCGGCCGTCGCCGCGGCGGTGGAGGCGCAGGGCTCCGCCACCGCCGCCATCGCCCGCAGCGTCGCCGAGACGGCCGGCGCCGCCAGCCGCATGTCGCAGCGCACCGACGACGTCCGCGCCGCCGCCGGCGAGGCCGACCGCCAGTCGGAAGCGGTGCGGCAGACCGCCGGCGTGCTGGACGAGGCGGTGCGGCAGCTGCGCCAGACGGTGATCCGCGTCGTCCGCACCTCGACCAAGAGCGTCGACCGCCGCGAGGGCGACCGTGTCGATGTCGACCTGCCGGCGCGGCTGACGCTGTCGGGGGGCGGCCAGGGGGAGGCGGTGCGCGTCACCAATCTCTCGGACAATGGCGCGCTGGTCAGCGGCGCCAGCCCGGCGGCGGCCGGGGCGCAGGGCCGGCTGCAGGTGGAAGGGCTGGACATTGCGGCCAGCTGTGTCGGCCGCCGCGGCCCGGCTCTGGTGTTGCGCCTGATGCCGGATGAGCGGCAGCAGCAGCAGCTTCTCGCCCTGCTGAGCCGGCAGCAGGCCGCCTGAAGGCGCGGGCTGCATCGGGAAGGTGGCGGAAAAGCGGCGGCTTCATGGAGCAAAAAGGTGAAAGCCGCATGAAGATTACGTAGGAGCCTTGTGCAGGGCGCAATGCTGCGCCGCAACACACGGGCTGGCGATTGTTGGCAGGATCCCTAACTTCCGCGGCAACAACGCGGAGCAAGTGCCATGGCCAACCCCCCCCATGACGACCGCCGGGATGCTGCCGCGCCGTCCCGGCACGAGGATGCGACCCGTCAGGCCGCCGCCCCGCGCCCGGCCACGCCGGACAAGCCCGCCCCGGAGGAGGCCGCCCCGGTCGTCTCCTTCGAGAAGCTTTCGGGCTTCATGGCGTCCTGACGCGCGGAGGGGCGGTCCCGACCGCCCGTCCGGCTTCCGGGACGGCCGTGCCGGCCGTCCCCCCTCCGGGCCCTGCGCCCGGCCCACCCCGCTGCTCCCACCCCGCTGCTCCCGGCCGGCACCGCCCGCCGCCCCGGATGGTTTGACAGCCGCCGGCCGCCCGCCCTAGGCGTGTTGCGGGAGGGCAACGAGACCGATGACGCCTGCGCTGATCGCCCTGGACTGGGGCACCTCGAGCCTGCGCGGCTTCCTGATGGATGCCAGCGGGGCCGTGCTGGACAGCCGCGCCAGCCCGCATGGCATCACCAACCTGCCGGCGCCCGCGCCGGAGGGCTTCGACCTGGCCTTCGAGGCGCTGTGCGGCGCCTGGCTGCAGGAGGATCCCACCCTGCCGGTGGTGGCCTGCGGCATGGTCGGCAGCGGCCAGGGCTGGCGCGAGGCGCCCTATGTCGCCTGCCCCGCCGATCTGCAGCGCCTGGCCGGCCAGGCGGTCGGCGTCATGACCCGCCAGGGGATCGGGCTGCTGATTGCCCCCGGCGTCCTGGCCGACCCGCCCGGCGGCACCCCCGACGTGATCCGCGGCGAGGAGATCCAGATCGCCGGCGCCCTGGCCCAGCAGCCGGGGCTGGCGGCGCGCGGCCATTTCCTGATGCCGGGGACGCATTCCAAATGGGTGGCGGTGGAGGATGGCCGCATCATCCGCTTCGCCACCTACATGACCGGCGAGCTCTTCGCGGTGCTGCGGCAGCATTCCCTGCTCGGCCGGCTGATGCCGGCGGGCGAGGAGGGGCATCCGGACGAGGCCGCCGCCGCCTTCGCCCGCGGCCTGCAGCTGGCCCGCGACAGCCATCCCGGCGACCTGACCCGGCAGATCTTCGCCGCCCGCAGCCTCGGCCTGACCAGGCAGCTGGCGCCGGCGGTGCTGAAGGATTTCCTCTCCGGCCTGCTGATCGGGCATGAGCTGGTCTCCGGCCTGGCCGCGGCCGGGCGCGACACGCCGCTGGCGCTGATCGGCGAGCCGGCGCTGTGCGACTGCTATGCCACCGCCCTGGCGGCGCTGGGCGCGGCGCCGCCGCGACGGCTGGGCAATACCGCGCCGGCCGGGCTGTTCCACTTCGCCCGGGCCGCCGGCCTGCTGGCCACGGCACGAGGGATGACGCCATGACCGACCCCGCTTTGCTCGCCCGGCTGGAGGCGGCGATGGCGCGGCTGCCGCTGGTCGCCATCCTGCGCGGCCTGACGCCGGCCGAGGCGGTGCCGGCGGCCGAGGCGCTCTATGCCGCCGGCTTCCGGCTGATCGAGGTGCCGCTGAACTCGCCCGATCCCTTCGCCAGCATCGCCGCCATCCGCGCGGCGCTGCCGGATGAGGCGCTGGTCGGCGCCGGCACCGTGCTCCGGGTCTCCGATGTCGAGACGTTGAAGAAAATCGGCGCGGAGCTGGTGGTGATGCCGCATGCCGATACGGCGGTGATCGGCGCCGCGGCGCAGGCCGGCCTGCTCTGCATCCCCGGCGTCGCCACGCCGACCGAGGCCTTTGCCGCCCTGGCCGCCGGGGCGGTGGCGCTGAAGATCTTCCCGGCGGAGATGGTCGGGCCGCCGGTGGTCAAGGCGATGCTGGCGGTGCTGCCGAAGGGGACCCGGCTGCTGCCGGTTGGCGGCATCTCGCCCAGCAGCATGGCGCCGTTCCGCGCGGCGGGCGTCGCCGGCTTCGGGCTGGGTTCGGCGCTGTACAAGCCAGGCATGGTGCTGGCCACGCTGGCGGCGAATGCGGAAAGCTTCGTCGCCGCCTGGAAGGCCGGCTAGGCCCGCCTCACCGCGTCGGCCAGCTTCTCGGCGATCATGATCACCGGGATGTTCAGGTTGGCGCAGGGGATGCTCGGCATGATCGAGGCGTCGGCGACCCGTAGCCCCTCGACGCCGATGACGCGGCCCTCGGCGTCGCAGACCGCCATCGGGTCGTCGGCCGCGCCCATGCGGCAGGTGCCGCAGGGATGCCAGACGCCGCCGACATGCTGGCGCAGGTGCCGCTCCAGCGTGGCGGGCTCGGCGCAGAGCCTGTCCAGCGGCGCGATGCCCTGCTGCGCCAGGCCGAGGATGCGGCGGCGCACCAGCGCGCTGCGGTCCATCAGCGGCCCGGCCAGCGCCGTCAGCAGCCCGTTGCGCCGCGTCGGGCGCAGCAGTTTTTTCACGTCCTCCGAATAGGTGGAGGGGAATTTCTCGACCACGACGCCGGACAGTTCGGGCGCCTCCAGCAGGCGCGCGGCGAGAAGAAAAGCCTGGGCGAGCCGAGTCAGGTCGCGCTCGTCCGACAGCAGGTTGAAGTCGATATCGGGCGGGGTGTCGGCATCCGGCGCGGCCAGCGTCACGCGGCCCTGGGAATAGGACTTGTTCACCCAGGAGAACAGCGTGGCGATGCGGTGGCCCACCGCATGCCAGCCGGAGCGGGTATTGACCGCCATGTGCATGTCGCCCGCCGCCACCCCCTCCATGCCGGAGGACCAGCGCAGGATCGACTGGATGTGGTAGCGCTCGCCCGCCGCCAGCCGCGCCGGCGGCGCGATGAAGGCGGAGAGGCCGATCGAGGGATGCTCCAGCAGGTTGCGCCCGACGCCGGCGCGGGCGGCGACGGGGGCGATGCCCAGCCCCTGCAGCGCGGCGCCCGGGCCGATGCCGCTGCGCAGCAGCACCGCCGGCGAATGCAGCGCGCCGGCCGAAAGGATCACCAGCTTCGCGCGCACCACCCCCTCGGCGCCGTCGCGGCGCAGCAGGGCGCCGGTGGCGCGCTGTCCCTCGAAGGTGATGCGCAGCACGGTGGCGCCGGTCCAGACCGAGAGGTTCGGCCGGGCGCGCACCGCCTCGGTCAGATAGGCGGTGGCCACCGAGGCGCGGGCGCCTTCGCGGTCCAGGTTGACGGCGATCGGGAAGACGCCGTCCTGCCAGACGCCGTTCTGGTCGTCATGGGCGGCGAAGCCCTGCGCCCGCATCGCGGCTTCCGCGGCGCGGGCGAAGCCGGAATGCAGGGGGCGGGGAATGCGCTGGATCGGCAAGGGCCCGTCGCCGCCATGCAGCCGCCCGTCATCGCCGTGGTCGAGATCGGTCTCCAGCTTGCGGAAATACGGCAGGACATCCGAAAAACCCCAGCCGGTGGCGCCCATCGCCTCCCATTCGGCATAATCCGACGGCGCGCCGCGATTGGCGCCGATGCCGTTGATCGAGGAGCCGCCGCCCAGCAGCCGCGCCTGCTCATAGGGGCGGATGGTGGCCTGGCCGGCATTGCCGGGCGCGCGGCCCATGCGGGCGCGCAGGCCGGGCCAGGTGTTGTCCGGGTCGAAATAGGCGCGGCCGGGATAGGGCGAGGCGATGGCGGCCGGCACCGCGCCGGGGCGCAGGTCGCGCCCGGCCTCGACCAGCAGCACGCGGCGCGACGGATCCTCCGACAGCCGCGCCGCCAGCACGCAGCCGGCCGAGCCGCCACCCAGGATGAGGGTGTCGTAGTCACCCCGGATCGGCGCAGCGGACATCGCGGTCTCTCCTCCAGGCCGCCAGGCTAGGCCGCGGGGGAGCCCCGCTCAATCGACGATGTGGTAGCCGCCGTCGATGAACAGGGTCTGGCCGGTGATCAGCTTCGCCGCATCGGTCGCCAGATAGGCGGTGGCGAGGCCGACATCCTCGATCGAGACCAAAGCGCGGGCCGGCGCCTTGGCCTCGGCGCGGGCCAGCAGCGCGTCGAACTCGGGCAGGCCGGACGCGGCGCGGGTCTTCAGCGGCCCGGGCGAGATGGCATGCACCCGGATGCCCTGCGGGCCAAGCTCGGTCGCCAGATAGCGGGTGGCGGATTCCAGCGCGGCCTTGACCGGGCCCATCATGTTGTAGTGCTCGACCACCATCGAGGCGCCGTAATAGCTCATGCAGAACAGCGCGCCGCCGTCGCGCATCAGGGGCTCGGCCAGCTTGGCCATGCGGATGAAGGACCAGCAGGAAATGTCCATCGCCTGCAGGAAGCCGTCGCGCGAGCAGTCGGTGACGCGGCCCTGCAGATCGTCGCGCGGCGCGAAGGCGATGGAATGCAGCAGGAAGTCCAGCTTCCCCCATTTTTCGTCGAGTGCCGCGAAAACGGCCTCGAGCTGGCCGTCGATGCGGAGATCCAACGGCATCAGCAAAGAGGCTTCCACCTCCGCTGCCAGAGGCTCGACGTAAGGCCGCGCCTTGTCGTTGAGGTAGGTGACGGCGAGCTCGGCGCCCAGGCGGCGGAAGGCGCGGGCGCAGCCCCAGGCGATCGACTGGTCGTTGGCGATGCCGGTGACCAGGCCGCGCTTGCCCTCCAGGCTGGGCAGGGCGAGGGGGGTCACCATGCCGTCTTCCGCCCGCGCAGCAGGTCGAGGGTGTGGCGGGCGATCATGCGTTCCTCGTTGGTCGGCAGCACCCAGGCGGAGACGCGGCTGCCCTCGGCGCTGAGGCGCGGGCCCTGCGCGTCGTTGCGGGCATCGTCCAGCGTCAGGCCCAGCCAGGCGCAGCGCCTGGCGATGGCGGCACGGATTGGCGCGGCATTCTCGCCGACGCCGGCGGTGAAGACCACCGCGTCCAGCCCGCCCATGGCGCTGCCCAGCTGGGCGATGGTGCCGGCGGCGCGATAGGCCAGGTAGTCGAGGGCCAGCTGCGCCGCCGGGCTGTCGCTGCCCAGCAGGTCGCGGACATCGCCGCTGATCCCCGACAGGCCCTTCAGCCCGCACTCGTGATACAGCAGGTGCTCGATGGCGGCGGGCGCCATGCCCTGCTCGGCGAGGTAGAGAACCACGCCGGGATCGAGCGCGCCCGGCCGCGTGCCCATCGGCAGCCCGTCGAGCGCGGTGAATCCCATGCTGCTGTCGATGCTCTGCACGTCCTGCAGGGCGCAGGCCGACATGCCGCTGCCCAGATGCAGCACGACGACGCGCGCCGACGGCAGCGACGGGTCGAGATCGCCGAGATGGCCGGCGATGTATTCATAGGACAGGCCGTGGAAGCCGTAGCGGCGGATGCCGCGGGCGTAGAGCGCCTCCGGGATGGCGAAGCGTTCCGCCAGCGGCCCGTGGCGGCGATGGAAGGCGGTGTCGAAGCAGGCGACCTGCGGCAGCTCGGGGCGGCGCGCCAGGATCGTGCGGATCGGCGCCAGATTGGCCGGCTGGTGCAGCGGCGCCAGCGGGGTCAGCGCCTCCAGCCGCGCCAGCATCGCCGCATCGACGCGGACGGGCGCGGTGAATTCGGTGCCGCCATGCACGACGCGGTGGCCGACGGCGCTGGGCGGCGCGCCGGCATGCGCCAGGAACCAGTCGCCGAGCAGCGCCTGCGCCGCCTCGACATCGGCCAGAAGCGACGGGTCGGGGCGCTCGTCGGCCAGCACGGCATCGGCGCCGTCGACCACGCGCAGCCGGCCATGCGGCGTGCCGATGCCGCCGATCAGCCCCTTGAAGCGGCGCGACAGCGTGTCGCCGGCGCCGACGTCATAGAGCTGGAATTTCAGGCTGGAGCTGCCGGCATTCAGCACCAGGATGGTCTCGCCCGTCATGCCGGGACGGGCCGCGTCTGCAGCAGGTGCCGGGCATAGAGCAGGGCGACCGCCGCCGAGGCCAGCCGGCTGCGCGTCGAATCGGCGCGGCTGGTCAGCACGATCGGCACGCGGGCGCCGAGCACGATGCCGGCGGCATCCGCCCCGGCCAGGAAGGTCAGGTTCTTGGCCAGCATGTTGCCCGCCTCGAGATCGGGGACGACGAGGATCTGCGCCCGGCCGGCGACCTCGGAACGGATGCCCTTGATGCGCGCAGCCTCCGGGCTGACCGCATTGTCCAGCGCCAGCGGCCCGTCGAGGATGCCGCCCTGGATCTGCCCGCGATCGGCCATCTTGCAGAGCGCCGCGGCCTCGATGGTGCCGGGCAGCTTCGGGCTCACCGTCTCCATCGCCGAGAGGATGGCGACGCGCGGGATGCCGAGCCCCAGCCCGTGATGCAGGTCGATGGCATTGGCGATGATATCGGCCTTGGTCGCCAGGTCGGGGGCGATGTTGATGGCGGCGTCGGTGATGAACAGCGGCCGCGGGTGGTCGGGGACGTCCATGATGAAGACATGGCTGATGCGGCGCTCGGTGCGCAGCCCGCCCTCGCGGGCGACGACGGCATGCATCAGCTCATCGGTGTGCAGGCTGCCCTTCATCAGCAGATGCGCGCGGTCCTCGCGCACCAGCCGCACCGCGGCCTCGGCGGCGGCATGGCTGTGCGGCGTCTCGACCAGGGCGAAGGCAGCGATGTCGAGGCCGATCCCCGCCGCCGCCGCGCGGATCTTGCCGGCCGGGCCGACCAGGATGGGATCGATCAGGCCTTGGCGATGCGCCTCGGCGACGCCGGTCATGGCGGCGGCGTCGCAGGGATGCACCACGGCGCAGGCCAGCGGCGCGACGCCGGCGCAGCGGGCGATCAGCGCGTCGTAATGCGGATGCGCCTTGGCGGCGCGGCCGGGCAGCGGCTCGGTCATGGCGAGGTCTCCTGGGAAGCCGGCGGGGCCAGCGCCGCGCCGAGCCGGGCCAGCCGCGCCTCGGCCTCGGCCAGGCGCGCCGCGGCGGCGGGGTGCAGCGGCGCGGCGGTCGCCACCTGGCGCAGCGCCTCGGCGAAGGCGGGCAGGCCCTGTGGCGGCAGGTCGCCGAGCAGGGCGGGCAGCGCCGCCAGCGCCGCCTCGCGGTCGAGGCGCAGCATCAGGACCTGTTCCCGCAGCAGCGCCTTGAAGCGGGAAAGATCTTCGCCGCCATGGTGGTGCCAGAGGGCGCGCAGCACGGCGAAGCTGCGCTCGTCGGCGCGGCGCTCCGCCAGGCCGATATCGGCGACCAGGCGCAGGAAGGCGGCGCGCGGCCCACCCTCGGCCAGGCGCGCCCGCAGGTCGCGGATCCGGGCGGCGCGGAAGGCCTGCTGCTCGGGCTCCAGGGCCGGGCGGCGGCGCACCGGCGCGTCATCGGCCCCCAGGCCGACCAGCGCCTGCAGCAGCGGCTGCCGGTAGAGGGCGTGGAACGTCGCCTCCTGGGCATGGTCGCGCAGCGCGCCGGCCAGCATCAGCCCGGCCTCGATCCAGGCGGCGGCGGCATGCTCGGATTGGCGCCAGGGATTGTCGTCGGAGGCCGGGCGGCGGGTCTGCCGCACCGCCTCGGCCAGCGGCGCCAGGGCGGCGACCGCCGGATTGCCGTCCGAGAAGAAGGCGTATTGGGCGCGCAGCGGCTGCAGCTGGCGCAGCGCTTCGGCCAGCGGCGCGGTCACCGTGGCGCGCAGCCAGGGCTGCAGCAGCTGGCGGTAGAGGCCGAGATTGATCTCGGAGACGCGGCGGACGGTGGCGAAGGCGCGCTCCTCCGCCGGGTCGGGGCGGGTGATGGCGCGCAGCTCGGCGATCTCGCGCGCGGCGAAGCGCAGCAGATGGCCGCCCGGGCCGCTGCCCTCCAGGATCTCCGCCTCGTAGAGGCCGGGCGGCAGGATGTCGATGAAGTCGATGTTGGAGGCGAATTCCTCGTGCTCGCGCCGGGCGATGCTGCCGGAGACGAAGATGCCGAGATGGCCGATGCTCGGATGGATCATGTAGACGATGGTCTGGCCGGCGGCGCGGATGTCGTCGACGCTGTCGTAGAGATCGGTGATCCAGCCGAGCGCCTGGGCCGGCGGGGTGATGTTGTCGCCCTCCGAGCAGAAGACCAGGATGGGCCCGGTAATGGCGCGCAGGTCGATGCGCTCGCCCTCGCGCGTGGTCAGCTCGGCGGTGGCCAGGCGGTTGCCGATGAACAGCCGGTCGACGATCTCCTGCATCTCGCCGGCCTCGGTCAGCACGTGATGCGTCCACCAGCGCTCGAAGCCGAGATAGCGGTCCGGCTCGGTGTCGATGCGGTCGTAGAGCGCGTAGGGCTTGCCCCACAGCGTGTTGGCCGGGTTCAGCTGCTCGAAATTCTGCACCAGCCAGGCGCCGTCGAAGCGGCCATGGCCGAGATCGCCGGCCAGCGCCGTCAGCCAGCTGCCGCCGAGCAGCCCGCCGGCATAGCGCATCGGGTTGCGGCCCGGCTCGCCCGCCCAGTAGGAGAGCGGCGTGCCGGCCAGGATCAGCGGCCCGAACAGCTCCGGCCGGGTGGCGGCGGCCATGGCGAGCTGCCAGCCGGCCTGGCAGTTGCCGATCGCCACCGGCCGGCCATCGGCCTGCGGATGGGCGGCGGCGACGGCCTCGAGGAAGGCCTGCTCGGCGCGCATCACGTCCTCGACCGTCTGGCCGGGCACCGGCTCGGGCAGGAAGCCGATGAAGTAGCAGGGATGGCCGGCGCGCAGCGCCACGCCGATCTCGCTGTCCGGCTTGAAGCCGCCGATGCCCGGGCCGTGGCCGGCGCGCGGATCGACCACGACGAAGGGCCGCTTGCGGTCGTCGATCACGCTGCCGGCGGGCGGCGTGATGCGGATCAGCCCGTAATTGACCGGGCGCGGCAGGCTGCGGCCGTCCAGCACCAGCGCGCCCTCGAAGCTCAGCACATGCGGCGCGGCTTTCTGCCGCTCCGCCGCCAGCTGGTTGCCGCGCTGGCGCAGCGTGTCGAGGAAGAGGATGCCGCGCTGCCAGGAATCGAGCGCATAGGCGGCGCCGTCCAGCCAGGGTTGGGCCCAGAGGAGAGGGGCCGAAGCGAGGGTGCCGGACATGGGCCATCCTGTCGCTGCGAGGGGGGGCGCGGAGCGACCCTATTGCAGTGCAAAAAGCCGGGTCAAGCCCAGGGGCCGCCGCGCGGCCGGGCCGGCGCCGCCGGGATGCCGGAAATGCTGGGCCGGGCGGGCGCGTGAATTCTGCGTGACGCGCCGGCCGCGCGCCCTCCGGCCCGCTCTAGCGGCCGGGGCGGAAGTCCTGCGCCTCGAGCCCGTGGCGCTTCAGCTTGTCGTAGAAGGTCTTGCGGGGGATCTGCAGCGCCTCCAGCGCGGTGCGGACATCGCCCTGGGCCGCGGTCAGCGCCTCGCGCAGCAGGCGGGCCTCGAAGGCATCGACGCGTTCGGGCAGGCTGCCGGCCTCCACGGCGGCGGCAGGGCCGGGGGGCGGCTCCGGCAGGACGGCGAGGCCGAGGGCGGCGCGCTCGGCGAAATGCGCGAGCTCGCGGATATTGCCCGGCCAGTCGTGCTCCGCGAGGTAGCGGTGGGTGGCCGCGTCGAGCGGCGGCACCGGCCGGCCGAAGCGCTTCGCCGCCCGCTCGACAAACTGGCCGAACAACAGGAAGACATCCTCGCGGCGGTCGCGCAGCGGCGGCACGCGCAGGGTGACGACGTGCAGGCGGTAGTAGAGGTCCTCGCGGAAGCGGCCCTGGCGGACCAGCTCGGGCAGCGGCTGCTTGGTGGCGGCGACCACGCGCAGGTCGAGGCGGCGGATCTCGTTGGTGCCGAGCGGCGCGATCTCGCGGCTCTCCAGCACCCGCAGCAGCTTGACCTGCATGGCCGGCGGCATCGCCTCGATCTCGTCGAGGAAGAGGGTGCCGCCATCGGCATGCTCGAGGCGGCCGATGCGGCGCTTCTGCGCCCCGGTGAAGGCGCCGGCCTCGTGGCCGAACAGCTCGCTCTCCATCACCGTCTCCGGCAGGGCGCCGCAGTTCAGCGCCACGAAGGGCCGGTGGGCGCGGCGGCTGGCGCGGTGCAGCGCCAGGGCGGCGACATCCTTGCCGGCGCCGGTCTCGCCCTCGATCAGCACGTCGACATCGGTCTCGGCGATCTGCCGCAGCAGGGCGCGCAGCCGGGCGGTGGCCGGCGCATGGCCCTGCAGCGGCTCGTCGGCATCCGCCATGGCGAGCGCGCGGGCCAGGCGGCGGTTCTCCAGCACCAGCCGGCGCTTCTCCAGCGCGTGGCGCAGCGGGCCGAGCAGCGCCTCGGCGGCATAGGGCTTGGGCAGGAAGTGGTAGGCGCCCTGGCGCAGCGCCTCGACCGCCATCGGGATGTCGCCATGGCCGGTGATCAGGATCACCGGCAGGTCGGGGTCGCGGGCGCGCAGCCGCTCGAACAGCGCCAGCCCGTCCATGCCGGGCATGCGGATGTCGCTGACGACGACGCCGGGGAAGTCGTCGCCGATCCGCTCCAGGGCGCGCGCCGCCGAGGGCGCCGCCTCGGCCCTGAGCCCGGCCAGCGCGAAGCTCTGCAGATTGGCCTCGCGCAGCATGGCGTCGTCGTCGACGAAGAGCACGTCGGTCTGCGGCACGTCCTGCATCACTCGGCCTGCTCCAGCTCCAGCACGAACAGCGCGCCATCCCCCGGCGGCGTTTCCGGCGCCGCCAACGTGCCGCCCAGGTCGGCGGCGATCTGGCGGGAGATCACCAGGCCGAGCCCGAGCCCCGCCGATTTGGTGGTGGTGAAGGGCATGAACAATGCCGCCCGCACCGCCGCGTCGAGGCCGGGGCCGTTGTCGCGCACCGCGACGCGGACGCGGCCGCCAGCGGCCGTGGCGGCGATGGCGATGCGGCCGTCGGTCCGCTCGCCCAGCGCCTCGATGGCATTCTGCACCAGGTTGACCAGGATCTGCTCCAGCCGGACGCGCTCGGCGCGCACCGCCGGCTCGCCCTCCACCGTGACCGAGACCGCGATGCCGTGCTGGCGCAGCCGGTGGCCGAGCAGCAGCAGGGCACCGTCGATGGCGCCGCGGATCGGCTCGGGGCGGGTCTCGCCGGTGGATTTGCGGGCGAAGCCGCGCAGCCCGGCGGTGATGGCGCCGATCCGCTCGGTCAGCCCGGCGATGGTGGCGAGGGCTTTCGCTGCCGCGGGCGCTTCCCCGCGGGTGACCAGAAGAGACGCATTGTCGGCGAAGGTGCGGATGGCGGCCAGCGGCTGGTTGATCTCATGCGCCACGCTGGCGGTGATCTGGCCGAGCACGGCGAGGCGGTTGGCCTGGCCGAGCTCGTCGCGCATGCGGTGCACGGCGGCCTCGGCGCGGCGGCGCTCCTCCGCCTCGGCGCGCAGCCCGTCATTGGCGGCGCGCAGCTCGGCGGTGCGCAGCCCGACCTCGGCCTCCAGCGCCTCACGCCGCGCCGCGTCGCGGGCACGGCCCTCGGTGATGCGGCGGTGGCGGCGGCGGGCGATCGCCACCAGGAAGATGCCGAGCAGGCCGAGCAGCAGGGCGGCCAGCCGCGCGGCGGCGCGGGCGGGCTCCAGCGCCGGGCGCAGCGGCGCCAGCAGCGACAGGCGCCAGGCGATGCCGGGCACCGGCTCCTCGACCATCAGCCAGGGGCCGCGCGGCCCGTCCTGCGGCCGCAGCAGCGGCGCCAGGCCGGGCCAGGGCGGCCGGGTCGCCGGCACCGCGTCGAAGGCCAGGTCGCGCAGCGGCTGGTCGCCGAATTGCAGGCTGGCGCGGATGTCCTGCCGCTGCGCCGGCGTCAACGGCAGCGTCGCGCGGAAATGCCAGTCGGGGATGCTGGTGACGGTGACGATGCCGCGCGCATCGGCCGCCAGCACCGGCTCGGGCAGCTTCGCCCAGCTTTCCTCCAGCTCGTCGAACTCGGCCTTGACGACGATGACGCCGACCGGGCCGGCGGCATCCTCCACCCGGCGCGAGAGATAGAGGCCGGGCCGGTGGCTGACGGTGCCGAGGGCGAAATGCTCGGCCGGCCGGCCGGCCCAGGCCTCGCTGAAATAGGGGCGGAAGGCATAGTCGCTGCCGACGAAGCTTTCTGGCAGTTGCCAGTTGCTGGCGGCCACCGCCAGGCCGTCCGGGTTCAGGGCGTAGAGCACGCCGGTGCGGGTCGCCGCCGCCAGCCGCTCGAGCTTGCGGTTCAGCGCCTCGAGCCGCGCCGGCGTCGGGTCGCGCAGCGCCCGCACCAGGTCGGGATCCTGCGCCAGGATGACCGGCAGGCTGCGCTGCTTCTCGATCTCGGCGCGCAGCACCGCGCCATGCAGGCCGGCAGTGGCGCGGGCGGCGGTTTCCAGCTCGGCCAGGACCTGGCGGGTGGCCAGCAGGTCGGCGGCGCGGTCCAGCCCGGCCAGCAGGGCGAGCGCCGCCAGCCCGAGGCCGAGCCGCTGCCAGCGCCGGGTCAAGCGCCCACCATCCGGGCGGAAAGCCGCACGGCGGCCGCGGGGCCTGTGCCGGAATCCGCACAGGCCGGTGCCGTCCACCCGTTATGCTGCACCGCAAACATGTATAAGACCAAAGACTTAAAAATCCTTCCGGCCGGGCCGGCTTGTGGCATCCGGCTTGCCATAGGGGAAGGGTCACACGGCGCCGCGGCGTCGCCCCGAACCAACCGCCCGGGTCCCGAAGGGACAAATCCCTCGAGGGTCCGCGGCGAAGCAGCTGGAGGAAGATCCATGGCTTCCCTCGACCTTGCCGCGGCCCGGCCGCCGGCGCCGCAGAAATTCTACCAGCACCTCTATGTCCAGGTGCTCTTCGCCATCACCATCGGCATCCTGCTTGGGCATTTCTACCCGCAGACCGGCGCCGACATGAAGCCGCTGGGCGATGCCTTCATCAAGCTGGTGAAGATGGTCATCGCCCCGGTCATTTTTCTGACGGTCGTCACCGGCATCGCGGGGGTTCGCGACCTGGGCAAGGTGGGCCGCGTCGCCGGCAAGGCGATGCTCTACTTCCTGGTCTTCTCGACCCTGGCGCTGATCATCGGCCTGGTCACCGGCAATGTCATCCGCCCGGGCGCCGGGCTGAACATCAACCCGGCGACGCTCGATGCCGCGGCCGTCTCCGGCTATGCCGCCAAGGCGCATGAGACGACCATCACCGGCTTCCTGATGAACGTCATCCCGGCCTCGCCGGTCAGCGCCTTCGCCTCGGGCGACATCCTGCAGGTGCTGTTCTTCTCGGTGCTGCTCGGCCTGGCGCTGGCCGCGGTGGGCGACAAGGCCGAGCCGCTGATGCGGGTGTTCCACTCGGCCTCGGCCGGCATGTTCAGGCTGGTCGGCATCCTGATGAAGGCGGCGCCCGTCGGCGCCTTCGGCGCCATGGCCTTCACCATCGGCAAGTACGGCATCGGCTCGATCGCCAACCTGGCGATGCTGATCGGCACCTTCTACCTGACCTCGCTGCTCTTCGTGCTGGTCGTGCTCGGCGCCGTCGCCCGCTACAACGGCTTCAGCATCCTGGCGCTGATCCGCTACATCAAGGAGGAGCTGCTGCTGGTGCTCGGCACCTCGTCGTCGGAAGCGGCGCTGCCGACGCTGATGGAGAAGATGGAGCGCGCCGGCGCCCGCAAGTCGGTGGTCGGGCTGGTGGTGCCCACCGGCTACAGCTTCAACCTGGACGGCACCAACATCTACATGACGATGGCGGCGCTGTTCATCGCCCAGGCCTGCAATATCGAGCTGTCGCTCTGGGACCAGGTGCTGCTGCTGCTGGTCGCCATGCTGTCGTCGAAGGGTGCCGCCGGGATCACCGGCGCCGGCTTCATCACGTTGGCCGCCACGCTCTCCGTGGTGCCCTCGGTCCCCGTGGCCGGCATGGCGCTGATCCTCGGCATCGACCGCTTCATGTCGGAGTGCCGGGCGCTGACCAACCTGGTCGGCAATGCGGTCGCCACCATCGTCGTCGCCCGCTGGGAAGGCGAGCTGGACAAGGAGCGCCTGGACGCCGCCATGGCCGGCAACCCGATCCCGCTGCGCGACCCGGAGCTCGGCGGCGATCTGGTGATGCAGCCGGCCGAGTAAGTCTGGCCGGTTCCTGGCGCCCGGAACGGGGGGCGGGGGCGCGAGCCTCCGCCCCCTGCTGCGTCAGGGGGCTCAGCCCGGGCTGGGCGTCAGGTTGATGGTGCTGTCCGCGTCCTCCCCGGCGGCCGCGGCCTCCGCCTCGGCGGCGCGGGCGGCGCGCTCGGCCAGCTCGGCGCGGGCCTGGGCGGCGCGCCAGTAGGTCACCACCAGATCGGCGTATTCCTGCGGCTTCAGCCCCTTGGCGGCGTAGCTGTGCAGCGCCACCTCGCGCAGCCCGTTGCGGCTGCCAAGCTTCATGCCATGCCCCAGCTTCGGCGGCAGCGGCAGCCGCGGGCGGATCAGGAAATTGCTGCGCAGCCGGCCATTGGCCATGCTGAAGCCGAGATCGGCGACATGCAGCCAGGGGATCTCCGGCCCGTCCGGCACGCCGAAGCCGTCCGGCGCCAGCCGCAGGAAGGGGCGGCGGGCGCGGCGCACCTGCAGCCAGCCGGCGAAGAACATCAGCGCCGCCAGGATGACCAGCGCCACACCCGCCACCGGCACCGCGCGATCCCCGCTGTGCAGCCCGAACAGCCCGAGCCAGATGGCGGTGCAGGCCAGCGCGCCCAGGGCGAAGAACACGCCGACGCCGCCCAGCAGGAAGCCCTGCAGCCGGGTGTTGGGATAGAGCAGCCGCTCCTGCCGCACCGCGCCGGCGGCCTCCTGCAGCGCCTGGGCCACCGCCGCGTGCTGGCTGCGCAGCCGCTCGATCAGGTCGTCGGAGAGCTGGCGCATCAGCGCCGGCGCATCGGCGAAGGCGTGCTCCAGCCCGGCCTCGGCGGCGGCGACCGGCCGGGTGGCGCGGGCCAGCAGCGCCGGCGTCACCGCCTGGCCGAGCGAGGCCAGCCGCTGGCTGTCCGGCGGATGCGTGTCGGTCGGGTGCGGCTGGCGGTCCTCCAGGTGGCGCGAGGGGTCGTCCAGCCCGCGCTCCGCCGCCGCCGCCAGCATCTCGGCCAGCAGGTCGCGGGTGCCGCGCTCGCCCGGCTCGTCGCGGGCGGCGACCAGCACCTCGTGGATGCGCGGCGCGATGGCGCTGCTGCGCAGCAGCGCGCTGGCGGCGGCCGGCGCCGAGGTGACGCGGGCGCCCACCGCATCGGCGGCGAATTCGCGCAAGCGGCTCCAGTGATGCACCGCATGGTCGAACTGCCGCAGGAAGAAGGCGCCGAGCAGCAGCGCCGGCCGGGTCAGGATGGCGTTCAGCCCGTTGCCGCCCTCGCTGGCCGCGACCGCCTCCAGGCTGCGCAGCACCCCGGCATGGATGGGGACGAAGCGGCGCGAATAGTCGGTGTCCTCGCCGGTGAAGTGGCCGAGCTCGTGGCCGATGATGGCGCCGCTCTCGGCCGCGTCCAGCATCGCCAGCTGCGGCAGCGGCAAATAGAGCGTGCGGCCCGCCAGCTTCTCCTGCGTCGGCTGCAGGGCGATGTCGCTGGAGGTGACGAAGAAGCCCTCGGTCAGGCCGACCACCAGGTGGTCGGGGGGCGTCGCGCCGGCGGCGGCGGCCAGCTTGTCGATCCGTGTCCAGAGGCCGGGGGCGGCGGCGCGGTCCAGCCGGCGACCCAGCACCTCCAGCGGGTCGGGGGTGAACAGCCGCCAGGCGGCGCGCAGCTGCCGCAGCGCCTGGCCCAGCACCACCAGCGCGCCGAGGCCGAGGAACAGCGCGATCGCCATCAGCTTGATGTCGCCCTGGCTCAGCTTGCCGGCATGCCACAGCCCGGCGGTCTCGAAGCCCAGCGCCAGCAGGGCGGCCGCGGTCAGCAGCAGGATCTGCGCCGCCATCTGCACCGGCAGGATGCGGCGGACCAGCTCGAAGCCCGACAGCAGCGCCTGGCGCGAGGCGCGGCCGAGCCGCCCGATCAGCACCGCCGCCAGCAGGCCGGCCGCGCCCAGCGCCGCCGCCAGCCCGCCCGCCAGCATGGTCCAGAGCGGCAGCCGGGCGCGGATCTCCGTCACCTCCTGCACGCCGCGCAGATCCTCCACCCGGCCGGCGACCATGGTGGCGGCCACCGGCGCGGTCTGCAGCCGCTCGGCGATGCGCACCCGGGTCTGCGGTGATTTCTGCGCCAGGGCGCGCAGCTCGGCCTCGGCGCGTTCCAGGCTGGCGAGCTGGGCCGCCGTCTCCTGCGCCGTGGCGGTGATGCGCTGCTCCTGCCAGGCGCCGATCCCGGCGAAGCCGAGCGGCAGCAGCACGGTCAGCGCCACCAGCCGCAGCCCGCGCCGCCAGCCGCCCCGCCGCGCGGCGCGCGCCGCCGCCTGATCCGCCGTCTGATCCTCTGCCGACATCGTGCCGCGCCCTTTCCTCGCCGGGGATCTATTCCGTCCGATCCCGATCAAGGAGGCCGCCGGCGGGGCCTTGTCCAGGCGGCCCGGCTTCAACCGCGTGTGACAGCGCGGGCCTGGCCGGCCTCGGGCCAGGCAACCCACGGCAAGGTGAGAGAGCGCGGGAGGCGGGGGGCAGCGATGCCGCAGGCGTGATGCGCCCTTTGACCCGGCGGCGCATTCAGTGCAGGAAGGACGGCGCGACCGGCCGGACCGGTCCGCGCCCCCTTCTCCACGCCCGAGGCTCCGTCACATCTTGCAACACCTTCCCAGGCTGCAAAGCGGCATCGAGGGCCTGGACGCGCTGCTGAAGGGCGGCCTGGTCGCCGGCGCCTCCTACATGATCCAGGGGCGCCCGGGCTCGGGCAAGACCATCTTGGCCAGCCAGATCGCCTTCCACCATGCGGCGCAGGGCGGCCGCGTGCTCTTCGCCACGCTGCTCTCGGAGTCGCATGAGCGGCTGCTGCAGTTCCTGTCGACGCTGAGCTTCTTCGATCGCCAGCGCATCGGCAACGAGATCCAGTATGTCAGCGCCTTCGACACGCTGGAGAGCGAGGGCCTCGACGAGGTGGTCAAGCTGCTGCGGCGCGAGATCGGCCGGCAGAAGGCCTCGGTCCTGGTGGTCGATGGCGTGCTGAACGCGCGCTCGCGGGCGGGCAGCGCGCTCGACACCAAGAAGTTCATCGCCGAGCTGCAGGGCCACGCCGCCTTCGCCGGCTGCACCGTGCTGTTCCTGACCAGCGCGCGGCTGGATGATTCCAGCCCCGAGCACACCATGGTCGATGGCGTCGTCGAGCTGACCGAGGAGCTGACCGGGGTGCGCGCCAGCCGCCGGCTGCACCTGCGCAAGACCCGCGGCAGCGGCGCCGTGCCCGGGCTGCACGAGATGGAGATCACCCAGCGCGGCATCGTCGTCTATCCGCGGCTGGAGGCCATGCTGGGCCAGGGCGCGGCGGAGCACGACCCGGCCCTGCCGCCGCTCTCCTCGGGCGTCGCCGATCTCGACGCGATGATCGGCGGCGGGCTGCAGCCGGCCTCGATCAGCCTGCTGGTCGGCCCCTCCGGCAGCGGCAAGACGACGCTCGGCCTGCATTTCATGGCGCAGTCCACGGCGGCGCAGCCCGGCCTGATCTTCGGCTTCTACGAGACCGAGCCGCGCCTCCGCCACAAGGGCGCGGCGCTCGGCCTGCCGCTGGCCGAGAAGCTGGACAGCGGCGCGCTGCAGATGCTGTGGCAGCCGACCACCGAGCGGATGCTCGATCCGCTCGGCTACCGCCTGCTCGACGCGGTGAAGCGCAGCGGCGCACGCCGGGTGTTGATCGACAGCCTGGGCGGCATCGCGCGTTCTTCCGTCAACCCGCAGCGGCATGTGGAGTTCTTCACCGCGCTGCTGCAGGAGATGCGGGTGTTGGGCGTCACCGCCCTGGCGACCTGGGAGATCCGCGATCTGTTCGATGCCAACGCACAGGCCCCGGCGCTCGAGCTGTCCAGCCTGTTCGACAATCTCTTCGTGCTGCGGTTCACCGAGGTGCGCTCCGAGCTGCGCCGCGTCCTCTCGGTGGTGAAGGTGCGCGACTGGCCCTACGAGCCCAGCCTGCGCGAACTGGTGATCACGCCCACCGGCCTGCGCCTCAACCGGCATTTCGAGAATGTCGGATCGGTCCATCTGGGGGCCAGTGCCCCGCAGCCAGGAGGCTGAGCGCGACAGCGTTCGGGGCGGATCGCAAGCATGACAACCATCCTGGTGGTCGACGACGAGTTCCTGATCGGCGACGTCCTGGCCTTCGCGCTGGAGGATGAGGGCTTCGCGGTCGTGCGCGCCAGCAACGGACGCAAGGCGCTCGACGTCTTCCAGCGCGACCGGCCGGTGCTGGTGATCACCGACTTCATGATGCCGGTGATGAACGGCCTGGAGCTGGCGCAGGCGATCCGCTTGCGGCCCGAGGGCGCCGCGCTGCCGATCATCCTGCTGAGTGGCGCCCAGGCCGAGATCGCCCGGCGCAACGGCCCGCTTTTCTCGGCCGTCTTCGACAAGCCGTTCCGGGTGGCCGAGGTGGTGGCCTGCGTCATCGGGCTGGTCGGCCGCCCCGGCTAGGCGGCGCCCGCCAGGCGCGGGCCACCAGGGCCGCGCGCCGGACGGCCCGGCGGCGACGCAGCCGCCGCCCTGCAGACAGGGGATCGGCGGCGCAGCCGCCGCCTTGCAGCCTGGGGTCCGGCGGCTCAGCCGCCGCGCTGCAGCCAGGGGTTCGGCGGCACCTCGGCCGGCGGCTGGCTGGGGGCGGGGCGCCCGGCTTCGAGGCTGCCGGCGGGTGCCAGCAGCGGCGCCCGGCCCTGCGCATCGACCCGGAAGCGGCTGAACTCGCTGTCGACGCGCTGGCCGTTGCCGCGCGGACTGCCGGCCGGGCCGAAGCCGCCGGGATTGCTGCCGCCGGGATCGGAGCCATTGCCCTGGCCGGGCGCCGCGGGCTGGGTGGTCGACTGGCCGGCCGAGCCGCTCCCCTGTCCCGGGCTGGTCTGGGCGAGGACCGGGCCGGCCAGCAGTACGGCGGCGAAGGCAAGGGCGGGGACACGCATCGGAAGCACCTCCATGGCAGGCTGCGCCGGGCCCCTCGGGGCATAATCCCGGCACCATCCTGGATAGACGCGCGCCCACGGCGCGGGTTGCGGCGGGGGCCGCGCCTCCGGCCCGGGCCTCTGGGCGGCAGGCTTGCCGGCGCCCTCCCTGGCGTGCAGGCTTCCGGCAACAGCGGAGGACGCGGCATGGCGGATCGGAAGGTGGCGCTGGTCACCGGCGCGGGGCGGAATATCGGGCGGGCGGTGGTGCTCGGCCTGGCGCAGGACGGCTTCGACGTGGTGGTCAACGGGTCGAGCGACCGCGCCGCCGCCGCGGCGGTCGCGGCCGAGGCGGAGCGGCTCGGCGCCCGCGCGCTGGTCGCCATGGCCGATATCGGCAGCCCGGAGGCCTGCGCTGCGCTGGCCGCGGCGGCCCTGGAGGCCTTCGGCCGGGTCGACGTGCTGGTGAACAATGCCGCGCTGCGCCCGGCCCAGAAGTTCCTCGACATCACGCCGGCCGACTGGGCGCGGGTCATGGCGGTGGATCTCGAGGCGGCGGTCTGGCTGTCGCAGGCGGTGCTGCCCGGCATGGTGGCGCGCGGCTGGGGCCGCATCGTCAACTTCACCGGCATGAACGCCATCCATGGCTATGCCGGGCGCGCGCCGGTCTCGGTCGCCAAGCACGGCGCCTGGGGCCTGACCAAGGCGCTGGCCAAGGAATTCGCCCGCCAGGGGATCACGGTGAACGCCGTCTCGCCCGGCCCGATCGCCGCCGATGACGAGGACCCGGCCGCGCCCGGCCCGCGCCAGGCCTATGTCGCCAAAGTGCCCTCGGGCCGGATGGGCACGCCGGCCGAGGTCGCCGCCGTGGTGCGGATGCTGGCCGGCGAGTCCGGCGCCTATGTCAACGGCCAGATGCTGCAGGTGAATGGCGGCGCCGAGACCTGAGCTCAGCGCCGCCCGCCGGTCAGGCGGGGCGGATGTCCATCGCCAGCGTCATCTCGTCGGCGCGCGGCGTGTGGACCAGGCCCTGCTTCATGCCCCAGGTGCATTTCTGGATGTGCAGCGGGATCCAGGCGGCCTCGCGCACCGCGATGCGCGTCGCCTCCTGGAACTTCTTCTCCCGCGCCGCGTCGTCGGCCGTGGTGAGGGCCTCGCCGAGGACGCGGTCGTAATCGGCGTTGGAGAAGCCGGTGTTGTTCACCGTGCCCCAGCCGCGCTGCATGTCGCGGGTGCCGAACAGCCCGCGCAGGCCTGCCGAGGGCTCGCCCGCCGAATTGGCCCAGCCGCCCATCGAGATGCTGGTGTCCTGCCGCGCGCCGCGCTGCGCCACCACGGCGAAGGGCATGGTCTCGACATTGGTCTTCACGCCGATGCGCGACCACATCTGGCCGATGCTCTGGGCGATCTGCGCGTCGTTGATGTAGCGGTCGTTCGAGGCCAGCAGCGTCACGGTGAAGCCGTCCGCCAGCCCCGCCTCGGCCAGCAGCGCCTTGGCGGCGTCGACATCGAAGGCGGGGACGGGAATATCGGGGACATGGCCATAGCTGCCCTCGGGCATCATCTGGCCGGTCGGTGTCGCCGCGCCGGACATGATGCGCTCGGCGATGCCGGCGCGGTTGATGGCGACCGACAGCGCCCGGCGGACGCGCAGATCGGTCATCGGGTTGCGGATCGGCTCGCCGTTCGGGCCGGAGACATAGGGGGATTCGGTGCGGAAATCGGTGCGCAGATAGACCGAGCGCAGGCTGGTCACCTCCGACAGCCGCAGCCGCGTCTCGCCGCGCAGCCGGGCGCGGTCGGAGGTCGGCACATTGTCGATGAAGGCGACGTCGCCCGCCTGCAGCGCCGCGACACGGGCGCCGTTGTTCGGGATGATGCGATAGACCACCTTCGACCAGACCGGCCGCTCGCCCCAATAGTCGTCGTTGCGGAGCATCTCCACCCGGTCGCCGGAGCGGAAGGCGACCAGGCGGAAGGGCCCGGTGCCGATGGCGTTGCGGCCGTTGTTGAAGTCGCCGGTCGAGGGGTTCTCGCCCAGCCCGTGCCAGAGGATCGAGACCTGCGACAGGTCGCCCGGCAGCAGCGGATAGAGGCCCTGGGTGTGGAAGCGGATTGTATGGCTGTCCACCACCTCCACCCGGGTGATCGCCCTGGTATAGACGTTGAAGGAGCCGGGGCTGTTCACCACCTTCGGCACCCGCTCCAGCGTATAGGCCACGTCGCGCGCCGAGAATTCCTCGCCGTTGTGGAAGCGCACGCCGCGGCGCAGCGCGAATTCCCAACGGCTGTCGTCCAGCCGCTTCCAGCTCTCCGCCAGGCCCGGCACCATCCGCCCCTGCGGGTCGCGCCGGATCAGCGTGTCGAACAGATGCGCGGCGAGCGCCATGTTCGGCGTCAGCGTGTAGAAATGCGGATCGACCGAGCTGGGCGGCGCGGCGACGGCCATGTCCAGCACGGCCTCCTGCGCGCGGGCGGCCCGCAGGCCGGACAGGGTGGGGACCAGGGCGGCGCCGAGCAGCAGGCGGCGGGGAAGGGCGGTCATGCGAGGCTCCTTCGCGGAGGGGCTCAGCCCAGCAGGTCGCGGGCCAGGCGGATGAACAGGCGGGCGCCGGTCTCGGTCAGCGCGTCGGGATAGTCGTATTCCGGGTTGTGCAGCGCCGGGCCGTCCTCGCCGGCGCCGAGCAGCACCATGGCGGCGGGGGCGAGGCGGCCGAAGCGGCCGAAATCCTCCGAGGCGCGCATCGGGAAGAGCGCGGTGCCATGCGGCACGCCCTCGGCGTCGAGCGCGCGCCGCCACGCGGAGGTGGCCTCGGGCGCATTGTCGCAATGGCCGAAGACGTCGCGATACGCGATGGCGAGCGCCAGCCCGGCCGCCTCGGCGGCCTCGCGCGCCAGGGCCTCGGCGGCGCTGCGCAGCGCCGCCATGCGGTCGTCGGTCAGGGTGCGCAGCGTGCACCACAGCTCGGCCTGACCCGGCGCCACGCCGAAACAGGCCTCGCCCAGGCTGGCATGGGTGACGGTGACCAGCGAGAAGCCGGCATCGAGCGGCCCGCCGCGGCCCAGCGCCGTCAGCCCCGGCATCAGCCGGGCCAGCGCCGGCATCGGCGAGGTGCCGGTCTCCGGTGCCGAGGCATGCGCGGTGCGCCCGGCCAGCACGATCCGCATCCCGGCCGAGGCGCAGTTCGCCGGCCCCGCGGCGATCGAGGCCGTGCCGAGCGGCAGGCCCGGCATGTTGTGGCAGGCGAAGGCCAGGTCCGGGGCCAGGGCGGCGAAGCGCGGATCGGCGATGACGGCGGCGGCGCCGCTGCCATCCTCCTCGGCCGGCTGGAACAGCAGCACGGCGCGGCCACGCGCCGGCGGGCGGCGGCCGAGCGCGCGGGCCAGCCCGGCCAGGATCGCCATGTGGCCGTCATGGCCGCAGGCATGGGCGCGGCCGGCGATCTCGGAGGCATGCGGCACGCCGGAGGCTTCCAGGATCGGCAGCCCGTCCAGCTCGGCGCGGAACAGCACGGTGGGGCCGGGGGCAGCGCCGGGGAACAGGCCGGCGACGCCATGGCCGCCGAGGCCGGAGATCACTTCGGCCGCGCCGGCCGCGCGCAGGGCCTCGGCCGCCATCGCCGCCGTCCCGGCCTCGGCGCCCGACAGCTCCGGCCGCCTATGCAGCGCCTGCCGCCAGGCGGCGATGTCGAAAAGATCCTGGCGGCTCAGGCTCACGCGGGGCACTCCATCGGCGGCGGTCAGCGAGCCATGCGCCCGGTGAAGTGTCAACAGTTGACCAGGCGGCGCGGGAGGGGCTAGCGAGGCGCCATGCACGCCGCCGCCACTCCGCTGACCGCGACCAGCCTGGCGGGCGCCGCCCGGCTCGGGCTGATGCGGCTGATCCACCAGGGCGCGCTGCGCCCCGGCGACCGGCTGAACGAGGTGGCGCTGGCCGAGAGCTTCGGCATCAGCCGCGGGCCGCTGCGCGAGGCGGCGCGGGCGCTGGAGGGGGAGGGGGTGCTGGTCAGCCGGCCGCGCCTCGGCTTCTTCGTGGTCCGCTTCACGCCGGAGGAGATCCGCGGCATCTACGCCGCCAAGACCTGGCTGGAACGGGCGCTGATCGAGGATCTGGCGGCGCATTGCCCGGCTGACCGCCGCCGCGACTTCCTGGCGGCGCTGCGGGCGACCGCGCGCCCCGACCGCATCGGCTTCACCGAGGCGCTGCTGCGTTTCCGCCTGGAGGTCTGCGCCAGCCTGCAGAACCGCTTCCTGGCCGAGCTGATGGCGGCGCTCTACCGCAGGTTCGCGATCATCGGCGCGGTGGTGCCGGTGCCCGACAGCGGCGCGCGCCAGGCCTGGATCCTCGGCGTGCAGCAGCGCTTCTGGACGGCGATGATCGCCGGCGACACGGCGACGGCGCGCGCCGTGCTGGAGGAGGACACCGCGCATTGGCTGGCCGACCTGCCGCCGCGCTTCGCCGGGCCGGCGCCGGCCAACCAGGCCCGCCGCCGCCCGGCCCTGGCCGTGGCTCAATAGAGGTCGTGTTTCATCGCATGGTCGTAGCGCGCGTCGATCGCCGCCGCCGCCGCCGGCGGCAGGTTGTTCAGCCCGGCCGAGACCTGGCCCATGCTGGGGAGGCGCGCGCGGTCGATGATGGACTCCGGTTCCCACAGCCGGGCGCGGTTCACCGCCTTGCCACAATGGAACAGCACCTCGTCGACGGCGACCAGCGTGGCGGCCTTCGGCGCATGCCCCTCCTCCTCCAGCAGCGCCAGCAGCGCCGGCGCGGTGGAGAGCCGGCCGCGGCCGTTGATGCGCAGGAAGACCTCGAGGCCGGGAAAGAGGAAGAGCATGCCCAGCCGCGCATCCTCGGCCAGGTTGCGCGCCGATTCGATGCGGTTGTTGCCGCTCCAGTCGGCGAAGGCCAGGGTCCGGCTGTCGAGCAGGCGGACGAAGCCCGGCGGCCCGCCGCGCGGCGAGGCGTCGAGCCCGCCCTCGCGACCGGTGGCCAGCACGAAGAAGGTGGCGAGCCGCAGGTAGTCGGCGTGGAAGGGCGTCAGCGCGGGCTTGACGTTGTTCAGGATGCGGGGGTCCGGCGGCGCGTAGAGCGTCGCGAGATCGGCGGGCGCGGCCGCCCAGGCCTCCTGCGTCCAGCTGGCATCCATGGCGGCATCCCTTCCTGTGGCACCGGAAGCGACGATAGGATGACCGCGCGGGCCCGCGCTTGGCGGCTGGCGCCAGAGGATAGCCGGATGGCGCCATGCTGAGGGAAAAGCTGCGGCGCGCCATCGAGGGCGAGGCGCTGCTGGCCGCGGCCGCCGGCGGCCATGGCGCGGCGCGGGTGACGCCCATGCACCACCACGCCAAGGGGCAGCTGCTGGGCTGCGACCGCGGGCTGGTCACCATCGGCACCGCGGCGGGCAGCTGGTGCGTCCCCGCCGCCCATGCCGTCTGGCTGCCGCCGCACCTGCCGCATGCGGTGCGGTCGCATGGCGATTATCGCGGCTGGAGCCTCTATGTCGCCGAGGCCGCCTGCGCCGCCCTGCCGTCAGGCCTGCGCATCATCCGCGTCTCGCCGCTGCTGCAGGCCGCCGCGCTGCGTGCCGCCGAATGGGAGCAGGCGCCGCCCGAGGGGGCGCGGGCGCATCTGGCGGCGGTCATCCTCGACGAGATCGCCCAGGCGCCGGCCGCGCCCTTCGGCCTGCCGATGCCGCAGGATGCCCGGCTGCTGCGCATCGCCCAGGCCCTGGCCGCCGATCCGGCGGCGCGGCAGAGGATGGAGGACTGGGCGGCCTGGGCCGGCATCGCGCCGCGCAGCCTGAGCCGCCGCTTCGTGCAGGAGACCGGCTTCAGCTTCACCGAATGGGTGCAGCGGCTGCGGCTGCTGCGCGCGCTGGAGCGGCTGGCCGAGGGCGCCTCGGTGACCAGCGTGGCGCTCGATCTCGGCTACAGCAATGTCAGCTTCTTCATCACGCTGTTCCGCCGCAGCTTCGGCCGCACGCCGCATGCCTATCACGCGGCGCCGCCGGAGGCGGAGGCAGCGGGCGATGAGCCGGACGGCGGCATGTGCACCGCCAGCCAGAGCGTCTCCCGGTCGGGATCGGTCCAGGCGACGCGGTGACGGCAGCCGGCGGGCAGGATGGCGTAGTCGCCGGCCGCCAGCTTTTTCTCGGTGCCGTCGGGAAAGCCGAGTGTGGCCGCGCCGGCGACCACGAAAACGAATTCGTCCCAGTCCTGCGCGTACCAGAAGCCCGGCGGGCTGGCCGCGCCGCGCGACAGGATCCGCTCCACGCGCGCGCCGCCCGGACCGGCCAGCAGGTCGAGGAAGGCCTCGGCCCCGGGCGCCGGGCGGGCGCCGCCCTCGCCGAGACGCCCGAAGCGGGGCGCCGGGTCGGTCACGCCCGCAGCAGGCCGCGCAGCTTGCGCACGGCGCTGTCCGGCGTGGTCAGCACCGGCCTGCCGGTGGCCTCGGCCACCAGTGGGGCGGCGGAGGCCAGGCTGAACTGCGCCAGGGCGATGGCATCGCAGCCGGCCAGCGCCCGCGCCGCCTCCGCCGCCAGCCGGTCATGCCCGGCGCCGTCGCCGCGGTTCAGCGCCTCCAGCGCGCCCTCGGCGACGCGGGTCTCCAGCGTGATGCCGCCAGGAAATTCCGGCGGCATCGACTGCAGCGTCGGCGCGAAGCTGGCCAGCAGGCCGATGCGCGTGCCGGCGGCCGCCGCCTCCTCGATCATCGCCTCGTTCGGCTTGAGCACGGGGATGTCGGCAAACTCGCGCTGCACCGCCTCGATGCAGGGGCCGAAGGCCGAGCAGGTGAACAGGATGCCCTGCACCCCGGTGCCCACCGCATAGCGCGCCAGCGCCAGGAAGCGCTCGGTCATCACCGGGGTCAGCGCGCCGTCGCGCGCCAGGTCGGCCGAGAGGCTGTCATCCAGCAGGTTCATCAGCCGTGCCTCCGGCCAGAGCCGGGCGAAGGCGGCCTCGATGGGCGGCGGCGAATGGCGCAGCGCGTGGATCAGGGCAATCCGCATTCTCGGGCCTCCTGGCGACGTCGGTGCAACAGCTGTTGCATGGCTGGGCGAATCCTGCAACGTTCGTTCCATGCCGCGCCCCCCTGACGCCGAGACGCCGATCGAGGCCCTGCGCCGCGCCCTGCCCGGGCTGCCGCCGCGGCTGCAGGCGGCCGGGCGCTTCCTGGCCCGGCATGATTTCGACGCCGTCACCCGCTCGATGCGCGACCTGGCGGCGGCGGCGGGCACGCATCCGGCGACCTTCACGCGGCTGGCCCAGGCGCTGGGCTATGCCGGCTGGGAGGCGCTGCGCGACGCGCTGATCGAGCTGCGCCGCGATGGCGGCGGGACGCCCTTCTCCGGCCGGGTCGGCGCCCGCCCGGCACCGCGCGGCCTGGCGGCCGAGATGCTGGCCGCCGATGCCGCCGGGCTGGCGCAGGCGGCGCCGCAGGCCATCGCCGCCGCCGCAGCCGCCCTGCACGCGGCGCCGCGCATCTGGGTCGCCGGCTTCCGCTCCTGCCGCGGTGTGGCGCAGCTGCTGCACTACCAGCTGCGGCTGTTCCGCCCGGATGGCGTGCGGCTGGTCGGCGGCGCGGTGCCGGAGGATCTCGACATCGGCGCGCTGCGGCCGGGCGATGCCGTGGTGCTGGTCAGCTTCGCGCCGTATTCGCGCTCGGTCGTGCTGACCGCGCGCATGGCCCAGGCCAGCGGCTGCACGATGATCGCCATCGCCGATTCCCCGCAGGCGCCGATCGCCGAGGGGGCGGCGCATCTGCTGCGCTTCGACGCCGCCGCCGGCCCCGGCTTCTTCCCCAGCCTGACCGGCGCCCTGGCGATCGCCCAGGCGCTGGCGGCCGAGACCTTCGCCCTGGGCGGCGAGGCCGCGCTGGTCCGCCTGCGCGAGACCGAGGCGCGGCTGGCCGCCCTGGCCGAATACCTTCCCGACAAGGACTTCCCCGCATGAGTGCCGTGGCCAACCGCAGCCGCCTGCTGCATCGTTCCTCGCGCGTGACGCCGCCGCTGGCGGTGGGCGGGCATGGCGTCTGGCTGATCGAGCAGGGCGGGCGCGCGGTGCTCGACGCCTCGGGCGGCGCCGCCGTCTCCTGCCTGGGCCACCAGCATCCGCGCATCGTCGAGGCGATCAAGCGCCAGGCCGACCGGCTGTGCTACGCGCATACCGGCTTCTTCTCCAATGCGCCGGCCGAGGCGCTGGCGGAGGAGCTGGTCGGCCAGGAGCCCGGCGGGCTGGCGCTGGCCTATTTCGTCTCCGGCGGCTCGGAGGCGGTCGAGGCCTCGCTGAAGCTCGCCCGCCAGTACTTCCTCGAAATCGGCCAGCCGAACCGGACACGATTCATCGCGCGGCGGCAGAGCTACCACGGCAACACGCTGGGCGCGCTGGCGGCCGGCGGCAATGCGGCGCGGCGCGCGCCCTATGCGCCGCTGCTGACCGAGGCCTTCAGCCATGTTTCTCCCGCTTTTGCCTATCGCGAGCAGCGCGCCGACGAGGACGAGGCGGGCTTCACCGCGCGCCTCGCCGCCGAGCTGGAAGAAGAGTTCCAGCGGCTCGGTCCCGACACCGTCGCGGCCTTCGTGGCGGAAACACTGGTCGGCGCCACCGCCGGCTGCGTGCCGGCGCCCGCCGGCTATTTCCGCGCGGTGCGCGAGGTCTGCGACCGGCATGGCGCGCTGCTGATCCTCGACGAGGTGATGTCCGGCATGGGCCGCAGCGGCACCCGCCATGCCTGGGAGCAGGAGGGCGTCGCACCCGATCTGCAGGCGATCGCCAAGGGCCTCGGCGGCGGCTACCAGGCGATCGGCGCGGTGCTGGTCGCCGGCCGCGTCGCCGATGCGGTGGAGCAGGGCTCGGGCGCCTTCCAGCACGGCCATACCTATCTGGCGCATCCGATCGCCGCCGCCGCCGCGCTGGCGGTGCAGCACGTCATCCGCGAGGAGGCGCTGCTCGACAATGTCAAGGCGATGGGCGCGCTGCTGCAGCAGCGGCTGGAGGAACGCTTCGGCGACCATCCCCATGTCGGCGACATCCGCGGCCGCGGCCTGTTCCGCGCCATCGAGCTGGTCGCCGACCGGGACAGCCGCGCGCCCTTCGACCCGGCGCGCGGCCTGCACCAGCGCATCAAGAAGGAAAGCTTCGCCCGCGGCCTGGCCTGCTATCCGGGCGGCGGCACCGCCGATGGCCGGGCCGGCGACCATGTGCTGCTGGCGCCGCCCTACATTGTCAGTGCCGCCGAGATCGGCTTGATCGTCGAGCGGCTGGGCGATGCCGTCGACGCCGCGCTGGCCTGAATGCCTTCGACACCTACCGGGACGCCTGTCATGAAAAAAATCCTCCTCGCCGCCGGGCTGCTGCTCGCCGGCGCCACGGCCGCCTCGGCCGCCACCCTCGACACGGTGAAGCAGCGCGGCCAGCTGGTCTGCGGCGTCAGCACCGGCTTCTCCGGCTTCTCGCTGCCGGACAGCCAGGGCCAGTATCGCGGCATCGATGCCGATTACTGCCGCGCCATCGCCGCCGCCGTGCTGGGCGACCCGACCAAGCTGCGCTTCGTCGGTCTGACCGCGCAGAACCGCTTCACCGCGCTGCAGTCGGGCGAGGTGGACGTGCTGATGCGCAATTCCACCCAGACCTTCCTGCGCGCCACCAGCATCGGCCTGCGCATGGGGCCGGTGAACTTCTATGACGGCCAGGGCTTCGCGGTGAAGCGCGACGCCGGCGTCACCAAGGTCACCGACCTCAATGGCGCCTCGGTCTGCGTGGCGCAGGGCACGACGCATGAGGTGACGCTCGGCGACTTCGCGCGCGCCAACAAGATCACCCTGCAGCCGGTGGTCTTCGAGCGGCCGGACACCATGTACCAGGCCTTCTTCGCCGGCCGCTGCGACGCCATGACGCAGGACGCCTCGGCGCTGGCCGGCGCCATCTCGGTCGCGCCGAACCCGGCCGCCTACATGGTGCTGGCCGAGACCATCTCGAAGGAGCCGCTCGGCCCCTTCACCCGCAATGGTGACGACCAGTGGTCGAACATCGTCGCCTGGCTGCATTACGGCCTGGTCGAGGCCGAGGAGGCCGGCGTGACGGCGGCCAATGCCGAGGCCGAGGCGAAGGGCGCCAACCCGGTGGCGCAGCGCCTGCTGGGCAGCTCGGGCGAGTTCGGCAGCCGGCTCGGCCTGTCGAATGACTGGATGCTGCAGGCGGTGAAGGCGGTCGGCAATTACGGCGAGATCTTCGAGCGCAATGTCGGCGCCAACAGCCCGCTGAAGCTGCAGCGCGGGCTGAACGGGCTGTGGAACCGCGGCGGGCTGATGTACGCCGTTCCCTTCCGCTAAGCCTCCGACCCGTCGCCGGCAGCCCCGCGCTGCCGGCGACACCGAGCGTGCCCGCCATCCCGCCCAGGAGCGCCTCCGATGCAGCGTCGCCCGCTTCTCCACGCCGCCGCCCTGCTGCCGCTGGCACCGCTCGCCCGGCCGGCGCTGGCCCAGGACCGCCGCGGCAGCACGCTGCGCTTCGTGCCGCAGGCCAGCCTGGCGGTGCTCGATCCGGTGCTGACCACGGCGGGGGTGACGCTGAACCATGGCTATGCCGTCTTCGACACGCTCTATGGCGTCGATGCGCGGTTCCAGCCGACGCCGCAGATGGCCGAGGGCCACACGGTCTCGGAGGACGGGCTGCGCTGGACCATCCGCCTGCGCGAGGGGCTGCTGTTCCATGACGGCACGCCGGTGCGCGCGGTGGATGCCGCGGCCAGCCTGGCGCGCTGGGCGAGGCGCGACACCTTCGGCCAGACGCTGGGCGCCGCCGTCGCCGCCTGGGAAGCGCCGAATGACCGCGACATCGTCATCCGCCTGACCCGGAAATTCCCGCGGCTGCTGGCGGCGCTCGCCTTCGTCGGGCCGATCCCGGCCTTCATCATGCCCGAGCGGCTGGCGCGCACCGATCCCTACAAGCCGGTGCCCGAGATGGTGGGCTCCGGCCCCTATCGCTTCCTGGCCGATGAATTCGTCTCCGGCGCCCGCGTCGCCTATGCGCGCTTCGACGGCTACCGCCCGCGCGCCGAGCCGGCGGTGCTGAATGGCGGCGGCAAGCGGGCGCATTTCGAGCGGCTGGAATGGACCATCCTGCCGGATGCCGCGACCGCCGCCGGCGCGCTGCAGGCGGGCGAGGTCGACTGGTGGGAATTCGCCGATGCCGACCTGGTGCCGCTGCTGGAGCGCGACCGCCGGATCCGCGTGCAGTCCTACGACCCGCTCGGCTTCATGGGCTTCCTGCGCTTCAACACGCTGGTGCCGCCCTTCGACAAGGCGGCGCTGCGGCGCGTCGTGCTGCAGGCGGTGATCCAGGGCGACTACATGGCGCTGATCACCGGCAATGACGCGCGCGCCTGGAACAACGCCTATTCGATGTTCCCGCCCGGCCTGCCCTTCGTGCGCGACATCGGCAGCGGCGCGATGAGCGGCGTCAAGGACATGGCGCGGCTCCGCCAGGCGGTGCAGGAGGCCGGCTACCAGGGCGAGACCGTGGTGATCCTGAGCCCGAGCGACCTGGCCTCGGTCGCGCCCTTCGGCGAGGTGACGGCGGAGCTGCTGCGCCGGCTCGGCATGAAGGTCGATCTGCAGGTGATGGACTGGGGCTCGGTCGTGCAGCGCCGCAGCTCGCGCGAGCCGGCGGGGAAGGGCGGCTGGAACATCTTCCACACCACCTGGAAGAGCAGCTCGATCGCCAATCCGGCGCTGAACACCAATATCCGCGGCCAGGGTGCCGCCGGCTGGTTCGGCTGGTTCGACAGCCCGGCGATCGAGACGCTGACCCGTGACTGGCTGGAGGCCGCCAGCGACGAGGAACAGCAGCGCCTGTTCGACGCCATCCAGCGCGAGGCCTTCGAGCAGGCGCCGGTGGTGCCGCTCGGCCAGTTCCAGCAGAAGACCGCCCTGCGCGCCGATCTCGCCGGCCTGCTGCCGGGCCCGGCCGCCTTTCCCTGGAACATCCGCCGCGGCTGAAAGGGTCTGCCCGTCATGCGCATCGCCATCGGCGGCCTCATGCAGGAATCGGTCAGTTTTCTTTCCGTGCTGACCACGCTGGAGGAATTCCGCGCCATCGAGGCCGCCGGGTCAGAGCTGCTCGCCCGCTTCCGCGGCACCAACACGCTCTGCGGCGGCTTCATCGCGGTGCTGGAGGAGGCAGGCGCCGAGATCCTGCCGATGGTCTTCGCCGATGGCGGCGCCGCCGGCCCGGCCTCCGACGAGGCTTTTCTCCATTATGCCGACCGCATCGTCGCGGAACTGCAGCAGGCCGGGCCGGTGGATGGCGTGCTGCTGGCGCTGCATGGCGCGATGACCACGCCGACCCGCCTCGATCCCGACCGCGAGATCGTCGAGCGGGTGCGCGCCGTGGTCGGCCGCGACATCCCCGTCGTCGTCGCCCTCGACTATCACGCCAATCTCGACCGCCACATCGTCGAACTGGCCGACGCCCTCTTCGGCTACCATTATTCGCCGCACACCGACACCGGCGCGACCGGGGCGCGGGCGGCGCGCTGCCTGCTGCGCATGCTGCGGGACGGGCTGCGCCCGGCGATGGCCTTCGACAAGCCGGGCGTCATGGTGCCCAGCATCTTCAGCGCCACCGGCCTCGCCCCGCTCGCCGGGATCGTTTCGGAGTCCGTCGCCATGGCGGAAGACGCGCCGGGCTATCTCGACGTCTCCGTCTTCGCCGGCTTCTCCTATGCCGACGTGCCGAATGGCGGGTTTTCCGTCCTCGCCGTCTCGGACGATGCCGGACGGGCGGAACGCGCCGTCGCCGCCCTGACGCGACGCATCCACGACACGCGCCACGAGCTTCTGCATGACGGGCTGGTGCTCGGCCTGGAGGAGGGCGTCGACCGCGCCATCGCCCTGGCCAGCACCGCCACCCGCCCGGTCGTCCTGCTGGAGCATGCCGACCGTTGCAACGACAGCACCTATCTGCTGCGCGCCCTGCTGGAACGCGGCGTCACCGGCGCCGCCGTTCCCTATCTCTGGGATCCGCGCGCCGCCGCCGAGGCCGCCGCGGCCGGGCAGGGCGCCACCGTCACCCTCGAGGTCGGCGGCCATTCCTCGCCGCGCGCCGGCGGCCCGGTGCGCATCACCGGCCGCGTGCTCTTCGCGGGGGAAAAAGAGTACCACACCACCGGCCCTTATATGCAGGGCCGGCTGGTGAAGCTCGGCCTGGCCGCCGTGCTCGATGTCGGCGGGCTGATGGTCAGCCTGGTCAGCCGGCCGACGCTGACGGTGGACGAGGACCTGTTCATCCAGTTCGGCCTGCGCACCCTCGACTACCGCATCATCGTGCTGCGCTCGAAGACGCATTTCCGTGCCGTCTACGAGCCGCTGGCCGAGGCCATCCTGATCGTCGACACCCCCGACTGGGGGCCGGCCGACCTGACCACGCTGCCCTATCGCCAGCTCGACCGCGCCCGGATCTTCCCGTTCAGCGAGGCGGCGCGCCGCGGCGGGGGCCTGCCGCCCGTCTAGCCGCCGCGCCACATCCGCCGCAGGGTCGGCCGGCCCTGGAGGTGGTGGCGGATCGCCATCCCGGCATGGCCGGCGACCAGCAGCGCCAGCGACCAGCCGGCCCATTCATGCAGCCCGCCCAGCCAGGCGAAGCGCGCCGCATCGGGCGCCAGCAGGTGCGGCACCGGGATCAGGCCGAGGAAGAAGGTCGGGATAGCGATCGGCGCCGAGGCCGCGGTCAGGTAGCCCAGCACCGGCATCGCCAGCAGCAGCGCGAACAGCGCCGCATGCATCGCGGTCGAGGCATGGCGCTGCCAGGCGGGCAGCCCGGCCTCGGGCGCCGGCCGGCCGCGCGCCGCATGCAGCAGCAGCAGCGCCGCCGCCAGCAGAAGCACCAGCAGCCCGACCGATTTATGCGCCTGGTAGAGCAGGAATTTCAGCAGCAGCCGGTCATAGCCGAGCCCGACCATCACCGGCGCCATGGCCAGCGCCGCCAGCACCAGCAGGGCGATGGCGGCGTGCAGCCGGCGCTGCGCGCGGCTCCAGCCGTCAGGGAGCGGGTGGCGGGGCATGCGGCACTTCCAGATGCATCAGGATCGACAGCTGCACGGTGTCCGACAGCAGCGGCCGGTCCGCCACCATGCCGAAGGCCGAGCGCAGCACGGCGCCGCTCAGCACCAGGTCGGCCACCTCGATGCCGCGCGCCGTGTCGACATGGCGGTCGCGCAGCTCGGCCTCGAAGCGCAGCGGCTGGCGCACCCCGCGCAGCTCGACCTCGCCCTCCAGCCGGTAGCGCGTCGGCGACAGCGCGGTGATCGCCGTGCTGGTGAAGCGGCCGAGCGGGTGGCGCGCCGCGTCCAGGTAGTCGGCCGAGCGCAGCAGCGCCGCCTGGTCCGGCGCCGGCAGGCTGACCGAATCGGTGCGGAACTCGACGCTGACGCTGCTGCGCTCGGGCTGCGCCAGGTCGAGGTCGAGCCGCCCGGTGAAGCGGTCGAAGCTGCCCTTCACGTCGAACATGCCGAGCACGCCGACGGCGAAATTCACCCGCCCGTGCCGCTGGTCAAAGTCATAGACCGTGCCCGCCCGTGCCGTCCCCGCCAGCAGCGGCAGCAGGACCGCGAGCCATGCCACTGCCTTCCTGAATCTCGCCATGCGCATCGCCCTCGCTCCAGCCGGCGCGGCAAGCGGCGGCTCCGCTGTTAGCTGGGCGGCGGCCAGGGCCAGGGAAGACCGCCGCCACCGCATGGCGGCGATTTCACCCGGCCGGCGCCGCCCGCCGGGCGGGCCTTTCCTTTCCGCCGCCGCTGACGCAGGTTGCCGGCGGCAAGGGGCGCAGGAGGACCGGCGTGATGCATGGCGAGTACAAGGTGCCGGGCGGCAAGCTGGTGGTGGTCGACCTCGAGGAGCGCGACGGCCGGCTGGCCGATGTGCAGGTCGCCGGCGACTTCTTCCTGGAGCCGGAGGAGGCGCTGGCCGATATCCGCGCTGCTCTGGAGGGGCTGCCCGCCGAGGCCGATGCCGCCGCCATCGCCGCCGCCGTGCGCGGCGGGCTGCGTCCGGAGGCGGCGATGATCGGCTTCAGCCCGGAGGCGGTCGCCATCGCCGTGCGCCGGGCGCTCGGCCGCAGCATGACCTGGCGCGACTTCGAATGGCAGATCATCGAGGCGCCGCCGCAGACGCCGGCGATGCACCTGGCGCTCGACGAGGTGCTGGCGCGCGAGGTCGCCGCCGGCCGCCGCGCGCCGACGCTGCGCTTCTGGGAGTGGGAGCGGCCGGCCATCATCATCGGCAACTTCCAGTCGCTGCGCAACGAGGTGGACCTGGAGGCGGCCGCCGCGATGGGCGTCGAGACGGTGCGCCGCGTCACCGGCGGCGGCGCCATGCTGGTCGAGCCCGGCAGCGCGGTGACCTATTCGCTCTATGCCCCCGGCGAGCTGGTGCGCGACATGAACTTCGCCGACAGCTATGCCTTCCTCGACGACTGGGTGCTGAAGGCGCTGATCTCGCTCGGCATCGATGCCTTCTACAAGCCGCTGAACGACATCAGCAGCAGCAAGGGCAAGATCGGCGGCGCGGCGCAGAAGCGTTTCTCGCGCGGCACCGTGCTGCATCATGTGACCATGGCCTATGACATGGACGCCGAGAAGATGGTCAAGGTGCTGCGCATCGGCCGCGAGAAGCTGAGCGACAAGGGCACCACCAGCGCCCAGAAGCGGGTCGATCCGCTGAAGAGCCAGACCGGCCTGCCGCGGGCCGAGATCATCCGCCGCATGCGCGAGACCTTCGTGCAGATGCATGGCGGCGTCGCCGGCGCCATCACGCCCGAGGAATACGCCGCCGCCGAGGAACTGGCCGCCAGCAAGTTCGCGACCGAGGCCTGGCTGCGCCACATCCCCTGAGCCGCCGCGCCACCGAAATTGTGCCGGAGCAGGCCGGCACGACCGCCGGTTGTGCGGCCGGCGCCGGGTGCCAGCGCCACGCTGCGGCGCAGCATCACGATCTCGCGTGCGGCGGTGCGCGGCCTTTCTCAAGCCTCCGCTTGCGTTGCGCGAAAGTAAAAAGACCGCCAATAGCAGCGCCATGCCGCGCCCGACCGAGACGCCGTCTGAGCTTGCCGACCCGGCCGCACCGCCGCGGCAGGCGCGCCGTCGCCGGCTGCTGGCGACCCTGGCCGCCGCCGCCGCGCCGGGCGCCGTCGCCGGCTTCCTGCTCGGGCTGCAGGCGCGCGGCGTGGCCACCGCCCCGGCGCTGGCCGGCGCCGCTGGGCCCTTCCTCTATGCCGGCTTCACCGGGCTGATGACCCTGGCGGCCGGCGGGCTGGCCGCCGTGCTGCTCGATGTCCGCGCGGCGCCGCGCGGGCCCGCGCCCGCCGCGGCAGCGCCGCCCGAGGGCGCGGCCGCGCCGCCGCCGCCGCCGGCACCCGCCATCCGGGTCGAGGCGGCGCGCGGCATGATCGATGCCGTCACCGCCGCCCAGGCTCTGGTCGACCAGCTGCGCCGCGAGGCCGCGCTGCTGGAGGGGCTGGATGACGGCGTCTTCGCGCTCGATGCCGGGGGCGTGCTGCGCTTCGCCAATCCGGCGGCCCTGGCGGCCTGGCGCCGCCCGGCCGAGGCGGTGTCGGGCCAGCCCTTCCTCGCCCTGTTCCCCTCGCTGGCGGATTCCGCGCTGTCGGCGGCGCTGGCGGAAGTCCTGGCGCAGCAGCAGCCGCGGCGGCTGGAGGCGGTGCTGCCGCCCTTCGGCGGCGACGTGCTGCTGGGCCTGGCGCCGACCGCCGGCGGCGCCACGGTGCGCTTCCGCGACCTGACCCGGCTGCGCGCCGCCGAGGCCGCGCTGAAGGCGGCCGAGGCCAAGCTGCAGCTGGCGCTCGAGGGCGCCGGCATGGCCAGCTGGGACCTCGACATCGGCAGTGGCGAGATGCGCTGGACGCCGCGGCTCTTCGACCTGCTCGGCCTGCCGCCGACCCCGGGGCTGCTCGGCCATGTCGAGGACTGGCTGGCCCTGGTGCATCCCAAGGACCTGGCGGCGGTGAAGGAGGGCTGGTTCGGCGCGCATCGCAACGGCGCCCGCTTCCGCAGCCTGCACCGCATCCTGCGCCGCGACGGCGAGCCGCGCTGGCTCGAGGCCTATGGCTCGCTGACCGGCGACGGCGCGCAGGGCCGCTTCATGGGCGTGGTGCACGACGTCACCGCCCGGCAGCAGGCGGAGGAGCGGCTGCACCAGCTGTCGCGCGAGATCGACCACCGCGCCAAGAACGTGCTGTTCACCATCCAGGCGATCATCCGGCTGACGCCGAAGCAGGACCCGGAGCGCTTCGCCGCCGCCGTCGATGGCCGCATCGCCGCCCTGGCCCGCGCCCACCAGCTGCTGGCGCGGGAGGGCTGGGGCCTGGTCTCGCTGCGCGACCTGGCGCTCGGCGAGTTGGCGGTCTGCGGCCCCGAGGCGGCCATCGACCTGGCCGGCCCCTCGGTGCTGCTGGCGCCGACCGCCGTCCAGCCGCTGGCCGTCGCGCTGCACGAGCTGGCGGTCAATGCGGTCGCGCATGGCGCGCTGTCGCGGCCGGGCGGCGCCGTCACCCTGCGCTGGGCGCCGCGGCCGGAGGGCGGGCTGCTGCTGACCTGGCAGGAGCGCGGCGGCCCGGCGCTGGCCGGCGCGCCGGCGCGGAAGGGCCTCGGCCGGCGGGTGATCGATTCCGCCGTGACCGACCAGCTGGAAGGCCAGATCGGCCATGCCTGGGAGCCGGCCGGCCTGACCACCCGCCTGACCCTGCCGGCCAGCCGCTTCGAGCTGCCCTGGCAATCCGCCGAGCCCGGCGCCGCGCCGCGCCCGGCGCCGCCGCCGGCCAGCGGCCGCGGCGCCCTGCTGCAGGGCGCGCGCATCCTGGTGGTGGAGGACGAGCCGATGATCGGCGCCGCGCTGACCGCCATGCTGGTGCAGTTCGGCTGCCGCGTGGTCGGCCCGGCGACCGGGCTGGATGCCGCGCTGAAGCGCGTGCTGGAGGCGACCGAGCCCTTCGATCTGGCGCTGGTCGACGTCAACCTGAACGGCCGCGACAGCTTCCCCGTGGCCGAGCTGCTGGCCGGGCGCGGCGTGCCGGTGATCTACCTGACCGGCTATGCCGAGCTGCCGGAGGAACGGCTGGCGCTGGCCGCCGGCATGCTGCGCAAGCCGGTCGACCCGCGCGAGCTGCAGACCGCGCTGGGCCGCGTCCTGGCCTTGCACGGCCGCCCCCGCGCCTGACACTCTGGTTCCGTTCGGGGAAGGAACGGAATGCCATGCGACGTCGGCTGATGCTTACCGGAGCGGCGGCGACGCTGGCCGCGCCCGGCCTGGTCCGGGCCCAGCACCCGCATCACGGCATTCCGGTGCCGCCCGAGCAGATGGCGCCGCTGCGCGGCGAGGGGCCGGTCACCCTGACGCCCGCCCAGCTGGCGCAGCGCGCCGTGGCCAGCCCGGCGCCGCCCGGCCCGCCCGGAAGCTGGGCGGCGCGCGCCGCCCTGCCAATGCCGCGCAGCGAAATGGCCTGGGCCACCGCCTGGGCGGGGCGGATGCATATCCTCGGCGGCTATGCCGAGCAGCGGGTCGACCGCCCCTACCACCATGTCTATGACCCGGAAGCCGACCGCTGGAGCCTGCTCGCCCCGCTGCCGCGCGGCGCCAACCACGTGGCCGTCGTCGCCGATGCCGGCCGGATCTTCGCGCTCGGCGGCTTCACCGAGCAGAACCGCGCGGCGCATGACGGCGCCTTCCTCTACGATATCGCGGCCGATCGCTGGACGGCGATCGCGCCGCTGCCGCGGGCGCGCGGGGCGGCGGGCATCGCTGTCCTCGGCGGCCAGGTGCATCTGATCGGCGGCGCCACCGACCCGGCCGGCGAGCGCGCCAGCATCGCCTGGCACGAGGTCTATCACCCGCAATCCGACCGCTGGACGCAGCGCCGCCCGCTGCCCGGCGCGCGCGACCATGCCGGGGTGGTGGCGCATGGCGGCGGCATCCATGTGGTCGGCGGCCGCTTCAACACCTTCGAATACAACACGGCGCTGCACCATTTCTACGACCCGGCCCGCGACCTCTGGCTGGAGCGGGCGCCGCTGCCCACCACCCGCTCCGGCCACGGTCTGGTGCTGCTGGACGGCCGCTTCTGGGCGATGGGCGGCGAGACCGGCCGCTTCGAGGGCGGCGTGCTGACCGGCACGGTGCACGGCCAGATGGAAAGCTACGACCCGGCGACCGATACCTGGCAGAGCCATGCGCCGATGCCCACCCCGCGGCACGGGCTGGGCGCCGTGGCGCTGGGCCGCCGCATCCATGTCGCCGGCGGTGGGCCGGTGGTGGGGGGCGGCATCCAGACCTCCACCCATGAAGCCTTCACGCCGGGCTGACGCCGGCGCGCAACGAAACCGCGACGCCAGGCGCGGCCCCGGTCTATCCTCCCCCCGATGCCGGCCCAACGAGGCCGGCACGACGGAAAAAAAGAGGGAGGTTCAAGGATGTTGAAGCCGCTGCTGCGCGGGTTGCTGGCCTGCGTCCCCCTGCTGGCCGCTCTGCCGGCGCTCGCTGCCTTTCCCGACCGGCCGATCACCCTGGTCACCGGCTATGCCCCCGGCGGTTCGACCGACATCGCCGCGCGGCTGCTGGCCGACCGGATGCAGGCGCATCTGCCGAATGGCCGCATCGTGGTGGAGAACCGCGCCGGCGCCGCCGGGGTGGTGGCCAGCGAATGGCTGCGCCGCCAGGCGGCGGATGGCTATACCATCATGCTGGTGGAAAGCGGCTCGCACGGCATCGCCCCCAGCGCGCTGATCGGCGGCACCCGCTATCGCCCCGTCGAGGATTTTTCCCATATTGCCGTGGTCGGCACCGGGCCGCTGGTGCTGATCGCCAACAACGACTTCCCCGTGCGCACGGCGGCCCAGTTCACCGAGCTGATGCGCAACGCGCCGGCCGATAAGTATGCCTATGCCTCCTCCGGCGCCGGCACGCCGAATCACCTGGCGACCGAGATGCTGGCCTCGATGCTGGCGACGCGCTGGGTGCATGTCGCCTACCGCTCCGGCGGGCAGCAGGTGCAGGCGATCCACCAGGGGCAGGGGCAGTTCGGCGTCGCGGTGCTGGCCTCGGCGGCGGCGCAGATCCGCGACGGGCTGGTGCGCGGCGTGGCGCTGACCGGGCCGGAGCGGTTTCCGACCTTCCCGGACATCCCGACGCTCGCCGAGAGTGGCGTGCCCGGCTTCGACCTGCAGACCTGGAACGTCATCCTCGGCCCGGCCGACATGCCGGCCGAGATCGTCGCCGTGCTGAACCGCGCCATCCAGGACGCGCTGGCCGAGCCGGCACTCCGCGACAAGCTGGTCAATACCGGCGTCGCCCCCTGGCAGCAGCCCAACACCCCGGCCGATGCCCGTGCCTTCATGGCGCGCGAGGTAGAGAAATTCCGCGCCGTGGTGGCGCGGACCGGGGTGCAGCTGCAGCCCTGAGCTAGCTGGCGCGGCTCTCCCTGACCGTCAGGTCGGGCCGCGCCCTGAGCGCCGGCGACAGCGCGGTGCCGAGCCCCGGCGCGGTCGGCGCCTGCACCATGCCCATCCGGATCACTGGCAGCTCGGTGACCAGGTCGCGATACCAGGTGGCCAGCGTCGCCCGCACCACCTCCTGGAAGATCGCGGTCGGCGCGTGCAGCGCCAGGTGCAGCCCGGCCATCAGCGTCACCGGCCCGGTGCAGTCATGCGGCGCCAGGGGCTTCGCGTGGCTTTCCGCCAGCGCCGCGATCTTGCGGCCCTCGGTCAGCCCGCCGCACCAGGCGAGGTCGAGCATGACGACATCGATCGCCTCCGCCGCCAGCAGCTGCCGGAAGGGGACGGTGCCGGCCAGCGTCTCGCTGCCGCAGAGCGGCGTCGCGGTCCTGCGCCGCAGCGCCGCCAGCGCCCCGGCATCGTCCATCTTGTTCAGCGGGTCCTCCGCCCAGAAGACGCCGTAATCCTCCAGCCCGCGGCAGATCCGCTCGGCCGCCTGGGCGCCCCAGAGGCTGTGCAGCTCGCACATGATTTCGATCTTGTCGCCGACGGCGGCGCGGATCTTCCTGAACGGCTCCAGGCCGGTCTTCAGCTGCTCCAGCGTGATCAGGTGGCCGCCCGAGGCCGGCGCATGCACGTCGAAGGGCCAGATCTTCATCGCGGCATAGCCCTCGGACAGAAGGCTTTCGGCCAGCGCCCCGGCATCGCGCATGAAGGCCACCTGGTCGTCATAGGGGCCGATCGCCGCGTCGCCCGCGCCGATGTCGCGCCGTGCCACGCCGCTGGTGTTGTAGGCATAGCCGGCGCAGGTGTTGTAGGCGCGGATCTCCGTCCGGCAGGCGCCGCCCAGCGCCTCATGCACAGGCATGCCGTGGCGCTGGCCGGCCAGGTCCCACAGCGCCAGGTCGACGGCGCTGGCGGCGCGGATCTCGGCGCCGGCGCTGTGGAAGCCCAGATAGGGCGTCATCAGGTGCCGCGACACCGCCTCGATCCGCCGCGCATCGCGGCCGAGCAGCCAGGGTGCGACCTGCTCATGCAGCACCGCCTCCACCGCCTCGGCACCGCGGAAGCTTTCGCCGAGGCCGGTCAGCCCCTCGTCGGTCTCGAGCTCCAGCCAGATCAGGTTCGGCCGCTCGGCGATGCGCAGCGTGCGCAGGCCCGTGATTGTCGACATGCTTGCTTCCGTTCACTCGCCGCTGATGTGGTTGGCGCGGATCACCTCGCCCCAGCGGGCGGATTCGCTGCGGACATGCTCGGCCATGCGCTCCGGCGTGCCGCCCAGCGGCACCACCGCGGCCTCCTCCAGCCGGCGGCGGATCACCGGATCCTCGAGCGCCTTGTTGAAGGCCGTGTTCAGCCGGGCGATGGTCGCCGGCGGCGTGCCGGCCGGCGCCATGAAGCCGAACCAGCTGTCGATGACGATGCCGGGGATGCCGGCCTCGGCGAAGGTCGGCACATCGGGCAGCTCGGGGATGCGCTGCGCGGAGACGGCGGCGACCGCGCGCACCGCGCCCGAGCGGAGATGCGGCAGGATCGAGGGCAGGTTGTCGAAGAAGACGTCGATCCGCCCGCCGATCAGGTCGGTGATGGCCGGGCCGCTGCCGCGATAGGGCACATGCACCCAGTGCAGCCCGAGCCGGCCGCGCAGCAGCTCCGGCGTCAAATGGTTCGAGGCGCCCACGCCCGACGACCCGAAGCTCAGCCCGTCCGGTTTCTTGGCGAGTTCCAGCACGCCGGCCAGGTCGCGCGCCGGCAGGCCCGGGCGCACCGCCATGACGTTGCGCACCGCGCCGGTCAGGATGACGGGGGCGAAGCTCCTGTCCAGGTCGTAGCCGGGGTTGCGGTAGAGCGCCGGATTGGCCGCGCAGGTGCCGATCGTGCACTGCACCAGCGTGGTGCCGTCGGGCTGGGCGCGGGCGACCTCGGCGGTGCCGATATTGCCGGCGGCGCCCGGCTTGTTCTCGACCACCGCGCCGGCCGGCAGGTGCGGCGCGGCGCCCTGCGCCAGCAGCCGCGCGACGATGTCGCTGGTGCCGCCAGGGGCGAAGGGCACGACGATGCGCACCGGCCGCTCCGGCATCTGCGCGGCGGCGGGCAGGGCCAGCAGCGTCAGGGCAGCGGCCAGGACGGCGCGGATCGGGCCGCGGCGGGGCTGGGGCATGGCGTCTCTCCTCGCTCCCCGTTGCGCGGGGTTGCGGCGCAGCTTCGGCCGGGGCGGGGATTTGTCAAACAGATTCTCGGAAAGACGTTTTTCAGGAACAGCTTTTTACATCTTGCCCGGCAGGGCCGCGCCGCCGCATAACGGCTTCATGCCCTCCGACACGGCCCCCGCGCTGAGCGACACCGTCTATGACCGGCTGGCCGCCTGGCTGCGCGCCGAGGCGCTGCCGGAAGGCAGCCGCCTGCCCGGCGAGAACGCCCTGGCCGCGCGGTTCCAGGTCTCCCGCCCGGTGCTGCGCCAGGCCCTGGCCCGGCTGCGTGCCGAGGGCCGGCTCGAATCCCGCAAGGGCTCCGGCTCCTATATCCGCGCCCTGGCGCCGCCGGCGCTGCCGCCGATCCGCTTCGGGCCACTGGGCAATATCCCCGATGTCCGCGCCTTCCTGGAATTCCGCTGCGGGCTGGAGAGCGCCATGGCCGCCGAGGCCGCCCGCCGCGCCGATCCCGCGGCGCTGGACCGCCTGGCCGCGGCGCGCGTGGCGCTGGAGGCCGCGACGCGGGCCGGCGGCCCCTCGATCGAGGCCGATATCCTGTTCCACCAGGCCGTCGCCGAGGCCAGCGGTAACCGCTTCTACCAAGCGGTGATGCAGGCCCTGGTCGAGCAGACCCGCTTCGGCATCCGCCTGACCCGGGAACTCGCCCCGATGCCGGATGCCGAGCGCTTCGCCACGATGCGCCGCGAGCATGGCCGCATCGCCGAGGCCATCCTGCGCGGCGCCGCCGAGGCCGCCCGCGCGGCGATGCAGCAGCATCTGCAGAACGGCATCCGCCGGCTGTTCGGAGGCTAGTCCTTGCCCGTCCTCCCCGACGAGATCCTTGCCGAGCTGCGCGCCCGCTACGCCGAGCCCGGCCGCGCCTATCACGCCTGGCCGCATATCGCCGCGATGCTGGCGCGGGCGGCGTCGCTGGCGCCGGCCGATCCGCGCGCCTTCGAGATCGCCATCCTGTTCCACGATGCCGTCTATGATCCGCGCGCGCCCGACAATGAGCGGCAGAGCGCGGCGCTGATGCGGCGCCTGCTGGACGGGCGCTGCGAGGCGGCGGTGCTGGACCGGGCCGAGACGCTGATCCTGGCGACCGAGACGCATCGCCTGCCGGACGGCGATGCCGCGCTGCGCGCCGATGCCGCGCTGTTCCTCGACCTGGACCTGGCGGTCCTGGCCGGCGATGCGGCGGCCTTCGCGGCTTATGACGCCGCCATCCGCCGCGAATACGCGCATGTGCCGGAGGCCGAGTACCGCGCCGGCCGCCGCGCCGTGCTGCAGCGTTTCCTGGCGCGCGAGCGGATCTTCCTCAGCGCGGCGCTCGGCCCTGAGGCCGAGGCGGTGGCGCGGCGCAACCTGGCAGGGGCGATCGCCGCGCTGGGCTGACCGCCGCCGGCCACCGGATGAATTTCCCGCAACTCTTCACGCATCCGTGCGTTCAGGCGCGGCGGGAAGCGGGGAATGCCGGTGCGGGACGGGCGAAGCGGGCGAGGGTGGGGCCTGGCGATTCTGCCGCTGCTGCTGCTGGCGGCGGGCTGCAGCGGCGTGCAATCCGCGCTCGACCCGGCGGGGCAGGAGGCGCGGGTGGTGGCGCGCCTGTTCTGGGTGATGCTGGTGGCCGGCACGGTGATCTGGCTGGCGATGATGGGCATGGCCCTCTACGCCGCCCGCCGCCGCCAGCAGCCCTGGTCCGAGAAGGGCGCAGCACGGCTGATCCTCTGGGGCGGCGCGGTGACGCCGACGCTGATCCTGGCGGCGCTGCTGGTCTTCGGCCTCGGCCTGATGCCGGCGCTGCGCGCGCCGGGCGAGGGCTTGCGCGTCGAGGTCCAGGGCGAGCAGTTCTGGTGGCGGGTGCGCTACACCCTGCCGGACGGCCGCAGCTTCATCACGGCCAATGAGATCCGCCTGCCGCGTGGCCAGCGCGCCGAATTCCAGCTGACCGCGCAGGACGTGATCCATTCCTTCTGGATCCCGGCGCTGGGCGGCAAGATGGACATGATCCCCGGCGCCACCAACCGCCTGGTGCTGGAGCCGGAGAAAGTCGGACAGTATCGCGGCGTCTGCGCCGAGTTCTGCGGCCCCTCGCACGCGCGGATGGCCTTCAGCGTCGAGGTGCTGGAGCCCGAGGCCTTCGAGGCCTGGGTGCAGGCCGAGCTGGCCCCCGCCGCCCCGTCGCGCCATGCGGGGGCATCGCTGTTCTTGGCGCGCGGCTGCGCCGCCTGCCACACGGTGCGCGGCACCGCCGCCGCCGGGCGTATCGGGCCGGACCTGACGCATCTGGCCGGCCGCCACAGCCTGGGTGCCGGCATCCTCGAGAACAATGCCGGCAATATCGACCGCTTCATCCGTGAGGTCGGCGAGATCAAGCCGGGCGCCCGCATGCCGGGCTTCGCCATGCTGCCACCCGACGAGACCGCCGCCATCGCCGGCTGGCTGGGGAGCCTGCGATGAGCGAGGAACTGCGCGCGCAACAGGAAGAGCGCCTCGGCCGCGTCTGGGCCTCGGCGCCCGGCTGGCGCTACTGGTCGGCGGTGAACAACACCGAGGTCGGCCGCTGGTACACCGCGACCGCCTTCGCCTTCTTCCTCTTCGCCGGCGTCCTGGCCCTGCTGGTCCGCGCCCAGCTGGCGGTGCCGGAGAACGGCCTGGTCTCGGCCAGCCGCTACAACCAGCTCTTCACGCTGCACGGCACGGCGATGATGTTCCTCTTCGCCGTGCCGATCTTCGAGGCGGTGGCGATCCTGCTGCTGCCGACCATGCTCGGCGCGCGCGACCTGCCGTTCCCGCGGCTCTCCGCCTTCGGCTACTGGTGCTTCCTGATCGGCGGCGTCTTCGTCTGCGGCTCGATCTTCTTCAACGCCGCGCCCGATGGCGGCTGGTTCATGTATCCGCCGCTGACCACCAACCCGAAGCTGACCGGGATCGGCGCCGATATCTGGCTGCTCGGCCTGTCCTTCATCGAGGTCGCCTCGATCGCCGCCGCCGTCGAGCTGATCGTCGGCGTGCTGAAATGCCGCCCCCCCGGCATGCGCATCAACACCATGCCGCTCTACTGCTGGTACGTGCTGATCGTCGGCGGCATGATCCTCTTCGCCTTCCCGCCGCTGATCGCCGGCGACATCCTGTTCGAGCTGCAGCGGCTGGCGGACTGGCCCTTCTTCGACCCGGCGCGCGGCGGCGACCCGCTGCTCTGGCAGCACCTGTTCTGGATCTTCGGCCATCCGGAGGTCTACATCATCTTCCTGCCCTCCATCGCCCTGCTGGCGATGATGGTGCCGAGCTTCGCCCGCCGCCCGATCATCGGCTATTCCTGGATCGTGCTGGCCGCCGTGGGGACGGGCTTCCTGAGCTTCGGGCTCTGGGTGCACCACATGTTCACCACGGGGCTGCCGGCGATCTCGCTGGGCTTCTTCTCGGCCGCCTCGGAGGCCGTTGTCATCCCGACCGGCGTGCAGATTTTTGTTTTCCTGGCCACCATGCTGGCCGGCCGCGTGGTGATGTCGGTGCCGATGCTGTTCGCCGCCGGCTCGCTCGCCATCTTCGTCTGCGGCGGGCTGACCGGCGTGATGGTGGCGATCGCGCCCTTCGACTGGCAGGCGCATGACACCTATTTCGTCGTGGCCCATCTGCATTACGTGCTGGGCGGCGGCATGCTGTTCCCGCTGTTTGCCGGCGCCTACTACTATGTCCCGCTGGTGCTCGGGCGCCCGATGTCGGACCGCTGGGGCAAGCGCGCCTTCTGGCTGATGTTCGTCGGCTTCAACATCGCCTTCCTGCCGATGCATTTCACCGGCATGCGCGGCATGCCGCGGCGCGTCTTCACCTATCCGACCGGGATCGGCTGGGACTGGCTGAACCTGGTCTCGACCTGCGGCGCCTTCCTCTTCGCCGCCGGCGTCCTGATCTTCACCCTCGACCTGTTCCTCGGCGTGCGCCGCCGGGCGCCGGCCGCGCGCAACCCGTGGCAGTCCGGCACGCTGGAATGGATCAGCCCGCTGCCGGCGCCCGATTACGGCATCCGCAGCGTGCCCGAGGTTTCCTCGCGCTACCCGCTCTGGGACCAGCCGGCGCTGCCGCGCGAGGTCGCCGAGGGCCGCTGGTACCTGCCCGACGCCGAGGAGGGCAAGCGCGAGACCCTGGTCACCTCGGTGCTCGACGCCCGGCCGGAACAATGCCTGCGCGTCCCCGGCAACAGCTTCCTGCCGATGGCCTGCGCCGTGCTGATCGGCACCAGCTTCATCGGCACCGCCTTCCATTTCTACTGGAGCTCGCTGGCGGTGGGTGTCGCCGGCATCTTCGCCATCATGGTCTGGCTGTGGCGCGGCACCGCCGTGATCCCGGAGCGCGGCGAGAAGGATGTCGGCCGCGGCCTGCGCCTGCCGCTCTATGTCTCAGGCCCGCGCTCGGTCGGCTGGTGGGCGATGTTCATCACCATGTTCGGCGACATGACCGCCTTCGCCAGCCTGGTCTTCGGCTTCTTCTACTTCTGGACCATCCACGAGGTCTTCCCGCCGCGCCTGCCCGATGGCAGCCCGATGGGGCCCGGCCTGCTCTGGCCGGCCCTCGCGGCGGTGACGCTGGCCGCCGCCTGGGGCGCCATGCTCTGGGCCCGCGCGCGCAATGCCGCTGGCAGCGCGGCGGGACTGCGGCTCGGGCTGCTGGCCGCCATGGCGCTGGGCCTGGCCAGCGGCGCCGCGATGCTCTGGGCGCCCTGGCAGGCCGGGCTGGACCCGGTCAGCCATGCCTATCCGGCGACCGTCTGGGTACTGCTGGGCTGGGCCGCGCTGCACCTGCTGCTCGGCTTCATCATGCAGGCCTATTGCCTGGCGCGCAGCCTGGCCGGGAAGCTGACGACGCTCTACGACATCGATATCCACAATGTGGTGCTCTACTGGCATTTCGCCGCGCTGACCGGCGCGGTGACGCTGGCGGTCACCGCGCTCTTCCCGCTGCTGAGCTGAGGGGGCCGCCCGATGGTTCTCCGCCTGCGCGAGCGCGCCGATCTCTGGACCCTGCTGATGCCGCCCACCGTCTGGGCCACGCATTTCCTCTACTGCTACGTCGTCGCCGCGGTGCAATGCGCCAAGGCCGGGCAGATCAGCCTGACCGCGCCACAGGGCGGGCAGAGCTTCGCGCCGCTCGGCCCGGTGCCGCTGCTGGTCGGCCTCGGCACGCTGGTGGCGCTGGCGCTGATCCTGGTCGGTGCGCACCAGGCCTGGCGCCATATCGGCCGCGGCTTCGATGACCTGCCGCATGACGCGGCGACGCCCGAGGACCGGCAGCGCTTCCTCGGCTATGCCACGCTGCTGCTCTCGGCGCTGAGCTTCGTCAGCGTCCTCTTCATCGCGCTGCCCGCCTTCCTGATCCGGGACTGCCGCTGATGCGCGACGTGGCGCTGCCGCTGGGCCTCGGCGTGCTGGCCCTGGCCTGGGGCGGGCCGCTACACGCCGCGCTGGGGCCGAGCTTCACCGGCGGCATGCTGCGGCACATGGCGGTGGTCGCCATCGCCGCGCCGCTGCTGGCCCTCGGCCTGTCCGGCGGCCGCTTCGACGTGACGCTGCGCTGGCCGCGCCTGGCCGGGCCGATCGGCGCCTCGGTCCTCGAATTCCTGGCGGTCTGGGGCTGGCATCTGCCGGGCCCGCACAATGCGGCCTCGGCCTCGCTCGGGATGCGCGTGCTGGAGCAGGGCAGCTTCCTGGCCGCCGGCCTGCTGCTCTGGCTGGCCAGCATCGGCCCCGCCGAGCAGCGCGGCGCGCGCGGCGCCGGCGGCATCGTCGCCCTGCTGCTGACCTCGATGCACATGACGCTGCTCGGCGCGCTGCTGACCCTGGCGCCGCGCCCGCTCTACGACCACGAGGCCTGCCTGGGCCTGACCGTGCTGGAGGACCAGAGCCTGGGCGGCGTCGTCATGCTGCTGGTCGGCGGCACCGTCTACATGGCCGGCGGGCTCTGGCTGGCCGCCCGGCTGCTGCGCGAGGAGAAGCCGGCATGATCCTTCGCCTCACCTGGCGGCGCGCGCTGCTCGGCCTCGTGGGTCTTGGCCTCGCCGCTCTGCTCTTCCTGTTTTCCGGCCTGTTCAACATCGCCGCGACCGGCGGCCACTGGGCGATCACCGACTGGCTGCTGCATGGCGCGATGCGCAGCTCGGTCCGCACCTATTCGCTGCTGGTCGAGGCGCCGCCGCCGCTCGACGACCGCGCGCTGCAGGCCCGCGGCGCCGGCCATTACGCCGAGGGCTGCGCGCCCTGCCACGGCGCCCCCGGCGCGCCGCAGAACCCGGCGATGCGGCACAGCACGCCGCCGCCGCCGGATTTCTCCGAGGGCATCGACGACTGGGCGCCGCGCGAGCTGTTCCGCATCGTCCAGCACGGCGTCCGCTACACCGGCATGCCCGGCTGGATCGCGCCCGAGCGGCATGACGAGGTCTGGGCCATGGTCGCCTTCCTCGAGGCGCTGCCGGGTCTCTCGCCCGCCGATTACCGCGCCCTGTCCGAGGGCGAGCGGGCCGGCCTGCCGCAGGGCGGGCAGGGGGTGGAGGCGGCGCTGTCCGATTGCGCCCGCTGCCACAACCGCGACGGGCTGGGCCGCGATGGCGCCGCCTTCCCGCGCCTGGCTGGCCTGTCCGAGGCCTACCTGCTGTCCTCGCTGCGCGACTTCCGGAGCGGCACGCGGCCGAGCGCGCTGATGCGCCTGCCGGTGGCGGGCCTGGATGACGCGACGCTGCAGGCGCTGGCCCGGCATTACGCGGCGCAGCCGGCGCCGGTGCAGCCGGCCGGCGCCACCGTCGCGCCCGAGGTTCTGGAAGAAGGCGGCCGCATCGCCCGCGAGGGCCTGCCCGCCGCGCAGCTGCCGGCCTGCCTGTCCTGCCATGGCGGTGCGGCGCGGGCGCGCAACAGCGCCTGGCCACGGCTGGACGGCCAGCACGCGGCCTACCTGGAAGGCCAGCTGGCGCTGTTCCGCGACGGCCAGCGACAGGACCCGGTGATGCGCCCGATCGGCGACCGGCTCACCGCCGCCCAGGCCCGCGCGGTCAGCGCCTGGTTCGCGCGGCAGGAGGTGACGCCGTGAGCCGGGACGCCGGCTACGACCCCATAATGGGAATTATGTAAAAAATATCTCTGGCGTGACCGGCTGCCGCCCCGCTCAGCCCTCTTCCCAGAGCGGCAATCCGTCCGCCGCGGCGCCCAGCGCGGCGGCGATGCCGGCGGCCTCGGCGATTTCCGCCGGGGTCGCGCCGGCGGCGCGGGCCTCGTCGATCCCGGCCGGGTCCGGCCGTCCGGCGGCCTGGCCGGCGGCGAGCGCCACCAGCGCCCGGGTCTTGCTGCTGAGCCCGCCCGCGGCGGGCGGGGCGATCGAGGCGGCGGCGGTCATGGCATCGGCTCCGCGGCGGGGGTGACGATCAGAGGGTGGGCTCGGGAAAGGAGACCAGCGCGCCATAGAGCTCGCGCAGCACCGCCTTCACCGCGTCGGAATGCTGGTAGAGGCGGATGAAGCGCAGCAGCCGCGCATCGCCGGCACGGTCCGGCCGCGCGACGAAATGGAAGGTGTAGCGCGGGTCGTTCTCCAGGATCAGCGCGCGCGTCGCGTCCAGCCCGCCGAGCCGGGCGAAGGTCGGATAGGTGACGCCGGCATCGAGCTCCTCCAGCGTGCGGGCGATCTGCGGCCCGTCGATCGCCACCAGCCGCAGCCGGCGCGGATTGTCGAGGATGTCCTCCGGCGTCGCCCGCTCCTCGGCGCCGTCCCGCAGCCGCAGCAGCCCGGCCTGGCGCAGCAGCATCAGCGAGCGCCCGGTGTTGATGACATCGCCGGAATAGCCGATGCGCGCCCCCTCGGGCAGCGCCGCCAGCGTCGCGTGGCGCTTCGAATAGAGGCCGAAGGCGGTGGCATAGGCCGGCGCCACCGGCACCAGGTTCCAGCCGGCCTGCTGGTTGGTGAAGCTGAGATAGGGCCGGTGCTGGAACAGGTTGGCGTCCTGCTCGCCGAAGACGACGCTGCGGTTCGGCGTCACCCAGTCGGCGAATTCGGTCAGCCGCACGGCCAGCCCCGCCGCCCGCGCCTCGGCCGCCGCGGCCTCGATCGCCTGGTTCGAGATGCTGGTCGCCAGTGCGATGCGCAGCGGCGCTTCCTGCGCGCGGGCGATACCGGCGGTGGCCAGCCCGACGAGGGCCGCGCCGGAGAAAGCCAGGCGGCGGCGCGAGAGCATCGGGCCGGGCGGGGGACGGAGCGGCATCACGGGCGTAAATTCGCGATCATGATCGGTGGATTTTTGTGCTGTCTGTCGCCTAAATTAGGCGGTCGTTGCCGCAGGTTCAATCCGGATTTCCCGGTCGCGACGCTGGGAGCGGATTTTCAACAATCCGACATCGCTAAATTTCCGGCCCCGCCGCAGGATTCCCGCACCACCAGCCGGGTCGGCAGGATCGCCTGCTCGGCGGCGGCGGCGGGGTCCTGCAGCCGGCGCAGCAGCAGCCGCACCGCGGTCTCGCCGATGCGGCGCGGCTCGGTGCGCAGCGTGGTCAGCGCCGGGCGGATCGTCGCCGCCTCGGCGACATCGCCGATGCCGGTCACCGCGAGATCGCCGCCGATCTCCCAGCCGGCCCGCTGCAGCGCCGGGATGGCGGCGAAGGCGAGCACGTCATTGACGCAGACCAACGCGTCCGGGCGTTCCGGCAGGTCGGCCAGCAGCCGCGCCACCGCCTCGCCGCCGGCGCGGGTGCCGGGGACGCGCAGCAGCACCGGCGGCGGCAGGCCGTGCCGGCGCAGCGCGCGGCGCAGCCCGTCGAGCCGCTCGCGCACGCCGGAATGCAGCATCCCGGCGCCGGCGAAGACGAAGCGCCGGCGGCCGCCGGCGATCAGGTGCCCGGCCAGCGCCTCCACCCCTTCCCGGTTGGCCGGGCCGGCGAAGTCGCCCGCCAGGCCCGGCGTGCGCCGCATCGCCTGCACGCAGGGCAGGCCGAGGCCGGCGATTTCCTCGGCGCGGGTGCCGATCGCCGGGCAGAGCAGGATGCCATCCACCCGCTGCTCGCGCAGCCGGCGCAGCGCGCGGCCCTGGCGGTCGCGGCAATCGCCGGTCGCCGCCAGGAAGGCGATGTAGCCGGCGGCGTCCAGCGCGGCCTCGGCGCCGGCGACCAGCTCGGCGAAGAAGGGGTTGTCGATCTCGGTGACCAGCAGCCCGGCGGTCTTGGTGCGGGCGGCGCGCAGGGTGGCGGCGCCGCGGTTGTAGAGATAGCCCACCGCCTCGGCCGCCGCCTGGACGCGGGCGCGCGTCGCCGCCGCCACCAGCGGGCTGTCGCGCAGCACCAGCGAGACCGTGGCGCGCGAGACGCCGGCCTCGGCGGCCACCTCGGTCAGGGTTGGCCGGCGCGTCTCGGGATGCCTCGGGGCCATGCCGTTCCTCTTTCCGGCAGCAAAGCGCGGATCGGCCATTGCGTCCATTGGATCAATCTAACTAGCATCGCGGCCAAGGCCGGCCCAGACCGCGCCGACAGGAGGAACCGCCATGCCGCTGCGGCGCCGGTCGCTTTCGCTCGCCCTCGGCGGCCTGCTCGCCGCCCCCCGCCTCGCCCGCGCCGCCTGGCCGGAGCGGCCGATCCAGATCGTCTGCCCGGGGCCGGCCGGCGGCGGCATGGACACCTATGCGCGCGCCGTCATCCCCTTCGTGGCGCCCCGCCTCGGCAACGCGACCATGGTGGTGGTCAACCGCCCCAATGCCTCCGGGCAGCTGGCCTTCGAGAGCGTGGCGCTGGCCGAGCCCGATGGCTACACCATCGGCGTGGCGCAGACGCCGAACCTGGTCACCCTGCCGATCGAGCGCGCGGTGCGCTACCGCGTGCAGGATTTCACCTTCATCGCCAATGTCGTGGAGGACCCTTGCGCCCTCTTCGTCCGCGCCAACTCGCCGCTGCGCGACATGGCGGGGCTGCTCGAGGCGGCGAAGGCGAAGCCCGGCCAGCTGGCGATCGGCAGCGCCGGCATCGGCACCGACGACCATCTGCTGATCCTGGCGCTGCAGCAGGCGACCGGCGCCAGCTTCTCCCACGTCCCCTATGCCGGTACGCCGCCGATCATCAACGGCGTGCTGGCCGGCGACATCGCTGCCGGCTCGCTCAATGTCAGCGAGGGGCTCGGCCTGGTGCGGCAGGGCACGCTGCGGCTGCTCGGCCAGGGCGGCGCGGCGCGCTGGGAGATGGCCGCCGATATCCCGACCTTCCGCGAGCAGGGCATCGATGTCGTCGCCGGCTCGACCCGCGGCGTCATCGCCCCGCCCGGCATGCCGGAGGCGCTGCGCGACCGCTTCCGCGCGGCCTTCGCCGGGGCGCTGGCCGATCCCGGCTGGATCCGCGAGGCGGCGCGGCTGTCGCTGCCGCTGCGGGTGATGGATGGCGAGACGCAGCGCCGCGTCTTCCTGGAAGACGACGCCAAGCTGCGCGAGCTGTGGAAGCGCGCGGCCTGGCGCGAATAACCTGAGGAAAGCTGAAAAGAATGTCTGCACCTGAACGCCTGCGCGCCCTGCTGGGCGAGCCCGGCCTGGTCGTCATGCCCGCCGTCTGGGACGGGCTGAGCGCCAAGATGACGGCGGCCGCCGGCTTCCGCACCGTCTTCCTCTCCGGCTCCTGCGTCGCGGCCTCGCGCCTCGGCGGGCCGGATCTCGACCTGATCTCCTTCGGCGAGATGTTCGACAGCTTCAACATGGTGCGCGGCGCGGCGCCGGAGCTGCTGGTCCTGGCGGATGCCGACCATGGCTATGGCAATGCGATGAACGTGCAGCGCACGGTGCGCGCCTATGGCCGGGCCGGCGCCGCCGCGGTGCTGATCGAGGACAAGATCACCCCGCGCGCGCTGACCGCCGCCGGCAAGCCCTGCCTGCCGCGCGACGAGGCCCGCATGAAGATCCGCGCCGCCGTGCAGGCCGCGAAGGAATCCGGCATCCTGGTGCTGGCGCGCACCGACTGCCGCCCGACCCAGGGCTTCGACGAGGCGCGCGCCCGCATCGAGGCCTTCGTCGAGGAAGGCGCCGATATCCTGTTCCTGGATTCGCCGGCGGATGAGGACGAGATCCGCGGCTTCGTCGAGGCGGCGGGCGGCAAGCCGACCTTCGCCGTGCTCTCGCCGGGCGCCCCGCGCGCGACGCCGGGGCAGCAGCGCGCCGCCGAGCTCGGGCTGAAGATCGGCACCTTCCCGACGGGGATGCTCTCGCCGGTCGCGGCCGGCATCAAGGCCGGGCTGGCGGCGCTGGCCGCCGGCGCGGTCGCCGCCGACAGCGCGCTGCCGCCGCCGGAGCTCTCGGCCCTGCTGGGCTACGGCGATTACGACCGCGACGCCGCGCCCTTCCGCCTGGGCTGAAGATCCTGCTCCCCCGCGGCGGCGCGCCGCCGCGGGAGGATGGAGGTCAGAAACCCTCCAGCACGATCTTGCCGCGCGCCTTGCCGCTTTCGATCAGCGCATGCGCGCGCTTCAGATTGGCCGCGTTGATGGTGCCGAAATTCTCCGCCAGCGTGGTGCGCAGCGTGCCGGCCTCGACCAGCCGCGCCACCTCGTTCAGCAGCCTGCCCTGCTCCGCCATGTCGGCGGTCTCATAGATCGGCCGGGTGAACATCAGCTCCCAGTGGATCGACACCGACTTCCGCTTGAAGCGGTTGACGTCGAGCGTCTCCGGATCGTCGATCAGGCCGAAGCGGCCCTGCGGCGCGATCAGCTCGGCGATCTCGGCCAAATGCTGGCCGGTCTCGGTGGTGGAGAAGACGAAGGCGGGCGCGCCGAGGCCCAGCCCAGCCACCTGCGCCGCCAGCGGCTGGCGGTGGTCGATGACGTGATGCGCGCCCATCTGCCGCACCCAGTCCTGCGTCTCGGGGCGGGAGGCCGTTGCGATGACCGTCAGGTCGGTCAGCTGCCGCGCCAGCTGCACCGCGATCGAGCCGACGCCGCCGGCGCCGCCGATGATCAGGATGGCGCGCGCCGCCCCCGGCACCGGGCGGGCCACCTCCAGCCGGTGGAACAGCGCCTCCCAGGCGGTGATGGCGGTCAGCGGCAGGGCCGCCGCCTCGGCATCCGACAGGTTTTTTGGCGCGTGCCCGACGATGCGCTCATCGACCAGGTGGAACTCGGCATTGGTGCCGGGGCGGATCAGGGAACCCGCATAGGCAACCCGGTCGCCTGGCCGGAACAGCGAGGCTTCCGGTCCGGCCGCGACCACGGTGCCGACGGCGTCCCAGCCCAGCAGCTTCCATTGGCCCGCCTCGGGCGCGGCGTTGCGGCGGATCTTGGTGTCGACCGGGTTCACCGAGACGGCGCGCACCTGCACCAGCAGGTCGCGGCCGCGCGCCTCGGGCCGGGGCAGCTCGATGTCGACCAGCGCGTCCTCGCGGGTGATGGCGCCGGGCGCCTGGTAGCCGATGGCCTTCATGACTCTTGCTCCTCGTCAGCGTCCGGGAGCAGAGATAGGGGCGGGACCGCCAGCGTCCATACGCACAAGCACCGCCCCTAGTGTCGAAAAGGATACCACCCCCTTGGCTAAGCCCCGCCATGCCCGGCTGGATTGCAATCCCGGCTGCCCGGTCGAGGCCGCGGTCGCGCTGATCGACGGCAAGTGGAAATGCGTCATCCTGTTCCACCTGCTGGAGGGGACGATGCGCTTCAGCGAGTTGCGCCGCCGCCTGCCCGGCGTCACCCCGCGCATGCTGACCAACCAGCTGCGCGAGCTGGAGCAGGACGGGCTGATCACCCGCACCGTCTATGCCCAGGTGCCGCCCAAGGTGGAATACGAGCTCTCGGCGCTCGGCCGCTCGCTGCAGCCGGTCCTCGGCGCGCTGAAAGCCTGGGGCGACGCGCATATCGGCCTGTTCCGCGCCGCCGCCTGATTGACCTGCCCCGCGTTCCGGCAAGAATGCCTGCAGGGAACCCAGGAGGGACGTGGCATGCGGTTGATCGCCTTCGAGCAGGAGGGGCGCGCGCAATGGGGCGCCCGGGTGGGCGAGGCGCTGGTGGCGCTGGCCGATCTGGTGCCGGACCTGCCGGCCGAGCCGAACGCGGCGCTGGCGGCGCTGGACCTGCCGCGCAACGCCCAGGCCCTGGCCGCAAAACTGGCCGGCGCCCCGAGCCGCCCGCTGGCCGGCATCACCCGCCTCCCCGCCGTGCCGCGGCCCGGCAAGATCATCTGCATCGGCCTGAACTATGTCGAGCACGCCAAGGAGGGGAACAACCCGATCCCCGACTATCCGGCGGTCTTCCTGCGCGGGCCGAGCTCGCTGGCCGCCCATGGCAGCGCGCTGCTGCGGCCGAAGGCCAGCCAGAAATTCGACTATGAGGCAGAGCTCGCCATCGTCATCGGCCGCCGCGCCCGGCACCTGACGGAAGCCGACGCGCTGGACTGCGTCGCCGGCTATACCTGCATGAACGAGGGCTCGCTGCGCGACTTCCAGCGCAAGTCGACGCAGTGGAGCATGGGCAAGAATTTCGACCGCACCGGCGGGCTGGGGCCGGAGATCGTCACGCCGGACGAGCTGCCGCAGGGGCCGAACGCGCTGCGCATCAGCAGCCGCATCAACGGCCGCACGCTGCAGGACAGCAACACCGCCGACATGATCTTCTCGGTGCCGCGGATCCTGGCGATCCTGACGGAGGTGATGACGCTGGAGCCTGGCGACGTCATCGCCACCGGCACGCCGAGCGGCGTCGGCTATCCGCGCCAGCCGCCGGTCTTCATGCAGCCCGGCGACACGGTGGAGATCGAGATCGAGGGCATCGGCATCCTGTCGAACTCGGTCGAAGACGAAGCCTGAGCCTGGCCGCACGGGGTGGCTGTCGCGCCGCCCCGCGCCATGCTTCCATGCCCCGGCACAGCATGGAGAAAGCCCGATGCAGCCACATGCCCTGAAGCTGCCCCCCGGCCGGATGCTGCCGGGCGCGGTCGGGCTGAACCGCGGCGTGGTGCGGCCGAACTACGCCTTCCTGCCGCCCGAGGGCGTGCTGAAGAGCCGCCTGCCGAACTACGAGAAGACCGCGGCACGCTTCCTCGCCGCCCCGGCGCTGGGCGCCCGCTTCGCGCAGTTCATCCTGGAGATCGAGCCCGGCGGCGGCAGCCTTCGGCCCGTGGCGGAAGCCGGCATCCAGCATTTCTACTACGTGCTGTCCGGCGAGGTTTCTCTCAGTGTCGGCGATCTCGGCCCGAAAACCGTCGATGTCGGCGGCTTCCTCTACGCGCCGCCCGGCCTGCCGCTGACCCTCCGCAACGCGGGCGCGGCGCCGGCCCGGGTGCTCGGCCTGCGCAAGCGCTACCAGGCGCTGGAAGGCGTGGCGCCGCCGGGGCCGATCCTGTCGCACACAGGCGAGGTGCCGCGCACCAACCACACCGGGCTGGAGGGCCGCGGCTTCCAGCACCTGCTGCCCTTCGGCGACCTGGCCTTCGACTTCGAGATGAACCTGATGTGGTTCGGCCCCGGCACCTTCTTCCCCGCCGTTGAGACCCACATCATGGAGCACGGCCTTTACATGCTGCAGGGCCAGGGCCTCTACCTGCTCGGCACCGAGTGGCACGAGATCTGGCAGGACGACTTCATCTGGATGGGCGCCTTCTGCCCGCAGCAATTCTACCCGACCGGGCCGGACGAGGCCGCCTACCTGCTCTACAAGGACATGAATCGTGATGTTTATCTGTGACTTAGGATTCACGCGTCGTCCAGCCACTTCGCCCCAACTCAGGTCACTAGGATTCATGACAATTAATGTTTTCTCGCTTTGACTCTATCTTTGTTCATTTTTATTTCTATACGATAACGAGCGGTAGGGTGAGCAGCTGCGCGCTGAGGAACCTACCGAGATAAGGATCGAGAACAAGCCAGCCACCCCTGCCCCTGCGCCAACCTGCAGATGCCTAGGCTACTTCCGAGGCCGGTTTTTCGATTTCAGCTGAGGCGGCTGAGTTAGAGCATGATCCGACCTGTTTGACTCGGACGGGGATTCCCGGGCGGCTGGAAATCTGATTCACCCTGTTGGCCGGGAGGAGGCCGGTGGTGATGAGCAGAGCGCTGTCGT
>NZ_JBBCWY010000012.1:0-110356 GCF_037145735.1 Roseomonas sp. USHLN139 | reverse complement strand
CCCCCCCCCCCCCCCCCCCCCCCCCCCCCCCCCCCCCCCCCCCCCCCCCCCCCCCCACCCGGAACGGAGAATTAACGTCAAACTGACTGAGGTCGAGGTTTGACAGAACCAACAGGTTGGACGCTCGGCAGATCCAGGGTCATCGTGCTTCTCTAAACAATCTACCGCTCACGCGTCCGTGATGATATCACTCGAGCCACTTGGTTTTCAAGAGGGCTAGGTAGATGGGAATGTTACTTTAGGGATAATACCATGTCCCGGCAGCGCAGGCTTGACCTTGTCGAGATCGAACAAATCTCTTAGCGATGCATCCCTTCTGTACGGTGCAGTAGGCAACAGTCAGTCTCTACAATGCTCAAAGCAAAGAATGCACCAGGCCGCCTTTCACAAAGGGATGCTGGGCGATTGATTCTGATCATTGATGATGACCAAGCGCCCCAGGGATTCGCCTCTGCGCTACTCAGGGCAGCGGGCTACGAAGTTCAGAGGTTCGCATCGAGTGGCCCAGTCTTGTCGGGATGCGCCGCACCATCGATTTGCATGCTCATCGACGCCCAGCTGGCTGGCGGAGAGGATGGCATCGCCTTGCTGGAGACCCTTCGGGGCCGCGGTGATCGTACACCTGCGATCATCGTTACGGCCCACGGCAATATCCCGCTGGCCGTTCGTGCTATACGAGCAGGCGCTTTGGATGTAATCGAAAAGCCGTACTCCCCTCTTCGCATGCTGTCGGCGATTTCGGAGGCTGCCCATGCCGGAACGGCAGCAGCTCGCTCCGCCGCCTTGATTGCGACGTTAACGCCCCGTGAAAAGCAGGTTCTTGTCGGCCTCGTTTCTGGAAAAGCGAACAAGATGATCGCGGGTGAGCTCGGTATCAGCACTCGAACAGTTGAAGCATATCGAGCTCATCTCATGATTAAACTCGACTGCCGTTCGCTTGCCGAAGTAATACGGATTTCGAATCAGGCTGGTGTAGAAATGAGCGCGAGGTAGGATTTCGCTTTAGCGCCTACACTGACGAGGGCCAGCTGGCCTTCGTGCGGCAGATTGCCGGGGGGGGGAGGACGCGCCTGGTTTTCAACGTTCCGCGCCTGCAACGCGAGATGTTCGGCCGGTAGGGCCGCCCTTTCTGATACAAAGGGCAACCGGCCGAGGTCGCTGCCCTCAAGGAGGAGGTTCCGTTCCTCAAGGACGTGCCGCACCACTACCTCCAGGCATCTTTGGTCGACCGGCAGGCAGCATGCGGCCGCCTCCGCTTCTCCGACCCGAAGCAGCTTAACCACGAGGTCAGCGCGGGCGGGAAGTGGATGCTCTTGCGCCTGCCCATGATGGGCAAGCGCAAGGGTGACGCCGGTCAGCTGGAGGTGCGAATGCGCCGCCCGCTCCTGGGCGAGCTGCGTTCGGTCACCGTCCGGCTCGACTGTGACTGGCTGCGCGGGCAGCACCTGCACAAGGCGCCGTCGTGCACAAAGCGGGGTAGCGCGAACCGCCGCAAGGCGGCTCGCGCGCTCGGTCGCCACAAGTCGAAGGAGGCAAGGAGGAGCGCCGCGCTGCTTAAGGCGACCAGACGGCTGGCGAAAGACTATCGGCTGACGTGTTGGACAATCTGAAGATGCGCGGCATGACCGTGTCGGCGCGCGGCAGCGCCGGGAAACCAGGCCAGAACGTCGCGCGGAAGGCTGGGCTGAACCCGGCCATCCTCTCGGTGGGCGAGGGCATGGCCGAGCGCATGCTGGCCTACAAGACGCTCTGGTACGGCTTAGAGTTGCCCCCGTATGCTGCCGCACAGCACGAGCCAGACCTGCTTGCCGTGCGGGCACCGAGATACCGCGTCGCGATACAGCCAGGACGTGTTCCGCTGCACGGCGCGCAGGTTCACCGGCCACCGACCTGAGCGCGGCCAACGTCATCCTCAGCGCGGCCGCGCGGTGGAGCATACCCCAAAGGATCCTGGTTCGGGGTCAGCCTGCGTAGTCCTCTGCGAAGAGCATGGCGTCGGACCATGGAACCAAGGCTCGAGACCAGATGCCCGTCCTATAGGGAGGGGAGAAGTTACCATGTGGTCCGCATACTGGCCAAGGATGATCCTGGATTTCGACGCCTGAAGACCATGCCTGGCATTGGAGCCCTCGTCGTCACGACCTTAAGCTCGGCCTTCCATGATCACTCCTAATTCACCTGTTCGTAGAAAGTCGGTCCATGGATCGGCCTGCTCCCTCGCGCCATCACTTCGGAGAACGCAACGTGATCGGCAATATCGCACGAGCAGCAGATGCCAATCTCCGAAGCGCCTTGTGCCAGGCGGCCCCGGGCTGGTGCACCGGGGCCGAGCAAGCCGAGGCGGCCTTGGGGGGGGGGGCGGACTGGAACGCTCCTTTATCGGATGTGGGACAAAAGCACAGATTCAGTTTGGATGCACCGCGGGAATGCGCCAGCGCATGAAAACCATCCTGACGGCCGAAAACTTCTTCCGATGGCTGCCGGAGCGCCGACCTTCGAGCCTACCAGGACGGGCTTTCGATCTGACCCGGCACGAGCTCCAGCGCAGGCGTGCGCGGGACGGCGTCAAGACGCTGAGCCATCAGGAAGCCGCGGCACAGCTTGCGCGCGCAGCCCCTCTCACGCGTCGGTATTAGCTTGACGAAGGATGCCGCCACTCGCGAAGTCCTGAGCCCCGAAGATTTGCGAACAGGAAAAAAGCGAAGAATATCATGTCTTCTCTTGGCAAATAATAGTGTTCAATATTCGTTCATTTCGCCTATCGGGAATTTCTATTGAATCAAAACTCTCAAAGTGGTTTGCTTATTTTCTGAACATCCAGGAAATTTCGCCAGTTTCGCTGCAGGCCAACCCCGATTTCGTTTACTAAACAGTTCTCAAGGTCGGGTGAGGTCCGGAGGTTTGTCTGCGAGTCGGAAGATTGTTGAGGCCGCTTCGCGCCGCGAGCGAGACTAAGGTATACACACTCGATAAAGCCGGATACCCGTTGCGGCGCCAATTCATTGCGATTGCAATAGGATTTAAGGATTAGGGCGGTGAGGCCCAGAAGGTCCGGATCGTTGACTTTTGACACACTGTTTTTCCCCGTGTCCATGCAGAAGCGTTGCCACGAACCCATGAAGATGATCTTGGCTGCCAAGCCGAAATACGGCGCATCAGCTTGGCTCAGCTTCGAGCCATAGCCTCAATGTCGCAAGAGAAGAAGGCCTAAGAGCTGTGAACGTTCATTGTAGCCATATAATGGTTGCGGCGATGGTGGTCACAGCGAAATAGTTCCTCGCCGTCTTGTCGCAGCGGGTGACGATGTGCCTGAACCGCTTGAGCTTTGAGAACAGCATTCGACGAGATGGCGCTGGGCGTAGAGATGCTTGTCCAAGCTGTGCTTGCGATCCCGCGACGGATTGTTCGAGATTGCGGCGAGAGCAGCCTTCTCGACAATGACGTTGCGCGGGAATCGTAAGATGTATCGGCCAGAACGATATCCGCTGGAAGGCTGTCGCCGCGCCCGCGTCGAACCAGCGTTGGGCGTCCGTTGGCTTGGCCATCCCCTGCTGGAGCGAAGAGGTGGTCCATGTTGCGTTCACCATCGACACCCCCGACCGCGAGGTCATGGCCTGGGTTGCCACGGCGGGCGGAGGCATCAGTGGCGAGATGATCCGCGACATGATGCTGGCATGCGTTGAGAGCCGGTTCGGCGATGTCCGTGCCCCCCCCCTTCCCGTCCAGTGGCTCGCCGACAACGGCTCGCACGACACGGCCAAGGACACGGTCGACTTCGCAACCGCGCTGAACCTCGCCGCTTGCTTTACCCCACCCCGCAGACCGGAGAGCGACAGCGTCTGCGAGGCGTTTGTTAAGACCCGCCAGCGCGACTACTCCCGGGTAAACCCAAGGCCTGACGCCCTCACCCTCCTCAAGCAGCTGCCTGCTTGGTTCGAGAATTACAACACCACCCAACTCCGGCTTGCGCATGCTCTCACCCCGTGAGTTCATCGCCAGCCAACCGCCCCAACCAGCCGCCTGTCCGGTTTGACGGGAAGCACTCCACATCGAGACCAGCAGTTCCTCGCTTTGATCTCGCCCAACGCGACGCCAAGCTTCAGTGGGGGCCGGACCCATCAGCAACGAGATCGTGCCTACTCGCAGGCACCCGAAACTTCGTAGCCGCCTATCATAACCAGATCTGAGAAGATCTCTGGCGCTGGTAAGATCTGCCCAGCCGTCACTCTCGAGGAGATCGCCCCAACCGGCTGTCAAAAGCAGTGCCTGGCGCAGTGGGCCGCGATGACACCAACTCTAGGTTAATGTCCGACAGCCAATTTGTCGTTCTCGAAGCGAATGGTATCCAGAGACAATGTCAGGAGCTTCGCTGGCATGGTATCTGTTAGCCATGCGAGTCGAAGCCCTCCAGTCAGCGCAGTTTCCTTCCGAAACCCATCGGGGTGTCGCGCTGCAATTCGCTCATCATCACCATTCGCCGATGAGCGTGGTGGCGGCAGCGGACGTAGACATGCGGGTCACAACGTCGGCCTGCAAGAAGAGTGGTCGGCGACGTCGTGCACTGCGCCTAGGAATTGACTTTCATGAATAGTGCAAAGCGGATTCTTGGTTGGACCGAGGCGGAACGGCTGGAGGCTCTGGACGAATACGCCATCCTCGACACCTCACCAGAGGAAGAGTTCGACAACCTTGTACGTTTAACCGCTGACCTCCTTGAGGCGCCGGTCGCTGCGGTTTGCCTGGTTGCCAGGGATCGCCAGTGGTTCAAGGCTGAGGTTGGCCTGGGCGTGCGGGAACTGCAGCTCGGCGATACCCTTGATGCCCAGCTCATGCTGCAAACCGGAGAACTGGTCGTCTCAGACCTCGCAGATGACTCCCGCTTCGACGGCAACCCGCTGGTCACCAATGGACCTGGAATGCGGTTCTACGCGGCGGAACTCCTCCGGACGCCTGAGGGCCTGCCGCTAGGGATGCTGTGTGTGCTCGATACCAAGCCGCGGCCGCAAGGACTGACCGAACGGCAGAGCTTCATGCTGCGGACCCTCGCCCAGCAAGCTATGGGACAACTCAATTTCCGCCGGAGCCTAGCGCGGAAGGCACGCCTTCGCGCCAACCAAGCCCGCTCCGAGGCGCATCGGCGGCAAATTTTGGATAGCGCAACCGACTTCGCCATTATTAGCCTCGATTTGCAAGGTATAGTCACAGGTTGGAACGCCGGTGCTGTGAACACTATGGGCTGGGCTGAAGCCGAGATGCTTGGCAAGCCCGCCAAACTGTTCTTTACGCCGGAGGACTGCGCCTCCGGCGTTGTTGGAGCCGAAATGGACTTGGCTCGCCGTGCGGGCCGGGCCGCGGACGAACGCTGGCAGCTGCGTAAGGACGGCTCCCAGTTCTGGGCGTCGGGCGAGATGATGCCCCTGCGCGACGAGAGGGGTGATCATATAGGCTACCTCAAGGTGCTTCGCGACCGGACGGAGCAGCACCTTGCAGGTCAAGCGCTGGAGGTCATGAACGAGCGCCTCCGCCTGGCGCAGCAGGCTACGCGGGATGCGATTTGGGATTGGAGCTTCAAAGACAACAGCGTGCTTTGGAACGAGGCGTTGGAAGAAGCTTACGGTTGGCTGCCCAGCCAAGTGGAACCAACTGGTGAATGGTGGATCGCTCAGATCCACCCCGATGATCGTGACCGCATCGACCGCAGTATCCATGCGGCCATCGAGGGCGCAGGGACGGCGTGGGACGGGGAATACCGCTTCCGCCGCGCCGACGGCACATACGCCGAGGTGCTGGACCGGGGATCAGTCATTCGGACGCCGGACGGACAAGCCGTGCGCATGATCGGCGCCATGCTCGACATCAGCGAGCGAAAGCGGGCGGAGGCGGCGCTTGCTAGGAGTCATCTCGAGGCAGAGCGTCAGCGCCGTCTCTACGAGGCCATCCTTACGAACACACCGGATCTAGCTTACGTCTGGGGCCTTGATCACCGCTTCGTCTATGCCAACGAGGTCTTGCTCCAGATGTGGGGCAGGACTTGGGACGAAGCCATAGGCCGGAATTGCCTGGAGCTCGGGTACCCTGAATGGCATGCAGCCATGCATGACCGCGAGATCGAGCAGGTCATCGCCACTAAACAGCCGGTGCGTGGTGAGGTGCCATTCGACGGCGCCTTTGGGCTTCGCATCTACGACTACATCCTTGTGCCGGTCATCGGTGAGGCCGGAGAGGTCGAAGCGGTCGCTGGCACGACACGAGATGTGAGCGAGGCCAGGGAGACCGAGGCCGCATTAAAGCGGCATGGCGAGCGCATCCAGCTCGCGCTGGCTGCTGGCGCCATCGTCGGCACTTGGCACTGGGATCTACCCACCGACCGTTTCATAGTGGACGAAGGCTTCGCCCGCGCCTTCGGCCTGGATCCGGCCCTCGGACGGGTGGGCCTAAGCCTCGAGCAGGTGGTCGCAACCGTCCATCCGGAGGACAAGGCGGGGCTGGCTGCAGCCATCAAGGAGGTGATTGCTCGGGGTGGGGCGTACGCGCACCAGTACCGGGTGCGGCGTGCCGATGGAAACTACTACTGGATCGAGGCGAACGGCCGGGTCGAACACGCGCCGGACGGGACGCCCCAGAGCTTTCCTGGTGTGCTGATCGACGTGGAGGAGCGGCGCGCTGTCGAGGCGGAACGCGACCGGGCAATCCTGGAGCTTCGCGCGCTGACGGAAACGCTCGAGCAACGTGTCACCGAGCGCACGGCCGAGCTGATGCATGCCGAGGAGCAACTTCGGCAGTCTCAAAAAATGGAGGCGATGGGCCAGCTGACCGGCGGGATTGCCCACGACTTCAACAACCTGCTGACCGGTGTGACAGGCAATCTAGAGTTGCTGAGCACCCGCATAGCGCAGGGGCGCCTCAAGGACCTGGATCGCTACATCGCTGCCGCCCATGGTGCCGCTGGACGGGCTTCGGCGCTGACCCACCGGCTGCTAGCCTTCTCTCGCCGTCAGACACTGGATCCGCGGCCTACCGATGCGAACCGCCTAGTCAATGGGATTGAAGAGCTGATCCGACGCTCTGTGGGTCCCGGCATCACCGTTGAGGTGGTGGGAGCGGCGGGGCTTTGGCCAACCCTCGTCGACCCGAACCAGCTGGAAAACGCACTCCTCAACCTGTGCATCAACGCGCGCGATGCCATGCCGGACGGCGGGCGGCTGACAATCGAGACAGCAAACCGCTGGCTCGACGGCCGTTCTGGGCGTTTGCGCGACATCCCACCTGGCCAGTACATCTCGCTGTGCGTTTCGGATACAGGCACGGGCATGACCCCCGAGGTTGTCTCGAAGGCATTCGACCCGTTCTTCACTACCAAGCCGCTGGGCCAGGGAACGGGTCTCGGTCTGTCTATGATCTATGGCTTTACTCGGCAGTCGGGCGGGCAGACCCGCATCTATTCGGAAGTCGGCAAGGGCACCATGGTGTGCATGTACCTGCCCCGACACCTCGGCGTGGCCGAGACACCGGAGGCGGCCCCCGAGCTGACCCAGGTGCCTCGTGCGGAGGTCGGTGAGACCGTCCTGGTAGTGGATGACGAACCCACCGTGCGCATGCTGGTGACCGAGGTGCTGGAGGATCTCGGCTACGCCGCGCTCGAAGCTTCCGACGGAGCCGCAGGTCTCAAGCTCTTGCAGTCCGACGCACGGATCGATCTTCTTGTCAGCGATGTCGGGCTGCCCGGCGGGATGAACGGACGCCAAATGGCGGATGTTGCCCGAATAGGCCGCCCGAATCTCAAGGTGCTGTTCATCACCGGCTATGCGGAGAATGCCGTAGTAGGTGATGGGCATTTGGCGCCAGGCATACACGTACTGACGAAGCCTTTCACTTTGGAAAGCTTGGCCAGCCGCATTAAGGAACTGATTGACGAGAGATGATCCCGGGGACGCGATAAACACCCTAAGCACCGGCAGCAGTGCTAGAGGCTGCGTCTGCCCAGCGACACCCGACTTCGGGTCGGGCCAGCGAACCACATCCAGCAGCAGCGGCTGCTCATGACATGGCAGCAGCAGCGCGTCTGACCGCAACCGCCTAGCCGCATTCTGATGTACCAGAAAACGGACCTAGGCGGCTAGACACACAGCCCCCTCTTGTTCGATCACGACCGCTTTGAGCAGTACAACGTCAACTATGGGCGCCAGCAGGGAAATGAATGCTTGCTGGCTGAGTACTCGTCTAGGTGGTGAGATCAGTGGTTAGGTGTGCTGGTGACATGGCCACAAGTCTGGAGGTGAGAAAATGACGCTACGCCGTCCAAACGTCTCCTCGGACGGTATCGGAGATGGCAAACAAGTTTCGCGAGAGCCTAGAAACACGAGGTTTTCCTCATGGCACGAGCCAAACGTGGAACTTGGTCACCGCCAGCATCGGCATGGCATCAATGGCGCCGGAGAGGCATCGAGACCCGGGAGGGTTGTGAAGACTGCCAATGGCGCTCTGCACTCCTGGTAAGTATTAGGGCCGAAACGGGGTTGCGCTGACTGTAACGTCCTTCCTTCTTCCCTTTCCGCACGCTGCCGCATTGGACAAACCTTTGAAGACTTCGCCTCCGCCACCGGCGTGAGAACGTTAAGGCAAGGCCCGTCGTCGCGGAACAAAGGTTCGGCAAAATTCCATGAGTTGCCGATTCTTCGGCTGTCGAAGGCAGCCGCTACACCTGCCCTCCCTTGTTCGGTTCGCACAGTTGCCGGGCAAACGCCGTAAGGCGGTCTAGCCGGTAAGGTTTTTCCAGCAGGACCGCGGCGGGACTGAACGGCTTCAAACGGTCGCGTATGTTGTCGGCGAACCCCATGGCGACGATGATTGGCACTCTCGGGAAGAGAGCCCGAGCGTGGTGCGCCACGTCGACGCCGTCGTTGCGTCCCGGCATCCGAACATCGGTCACGACAATGTCCACGTGGTCCAGGGCATCCAGGAGCCGAATGGCCTCGTCGCCGCTATCTGCTGCAAAGATCTCGAAGCCATTAATCTCCAGTATTTCCTTGACTATTTCCCGGACCAGGCACTCATCTTCAACCAACAGCACCCTATTCACTTTTCTATACTTTCTTTGAGCCGGGCTCTCGGAGTATTGTGCACTTTCTTCCTCCACGTTCTACATCGAACAACTTACCGCAAACCGTTTCGGTAAAGCAGCCCGGACATTTCACACGTTGGGTGGGAGGCATCCCTGAGGGCCCCAGCGCTACTTTTAACAGTCCATCTACCCGGTCGACCAGAGCCGCCAAGGTGAAGGTCTTGAGCATCAGCTGGATATCACCGTCGCTGCCTTGCAGGGGACGATCGCATCGGCGGTGAAGCCTTTGACGAGAAGGGCCTTGAGGTCGCTCCTTGGAGCGCGGGCGGCCTCAAACATTTAGCGGCCGTCCATGTTGCCGAGCATGCCGATGTCCGAGATCACCAGGTCGATGTGGGCGTCCGACTTCAGAACGCCTAACCCAGAGGCGCCGTCCTGAGCCTCAGGGATATCGTAGCCTCGCTCCTCCAGCGCCTCGGGCTGGCTTTACGGCTGCAAAGAGCACCGGCCATGTCCAGATCCGTAAGCGGTCTATTCGACTGCTTTGCGGCGCATCCGGCTGACCTTCGGACCTGTTGAGCGGTTGGATGGAAGGCGGCAGGCGGGCCGCGGCTATCCAAACCCTGGTAGTAACGGCGGATCTCAACGGCTGGAACCCTCAGGCCGACCTGCGCGAGCTTCTCGACAGCATCCCTGTTCACCCGATCACCCGGATCAGTGAACTCGCCCCCGGAACCTGATGCCTGCCTACAGATGATGCCCGCCAGGTCAGTGTTGCCGTAGCCGCGGTGAACGCTTACACCGGAGTACCTTTTAGGTCCCGAGAGAAAGCCACGCTACAACCCGGAACTCCGCCGTCGTCTCGCCCCAACACCAGCACCTCGGGTACGCAGGCTCGGCTGGCTGCGTCCGGCGGTAGGGAGAGGTTGCTGGCCTGAGTCATTGCTGGTTTGCCTACGTAAACACCGGACGGCGCCTGCAGTGCGCCTATATGGCGCAGAGGTCTGTCTGGTCGACACGCGCTGCGCCACGACCCCACCCAGTCTGCCGGAAGCGGCCTCGCCGTCTGGCCACGCGGCCTTTTCAGGAATCCAGGAGGAAGGTCAAGGCTGCACATCAGAGCTGGGCGGCTCGGGACGACCAGCCGAACCTAGCGGAGCGCCATCGACAGGGCTGCCGTCATCCCCTTCTTCGGTGATCTGCTGGAGCGGCGCCACGGTGGCCTGGATGTCACCAGCCGCCCCTTGTACGCCCAGCATCCAGAAGCCACGCAGTACCGGCGGCGCGATCAGGCCATCGAATTTTCCTGTCGAGATTGCAGCCACATCGGCCGAGATCGCATGAAGGTCCGGTACGCCCGAAATCTGGAGTTCGGCCAGCTTGGCGGCAAGCCGGTGCAGGTCTGGTCGAGACACGGCCACACCGAAGTCGTGGGCCCAGCAGGTGAAACCCACGGCGCCCAGCAGGATGGCGAGCAGCCCGTTCGACCGGGTGCCACGCCAGGTGAAGAGGTGGACGTCATCGCCCACCCGGAAGGCTCGCCGGGCCTCAAGTCCCATGCGCCGGAAGGACTTCCTGCCCTCGTCGAGCAGGCGGGCCAAGGTCACGTCAATCCATCCCGGCTGGTCGTCAGCCATATAGACGGCGAGCATCTCGGCCGCGAGGCGGTCGTCCACTGGCTCAGGCGTGCTGTCCTCGAATGTAGGCGGCGTGCCGCCCTTGTGCGGGTCAACCGTGATGATGCGGGTGGGCTCGTCGACCTCGCGCACGATCCACCGGCGCCCGGCGAAGACGATGAGATTGCCCACCATGACGGGGCTGCTGATTGGGATGGAGCCGAGCGAGCGCCCGCCGGTAACCACGCGCCATTCGTCGCTGCTGGCGAACATGGCGAAGAAGTCGCGTGAGCCCGCCAGCCGCTCCCCCGCCTCGCCCAGCATCAGCACCCCGTCCGGCGCCTGCTCGATGAGCTTGGCAGCCGGGCCGCCCATGCTCCGCAGCAGATCCATGAACAGCGGCGGCTTCACCGACGCGAACGGCCCTGGGCCACAGAGCAGGCGGTAGATGGTCTCGGCGCGCGCACCGCCGCGCTCGCAGATGACGGATAACGTCTGGTGCAGCAGCGCCGATCCCAGTCCGTCAACGCTGCCCGGCGCTTCTACGAATCCTTGCCCGAGGAGGCGGATTGCGGCCACCGCGCGGATGGCCTCCTGACGGATCTGGTCCAACAGGCTTGCATCGGGCCTAAGCTCGTCCTCGATGACGTAAAGGCGCAGGACCGCTGGCGCGTCCGCTCGGCGCCCCGATCGCCCCAGGCGCTGCCGGAGCGAGGACAGGGAGCGTGGCGCCCCGATCTGCGCCACGGAGGCGACCGAGCCGATGTCGATGCCGAGCTCCAGGGTCGAGGTGCAGACGGCCGTAGTCGGCAGCCGCCCATCCTTGAGGCGGCGCTCCAAATCCTCGCGCACTTCCTTGGACAGGTTGCCGTGGTGCGGGAAGAACTCGTTGGGGACGTTGTCGCGCTCGCAAAGGCCGCGCAGCAGGTCGGCTACCATCTCAACGCGGCGGCGAGAGCCGCCGAACACCAAGGAATTCGAACCGCGCAGCGTCCCCATCAGATGGTCCGCCACGGTCCGGAGTGCCAAGTCCCCCTCGCCTTCCGTCGCCTGCGGCCGGAGAGGCTCCACGTAGCCGCGCACCTGGAGCTGCAGGTTGCTGCCACCGGGCGGCGACCGCACCAGCCGGACGCCATGTGGCGCCGCCGGTCGCAGCCAGGCTGAGGCGGCGTCGAGGTCACCCAGGGTCGCGGAGAGCCCGATGCGGCGGGCTGGCTGGGTCGCCAGAGCGTCGATCCGCCGCAGCAGCGATGCGAGGTGAACGCCGCGCGGTCCGGCGAGGAAGGCATGCAGCTCGTCGATGACGATGAAGCGTATGTTACCGAACAGCGCCTTGGCGGCGGCGGGGCGTCGGCTGAAGAGGGCCTCGATTGATTCCGGCGTGATGAGCGCCAGCCCGCGCGGCCGCTTTACCAGGCTGCTCTTTGCCGCCGCTGGCGCGTCGCCGTGCCAGCGAACCACCGACAATCCGAGCCGTTCACAAAGATCCTCCAGGCGGCCGAACTGGTCGTTGATCAACGCTTTCAGGGGGGCGACATAAAGGACCGATAAGCCGCTGACCGGCTCGCCTGCCACTTCGGACAGCACGGGGAGGAAGGCGGCCTCGGTCTTTCCGGCCGCCGTCGAGGCGGCGACAAGGATATCGCCCGCGCCCCGCCGGATCTCTAGGATGGCATGGGCCTGGATCTCACGCAGCCCCGCCCAGCCCTGGTCGCGGACCCAGCGCCTGACCTCAGGGTGGAGGAGGTCGTAGGCGCCTGCGAGATCAGAGCTTGAAGGCGGTGAGTTCATCGTCACGCGGGCCAGCCACGGCGACAACAGGCGCTTCTTTGGGTCCGGCAGCGGCCACCTCGGGCTCCGGGATCTCGGCGTCGTCGTCCGGCACCTCCGGCGAGACCTGCACGTCGCCGAGGAGGGTGCGCCAGTCGGCCCCAGGGTTCTGCTCAATGATGGACAGCAGCTGGCAGAACGCCTTGATGGTGTTGCGCGGGGTCCGGAAGTAGGCCTCGCCAACCCGCTCGTTGCAGTGGGCCATGAAGGTGTTCAGCGCCTCGTCCGGCACCAGGTGCCGCGCGGGGTCGCCACCGGCGAAGACGTTCCTGACGTTGCCGAGCAGCACCATCAGTTCCTCGGGCGTCAGGCTCTGCAGTCGCAGCACCGGGCCGGAGAGATCCACCAGGCCTTCGCGCGCGAAGCTGTTCTCGGAAAGCCGGGACTGCAGGGCAGCGTAGCTGTATAGGCCGCGGCGAGTGTCGGTGAGGAATTCCGGCGTGCCGCCCATGACGAAGCCGATGCCGGTGGTGTTTCCCTGGAGGACGTCGTTCAGGATGGCGAGGATCTGCTCGTAGTTCTGCTCGCGGGCCTGCTTGCTCTGGAGCTTGTACAGGTTGACCATCTCGTCGAAGACCACGAGCAGACCGGCGTAGCCCGCAAGCTTCGCCAACGCCGCCATCAGCTTCAACCCCTCGTAAAGGTCCTGGTCGTTGATGATGTTGCGTACGCCGAGTGCCTGACGCGCCTCGGTCTTGGTGGAGAACTCCCCACGCAGCCAGCGAAGGGCGTTCGCCTTCAGCTCCTCGCTGCCCTCCTCGCTGCCGCGCCAGTAGGCTTCTACCACGGTCGCAAAGTCGTAGCCGCCGCCGCCCTCCTGAAGATGGACCAGACGCTCCTCGAGGGCCCGCTTCACGGCAACGCCCCGCTCGCCAGCCGCCTTCACTACATCAGCCACGAAGCGTTCCAGTACGCTCGCCAGCGCGCCGCCGTCGGGCTTGGTGCGGGTCGCCATGTTCCGCACCGCCTCGCCGTAGAGTGTCCGGGCCTGGCCATTGGACGCCTGCAGCCGTCGGTCGGGCCCGAGGTCGGCGTGGACGGTCAGCAGACGCTTCTCCAGCGCCACCAGCCGCACCAAGCTAAGGAAGAAACTCTTACCGGCACCATACTCCCCGATGACGAAGCGGATGGCAGAACCGCCGTCGGCGATCCGCCCGATGTCGCGCACGAGGGCCTGGAGCTCCCCTACCCGTCCAACCTGGACGTGCTGCAGCCCGACGCGGGGAACGACGCCTGCCTGCAGTGCCTGGATAATGGTGTCGCGATCACGCGGGCGGATCTTGGTCGGTGCGCTCATGGTGTCTCTCGGACGGCAGTGAGTTCGGAACGGAGGTGCTCGGCGACCGCGACGATGTCGTCTTCGTTTTCCAGGATTGGCTCCTCGAAGTGCTCGAACGCCCAGTCGTTGATGGTATCAATTGCGCCCTCAGGGAAGAGCCTACCGCTTTTTGCCAGGGCTTCGAAGGCGGTCATCGGCAGGGAACCTGCGGCGGCGACAGCATCCAGGAGCGTGCCATGCGCGGCGTCCAAACCTGCGAACAGCTCCGCCATCGCGCTTGCCGGTTTCGAGGCAGCAGGTGCCTCCTCGGTTACAGCTTCGGCCTCCTCGTCGAAGATGCTCGACAACAACGATGCGACTTGGCTCGTCTCCTGACGGATGCGTGCCATTCGCTCCGCGTCCAGCGCGATCCCAGATTGCCCGGCAACTCCGCCCGGCTGGGCGAGTGCGACGGGACGCGGCGCCCGAAAGTCGGCGCTGACCCCCTGATGGAGAGCCGAATGCACGGACTCTGGCGGTAGGCCCAAAGTCCTGTGCAGTTTCTCGAGAAATGCGACCTCGGCGCGGGATGCCTGTCCGTCCGCCAAGACGGCTGAGACGGCAGCGCGTGCGATGGCCTGGCGGGCTTCCGGAGGCAGATCGGCCACCTTTTTCAGGGCACCCCCGCCTTTGCTCCGCTCCCGCAGGCGCCAGACGAAGGCTTCTAACCGCACCGACTCTGCCGGTGCCAGGTCCGGCATCGTCCTGGCTTCCCGGAGCAGCGCCTGGAACTCGAGATCAGACACGTCGCCGTCGGCCGACGCCGCCAGGGCGGCCACCTCCATGGCGGCCTTGGCGAGGTGAAAGGCAGGCCGTTCCGGATCGACGGCCGCGCCACCGGCAGCCTCGAACAGCATAACGTCCGCCGTCATCGTGATCGCCTCGCCACCATATCGCCGGTCCGGTTCAATGCCGAATCCGAGCGCGTCGAGCCGTTGAAAGAGTTGGCTGGCGACGCTCACCGGTAGGCGGCTGGCGCCCCGCTCCAGCGGCACGCCAAGCGCTTCAAGCAACCGACCTGGTGCCACAGGCGCCATCAAGGATTCACCCAGCAAGGATTTCACCGTCAGCCTTGCGACTGCCCCCGCTTCGGCCAAGGCTTCCTCGCGTAACGCAGACGGCAGAAGCATCGCGGCCTCCAGCGTCCCCCGCGCCTCCGGCCTTCGGCCCAACAGGCGGCTGTAAGCATCGAGCTCCGTCTGAATCGCTTCGAGCATATCCCGCAGCCCGCGAAGCGGCGCATCGATCGCAGAAATGTCGGGAAGGTTCTCGTGCGGACCAGGAATGCTGACCGAAAAGCCGCTAGCCGCCCGATAGCTCACCGACATGCGTCGCTGCGGCGCACTCACCGGCAGGCCTTTGGGGTGCCTGAAAGCGAACTGATGGGCGAAGAGACTACGGGCTTCCTCAAAGCAGCGCTGGCCCGGCGTCCTGAGCCGTGTTTCGGGGGTGCCGAGAACCCAGAGCAGCGCGTCGTCGGCCCCAAGGCTCCGTCCCTCAGCCAACACAGCCCCGAGGTGCAGGCGCGTCGACAAGGGCAAGTCCTCAGACCAGTTGACCACCGGAGCAGGTTTCGCAGCCGGGATGGCCCTTCCAGTGACGAGCGCGGCGGCCGCCAGGAAAGTGCTGCCGTAGCCTTGGAAAGAGTTGTGGGCGCCGTAGATGCCCAGCAGACGCTCCACCTCAGTAGCCAGCAGGTCCGCCTCAGCGACTTCTCGGTCAAAAAACAACCTGCGCTCGAGGCCGTAGAAGAAGAGGAAGACCAGCCCAATGTCGACCTGCGGATCCGAACGGCCTCCCGCCAGCCAATCGATGTAGGCGCGGCGCCGGGCGGGCGACAGGCCGCCGTATTCTGGCCAGTAGTTGACGTTCGTGATGTCGTCTGCTGCGGCCGCCCGGGCCACGCGTAAGGTCGGGTTGATGAGGCAGCGGTCCGTCCCCCACCCATTTGGGCTCGGCAGGTTCTCGCCCACGTAGATCATGCCGCCTGTGACCCGGGTCCCTCCCAGTCGGACTTCGGTGCCCGGCGGAATCCATCTCGCCAATCCGGGCGTCGCGGATGCTGCAGCCCGCGCGCGCCCCTGCACTTCATCCCGGCGAGACGGCGGGGTGGGCACTGGAGGTTGAGGAAGCGGTGCACCCGGACTAAGCCTGAAGGCGATCATGCCCCGATCATCCCGTGCGCCACTCGGTGGCAGCCCAGGCGACTTCACGGCCGGAGGCACGATGGCCGGGCTTGGCGCCTGCCCGTGCCCAGCATCGCGGACCTCCTGGACGAAGAAGGCAGACAGCTCGGTCGGCGAGCCGGATGGCGGTGGCGGATTGCTAGTACCAGCCGCGGGCGCGGCCGATCCCTTCTGCTGGCCAGCTAGATTGCCGAGTGCCTGGTGGGGCATCTCTAGCGTTGGCTGGGACGCCACCCGAGGCTGATCCGCGCTCCCACCGTTTAACCCAGCCGTCTCGACGGCCTGCTGCCGTCGAGACGCAAGCACCTGGGCGACGATCTCATGAGCAGTTCGCCTGCTCGCGGGCGAAGGCGGCGCCGTTGCCTCTCCCTGGCCACCGCCGTTCCCGGGCACCGGATCGGTAAGTGTCACGAGCACCCGCGTCAGGATCTCCTCGCGGGTTTTCTGCCCTGCTGGCAAGGCCTGAACCGCAGAACCCTGCGGAGGCTCTACTTTCTGAGGTGCAATAGGACCGCCTTGCTCGGCGCCTACAACCGGATACGCCATAACCGCCTCGAAGGCACGGCGCGAGCGCAGTTCGTTGTCAGCCACAAGTTCCTGCTCGCTCAACAGGAGGGGTGCCGAGGACTGGCGTTCCGCCTCGGTGCGCTCGGCGTCGCGGGACCGCAGAGCCCGTCGCGTGAGCAGCCAAACCGCGCCCGCGGCCGCCAAGCCGCCCGCAAGCTGAAGGGTTAGAATGGAAGGCATCGCGCTGAAGAGGTCCGGCTGGCCAGGGACTGGGGAAAGCGGGAATCGAGTGTCATGAGGGCGGGCGATGCTGATCGCCGGTCAGGGGGACAGGGGTAGCCCCGGAGTTGCTGGAATGCTGCCAGGGCGTGGGGGCCGTTCAGTTGCCGCCCTCCAGCAAGCTGGAGTGGACCCACCCCCATGCGTCCGCTTCACCCACCCGCACCCATCCGCCTGACCGGCCGAACACGTTGAGGCGGGTGCCTCCTGATGTGGTCCGCAGGACGTCGGCCGACCCGTTCGGCGCCGAGCGAATGTTCGCGCCGCCAGCCCGTACGACGATCCGCTCCCGCTCCGGTGCGGTCGCTTCCTTGGGCGGAGGATTTGCAGCTACCGTATCCACTGACGTGGACGTCGGTTCAGGGAGGGTCGTCGAGGGTGTGGTTGGGGAGGCGTTCACCTCAACTCGCCCGGTCGGCGCCACGGCAGTCTGGGGTGGTGCAGACGCCTGGGTGAACGGCGCACCCGAACCCGACGCGGTGGCCTGCAGTTCGCCGCCCAGCTGCCCCATGATGAGCAGCCAGACGCTGATGGCACCCGCCACGAGCGCGCCGACGGTATACTCGTGCGCCCTCCCAACAGACGGCGGCGGGGGCACTGACGCCGGTGCTCGCGTGAAAGGTGCAACACGTGGCTCGCCACGAGGTGCTGGCGGCACGCTGGCCAGTGAGCTTTCCTCCGCTGCTATGCACCTCTGGAGTTCGGTGAACGCTGTGGCGAAGCGATGGGCCAGCTCGGGATTGCTGACGAGGTAGCTGGTCGCCGCTATCCCCGGCGCCGAGAAGCGGACGAGGCCGTATCGTACGATCGCGATGCTCCGGTTGTTGGCGTACCGCCGGTCGGGGCTGCCATCCTTGTTCGCCTTCTCCCAGACCCGGGTGACCAAAGTGGCGTCGGCCGGAGGATCGATGTTCTCGGCCACGACCGTCGAAGTCGTATCCAGCCGGACATCGAGCAGGCTCACCGCCTTCGTGTCCGCCTTCGCACTGACCATCGCGAAGCCAGGGTAGAGCTCGAGCCCGCCGCCGGAATGCCTGAACGCCAGCCCTGGCCAATCCGATTCAACGTGTGGCGGCAGTGCCGGAGCGGGCTTCACGGCCTGCCTCTGCAACACCGCGCCGAGCACAGGAACGGCGACGGTACCCTCCGCCGTGCTCGTTGTGACCCAGATGGCGCGGGTCGTGCCCAAGGCGCGGAAGGCCAGGGCCAGGTTGCGGAAAGCCTCGAGCGTCGATGGCCGGAAGGCGAAATGGAGTGACGTCCAGCTGCCGTTCCTGCGGGCAACCGCCTCCTCAAGCTTCCTTTCGGCCGCCGCCAGTCTGGACCTCAGGGCTGGCAGGCGCCATCCGATGAAGGCGTTCAAGGGGAACGTCGAGGCGCGAGCCACCCGGCGGAAGGCAGCGTCGCGTGCAGCCAGGTGCTTGGGAAGCTCGGTCTCGAGCTGCCTCACCCCTCCAGAGACCGAGTCCAAGATGGAGACGACGTGAGCCAGATCGAGGTCCGCCTCCCCAGGAACGTCACTTCGCACGCTGGGAGGGGCCGCAACCCTGCAGGAGGCCCTCAGGTGGCCACCAATCAAACGAAATTCGATTTCCGGACAACCGGATGAAGCAATGCTAGCCGCCTCTGACATGCACAGGTTGTATCATGACACGACCGCGTTACGAAAGGTCATTGCGATCCAGTCACGGCTGTTATCCGCCTTTTGGGCATAGGAGACCTGGGGCGGGTAACTTCATGGTTGGAAGAAGTTCGCGCTGCTGCGACTGACCAGCGTGCTTTCCTGGCGACCTAGAACGGCGCCATGGGCGCCTGCGCCCGGCGTGCGGCAAGCTCGAGGCTGCGGCGCCAGCAGAAGCCAATTGTTGACGTGGATGAGCGTTGGCGGTGGTGGCGCGTCCGGACGCGAGCGTCCCCAACTGGAGACGCGGTAGGTAACCCATGCCCCCGGACCGGCACGTTCCGTCACCAACCGGGTAACCGTGCCCACCAGCCGATCCAGCAGCGCAGGCGGGTGATTTCGCTTCACCTAGAATCTATTCAAGATTCGGGGCTAATTCCTTCAACAAAATCGGACGCTTATGGCCGTCGTCCCCTACGGATCGCGCGGAACTTCACTGCGGACCGCGCCCGGAACGTATCGACTTCGATCGGTTTATCCCAAGAGCGCGGGGGGGCGCCCTACAGCCAGATGAGGCTGCGGTTTACCGTGGAACTCCACGCCAGATGCCGAGGCGTCGTTAACCGTGGTGTTCCACGGCGTCATCGTTATTCCTTGGCATGGTTTGGCCCGGCTGGTGCGCCCGGAGGCACAGCCGCTGATGGTGCAGGCGGCGACGGTTCGCGGATGCTGGGGCCGCCGAAGGATTGACCCAGGAGACCAACGGCGTCGCGTGCCCGCGGCACCTGTCCGCGGCCGTGCGGCAGCACGGCGCCGTTCCTGTGATTGGACCGGCGATCGCCTCGGCGCCACCTTCGCCGCCGCGCGTCCGAAGGCCAAGCCGATGGCCGCAAGGAAGCGTGGCGCGATGCAGAAGGAAAGCGCATGCCCGAGAAGGAATCGACGTTCAGAGGACACACCCCTGCCCCGCTGGCGCGGCCGGAAGGACAGGCGCCGGTGGTGTGGGGCCCCAACGGGTCGTGGATGCTGGAGCTGGCGCGCGGCGCGGACGGCGCGTTCGAGTTCGCGTACGAGCGCGTCGGCGGCATCGTCCGCGTGACTGGCCAGGCGGTGCTGCGGCAACCGGCCGGTCAAGTCCTGCAGCCGGTCACCGTCGTCATGCGCGAGGAGGACGCCGGGAAGCGGGGGGCGGGAGTGCTGGGAATCCTTGGATCCTGAGGGCAAGCGGCCGCCATCTCAGAAAGGAATGGGTCCAACCGGTGAGCTGAGCACCCGGCCTTCGGAACAGCCGCCTGTCGTACCGATGGCTCGGTGGCTATAGATTGCCCGCGAGACAACGAGCAGTGATCATGCCCGACGACAGCACCGACCTCCCGACCAAGTCCGAAGAGACACAGCGCGGCGCCGTGATTGGCGCACGGGTTGCCTTCGCAGAAATCGAGAGGGACAGCACGGGACTTTCCGAGCCCTGCCATGCCATCACCTTCCGGCATCCGCCGCTGGCAGATAAGACAATCGCGTTTGCGGCCAACGGCCGAGATCAGCTGGTCGAGGCGCTCAGCTCCGCGTCGGTGGATCGCCTGGTGCGTCGAGTGGCGGGTGCGGACATGGCTGCCTTCGAGGCGCGCATGGCCGTGTTCGGGCAGTCGTCCAACAGCATCACGTCGGCGCCTGATGCCGGGAACATCAATGATTAGGCTACCCGTTCGTTGGTGGAGGACGTGCGCGCCTCCCCGACCTCAGGCGACCTCTTCCTCGTCTCAGCCCAACGCCCGACAAGCTGTCCGTACCCATCCGGGGAAGGCCGCGGGTGCCGACGGTGGGGGAGCGATCACCGCCTCTGGTCGGCGATGAGCTCCTTGAGGCTTTCGATGCCCCGCATGGTGAAGCCGAGCGTTTCCCGGTCCTCGATGTCGTAGATCCAGAGGCAGCCGTCCTCTGGTTCCAATTGGTCCGCGATCTGGTCGAGCAGATCGACGCTCTCGCCGAGCATCTCGGCAGCGCGGGCGATGGTGAATACGTGGCTGGGTGCGGCCATGGTCAGGCTGCCTCCGCGGCTGGTGCTGCCTGCGCGGCCTTCCACGTCCACGGCAGCAGCTCGTGCAGGCGGGAGGCTGGATGGTCGGCGATGCGGGCCAGCACGTCGGCCAGCCAGGCACGAGGATCGACGTCGTTCATCTTGGCGGTGACGATCAGCGAATACATCGCCGCAGCGCGCTCGCCGCCGCGGTCGCTTCCGGCGAACATCCAAGCGCGCCTGCCGAGCGCCACGCCGCGCAGCGCGCGTTCCGCCGCATTGTTGGTCAGGCAGATCCGGCCATCCACCAGAAAACGGGTGAATGCCTCCCAGCGCACCAGCATGTAGTCTATGGCCTTGGCCAGGTCAGCGTGGCGCGACATGCGGGCGCGCTGCTCGCGCATCCAGCGTTCCAACTCGGCGACCAGCGGCGCGATCCGTTCCTGCCGCACCGCCATGCGCTGCTCGACGGGCAGGCCGTTGATGGCGCGCTCGGCGTCGAAGATCGCGTCGATCCTCCGCACCGCCTCCGCTGCCAACGGGGACCGCGCCACCTCCGCCAGCTTGAACAGCTTGCGCCGGGCATGCGCCCAGCAAGCGGCCTCGCGGATCGGGCCCGGCTTGCGGTTCGCAGCGTAGAGGTCATTGAACCCGGCATAGGCATCGGCCTGCAGGATGCCCTGGTAGCCCGCCAGATGGCGTTGCGGATGTTCGCCGGTGCGGTCACGCGAGTAGCGGAACATCGCCGACGGCGGGGCGGGCCCGGCAAAGGGCCGGTCGTCACGCAGATAGGTCCAGATCCGGCCGGTGACGGTGCGGCCCCTGGCCAGCACTGGCACTGTGGTGTCGTCGCCATGCAGCCGAGCTGCGGCCAGCACATGCGCGTCAATCAGCACCATCAGCGGTGTCAGCATGGCAGTACAGGTGCCGACCCAGTCGGCAATGGTCGAAACGCTGAGCTCGATGCCCTCGCGGGCATAGGTCTCGCTCAGACGGTTCAGCGGCAGATGCTGGCCGAACTTGGCCTCCAGGATCATCGCCAGCAGCTGCGGCCCGGCGCGGCCCCGCACGATCGGGTGGAACGGTGCCGGTGGCTGAGTGATGGCCTCGCAGGATCGGCACGAGAATTTCTCGCGCACGGTTTGGATTACCTTCCACTGCCGAGGCACGACTTCCAGGGTTTCGGTGATGTCCTCGCCCAGCTTGGCTAGCTTGCCGCCGCAGCACGGGCAGACGCTGGAGGCCGGGAGCACCACGCGCTCCCGCGGTAGGTGCTCTGGCAGCGGCGCACGCACGGGCCGACGGCGCAGCGTCTCGGATGGGATGCGCGGCTCGCCGGTCTCGGCCTTGGTGGCGTCCTCGCTGGCCGCGGTGACCCGTTCGCTCAGCTCCAATTCGAGCTGGTCGATCAGCTTGCGGCCACGTTCCGACGAGGCGCCGAACCTGTCGTGCTTGAGCTTGGCGATCAGCAGCTTGAGGTGGGCAACCATCGCCTCGGCGCCCACGGCACGCGCCTCGGCCTCCTGTCGCGCCAGTTCCGCAGCCGCGAGCGTGGCACGCAGCGCCTCGACTTCCTGGCAAGGGTGGGCGGCGACGACATCCTGCGTGAAGTGAATCACGCGCCAGGTCGCCGCGCCAGCGCTATCCCGCCACCTCCGGCCGCCAGCTGCGCTGCGGGTTTCGCCAGTCGATGCCGTCCAGCATGTAGGCCAGCTGTGCGCCGGAGATCGCCACGGAGCCATCCGTCGGCGAAGGCCAGATGAACCGCCCGCGTTCCAGCCGTTTTGCATAGAGCGACATGCCGAGGCCATCATGCCAGACGATCTTGATCAATGATCCGGCCTTGCCACGGAAGACGTAGAGATCGCCCGCATGCGGATCGCGCCCGAGCGCCTGCTGCACCTGCAGCGCCAGGCCGTTCATGCCACGCCGCATGTCAGTGTGGCCGACCGCGAGCCAGACCCGCACACCCGATGGAACTGGGATCATCCGCGCAACACCAGGAGCACGCGACGCAGCGCCGTGGCACTGATGCCCTCGCTGACGTGAATCACCGTTCCGTCCGACAAGGCGATCTCGATCCGGTCGCTATGGCAGGCGCAAGGGCTGCCCGGTATGGCGGAGGCCGTCGGTTCTGCTGGCGGCGTCGCCACCGGCAAATCCGACACAACGCGCAGCGGCATGAAGGTCGTCTCCTCGGCCGCCAGCGCCCCGCGTCGCAAAGCATCACGCCACTGCCACAGCAAGCCGCGGCTCACCTCGTTCCGGCGCGCCACCTCTGCGAAGGTCACGCCCGGCTCCCTCAACTCGGCCAGGATCCGTAGCTTATCCTCCCCCCGCCAATGCCGCCGCCGCTCCACCCCGGTGATGATCTCCACCACGCCCACTGCCTCCGTCCTTAACAGCGCTCCAAAGAACGCCCGTAAGATCACAAGACAGGTTCAGCCGCTGGGTGGTAGGCGGCCGTCACCGGATGGATACAGCTGTCCTGGGACATTGCCGGTATCGGAGTTCCCGTGTGGAGGTTCAGGTGCGTCGGATCATGATGGCGGCGGCGGCCGCAGTTGCCGCGAACCTGCTGAGGATGGCGCCGAACGATGCCTCGGCGGCCCCGGCCGCCACTTCCGTGACCGCGCCGCCAGCGGTGGCGCAGACCGTGCAGTACTGGGACCCTGGGCAGTAAGACCGAGGCTGGGAGAGGCGACAGCAGTGGCGGGAGTGGCGCCGGGAACGGGACGAAGCCCGCATCGCCGAGGCCGCGCGGCGCGAAGCCTGGCGCATCGAGCAGGAACGCGAGCAGCGCCGAGCGTGGCGGCACCAGCAAGGTTATGGCGCGCGCTACGAACGCGGTTGGTGATGGAAGGCCGCAGCGGCTGGGGCCTTGCAGCCACCATAGGTTGCCGAGGCCTTGATCCTCGTGCCCCGCCGGGCGTGCAGCGACATGTAGCCGGTCCGGGTTGGCCGGGCTGCTCCCCTCTGGCAGACGTCGCGCTATGATGCGCCCATCGTCGTCTGGAGATCGAGGATGCTGCTGCGCCTGAACCGCGAGTGGACACTGGGGGACCGGATCGGGGCCGGTGGCTTCGGGCAGGTGTTCGAGGCTCAGTGCACCTCCGGGGATGTTGGTCCCGCCGTGGCAGAACTCGTCTCGAAGGCACCGGGCGCCCAGCGCGAGATGCTGTTCACGCAGATGGAGGGGATCCGGAACGTCGTCCCCGTCATCGACAGCGGTGAGACCGACGGCCACTGGGTTCTGATTATGCCGCGCGCGCAGGCGTCATTGCGGCAGCACGTCACGGACTCCGGGGGCACCTTGCCCCTGGAAGATGCGCTGTCCGCGATGGCTGACGTCGCCATGGCGCTATCCGACAGCAACGGCAAGGTTGTGCCCCGTGACCTGAAGCCAGAGAACGTCCTGCTTCTTGATGGCAGGTGGTGCCTCGCAGATTTCGGCATCTACCGGTACGCCGAGGCGACCACGTCGCCGGACACCCTGAAGAACGCGACGAGCCTCGCGTACCCCGCCCCGGAGCGGTGGAGGGGAGAGCGTGCCACCGGCGCGGCTGACGTGTATGCCCTGGGCATCATCGCCTAGGAACTCGTGTCCGGGTCCCGCCCATTCCCCGGGCCTGACATGCACGATTTCCGGGAACAGCACCTGCACGCCGATGCGGTGCCGCTGGCAGGATTCTCCATTGCCCTGGCGTCCGTCATCGCGGAATGCCTCTACAAGTCGGCCGGTACCCGACCCAGCCACGCTAACCTCCTCACACGCCTCGAGGCGGCCCAACGCCCCGGCCTCCCAGGGCAGGGGCCGCCTGCGTGAGGCAAACGGGATAAACGTCGCGCGTATGGGCCAGGAGGCCCGACAGGCGTCATCTGCGCGTTCAGATGCGGAAGGCGCCGAGACCTCGTCCGCGACGCGCAGGCTTCCTTCAGGCGGCTGAGCGAGCAGGTGCACGATGCCATCAAGACGGATGCTCCGACAGCTACCATCCGCACTGCACAGGACGGCGGCTGGTCCGCGTCGCTTAACGGGGCGACCCTGTCCTTGAACAACGTCGTCGCCGTGCCCGAGAAGCCGTGAGAAGGCTGGGAGGCGCCCGCCTTCAACGTGGCTGCCGCGACCTCCATTGAGTTGCGGATGCCCTCGAATCGCTACGACTACGACGGCCGCTCGCACGCCCTCTGGTTCGGCGACATCAACAAGGCGGGCCGATACGGCTGGTACGAGGCTGCCTTCATGCTGAGCCCTTTTTCACACCAGCGTTCCCGGCTCGCACCGTTCTCCCTGCCGCCCGGCGAGGCATCCGCGAAGGCGCTATGGACCGGGATGGCAGAGTACCAGATGGCTTGGCCGTTCACGCCTTTGGCTTCGCAAAGCCTGGAAGATTTCATCGACCGGTGGCTCGGCTGATTCGCTGACGGAACCCAAGGGAAGCTACACCATCCCAGTTCTATGCCGGAGCGGCGCCCGGAAGGATCCTGGCGCCGATGAAAACCCTGCCCGGCACCGGATTGGGCGCGGCAGCTCGGCCGTACGCACGCATCGCCGCATCCTCCGAACTTGTTTCTTCCAGACGGATGGTGGCAGTCCCTTCGTAAAGCCGGGCACCTGGCAGGCGATGGCGAGGACCGTTCGATCTACCTGCGGGAGCCGGATGGCGGCACGGGTCCCAAGCGTCCCGGGGCCAAAGAAGGCAAATGGTTCACCCAGGAAGGTGGACACCTCGGCAAGTTGCCCGACGCTCCGACCCTCCTCGAACTGTGTCCACTCAGCGCCAACGTCCTTCGCGCTCCTGGAGCATTCCCTCGTCCTTGATGCTCAGGATAGTCACGATCTCTCCGTCGGCAACCCTGAATGACTGCTCCTGGACCTCGTACTGCTGGGCCTCGGACCGGTCGAACCACGCCTCGGCTCCGATCTTCCTCGGGAACGCCTGTTCGGCGCCGCGCCCATGGAGCAGGTCGAAGGCGTAACTCTCGGCGTCCAGCTCCGAACGTGGAAACCACCGCGACGGCACGTCGGGCGACCTCGCGAACCACTTCCGCCCGTGCAGCCCATGGCACACCAGTATCGAGGGACTGTGGCTCGCCTCTACGAGCTTGATGGCAGTGGCGGACAGGCTCGCGCCGAACCGGCCAGCCAGATCCCGCAGCACCTTCACCGTGAGCTGAGGATGGCGGCGTGCCAGGGGCGTCAGGAGATACGGAGGAAGCAGCAGATCCGCGGCGAAGCGGTTCGCTGACTTCTCGATGTCCTGCGAACCCCTGCTATCGCCGATGTCGTCGCAGCGGCAAAGCAGGGTCCTGCCGCGATGAAAGTGCCAATGCCCGAGTTCGTGTGCCACCGAGAACCGCCTCCGCTGCGGGATGGCGCGCTCGTCGACGGTGATGATCGCTTTGTCGCCGACGCCCACGATGCGCGCCTCGCAGCCGTCCAACTCCCGGTACTTCACCTTCACCACGCCCATCTGCCAGGCGATCGCCTCGAGGTCGATCTCCTCCGGCTCGGTGACCCCGAGGTACTGGAGCACCTTCTCGGCGGGCGAAAGCGTGTTCAACTTTCCTTCCCTTCTTCCTCGATGAGCGCATTGAGTTCGGCGAGATCCTCTTCGACACCTTTGAGATCGCGATCCAATTGTTCCCCGCCATTGCGCGCCGCCATCGTGAGCTTGCGCGCGTTGCCGACATCATTCGCCGCCCGACCCGCGAAGCCAGCGGACTGTGATACGGGAATGCGACCATGAGGCGCCACGGAGCGATGCGCGGCGGCCGCCGCCTTTGCCGCCGCCATCCGCGTCTTCCCGCTCTCCAGGCGGGCGCGCTCGAGCATGGAGCGCATGACAGCCGCCTGCGCCTCCAGGTCGATGCCATCCTCGGCCGCCTCGGCGGCTATCTCGTCGTCCGTGGCGCCCAGGATGTCGTCGATCAGTGCGTCCTCGAGGCGCCGCACCGCGTCCCTGTCCTTGGTCGGACCCTTGCTCATGGCTGGCCTCCCTCGGCCTGAAGCTTGCTCAACCGCCGCCTGATCAGGCGGCGCTTGCTGGCGTACGCCGTCGGATCGAGTTCCGTGAGGCCGCGCAGCGCCTCGCCTTCCATTCCTTCGAGCATGCCCTCAAGGAGAATCTGCGCGTCGAAGTCACCCTCGAAGGCAGCCACGACCCTCTCCTTGAGCCTCTCGGCCGCCTGCTCCCCGGCCAGGGCCTCTTCGGGGGTCGGTCCGGCATCGGCCATGTCGATCACCAGGGCGCCGGAGCCGTCATAGAGGGACGCGGCCCGCCGCGCCGGTGAGCGCTTGACCTTCGCCCGCTCCCCGTGGGCGACGCTCTTTATGACCCCTGCCAGGAACGTCACCAGCGGCATCCCCTGCGGCCAGGGTCGGCCTCCATCGAGAACCCGCAGCATCGTTTCCTGCAAGAGCTCATCCTCCCCGCCCTTCCCCCCGGCGGCCAGGGCGGCCGCGATCTTGCGCAGCCGCGCCCAGCCGAGGGCATCGAGGTTCTCCAGTGCATCGTCGATCTCGTGGGGCTGGCGGAACGCCTTGCCCTCGTCGGCCACGGACGGTGGCTCGTCCATCTGTGAATCCTTATGCGCGGCGCGTCCGCCGGGTCGGACACCGCATCAATCCCGCACACGAAAAAAAGAGGCAGTCAACCGCCGATTGGTGTCCGAGCGGCCTCGCCGCCCGCGCATGGAAGGACAGAGGCGAAGCCCGCCATGGGCTCAAACCATAAGGACTACAGGACTAATGACTGCAAGGATTACCGTGTTCCCGCTGGGGAACGCCGACACGACCCGCATCGACCTGCGGGACGGCCGCAAGATGCTGGTCGACTACGCCAACATGCGGAATCCCGCCGACGCGGCGGACAAGCGGATCGACCTCCCGGTGGAACTGCGGAAGGACCTGAGCGCCGCCCGCCGGGATTCCTTCGACGTGGTGTGCTTCACCCACCTGGACGACGACCACGTCCGGGGCTCCAGCGACTTCTTCTCCTTCGACCACGCGGCCAAGTACCAGGGCGGCGAGCGCATCAAGATCAAGGAGCTCTGGGTCCCGGCAGGCGCCATCACCGAGGTGGGCTGCGAGGACTGCGCGCGGGTCATCCGCGAGGAGGCCAAGCACCGGCTGGAGAAGGGCTACGGCATCCGTGTCTTCTCGCGGCCCGACGCCCTGAAGGGATGGCTGGCTGCGAAGGGCCTCACCCTGGAGGACCGGTCGCACCTCATCACCGACGCCGGTCAGCTGGTGCCCGGCTTCAGCAAGTGGGGTGCGGAGGGGGTCGAATTCTTCATCCACAGTCCGTTCGGCTTCCGCCGCAACGCGAGGGAGGTCGAGGACCGTAACCAGGACAGCGTGGTGTTCCAGGCGACCTTCCGGGAAGGCAGCAAGGACACCCGCGCCCTGTTCACGGCTGACATGACCTGGGACGGCCTGACGGACATCGTGAACATCACGCGCCTGCACGCTCATGACGAGCGGCTTCACTGGGACATCATGAAGCTGCCCCACCACTGCTCGTACCTGTCCTTGTCCACCATCAAGGGCGAGAACCACACCACGCCGGTGGAGAAGGTGCGCTGGCTGCACGAGGAGGCCGGGCAGCGCCGGAGCCTCATGATCTCCACCAGCAAGCCCATCCCCTTTCCCGGCACCGATGAGGACAAGGACCCGCAGCCGCCGCACCGGCAGGCGGCCAATTACTACAAGAGCGTCCAGAACCAGCGCGACGGCGACTTCGTGGTGACCATGGAGCGGCCCAGGGCGAAGCCGCGGCCGGTGGAGGTCGACATCACGGAGCGTGGAGCGGTGCTTCGCAGCGCGGTCTCGGCGCCCGCGGTCGCCATCGCCTCGTCACCGGTCAGGGCGGGTTGACCATGGCGCTCCACCCCAAGCTCGAAATCTTTGGAGCGGCGGTGGCGCCGCGTGAGCTGCAGCATCCCCGTGCTGCAGCCATGGCGGCTTACCTGGCTTCCGGCGATCATGACGACGCCCGTCTGCTGGAATGCCGACTGAGTCGCGAGGATGGCCTGGAAACCGTCCTGTTCGAGGTTCGGGCGGAGCGTCCCCAGGAGATGGTCGCGGACATTCGTCGATGGGAGCCGGTCGCGGCCGTGTTCGCGGCCAGCGACGACAGGCAGCCCTGCCTCTTCGCGGCGCGGGAGGACTTCCCCGAAGTGCCGCACCAGAACATCGTCCCAGCCGGGTGGATGCGCAGCCCGTGCGTGGACGACCGTCCGTGGGCCGAGGCGAGGTCCACCTGGACCCCGCTAGCGTTCCTGGAGAGGGTACGGTGGTGGATGGGCGCCGCAGCCAGCGGTGGCCTTTCTGACCAGACCCAGGCCATCGACCCGCTGTTTGTCTCCTCGGGACCGAACATCGCGATCCCGAGGGCGTTCCTGCAGCCTGACACCCCTGCCGGGAACATGACCTTATTCGCTGGGGCAGGCACGGAGAAGACCGCGCTATACCACCTCCGCCCGCACGCCGCCCGGGACGGCGGCCGGGGAGCACTGAGGCTCATCCCCGTTCGTCTGCCCCCGCAGCCGATGCGGGCCGTCCGGTCGGCGCCAAGGACACTCGCCGAGCTCATCGCGGCCTTCAGCGACTGCGGCTTCGACCTGTTGGCGGCGCTTCGCGAGGCCGCGCTCGACGTTCTGAACCCGCCCTACAGCAACCCGCCGCGCGTGGCGGTGCTGCTGGTCGCCCCCATCGTCCGCACCGCCGACGGGCCCGTCGCGGCGGAGGACGCCAGGGCCTTCGGCATCCCGCTGACGCTGGGCGAGCTTGGCGAACGCCTCGGCGCCATCGCCAGCAACCCAGGGTACAGCGCCGCAGACCCCGGGAAGTCCTCCCCCTACGGCCGCTCCTTCCCGCCTGCAGCCCCGGAAGGGTTGGAAGCCGTCGCAATCGACAGCCTGCCGGTTCACGCCGAGTTCGACCGGGAGCTGGCGCGCGAGTGTGCGGGGCTGGAGGGTGCCGACTCCCGCCAAGTCGTCTTGGTCGGGGCCGGTGCGGTCGGATCCCATCTGGCGCTGGCGTTGGCCCGCGAAGGCCGGTTCCGCTGGACCGTCGTGGACGACGATTACCTGCTGCCGCACAACCTGGCGCGGCACACCCTCGGGCGGTACGAGCTTGGCGATCGCAAGGCAACCGCCCTCGCGGCCGAGGTTGCCGAACTCCTAGGTGAGGGCGACGCCGCCCACGGCCTCGCCTGCAACGTCCTGTTCCCCGGGGACATGGCGCCGGAGTTGGATACGGCATTGACCGAGGCCGAGCTCGTCATCGATGCCTCGGCCTCCGTGGCCGTCGCCCGCCGGTTGTCGGACGCGGCTGGCGGCGCACGGCGCGCGTCCGTCTTCCTGAACCCGGCCGGGACGGCGTCGGTGGTGCTGTCCGAGGACACCGCCCGTGCTACCCGCCTCGACGCCCTGGAAGGCCAGTACTACCGCCACCTGCTGCGCGAGCCGCGCCTCCGCAGCCACCTCGTCCCGCCGGGTGGCGGTCTGCGGTACACCGGCGCCTGCCGACACGTCAGCAGCCGCATCCCGGAAACCAACGTCGCCGCGCTGACCGCCCTAGCCTCCCGCGGCCTCACCGATTCACTTGACGCCGACGCCGGGGGCATCGGCATCTGGACGCTGGATGCGGACGGCGGGGTTTTCGTCTCGAAGGTCGCTCCAAGAGCCTCTAAGTGCGTGGCCGTGGCCGACTGGACCGTGGTCCACGACGAGGGACTGCTCGAACACCTCAAGGCGGCGCGCGAGGCCGCGCTGCCTGCTGAGACCGGCGGCGCCTTGGTGGGCATCGTGGATGTCGCCAGGAAGTCCATCATCGTTGTGGACGCGCTCGCGCCGCCGCCCGACAGCGTCGGCAGCCCGACCCAGTTCGAGCGTGGCGTGGACGGCCTGCTAGGCAGGCTGGCCGACATCCAGTCGGTCACGCGGGACCAGGTCCGGTACGTCGGCGAGTGGCACAGCCACCCACGCCGCCACAGCGCCATGCCCAGCCAGATGGACGTCGCGCAGCTCATCGGGCTGCACGGCGAGCTCGGCCGCGAAGGGATCCCGCCGATCATGATGATCGTGGGCGAGCGGGACGTCGCCCTGGTGTCCGCCACCAGCCCTGCCGACGCGGCCCCGAACGCCAGCGACACCTGCATCCAGGAGCCTGCCCAGTGAGCAAGCCGCTTCCCCTCGTCCTCGACCAGTACGACCGCGGCGCACGGCTCTACCCGGCCATGATCGCGATGCTTCCCGCCCTCGTGGCCGGTGCGGTGATGGTCCCGCATTTCTGCGGCAAGGACGCCCTATCCCTGCTGCTGTCGCTGGTCGGTGCATGTGGCTTGCTGGTGCTGGTCGCCCATGTCGCCCGTGATGCCGGTAAGGCAAAGGAGCCCGAGTGGTTCCATGCTTGGGGCGGCAGGCCATCGGTTGCGATGCTCCGGCACCGGGATGGTCGCCTGCCCGGCTTGGACAAGGCACACCACCACAGTTTCCTGGCCGCGCATGTGCCGGGCCTGTGTCTCCCGTCAGCCGAACAGGAAGCTGCGGACCCAGCCGGAGCGGACGAAGCCTACGGCAGGGCGGTGAACTGGCTGCTGCAGCAGACCCGGGACAAAGTGCGCTTCGGCCTGCTCTTCCGCCGCAACCTGGAGTACGGCTTCCGCCGTAACCTGACGGCGTTGCGGAACGTGGCGCTGTCCCTGGACGCCGTCCTCGTCTGCGCGGTGGTGGCGGCGCTGGTCCTCACAGACCGCGGCGTCATCCCGGAACGGTTCGCGCTTCCAGCATCGGGTGCTGGCCTGACGCTGGGTATCGCCGTGCTCCATGCCGCGCTCGCGCTGGCAATCCTGCGGCCAGCATGGGTCGCGCGGGCATCCGAGGACTTTTCTCGGCAGTTGCTCGCTTCCAGCGACGCGCTCGGTGCTTCCCCCAGCAAGCCCGCCGCGAAGAAGGAGCCGCCGACGCGGAGGAAGGCATCGGTGCCGACCTAGCAGGCTGCTGAAGAACGTTGGTTTTGCAGAGTGATGTAAACCCTTCCTGGATTAGGGAGGGGCGACACCTGAGACGATAGCAGCCGCTGCTTCAGGCAGGTGGTCTTTCTGGTTGGCGTTCACGCCGTTGGCGCCAGAACCTTGGGCAGGTTGTAGGCGGTGGTAGCCAGATCGAAGCACCAGGCAACCCGATCTCGACCGCGGTGCCGGGTTTGTCGGAACCCAGCAGAGAACTTCACCCAGCCGAACACCTCCGCGATCCGTTTGCGCAGGCGCTGGCTGACGGCATAGCCCGGGTGGCGCTGGGTGCGGCCATCGATGCCCGAGCGCCGTACCACGCCGGTCTTGCTGACGCGCCGGTCAGTTGCGATGTGCGGGGTCACCCGGCGCTGCCGCAGCGCCTGGACGAAGCCCAGCACGTCGTAGCCCTTGTCGGCCCCCAGCGTGATGCGCTGCCGCCGCCCGAGCTGGTCGACCAGTTCCAGGGCAGCATCCCGCTCGGCTGTGCCGCTTGCCAGAGTCAGGCAGGAGCGGGCCACCAAGCCGTTCCGGTTCTCCATCAGCACATGCCCGGCATAGGCCAGGACGCTGGCCTGGCCGTTCGACTTGCGCGCCTGTCGGGCATCGGGGTCGGTTGTGCTGCGATGTGTCTCGTTGCTGCGCTTTTGCCCCGCCAGCTTTGCTCGGCGTTGCGGCCGCCAGGCGGGCCAGGATCGCCAAGGGGCGGCGCATCATCCCCCTCGCCACCAGACTGGGGCTGGAAGGATTTGTGGGACGCCCAGGCCTGGATCAGCGTGCCATCGATCGAGAAATGCTCGTCCAACATCAACGCCCGCACCCGTGGCTGCCCGACCGCGGCCGCCAGCAGCCGCTGCGCCGCGTCGCCATCCAGCAGGCGGTCGCGGTTCTTTCCGAAGGTGGTCGCGTCCCACACCGGCGCATCCATGCCCAGCCCCACGAACCAGCGAAATAGCAGGTTGTAGCCGATCTGCTACATCAGCTGCCGCTCGGACCGAACCGAGTAGAAGGCATGCAGCAGCAGTGCCCGCAACAGTTTCTCCGGGGCGATGCCGGGGCGGCCGATCCGGGCATACAGCCGCTCGAACTCCGGCGACAGAACCTCCAACGCCTCGTCCACCACGGCACGGATCAGCCGCAGCGGATGGTCCGACGGCACGCGGGCCTCGCAGCTCATGTAGCTGAACAAAGACCCCGTCTGCTCATCCGCACCACGCATCAGCCCCACTCCGCCGCTCCGGCAGAGCGAATCACGGCAGACAGGCTACAGGCCAGTGTTTTTCAGCAGTCTGATAGGTCGCGCTCGACGGCGGCGCTTTCAGGCGCCAGTCCCAGGAAACGTCCGAGGCCGCCTGCATCGGCCAGACCACCGCGTCGGGGTGCCGCGCCTGCTTTCGACAGGAATTCCGACTACTTAGATTCATGTCGGTCGCCTGGGCCCCAGGTCCGGCCGCCCTAGGCTGGCCTTACGCAAATCCGCAGGTTTGGCTTTGCCCAGCCGCTGCAGCAGTTTGGTGCGGCTTAACAGTTGCTCGCCGCCAATGTAGCTATCGCCTAAGCGCTTTTTCGAAGCCGGTGGGGCCCTGGCATTCGGACGTCTGCTCGTGATCACTATTCGCCATGGACCATGCTGGCCGCTGGGACGGCCGCCCCGTCAATGTCGCCGCGATCGATTCCTTGACGTAGAGCCACGGCATGGAGGTGGTACGGGCGATGCTGTGTCCGAGAGATCGGAGGCGTCCGGGCGTCTTCCGGACAGCTGTAGTCCTGCGCCTCACGGACGCGCAGTGTAGGGCCTACAAGCTGGGCCTGCTCAGGGTTTTGTGCCAGGCGGCCCACGGGTCCGCCGGGCTTGGTCGCCCTGGATTCGGATGGATCTACCACTGGCTAAGGGGGATTCGCGAAGGCGCCTGGCAAACGGTGCGGAGCTGGCGGTTTGGCTTTGGCGGACCGGTGCGACAGGCCTTTGCGGCGAGCACCCCGCGGTGCCTGACGCCTGGACCGGCACCTCACCTGCCTAGAACATCACTGAAAATGCGCCGGATTTGGAGGCTGACGATCCACGGATGAAGTGGAGCGAGATACCAATGCCACAACCATATCGACCAGGATACGCGGATCGAATGGCCATTGGAAAACGGCATGATTGCGGAGAAGCGGGTCAGTGTCATCCTTGTCAGTTAAGCTGAGCACCAGGCACAGAACCCCTCGACGGCCGAGACTTTCCGCCAGCTGATCAGACCTCAGGCCGCGGAGAACGCTGTTGAAGACCGCCGCATCCAGGTCCATGGATTGAGCAACTTTAAGAGCTTGCTCGAAAGCTGGCACGGGTCCCAGTATTGACGCCCCAACTTCTTCCAGGACGTCTGCGATGTGGCTGGCGAGGAAGAAGCTGTCCTCCACTACCACGATGCGTCGCCGTAAGAGAGATCTGTAAATCAAATTAGCCATGTGCATCCCTCCCTTTGCCGCGAATCCTGTCATGTCGATTCCGCGATGATTGCAGCCAGGCGCGGGCTCACCGCGTAACACATTCCGATATCGGAACTATTGGAGCCTTTCTTGCATTCACGACGCAAACGTGTGTGACAAGTCGGCTCGGCATACATGCCGCGTTGCCATGTTATAGGGTGGTAGTATTCTCGGATAACCTGGAGATGCCGGATGAGAAGCCCGTACTCGGACCTACCTGATCGAGCCTTCTGGTCGCGTGCCATGACTCCTGATGCAGCACGACCCATGGCATCGCTTGCTCAAAGCCAGTTCACTATAGGGCCGACGGATGCTGTTGCGACTGCGGGAAGCTGCTTCGCCCAACACATCGCTCGGTACCTGGATCGCAGTGGCTTCTCGTACCTAAGCGTCGAGAAAGGCAAAAGCGGCCTCGCGGACCTGCATGGCTACGACCTCTTCTCCGCTCGTTACGGCAACATCTACACATGCAAACAGCTGCTCCAGACCTTTGAACGCGCTTACGGTCTATTCAATCCCGTGGACGATGTCTGGCAGCGGCAGGATGGCAGATACATCGACGCGTTTCGCCCGCGCGCCGCAGAGGACGGCTTCGACGATCCGGCTGCCGTCAGGCAGCAACGTGAACCTCATCTGGCAGCCGTCAGGAAGGTGTTTGAAGAATGCGAAGTATTCGTTTTCACACTCGGCCTAACAGAGGCGTGGGTCAGCAAGCTCGATGGCGCCGTGTACCCACTTGCGCCAGGTGTGGTCGGTGCGGGTCGCGAGGACGCTGACTATGCCTTCGTGAACTTCAAGGCGTCGCAGGTTTCCGCTGACCTCTCGAGCTTCATCGAACGGCTCCGGCATGTAAACCCGACGTCAAAGGTGGTCCTCACGGTGTCGCCGGTTGGCCTCGTTGCCACCTACTCCGGCCAGCATGTTCTGGCTGCCAACACCTACAGCAAGTCAGTCTTGAGAGTGGCAGCCGAAGAGGTGGCCAACACGCATACCGACGTGACCTACTTCCCATCCTTCGAAATCATCACTGGTCCGCAGGCGCGAGGTGGCTACTACGCCGAGGATCTCAGGTCGGTCACACCCGAGGGCGTAGAAGCCGTCATGTCCGTCTTCGAGCAACATATGATGCGGAGACCAAGTCTTGCTGGCATGGCCTCTGCCACTCCAGCAGGTTCGTCACCACCGGATGTGCCGGGGAACGTGCGGCGCGGCACCAGCGATGCAGCGGACACAGTGGCAGAGCAAGAACAGGCGCAAGCCTCCCTCATCATCTGCGATGAGGAGGAAATCGAGAGAAGCGTCTCGGATGCCAGCAGGTGAGGATCCTGATTGTTGGCAACTGCCAGACGTCCACTTTTCGGGATGCCACGCAGGTCTGGCTGCCAAGGGCTGAGGTTGTCCACTATTCATCAGCTGCATCTGCAACGGCCACCCAAGCTGAGGCTATCGCAGCGTCGATACCCAGCTTCGATGTGGCGCTGATCCATCCCATCCAGGAAGCCAAGTTTGGTCCCCTCCAGAAGAGTGCACTGCTGAAAGCAGCGCACCGCAACCTGCACCTGATGCCGAGCCTTGCCTTCAGTGGGTATCAGCCGGACTTCCTCTACATTAACAAGCCTGCTGGCAATCCAAGCGTCGGCCCTCTGGGTGTATGCTCGTCCGCCCTGGCTGCTGCAGCGTTCTGCGAAGGCATGTCAGTTGAGCGAACGGTCCGGCTCTTCAACAGCTACGTCTACTCTCGACTGGGGTACTTCTCAGAATTCGGGGGTGCCACGAAGGCACTGGCCAAGCAGCTGATTGCATTCGGCCTTGATGGAAATTGCATCCTCGCGGGCTGGGGCGGACGTTCGTTCATGCACACGCCCATCCATCCGAAAGCCTACGCCATCTCGGATCTGTGCCACGCAATCCTTCGCAAGCTCGAATTGATTGATGATGTTTCACCCGAGCTCGGAGATACTCTTGGCGACCGCCTGATTAATCATCCCGTTTGGCCTGTGTACCCCGAACTCGGCAAGCGGGTTGGTGTAAGGGGCTGTCTGCTCTTCCGCCGAGCACTGCCAGCCGCCGACGGCCCTCCCTTAAAGGTTTACAGCCTGGGTGACTTCGTCGAGGCCTCCTTTTCGCACTTCGGGACCTTTCCTGCGGAGCTTGCAGACATAGCCAGATCGAAGCCCAAGATCTCGCGTGCCATCCAATTCATCCAGGACGATGTCCAGAGAGACTATGTTGGTGCGGAGGGCGATTGTGACTGACTGCTGAGTGCGAGGGCACCGATGTTCAGGCGCACCTGACTTGACGTAGATCTCCGCTTCGGCCTACCCGAGACCGAGTACGAAGGCAGTCCGATATGAGCGTTCACCGGCGAACACGGATACGTTGAACTCGCCGGGCAGCGAGGAAGAGATGGGATACGGAGACAGGCGACGGAGGCCAGTACTCCGCGCGAGGATCGTCCATCGTCGGAGCCTCCTGGCCAACGGACCAGTAACTGCCGTCACGCCGTTTTATCAGATAGCGGACTATCAGAACCTGCCAATCTTCCCAAGATCCTCAGATTCTCGGATAAGCGGCCCGACACGCAGGTCGCTTCTTCTCCCCAGACCTTCGAGAGATGTTCGACCACTTCGCCTGTTTCTCCGGGCAATAGTGGCCTATCTCCATTCTCGACGAACGGCCCGTCCGTCTCAGGAAGGACACGGTCGCGGGGTATGAAAGCCACCAGCGATGCTCCACGCCGACCACGCACCATCGCCGGGCCGATCGAGAACCAGCAGCCTTGATCGACGGCCCGCTTCGCCTCCACAGCCGATCCGCTGAACCAGTGGAGGATGGGCACTCCGGCATCTGGCTCAGACCTGAGCAGATCCAGGACAGGCCTGGCTGCACGCCTGCTGTGGATGCTGAGGATGCGGCCGCCCCTTGTGGAGCAGGTGCGGAGAACGCGCCGGAACACTTCTTCCTGTACACCCGCATGCGCCTTCAGTTCCGGCGAGCCATCAAGGCCCACCTCGCCGACGTACTGTGTCTGCACAACAAGATGGTCGAAGAGGTCCAGTTCACGTCGTCGCTCATGGGCGAGGGCTGGATGGAGGCCGAGAGCCGTACGGATCCGCTTGCTTCCGGCAGCGAGGGCGCTGGTTCCGGACCAGGCCGAAGGAGTATTCGTGACGGAAAGGATGTAGGCGCCGGAATCCATCGCAGCCGCGGCCACGGAATGGGGTTCCGGGTAAAGGTCGAGGTGACAGTGGAAGTCGATCAAGGGATGATCCGTTCCTTCCGTAGCAGGGCGGCGACCTCCTTCATGCCACGCCCGGCTATGCCGACCCAGTCGTCGAACTCCGCCTCATCCTCCGGCATCGGGCCACTTGTCCGTGCCCACGCGGCCATCTCCGAAGTCGGTCGCCCGGCGGCCAACCCCATCGCCAGCACATCGTCCCGGTAGCGCATCTCGTCGAGAGCCGCTCTGAGGTCGGGTGCCTCGTAGTCAGTCATATCCGTCCATCCCGCACACTTGAAGGCGGCTCGCCGGATCAGGCATGGGACGCACTTCCCGCACTGCTGGTTGCGGCGCTTCCATTTCCCGCAGGACACTGTGACAGGTGCCACGATCCTCAGACGCGGTTCATCTTTACATGCCTGCATCATCTCCCCCTTCGTCCGGCTCCGGTAGGGGTTGTCGATCCTCGCTCGGATCCCGAGACGATCCAGGATCTGCTGGTATCGAGCCAGGAAGTGCGGATGGGTCGTCCGGGTGCTGTGGCTCCCGAGGCGACGTCTGGTCAGCGGGGGATTGAGGGCGATGAAGCCGTTCTCGGGGACCAGCAGGTCGGTCGACGCCACGTTCTTCGTGCGTGAGATCGCGTCGGCCACCGCTGCCCCGACCGCAAGGAAGTTGAAGCTCCTGGTCCTCATCGAGACATCGTGCTGGATCCCGGTACATCTCGGATCCGCGTTGAAGGCGATCTGCATGTGACCGGGGGGCAGCTGCTTCATCACCATGGTCTGCCTCGACGCATCCTTGGGATAGGCATGGCGGACCAGGACGGGACGCTTCTCCGCCTTCAGCAGATCAAGGGCGCCAATCGCCGAATCGAGACCGCCGGAAAACAGGATAGCGCAGGAGGCCTGGCCGAGCTGGGGACGCCGTCGAACCGCGGGCAGGTCCCAAGGCAGGGCCTGCACGAACTCAAGGCTCCACATGTCGCCGCTGAGGAATCCAAGGGCCTCCCGCAGGATGTCCACCACGCCGCTGCAGGCATTAGGATCCTCGACCGGGACGACCAGATGAATCATCCGGCACCAGCCATCGGCAGCGTCGGCGCGGTGCACGAAGGTATCCGCCGCCGTCACGCCCATGGCGATCGCCACCAGATCCCGCGCTCCTGTCGATGCCTGTCCTCCCAGCCGCGCCAGCGTGCGTCCGATGCCGCGCCCGACGCTCGGGCCGGAGAAGTGGGGCGGAGGCTCGGTGCAGCACAGGACGGTCCGGTCATCCGGTGAGGACGGCCAGACCAGGGTGTGGTCACGGACGCAGCGGATCGTGGAGGTCATTGGCCGCTCTCCCAGACATCCCATACCTCGGTGACGATCTGCTCCTGCAGACCGACGATCTGGGCCTCTCCCAGCCCGCTGGTTCCGGTCAGGAGGGAACGCGCCTGGTCGTTGACCACCTGCCCCACCAGGGCCAGCAGTTCCCTCTCCATTCTGGCGACCTGCTGGAGATCGTCGGTCCGCTGGAAGGCCCGTCCGGAATCCGCGACGACAGTCTGGAAGATCACGTCCCTCAGGTAGATGACCATCATGTCGGTCAGGACGTCGGGCGTGATGGCGTTCTGGTCGAAAGTCTCCGCACCCGCCAGGGCGGTCGACAGGGCATCCTGCAGCGCGGCGGCGACCTTGTCGCGATCACCGTCCAGGGGAACAAGCGCCGACACGACCCGGTCGACAGCGACGCGGACGCTCAAGCCGTTCAGGCTGGCCAGCGTGATCGTCTGCCCGGTCGGGCCGGTGGCGGTTCCAGTGCCGAACAGGGAGTGGACCCGGCTACCCGTCCTCAGGGGCGACCCGAGCCTACGGGCGGCGGTCCGTCCGCCGCCGGTTGCCTTCGCGTACCTCTTGAGAGCCTTGCCGAACCCTCCGGACGTTCCACTGCCAACCGCGTTACCGAGCGATCGGCGAAATCCCAGCAGGTTCAGCGTCGCTGGATCACCGGCTGCCGGATCCTCGTCTGCGGGACTTCCCGGCGTCGTCGTGTCCTTCGAGGCGTCCTCTTCCTCGGGGGCAGGCGCAGGCACGACCTCGTCAGGTACCGGATCGGCCCAGGGAGGTATCAGGGGAGAGCCGGGTCGTGGCCCCTTGGCCGAGGCCGAAGTCCCCATCAGCCCCGTCCTCGCCCAGGAAGGACATTCGAGTTCCTGGCCGCCGCTATCAGCCAGGGCGGCGGCTTGTCCCCGGCACGCTCGCCGACGACCCTCTGGAGGATCGCGAGGGTCGACTTGTCATGGTCCAGGAGGATGACAGCGCCCCACCACCCCTTGGGGTGGCTGCTCCAGTCCAGCTCCTTCCGCATCTCGGCGGCCAGGGCCTCCATGAGAACAACGTTTTCGGCCTGAGGGACGGCTTCCAGCGCTCTCCTGGCCACGGAACTGGTGCGCGTCTCGGCGCCGAGGAGGACGGATAGCGCGCTCCTCCCAGCCTGGGACAGTGCGGCCTTCTGGACGGACAGCGCCGCCGTATCCCGTCCGAGATAGGCTATGGGACGGAGATCGCCGGACACCTTAGGCTCCAGCGCGAACCAGGCCCGCAGGAGGTCGGCCTCCCGCTTCCAAGTCTCGGGCAGTGCCTCCACGAAGGCAGGGGCATCCTCCACCAGCTTCTCAAGGGCGGCGAATTGCTTCACCTCCCCGCCCTCGGCTGCCTGGATGAGGGCGTAGAACCCCTTCGTCGCTTCCTCGCTCATGCAGCGCTCGAACAGGGCCACCTTGGCGATGATGTCCTCCGAGACGGGCATGGACCTTCTCCTGGCCAGCCGGGCACGCATCCGCACCACATTCAGCATGCGCTTGATCAGGCGAGGATTCCCATTGACCGGCGGCATGGCCAGTAGGGGCGCAATCCGGTCGGCCGTGAAGAACGGGACGACCTGAGGGGAGGCGGGATCCAGGCCGAGGAGGGTGACCACGTCCCTTACCGATACCGGATCGTCCCGCCACGCCGCCTGCAGGTTGTCCACCAGTGCCTTGCGCAGGCGGTCCTGGGCCTCCTCGTCCATCCTTTCCGCGTCGGCGAGGAGCTGGAAGAGGTAGGCACGGACCTCGCGGACGCCGAGCCGTGGCACGCGCACGGGGATCTGGACCAGCTTGTCGAGGTAGTCCGTCACATGACGCTCGCCGATGTTGGCGAAGTGCGCCCGCACGGACTGGCGGACCATCTCCTCGTCGGCCGCCACCACGAAGGCGGTTCGGTGCATTGAGAGGAAAAGACGCATGGCCTCCAGCGTGCGGATCGTCTGTTCCGGCATGCAGCGGTCCAGGTTGTCCACGAAGACGACGAGCGTCCTCTTCAAGCCATCCATGACCTTGCCAAACTCTGCCTTGAACTCGTCGATTTCTTTAGGCGGGGTCCGCTTCTCCTTATCTAAGATAAGGCCTTTTGCCCTGTCGCCGATCTCCTTGGCAGCTTCCCGTACCTTCTTCAGGTCATCCTCGGTGCCCTCACCCTCAAGCAGCTTCTCACCCGCCGCGGCAGCAGCCCGCGCCGCGCCGAACAAGGGCATGCCCGCAATGGCTGCCCCAACCTCGGCCGCAAATCCTGCGGCACGGAACCACTTGACCCGCCCGGCGAGCTCGATGGCCTTGCCCGTCAGCGACTTGTCCTCAGCATCCTTAGCGGCCGCGATCATGGCCTCTGCGACAGTCTCCATGAGCGCCGCCTTGGCATCGTCGTATCCCTGATACAGCCAGGCGTCGAAGCGGACGACGATTGAATCCTTCGTCTTGGAGTCGGCCCTCAGTTCGGCCTCGATGATGTTCAGCAGGCTCGACTTGCCAGTACCCCAAGTGCCGAGAACACCGATCGAGGTAGGCAGCATCCTTTCGTCCTGGATGATCTCGGCAACCAGAACCGCAGCCTCCCCGTAGTTCAAAAAATCCTGCCTCGTGTCGATGTCGGCCCACACGGCAGATGCCCCCCACAGTTCATAATCTGAAGCGCCACACCTTGACCAAAGCAGTAAATTTTCGCAACGGTATGAAAACGTCCAGGGTTCAAAATCCTCATGGGCTGCGGCTCAGCTCCTGGGCGTCGCTGGCACTGTCGAGAGCTGGTGCAACTTTGGAGTTCAGTAAGCGGCGCCTTATGGTGAAACTAGCCTTACTCATTGAAAATCCCGACTTCTCAGGTTCAACGCCGGACGCCTCGACCCCGGCTCTGGCCGCCTGACCTCGTCCGCCCGCCCGAGGCTAGCCACACCCCAGTCGGCGGGCTCAGCCTCATCCAGCCCCTGCAGCAGGTCTGTGCGGTCAATCAGCTGCTCGATGATGACGTGGGTAACCGGCACCTCGGCGTGCTGGGTCTCGCGCTCGATCTTCCCTTTGACCACGAGCAGCCTGGCGTTGATGAGTGCCGCCCGATCGCGATCGACGATGTTCGCGAAGACAACCAGGTTGGCCTGGCCGTGCTCGTCCTCGACAGTGACGAAGACCACTCCCTTGGACGTCCCCGGACGCTGACGCATCAGCACGAGCCCCGCCAGCAGGATTCGCTTTCCGGCCGGTAGCTCGTCGACCTCCCGGGTGTCCCGGCATCCCATGTCCCGCAGCCGCGGCCGCAGGAGCTCGAGCGGGTGGTGCCCGAGCGACATGCCCGTGGCCAGGTAGTCGAGGACGACCTTCTGGCCTGCCTGCTCCAGCGGCAGCGCGGGACTGGGTTCCGGCAGCAGCGGCGGTTCACCGGCGGCGGCGCTCTGGGCGGCCATCAGCAGCAGCGGCGGGATGTCCTTCTCAACACCGCGGGCCGCCCACATCGCCGCCCGCCGGTCGACGCCCATGCCGCCAAAGGCGTCGGCTGCCGCCAGCGCCTCGGTGCCCTTCCGAGTCAGCTCGGCGCGATGGACAACCTCCTCGACCGAGGAGAATGGCGACCTGTTCCCGGCCTCGCGCGCCTTCACGACACGCTCGGCCTCCGCCTGCGCCAGCCCGGCCGCCTGCCGGAGCCCCAGGCGCAGCGCCAGCCCTTCGGCGCTGTCGGGTTCAGGCTCCAGGGTGCAGTCCCAGTCGCTTCGGTTCACGTCCACCGGCCGCACGGCGACGCCATGCTCACGGGCGTCCCGGACGATCTGGGCGGGCGCGTAGAAGCCCATGGGCTGCGCGTTCAGTAGGGCGGCAGCGAACACCGATGGGTGCCAGCGCTTCATCCAGCTGCTGGCATAGGCCAGGTGCGCGAAGGAGGCGGCGTGGCTTTCCGGGAAGCCGTAGCTGCCGAATCCTTCAAGCTGCTTGAACACCCGCTCGGCCAGCTCCGGGTCGTAGCCGCGGCGGACCATGCCGCCCACCAGCCGGTCCCGGTACTCGCTGACTCCCGCCGTGTGCTTGAAGGTCGCCATGGCGCGCCGCAGCTTGTCCGCCTCCTCGGGGGTGAACTCCGCCGCCACCATGGCCACCCGCATGGCCTGCTCCTGGAACAGCGGCACGCCGAGCGTCCTCTTGAGCACATCCTTGAGCTCGTCCGGGTGGCCGTGCTCCGGGCTGGGTGAAGGATAGACGGGCTGCTCCAGCCCCCAGCGGCGCCGCAGGTAGGGATGCACCATGTCGCCCTGGATGGGCCCGGGCCGGATGATCGCCACCTGGACGACGAGGTCGTAGAACTTCTCCGGCCGCAGGCGCGGCAGCATGTTCATCTGGGCCCGGCTCTCAACCTGGAAGACGCCGACGCTGTCCGCCCGCCGCAGCATGGCGTAGGTCTCTGGGCAGTCGCGCGGGATGCCAGCCAGGTCGAGCTCGCGCCGGTGGTGGCGCCGCAGGAGCGAGAAGCCCCGGCGCAGCATCGAGAGCATGCCCAAGGCAAGGATATCGACCTTCAGCAGCCCGAGGGCGTCGATGTCGTCCTTGTCCCACTCAAGGACAGTGCGCCCCTCCATGGCGGCGTTGCCGACGACGGCCAGCTCGGTCAGCGGGCCGCGGCTGATGACGAAGCCGCCGACATGGGTGGCGAGGTGGCGCGGGAAATCCTGGATCTCCTCGGCCAGCTGGAGCGTCCAGCTCAGGCGGGTGTCGGTGGGATCGAGGCCGAGGCCGGACGCGAGCTCCGCCAGCGTCTGCTCCCGGCCCGGCCCCCAGGACGCCTTGGCGAGGCGGCCGGTGACGTCCTCGGACAGCCCCATCGCCTTGCCCACTTCGCGGACGGCGCTGCGGGCTCGGTAGCGGATGACGGTACCGGCGATGGCGGCACGGTGACGGCCGTAGCGCTCGTAGATGTGCTGGATGACCTCCTCGCGGCGCTCGTGCTCGAAATCCACGTCGATGTCGGGCGGCTCGTTGCGCGACGCGCTGACGAAGCGCTCGAAGAGCAGGTCGTGCTTGGCCGGGTCGACGGCGGTGATGCCAAGGACATAGCAGCAGGTGGAGTTCGCCGCGGAGCCGCGCCCCTGGCAGAGGATGCCTTTCCGCCGCGCGAACCGGACCACCTCGTGCACCGTGAGGAAATAGGGCGCGTAGTCCAGCTGCTGGATCAGCCGGAGCTCGTGGTCCAGCCGCTGCTGAATGCTTGCTGGCACGCCGTTGGGCCAGCGTTCGGCTGCCGCCTCGGTGACGCGGCTCGTCAGGGTCTGCTGAGGGGTGCGGCCAGGTTCGAGGATTTCGTCAGGGTACTCATGCCGCAGCTGGCTCAAGGAGAAGCCACGCGTCGCTTCGAGGACCCGCATGGTGCTGGCCAACGCCTCCGGGTAGCGGGCGAAGAGGCGCGCCATTGCCGCCGGTGGCTTGAGGCAGCGCTCGTCGTTCGGCTCGGCGTTCGGTCCCAAGGAATCAACGGTCACCGTGAGCCGGATGGCGGTGACCAGGTCGGCCACCGGCTGCCGCTGCCGGTTGTGGTACCGCACGTCGTTCCAGGCCAGCAGTGCGGCGCCGCAGCCCGCCTGCGCCACGGTGTCGGCAAGGAAAGGCAGGCGCTCGTGGTCGTGACCGTCTAGGTAGAAAGCCGCGGTGCAGAACAGCGGCAGAGCGAGGTGGCGCTGCGTGTCCTTGGCCGCCACGGCGAAGCGGCTGGCGAAATCCGCATCGGGGCGCCGCGGCGGAATGGCGGCCAGGCACCAATCCTTTGCGTGCTCCACCATCTCGACGAAGGATATCTGGCACTCGCCCTTGGGCGCCCGCATCTTCCCGCGGGAAAGCAGGGTGCTCAGCCGACCGTAGCTGGCGCGGTCGGTCGGCCAGGCCAGCCACGCGGAGCCGTCGTCCAGCACCAGGCGGGCGCCAACCACGTAGGGCACCTCTTCCTCGCGCGCGGCGACGTGGCCGCGGACCACACCGGCCAGACTGTTGGTGTCGCAGATGCCTAGCCCGGCATGCCCCAGCGTCTTGGCGGTCAGGACCAGTTCGGCCGGATGCGACGCTCCGTCGAGCAAGGAGAAGTTGGAGCGGGCGCCGAGCTCCACGTAGCCAGGGGGCATGGCGTCACGCAAGCTCCCCGTGGAGGAACCAGCGCGGCGCCGCACCGCCTTCGCGCAACCGGCAGATCCACAGGCGGGGTCCTTCGGCCGTCTGGATCCGGTAGTAGTCCCGGATGGGCCGGTTCAAATCCTCGCCCCACCACTCCGGCTTCAGGCGCTCGGGACCCAGCGCCGCAAGGACACGGTAGACGCGGCCACCGCACTGCAGGCGGACCGGCGGGCCGTCCGGCGCCGCGCTCTCGACCGTCACGGCCAGCGGCGTCCGAAGCAGGCGCAGGGGGCGGATCTCCTTGCCCCAGTCCTTCGGCACTTCAGGTGCCATGTAAGGATCCGCTGGCGCCGCAGCGTATTCCGGCCAGTGGCTGGAAAGCGGCTGGGGACGAGAGATCGGGATTCGCTGGCGTGTCCGGTCAAGGAGTTCCGGCAGCGCGCCAGGACTCGCTGCCGTGCCATCACCGCCGCGGGCCATCTCGGCCTGCGTGCGGACCACCGGCTCGGTCGCGGTGGCCTCCAGCACCATGCGCTCGAATCCTAGGTCGGGCTCGAGCTCGCCTACCGCTTCCCGGAACAGCTTGAACAGGTGCACGGCCGCATGCGACGCGGCGCCGGTGCCAACGGACACCTCCTGAACCACGCGGTCGACACGGAAGCCGCGCAGGACCAAGCGGCGGGCCCCCTCCCCCGCGTGCTCCATCGCCTGGCAGAGTTCCTCGAGCAGGTTCTCGAGAACGTGGTCGATGGCTGGCCGGGTGATGATGGGCTCGAGCAGGTGCCGGACGGCCGAGAAGACGGGCGGCGGTCGCACCGGCTGGATCGGCCGAGGGCGGGCACCTGTGGCGTCGTCGAGGGCGTCGAGCAGCGGGCGCCCGAATCGTCGGGCCAGCGGTCCGCGAGGCTGGCGCAGGACGTCGCCGACCTGCCGCAGGCCCAAGCGCCCCAAACCGTGCACGATGTCCTGCGGCAGGCGGAGCGCCTCCAGTGGCAGACGGCCCAAGGACTCGAGCTCCTGGCCTTCTGGCAGCACCGGCGGCGCCGCGCAGCCGGGCGTGCCTGCGATGGCGGCCAGTACCCGGTAGCCGCCACTGGCGAAGCTCTCCAGCACGGCTGCCAGCAGCGCGGCCTCTCAGCCAAACAGCGCCTCGACACCCGTGGTGTCGAGCATCAGTCCGTCCTCGCCATCGACGGCCGACAACGGCGTGAAGCGCAGCGCCCAGAGTGCCAGCCGCTCCAGGATGGCAGCGTCCCCATCAGGGTCCGCGTCGGCCAGGATGAGGTCCGGCAGGATTGCCTGGGCGTCGGCCAGCGCCTGGCCCGGGGACAGGCAGGGAGCATCCGTAGCGGTCAGGCAGCGCCGGTTGCCAACGGCGGCCCAGACAGCCAACGGCCGGTCATCCCAATCAGGATGCTGGCGTCGCAGCCGGTCCAGAGGGAGGTAAGGCAGGCACAGGGCCAAGTAGCGGCGGCTCACGCGTATTCTGCGAAGGCGGCCTCCTCGACCTCCAACGCACCTTAATTCCAGCGGACATCCCAGCTGCTCGGCCGTCCAGCGCGGCAGCGAAGCAGGTCCAGCCGCCAGCGTGGTCGCGCTGCGGCGTTGGCCAGGGACGCCACCCGCCATCGGCTGACGGGGCTGGACGGGCCATGCTCGGCCACGTTCCGCAGCAGCAGCCCGACTCGTGGCGAACTCTCCCGCCAGCTGGAGGCGCCGGGAGGCGGTCATGTCCAAGCGATCGATCTGAAGCACTGCGCCTCCGAAAGCTGGCGAGCGGAGCGCCTCCGTCCACAAGCCATCGGCAGGCTGGCGATAGCTCGCCTGCAGCAGACGGTCGGCGCGCAGCCCGAGGGCATGCAGGCCGGGGGCCCAAACGCCTTCGGCATGGGCGCTGATCCACAGCACCGGCCCATCGGTGCGGCTGAGGATGAGCGTGCACAGGGCAAGACCGGCGCCGAGGTCGGATGCCTGGACCTCGTGCAGTGCGCCCCGGGCCAATCCGCCGCCGGGCAAATGGTCATCGATGGGAGAGGTCAAGCTGATTGGGGGCAGTGTCGCATCGCCCCCGGTGCCGCGCTCGCTCCTGGCGAGCGAGGCTCGGAGGTCGCGCAGAACGGCGTCCGAGGCCGACATCGGGGAACCCTATCCTGCGCTGTGCAGCCGCGCGGGCGGCAGCTTGAGGACAAGGACGCCCGAGCGCTCCAGGTGCTTCACCAGGTGCTCGGCGGCCAGGCTGGCGACCAGCTGGCCGCCTGATGGGCGGGGCTTGCCGCGCTGGTCGTAACGCAGCGCGTAGGCCAGGGCGTCGGCCACCTCATCGGGGGATGCGGTGGACAGGCCGGGAGGCAAGGGGATGGGGGGTGGGGCAGAGTCGGCCATGGGCTCGACGCTAATCGGGGCGAGGGGAACGAATCAAGAACAAAGAGCGGGTTGACAGAGCCGAAGCTTGGCATCGGAGTGTTGTTGCCCGTCAGGTTGGTGCTGCATCAACAGCGTCTTGCGTGTCATCGGCTCATGAACTGGACGAGCTACGCCGTGGATCTTCCTGACCCTGGTAGTTCGATTTTCTTGGCAGGCAAGGCAGGCAAAATTTGCTCCTCCCGCTTAGTCAGCCTGAACTCCGGGCAATCGGCCGACAAACGGCGGCTCGCCGCAAATGGTTCTGAGAACATCTCGTCTCAGCCAGACGCAGCCCACTCTTCGCGCGCCAAGTTCGACCGCGATGCTGCGGCGAAGCAGGCTGGCGTAACGGACGCCCGACTGGGTAAGCTTCCCATCAACGGCCCGTCGAAGATGGCGCCGCAGGCCCGCCCTGCACGCCCGAGAGAGGCCGATACAAGGGAGCCGACCATGAAGCGCCGCCACCTCCTGCCCCTGCTCGCTGCCCCCGCGCTGATTACCCGCGCCCGAGCCCAGGGAAGCGCCCAGGGCCGTCCTATCACGCTGATCGTGCCCTACGCCGCGGGCGGCGGCACCGATATCGTAGCGCGCGAGCTGGCGCCGATCCTGATGGAGCAGCTCGGTCAAAGCGTCGTCGTGGAGAACCGCGGCGGCGCGGCAGGCCATGTCGGCGCGACCTCCGTCGCCCGCGCGCGGCCCGACGGCACGACGCTGCTCTTCGCGGTGTCCACCAACATTGTGGTCAACCCGCACCTGCAGAGGAACGACAGGATCAACCTGTCCAGCGTGCTTTCGCCGGTGACCAAGGCCAGCTCCTACCAATACGTGCTGGTGATCGACCCGAAGCTGCCGGTGACCAGCCTGCGAGAGCTGATTGCGGCAGGCAAGCAGCCGAACGCGGATTTCAGCTTCTCGTCCGGCGGCGTGGGCTCCAACAATCACTTGGCAGGCATCCTGTTTGCCGAGGCCGCCGGGCTGCAGATGGAGCACATCTCCTACCGCGGCACCGCGCCTGCCCTGCAGGACGTGGTGACCGGACGCGTCACCATGAACTTCTCCTCGCCGCCACCCGCGGTGCCGCTCGCCAAGGAAGGGCGGCTGCGTGCCTTGGCGGTGACGGGCAACCACCGCTTGCCGTCGCTGCCCGATGTGCCGACGCTGTCCGAGGCCGGGTTGCCCGGCATCGTCATCCTGGGCTGGCACGGCATCTTCGCGCCTGCCGGGACGCCCGATGGCGAGATGAGCCGCCTGGAGGCTGCCGCCAACAAGGCCATCCGCGATCCGCGCTTCGCCCGCAGCTTGGAGCGCGACGGCCTCGAGGTGGCCGCCGCGCAGCCCCGCGCTGAATTCGCCATCGCGATCCGCGAGGAGTACGAGTTCTGGGGCAAGAAGGTGCGGGAGCTGGACCTCAAGGCGGAGTAGCCAGGTGATGAAGGCTGCAAGTGTCCGCTTCGCCTGACCTTGCTGGAGCTGGGTTCGCGGCGTCGGAGCGGCGCCGAGAACCAAGGGACGGCAAAAGGCATCGGCTGTATGACGGCGCCCATGACGATGCTTGTCCGACTCCTCCTCGCCGCCTTCATTCTCATCGCCCCGCCCGCCTTCGCCGCGGACCTCATCGGCCGCGTCGTCGGCATCTTAGATGGAGACACCCTCACCCTGCTGACGCCAGGCAAGCGCCAGGTGCGTGTCCGCCTGGCTGGTATCGACGCGCCGGAGAGCCGACAGCCCTACGGGACGCGGGCCCAGCAGGAATTGTCGGGCCTGGCGTTCGGCAAGAACGGCCGCATCGAAGTGCAGGACACCGACCGCTATGGCAGGACGGTCGGCACCCTCTTCATCGGCGCGCTGAACGTGAACCAGGAGATGGTTCGGCGCGGGGCGGCGTGGGTCTACACCCAGTACAACCGCGACCCTGTTCTGCCTCGCCTCGAGGTGTAGGCCCGGGGGGGCCGCGTCGGACTTTGGGCATTGCCGGAGCATGAACGCCGGGCGCCCTGGGACTGGCGTCACTCGGGCGGCGCCGCCAGCCGGACGGCCGCTCCCCGCCAGTCGACACCGGCGCCACCCTCTGGGTCCGGCTTCAGCTGCGGGACGAAGAGATACTGCGGCCAGATGCTGAACTGCGCCGAAGCTCAATTCTACTTCCGTCGGTGCGGGGTGACGCGGCTGGATGGAGATCGAGACGGCATCCCGTGCGAGCGTCTCTGTCGGTGACAGGGGCCGCGGCAACAAGCCGCGACGCCTCGTGGGAAATGGCCTCCGTACCCCCGCCCTGTCGCCCGGCTAATCGCTGCCTTGGTTAGCTCTGAGGCAAATTACGACCTTTCGGCCGCCTGCTTAAACCCGATGGCCGCGCTCCACGTGAAGGTCAGTAAGGTTAGCGGCGCTTCCGCACCGCTGAATGTGGCGACGTCACATTCCAGTTCGCTGGGCCGAGCATTCGCGCCTGAAACGCACAGGGTGCCCAACGGCGCGCCGCCGCGGCCCTGTCGGTTGCGTCGAACTTCACGCAGGAGCCGACAGCCAAGCTCCGTCGAATGCCCATGGCACCGGTTAGAAGAGGCGACTGGCCCAATGCCAATGGTGCTCCTTCTACTCATCGTCGGCCATCTGCCTTTCAGCCCTGTTGGGCAGCGAATGGAATAGCCCGTGGAAACTAGGGGCTTTCCAGATCGTCTTTCTTGATAGCCACCCGATCGCCACGGGCGCAGGCGGATCAATCAAAGAAATGGAGAAAACGATGGCAAACACGACGATTGCCGACTTATCCAAGATGATGGCCGACATTGATTTCGCAACGATGTCGACCACCGCCGTGACGGGCGGCATCACCTCGCGCCCGATGAGCAACAACCGTGATGTCGAGTTCCAAGGCGATGCCTACTTCTTTGCCTACGAGAGCTCCGCGAAGATCGCAGAGATCGAGCGTGATGCAAGCACAAGCCTGAGCTATGCCGGTTCGAAGGGTTTGCTTTTAGGCACTCCACTCTTCATCGCCGTGATGGGTCGCTCTACGCTTATCAGAGACAAGGCAGATTTTGCTGCTCACTGGACCAAGGAGCTTGACCGTTGGTTCCCACAGGGCATTGACACCCCAGGTGTCATTCTCATCAAGGTTCACGCCAGCCGTATTCGATACTGGATCGGCGAGGATCAGGGCGAGCTGACCGTCTGACGAAGCACGAAGGCCCTTCCAGTCGTTTGGATAGGCTGTGCTTACGGCACTGTTTGATAGTCGGGCATACGTGGCCGCGCTGATCTCGTCGTGCGAGATGAAGCATGGCCATCGCTAGCCAACCATGAGTTGCCGCTAGTTCTCACGCTCGGGGCACCAAGTTAGCGCTGAGCAAGTGCTGATTTTCTGGTAGCTGGTCTGCCACTTCCCACCGAGGCAAGCTATCCGCGCCAAGGCCTGATCGTTCAAGGTGCGGTGGATTACAGCCAGGCATGCTTCTCGGCAGCACGCGTTGATGAAGAGGCTTCAACCAAATGGACACGTCATGGACGATGCACGAATCTGGGAATTTGAGGAGAGCCTTTGGACCGCAGACCCAGAGCATTACCGAAGCACCATCAGCGAAGAATGCCTCCTGGTCCTGCCGGAAGCCCCCTTTATTCTGGGACGGGATAAGGCAGTTGAAGCCGTGACGCAGTCGCCGCGGTGGACCAGTGTCTCATTTTCAGCGCAGCAGGTGCGTCGCCCCCAGGAGGGACTGATCGTCATCGCCTATCAGGTCCATGCCGAGAAGGGCGAAGGCGCGTCTTATGAGGCATCCTGCACCTCAGTTTACCGACGTCTTTCGCACGAGAATTGGGATGTTATCCAGCACCAGCAGACGCCGCCGATGAAGGTAACTTCTCGAGATTGACGCTGATGACGTAAGAGTTCGGCAATACGGACTGGCAACGTCCTATCCGGTTAAGTTGGCGCAGCCCCTTCGCGACTATTACGGCTGCGCCCACCTGCTGCGGCGGCACCTGCTACCGAGATGCTCGCCGCCGCCGCAGTAGAGCCCTTCGGATCCTTCGCCTTCAGTCTTGTCTCACCGAGGCTGTCAGAGCTTTCTGCAGCAGGTGCTGGGACAAGTCTCGAGTACCTAGCAGGCGGCGCTTGATGATCCATTCGATCGGCCGGGCGCCCTTGAACGGTGCCTCTGCAAGCGGTGCGCTCACCCAGGCCGATGACTGTTCGGCCAAGGTGTTCAATGTGGCTTCGATACTCTGCAGCGCCTGGAGCAGTCCGGCCTCTTCTGAGCTCAGCTTGAAGCGAGGCCATCGGCCTTTGGAGGTCAGGCCCCGCCCGCGGTCGAGCAGCCGCAGCGCACTACCATCCTCGACGCCCCATCGATCCATGAAGGCCCAGAACGCATTTGAGGTCAGGCCCGGCGCTGTCCTCGTCCTTGAAGGAGACGTTCCCGGCCGAGACAGCGTGTCGCGGCGCCTGGGTCCAGTCGAGGAGGACTGCGGAATAGGCCTGCGGCCTCGTAGCTCTACGACATTGGATTCCTTTTTGTCTCCCTTTCGCCCGGCTCGCTGGGACTGCGGCTTCTGGGCCGCTGCGTACGTGTCGGGTGGCGCCTTCGGCGGCGGAGGCTCGGGTTCTGGCGGCACTGCGCGAGCAGCCGGTCGCGAGCCCTCGAGGTCGACGCCGAAAGCCAGACAGAGTTCGGCCAGCGCCTCCTTTGTCATTTTGATAGCTTTGTTGACAAGCGTGGCGCTCGGAGGCTGCCGAGGACTTCCATCGTCCTGAAGTGCAGGCCGATATCCCGTTTCCGCCACCAGCGCCCGCAGCTTTTCGACAGCAGGAAAGTGGTCCGGGATCGCGTGCCAGCGCGCCTCGCCTTCTCCATCAAACCGGCCTACCGCCGATGCGCTCAGGGCGGCGCCCATTTTCAAACCGGCGGCTTGCATGAGCGTTCCCGCATTCCTTGCGCTCGCGCTGCGGACCAAGTTCTGAGCATCTTCGAGGTCGGCGCTAGCCATCCGCAGCAGATTGCCAATTGCCCGCCGTATGGTGACCGGACCCGCTGATCCTTTCGCCATCAAGACGTCTCCAGCGCCGAATCCGTCCGATTGCCCCTGGCCACCACGACCATCTGCTCATCCGGCAGTGGCCGCTGCAGCTCGCGGACTATTTTCCAGGACGCTTCCAGCCAGGTGGTCATTTCGTCAGGCGTCGTGAGCAGCACCGGCATGGCCTTTTGGTGGATGGCGCCGACTGTCTCGTTCGGATCGCAGGTTAGGAAACCACAGAGATCGTGCTCACCCTCGGCCGGGCTGGACTTCGGGCCTCGCGTGCCGGTCCAACGGGTCCAGATACCGGCAAACGCAAAGAGAGGGCGCTCCGGCGCCAAGCCGAACCAGACCGGCGTCTTCTTGGGCTTGGTGTCTTCCCACTCCGAGAAGGAAGTGACCGGCACCAGGCAACGGTGCGCCGGGCCGAGCCACCGGCGCCAGTGCGGGTTGCGGGTGTTCCGGATGTTCGTCACGGGGTGCCCGCCGTACTGCTCAGGCCCCGGCATGCCCCAGCGCATCATGGTCAACTCGCGCCCGCCGTCCTGGCACTGACGCACTACCGGCGCCATGCATCCAGGTAGCTGGCGGGGAGCGGCGGGAGGTTTCCCGTGTGGTCATGGAGCGCCCGGGTCAGTTCCAGGATGGCGCGCTGGTTGCTTGTCATCGAGTAGAGGTTGCACACAGCAGTTCACCCTATTTCGAGGATTCCATCTTGCCACTGACGCTGGTGCCTTGGCAGAGCTCCAGCAACAAAGTGCGGGCACACGGCCGGACCGAGTGGCGGGACTCGCGCCACGCGATGTGAAGATGGTCGAGCGCACTCTTCTGCCGTACCTCTGCCCATGACGCCAACGCCGCCGCAGTGGGACGCAGTTCCGGCTTCGCAGCGGCCAAGCGCTACGCAAACACATTGGCGACAACAGAATCATCCAAGATGCCTAGGTCTTCCTGCATTGCCTTACAGTGCTGCAGATAGTCTTCAACCTGATCCACCTTGATCAGTAGTGCCCGGATGTCCAGGGCATAGCCAACGCGCACAATTTGGAGCCTTCCTCGCGGCAGTCAGCTTGCTTAGACGGGGGCTTCTTGGAGCGGCACTCGCCTCGCTACGTTCAATCTGAACCGGAACTTCCAGGCCCAAGGCGCCTCACGCGCCCGATGGATATCGGCCACATGAGGCGCTCGGATCCGCCGTTAGTCGTTGTAGGTAATTCCCCGCAGCGAGCGCACGTTGTCGCGGGTCATGTCGATGGTGATGCGGCGCTCTCCCGGCGTCAGGCGAAGCTGGTTCAGGTCCACCGCCACATACTTATCGGTGAGGCCGAGACGGTTCTCCACCTCGATGACGACGCTGACGATGCGGCCATTCGCGGGGTCGATCACCAAGTCTTCGACCTCGCCGACCTCGGTGTTGTCGGTGGTGTAGACGTCGCGGTCCATCAGCTGCTTGGCACGGATTTGGTTGGCCTCGATCCGCAAGCCTGCCTGCGTACCGGCAGCAGGAGCGGTCTGGGCGGTGGCTGCCAGCGGGGTGGCAAGCAGGGCCACGCCGGTGATGGCGGTGAGCAGATGCATGCGCATGGTGGTGGTCCTCCAGGTTTGCTGACCTGCAACGCCCGCATGTGCCATTTGGTTCATAAGAAAGCCAACTGGTGCTTAGTAGAGGCAAGTACTCTCAATCGCCTACGTTCCGGAACGATTTTGTGACCAGACCGTTAGAAGCCGCATGACCAAGGGCACCTGGCTTCCTGAACCCTACATCTTAGCCTTCACCTGCTTCGGCATTCTTATCGCCCTCGTTGCCTGGCTGCCGCTCGTCCTGAGGCGCCTGCCACTTTCCCTGCCAATCATCTGCATCGGCCTGGGGGCTGGGCTTTTTTCCTTGCCGCAGGTGGCGCTGAATCCGTCGCCATTGGCTCACCCCGAGATCGCCGAGCGGTTCACCGAGTTCGTGGTGATCATCGCGTTGATGGGCGCGGGTCTGAAGCTCGACCGCGTCTTCAGCTGGCGCCGGTGGGCTGTGACATGGCGCTTGCTGGGAATTACCATGCCACTCGGCATCGGCCTCATCGTGATTCTGCTGGCATGGGGACAGGCCTATCCTTGGGTCGCAGCCCTGCTGATGGCGGCCAGCCTCGCGCCGACCGACCCGGTCCTTGCTTCCGACGTACAGGTAGGCCCGCCGAAGACAGGACAGGAGGACGAGGTACGCTTTGGCCTAACCTCCGAAGCCGGGCTTAACGATGGCCTCGCCTTTCCGTTTGTGCACCTCGCCATCGCTCTCGGCGCCGCGGCCAGCAGCGGCGAGCCCTGGTTCATCGATTGGATTACCTACCGGGTGCTGTGGGAAATCGGTGGCGGCGTGGTAGCCGGTTGGGTGATCGGCCGCGCCTTCGGCTGGCTCACCTTCCACGTTCCGGCCAAGACCAAGTTGGCCAGGACGGGCGACGGGCTCATTGCGCTCTCCGCCACCCTCGTCTCGTACGGTTTGACCGAGATCATCCACTGCTACGGCTTCCTGGCCGTCTTCGTGACGGCGCTGACCTTCCGCAGTACGCACAGGGACCACGACTTCCAGGTCCAGATGCATGAGATGACAGAGCAGATCGAGCGCATCGCCATGATGGTTCTGCTCCTGCTCTTCGGCGGCGCGTTGGTGCGAGGGCTGCTCGCACCGGTCACCTGGACCGACGTCATTGTGGCAGTCGTGATCCTGCTGGTCATCCGCCCGCTGACCGGCCTCGTCGGCTTGCTCGGCTTCAAGGCTGCCCGCACCGAGAAACTGACGCTCGCCTTCTTCGGCATCCGCGGCGTCGGCTCGCTGTACTACCTGGCCTACGGGCTCAACCACATGAAATTGGCTGACACGGAGCAGCTGTGGGGGCTGGTCGCACTGATCGTGCTGCTGTCGGTTCTGCTGCACGGGCTGACTGTCACGCCGATCATGCGGTTTCTGGATCGCGTGCAGGGCCGCAATCCAGATGCGGAGGAGGCGACGCCACCTCCCGGGCTGAAGGGGCCCGCCGGAGCTTCGAAGTAGGCAAGTCGACGCCTCTGCCAGTCCATGTGCGTCATGCGCGTCCTAGAGGCTGTTGTGAACCTGTGGCCAGTCCGCGGCTTGCTTGAGCATGAGGCAGGCGAAGGCGATCAGGTGGAGGTCAGCGAGAGTACTGGCATAGCGCTCGTAGTCCTTGACCAGGCGGCGGAAGCGGGTGGCCCAGGCGAAGGAGCGCTCGACCACCCAGCGCCGCGGCAGCAGCACGAAGCCACGCTTGGCTTCGGGAAGCTTCACCACCTCGAGTTCGATGCCATGCGCCTTCGCGGCAGCGGCAGCACGCGCGCCGGTGAAGCCCTTATCAACGTAAGCGAGGTCCACGCTCTTTCCCATGCAGGCCTCCAGGGGGGAAAGCGTCGACCTCGCCTATGTCAATCAGGGCTTCAACGATGCGGGCGGTGCGACGGGTCGGTGGAGGCGCATTGACGAGGCTAACCATTCGTCGTTATTGAGAATGGTTCGCATTTAAGAGTGCTGTCGATCCGGTCACCCTGCCCGATCGACGACCTGACCATCTCTCGGGCGATTGAATGGGCTGCACCTTGGCGTGGGACATCCAGGCTCTTTTCCGTCGACATTCACAGGAGCTGCTGCGCTTCCTGCGGGGCCGCGGCGTCGCGCCTGATGTCGCGGCGGATATCAGCCAGGATGTCTTCCTTCGCCTGCTGACTGCGGCCCCCCAAGGGACGGTCCAGGGGGACCATCACGGGCAGCAGCCGGACAATCCCCGTGCCTACCTGTTCCAAACCACCCGCAACCTGCTGATCGACCACCGCCGCAGGGAAAGGTCTAAACTAACCACGACCGGGGCGCCCGAGGCGCTGGTCATGGCCATCGCAGACCCGACCCCCTCGGCCGATACGCAGCTCTATGACCGCGAGCGGTTGGCGTTGATGGAGGCCGCTCTGGCCGAGCTGCCGGACCGCACCCGCCGCGCCTTCGAGCTGCACCGGATGGAGCAGCTGACCGTAGCCCAGGTCGGCGAGCGGCTGGGCCTGTCGACCACCCGCAGCTGGACGCTTATCCGCGACGCCTACGCGCATCTCCGCAAGCGGCTGCGGCATTCCTGACCCCAGGCCTGCCGCGGCAGGCGGGCCGGAAAAGCGTCGCCCGCCACCCGAGGAGGGGCTATCACCGCTGCCGATGACCCAGACCGCCGCCGATGAGGATCGCCTGTTCGAGGAAGCGGTGGACCTGCTGATCCGTCTGCATGGCGATCCGCGGAACCCGGTCGCGCAGGAGGTTGCCCGCAGCTGGCTGGCCCGCAGCCCGGCGCATCGCCGGGTTTGGGAAGAGGCGGCCGAAATCCACGGCATGGCAGGCGTAGTGCTGCGTCCGCCCCCGAAGCCCGGCGCTTCCCGCCGCAGCCTGGTGGCGCTCGGCGGCCTGGGGCTTGGCGGCGCTTTGGCCGCAGGCACGCTCGGACCCGGCCTGGTCCGGCGCGCCCAGGCGGATGTGGTGACCAGCACGGGCGAGGTCCGGACCCTGACCTTGCCTGACGGCAGCCGGGCGACGCTGGGGCCCGAGACCGCGCTGGCCATCGATATGGGGCCCGGCCGCCGTGGCCTGGAGCTGCTGCAGGGCATGGTGCTGCTCGACATCGCTCAAGCCGGACCGCAGCCGCTCCAGGCAAGCTGTTCTGGCCTGGTGGCGACGTCGCGCTACGCCACACTCGAGATATCGCTGGAGGCAGGCCGCATCCGGGTCGCCGCTGCCTCCGGCCTGGTGGAAGTGACACCGCCGGGCGGGCGCCCACCGTTGTCCCTGGCCGAGCGGCAATGGATGGCCTTCCTGCTCGACAGTGGCGCTGTGGTCACCGGCCGCGACCTGCCGGGTGCGCCAGCCGCTTGGCGCCAGGGACAGATGGTGGTCGAGCAGGAGCCGCTGGCCGCGGTCCTCGGCCGCATCGCCCGCTGGCACGCGGGCCGCTGGGTGATCACCAGCGAGGCCTTCGGCGCCCTGCCGGTCAGCGGCGTCTTCGACCTCGGCCGCCCGGAGCTGGCACTGGAGGCGGTGGTGCATCCGCTCGGCGGCCGTATCCGGCGCTGGACGCCCTACCTGACGCTGATCTCGCCGCCCTGACGCTGTCGCCGAAAAAAACAGGGAAAATCCGCGAGGTCGGTCCGTTTCCGCAGGCAGGGGGGTGCTTCGACCCTCCAGGCCTTGAGGGAAGCGGCGACGATGCGACGGACAGACAAGCGGGCCAGCGGCCTGATGGGCAGGACCCTGGCGGGGTTGATGGTGCTGCCGCCAGCGGCGCTGCTGGCCGGGCTCGCCCCCCTCCCCGTCCAGGCGCAGGAAGCCGCCACCGGCTTCGCCATCCCGGCCGGTCCGCTGAACGAGGCGCTGGCCGCCTTTGGCAGGCAATCCGGGCTGCAGGTCACCTACGGCCCGGCGCTCGCGGCCGGAAAGCGCTCGCCGGGCTTCACCGGCCAGGCCAGCGCGTCGGAGGCTCTGCGCGGCCTGCTGCAGGGCACCGGCCTCGGCCATCGCTTCATCAACCCGCGCACCGTGACGCTGGCCGCCCAGGCGGAGCCCGGCGCCCTGCTGCTGCCGGACGTCAATGTCGCGGCCGGGCTGCAGCGCGGCTGGTCGCCGGTGCCCGGCTTCGTCGCTGAGGTCAGCGGCGCCGCCACCAAGACCGACACCCCGCTGATCGAGACGCCGCAATCGATCAGCGTCATTCCGCGCCAGCAGATCGACGCCCAACAGGCGCAGAGCGTCGGCCAGGCGCTGCGCTACACCGCGGGCGTCACCGGCGAGCAGCGCGGCGCCTATGGCACCGGCTTCGACTTCGGCAAGGCGCGCGGCTTCACCCTCGACTACTATCTCGACGGGATGCGGATCCCGACCGACAACGGCCCAACCGCGCCGCAGATCGACGGCTTCCTGCTGGAGCGGGTCGAGGTGCTGCGCGGCCCCTCCTCGGTGCTCTACGGCCAGGGCAATCCCGGCGGCGTGGTCAACCTGGTCAGCCGCCGCCCTGGCGAGACGGTCAGTGGCGAGGCGCGGCTGCAGATCGGCAGCTATGGGCGCGTGGCCAGCGGCTTCGACAGCACCGGCCCGCTGAATGCCGAGGGCACGCTGCTCTACCGCATCACCGGCAGCGCCGCCCATTCCGGCTCGCAGGTCGAGGACACGCGGTACCAGCGGATCGCCGTGGCGCCCGCCGTGACCTGGAAGCCGGATGCCGCCACCAGCTGGACGCTGCTCGGCAACTACCAGAACGACCCTTATGGCGGCTACATGAACTATCTGCCCGCCATCGGCACTTTCCTGGCCAACCCGAACGGGCAGCTCGACACCGGCCGCAACTACGGCAATCCCGAAAGCTTCAAGAACAGCCGCCTGGCCTATTCGCTCACCTCGCTGTTCGAACACCGCTTCGACGAAACCTGGACCTTCCGGCAGAACGCCCGCTACGGGCATCGCCGCGCCAGCTATGACGGCGCCTATATCCTCGGCTTTGCCGCAGACCGGCGCAGCCTGACGGGCGCCTATCTGTCGGGCAGCACGCATGACGACACCTTCCTGGTCGACAACCAGGCCGAGGCGCGCTTCAGCACGGGCCCGCTGCACCACACCCTGCTGGCGGGCTTCGACTACCAGCACAGTCAGACCCAGACGATCGCCTATTCGGCGGCGATCACCCCCTTCGATCCCTTCGCCGCCGACTACCGCGTGCCGAACAGCCCGGCCTATCGCGCACCGAATTCCAGCAGCAGCCAGTCGCTCAGCCGCTATGGCCTGTATCTGCAGGACCAGATCGCGTGGGGCCGTTGGCGGCTGCTGCTGGGCGGGCGGCAGGACTGGGTCGGCACCGACACCCGCAACCGCCTGACCGGCACGACCGCCGACAAGGACGACCAGGCCTTCACCGGCCGCGCCGGGCTGGTCTATCTGTTCGACATGGGGCTGGCCCCCTATGTCAGCTATGCGGAATCCTTCAGCCCGACCAGCGGCACCGGCCGCCAGGGCAACGCCTTCCGCCCGACCCGCGGCGTGCAATATGAGGCGGGGGTCAAGTACCAGCCGCCGGGCAGCGGGCTGCTGCTCACCGCCGCGGTCTATCAGCTGACGCAGCAGAACGTGCTGACCACCGACCCGGTCAATCCGAGCTTCAGCGTGCAGACCGGCGAGGTCCGTTCCCGTGGCATCGAGCTCGAGGCGCGCGCCAGCCGGGGCCGTCACCTGAACCTGGTCGCGGGCTATGCCTATACCGATGCCGAGGTGACCAAGGCGAACAACGCCACCCAGGGCAAGGCGCCGATCGAGACGCCGCGACATTCGGCGACGCTCTGGGCCGACTGGCGCTTCGACGAAGGCACCCTGGCCGGGTTCCGCCTGGGCGGCGGGCTGCGCTATCTGGGCAGCACCTGGGCGGATGCACAAAATACCGGCCGCACGCCGAGCGCCACCCTGGTCGATGCCGCCATCAGCTATGAGCTCGGCACGCTGGCGCCGCAGTTGCAGGGCATGCGGCTGGCGGTCAACGCCACCAACCTGACCGACAAGGAATATGTCCAGGGCTGCTTTGCGCTGACCGGCTGCTACATTGGCCTGCGCCGCACGGTCCTCGGCACGCTGAGCTACAGCTGGTGACGCCGATGCGGCGTCGCGACCTGCTGACCCTGGGGGCGACGGGTTTGGCCGCGCCCGCCCTGGGCAGCTCGGCCGCGGCGGTCGACATGCTGGGCCAGGCGGTGGTGCTGACGCGGCCGCCGCGGCGCATCCTGCTGGCCGAGGCCTCCGACCTGATCCCGCTGGCGCTGGCGCATGAAGACCCGCTGGCGCTGATCGCCGGATGGTCGGCGGCCGAGCGGCTGGGCGGCAACGGCCTGCTGCAGGCGCTGCAGAGCCGCCATCCCGAGGCAGCGGCGATCCCGTGGGTCGGCGGCATGGCGGCCGACAGCTTCTCGCTGGAGCGCGCGCTCGACCTGCGCCCAGACCTGGTGGTGCTGACCGCCTACCAGGAGCCTGGCCTGGCCGACGGCCCGCTGACGCGCGCCTTCCGCCGCGCGGGTGCTGCCGTGGTCTTCAGCACCGCGCCCGGCGACGGCGATGCCGACCATGCCCGGCGGCTGCGGCTGTTCGGCGCCATCGCCGGGCGCCCTGACCGTGCCGAGGCCTTCCTGTCATTCTCCGCCGCGCGTCGGGCGGAGATCGGCGCGGCACTGCAGGGCGCGACGCCGACCTCCGTCTTCGTGCACTTCTACGCCGATCCGGGCGCGCCCTGCTGCATGACTACCGGCCTGCCGCGCTGGCAGCGATTCCTGCGCGCCACGGGCGGCATCGCTGTCCCGCCCTTGTCGAGCCTGGCCCAGATCGCCGTCAGCCCGGAAGACATCCTGCTGGTGCAGCCGGAGGTGGTCGTCGCCGCCCGCACCCTGATCCCGCCTGCCGACCGGGCGAGCGCCGACTCTTTCGCCCTGGCATCACTGCGGCAGCGGCCGGGACTGCAAGGCCTGCACGCCGTAGCTCGGCAGCGGTTGCACGGCGTCTGGGCGGGTCTCGGCGAGCAACCGATCGACCTGCTGCTGATCGCTGCCATGGCGCATTGGCTGCACCCTTCCCGCATCCCCGCCGCCTTACCGGGCGAGCTGCTGACGGTGCTCCGGCGCGACTTCATCGCCGTCCCGCTTGAAGGCCGTTTCTGGAGCGACCTGCATGGCTGAGCTGCGCAGCCGGACGCGGATCTCCTTGTCCGAGACCGAGGGGGTGATCGAGGAGCTGACCACGCTCTTCACCGGCCATCATGCCGTTGTGGAGCCGCATGACGGTGCCCATCGCGCCAGGATCGACGACGCCGCCATCGACTTCGAGCTCGAAGGGACTGCCTTGTCCATGGTGGTGGAGGCGGCCGATCCTGTCGCGCTGAACGCAGCGCGGCACCTGGCGACCTCGATGGCGGCCTTCGTCACACGTGCGCAGGCCCCGGCGATTGCCTGGGAAGGCATGACAGAAGGCGCCGCGACCCGCCCACCGGATCTCCGCATCCTGCGTCTCCTCAGCCACGAGAACCTCACGCCCAGGATGCGGCGCTTCGTCTTCACGGGCGAAGACCTGAATCGCTTTGACACGCCGCTGCATCTGCATGCGCGGCTGCTCTTCCCGCCGCCTGGCGGGGTCGATCCGCAATGGCCGCTGCTGGGCGCGCAGGGAGAGGTGATCTGGCCGCGCGGCCATGCCCTGGCGCAGCGGCTGTTCACCATCCGCTGGATCGACGCGGCCAGAGAGCGCCTCGCCTTCGATGTCTTCCAGCATGGCCAAGGTGGTCCGGCCGAAGCCTGGTTCCACGCCGCAAGGCCAGGCGACCAGTTGGCGATGGTGGGGCCTGGCGGCCATGGGATGCGTTCGGCCAAGTCGCATCTTCTCTTCGGCGACGAGACCTGCTTGCCCGGGATGGCGCGCATCCTGGAGGCGCTTCCAGCAGATGCGCAGGGTGTCGCGATCATCGAAGTGCGGGACGCTGCTGACCAGATGCCGCTTGCCCATCCGTCCGGGATCTTGCTGCGGTGGCTGCATCGCGGCTCGGTCCGGGCGCCATCGGGTCGCCTTCTGGCCGATGCCGTGCTTGCCGCGATCCCTCCTGACTTGTCGACATCCATCTTCGTCTGGGGTGGAGGCGACGCCGCGACCTATCTACTTGTCAGGCGGCACCTGCGCGAAACGCTGCGACTGCCGAAGGATGCCTACGTGCTCTATCCGTATTGGAAGGCCGGGCGCCGCGGCGACCAGCTTGGCGAAGAATGAGGCGCCTTCCTTGCGCCTCGTCACCGCGGGCCATGCCCTGTGCCGTCGCTCAATCGGCGGGCGGCGCCATCCGCATCGGCCGAGCCGATATCGTGCCCCCCCCCAAGCCCAGTCCGCGCCCCAGCAACGCGCCCTCGCCGAAGCTGTGTTTGAGCCAGAGCGGGACCGTCATCGCGGGCATAATGGCGTAGGGCCGGTTGTCCTGGTCGACGCTGTTGCTGCGCGTTGTCTCCACTCCGATGTCAGGGAAGGCGCTGCTCCGATGTGGGCCGCCGCAGTAGAAGGCCCACGACACTCAGGTCCGCGATAAGGCGACCGGCGAACGCCTCAAGCGCGCCCAGGGTGGCCACGCGTTGCTCAGCGGGGAAGACGCCCGGCGGGCGCAGGGCGGGCAGCAGGCGGGATGCGGTAGCGTCCGCCATGTCGATGAGAGCCGATCGCCCATTTGCCAGAAGGCCTGACTCGCTGAACCTAGAGAGCGCGGCGTGTAGCGGAGGAAGGAGGTCCGGCCAAAGCGCCAAGTGCCGATAGAGGCTGGGAACGGCCCTTGCGCCCTCCTCCCCGTGCAAGGCCGCCAGCTTCCGTACCATCTGGGAGGTCGCGGGCTCCAATCTATCGAGCCGAGGCATGCCTGGCACGGAAGCGAGTGGGGTAGGAGCGCCGGATTGGCCTTCCACCAAGCGGCCGCCACCAGCGGCCTCACCGGCCACGACCTTCTTCAAAGCCGTGAGCAGCTGCAGGTTAGCGGTGTTGCCACGGTTGTAGATGTCCACAACGGCGGCCTGGTCAGCGGTGAGAGTTGGGAGCGTGTGCCGCATGTCGCCCACTAGCCGCCAAACCCGCTGGCCAATCCTGTCCTGTCCCTGCTGGACTTCGAGCGAGCGCGTGACAGGCCGGACTGTGGCCCGGGCCCAGGGCAGCACACCCGGCAGGGCTGCGAAGTGCCGCCAGATAAGGTTGACCAAGGGAAGCCCGAGCTCCTGGCGGAGCTCCGCATAGATTGCAGCGGTGTCTCCTACGGCCTCCACTTCATGGACTTCGGCAATCGCCATCGTGGCTCCTCCCCGGGTGTTTTGATGGACGGCCCATGCTGGCGCGCTGCGTCGCCGATTAGATGGGTACGGCTATCCAGGCCATCCAATCTCGCTAGCAGGAGCTTCCACGCTTCCTAGATTCTATTCAAGATTCGGAGCTGATTCCGCGCTCAAAATCAATCGGTTACGAGGCTCTTCCCCTACGGATCGCGCGGAACTTCCCTACGGATCGCGCCCGGAATGGTCCGGTTTCGACAGCTCTGCCACGGGCACATCGGGCGGCGCCTGGTTGCCGACCAATGCTGCAGGTTTACCGTGGAACTCTACGCCACACGCCCAAGCCGTGCTGACCGTGGAACTCGAGGCTATCGGCATTTTCCCACAGCATCGCCGGGGTCCCCCGGCTGGCAGATCATGCTCCCGGCGGGGGAGCTGAGCGGGACACTAGCCTGGGGCTGCCCGACCAGCGCCTATTGCTCAAGCCCTCGACCTTCTCGCCTTTCCAGTCGTTCCGCCCACCGGACCAGGCCGTTCTGGAAGCGACGCGCTACCTGGTGGCTTTGGCTTCCTCTTGCGCCCAACCTTCCTAGTGGCAGCCGCATCTGAACCGGACGCAACAGCTTCCCTGAGGTTGCTTAACACCTCGACCGGCGGATCCGTGACCTCTGGCATCGGAAACTCCTGTGCCCACGGCTGCCAGGTATCCAGCGGGGGACAGATCGTTTCCAAGGGACCACCCTTCCCTCTCTCAATGAGGATGGTTGCCGCGACGAGCAGGGCATCCTCCGCGCTCTGCAGGGTGCAATCCTGCACTTTCCTGCTCCTGACGGGGCGTTCCTCAACAAGGCGCCAGCTGACAATTTGGGGCGCCACCTTGAAGCCAGTCTTCTTGCCGTCCTGGAGAACGTTCCCCGCCGCATCGGTGCTGAAGACCGAGTCAGCCAGGAGGATCGACCCCCGCTTTGGTCCTTCTGGAGGCTTTGGGGCAGCACGATGCTTGTGCATCTCAAGCACATAGGCCTTTGAGCGGGCCTCGAGGTACTCCAGTTCCGGAGCAAACGCAGGCTCGAGACGCCGGATCGCGTCCAACGTCAGCTTCTTGGTTCCCCAGAACATCCAACCCAGATGATGGTGATCACCTAGCCGCTCCACGGCCCAAATGGCGGATCGCAGCGCTCCCACCAACTCCCTCGTCTCTTCTTCCAGGCGCTCTCGATACTTTGCCGTCCGTTTCGCACTGCTCGCAGGTCCCGCTGAAGGGTCACTTGGTGGCCGCCCTCGCCGCTTGGGAGCGCTGTCCTTCGAAGGCGATGCCTCACTGAAGCGAGTTGGCTTCTCAGCTGACACACCAGCCACCACCGAAGCTCCGGCAGATTTCGTGACGTCACGGATTTCGGAGGTTTGGTCCTTGGAGGCGCGGCGTTGCTTGGAGCTGCTCCTCAAGCTGCGGTTCGACGCCATCCGTGTGACCTCAATCCAATCCGTGACGTCACAATAATATCGCAACCTATCGTTTGTCGACCCTTGATTCGTGACGTCACAATAATCCGGCGCTCCATGGCGCTGGTTGCTTTCTGTGACGTCACGTTATTCTGGTGCTCAAGGCTGCGTGAGGACCATCGGACCCCGCTTCCCGGCCTATCGGAGACCAGCTGAAAGGATGACCGCATCAGGCTGCGCAGTGGGCTGCCTTCACCGACAGCGAAGTTCGGGGGCGGATGCCGGGTCGTGGCGCAGCGCCCCATTCAAGGCCGAGCTTGGGCTGCCTAGCGCCAGTCCGTCCGACTGATCCGAGCGGCGGCGAGTTTGCCGCGGTGGTTCAATCCGGGTCCTTCCGGTTGCCGCGGGACACGATGACCATATGGTCGTCCGGCAGGGGCCGCTGCAACTCGCTGGCGATTTCCCAGGGCGCCTCCAGCCAAGTGGTCATCTCGTCCGGCATCGTCAGCAGCACAGGGATGGCTTTCGGGTGGATCGCGCCGACGGTCGCGTTCGGGTCGCAGGTCAGAAAGCCCAAGAGTTCGTGCTCGCCCTCGACCGGGTTGACTTGGAGCCGCGCAATCCGGTTCACGGTGTCCATATCCCCGCGAAGGCGAAGAGCGGCCGCTCCGGCGCCAAGCCGAACCAGACCGGCGTCTTCTTGGGCTTCGTGTCGGCCCATTCCAAGAATGAGGTGGCAGGCACCCGGCAGCGGTGCGCGGGTCCGAGCCACCGGCGCCAGTGTGGGCTGCGGATGTTGCGGATGTTGGTCAGTGGTGGCCACCGTACTGCTCGGACCCCGGCATTCCCCACCGCATCATGGTCAGGTCCCGCTTTCCATCTCCGCTCTGCGCACGGTGGGGGCCATACTGTCGGGGTAGATGGCTGGGAATGCCGGGAGGTTTCCGATGCGGTCGTGCAGAGTTCCTGTCAGCTCCATGATGGCGCGCTGGTTGCTGGTCATGGAGAAGGTTGCACATGACCGTTCCCGCCTTTGCTACGTCGCGCCGCTGGCCATCACGCCCACGCCTAGAGGTTATCCGCTTGCGGAGTTCCGGCGGCGCGGGAAGTCCGACGGTCTTGCGAGCACGTCCCAGCTCGCCGACGCCGCTCCCGCCACAGCTCCCATGAGAGCCAGACGAAGCCGACTGTGCCCCCTGCCGTGGCGGCTCCGCCAGCCACCCACATGGCAACCACGATGGCCGCCTTACCGACGGTCGCCCCTGGATCCACGATGCCGTCCAGCCAGCCCGCGGGCATCGGCTCGCCGCTGAAAGCCAGCAGCGCGGCTGCTGGCGCCGTCACAGCGGCCATCTTCAAGGTGTAGGTTGCCAGGCTCATCGTCTGCTTCCCCTCCTCGACACCGGAACGTCCGGGCAGCATAGACCCTCCATCGGCACTTGCCAGCGTTGATGGCGCCAAGACTAGGCGGACCTGACGAGGAGTTCTAATCGTGCGCCCTACCGTGTCTATCCGGTTGTTGAAGCCGAGGCCCGCGGTGTCGTTTCGAAAGATCTCGACCGTGACATTGCAACGGCTGCCAAGTTGTTGGCCAAGCGCGGGCCCCACTGCCCCCATGGCAAGCTCTACCGCATTCGTTGGGTGGCGAACCAGTACCTCCGGGACGGCTACACCAGGGTGCCCGGCTTCAAGCCGCCGGTCGCCCTTCCGGTCATCCTGGGCTCGGACGTGTCCGGCGTGGTCGAGGTCGTCGCCAAGACTGTTCAGGGCTTGTCCGTTGTCCTCGCACCTCCTGAGGACCATCGGTATCTGAAGACTGTTGTGGTGGCGGCCTTCGAAGGCACCATCCATCAACGACCTGTTCGCTCGCGGGATGCCGTCCGATCCCATACGAGGGAGACATGGTCTGCGCCGTGGATCGAGCCGAGTGATCAGCCGCCTCGGCCGCCGGGCTCAACCTCGCCACTGGTCCGGCGGGGCGAGGCATGAGGCACCGCTTCATCTTGAACTCTGTTAGCATGCTTAGGACTTCACTTGCTGGGCGAGGACGGCTGAACAAATATCCTTGGCCCTCAGTGCAGCCTTGATCGGCGACATTCCGAAGTTGCTCGAGTGTCTCGATGCCTTCCGCGGTGGTGGCGATGCCGAGTGTCTGACACAGACCGGCGATTGCACGGATGATCGCCGCCCCTTGCGCGCGCTCATCCATCGCAAGGACGAAGCTTCTATCCACCTTGACCTTGTCGATGGGAAACTTGAGCAGTTAGCTCAACGAGGAATAGCCGGTTCCAAAGTCATCGAGCGAAATGGAGACGCCCAGCGTCCTGAGGCGGCGGAGGGTGGCGACCGTGTCCGCCGTCTCCCGCAGGAGTAAGGATTCAGTGATCTCTAGCTCCAGCCGCCTAGCGGGTAGAGCAGAAACGGCGAGGGCGCTTTCGACCGACGCTTCGAACCCGGCTTCACAGACTTGCGGAGCAGAAAGGTTCACTGCGACCTTCAGATCGGATGGCCAGCCAGCTGCATCGGTGCAAGCCTGTTCCAAGATCCACTTTCCTAGGGGCACGATAAGGCCCATCGCCTCTGCGACGGGGATGAACCTGTCGGGCGGCACGAGGCCCCTTTCTGGACACCGCCAACGCACGAGCGCCTCAAAACCAGTGATGCAATCATTGCGAAGGTTCACCAGCGGCTGGTAGTGCAGCTCGAATTCCCCTCGGCGGAATGCCTTGCACAGATCGGCCTCCAGGCAGCGGCGAGCCTGAGCCCGCGCCTGCATATCAGGCTCGAACATCTGGAACCGTCCACCGCCCGCCTGTTTTACGGCGTAGAGGGCCATGTCGTCGCGCAGTAGACGCGCACCTCTCAGGGTATCAATCTGCGTCAACTCGATGATCTGTCGCGCACCTCCAAAATGCCAGCCTGATGGCTAAACATGAGCCTTTTCTTATTTTCGGCACGACGAACAGACCGAAGGTCTGGAACCGGCTTCAGGCAGTATCATCAGGGTGCACAGCGCCTCGTGGTCCAGCGGTTCATTCTCGGCGAGACAAAGCCGAGCGTCTAGTACGCTACTCGGCGTCGCACGCTCTACACGCTTGCCCGAAACTCAGTCTCATCGTGGTTGCCACTTGTTTAATCCTGTTGCAAATCTATGCAGCCCTTCCGGTGTGCCGCCGAGCGTTACCCATGCTGAGCCGACTTACACGGGCGTATGGGTATCCTCATGCGCTTCGGCGACCCGTCGCCGGATGAAGGGTAATCAGGTCGGGCCTCCGGAAAGGAACGGCCTCGATGCACGATTTGGTGGAGGGGGCCGGGATGCCTGAGCGCTTCAGAGCGATGTTCGCGTACTTCAATGACGTTGTCCCTTTCCGTTTGAAGCCCGCCATCATCACGACCCTTTTCCTATTTGCTGTGCTGCTGGCGCCGGTTCCTGATGGCTTGACGCCGAAGGCCTGGGGCCTCGTCGCCATCTTCCTCACCACCATCCTCGCTATCATCCTGAAGGTCATGCCCATCGGCGTGATGGCGATGATGGCGATTGTCATCGTCTCGCTGTCACAGGTGACGAACACCACGTCACGCGGCGCGATGGCGGATGCGCTGGGCAGCCTGTCCAATCCGCTCATCTGGCTCATCGTCATCGCCATCATCATCTCGCGCGGATTGAAGAAGACCGGTCTGGGCGACCGGATCGGCCTGGTCTTCATTGCCTTGCTAGGCCGCCGCACCATCGGTATCGGCTATGGACTAGCGGTGTGCGAACTCCTGCTGGCACCGTTCACGCCAAGCAACACGGCCCGCGGCGGCGGCATTGTGCACCCAATAATGAAGTCGATAGCTTCGACCTTCGGCTCAGATCCGGCGAACGGTACCGAGCGGAAGATGGGCACCTACCTCTCCTTGGTGAACATCCATGCCAACACGATAACCTCGGGCATGTTCATCACCGCCACGGCACCCAATCCGCTGGTCGTCGACTATGTTGCGCGGGTGACGCAAGGGAATTTTCACCTCTCCTGGACGGACTGGGCGCTCTACATGTTCGTCCCCGCGATCACCTGCTTACTGGCAATGCCGTTGGTCATTGCCCTGCTGTCACCGCCAGAAGTGAAGGCCACGCCGGATGCCGTCAGCTATGCGCGCGACGAACTGGCGAAAATGGGCCCGCTTTCCGGCAAGGAGAAGGTGATGATTGGCACCTTCGGCCTCCTTCTCGTCCTCTGGGCAAATGTCCCTGCCATGATCCTGGGCGCGGCTTATACCCTGGACCCGACCGCAGTGGCGTTGGTCGGTCTCTTCGCGCTGATCATCACCGGCACGCTCAACTGGGATGACGTCCTCTCAGAAAAAAGCGCCTGGGACACCCTGATCTGGTTCGGCGCCCTGGTGATGATGGCCGAGCAACTCAACAAGGTCGGTGTGATCGCTTGGCTATCGGCCGGGCTGCAGAGCGGCATTGCGGCCGCCGGGCTGGGCTGGGAGCTTGCGGCTGCCCTGCTGGTGCTGCTCTTCGTCTTCTCTCACTACATGTTTGCCAGCACGACCGCCCATATCAGTGCCATGATGCTGGCCTTCCTTACCGTCGGCGTGCAGCTTGTGCCCGCAGACTACGTGGCGCTGTTTCTGATGATGATGGTCGCGGGGTCGACGATCATGATGACACTAACCCATTACGCGACCGGCACCTCGCCAATCATCTTCGGCAGCGGGTACGTATCGCTCGGGGAGTGGTGGAAGGTGGGCTTCGTAATGTGCGTGCTGGAGCTGCTGGTCTTCAGCCTGCTTGGCGGGCTGTGGTGGAAGATCCTAGGACTCTGGTAGTTTGAGGCATTGCCAGCAGGGGAGGCCGTCATGACCGAGCCGGGATCTGAAGCGCCGTCCGAGGTCGCTTTCACTTTCGATGGCCAGCCCATTCGCGTCCGCGCTGGCGCCACGCTGCTGCAGGCGTGGTCTGCCGCTGGGCTGCCACTGACGGAGAATGTCGGCTGCATGGGTCAGGGCGTCTGCGGCGCTTGCCGCGTCCTGGTGCGCCGCCCGGGTGAACGACTGGCGGGCACCGCCCTCGCCTGTGAAATGCAGGCTGAGGAGGGAATGCAGGTCTCCTTCGTGGATCACTTTCCCGCTCGCAGGTCGCATACCTACGATCTCCATGCGCTGACCGATAGCTGGACCGCGCTCGGGGAGATCGACCGGGTCTTCCCGGAGGCGCGGCATTGCCGCCACTGCGGCGGCTGCGATCACGCCTGCCCCAAGGGCATTGAGGTGCAGCGAATGGTGAACTTGGCCGCCGATGGTCAAGCCTTCGCGGCCGCCGCCCTGTTTGACCACTGCGTGCTGTGCAACCTCTGCGTGGCAGCCTGTCCGGAGCACATCGATCCCGCGCATCTCGGGCAGTTCGTCCGCCGCATGTCCGCCTCTCTGACACTGCGTCCTGCAGATCTGATTTCTCGGCTGCGAGAGATCGAGAATGGCGGCCAGCCCATCGATCTGGATGCCCCAGGCGCTAATCCAGGCGGGCCGTCGCAGCCATGACGGTTCCCTTCCACGAGGCGCTGTCCGCCTGGCGCCGCACGACGCCAGCCTCTTCGGTAGTAGGGACCTTGCCGACGCCAGAGCTGCTGGACCGCTTCCATCCGGACAGGCAGCCAGGGGCTATGGTGCCACTCACGCTGGGCCGCAGCATGGGCCAGCCCTGCCGCGCCGAGCTGGCTGCGCTGCTGCAATCTAATGCGCTAGTGGATGATGTCGACATTGCTGGAGCACCGGCACTGGACGCCGATGTGCTGGTCATTGGCGGCGGCGGCGCGGGCTGCGTCGCTGCGTTGACGGCGGCCCGGGCGGGAGCTCGTATCCTGCTGGCCACGAAGCTGCGTCTCGGCGACAGCAATACCGTGATGGCGGAAGGCGGCATCCAGGCTGCCGTGGGCGCAGAGGACAGCCTGCAGCGGCACTTCGAGGACACGCTGCGCTCCGGGCATTTCGTGGCCGACAAGGCTCTAGTCGCCGCCCTGGTATCGGATGGCCCGGCCGCGATCCGCTGGCTCATCCAGGAAGGCATGAGCTTCGACCTAGCCCCCGGCAGCGACCGGATGGGCGGCCAGCTGCTGCGCCGCAAACCCGGCGGGGCCACTGCGGCCCGCCTCCTCTCCTATCGCGACTTCACCGGTCTGGAGATGATGCGCGCCCTGCGCGAGGCGACTCTGCTGCAGCCTGGCATCACGCTGCTCGACCGGCATCCGGCGCTCGAGCTGCTGACCGATGACCGCGGCCGTTGCGCCGGGGCGGTGCTGCACGACTTGGCACAGGGCCGCCCTGTTCTCGCCCGGGCGGGCGCCACGGTGCTGGCCACCGGCGGCGCGGGCCGCCTCCATGCCGCGGGCTTCCCGACCTCTAATCACTATGGCGCCACGGCCGATGGCCTCGTGCTCGCCTATCGTGCGGGTGCCTCGCTGAGGGACATGGATAGCCTGCAGTATCACCCCACCGGTATCGCCTGGCCGCCGCATATGACCGGCGCGCTGGTCAGTGAGGCCGCACGCTCCTCCGGCGCCTTCCTGGTCAATGGCTTGGGCGGGCGCTTCGTGGACGAGCTCTCGACGCGCGATGTCGTGGCCGCCGCCATCATGCGCGAGGTCGCCGAGGGGCGCGGCGTCGGCCGCGACGGCGTCGAGGGCGTCTTCCTGGACACGCCGAGCCTGGAGGCACGCGAACCCGGCATTCTGGCAAAGCGGCTCGTGACGCTGATGCATCTTGCCCACCGCGCCGGGTTTGACGCGGCGCAAGAGCCGTTCCTGGTCTGCCCGACTTTGCACTACCAGAATGGCGGCGTAGCGATCGACGCGGCCGGTCGGACGGAGGTTCCTGGGCTTCTCTGCGCAGGGGAAGTGACGGGCGGCCTGCATGGGCGCAATCGGATGATGGGCAATGCGCTGCTGGAACTGGTGGTGTTCGGGCGCCGCAGCGGCCAGGCCGCGGCGGAGGATGCCCGGGGCGAAAGGCCGCGAACCATCGGGCTGAACCACTTGGCCGATTGGCGGCGCGCAATGATCGCGCAGGGCCTTTCCATGGCACGGAAAACGCCCATCCTGTTCCCACCTTATGGCAATTTCGATGCGACCGCAGATAGGAGCCGCGCGGCATGAGCGGGCCTTTGACCAGGCAGGAAGTTCAGGTCGGCGCGGACCTCGAGGCATGGATGGCGGTGGGGGGCGGCATGGCTCTCCGCCGCGGGCTGGAGAGCCCCGCCGATATCATTCCGGAGCTAGAGGAAGCGGGCTTGCGCGGCCTGGGTGGCGCCGGGTTTCCGACCTACCGCAAGTGGTCCGCCGTCGCTCATCAGCCCGGCCGGATGAAATGGGTTATCTGCAACGGAAACGAGGACGAGCCTGGCACCTTCAAGGACCGCTTCCTGCTGTCGCGCACGCCGCATCAAGTGATCGAGGGCGCCCTGGTGGCCGCCCTGGCTGTCGGCGCCACCAATGTCGCACTCTACGTCAACCGACGTGAGACGGCTTCCGTCGCCATGATGAAAGCTGCGGTGGAGGCCTGGGCGGGCCATGACCTGCTGCAACGGCTCTCCGACGCAGTGGGGGCATCCCTGCGGCTCGCGGTCTGCGAAGGCTCAGGCCTCTATATCGGCGGCGAGGAGACGGCAGCAGTCGCCAGCGTGATGGGCCGGTTCCCCTTCCCGTCGCTAAAGCCCCCCCTGCCTGTGGAACACGGCGTCGACGGCGCCCCTACCCTTGTAAACAATGTGGAAACCCTGGCCCACGCCGGGCTCGTTCTGCGGATCGGTGCGAATGCCTATCGCGCTCTCGGTTGCGGCGACGCCTCTGGCACCAAGCTCTACTCGCTGTCTGGCGACGTGCTACGACCAGGTCTTCACGAGCTACCCATGGGCGTCACTCTGCGCGAGCTGGTCTTCGACCATGGTGGCGGCATGCTGGCCGATCAGCGGTTCAAGGCGGTCTTCACTGGCGGGCCTTCCAACACACTGCTGACGGCGGCCGATATCGATGTGAGGCTGGACTTTGACAGCCTGCGCGCCCGCGGCTCTCGCCTAGGAACTGGCGCGATGATCGTCGTCGGCGAGGGCACCAGCATCCTGCGCAAGACGGCCGAATACGTCGCCTTCTTTGCCGCGAATTCCTGCGGCCAGTGCCCATCCTGCAAGGTCGGCACGCATCAGGTGTCGCGCATCCTGGAGCGGATCGAAGCCGGGTCCGGCCGTGCCGGTGACCTCGACGCACTGGATCATCTGACGAAACTGCTGCCCGGGAGCGGTCGATGTGGGCTGGTTGACGGCGCGGCGACAGTACTCGCCTCATCGCTCCAGACCTTTCCGGAGGAATATGCTCGAGCGCTTGATCCGCCGCGGCTGCGGTATGACCATCGCGGACCTTAGCACCCGGACCAGTCGAATCGCATCCTGCGCTCTGATGGAGCTATAGTCCAGAGTGGGCGCACGATGAAGTGCAGCAGCTGCTGCTGCCTCCTAACGCCTCGAGCCGAAGCGCCCCTGGATACGGTAATCGGGTCGGCGAGGTAGCGGATGCTACTGCGGCCGGATGTTCTTCCATGTGACCCTGTGGGGGTCATGAGCTGAGGGAGACACTGAGATGACCCACTAGGCCGGGATCGACGTCTCACTGGAGACGAGCAGCATCTGCATCGTAGACGCACAGGGTGCGATCCAGCGCGAGTTCAAGGTGGAGAGCGAGCCGGAGGCCATGGCCGCGGCCCTGATGGGCACCGGCCTTCCTTTCAGCCGTGTGGGCTTGGAGGCCGGACCCCTGTCGCAGTGGCTCCATGCGGGGTTGGCCAAGGCGGGCTTGTCGGTGGTGCTGCTCGAGACGCGTCAGCTGCGCGCCACGACCAAGGCGATGCCGGTCAAGACCGACCGGAACGACGCGCGGGCGATGGCGCAGGTAGTGCGTACTGGCTGGTATAAGGCGGTGCACGTGAAGTCGGAACTGTCGCAGGCGCTGCGCGCCTTGCTCAGTGGCCGCAAGCTGCTGGTGGCCAAGCTGCGCGACCTAGACAACGGTATTCGGGGCTTGCTGCGTGGTTTCGGGCTCAAGGTCGGGCAGGTCAGCGAGGCGGCTTTCCCTGGACGTGTGCGCGAACTTGCCGAGGGCCAGGCGGGACTGGAGGCGCTGATGGGACCGCTGTTGCAGGCCCGGGATGCGGTGCGGACCGAACGCGAGCGCCTGCACCGCCTGGTGCTTGCGGCGCTGCGCGACGATGACGTCTGTCGCAGGCTGATGACAGTGCCAGGCGTCGGACCAGTGACGGCGCTGACCTTCTGCTCCGCCGTCGATGATCCAACGCGGTTCAGCCGCTCGCGAGCCGTCGGCGCTCACTTTGGCCTGACGCCGAGACGCTACCAGTCGGGCGAGACCGATCGCGTCGGGCACATCAGCAAGCAGGGCGACAGCCTCGCACGACAGGCCCTCTATGAGGCCGCGAACGTGCTGCTGACCCGCACCGGCAAGTGGTCGGCGCTCAAGGCATGGGGCCTTGCTGTCGCTAGACGCACGGGCATGCGCCGAGCCAAGGTGGCCGTCGCCCGCAAGCTGGCCGTCGTGTTGCACCGGATGTGGCGCGACGGCACCGAGTTCTGCTGGAGCCGGGAGGTCATCGCGGCGTAGTCCGCCGACGCCTCTCCGTCGGACCAGCACCCGAAGTCCCGTCGCGGGGACGAGGCCGGATGAGGCCGCAACAGCCTCCGTGCCAGCATTCACTGAGCTCGCTTGCTAGATTGACCCGCCCAGCCTTCCTGACCGTAGCCTGTGGCGGCTTGGTGCCGACCACGAACAGAAGAGAGGCACCCGCGATGCGACGCCCCATCCGGCCGTTGACCGACCCGATTACAGAAGAGGCTGTTATGAACCGGCGGCCAGTCCCGCGGCCTGCTTGAGCATGAGGCAGGCGAATGCGACCAAGTGGAGATCGGCGAGAGTACTGGCATAGCGCTCGTAGTCTTTGACCAAGCGGCGGAAGCGGGTGGCCCAGGCGAAGGACCGTTCGACCACCCAGCGTCGTGGCAGCAGCACGAAGCCACGCTTGGCTTCGGAGAGCTTCACCACCTCAAGCTCGATGCCATGCGCTTTCGCGGCCGCGGCGGCACGCGCACCGGTGAAGCCCTGATCGACATAGGCGAGGTCGACGCTTTCCCCCGTGGAGGCCTGCACGGCCCGGGCCAGGCGCCCGACCTCGGCGCGATCGTCCGCGCTGGCGGGGGTGACGTGCAGCGCCAGCAGATGCCCCAGCGTATCGACCGCCAGATGCAGCTTCGAGCCCTTCTTCCGCTTGGCTCCGTCATACCCGGCGCGGGCGCCGCTCTCCGGCGAGGAGCGCAGCGTCCGGCTGTCGAGGATAGCAGCGCTGGGCTGAGCTTTCCGCCCCGCGGCGACACGCAGGACGCTGCGGAGGTCGTCGGCCAGGGCCTCGAAGCACCCTGCCACCAGCCAGCGCTGCGCCTGCTGATAGACCGCAGCCCAAGGTGGCAGGTCATTCGGCATCCAACGCCACGGCGCGCCGGTCTTGATGACATAGTGCAGTCCGTTGAACACTCGCGCAGCGCATGCTCGCGCTGACCGCTGCGGCATCAGAGTCAGCTAAGCACCGCCAGCGCCCAATCACTGTCAGAAACGTCGGGCGGGTAAGGCGTACGGGCAACCGTTCCTCTCAGCATGAGCGTTCCCTCAGTTGTAAGTCCATTACAGCTTCTAGTTGAAGAGGTGGCATCAGGGGAGGGCGGGCAACAGCCTTGCTCAACCCGCAACGAAAATTCAGACGTCGCCTTCGATCACCGCGCGTCGAATCGTTGACAAATTACCCCGACGTGAAAACCTTCAGCTAGACTATTGACGTCTCTGGCTGGTAGAGGATTGAATTGTGGCTAGATGTACAGCACCCGTGAGAGGCCATCATTCCGAGGCGGCTCGGGCGGAATGCCCTGTATGCCGTTACAGAGGGTTCGGCGGCTATCCAACGTATACGCCTCCCCCCCCCGCCCTCTTACACGCCCAGGCCATATAATCCGGCCCCGAGCAACGGCGGAAGCAGTGGGTCCGGAAGAAGTTTGAAGCCCCGTTGGTCTCGGGGAACTTCCGCGACGCTCTACACCTCAGTGCAGGTCCGCGCTCTAACGCCCATTCGAGACAACGTGGAGCGGCGGGCAAATGCTCAGCCTGATCTCCGTGACGTTTTCCTATGCCACGCTTGGGATGATAGAGGGGGCGCGGCGAAAGAACTTCACGATTTACTTGAAGCTCTTAGGGTCAAGGTTTGGTTCAGCGAGAAAGACGCTGGCCTTGGCACACTGCTAATGCGTGCAATTGATAGGGGTTTAGCCCACTCACGCATTGGCGTCGTACTTGTTACTCCTGCCCTCCTTCGCCGCCTTAAGTCTGAAGGCGTTGCTGACAAAGAGCTTGCAGTCCTTCTTTCAAGAGAACTTCTGGTTCCCATCGTTCACAATACTTCGTTTGAAGAACTTTACGAGGTCAGCCCTCTACTCGCATCGAGAGGTGGCTTGAACACGGCCGAGGAGCCTCTGGCCGACATTGCGGCTAAGCTCGCTGATTTGGTTGCCATCTAGGCCGGTTCCGGGGTCATGCGACTGGTGATCTCTTCCAGCGGAGATATGCAGTCGGGAACGACACAGACACGCAGTCGGTGTGACCCCTCATTTGGCTTGCACCTAGTCCGCGACTGCCATGGGGCGCCGACGTGGGCGATGAGTTCCTCCTCCGTCGCCTAAGGCCAAGCCGAAAAGCATATAGAAGGGCAGGAAAGCGGCCGCGACACCTTAGTTCGCACCGCCCTCCCTCTCCTGCCCATCCAAAACGAGCTAGGCAATGCCCTTCGCAAACGCGGATACCCGTAAGGGACGTGGGAGGCGACTCTGCAGGCGCATTCGAAAGGCATCGGCATGCCAGGCTCACGGCTACATACAGGCACAAACAGAAAGTGAGACCCATAAATATCAACTTGTGGTGACGAGGGTGCCGTGTATTTTGCGCTGCGGGTTCGTCTTCCAATCGGGATGCAGCATCGGCGGCTTCACGGATGACGGCTTGTTAGGCGGTACAAAGCCCCGTTCGCCCGAGAGCATGGGGAGCCCTCTTTGACGGAGTGAGCCTTGTCGCAGCCTACGCCTTACTGGGAGAGTAAGCCAAAGTATGATGGAGGCATATACGACCTCACCCATCTACAGCCGTGGAACACGACCATACTAGTGCCCAATATACCCAGCACCAGAAGTTTGGCTGGCCCCACCAAGGTTCAAATGCCAATTTGCTTCAAATTCAGCTATCACTGCTGCACAGACAAGGATTCAGCGAGCCTTGGTCTGGGTGACATCGTGGTTGAAAGCGAGCGCCCGGAGGAGAAGCGGCGCCTCTGCCCTGTGCGTTGGTTCATCAGCCAAAGCCTGAAAGACACGCTCCGAAAGGCCATGAGTAAGGATTTAGCTCCCATCCACAATTACCAATGGGTGCTGCAGTCAAAAGTGCCTGGCCTCTCGCATACCTGGGTAACGATTTTGAAATTCATGCCAGGCCCGGCCCAGGGCTGCGCTATTGCTAGCGTTGAAACATCGTACCTCACCGGCAGTCCAACACGGGGCGGGACGCCGGAGAGTTTCGCGTACATCGCGCAAAGAACGCGTAAGCTGGGACAACTTTACGGCGTCAAATAAACGAAAAAGCTTCGGGGTCAGGCCCGTCGGCCTGACCCCTCCACCACACTTATGTGCGAAAAACTACCCAATTTGATCCGCGATAGTGCCGCAGATACCCACTTTTATGGGCTGGGGCACCCGTTAGGGTCAAGTTTCATAACTCGACCCAGCGTTCCAGATGCCCACCTAACTTAGGCCAACATTGCACCCACGTCAACTGGCAAGGCGCATATTTAGACGCTTCTCCGGCGCCGTTCGTTGCTCCCCGCTAAATAGCCGTCGCAGCCTCCTGCATCCAATCGAACGCTGCCATCCCCACAATGCCGGTTGCGCCGCAGGCGGTTGTTCAGCCCGTAGCAAGGTCGACAGTTCGCGCTACCTACGTCTCCAGAGTGCCGAGACAAGGCGCGGGCCGCCAATGGAGGACTTGATGGTCAAAATCAGCTCGCGGACGCTGAAGCTGACCCGATGCCGATAGCGCACAGCGGCAACTACAACAGTGCAAGCATACACTGACCTCCGATTTCCTTCAGAACTCGCATGCAAATAGTACTCGGATAGTGAGGTAGAAGAATGGGCTGCCCAGCTGGCTGAGGCGGCTGCAAAGTAACGTTGCGAGCCGATTAATGATTTGAGAACTACGGTTAGCCCTATAGGGCAATGGACCTGCGCACAAAGGACCTGGGTGTGTTCAGGAAGCTGGCTGCCTGACCGCCGCATCATGCCGCATGGAGCTGGATGCCTGACCGGCCAAGCCTGGCACGACGCACTCCGCGCCTCTCGAGGCCGGTGACGCGCTGCCGGGATGGCCACCCAGGTGGCCCGCTTGGCCTGACATGCTAGACGACGCGGGATGAAGGTTTTTCAGGATCTCTCCATCGCCGGGCCAGCAGTGGCCCTCGATCGCCTTCCTGAACTCTTGGCTGGTGCAGCCGTGCCCCCCTGGTCACGGGATAGGGCCGCCGAGGAGCGTTCCCGCGACGTCGGCGCGGGATCAGACTTCCTCGTGTTCGTCCGTGCGGCAGACGGTGGCATGCCCGCCGCCAACCTCTTCCTGTCACGGGACGCGAACGCCTGGACCGTCTCCAACATCGTACCCGTGGAGAACGGCTCCCTGGGCGAGGAGACGTACAACCGCATCCTGCGGGAGTTCGAGCGGCTGCTCGCGCCTGTGGCCGGGGCGAACGACCTTCAGGTCAACGTTTCCCAGGCGGACGTCGGCGTCAATGACATGCTGTCGGATAGCGCCGCGAAACTGCTGCCGATTTTTTCCGCTTCCGCGAACACGGCGACCGGGTCGGCACACCCCATGGATTTTCGGCGGTGGGCCGCCTTCCTGGTTCAGGTGCACCGGGACGGGACCACGCTGTACGCCTCGGACCTGCGCCGCCTGCTGGTGGAGGAACTCCGGTGGCCGGAGGACACCGCGTCGAAGCTCCTGCTCGAGTACGAGTTCGCCCGCGACTTGCTGAAGGTCTACGACGAGGCATGATCGCCAGCGACCTTGCGGGCGCCGTGCTGGCGTTAGCTGGCCGCGGCGGACCCATCCTGATTCCCGACACCTGTTCCCTCCTCGACATCCTGCGGGCGCCCATCCGGCCGCAGTTCCGCGAGGATGACGTGGCGGCGGTCGCCAGGGTGCTCACCCTCACGGAAGCCGCCGAAGCCGGGGCAACGCTGGTTCTGACCGGCCAAGTACGCCGGGAACTCGAAACGAACACCCAGCTGGTCGCGGATGAGGTCGAGCGCGAGCTCAAGAAGACATCGGAAACGGTGCACTCGGGCCCTGGCGGCATGAAGCTCGCCCTCAGCGCCAGGCAGCGCGTCCTTGACTGGCCGTCGCGGGCAAGGTTCGCAGAGGTCAGACCACTCCGAAGGCGCCTGCCTGAAGGGTCCACGCGAGAGGCCAACGAAGCCTCTCGCCGGGAGCGTCCTTCCGCACTTCCTCGCCAGCCTCGCTGCTTCCACTCCTCGCTCTTTCGCCGGAGATCGCCGCCGACAGGCGAGCCGCCCCTTCGCGGCAGCGGCTTGCGCGAACGTCGCGCGGACCTGAAGCTGCTGTTCAGGATTTGGCGCCTCGGACACCCGGCCGCGGCTCCCTTCCTCACGCCGCGCCCGAGGCCCTCGTCATGATCGACCCGCTCCTGTCGCTCGCCCACACGATGCAATCGTCGAAGGGCGTGTACGCCCTGCTGCTTGGCTCCGGGGTGTCCCGCAGCGCCAGCGTGCCCACTGGCTGGGAGGTGACATTGGACCTCGTCCGGCGCGTCGCCAGACTGGAGGGCGAGGACGCAGGGCCCGACCCGGCCGCCTGGTACCAGGCCCGCCATGGCGCCGCGCCCGACTACTCGCGCCTGCTCGACACGATGGCCCCTGCCCCGGCCGACCGGCGCCAGGTGCTTCACGGCTACTTCGAACCGACCGGGGACGAGCGGGAGCAAGGCCTGAAGCTGCCCACGTCGGCCCACCGCGCCATCGCCCGGCTGGCGGCCAAGGGCTACATCAAGGTCATCCTGACCACGAACTTCGACCGCCTGATGGAGATCGCCCTGCGCGACGCGGGCGTCGAGCCGGTCATCATCTCCAACGCCGACGCCGCGGACGGCGCGGCACCGCTGGTCCACCAACGCTGCGTGGTCGTCAAGCTGCACGGCGACTACCTCGACGATCGCATCATGAACACCGAGGCGGAGCTCGCCGCCTACGAACCGCGCATGGATGCCTACCTCGACCGCGTGCTGGACGAGTTCGGCCTTGTGGTGTGCGGCTGGTCCGGCGAGTGGGATCCGGCCCTGCGGCGGTCGTTCGAGCGCTGCAAGTCGCGCCGCTACACCACGTGGTGGGCCGCGGTCGGGGAACCCGGCCCGCGCGCCGCCGCGCTGCTGGCGCTCAGGCAGGCGCGACTCGTGCGGACCACGGGCGCCGACTCCTTCTTCACCGCCGTCGAGGAAAAGGTCACCAGCCTGGAAGAACTGGCGGTCGAGCACCCGCTGACCGAGGCGGCCGCGGTCGCCAGCGTCAAGCGCTACGTGGCCGAGCCGAGGCACCGGATCCGCCTGCAGGACCTGCTCGCCAAAGAGGCGACGCGGGTGGCGCGGCGGCTGGCGGAAGAGCTGCCGGTGCAGGGTCCGCCGCAGCCGACGGAGGATGAGTTCCGGCGGCGCGTCGGATTGATCGACATGGCCACCAGAACGTTGCGGGCCATGTTCTTTCATACGGCGCTGTGGAGTGGCACTGACCAACGGGGCATCCTCGTTCGACCACTTAGGGCCATGCTCCCGGCGCACGATGGCAACGGTTGGAACCTGTGGCTCGAGATGCAAAGCTACCCGGCAGCGCTGCTTCTTTACGCGGCTGGCTTGGGCGCGGTCGCCGGTGGCAACTACGGAATGCTCGGTGACCTGCTGGACATGCGTTACCGCGTGTCCGGCCGTGACCGCTCCGCTCTGGCGAACCTGGTCGCAGCTCGAGCGATGGATCATGGTAATGCGAATCTGCTCTTTAAGCCGCAAAGGCGGTACTATCCCCTTAGCGAGCACCTCCTCACCGTGCTGTCTCCCCTCGCCGATTCTGCTTTGTGGGACGCTCCAGAGCTATTCGACAGGCTTGAGGTGTTGATGGCGCTCGCCACCATCGACGCGTCCCCAGAGATTTCAACCGAGCGGCAATTCATCCCGCCGGGTCCGTTCTGCTGGAAAGCCAATCGGGAAGACGATCATCCGGCGGCGCGCCTCTTGCAGGAGGCGCAGCAGCAGGGGGCTGGTTGGGCACCTCTGCGTGACGGCTTCTTCAAGGGGGGCGTGGATCGCTTCTCGGCCGTTCGCGCAGCGTTTGAGCAGGCACTCGCACGAGTTGCCCAGAGCCATTGGTAGCGTCTTGGCCCACCCGCGCCACCAGCTGTCGGCACGGGCAAGCGCCTGTCCTACCGGCCGACATCCACTTCGTGATCCCTCGAATGCGATGCCGTTGAACTGCAGATCAAGGATAGCTTGCAGCAGCCGCGTCATGAATCCTTGACCCAAGGAATTCTGTGCCTGCACCAACCCAGCACCACCTCGGAACGTCGCCTCAAGGGGGTCAGCGCCACTGTGCGCAGTTGGCTGTCCTATCCAGCAATGGGCCCCTCAGCCGGTTGGCGTAGCGGATGAGCATGGGCCTCACGCTCGAACGCGTCTCCTCATGCTGGCTGTTGGAGGCGCCATGGACCGGCGACGGGAAGCACCCAGGTCGCCTCCCCCGGGTCCGGACCCCGATCAAGGCGGGTCAGCTCCAACTCCAACTCGCCGGAGTTGTTCAGGTAGGTCTGCCAGATGTCGTTGGCGAAGAGGTAGAGCATGCCCACGGGCCGCTCGCTTCGGATGAGCACGCTGTCGCCCTTGGTGATCACGCGCTGCCCAATCGGCGCCACCTGCTCCAGCAGGGGCTCGGGATCGCGGACGAACAGGTAGGCGAAGGCTTCCCGCAGGGGCAGTTCGCGTAGGCGCCACCGCCTTGGCCCGGCGATCGTGGCGCACAGCGTCATCCAGGGAGCGTTGCGAACACGCCTCCGCCAGCGCGCCCAACGTCTCAGGTCGCTGACCAGGCCGCTATCCTCGCTGCCGCTGGGCCCGCAGGGTGGGCAGCTGGCGTCGCGCCACCCCCCTCCGACCCATCGCAGCCGGTAGTAAATCGGCTGCTCCCGACCCCCGTGGATGATCAGGCCGGTTCGGTCCCACTGGCGCTGCGCCTCCGCGCGGAAGGTCACCGTCTCGCCAGGCTGAAGACCATAGAGGTCGTGGCGCCCGGTTTCGGCATGAACCTGCCGCGCACGCTCGAAGAGGCTCTCGTGGACCGAGATGCCTGCGCCGGTGCTGGGCAGCTCGTCCAGCACCATCGCCCAGCGCGGCCAGGTCCCGATCCAGCTCCAGGAAGGCCGGTGCGCCGTCTCGTCGTGGAGGCGCGCCATTGGATTGGGGCACAGTGCCTCAAGGCTGCCCGGCTTCACCGCGAGGTCGTGCCGCACGGCCCGCTCCACCATCCACCCGAGGGTGATGTCGGACAGGCCGGTCTCCAGGTACCCCCCTCCGATGTCGGAGTGCACCCCGCGGAACCAGACCTGCTCCAGGGTCCGCGTCCACCCGGACCGAGTGCCTCCCTCTTTCCAGAACAGGGTCGGGAAGAAGGTGGCGCGACGCTCGTCCATGGCCAGGGCGTGATAGACGTGGATGCAGTTCGGCATCGGGCTCGTGTTCAGCGCCCGGCTTTCGTAGCCGCGCGGCTTGAACCACCATCCCCAGAGCGGAGCGCCGAGGGAGGCGACCGGGTCGAACACGCCCAGCATCTCGATGGGTACCCCGTGCCAAGCGAACTCGTCGCCGACGGGCACCCCCGTGATGATGCTTTCGCCCTTCCGGCCGCCCCGGGCGGAGTAGAGCGACACCACGGCGGGCGCGTAGCGGAGGTTGGAGGCCTTCAGGATGCCGCAGGTGCGGATGACCCCGGCAATGGCGCGGGCCGTGTAGGCGCCCCGGGAGAAGCCCAGGATGTAGATGCGGTCGCCCGGGCGGTACTGGCGGACGACCTCGATGTAGCCGTCCAGGATGTTATCGCCGATGCCCGTGCCGGTCAGTCCCTCCCAGGCCGTCCGGAGCCGTCCGGCGTACCCGAGCACCCTCGCGAGGGGCGTGAGCCACAGCCGCCCCGTCCACTGCTCCAGCGCCGCCGCCATCCGGGCGGGGCGCGACGTCCCCGTCGCGACCCCCGGGTCGTACCAGATGGTCTGGGTCTCGTCGTCGACCAGCGCCTGGCTGAGCTTCCAGATGTTGGTAGCGGCTGGGTCGTCGGCGCTGGGAGGCCGGTTCCCGGTCCCGTCACACAGGATGACGATGCGGCGACCTGACGCAGGTGGAGGCGAACTCGGCAATGGCTCCAGCGGGACCTCCATGGACCCACCGTCACCAGCACCTCGCCCATCTCCCGCACGTTCTGGAACGCTTCGCCACCTTGAACGTGGCCCAGAGCGACACGACCGCGGCAGGGATGGCGCCGTACCAGAAAGGCAGTTTCAGCAGCCGGGCGAGCCATCCGTCGAACATGGTGGCGACGGCCGTGATCGCGAGGGCAAGGAGGTACGCTTCGACGATGCGCCCAGATCGGCGTTCGGGAGAAAGCTGCCAAATGGAGCCCCGTCGTCGCAAGATGACCTGCAACGACCATGTGGCCAGCCAGGCAGTCGCGAGGATCAGGCCGACGCCGACCGACACGCGGGTAGCAAGGTCCAGGGCAGCGAACATGGTGCGCCTCCGTCAAGCTGCCGCCACGCTAAACGCACAACCAGGCCTCCGCCAAGCTGGCATTCGGTTGTGGAGCCGGGTCTTCGCGCCCGAGGTCTTCCGAGCTTGACTGGTCACTCGTCCAGTGTGCATCAAGGTCTTAATGACCTACGGCCGCCACGCCCACTCCGGCACACCCTGATCCTGCTTCAACTGCGCTCGCTGCAGCGCAATCGCCACCTGCACCTCAGTGCCGCTGACTACGCCACCGCCGCGAAGGCAGCTGCCTTGCTTCGAGCGCGCGCACGATCCAGGGAACCAGGATCGAGGTGGTACGATGGCGTTGACCGGAGATGAGTGGGCCACTCTTGCGCGGCCATGGAACGTAATCGGGCACAGCATGCATAGGGGAGACGTTGCCTCGGTCCGGCGACTGCTCGGCGACGTCGGACTGCGGGCGACCGTGAAGTCCCGCCTCGACGACGCGGAGGCGTTCCTCGCCTCGGCAGGCGCCTGGCTGGCCGAGGCGGAAGCCTACGAGGCGGCACATGGCCAGGGCAGCCGCTTGGTGCCCGACCATCCCTTCAACCTCGAGTTGGCCAGGCTGCGTAGGTTCGAGCAGCAGCAGGCCCGCTGGCGGACATGGGCGCTCTCACAGACCAGGGATGCCGGTCTGAATGTCGCTGGGATCCGGGGCGCCCAGCCCCTCTAGCAAGGCTGTCGCGAATTCACTGGCCGCCTTCCACTCGTGATCAACCGGTGTGGCCAGTCCCGACCCGGCCGTCTCGAAGAGGTAAGCCGTCGTGTTCCTGCGCACCACCGTCCAAAGGAGGAGGCGTCGGTCGCTCCCCAGGAAAGGCTGCTTGCTGACGAAGACGTCGGCAAGCGTCTCGAGGTGGAGGGTGTCGAGGTCCCGAAGCTGAGTTTCCCCGAGTTCCAGCCACCTGCAGCGCATGACGTGGGCAACGGCCGCGAGCGCTGCCCAGCGGGAGGCGAACACGCGAGGAATGACGCCTGCCGGGGTCCAGGCGAACCAACACGGCGCCCCTGCGACGAGCACGCCGCCGACTGCGCAGCCCTGCCCGAGTTCAACGACGAGGAGCTCCGTTTTCAGGAGACGGGTTTCAGGTTCGCTCATACGGTCCGTCGATAGTTGGTGATGGCGTCGCGATTAGGCCAAGCGACGCAGCGGGTGAAGAGGCTGTGTTGACATGCTCTTGCCTCGACACAACGAGCTCGGGCACGAAGCTGTCCACCATCTGACCACCGGCCACGACATGGCATTCGCCGCAGGGCGGACCGGGGGCCCGGCAGTTCGGCTGAACGATTACGGCCCGCGAGAGCGGCGGGAGCTCGAGGCCGAGGTGTTCGCCCGGGAGTTCGCATTGCCCCGGGACGTCGCACGCCGGATGCACCTCGTCGAGAAGATGACAGCGGCGTCCATCGTCACCGCGACCGGGCTCCCCCGCAGCATGGTGGAGAGCCAGCTGCTTGACTCCCTGCTGCTGCCGGACGTGGAGGCGCCCCGTCCCGCCGCCAAGGCTTCGTACGATCTGGATCGCTCCCAGGCGGCCGCGGTGTCGCACACTGGCGGGCCGCTGCTGCTGTCCGCCGGTCCGGGGACGGGGAAGACGCGCACGCTCGTGGAGCGCATCCTCCATCTCGTCCAAGCTGGTGCCGACCCGGCGTCAATCCTTGTCCTGACGTTTTCCGAACGCGCCGCCGCCGAGGCATCGGAAAGGATTTGCGCCGCACTGCCGGAGCACGGTACCCGCGTGTGGGTGGGCACCTTCCACCAGTTCGGCGCCGACATCATCCGCCGCCACGCGGACCGGCTGGGGCTGCCGGATCGGCCCGTCCTGATCGACAGGGCCTCAGCGGTCGACGCGCTGGAAGACCTGCTCGCCACCCTCGACCTCCATCACTACCGCAACCTGTGGTCCCCGGAGAGGCTCCTCAAGGACGTGCCGGGCGCCGTGTCACGCGCCAAGGACGAGGTCGTCGGACCTGCTCGCTATGCCGAGCTGGCGGCCGCCATGCGCGCCGCCGCTGAGGGCGACCCGGAGAAGCTGGCGGCCGCCGAGCGGGCCGAGGAGGTTGCGCGGGTCTACGAGGCCTACCAGGGCAGGCTGCACGCCCTGGGTGGCATCGACTACGGCGACATGATCATGCTGCCGACACTGCTGCTCGAAGACGACCCGACCGTGGCGGCGGGGCTCCGCCAGCGCCATAGCCACGTCCTGGTGGACGAGTACCAGGACGTCAACCGCGCGAGCATCAGGCTCCTGAAGGCGCTCGTCGGCCGGGGCGGGGCCATCTGGGCCGTGGGTGACTCCCGGCAGGCCATCTACCGCTTCCGGGGAGCGTCCTCCGCCAGCATGGCGCGGTTCGACGAGGACTTCGGGCCCCACGTGGCGCTGGAGCTGGAGAGGAACTACCGCTCATCCTCCGAAGTCGTCGACAGCTTCGCCGGGTTCTCGTCGTCCATGGCTGCTTCGTCCGAGAGCCTCCCACTGAACTTGAAGGCCCAGCGAGGCTCTGCAGGGCACCCGCCAAGGCTCAACGTCTGCCCGGACGACGACGCCGAACTCGCGGAAGTGGTGGCTAGCGTCCAGGAGCTGGCACAGCGAGGCGTGGGCTTTGGCCAACAAGCCGTCCTTTGCCGCACGAATGCCCGGGTTGAGAAACTGTCAGCCGCGCTTGAGGAAGCGGGTATCCCCGTGCTGCGCCTCGGCAACGTTCTGGAACGCGAGGAAGTCAGGGATCTCCTGAGCCTCCTCAGCCTCGCCGTCGATCCCACCGGCGCGGGCCTGTCACGCGTCGGTGCGCTGCCGCGGTACGACCTGACCCTGCAGGACGTCCGAATCTTGGCGCTCGCGCTGCGGTCCGCCGACCGGGCCGCGCTGGAGGCTTTGCCAGACCTGGCGGCCCTCCCCGGCCTGTCGACGCAGGGTGCGGCGGGCGTTGCCCGCCTGCGCGACGACCTGGCGGGATTGGGGACGTTCTCCACCCCTTGGGAATTCCTGACCTCTTACATCATGGACCGCACGAGGTGGCTGTCGGATCTGGCCGAGGGCGACGGCATCGACGGCACCATGCGCCGCCTCGCCGTCTGGAACCTCCTGGAGACAGTCCGCAAGCAGGCTCCGGGTGCGGCTCCGCCGCCCATCAGGCATTTCCTGCAGCGCCTCCGGCGGCTCGCGCTGCTTGGGGAGGCGAAGGGCCTGAGTGAGGTGCCGGAAACAGCCAGGCAAATCGACGCGATTCACGTGATGACCGTGCATGGGAGCAAGGGCCTCGAGTTCGAGGCGGTGCACCTGCCCGGTCTCACAGAGAAGGGCTTCCCGATGCCCGCGAAGCGCCAGGCCTGCCCGCCACCAGATGGCCTGGTGGAAGCCGCCGGAACGAGCTCCCCAGCCGAGGATGCCGCCGCTGAGGAGGAATGCCTGTTCTTCGTCGCGCTGTCGCGCGCGAAAACCCACTTGCGGCTGTACCGGAGCACCCAGACAACCGGCAAGCGGCCGCAGTCGCTCAGCCCGTCGCCCTTCCTGGCGAGCATCTTGCCCGCTCCACAGCTGAAGCACTCGCCCCCCGCCCCGCCCCCTGCACTCCTCGCCGAGAGGCTTGTTGCCGTCTCCTGGCGCGATGGCCGTGCAACGCTCCAGGGCATCAACTCGAGCTGTTCCAGCGTTGCCCGCGCCGCATGCTGCATACCGCCATGATTGGCATCGGCGCGGCACGGCAGAACGGGCCCTTCGCGATGACGCACGATTGCGTCCGGCGGCTTCTGAAGCAAATGACGGAGGACGATCCCGGCGATACCGGCCGGGCCGAACTTGAGGCGGCGTTCGAAGCCATCTGGCTGGAGCACGGTCCATGGGAGCACGGCTACGCGGAACACTACCGCGCCCTGGGCTCGAAGCTGCTCGACTCCCTTCATCGGCAGCTCAACGGTCGCACTTCCATGAGCTCCGCGGCCATACCGGTCCACCAGGGCGGTCTCGAGCTGCTCGTACATGCCGAGGATTCATGGTCCGGAGGAGGTGAGCGGGTCCTGCGCCGTATCCGGACCGGCAGCGGCGGCATGGATGACATGAGCGTCGGCCCCGCGCTCCTGCTGCTGGCGGCGCAGGAAGGTGCGGGCACCGGCCGTGCTGAAGTGGTCAGCCTGACCGATGACGCGGTGCACTCCGTTGATCTCAAGCCCACGAAACTGCGGAACAGGGTGAAAACGCTGGGTGAGTTCGGAGAGCAGATCCGCCAGGGGTCCTTTCCCGCTACTGGTAAGGCCGAGGACTGCCCACGATGCCCGCATTGGTTCGCCTGCGGCCGCCTGCCGCGCGGAGACCTGGCGTTGGGGGCGGGGTAAGCACGCGAGGGGTCAGCCCCCATGTTGTCCGAGCAGGCAGCAGATTGGTCCGTGCATCGAAGGTGCACGGCGCCTGAGCAGACATGCGTCGCTGTGCCACCTTTCACCTCGACCAAGCAGGGTGAGCGGGCAAGAAGCGCAGCTGGAAACGGTCAAGCCCACCAATTATGCCTCGTCCGCGAGCGTCTGCCAGGCCTGGTCGCAAAGGGGCGACGTTGAGTTCGACGGGTAGCGGCTCCTGGCCAAGAGCATTGAGGTCAAGGACAGCAACGGCACCACATTCGCGGCTGGCGGCCACGTCGCGAAGAAGATGACCCCTTTTCTGTATATCCCACGTCCCGAAACCTGCTCGATCCAAATATCAGTGCCACCAGGTCGGCAGCGATACCAAGCTAGGATTGCAGCAGGACAGTCTCTGCCGGGCTGAGCTTGAAGTGAGTCCGGCGCAGCATGGCCGTCATCTTGTCCTGCATGTCCCGCATTGCTCCCTGCTTTCCTTGATGATGGAGGCCACCAGTCTCCACCTGACCGCGGAGATTCGTGGTCCAACCGGATTGCCGGGGCGCAATGAACCTGCTTCGGTGCGGCAAACTTTGAGAAGATGGATGCAGCATATGCCCGAGACTGAGACTATCCTCGTGGAGTTCATCGAGGCGACGAAGACGAATATCGACTCACTGCACGAAGCGGTTTGCTCGTTCTCACGCCATCTTGCGGATGCAGCCGGAGACATTGCCTTGGCTGAAGATGTGAGGCAGAAGCTGGCCTTGATGGTCTATCACGCCCTGCTCGGTGACTGCGGCCAGTATCCTGAATACGATCTGACCATACTCCCAGAATGGATGAGGGGCATCATTCAGTCTTACGATCCAAGGGCTCCGGGCACGTAGCCGCTGCCACTTCAACCTCGCGTTCCAGGAGCACGACAAGCAGGGGCTTTCCGTCAGCCTGCGCGGCAATGCAACGCACAACCGACGAAGCGACGATGCAGTGCCCAGGTGCGTGCGGGACAACCATCGGACCTCGAAGCTCCGCGAAGGCTTTCTGAAGTTTGCGCGCTATCCCCGCCCCCACGCCGGGTCCTTGCGTGGGCGGCTCCGGGATCGTGAGTGCTCCCGTCCACCGGGAGCCGACCGCCGAGACGGTCACCACCACGGCCTTCTCGTTGTCGCTCTCAGGATGGGCGCGCACCGACACCGTTGCGGTCCAAGCGCCTCCCGCCTTACCGAGCCAACAGAGCCCTCGATAGGACATGGCCACGGTCCACCCGGCGAGTTCAGCAGCAAGCAGCATCTTCGAGAGGTGATTGGCAGCGACCATGGTTGCCCGGACGGACGCCTTGGTCGAGCCGGTTCCGATTGACACTCGCCTCGCTGGTGTCGGTTGATGGTTCCCCATGAAATCCTCCCGCCGAAAGCTCATTGTTGATCGTGTCGACGGCGGTGGGAGCCCTGCACATTCGGGAAGATGAAGCCCATACTTGGAGCAGCACCACTGCGGTCCACGACGCTGCCCCCTCCCTCTCGGACGGGCATTGTCCCAGCCAACCAGGACAAGAGCCGCAGTTGTCCTGGTCTGACGGGCGGCAGTTGCTTGGGCGAGCTTTGGCCGCCGATCAGCTGCTGCTGCCTAATGCCATGTTCCCTGACCCCGGGATGGGTGTAGCCAGCCTGCATCCAGGCCACCCTGCGTGATTGGAGGCCTGGGCAGCCGCCGCACGAAGGCCTCCGTTCGGCCTTGAGGCGGACAAGTCCTCCAGCGACGATGACAGCATCAGAGTTCCCCTTGGGAGGTTTGGATGCTTCGGCTCGGTTTCGCGTTGGCAGCCTCGGTCGCCTTGAGCGCGGTCACAATGGCTCTGTCCGGCGCTTCGGCGGCGCCTGTCGCAACAATCTCGGCTGGCGAGGCTGGCGGCGTCCACCAGGTGCAGTACTGGGACCAGAGGCCGTATGACGGCGAATGGGAACGGCGCGAGCAATCGCGCGAGTGGCGCCGGGAACGTGACGAGGCCCGCATCGCTGAGGCCGCCCGGCGCGAGGCTTGGCGCATCGAGCAGGAGCGCGAGCAACGCCGGGCTTGGAGGCACCAGAGCGGCTATGGGCCGCGTTACGGTCGCGGGTGGTGACGATAGGGAACAGCCATGGTGGTGGCGGAGCAGCTCTGCGGAACCCTCAATGATCGGTTCCGCCGTGCCTCCGTCGTCGGCCGCTCGCCGATGAAGCGCCAGTTGTTGGCGTAGGACCACCTTGGCTCCAGCGCGGTCCACCTTCAGCGGCGCGCAGACATCCACCGCGGCCGGTGGTAAGCACCAGCCATGACGAAAGCCTCTGATCGCGGGTGCCCCAAGCATTCCGAGGTACCGGCTCCTGTCCTGACGAAGCAGGACTGGAGCGGGCGCCTCATACCAACCCTGAACCGTCGCGCAGAGCGGCCGCCGGTACCCGAGCGCGTGTGGGACTTCGACGACTTCGGCTCCTGGCGCAGCATCGTCTGGGACATGACCGACGACATCCTGAACGATGACGTGCGCGAGGCGTTCCTGAAGTCGCCACCCCGCTTCATCGTCTCCGATGACCTCGGTTGGCTCGACGGCATCGTGCTGGCGGCCACAGACCGGCAGGTGAACACCCAGCACGTGATGATCGAGAAGCTGATGGACAGGTTCGATGCCGTGCGTTGCTGCCACGCCACGAACACCGCGGACGTGGGGACGTACTATGAGCGGGGCATCCTGCCGCTCGATTTGGAGCGGGCCCACCAAGCGGTGCGGGCCATCTATCTTGATGGCTCGTTCCCCGAGCTGAGCCCGGAGTACGTGGAACGGGCAATCGCCGCGGCCGACCCCGAGCAGCGGGTCGGCAAGGCATACTTCGAGGCCAGTGAAAGGCTCCTGGTCCACGAATGTGGCCACTACCTGCTCAACGGCAGCGAGTACATCGCCTACATCGCGAGGAACCTCTCCGGGCCTGGTCGTCGCGACTACCGGCGCATTCTCCGGGATCGGGGAAAGCCGACGATGTTTCTGTGCGACGTGCCCCCAAGGTGGCTGAGCACGACAATCGTCGAGGCAGCTGGCACGGTGCTGGAGAACATGTTCAAGGAGCTCCTCGAAGGGCCGGAGTTCGAGCCAGACTTCTACCGGGGCTTCGCGTTCTCGATCCCGTGGGCGCTTCCACCCGAGCGGATCGTCGGGCATTACCACCTGGCCAACGTGCGCGATCCGAACGCACGAGGCCGGTGACGCGCTGCCGAGATGGCCACCCAGGTGGCCCGCTTGGCCTGACATGCTAGAGGACGCGGGATGAAGGTTTTCCAGGATCTCTCCATCACCGGGCCAGCAACGGCCCTCGATCGCCTTCCTGAATTCTTGGCTGGTGTCGCCGTGCCTCCCTGGTCACGGGACAGGGCCGCCGAGGAGCGTTCCCGCGACATCGGCTCGGGATCGGACTTGCTCGTGTTCGTCCGAGCGGCAGACGGTGGCCTGCCCGCCGCCAACCTCTTCCTGTCACGGGACACAAACGCCTGGACCGTTTCCAACATCGTACCCGTAGAGAACGGCTCCCTGGGCGAGGAGACGTACAACCGCATCCTGCGGGAGTTCGAGCGGCTGTTAGCGCCCGTGGCCGGGGCGAACGACCTTCAAGCCAACGTCTCCCAGGCGGTCGTCGGCGTCGAGGACATGCTTTCGGACAGCGCCGCGAAACTGCTTCGGACCTTTTCTGCTTCCGCGAACATGGCGACCGGGTCGGCACACCCCATGGATTTTCGACGGTGGGCCGCCTTCCTGGTCCAGGTGCACCGGGACGGAACCACGCTGTACGCCTCCGACCTGGGCCGCCTGTTGGTGGAGGAACTCAGATGGCCGGAGGACACCGCCTCAAAGCTCTTGCTTGAGTACGAGTTCGCCCGCGACCTGCTGAAGGCCTACGACGAGGCATGAGCGCCATTGACCTTGCAGGCGCCGTGCTGGCGATGGCTGGCCGCGGCGGCCCTATCCTGATTCCTGATACCTGTTCCCTCCTCGACATCCTGCGGGCGCCCATACGACCGCAGTTCCACAAAAATGACATGGACGCGGTCGCCAGGTTGCTCACCCTCACGGAAGCCGTCGAGTCCGGAGCGACGCTGGTCCTGACCGGCCAAGTGCGCCGGGAACTTGAATCCAACACGCAGCCGGTCATTGACGAGGTCGAGCGCGAGCTCAGGAAGACATCGGAGACGGTGCACTCGATACTCGAACGCATGGCATGGCTCAGTGGCTCGGCCCCGCACCCTTCCGTTAGCTTCCACCAGGTTGGGCACCCGCAGGTTGGACGCGACCTGCTGGACCGGCTTCTGGCCAGAAGCTTGGAGGTAATGGACAGCAACGAAGCCATGGCGGCGGCCGGTGAACGCGTCGCAATGGACGTGGCGCCGTCCCGCAAGGGGAAGCAGTCCTACAAGGACTGCCTCGTCATCGAGACGACCCTTCGGGTCGCCGCCGCCTGCCGCGAGGGCGGGGTGCGCAGGCCCATTGTCTTCCTAACCGCCAACACCAGCGATTACTGCGAGGGAACCAGCTTGCGGCTGCGGCCGCCGCTCGACGGGCAGTTCGCCGCGGCGGGCCTCGAGTTCCAGCCAAGGTGGGCCGCCATTTACCGGCACATCGCATGACCGGCGAGATAGAGGGAGGCACCGAACGCCCAGCATGGCGCTCCGCACCGACCCGGCCAGCGATCGCGCAACGTCTACGTCTGCATCCGCAGAGATTTCTCCGTGGAGCGCGGCTCACATGCCCATCAAGCCGTTCTGGGACAATGGCTGAGCCTTCTACCCCAAGGAGGGATCCACCGACCCAGAAGCGGCTTGGGCTTTAAGGTCGTGCGTGGCATGGAGCCCCCAGTTTTGCTTCGGAGCAGACATGACTGTCAGGACAATTCGTGTCTCGGGTGTAGAGTTCTACTGCGGCCTCTCGTCAAGTGGCCACAGCACACGAACGTTTTCCGATCCACAGGACGCGGAGGCTGAGGAGAAGTGGCTTGACGAGAAATGGCAGCTTTGCGTCGCCCTTTGGGCCGGGTTGCCATCCCTGACCCCGTATGCGGCGCAGGACCGAGCCCTGGCAGCTTTGGAGGATGTGATGGCAGAGGCTCAGAAAGGGCTACGACCGCTTTTGGATCCGGAGTGCCCCAAAAATCTGGAACTCTTCCGTAGTGACGGGCCAGGCCAGGAGCCTCATCTCCTTGTCTTCGAAGGTGATCATGCCGTTGGAGAGTTCCGAGGTGAATCCTATTCCCAGATCCAGGGTGATCTTCGGCGGGTGCCCGGGAACGGCCCGCCGCGGCGCTGACAGTCCCCTTCAACCTCGAGGTGCCCGACCCAGAGCGTCTTACCTCCTGGTTCAGGCCGCCACTCGCCCGGGGGCAGCCCCTCGAAATATGCCGCCACCTTGGGTTCGACCTCGGCCAGGAGATCCAGGACATCGACCTGACCGGACGAAACCATCGCCTGACGGTGCCAGCACAGGATAATGTGGACGCCAAACCACTTGCCATCGTTCGCGAACTTCCGGATGCCACTCGTCGCTTGGTCGATGTTGCCGCGCTCCTGGCTGGATGGCGACCCCGAGTATGGCACGGCGAGTGGCCGCACACCTACTTCCCCCAATGGCTTCGTGCGGTCATCGGCCTCTAAGTCCATTGCCCACCTCCATCGACCTCGCCCGATTATCAGACGGAAACCTCTGAAAGGGAGCCCGTATTGGGTGCCGCTCGGCCGTCGGTACGCTGACGTTGTGGACGGCCTTGGGGTTCCGCAGGGTGATAGGCAACATGGGAGGGGGGAGACCGGAGCATACGTCTGGCCTTTCGTCGGCTTCCAAGTGGCGCCCGGCGCGGCAGGCGGGCTCGTCAACCGGGTGAGGCAGACTTTGGGGTGTCCGACGTGAGGCAAGCCTTCGATACCCAGACGCTGAACTCTGCCCGCTGTGTGTGGGCACGGGTCGACGAGGATGTGGCCTTCCAATTGGCGTCGCTTCCTGGTGGGCCGAAAGGGCAGCCTAGGAAGCTACCTCCTGCGAGTGCCCCGCTGGCCTGGCGAGTTCGACCTCTCCGCGCACTCGGCCGATTGGGCACGTGCTGAAGCATACGTGCGACGCGGATGACCGGCTTCTTGGCGCACCTCCGGCAAGGCTGCGCGATGTCTGGTTGCGATGCGGGCTCATCGACCTCTGCAACCTGCCAGCAAAGGATCACCTGCCACGCTGGGGCGACTTGGAGCCGATGGTGATCCAAGTTGCCCTCAAGCTCGTAGAGAACGGGTTGGAGGCATCAGGGGCAGCGGCCGCTTACCACGTGCACCTGACGAATGAGGAGGTCGATGCGGCCCTGTCACGGCATGCTTCAGCCCGCACGGAAGTCTTCGTCGGTGGGTTAGGCAGTTCTGCGTCAAGGACCGGCCCCCACTCCCGCAACCAGACGAGTGCGTGGTTGCAACTCCATGGCCGATCTCAATGGAAGCCTGCCCGTGCCCCGGGTCGACTATGGGGCTGCACAGAGTAGCTGGAATCCCAACCCGATCCCAAACTGGGGTTGATCCAAGAGCGTCAGCTCAGCCCAGATCCGTCGGGTAGCCCCGGCGCACAAGAACGCGCTGCGCCCGTGATGCTGCCGCAGCCTCAATGGCCACCCACGCATCGGCCATCTCCGACTGGCCCACGGCTGACTGGAGGAGGGTCAAAGCAACAGGCCACCTACAACGCGCAACCTCCGCGCGGGGCGGCTTTACGCAAGACTCGCGGGGCGGCAGATGTCGGGTCAGCGCCCGCAGTTCAGAATCGTCAGTCGGCCGCATCCTGGAGGTCGCCGAGGTCTTCGTCGCCCGCTTGCCCAGATTGTGCACTCGGCGCCGCAGCTGCGGCCTTCCTGGAAAGGATGATGGCCTCCAGCGCAGCGGCGACCATGCGCTTCTCCGCGCGGCTAAGGGCCTCCACGCCGTTCGCGAAGGTCCGCAGCTCCTGAGCCACGTCCAGAGCCACCTCGCCCAGCTTCTCAGCTTTGTAAAGCTCAAGCTGGCGCTGGCTATACCCGGGAAGCATGCTGAAGCTGAACGCTGTGAAACCTGTCTCGGACACCGGAAGACAAGGGACGCGGCCACACGGAAGGGCGAGTGTGTCACCGAAGTTCGGATCCGAGTTCAGGTACATGAAGCGGGCCACCCCTGCATCGTCGGCAATCTTAATGCAGAGGTGATACTTCTTGTATCCAGCAGTCGGCGCAAAAATCCTGACAATATCGCCGAGATCAAACATTCAACCGAGAACTCAGATATGGCGCGAAAGGAATGCCAATTCTTTGGCTCGATCGGCGTTCGGTTTCTCGAACAACTTACCGTAGTCCATCGGAAAGCTGCGTCGCCCCGCGTCCTCACGCCAAGCGTCCTTGTAGGCGGGATGCTCGTGGGTGTGGTCGCGCGTTCCGCCGAACCCGAGGGCCTTCACCTTCATAAGGGCATTGCCGAGGGCCTTCATGTCACTCAGGGAGAGGATGTCCTCATCCACCTCGCGCAGCGGGTTCTCGAATGAGTAGCAGCCCGGACCCAGCTCCGGCGCCCATCTACGCGTCCACGGAAGAGCGCCTCCGGCCTCAGCCACCGCGTCACGCGCCTCCTTCAGGAGGTCGTACGTCTTGCTGGGGACCGGGCCGTCCTTCATGGCGACGTAGTTGTCGAAGGTGATGGGGCGGCCATAGCGGGTCAGGTGCTCGACATCGGCCAGAAACAGTGACTTGACGACATCGTACTGTGTCACCCGGAAATTGGCTTTCCGCGCACGGTTGAGAACGTGGAGCACCGCTTCCACGATCCTAGGCATGCTCGCCTTTAACTCGGTCGCCATAGTCTACCTCTCGCAACGCTATCGATGACGTCGGCCATCACCGGACAGCACGGCGGACCACCTCCGGCTGACACGGTTCCTACATACCATGCCACCCCGCGGCGACCAACGGGATCATGCGGCCGGGTCGCCAGATGGCCATAGTCGACGACCCCGCGCCTCTACCGCCCGACTAGCGCCGCGTCAGGCCACGTCTTTTAGCAGCCAGCGCAAACTGCCCTCCGTGTACCCATCGACGATGGAGGTGAATAGCGTAAGTCCATCGAAATGCTGCTAGGAGCAACCGATACCCACCGTCCAACGTCGCCGCTGGCCATCCGCTTAACCCGGGTTCTAATCTGCAATTGCCGGGGCTTCGCCCTATGGCCTTAGCGCTTTGCGCCTAAGCTCAAGATTGCCCTGTGTCCCCGCCTGAGAACTGGGCGCCTTCAGCACCGGCGAATGGCGCCAGTCGCCCAGCGGGTCGGGACAGCTGCTTGGCAAGCGAACCCGCTGTGGAAGCAAAAAGCCATCCGTGACAAGCATCTGCTGGCCGCCGGTTGCGCGCCTAAGGCGCACTCAAGTATCGTTCGGCCCGCACTGAAGAAGAACTAGCCGCCTTGCGGACTGGGAAGGGCGCAGAGCAGCGTTGTGGGGGGAAGAATGGTTCGGGAACTGCGACTTGGGGGGTCGGTGAATTGCTAGCTCTCGGGATAGCATTGTGTATTGTCAACGGGTTAGCCTTGGGCGAAAGCTAGGTTTTGGCTGGGCTGACAGCTGTCGGCCTTCTCGCATAACCGAGCTTTGAACCCTTTCTTTCTCTGGGGGCGGCAAGAAGAAACCACATAGGACCAGCAAATCTTCGCAGTGCCGTGATATTGTATTCGTAGAGTGCACTGAAATTACCATGCGCGAAATTTTCGTAGGCAGCTCAATGCCAGATTAGTGACAGCAGAGCTACCCGAGGCGATTGCAAACCCGCCCACCCGCCGTGGATGCTACCTCCAGGAGTCAGTCGACCGCGCCTCCCGACCCCTGCCCTGGGATTCTCGGCGAGGCGAGGACGGCGGCGGCGTACGGTGGACCTCACGCTCTTGCTTGGCGGGCAAGCTGCGCAGGGTTCGGCGCCGCCTGCACCTCCGGCCGCACACGGAACCAGATCGCGTAGAGCGCGGGCAGGAAGACCAGGATCAGCACCGTGCCCACCGCCGTGCCGCCGATCAGCGTGTAGGCCATGGAGCCCCAGAAGACGGAATGCGTCAGCGGGATGAAGGCGAGCACCGCCGCGAGCGCGGTGAGGATCACCGGGCGCGAGCGCTGCACCGTCGCCTCGACGATGGCCTGATAGGGCGACAATCCCTCGGCCTCGTTGTCGTGGATCTGGCCGATCAGGATCAGCGTGTTGCGCATCAGGATGCCCGCCAGCCCGATCAGCCCGAGGATGGCGTTGAAGCCGAAGGGCTGGCCGAACAGCAGCAGCACCGGCACGGCGCCCACCAGGCCGAGCGGCGCCGTCAGCATCACCAGCGACGTGGCGGCGAAGGAGCGGACCTGCAGCATGATGACGGCCAGCATGAGCGCGATCATGATGGGGAAGACCGCCGCCAGCGCCGCGTTCGCCTTCGCCGATTCCTCGATATTGGCCGCCGTCTCGATCCGGTAGCCCGGCGGCAGGGAGGCCCGCAGCGGCGCCAGCGCCTCGATGATCTGCCGCGACACGTCGGGCGGCTGCAGCCCCTCCGCGATGTCGCCGCGCACGGTGACGGTCGGCACCCGGTCCCGCCGCCATTGCAGTGGGCTTTCCAGGCGCACCTCCAGCCGGCCGATCTGCTCCAGCGGAATGAGGCCGCCGCCGGGCGAGGTCAGCGTCAGCGCCCCGAGCTGCGCCGGATCGAGGCGCGTCGGCCCGGCGCTGCGGGCGACGACGTCCACGGTGCGGATGTCCTCGCGCATCCGCGTCACCGTGACGCCGGAGAGCAGGAACTGGAGCTGCTGTGCCGCCTCGGCCGGGGACAGGCCGATCAGCCGCAGGCGGTCCTGGTCGAGCACGAAGTGCGCGATGGGGCTGCGGGTGCCCCAATCCTGGTCCACCCGTCGCATATGCGGGTTCTGCCGCATGATCTCCTGCGCCTGCTCGGCGATGCGCAGCACTTCGGCCCCCTCCGGGCCCATGACGCGGAAGGCCACCGGGAAGGGCGAATAGGGGCCGAAGACCAGCTGGGTGACGCGCAGATCCGCCTCCGGCGCCAGGCCCGCGGCGATCCGCGCGCGCAGCCGGTGCTTCAGCGCCTCGCGCGCGCTGGCCGAGGGCGTCAGGATCACGATCTTCGCGAAGGCCGGATTCGGCAGCTCCGGTGACATGGAGAAGAAGAAGCGCGGCGCGCCCTGCCCGAGATAGCTGGTCACGATGCGGGCCTCCGGCTGCTGCCCCAGCCAGGCCTCGACCTTGGCGGCGGCCGCGCCGGTGGCGCCGATGCTGCTGCCCTCGGGCAGGCGGATTTCGACCAGGAGCTCGGGCCGGTCGGATTGCGGGAAGAACTGCTGCTTCAGGGCCCCCATCCCGGCGCCCGCCAGCCCCAGCGACAGGAGGACGAGCCCCGCCACCAGGAATTTGCGCCGCACCGCCCAGGCGATGGCCGCGCGCAGCCTCCGGTAGCCGCGCGTGTCGTAGAGCGCCGCGTGCCCGCCGGGCACCGGCGCGACCTTCGGCAGCATCACCACGCCCAGATAGGGCGTGAAGGTCACGGCCACGATCCAGGAGGCCATCAGGGCGAAGCCGACGATCCAGAAGATGTTGCCCGCATACTCGCCGGCCGCGGACTGGGCAAAGCCCACCGGCATCAGGCCGATCACCGTCACGACGGTGCCGGACAGCATGGGGGCGGCGGTATGGCTCCAGGCGAAGGCCGCGGCGCCGATGCGGTCCATGCCTTCCTCCATCTTCACCACCATGATCTCGATGGCGATGATGGCGTCGTCCACCAGCAGGCCGAGCGAGAGGATCAGCGCACCGAGGGTGATGCGGTCGAACACCCTGCCGGTGCTCATCATGACGACGAAGACGATGGCCAGGGTGAGCGGCACGGCGGCGGCGACGATGATGCCCGCGCGCCAGCCCAGGCTGAGGAAGCTGACCAGCAGCACCACGCCGAGCGCCATGACGAACTTCACCATGAACTCGCCGACGGCACCGTCGATATTGACGGCCTGGTCGCTGATCTTGCTGAGCGACAGGCCGAGCGGCAGGCCCTCCTGGATGGCGGCCACCTCCCGTTCCAGCGCCGCGCCGAGCGCCAGCCCGTTCCACCCCTCCTGCATGACCACGCCGAGCGCCATGGCGGGCTCGCCGTCATGGCGGATCAGGAAGGTTGCGGGATCCTCATAGCCGCGGCGAAGCTCGGCGACGTCGGACAGGCGCAGGTTGCGGCCGCCGACCACGATCGGCGTGGCGGCAACCGATTCGACGCTGTCATAGGCGCCGTCCAACCGGATTGGCACCTGAGGGCCCCGGGTCTCGATCGAACCGGCCGGAGCGACCAGGTTCTGCCGCTCCAGCGCGGCAAAGATGTCCTGCGCGGCGATGCCGAGCGCGGCCAGGCGCGGGTAGGAGAATTCGACGAAGATCCGCTCCGGCCGCTCCCCCAGGATGTCCACCTTCTTCACGCCGGGCACGTGCAGCAGCCGCTGGCGGATGGCCTCCGCCTGCCGCGTCAGCAGGCGCGGCGGCAGGCCGGGCGCCTTCAGCGCGTAAAGGCCGAAGGTGGTGTCCGAATACTCGTCGTTGACAAAGGGGCCGACGGCGCCGGGGGGCAGGCGGCGTGCCTCGTCGCCGAGCTTCTTGCGGGCCTGGTAGAACTGCTCCTGCACCGCCGCGGGCGGCGTGTTGTCGCGCAGCGTCAGCGTCATGAAGACCAGCCCGGGCCGCGTCATGGTCTCGACCCGGTCATACCAGCGCAGCTCCTGGAGGCGCTTCTCCAGCGGCTCGGCAACCAGGTCCTGCATCTGCTGCGCCGTGGCGCCGGGCCAGGCCGCCTGCACCGTCAGCACCTTGATGGTGAAGGCAGGGTCTTCCGCGCGGCCGAGCTTGAAGAAGGCGAAGGCCCCGGCAAAGGCGATCATCAGGATCAGGAACAGTGTCACCGACCGCTCGCGTACCGCGAGCGCCGACAGGTTCAGGCTCATCGCGCGGCCTCCCTGCCGTCCACCCGCACCGCCTGGCCCTCGCGCAGCAGCTGGGCGCCCAGCGCCGCGACCCGCTCGCCCGGCACCACGCCGTCGACGACCGCCTCTTCGGCGCCCAGCCGCCGCAGCTGCACCGGGCGGAAGCGCACGCTCTGGCCGGAAGCGTCCAACACCCAGACGCCGGTGGCCCGCCCGTCATCGCGAATGGCGCCCAAAGGCACGGTCGTGCCGCCGCCTGCCGTGGTGGAGGTGAGGCGCAGCGTCACCGTGCTGCCGAGCGGCGCCTGTGCCGCCGCGCCCTCCAGCACGAAACGCGCCTCATAGGTGCGGCTGGCCGGATCGGCGGCATCGGAAAGCTGGCGGAGGCGGGCGGGCGAGGCGGTGGTCGCAGCGGTGTCGGACACAGCATAGACAACGGCCTCTGCCGGCGTGCCGAGAGCGGGGCGGAGACCTTCCGGCAGGTTCACGACGGCTTCGCGCGGACCGGCCTGCGCCAGGCGGAGCACCGGCTGACCGGCGGCCACCACGGCGCCCGGCTCGGCCAGCACCTGGGTCACGACCCCCTCGGCATCGGCCCGCAGCGTGGCATAGGTGGCCTCATTGGCCGCGACCTCCGCCTCCGCCTCGGCCGCGGCCAGGGCCGCGCGGGCGGTGTCCCGGGCGGCGCGGGCGGCCTCGTATCGCTGGCGCGAGGCCCAGCCCTGGGCCAGCAACTGGCGGTACCGCCCTTCCTCGGCTTCGGCCTGCACGAGCGTCGCACGCGCGCTGAGGACGGCGTTGCGCCGGGCTAGCAGCGCGAGGGCCAGGTCCTTTTCGTCGAGTCGTGCCAGGATGTCCCCATGCCGGACGGCCTGGCCGACATCAACCAGGCGGGCCGTGACCTTGCCGCCGACGCGGAAGGCCAGGTCGCTCTGCACCCTCGCACCGAGAAGGCCGGTGAAGGACCGCTCGGCCAGCCCCGACCGTTGGGCGACAGCCACCATGATCAGGGGCGGCGCCTGCCGCGGGTCCTGGCCCGCCTGGCTGGGCTCCTGGGCCCCTGCAGGGTCGCCGGAGCGATCGGTCACGGCAAGCACGCCCGCCGCCACGGCCGTCGCGGCGGCGACGAAGCCAAGGGTGGCCCAGACAAGGTTCCGTCTCATAGGCTGTCTTCCTGGAAGCGGTCCGCGAGGCGCGGAGGAGCCATCGCTCCAACATTAAGATGTATATGCACTTATCTTGGTGCGGGTGTCTTCTTCGAGATGGCTGGTCATGACCTGGCCAGGCTTTCCAGGCCCTGCCACATCGCTGGGAAGGCCGCTGCCGGAACGGCCGCCTTCACCGCGTCATTGGTCCGGCGCCAGGCATCGAGCGCCTGGAGCAGCAGGTCACGCCCCCGCGGCGTCAGGGAGACACGCTTGACGCGGCCATCCTGCGGGTCCTGCGCCATCGACAACAGTTCCCGACGCTGCAGCACGGCCAGGTTCCTTGTCATCGTCGTGCGATCCATGCCCAGGAAGGTCGCCAGCTCGTTCACGCTCGCTGCCTCGGACGCCTCGATGGCGGCCAACAGGCTGAACTGCCAGTTGGTCAGGTCGAGATGGCGGAAGGCATCGTCGTAACGCCGCCCCACGGCACGGCTGGCGCGCTGCACGCGCAGGCAGACGCAGGACGCCTCCACCGCACGGAGAAGCAGAGGGTCGAGGGAGGGCGTGTCTTCCATCCCGGCATTTTAGTGCATATGCACTTTTCTGCAAGGCGGATGTGGGTTGGTTGGTGGCCTGCATGAGATGCCCCTCCTTCCCGGGCTTTCATGACGCAGGCTGATGTACCGAAGGAGACCCCCTGAGGCAGATGGGACGGATCGCGCGTTCCAGGTGGTGTTGTCACACTCGATGCGAGAGCTTCCCGCTGCGCGAAGCCAGGTCTTAGCCCCTGACACCACCCTCTAGTCGATGCGGAGCTCGGCGGTCAGCAGGTTCAGAAGCGCGTCGACCTTGGGGCTGAGCTGACGGCTCCTGGGCCACACCAGGTGAAGCGGCAATCCCTCGATGGCGAATTCGGGCAGCACCTCGACCAATTCGCCGCGGGCCAGCTCGTGCTGGATGAGCCAGGTGGCGAGCTGGGCAATACCGAACCCCGCCTTCACAGCCTCCACCTGCGCTTCCGCGCTCCCCAGTACGAGGCGGCCGCTGGCCGCCCTGTCCTCAGGCGCGTCGAGGCGCCATCCCGACGCGGTGCCGTCCGAGCGGCCATAGAGAATGCGGTCCAGCGCCAGCAGTTCGTCGCGATTGCCTGGGTGGCCTCGCCGCGCGAGATAGGCGGGCGCGGCGCAGAAGATCCGGCGCTCGGTGCCGAGGTGGCGCTGGGCCAGACCGTCACCGCGACCCTGTGCCAGTCCAATGCGGACGGCGACGTCGATCCCTTCCTCGATGATGTCCACATAGCGGTCGGTGAAGGTGACGTGCGGCCGCAGTCCCGGATACTGCTCGGCGAGGCGGAGCAGCAGGGGCATGACCCGCAGGCGACCGAAGGCAATGGGGAGGTCGACCTTGAGGCGCCCGACCGGTTCCGAACCATGCGACGCCAGCACCGCTTCCGCCTCGGCGAGGTCCGACAGCACCCGGCTGCAGGTGGCGTAGAAGGCCGCCCCCTCGCTGGTCAGGGCCAGCCTGCGCGTCGTGCGCTCGAACAGGCGGCTGTCGAGCCGCGCCTCCAGCCGCCCGACGCTCTTGCTGACAGCCGAGGTGGTCAGGTTCAGGCGTTCCGCCGCGGCGGTGAAGCTGCCGAGGTCGGCCGCGGCCACGAAGGCTTCGATGCCCTTCAGGCGTTCCGAGGGCAGCATCCAAACCCCTCCCCATTGTGGACTGGAATTCCATAATCATGGGAATTAATGCCGCAGGCAGGCAAGAATGGTCAACGCTAGAACAGTGCCAACCGTTCTGGAGAATATCGTGTCGTCGGCTACCCCTGCGCCCAACTCCGCCGCGGAGGGCACCTGCTCCGCGGCCAGTTCGCTCGCCGTCCTGCTCCTTGCGGTCTCGGCCTTCATCATTGTCACCACCGAATTCGTCATCGTCGGCATGCTGCCCAGCCTGGCGCGCGACCTCGGCGTCCCGGTTGCGACCGCCGGGTGGCTGGTCACGCTGTTCGCCTTCACCGTCATGCTGTTCGGCCCGCTGCTGACCGGCCTGCTGTCCCATCATGATCGCAAGCGGCTGTTCGTTGTCCTGCTGCTGGTATTCGCCGCCTCCAACGCGCTGGCGGCGCTCGCGCCGAACATCTGGGTGCTGGCGCTCGGACGCTTCCTGCCAGCCCTGGCGCTCCCGGTCTTCTGGGGCACCGCGAGCGAGACCGCGGCGGAAATCGCCGGTCCCGAGCGTGCCGGGAAGGCCGTGTCCCAGGTCTATCTCGGCATCTCGGGCGCCATGGTGTTCGGCATCCCGCTCGGCACGCTGGCCGGCGACGCCTTCGGCTGGCGCGGCACCTTCTGGGGCCTGGCCGTGCTGTCGCTGCTGATGGCGGTGCTGCTGGTCAAGGTGATGCCGACGCTGGCACGGCCGCAGCGCGTGCAGCTGTCGCACCAGATGCGCATCCTCAAGGACCCGGTGTTCCTGGCCAACATCGCGCTGTCGGTGGTGGTGTTCACCGCAATGTTCACCGCCTACACCTACCTTGCGGATCTGCTGGAGCAGGTGGCGCGGGTGCCTCCGGCCGCCGTGGGCTGGTGGCTGATGGGCTTCGGCGCGGTCGGCCTGGTCGGCAACTGGCTCGGCGGCCTCCTGGTGGACCGGAACCCGCTGCAGGCGACGCTGGGCGGCGCCCTGGTGCTCGCAGTCGGCATGGCGGCGACGGCACCCCTGGCGGGCCACCAGGCCGGGCTGGTCGTCGCCCTGGCCATCTGGGGCATTGCCAACACCGCGCTCTACCCGATCTGCCAGGTGCGTGTGATGCGTTCGGCATCGCATGCCCAGGCCTTGGCCGGGACGCTGAACGTCTCCATGGCCAATGCAGGCATCGGTCTCGGCGCCCTGATCGGCGGTGGCGCCATCAATCGCCTGGGCGTGGGCAGCGTCGGCACCATCGCCGCCGCCATCGCCGTCGTGGCGGTGCTGATGGTCCCCCTCATCGCAGGCATGAGCCGCCGATCGGCGGCCCGGTCTGCCCAGCGCCCCTGACGGCAGCGCCGCCGCCAGGTGCCCAGGCAACGAGAGCAGACCTTCGCAGGCCGAGCTGACTCTGCTTTGACCACTCCCGCGGCCGGGACTGCTCAGTCCTGGGCTGTAGGACGGATCACGATGCTGCCCACCTCGACCTCTGGCGGCTGCTCGATCGCAAAGGCAATGCCACGCGCGATGGCATCCGGCGACATGGCGATGGCGGCCAGCCTGTCCTGGATGGCCGCTTTCGCCGCTTCATCCGTCATGGAGTCCGCGAAGTCTGTTGCCACCATGCCGGGCGAAACTTCCGTGACCCGCAGCTGGGGGCCCGCCTCCTGCCGCAGTGCTTCGGTGATGGTGCGGACGGCATTCTTGGTCGCGGCATAGACGCCCATTGTCGGGACGATCTTCAGCCCCGCTGTCGACACGACATTGACGAGATGGCCGCTGCCCTGCCGCCGGAACACCGGGAGAGCGGCGGCAATGCCGTGCAGCACGCCCCGGATGTTGATGTCGATCATCGCATCCCAGTCCTCGACCTTCAGCGCATCGAAGCGGGAGATGGGACCGATGCCCGCATTGTTGACGAGGACGTCGAGGCGGCCAAAGCGGTCGCAGGCCAGGGCAACCAGGGCCTCCAGCGCCGCAGGCCGTGTGACATCCGCCCGGCGGAAGATCGCCAGGCCACCCGCGCTCTCGATCTCAGCGGCCACGGCGGCGAGTTGCGCCTCGCGGCGCCCGCCCAGCACGAGCCTGCAGCCGCGTGCCGCCAGCAGCATTGCCGTGGCGCGGCCGATGCCGCTGCCTGCGCCCGTGATAACGACGACCTTCTCCAGCTCCATGGCCAGCTCCTTCATGCAACGGCAGGAAGCTATGCATCCACTGCCGGACGATCTATGCTCGGGTCGCCATGGTATTGTCGTCATCGTCCAGAAGTGCCGGTGATCCCCTGTCCGACGTGCTGGCCGTGCTCGGCGCGCGCAGCGTTCGCCGCACCCGTCTGGAGGCGGCGGGAGAATGGGCGCTCCGCTTTCCAGCCCGGCCACGGCTGAAGTTCGTCGCGGTGCAACGGGGCGCCTGCTGGATCCTGGTGGCAGGGCGGCCTCCCCTGGCGCTCGGCGCCGGTGACACGCTCCTGCTCGGCGACACGGCCTACACGATCGCGAGCCATCCGGCGGTCGTGGCGGTGGATGGCCTCCCTCTGTTCGGCACGACCGGGCAGGACATCGTCCGCCTGGGCGGAGACGAGACCGTCACGGTCGGTGGCGGCATCGCCTTCGCGGATCAGGAGGCGGCTTTCGTGCTGGATGCGCTGCCGCGCTTCATGCACATCCCCCGGCAGGCACCCGCCGCTGCCGCCGTCCTGCGAACCCTCAGCCTGCTGGAGGCCGAGGCGGAGCAGCCTGGGCCGGGTGGCGCGCTCATCATGGCACGGCTGGCCGAGATCCTGCTGGTGGAGGCGATCCGCGCCTATCTTGCCGAGCATGGCGAGGAAAGCCGCGGCTGGATCGGCGCCCTGACGGACCGGCGGACGGGCGAGGCGCTGCGCCTGATGCACGGTGACATTGCCCATGCCTGGACCGTCGGGGCGCTGGCAGCCCGGGTCGGCATGTCGCGTTCGGCTTTTGCCTCGCTGTTCACCGGCCGGGTTGGCCGCCCGCCGCTGGACTACCTGACCTACTGGCGCATGACGCTGGCGCGGCGCCTGCTGGAGCAGGGCGGCATGGACGTGGGTACCGTCGCAACCCGCGTCGGCTACGCATCCCAGAGCGCCTTTGGTCATGCCTACAAGCGCATGATGGGTCATTCGCCGCGACGCGGCGCGCAGTAGGTCCAAAGCCAGGGGACCACCCTTCTCTCGCTCAATGAGGATGGTTGCCGCGACGAGCAGGGCTTCCCCCACGCTCTGCAGGGTGGAATCTTGCACTTTCCTGCTTCTGACAGGACGTTCCTCAGCCAGGCGCCAACTGACCATCTGAGGTGCCACCTTGAAGCCAGTCTTTTTGCTGTCCTGGAGAACGTAGCCCGCCGCATCGGTGCTGAAGACCGACTCAGCCAGGAGAATCGATCCCCGCTTCGGTCCTCTTGGAGGCTTGGGGGCGGCACGCTGCTTGTGCATCTCAGGCCAATAGGCCTTCGAGCGGGCCTCGCGGTATTCCAGCTCCGGAGCAAACGCAGGCTCGAGACGCCGGATCGCATCCAGCGTCAGCTTCTTGGTTCCCCGGAACATCCAACCCAGATGATGGCGATCACCGAGGCGATCCGCGGAGGGTTGACGCGGCTTCGTCCGGGCGCTGCGCTTGCTGCAGGCAACCTCGTCGGGATGCCCGGCTTACAATGGGCTCACGGCACCGCTCGAGGTCAGCTGGCATGCCGAGGCGCAGCAGCGGGGCTTCGGGAAAGTAATGGCCAGCTGAGAATGGAAGAGCGCCTTCTAAACGCGAGCTCGGCGAGGCAGACATGGCGCGTCAACAGGGCGTCACAGTAGCGCTCCGGCCATTGCACTCCGTCAAGCGACGCTTTACACATGCAGTTCTATGGTACACCCCTCCTCCATCCCGGATGTACCAACCTGTCCGGACCATCCGGGCGTGCTGCTGCGCGAGCAGATCCTGCCCTTCCTTGGACTTACCGTCAGCCAGGCCGCATCCGACCTTGTGACGACCCGGCAGAACCTGCATCGCATCCTCGCCGGGCAGAGTGCCATCAGCCCCGAGATGGCGGTGCGGCTGGAGCGGTTCTGTGGTGTTCCTGCCGCCTTCTGGCTCGACCGCCAGCAAACCTATGATCTGGCGAAAGCCTGGCGAGTGCTCTCAGGCTCGCTGCCCGGAATGGCGCATCATTCCCTTCCTGACGCAGTCTTGGTCCAGATAGGAGCGACCGATGGTCGATGACAGCAACCTCCTGGCCAAAGCTCGTACCGGCGTCACCGGTCTCGACGACGTTCTGGTCGGGGGCCTCGCACCGGGCCATCTGTTCCTGCTGGAAGGCAACCCTGGTACGGGCAAGACCACAGTCGCCCTCAGCTTCCTGCTCGAGGGTGCGCGACTGGGCGAGCAGGGCCTCTACATCACCCTCTCCGAGACCGACCGGGAATTGCGGGAGGGCGCCCGGTCGCATGGCTGGACCCTGCCGGACAACATCGAAGTTTTCGAGTTGGTGCCGCCCGAGAGCCTGCTGGATTCCACCCAGCAGCAGAGCCTGCTGTATTCGTCCGATCTTGAGCTTGGTGAGGCGACCAAGCAGATCTTTGAGACCTTTGAGCGGGTGAAGCCGACCCGCGTGGTGCTGGACAGCCTGTCCGAGATCCGCCTGCTGGCGCAGAGTTCGCTGCGGTACCGGCGGCAGATCCTGGCGTTGAAGCACTACTTTGCTCGCGTCGGCGCTACGGTGCTGCTGCTTGACGACCTGACGTCGGACACGCTCGACAAGACCGTGCACAGTGTTGTGCACGGCGTCATCCGTCTGGAGGAACTGGCGCCGGAATATGGCGCCGAGCGGCGCAGGCTGCGCGTGTTGAAGTACCGTGGCCAGTCCTTCCGGGGCGGCTTCCATGATTTCTCCATCAAGCATGGCGGGGTGCAGGTCTTCCCCAGGCTCGTCGCCTCCGAGCACCGGTCCGGCTTTGAGCGCCGCGCCATGACCAGTGACATCGCCGAACTGGACGCGCTGCTCGGCGGCGGCATCGAGCAGGGGTCGAGCGCCCTGGTGCTGGGTCCGGCCGGCACGGGCAAGAGCACCTTCGCCCTGCAATTCGTGGCCGCCGCGGTGAAGCGCGGCGAGAAGGCCGCGATCTTCGTGTTCGACGAGGAGCTCGGCCTGCTGTTCAACCGCACCCGCATCATGGGCTTCGACCTCGAGGCGATGCGGGACAGCGGCATGCTGCACATCGAGCAGGTGGATGCGGCCGAACTGTCCCCCGGCGAATTCGCGCACCGGGTGCGGGAGCGGGTGGATTTCGCCCAGGCCAAGACGGTCGTGATCGACAGCCTGAACGGCTACCAGGCCGCCATGCCGGACGAGAAGGCGCTGGTCCTGCATGTCCATGAGCTGCTGCAATACCTGAACCGCCAGGGTGCGACCACCTTCCTGACCATTGCGCAGCATGGGCTGGTCGGCGACATGCAGTCGCCGGTCGACATCACCTACCTGGCGGACACGGTGATCCTGCTCCGCTACTTCGAGGCGCTGGGCAAGGTCCGGCGCGCCGTGTCCGTCATCAAGAAGCGCACCGGCACGCATGAGGACACCATCCGGGAATACCGCATCGGACAACATGGGCTCAGCCTGGGTGCGTCGCTGAACCAGTTCCAGGGCATCCTCCGCGGCGTGCCGACCTTCGTTGGCGATGCGGCGCCCCTGCTCACCGCGCCCGCCGCTCCGTAGAGGCGCCTCGCCGTGCATCAGTTGCCGCAGGTATTGATCCACACGCCGCATGGCCGCGATGCCTCCCTCGCCGCAGCCTTGCTGCGGGAGGCGGGCGCCACCAGCCGGGTCTGCCCCGACCTGGCGAGCCTGGAGCAGGCCCTGGACGAGGATGCCCATTTCGTCCTGGTGACCGAGGAAGCGCTGCGAGGCGCCGACCTCGGCGGCATTGCGGCAAGGGTTGCGGCGCAGCCCAGCTGGTCTGACCTGCCCTTCATTGTCCTGACCCGCGGCGGCGGCGGCCCGGAACGCAACCCGGCCGCGGCGCAGCTGTCGGAGGTGCTGGGCAACGTCACCTTCCTGGAGCGTCCCTTTCATCCGACAACCCTCGTCAGCATTGCCCGCTCGGCCCTGAAAGGCCGCAGCCGCCAGTTCGAAGCGCGCGCCCGCATCGAGGAACTGCGCGAAAGCAAGGAACGCCTGCAGACAGCCTTGCTGGCCGGACGCCTGGGCTCTTGGGAATTCGATATCGAGGCTGGTGTCCTGACCAGTTCAGCCACCTGTAGGGCCGTTTTCGGCCGCGGGCCGGACATGCCGTTCACCTACAGCGACCTGCTGGCCAGCATCCACCCGCTGGACCGGGACCGGATGCAGGCCGCCGTGCGCGCCAGCATCACGGACGGCATCGACTATGCCATCGAGTACCGGACGCTCTGGCCGGATGGCACTACCCACTGGGCCGAGATCCGCGCGCGCGTTGTCTCCGATCGCCACGGCGCCAGGCCGCGCCTTATCGGCGTGTCATCGGACATCACGGACCGCAAGACGGCTGAAGATCGGCTCCGCCAGCTCAACGAGACGCTGGAGGACCGTGTGGCTCTCCGTACCGCGGAGCTGAGACGGGCGCACGACGCGACCCTGGTCGAGGTCGCGGAGCGCGAGCGGATGGAGGATCTGCTCCGCCAGTCACAGAAGATGGAAGCAGTCGGGCAGCTCACCGGCGGGCTGGCGCACGACTTCAACAACCTGCTGGCAGGAATCGCTGGCAGCCTGGAGTTGCTGCAGGCCCGTGTGCGGCAGGGCCGGACCGCCGAGCTGGATCGGTTCATCAGCATGGCCCAGGAGTCCGCCAGCCGGGCGGCGGCGCTGACCCACCGGCTGCTGGCCTTCTCGCGCCGGCAGACCCTGGACCCCCGGCCCACCGATGTCGCGCGCCTGGCCGCCGGGCTGGGCGACCTGGTCACCCGCACGGTGGGGCCTTCCATCAAGATCGAGATGACGAGTGCGCCGAACCTGTGGCCGACGTTGGTCGACGCGAACCAGCTTGAGAATGCGCTGCTGAACCTCTGCATCAACGCGCGTGATGCCATGCCGGATGGCGGGCGCATTCGGATCGAGGTGGAGAATGTCACCTTGGACCCTCGGCAGGCCGAGCCGCGTGGTCTGTCGCCGGGCGAATATGTGTCCCTCGGCGTGACCGATACGGGGACAGGAATGTCGCCGGACATCGTGGAACGCGCCTTTGATCCCTTCTTCACGACCAAGCCGATCGGCCAGGGCACTGGGCTGGGACTCTCGATGATCTATGGCTTCGCCCAGCAGTCCGGTGGTCAGGTCAGGATCCACTCGGAGGTCGGACACGGTACGACGGTCAGGCTTTACCTTCCGCGCCACCTGACCGGTGCCGCTGCCCCGGAGGAGGTTCTGCCCGACACCGGCCTGCCAACCCGGGCGGAGCCGGGCGAAACCGTTCTGGTGGTCGACGACGAGCCGAGCGTTCGCATGCTGGTCGTCGAGGTGCTGCGGGATCTCGGCTACGCCGCTGTCGAAGCCGAGGACGGCCGGTCCGGCCTGGAGATCCTCCGCTCGGCAGCACGCGTCGACCTCCTGGTCAGCGATGTCGGCCTTCCTGGAGGCATGAACGGCAGGCAACTCGCCGATGCCGGGCGCACCCTGAGGCCTGGCCTGAAGGTGCTGTTCATCACCGGTTACGCGGAGAGCGCCGTCATGGGAGCGCATCCCACTTCCGGCATGTCCGTCCTGACCAAACCGTTTGCGCTGGAAGGCCTCGCCGCCAAAATCAGGGCGCTGATCGCGGATGACCCGCTGCCAAGCTAGAGCATGATCCGACCTGTTTGACTCGGACGGGGATTCCCGGGCGGCTGGAAATCTGATTCACCCTGTTGGCCGGGAGGAGGCCGGTGGTGATGAGCAGAGCGCTGT
>NZ_JBBCWY010000011.1:0-111916 GCF_037145735.1 Roseomonas sp. USHLN139 | reverse complement strand
ATGCGCTCTGGGATGCCATCCGTGACGCCCTCCCGCAGTTCTCACCGCAGGAGTGTGCCAGCTACTTCACCGCCGCAGGATATGAACCAGAATGATCGGATTATGCTCTAGAAGCCATTCATGCAACCGACAGCCATCTGCACGTCGGTGAACAGAACGTGGACTTCGCCGCGCCGCTGGGAGATGAGCAACAAAGCCGTATCTGCGTCGCGTGCTTGATGTGCGATGAACCCGGCATCTTGGAGGATCTGCGCGGTGTCGAGCCGAATAATCATGTCGTCTTTAGCAATGACCGCGTGCAGCTTGTTCATCATGGATCTCCTTCGCCGCGAAGGCGGCGAAGGAAGCGCTGCTGTTTTACGCCGGTGAGAAGCCATAGCCGACAGCGCCATGAGCGGCGCTGCGCCGGGCAGCCCGGCACGATAATTCCCGTCATCATCGAATGAGTGATCGGATTGTCCATTGATCAAACGCCCCGCATGATCTTCTCGAACTGAAACGCATCTCCGTCGCCGCTACCAAAGTCATCCTGGTCAGGATTGTTTGGATCGGAATGATGCTTGTTGAAGAACTCGATGATCTTGAACCCGCATTTGTTGACGTAGAAATGGATGTTTCGTTTCTCAAAGTATGGGGTGTGCGTCTGCCAACTGATCGTATCAGGATATCGTTGTTCTATGGCGAACCAGGCTTTGAGCCCAATCCCTCGACCTTGCTGACCTACCCTCAGAAAGAAGAGGTCAAGCGAATTATGATGGGTCTCGGTATCGATGGTGAGCACGGCGCCGCCGACGATTTGACCATCGCAAAGGATGCGCAGCACGACAGAGCTTGGCGCATCGATCGCGTTGTCCAGGACCTCGTCGGATGGAATCGGCTCGTCCGGCATCGATCCCATTTCCTCGACGACAGCCACCGCAAAGGACGCTTGAAGCTCCTTCTTGAAGTCAGTGATGTCGCCGCGATCCGCAACGGCGAGAGTGACTTTGTTTTCGGTCATCAGGTCTGTCTATCTCACACGGAGCGAGCGTTTGGAGTAACGCCACATTAGCTGCGTTCAATGGCAGTATCAGGATCTCGGTCGGCGTCTACCCGAGGCACCCGAGGAAGCTGAAGCAGTTCATTCCGTCCATTTTCGGTACAGTCCATGTCCCGATAGGCGTCACCATTCTGGCCGCTCCTTGCCGTAGAATGCCAAGCGCTGAGTGTCGCGTTGGTCGGTCGACCTACTTCTGCGCACGATAACCTTTGATTATCGGTTTTAGAATCAAGCACACTGCCAAGCGCCATGATTGAGCAAGTCGGGCGTCTACGGCTCGTTTCCTTGTTCAGCGATGCCATAGCCCGCCTGTCAGCACCAGGTCGGCAGGCGCTGTGGGGTGACAACGGCCTTAATCATCCCATCTGCCAGGACATGTCACAGCTCCAGGTCTGGTACGACGGGGCCTGCCCCCTCTGCCAACGCGAGATCGCGCTGATGCGGCGGCTCGACCGCCGCGCCGCGATCGCCTTCATCGACGTTGCTTCGCCGGAGGCCACCTGCCCGATCGACCGGGCTGACCTGCTGGCGCGCTTCCATGCCCGGGAGGACGGCCAGATGCTGTCAGGGGCCGCGGCCTTCGCGGCGATGTGGCGGGCTATTCCTATGCTGCGGCCGCTCGGCCTGGCGGCCCGCAATCCTGGGGTGCTGTGGCTGCTGGAGCGGGCCTATCGGGGCTTCCTGCGGGGCCGCCCTGCCCTGCAACGCTGGGTCCGGCGGCATCTTCCTTCCCCCGGCGTATCGCGATGACCGTGGTGCCCGACCCGACCCTTCCCGGCCAGGAAAGCGTCTGGTCCTTTCCACGCCCCGCGGTGGCCGAAGACTGCCCACGACACATCCGCATCCAGCATGCGGGCGTCAACATCGCCGACAGCCGGCGCAGCATCCGCACGCTGGAAACCAGCCACCCGCCCAGCTACTACCTGCCGCCCGAGGACGTGGCGATGACACGGCTCCGTCCCTCCCAGCGCCGGTCGCTGTGCGAGTGGAAGGGCGAGGCAGTATATTTCGACCTGGTGCTGGGCGACACCGTGCTGCCGGATATCGCCTGGAGCTACTTGCGGCCGACCGCGGCCTTTCGCACCCTTGCCGGCTATCTGGCCTTCTATGCGGCGCCGTTGGACCTCTGCGAGGTCGACGGCGAACGGGTGATACCGCAGCCCGGCGGCTTTTACGGCGGCTGGATCACCTCGCACGTGGCGGGGCCCTTCAAAGGGGGACCGGGCAGCCGAGGCTGGTAGCAAGCGCAACCATAGCGGATTGGCATCAACATCCGATTGGGCCACTATGGAGAGATGAAGGCCGCAGACCGAACCACCGACATCGCGCTTCCTCGTCTCTGACGCGGGAAGCTGGGGCGGCGATCGAGCAGATCGCTCGCTGGCCTTCACCCGTGGGTATTCGGGTGAACTGTCGCCGCATGCGCGGCTTGCGAACCATCGGTCTTCATCATGCAGAATGTCTTCGAGAGCCCCTTCAAGGGCATCACGCTGGACCGCCTCGTCACCAACCCGAACATCCGGGTTGGGCGCTACAGCTATTATTCCGGCTATTACCACGGTCATGGCTTCGATGAGTGCGCCCGCTTCCTCCTGCCGGACGAGGGCGTCGACAAACTCATTATCGGCTCTTTCTGCTCGATCGGTTCGGGCGCGGCCTTCATCATGGCCGGCAACCAGGGCCACCGGAACGACTGGATCAGCACCTTCCCCTTCTACTGGATGTCGGAGGTGGCAGCCTTCGCCGAGGCGCAGAACGGCTATCGGCCGGCCGGCGACACGGTGGTGGGCAACGACGTCTGGATAGGGACGGAGGCCATTATCATGCCGGGCGTCACCATCGGGGACGGTGCGGTGATCGGCACAAGGGCCTTGGTGACACGGGACGTCGAGCCCTACGCGATTGTCGGCGGCAATCCCGCCAAGACGATTCGCATGCGGTTCGACAAGGCCGATATTGCGCGGCTCCTCGAACTCCGCTGGTGGGACTGGAACGACGACGAGTTGAAGCAGGCCATGCCGATCCTTACCAGCGGTGACATCTCGGCCCTCCACCATCACTGGCAAATGGTCAGCAAGACAGGGGCATAGCATCAGCTTTTGCCCGTCTCGTCTCCCCAGCCAGACGGGCAGTTTTCCACCCTTCTCCGACCCTGGGCAGTGGGTCAGGGCAGGCGGTTTCCCGTTCATCGGGCCCGGTACGGACCGCCGTGCGGTTGCCGCGACCGCAGCCCCCTGCCCTGCCGCCGCGGGCCCGGGTCAACCAGCCTTGCGCTTCGGCGCGGCCTTCCGCAAAGCCGCATTGACCTTGCTCTGCCAGCCTGGTCCGGTTTCCCGGAAGGCCTGCAGCACGTCCTGATCGATGCGCAGGCTGACCAGCTGCTTGGTGACCGCCAGCTTCGGCCGACCGCGCCGCACCACCTTGTCGCCCTCGCGGATCTCCGCGCGCGCCATCCACTCGGCGGTCAGCTCCGGCGCATCATCGGGGTCCATCCAGGTGGATGCGCCAGCCACGGACTTCTTTGTCATGGGCATGCCTCATGGAAATGATGCGGCGGGCCACGCCGCGGGGTGTCCAGACGATGACGACCAGGCGCTCGCCCAGCATGCCGGCGCTGATGAAGCGCGGCTCGCCATAGTCTTTCCGGTCATCCGGCAGGGTGGCGTGCCGGCCGGCGAAAACCTCCTTGGCATCGGCGAAATCCAGGCCCCGCTCGCGCAGGGTCAGATCTCGCTTGTCGCGGTTGAAGGTGATCCTCATCGGTATTTATCGTAGCTACAATTAATAGCCGATGCAATCGCGCTGATCAGAGGGCAGTGGCCGTCATGATCCTCTGACGGCCGGTCCTGAGGGGTAGGGGACTGGCCGGGCAGCCGCGCGTCACTCCAGCCGCGCCTTCACGGCGCTCAGAAACCGGATGCACAGCGTGCCGGCGCGGCGGCTCTCCACAACGCCATGCTTCTTAACCCCTTTATCCGGCCTTCATCTTTCGCTCGCAAAATGCCCTCTGCTGCCAGTCTGGAAAATCTTTGTGTCTTCGATGATTTTTCGCATAGATTGCCCTTTCTGTTTCCATGAACCGCCAGCAGAAGGCTGCGCATCGCATGGCCGAGCCCCTTCTTCCCCCGGTCCCCTCGCCGCCTCCGCTGCCGCAGGCCGGTCGGCCGGGCTGGACCCCCCTGCCCTCCCCCGCCGCTTCCGGGATGACAGCGCGCCCGCTGCGGTCTGACCAGCCGCAACGCCAGGTCGAACCTCCGGCGCAGGAGCCGGGCGCCGCGACGGTGGAAGCCATCCGCCAGGCGATCCGCCAGATGCTGGCGTCGCGGAACGGGCCGACGCCCGACAGCTCGCCGCGGCGCCCGCGTCGCCAGATGGAGGCCGGCCCCGGCGGCTGGCACCTGCGCCTCGAACTGCCGGGCGTCCCGCCGGAAAGCGTCGCCCTCTGGGTGTCGCATGGGGCGCTGATGGTGGCGGCCACCGGCAGTTGCGCCTATGCCGTCCGCCTTCCCCTCCCCCCCGAGGCGGACCCGGCCAGCCTGCGCTGGCACTGCGCGCATGGCCTGCTGCAGGCGCATCTGGCGCCCTATCAGCCGAATCCGGAGGCGGAGGCGTGATGGCCGGGCTGCTGCGGCTGCTCGGCATCAGCCCCCAGGCGACGGCGGAGGCGGTCAGCGAGGCCATGGCCCGCATGCCAGGCCCCGCCATCCGGCGCTTTCCCGAAGGTGACTGCATCGCCTTCGCGCAATCCGAGCCGCCGGGCCCGCGCCGCGAAGGCCAGGCCGAAGCCACACGGCTGCGCGCCCTCCAGCAGGTGCAATGCCGTCTGGAGGCGGCCTGTCTCGCCGGCCCCTTCCTGCCGGCCTCGCCGGCCGCGGCGCTCTGCCCGGCCGCGGAACTGCCGGCGCTGCTGGCCACCGCCGCGCCCCGGCTGCACATCGCCCTGGCCGAGGATGCGGGAACGCATCAATGGCGGCTGGTCCTGCAATGGCCGGGCGAGCATCTCCTGGCGCTCCGCCGCGCCATGAGCGCCCACCTCCTGGACGGCGCCGCCGATCCGCTGGCCCCGGCCCCGCCTGCCGAGGCCGACGAGGCCGTGCTGACCGATGAACTCGCCTATCGCGGCGCCGTGCTGGAGGCCGCCCTCGCCCCTGCCGTCCGCCGGCTGCAACGCGAGCCCGGCGATGCGCGGACCCTGCGCTACCTGCTGCTGATCCCGCGTGATGGCGAGGCGGCCATCGAGGCGGCATTGCGCGGCCTTGGCCCGGAGATCACCGCCGGCGCCGTGGCGGATCTGCAGGGTCCGATGCCGCCGGTGCATTTCCACGCCTGGGAAGTCGCGGAGGCCGAGGAATCCGCCCTGCGGGCCGCCTGGGCCCTGCTGGGCCTGCCGGAACGGGTGGCGCTGGCCGCGCAACGCCGCGGCGGCCCGGCCGGGCCGCCGCTCCCTGCCTCGGCCCGCGGCCTGGCGGCCCTCTTTCCCGGGACCGAGCTGGAGAGGCTCCTGCCCCGCGCCCGCCGCCGTCTCATCCCCTGTGGCAGCCCGCAGGACCACCATGCCGCCTGAGCGCCCCCCCTTCCCGCCCCCACCGGAGAGCGAGATGATCGAAGCTGGCACCGCCCCGCGCGGCCTGGAGGCTTTCGCCCCCCCGGAAGCCGCCCTGCCGCCGCCGCCCCTCGGCTTCCTGTCGCTGCTGGGCTGGCCCTGGTTCCTGGGCCTCGCGCTCCTGGCCGCCACGCCCTTCGCCGGGCTGCTGCCCGGGGAGGCTGTCGGCGGCCGGGCGATGATCGGCATCAGCCTGGCCGCCGCGGCCCTGGCCCTGGCCGGCGGGGCCTGGGCCATGCGCCGGGTTGTCGAGGAAGCCGGCTCCGCGCTGGCCGTCCAGGACCTGCCCCAGGCCATCCGCGCCGCCTTGCAGGAGGAGCGGCGCCAGACGCTGCAGGCCAGTCAGGCGCTGAGCCGCGCGGTGACCACCGGGGCCCAGCTGTCCAGCCTGGCCCGCACCGTCGAGAAGCAGCTGAAGGAAAGCCTGGCGCAGGCGCCGGCGCTGGACCCTGCCGTGGCGCGGCTCGCCAGCCTGCTTGAACGGACCGAGGCGGCGCAGGCCGGCCTGCCGCCGCGCCTTGAAGCGGTGCTCGCCCGCCTGGAAAGCGCCATCCCCGACCAGGCCCTGTCGCGCATCGAGGATTGCGCCCGGCAGCTGACCACCGCCGGCGCCGCCCTGCCGGCCCTGGCCGCCTCGGCGGCGCGGATTGGCGCCGAGACCGATCGCCTGCAACGGGCCGGCGTGGCCATCGACTGGCTGGAGGAGGTCGCGGCGCAGGCCGGCGCCACGCCGCCGGCCGTCGGCGTGGCGACGACGCCGCACCCGCTGGAGGGCGCTCTGGCCGGGCTGGCGCAGAGCCTGACCGGACTGGCCCGCAACGAGGCGAGCCTCGGTGATGCCGCCCGCTACCTGACCGAGACGACCGACCGCTTCGCGGGCCTCATCGCGCAGCTCGAGACCCATGCCGTGCGGCTGCAGGCAATGATCCGGATCAGCGGCGAGCGTGATCCGCGCGCCGAGGTGGCCCCGCTCTGCGCCGCGCTGGAACAGCAGATTACGGCGGCCGAACAGCTCGGCCAGCGGCTGGATCAGACGCAGCAGCAGATGGTGGAGGCGCTCGCCATCGCCGCCGAGGTCGCGTCCAGCCAGGCCGCGCCGCCGGTCGATCCCGGCGCGACCGGCAGCCGCATCCTGGGCGAGCTGGGCCATGTTGCCCTGACCCCCGCCGCCCGGGCCGCCCTGCAGGAGCTCGGCCAGGTGGAAACCCATGCCGCGCAGCTGCTGCGCCAGGCCGAAGCGCTGACGCGGGAAGCCTGGCCGATCGCGCTCAGCCAGCGCGCCCCCGAGCTGCAGGCCGCCCTGCAATGCCAGGCGGAGCGGCTGCAGCGCGCGGCCCGGGCCCTGACGCCGCGCGACTTCTGACCGCCGGAACTTCTGACGTCAGAAGTCGAGCAGCGCGTCGATCTGCTGCCGGATCTCCCGCAGGCGCCGGCGTTCGGCCGGGGTCAGCGGCGTGCCGTCGCCGCGACGCTGCTCAAGCCCGGCGCTGAGCTGCGCCAGCAGGGCAGGCGACAGGGGCCGGGGCGCGGCGGCGGGCGAGGGGTCGGGCGCCGGGGCAGGGGGCTCCGCCTCCGGCTCGGCCCGGGCGGCGCGCAGGGCACGGACCGTCAGGCTGCCCGCCTCGGCCTGGGCCATCAGCCGGTCCCGCCGCGCGCCCGGCTCGAGGCGCGCGAGCTCGACCAGCAGGTTGCGGGGCAGGGGGGTGGCGCGGTCGAGGAAATCGGGCGGCAGGGTGAGCAGGCGCAGCGTCGCGCTGATCTCGCCCGCGCTCCGGCCCAGCATCGTGGCCACCTCTGCCTGGCTCAGCTTGCGCTCGGTGATCAGGCGCTGGACACCGCGTGCCTCCTCGGCCGGGGTCAGGTCGACGCGCTGCAGGTTCTCCAGCAGCGCCGCCAGCGCGGCATCGCCTTCGTGCTCGATGGCCAGCAGGCTGGTCCAGCCATTCTGCCGCGCGGCGCGCCAGCGGCGCTCGCCGGCGACCAGGATCCAGTTGCCCCGCTGGGCCGGGTCACGCTTGAGCAGGACCGGCTGGAGCTGTCCCTCGGCTGCCATGGTGGCGGCCAGGGAGGCGATCTCCGCCTCGTCGAACTGCCGGCGGGGCTGCGCCGGGTCGGGGCGGATCCGCGCCAGCGGGGCCTCGAAGGAGTGCCGGAACCGGCTGTCCTGCGGCACCAGCCCTTCGGCGGCCGCCTCGATCACCGACATGGCGGCGCCCAGTACCGGCGAGGCAGGCTTGCGCGTGCGGCTCATGGCGCAGCATCCAGCGGTGCAAGCTGGGCCTCGGGCAGCGGGGTTCCCTGGCCCAGCGCCGCGGCGAGGCGCAGATAGACGGCGACGGCCGCCGCACCGGGCGAGGCCTCCAGGGCGATCCGTCCGTTGCGGGCGGCATGGCCGAAGACGGCACTGGCCGGCACCGGCTCCAGCACGGGGGCGCGCCCGGCCATGATGCCGATCAGCTGCTCCAGCACCTCGCGATCGACCGATTTCCGCGCGCCGAACTGGGTCGGCAGGATGCCCGCCAAACGCAGCGCCGGATTCAGCCGCCGCTGCACCTTGCCGATGGTGGACAGGATCAGGCCGACGCCCATGCTGTCATAGGGTTCGGTGCGCACCGGGATGATCACCGCATCCGCGGCCGCCAGCCCCATGACCGTCAGCATGCCGAGATTGGGCGGCGCATCGATCAGGATGGTGTCGTATTCGCCGCGCACCGCCTCCAGGCTTTCCCGCAGCGCCACGTCGAAGCCCGGCTCGCGCCGGCCATCGGTCTCGGAGAGGTCGATATGGCTGGGCACCAGGTCGAAGGGCGCCCGGCCGCCGAGCAGCGCATCGTCCCGGCGCAGGATGGCGCCTTCGATCGGCTGCTCGCGCAGGATGACATGCGCCATGGTGCGGCCCTGACGCCAGGCCTCGACATGGCCGGCGGCGAGCAGCGCAACCGAGGCGGTGGCCTGCGGGTCGAGATCGATCAGCAGGACCCGTTGCCCCTGCTTGGCCAGCCCGCAGGCCAGGTTCAGCGCCGACGTCGTTTTGCCGACACCGCCCTTCTGGTTGGCGAGCACGAGGATGCGGGCATGGCGGGGCCGGATCGTGGCCAGGGCCTGGACGGCGCGGGCCACCTCCTCCGGGATCGGCTCGCGCCCGTTCTCCCAGCGGGAGATGCGCGGCTTGTCGTAGCTGCGGCCCAGGGCCTCGTTGAGCGCCTGCTTCAGCTCCGACTGGCTCAGCCGCAATTGCTGTCGCAGCGTCCGCAACGCTTCGCCGTCCATCACCATTCCCGTCGAACTTCTGACGTCAGAACCTGGCAAAGACGGCCGTCAACGTCAACCGATATTGGTTGACGTTATCCGTTCAACGCTCCGCGTCGAAGATCTCGTCGCGCGGCGCGAAGATCCGCTGGTGGCAGCCGCGGATCGCTTCCTCGAGGCTGGCGGCGTGCCAGATCTGCCATTCCCGCTCCTGCCCGTCGGCCGGACCATGGCCCGGCATCACCGCGGCATAGGGCAGCATCTCGAGCTCGCAGCGGAAGGCGGCCGGGCCGCCCTGCTGCGAGGGCCATTCCCGGATGAAGGCCGTCATCAGGTGCGACCAGGGCTGCCCGGCGGGCAGCGCACCATTGGCGGAGAGGTGGCTGCCCACCCAGACCCGCGGCATGCCCGGCTCGCGCAGCATTTCCACCACGCCCGGGGCGACGCAATAGACCGGCTCGCCGCCCTGCGGCGCCTGGGCATGCGCAGCGCCGAGCGCCGCGGCGATCGCCTGCATCAGGTCCTTGGCGCTGCCTTCGGCGGTGACGGGCGGGGCAAGGGCGTCGGTGGTCGAGCGCGTCTCGGTGCGCCAGACCACGGGCCCGCCATCCTGCCACTGGCCCTGACCATGGCCGGTTTCGGAGAGCAGTTCGCAGCGGTGGTGGTGGCTGGCACCGCGGGCGTCGCGGACCGCACCCGGGGCCGCCGTGGTGAAGGCGCAGGCGCGGCGAACGATGCCCGGGATGTCGGCGCTGCCCTCGACCTCGATGAAATGCGGGGCGATGAAGCGCGGCACCTGCGTCATGTCCATCAACTCGGCTCCTGGCGAAGAGGGCTGGCCCAAAGGCTTTGGGGAGCGATCCGGCAAACCGGCCGCTGAAATCACAAATATGTTATCTCGACTCTTGGGAATGTGTGCATTTTTGGGTGCCTCAAAATCATGGAACCTGTCGCAATTTATTGATGAACTGTTAACATGACCGCGGAACGCTCGAGATCCTGGTCATGCTTGTCCGCCAAGCTGCATTGCTCCTGCTGCTTCTCTCGGCCATCGGCGGGAGCTGTTACGGCCTGTCGCGCCTGATGCCCGTGGCCCAGCCAAGCGAGATGGCGGCCAGCCAGGCGCCGCCTGGCAGCTTCGCGCGGATGAGCCCGGCCGAACGGGCCGAGCGGATCGCCAAGGTTTTCCGGGAGTGATCGGCGGGGCGGTGGTCATCAGCCACCGCCAGGGGGTGTCAGACCTGCTGCTGCACCCGGCGGCTGTCCTGCCGCAGCTGGTCGAGCATGTCCTGCAGCCGGACCAGGGCGGCTTCCGCCGCCTCGGCCCTGGCCGCCTGGTGGCAGGCCTCACGCTGCTGCCGCAGCAGCGCGATCTCGGTGCGGGCCACCCGCAGGGCCATCCCGTCGAGCACGGCTTCCAGCGCCCTCTGCCGCCGGGAGAGGGCTGCGCCGTGCAGCATGTCCCCGAGGCGCTGCGTCAGCCGTCGGGCCGCGGCTGACAGGGCCGCAGGCAAACTAACGCCCGGCCTGCCGAGCGAGCGGCACGGGCGAAGGCGCAGGGGGCGGCGCCGCCCCGGCGAAGGCAGGGGCCGAGGGCCACTCTCCGTTGCCAGGGCAGGGCCGCCCATGGTCACGCGGCCGTCTTCGGGGTCGGTAGGGCGCGCAGCACGAAAAGCCGGTGCGAGGCAATGTCGACCATGCGGCGCATGCGCTCGAGCCAGGCCTTTTCCGCGGCGGCCTGGCTGTGGAACGGACCGAGCAGTTCTTCCGTGCCCTGCTCCAGCTCCTGGAAGCTGGTGTCACGGAAGATCCCGCCCCAGACCACCCAGATCTCGTGGCCGTTCAGGGGATCACTCATCTCTCGTCCTTCCATCCAACTGGCCAGTTCTCTGGCCGCCTAGGGCACCGGCGGGGCCGTCAAGCCGGTTCAGCGGGCGCAGCGGATGCGGATCTTCACCCGCCGCATGGGCCCTGCCGCGCCATGCCCGGCTGCCATATGCCGCATTGCGGCATGGGTCTGGAAGGCGGCTTCGGTGAAATCGCGCTGCCAAGCGCGCATGGCGGCCAGAAGGCCCAGGGCGATCAGCCCGAAGGCGAGGCCCGCCAGCCATGCGCTGCCGAGCCAGGGTTGCAGCTGGTCGGCGCCCAGCAGCAACCCGCTGCCACCTAACAGCAGGATCGGGCCAAGAACACGTCCATCGGGCATCGGGCTTCTCCCTGCCTGGACCAGCGCTGAGCTGGCCGCTTCGCCGTCCACCCATTATCACCTGGCTTCTGTATATTTTTCGCAAATAAATGCCGGATCTGCGCTGAAATCCTGCCTGGCGTGGCTTCTTCCAGGAGCGTGACCAAGACAAATCGGAAATGCCGTCGGCATGTCGGCGTCACGACGAGTAATCCTGCCTCACGCCTGGCCCGGTCCTGAAAATCGCCCGTCAAAGCACAGAAATTCTACCTTTGGTTGATAAGTAGCGTCAGCTTGGCACCGTGACTCGTCCTTACGCCGACATCCCTGCCGGCCTTGGTTTCTGCCGGCGGCCTTGCCTCTTGCTCACCGTTCTCGACCTTCTCCCGGCACTACTTTTTGAGTGTTGAAAGAGTCATAGAGTCACAAGGTTATAGAGTTATCGGTGCCAACTTCCTCTTCATCGCCAAAGGCTTACGGCAAAACTTGTCGGCGTGGCGCCGAGGATCGGTCGGCGTCACGACGAGGATGTGACGGCGTGGCGCCGAGTCTGTGTCGGCGTGGCGACGTGGATTTGTCGGCGTCACGACGAGGCCACCAGGCGGTGTCGGCGTCACGACGAGTGGCCCCTGTGGATAAGCTTCCCGCTCCCCCCGCCTGCCTGTCGCAGCAGGGGCGCCGTCCGGTGTCGGCGTCACGACGAGGGGACTTCCGGAAAAAGCTCGTCGTGACGCCGACATGGGCGTGGCAAAGCTGGCATTGGCCGGAGCGCTCCGCCACAAACGAGCGGCAGCAGGCGACGGACGCATGGACGATCAGCAGGCCTTCGATTTCGGTGCGACGGACAGCCCCCTGGTCGGCAAGGTCAAGGGCGATCGCAACACCATGGTCTACAACTTCTTCTCGCTGCGGCGCGAGAAGGAGACGGAGCTGCCCCGCTACGATGACGGCAAGACCTGGATCGAGGTGGTCGGCACCAAGCACGGCGTCGCCTCGATCTGGGACAAGGAGTTGCTGGTCTATTCCGCCTCGCTGATCGCCGACAAGATCAACCGCGGCGAGAACCCGACGCCGCGCATCACCTTCACCGCGCATGACTTCTTCATCACCACCGGCAGCACGCCGGGCGGCTCGGCCTATGAGCGGCTGGAAGAATCGCTGGCGCGGCTGAAGTCGACCTTCGTGCGCACCAATATCGAGACCGGCGGCGAGGGCGAGGATCGCGGCTTCGGCTGGCTCGACGAATACAAGATCCTCTACCGGCGCGGCCGCGACGGGCAGAAGCAGATGCGCGCGGTGGAGCTGACGCTCTGTTCCTGGCTGTTTCGCGCCATGGTCCAGGACAAGCACTTCCTGACCTACAGCCCGAAGTATTTCGAGCTGCCGCCCGTGGCGAAGCGCCTGTACGAGATCGCCCGCAGCGGCCCGCCGGGCGGCTTCCGCATGGGGCTGGCCAAGCTGCGCAACCGGGTCGGCACGACGCAGGACCTGCGCCGCTTCAAGGCCGAGCTCAACGCCTATGCCAGCCACAAGCGCAGCCTGCCCGATTACGGCATCGCGCTGATCGACCCGCGGCTGCGCCGCGCGCTCGACAAGGGCTTCCCGAAGCCCGCCGGGCAGACCCCGCTGAAATCCTGGCTGGTGGCCTTCTATCCGACGACCAACATCACCAGCCTCGAGCCGCTGGAGGCGATGCCGCTGCTCGAGGAGGACGACGCGGACTCCCTGGCGGCCTGAGGCGTCAGCCGGCGGGTCGTCGCTCGCTCACCGAGACCGAGCCGTCGCGCTGGAACAGGATGCCCTCGCGCGCCAGGATCTGCTGCACCTTGGCGAGCGTCCTGCTGGTCACATTGCCGTCGCCCTCGATCCGGCTCAGCGTGTTGACCGAGACGCCGGCGGCAGCGGCCAGCTCGCGCAGGCTGAGGCCGAGGGCCGCACGCGCCATGCGGCATTGCGAAGCCGAGATCAGCATCGCGCTTCCCTCACCTTCCGGGCGTCAGGTCGATATCGATCTCCCGCACCTCCAGCACGGGCGAGCTGCCGATGCGCACCCGCACATGGCCGCCGCGCGCCAGCTTGCGGATCTCGCGCAGGCAGGCGTCCTGGATGCGCTGCGTGATGTCGTCGCCGAGCACGGCAAGCCGGTCGGCGCTGACCTGACGCCGCAGCCGGGCGGCGGCGATGCCGGCGGTGTTGCGCCGGCGCTGGATCAGGGCAATCAGCGACATGGTGACACTCTCCCGGGCGCGGGTCAGGCGAAGCCGAAGAGCCGGCGCAGGAAGCCGCGCGGCTCTTCCGGCACCAGGGCCGCCGCGCGCGCGGCCGGCGCCGGGGAGGACAGGCGGATCGGATCGCGCACCTCGCCGAGGAAGCGCGACACCGCGTCGCGATAGGCGCGGCCGGCATCCGTCCCCTCGTCGAGGCTGGCGGGCATGCCGGCATTCGAGGCGCGCAGCACCGCCTTACTCTCCGGCACCACGCCGAGCAGCTCGGCCGAGAGGATCTCCCGGATATCGTTCAGCGGCAGCATCTCGCCGGTCTTCACCCGCTCGGGATCGAAGCGGGTGACCAGCAGATGCTCCTGCACCGGCTCCATCCCCGTCTCGGCGCGCTTCGAGCGGGCGGCGATGAAGCCGAGGATGCGGTCGGCGTCACGGATCGAGCTGACCTCGGGGTTGCAGACCACGATGGCATGGTCGGCATGGTAGAGCGCCATGATGGCGCCATGCTCGATGCCGGCCGGGCTGTCGCAGAGGATATAGTCGAACTCCTCCTTCAGCTCGGCCATGACGCGGTTGACGCCCTCCAGGGTCAGCGCGTCCTTCTCATGCGTCTGCGACGTCGCCAGCACATGCAGCTTGTCGATGCGCTTGTCCTTGATCAGCGCCTGCTGCAGCTTGGCCTGGCCATTGGCGACATGCAGGAAGTCGTAAACCACGCGCTTCTCGATGCCGAGCACCAGGTCGAGGTTGCGCAGGCCGACATCGAAGTCGACGACGCAGACGCGCTTGCCGCGCAGCGCCAGCGCCGCGCCGAAGGCGGCGGTGGTGGTGGTCTTGCCGACCCCACCCTTGCCGGAGGTGATGGTGATGACGGTCGCGGACATCGGGTTCTCCCTCGTCGTGACGCGAAAGCGGTGGTGGATGGATTCAGGGCAGGGCAGCGAAGCGCAGCCAGCCCTCGCGGATGGCGAGCTGCGCCGGGCGGCCGGACCACTGGGGCGGGATTTCTTCCGCGCCCAGCCAGAGCCCGGCGATGGAGAGCAGCTCCGCATCCATGGTTTTCGCAAAGATGCGCGCCTGCGGATCGTCGGCCACGCCGGCGCTGGCCGAGCCGCGCAGCGCGCCATAGACATGGATGCAGCCGTCGGCGAGCAGCTGCGCCCCCGGCGAGACCGAGTGCAGCACGATCAGGTCGGCCTCGGCGGCATAGATCCGCTGGCCGGAGCGCACCGGCTCGGTGATCACCACGGGGGGGCGGCGCTCGCAGGGGGTGGTGAGCTCCTGCCGCGGCTCCGCCTCGAGCATGCGGCCGAGGCCGGCCTCCAGCGCGGCCCGCTCGATCTCCGGGCGGCGGGCGCGGAAGGCGGCGGGCACCAGGCCGAGATCGCGCACCACGCCGATCAGCGCGGCCAGGCGGGGTGCCGCGGCAGCCGGCAGGGCGCCGAGATCCAGCAGCACCGGCGCATGCCGGAAGAAGCTGGCCGTGGCGCCCAGCCGGGCCGCCAGGGCCGCCCGCAGCGACTCCGGCGTCAGGTCTTCCAGCTCCAGTGTCAGCAGGGGATGCGTGCGGCCGCGCAGCCGGAGGCCCGGCGCGGCGGCGGAGGGGAGGGTGGTCGCGCTGGGATCGTGCCTCATGTCGCCTGCCTTCTGCCGGCGGCGCCGCCCGCATGTTTCGCATCGCTGCGAGGACGCCTTGGCCCGCTTGTTGCGGACAAGCCGAGACCTAACCGGTTCGGGAAATCTTCGCAACGAAAATCGTTTTTCGCACGACCGATGGCGTCAGGCCGCGTCCAGCACCGCAATCCCGCAGCGGGTGCGGAAGCCATGCAGCCTGGCCGCCGCCGCCGCCAGCCAGACGCGGAACAGCCCCTGGCCGTCGAAGCCGCCATCGAGCGCCGTCTGCGATACCGGCAGGGCGCGCCGGCCGAGCTGGGCCAGCACCACGCCGCGCATCGCCGAGTGCAGCTCCTGCGGCGCCGCATCGGGGGCGGGCAGGCCGGCGGCGCGCTGGAAGGCCTCCATGCTGCAGCCGCCGCCCGGCGCGGCCAGCCGGTCCGGCAGCGGCCCGAGCGGCACCAGCCGATGCCCGTTCCAGGCCAGCAGCCGCATGTCGTGCCGGTGGCTGCCGGGCGGCACGACGAAGCCGAGCAGCGCGCCGGTCTCGGCCTGGACCAGGCCGCTCAGCCAGTCCAGCGCGCCGATCAGCAGCCGCGGCCGCGGCGGCAGGCTGCTGGAGACGCTCAGCCGCGGCAGCCCGTTTTCGCGCAGCAGCCGGGAACCGCCGGTCGCATGGTCGAGGCTCTCTCCGGTCAGCAGCAGCGCCGCCTCGGGCAGGCGGAAGAGGGGATGCGGATGGCCGGCGGGGGCCCGGCCGCGCAGCAGGGTGGCCAGCGCCTCGGCCTCCTGCCGCGGCAGCGGGTGACGCAGCGGCGCGTCGAGCTCCAGCCGCGCCTGGCGCAGGTCGGACGGCGTGGTCATGCCGGCGTCCCCCCCTGCCGCGCCGCCTGCAGGGCCAGCCGGCGCTCGGCCAGGCTGACCGCCGCCTCCAGCGCCGCCGCATCGGCCGGCACGCTGCGCCGGATCAGGCGCAGCGGCGGCTCGTCATGCGGATCCTCCTCGATGACGATCAGCTGCACCGGCAGCTCGGCCTGCACCGCACCCAGCAGCCCGCCCTGATAGGCGAGCGCGACCCGCGTGCTGCGCTGGCGCAGCGCCAGCAGCGCCTCCAGCTGCGACAGCAGCCGCTCGAACTCTGCTTCATTCGCCTCGGCGGCGACAATGTCGGCCAGCTCGCGGCCATCCAGGGCCAGGCTCGCCTCGCCCGGGCCACGGCGGTTGATCTGCATCCGGCTTCTCCTGAACCGATCCAACCCGACACTGGTGCCACAGCCCGGCCATTCCGTCGATATTTTTCGCATAATGGTCCATGTGGCGGTGCCGCATCGGGCGGTTGACGCTTCCAGGCAGAAAAGTCTAGCTGGATCATCAACCAAGACGCGCATGGTGCTGCGATGTCCAGCCTGGCCGGTTCCGCGATCCCCGAAGGTCTGCTCCAGGACACTCCGCTGGGAGGCCTCACCCGCTTCGACCTGGGCACGGCCGAGGGCATGGCCCTGCTGCGGCAGTTCGACGCCCGGCTCCGCCGCCTCGGCGATCCCGCCGCGCAGCGCGCGGCGGTGCGGCGGCTCTGTTGCCGGGCGCCCTTGTCGAGCCGCACCGCCGGGCTGCTGGTGCTGCCCGGCGGCGCGCTGGCGCTGCGCGAGGCGGAGGAGGTGCTGGTCTGCAACCCTGCCGGCGTCCAGGCGCTGGCCGGCGCCGAGGCGGCGCGGCTGCTGGCGCTGCTGGCCGGCACGCCGGATCTGGTCAGCGTGGTGCATGGGCCGGCCGGGCTGCGCCGGCTGGCCGGCCTGCCGCCCGCCGGCAGCCTGCAATCGGCGACCCTGCTGCGGGAGGGGCGGATCCTGGCGCCGCTGCTGCCACCGGCGGCACGCTGGCCAGGGCCGGCGCTGCTGCGCTGGGGCCAGGGTGGCGGCCAGGGCGGAGTGGTCGCCTGGCCGATGCTGCCGGCGCCCGGCCGCCTGGCGCTCGGTGCCAGCGTGGCCGGCGAGGCGCTGCTGCCCGCCGGCGCACCCGTCGCCGCCGAGATCTGGGACGCGCCGGCCGGCGACCATCGCTACCAGCTGCTGTCCACCGGCCTCTTCGCCCATCTGGACGAGCTGCTCGGCAACGAGGTCAGCGACCTGCTGCGCTTCGAGCTGGTCGACCACTGGACCGATGGCGAGGACAGCCTGGCCAGCGAGCTCGCCGATGGCATCGGCCTGCTGCCGGCCTGCTTCGCGACGCCGCATGACCGGCCGGTGGCCATGGCGGCGATGGAGGGCTGGCCGCGCGCCGCCGCCCTGCTGCACGGCGCCGGGGAGCCGCTGGCGCTGCTCGGCATCGCCGCGCGCGATTGGGGCACCGCCTGGCGGCCAGCGCTGCGGCAGGCCTTCCTGCGGCAGCTGCGCGAGCTGGTCCCGGCCGGCAGCCCCGCCCTGCTCGTGCCCGAGGAGGCGCGCGCCGCCCCCCAGCCCGTGGCGCAGCTCGCCGCCGACCGCCAGCTGCGCGTCAGCGGCGCCGATCTCGCCGTGCTGCTGCCCCTGCCGCCGCATCCCCTGGCCCTGCTGCGGCTGGCCGCGCGGCTGGCGGGCGGCATCGGCGCGCCGGTGCTGCTGGCGGCCCCGGCCTGGGGCCTCTGCCACCGCTTCGATCCCGGCCGCGACGGCGATGTCGGCAATGCCGCCTGGTTCGGCCATGCCACGGCCGGCCCTGCGGGGGGCTGAGGCAGGGCCGCGCGCGGCAGGCGCCGCCGCCTGCCGATAGTTCTTGCGAAAAATCCCGGAAAGGGGGAATGATGCGGGCCGTGAACGCAGAAGGGGGACCGGCGCGTGAAAATCCTGGTTGTCGACGACTATCCCACCATGCGGCGCATCGTGCGAAACCTGCTGGACCAGATCGGCTACAAGGATGTCGAGGAAGCCGGCAACGGGGCGGAGGCGCTCGAGAAGATCAAGGTCGCCCGCTACGACCTGGTGATCTCCGACTGGAACATGGAGCCGATGACCGGGCTCGAGCTGCTGAAGGAAGTGCGCGGCGACGCCAACCTGGCGCGGATGCCGTTCATCATGGTCACGGCCGAAAGCAAGACCGAGAACGTGGTCGCTGCCAAGCAGGCCGGCGCGTCGCAGTACATCGTCAAGCCCTTCACGGCCGAGACGCTGAAGGCGAAAATCGCGTCCGTCGTCGGCTGAGGCGGGCCCGTGAGCACGCCGACATCGCTGCGTTCCGGCCTGGCGCGGATCGCCGGCCAGGCCGCGGCCATCGCCGGCGAGGTCGACCGGCTGATGGGGTTGCCGCACGCCCCCTCCCTGGCGGATTCCGGCGCTGACTCTGGCGAGGAAGCCGATCGCCTGGCGCAGGTGATGGAGGAGATGCGCCACATGTCCAAGCTGCTGGAGGAGACGCGGGCCGAGGTGATCGGCCTGTCGCCGCCGCCGGTGGGCCTGGGCGACACACTGGATGCGGTGGTCGGCGAGACGGAGGGCGCTGCCTTCGAGATCTTGCGGCAGGCCGAACGCGCCCAGGCAGCGGCCGGCCGGCTGCATGCCGGAACCTCGACCGATACCGGCGCCGATCTGACCGAGGTGGACGAGGCGGCGACCGCCATCGTGCTCGCATGCGCCTTCCAGGACATCACCGGGCAGCGGGTGCGCAAGGTGCTCTCGGCCATGCGCGCGGTCGAGGCGCGCGTCGCCGCCCTGGTGGCGCTGATGGGCATCAGCCCGGAAGAAACCCAGCCCGCCCCTCCGTCCACGGAAGAGAAGAAGCCGGATGCGCATCTGCTGAACGGGCCAAGCACCGCGGCGCAGGGCGGTCTCGGCCAGAGTGCCGTGGACGACCTCTTCGGCTGATCGGCCTGGCCGATCGGGCTACGCCGGGGCGCGGAGCACCGGCGCCATTCTGCAAAAATCGGCGACGGAAAGATTCCATGGCCAGTTCAGTGGGCGATTCTTCCTTGTCAGCCGGGCTCGGGCTGGGACCGCGCGGCGGCAAGGGGGCCGTCACCGCAGGCGCCAGCCTGCTGGCCACAGCATCGGCGGCCGGTGCCGATTTCCTGCAGCTGCTGGCCGGGGCGACAGCGCTGCCGGCGGCCGCGGCCCAGCCGGGCAGCGGCAAGGCGCCGGCCCGGGAGGCAGCGTCCATGGACGAGGCGCTGGCTGCCCATCTGGCCGCCGGCCTGCCCTGGGAGGCGCTCGCCGCTGCCGCGGAGGAAGCCGGCCGCCTGGCCGGCCAGCTCCAGGCCAGCGTCGCCGCGCTGCAGGCCGCGCCGGAGCCCGGACTGCTGCCCCCGGCCCCGCCCCTGGTGGCCGAGGCCCTGTCCTTGCCGGCCATTGAACCGCCGCCAGAGGCCGACACCGCGCAGCCCGGGCTGCTGGCGATGCTGGCCAGCCAGCCGCCGCTCAACGCCCCGCCCGTTCCCAGCCTGCCGCCCCTCGAGGCTGCCTTGCCGGCCGTCACGGGCCCGGAGCCCGGCCAGCCGCCTGGCCTGGTCGCGCCGCCGGCCGTCCTGCCCGCGGCGCTGCCGCCTGACGCCCTGGCGGAAGCCGGTCTGCCCTCGCCTGGAGGGGAGGCGGCAAGGGCCGATCCCTCTGCCTCGCCGAGGATCACCCCGGCCCCTGACCCGGCCCTCGGCCTGGCCGCCGGAGCGGCTGCGCCGGCACCGCCCGCCCTGCCGGCCGATGCGGCGCTGCTCCAGCCAGGGCAGCCCGAGGGCCCTGCCGGCACGCCGGAACCGGCCATGACCTTCGCCGTGCCGCCACCCCTCCCGGCCGAGGCGGCGCCGCGCCCGCAGGCCACCCCGCCCGCACCGGCTTCGGGGGCCGCGGTCATCGCCCCGGCGCCCCAGGGGACGCTGCTGCCCGAGGCCGTGGCGCCCGTCAGCGCACCCCAGGCGCCGGCGCCGAGCACCCTTGCCACCGCCGAGCCCGGCCCGTCGCCGGAGCCACCGGCCCCGTCCGGCCCCGCCGACACCCTGCCGCCGCGCGCCGCCGAGCCGGGCCCGGCCCCCTCGGCCCTGCCCCCGCCCGTCCTGGCCGCCCCGGCCGCCGGCACCCTGGCGGCCCAGCCGGTGCTGGTGCCGCAGGCGGCGCTGGCCGCGCATCCGCGCCTTGCCGCCGAGGCCGCGCCGCAGATCGCCCTGCACCTGGCGCGCGCCGCCGAGGATGGCCAGGAGACCGTCTCGATCGAACTGCGCCCGCCCGAGCTCGGCCGCGTCGAGCTGCGCCTGACTTTCCGCGAGGGGCAGGTGCAGCAGGTGGTGATGGCGGCCGAGCGGGTGGAGACCTTCGAGGCGCTGCGCCAGGACCGCGGCCTGCTGCTGCAGCAGATGGAACAGGCCGGGCTGCAGCTCGGCCAGTCCGGCCTTGACCTGCAGCATGGCCGGTCGCCGCAGCAGCAGCCGGCCGAGGGAGAGGGACGCCTCTACCGCCTGGCCGACACGGCCGAGGAAACCGCCGGCGAGGCCGAGGCGGCCGGCACACCGGGCCGCAGGCCGCCTTCCGACAGCTTGATCGACATCATCGCCTGAGCCCCTTCATCGCCCAAGGCAGGGACTGCACGACATGGCCACCAGCACCACCGCCATCAACACCACGCCGGCGATCACGGCGAGCTCGGCGCCCACCGCCCAGCTCAGCAACAACAGCAATGCCGATTTCGACCGCTTCCTGAAGCTGCTGACGGCGCAGATGAAATACCAGGATCCGATGGATCCGACCGACCCGACGCAGTTCGTGGCGCAGCTCGCGCAATTCTCCCAGGTCGAGCAGCAGACCAAGACGAATGCGCTGCTGCAGGGCATCGCCGATGCGCTGGCCGGCAATGGCAAGCTGTCGGAGAATGCGGCGCTGCTCGGCAAATCGGTGAAGACCCAGGCCTCGACGCTGACCGTGCCGGAGGGCGGCGGCGGCGTGCCGATCACGGTGGATGTCTCGGCGGGCACGCTGAAGGGCCTGCGGCTGGAAGTGCTGGATGCGCGCAACGACGTGCTGCGGCGGATCCCCCTGACGGCCGGGACGACGGACATGTCCTTCGACGGCAAGGATGGCAATGGCAACCGGCTGGCGGCGGGGCAGTACACGGTGCGCGTGGTCGGCGAGGATGACAGCAACAAGCGCACCACCGCCGGGACGGTCACCGTGGCCGGCAAGGTGACCGAGGTGCGCCGCGACAGCAGCGGCGGCTACAACCTGGTGCTGGATACCGGCGCCGTGGTCAGCGCCGCCGACGTCACCCGCCTCGGCAGCTGAGGCGGCGGGGGCGCCGGGCCACCGCAGGGACCCGGCGCCGCCCTGCTCCCGGCTCAGCTATGGATGAGCCGGGTGATCACCACATCCTTCAGACCCTCTTCCTGGATCTGCGCGAGGCTGTCGAACAGGCTGTCGCGCAGCAGGGCCGGATCGACCCGGCCGGGACGCAGCTCCTGCCGCTCGGACATGGCCATCAGCCGGCGCAGCACCGCCTGCTTCAGGCGGGGCGACAGATCGCGGAAGGCCTGCAGCCGCGGCGCCTCGGTCTCCAGTGTCACCGAGACCACGACATAGGCCATGCGGCGATTGGCCGAGGGCAGGTTCACCGTGAAATCGCCGAGCGGGAAGAACTCGGTCTCCTTCTTCGGGGCGGCCTCGGCGGCCCAGGCGGCCGGCGCCGGCAAGGTCGCGGCCAGGCTGGTGCCCAGCGTGGCGGCGGCGAGGAGACCCATCAGGTGACGGCGCGTCTTGGTAACCATGTCGTTGATCCCAGCGGTTGCGGTGGCCTTCTTTCGCATTTGTGATTTTCGCAGACAAGGAAAACAGATCAATTTTGTGTCACCGCGAAAGGGGGGATGCCGCGCCGCTGCCTGCCCGATCGCGTGGCAGGGGCCCTGGCCCCGTCTTCTGCCGCGCCCAGACGATGCCGATCAGTCGGGCCACCGCCTCGAAATGGATCGCCGGGATGCTGTCGCCGATCTCGACCCCGGCGTGCAGGGCGCGGGCCAGGGCCTTGTCCTCCATCACCGCGACGCCGGACTGCGCGGCGATTTCGCGGATCCGGCGGGCCATGCGATCGACCCCCTTGGCGACGCAGACCGGCGCGGCGTCCTTGCCGCGCTCGTAGCGCAGGGCGACGGCGAAATGCGTCGGGTTGGTGATGACCACCGTCGCCTTGGGCACATCGGCCAGCATCTTGCGCGAGGAGAGCTGCCGCCGCTTCTTGCGCAGCGCCGCCTTCACATGCGGGTCGCCATCGGTGGCCCGCATCTCCTCCCGCATCTCCTGATGCGTCATGCGCTGGCGGCGGTGGTATTCGAAGCGCTGGAAGCTGATATCGATGATGGCGACCAGTGCCGACACCAGGGTGATGGCGCCCAGCATGGTCGCCAGCGCGCGCACCACCAGATGCGGGAAGGCCACCGGGTCGAGGGCGGCGAGATAGGGGCTCTGGTCGTAGAGCGGGCGGGCCACCGCCCAGCAGGCGGCGGCCACGGTCAGCGCCTTCACCAGGTTCTTGCCGAACTCGAAGATGCCCTTCAGCCCGAACAGCCGCTTGAAGCCGGCGATCAGCGACAGGTGCGACAGCTTGGGCTCCAGCCGCTCCGGCGCCATCACCACGTTGTTCTGCAGGAGGTGCGGCACCAGGCTTCCAGCCATCAGCAGCCCGAAGACCGGCAGCAGCACGATGGTCAGCGCCTCCAGCACGGCGGCGCCGGCCTGCTCGAAGCCGCGTTCGTTGAAGTCGAGGAAGGCCTCGGGCTGCTCCAGCATCGGCAGCAGCACGGCGGCGAAGCGCCCGCCCAGCGTGCCCCCCGCCAGGCCCAGCAGTAGCAGCACCATGGCATAGAGGCCGAAGCTCGACCCCTCGCGCGACATCGGCAGGTCGCCGCGCTCGCGCGCCTGCTGCAGCTTGCGCGGCGAGGCGTCGAGGGATTTTTCCTGGCCGGTTTCCTCCGCCATCGGATCAGCGGCTGATCACGAAGGCGGCCGAATAGGCGCCGAGCACCTCCGACAGCAGCGTCGGCGCGGCGACGCCCAGCAGATAGAGCCCGGTCATCAGGATGGCCGGCGCGCCGATCATGAAGACCGGCATGGCCGGCAGCGCGCGGTTGATGCCGGCCAGCGCCGCGTTGAACAGCACCGAGAGGATCAGGAAGGGCATGCTGAGCTGCATGGCCAGGCGGAAGGCGGTGGCCATGGCCTCGGTCAGCGCGCGGGCGGCGGGGGCCGCCGCCGGCGCCTCGCCCAGCGGCACCAGCCGGTAGCTGTCGAGGATGGCGCGCAGCCCGGGGTGATGCCCGTCGACGGCGAAGAAGGCGGCCAGCACCGCGGCATAGAGCACCGAGCCCAGGATCGCCGCATTGTCGGCGCCGATGCCGAAGGCGAAGGCGTTGCTGAGGCCGATGCTCTGGCCGATGATCTGCCCGGCGACATGCACCGCCGAGAGCAGGGTGCGCGACAGGGCGCCGAGGAAGGCACCGGCCATTACCTCGACCGCGATCTCGCCCACCATGCCGAGGGCGCCGGGCACCGGCCGCAGGGGACCTGCCAGCGGCGCCAGGCAGAAGGCCACCACCAGCGCCGCGATCACCCGGACGCGGCCGGGCAGCTGGGTCTCGCCGAAGCCCGGCAGCAGCATCAGCGCGCTGGCGGTGCGGCAGAAGACCAGGAACCAGCGGTAGAGCTCGGCCGAGAGCCAGGGCTCAAGGGCGAGCGAGGCCTGCATCCTAGATCTGGCCGACCGTGCGCAGCTTGGCGCGCTGATGCACCTCCGCATGGGAGATCACGGCGATGGTCGGGTTGATGCGCTCGACCAGGTGGCGGATGAAGGGCCGCGCGACCGCCGAGGTCAGCACCGCCGGCCAGTCGCCCTTGGCGGCCGCCTCGGCAATGCGGGCGCGGGTCGCGCTGACCAGCTCCTGGATCTTGGACGGCGCCATGGCGAAGCTGCGCTGGTCGCCTTCCTCGATGATGGCGCTGCCGACCTCCTTCTCCCATTCCGGGGAGAGCAGGAGCGCGGTGATATAGCCATCCTCCTGGGTCAGGCCGCGGCAGATCTGCAAGGACAGGCGCTGGCGGACATGCTCGGTCAGCATGGAGACGTTGCGGGTGAAGGCCGCGCCCTCGTGCAGCGCCTCCAGGATCAGCGGCAGGTTGCGGATCGAGATGCGCTCGGCCAGCAGCGTCGCCAGCACCTTCTGCACCGTGGCCATCGGCAGCACGCCGGGGATCAGGTCGCCGAGCAGCCGCTGATGCTCCTTCTCCATCCCGTCCAGCAGCTTCTGGGTGGCGGCATAGCCCTGCAGCTGCGCCATGTAGCCCTTCAGCACCTCGGACATGTGCGTGGTCAGCACAGTCTCGACATCGACCACGGTCAGCCCCTGCGCCATCGCCATCTCGCGCAGCGCCGGCTCGATCCAGCGCGCCTTGATGTGGAAGGAGGGTTCCTGGGTGTCGATGCCGGGCACGCCGATCTCCTGCCCGCCGGGGGCGAAGGCCAGCAGCCGGCCGAGCATCAGCGTCTCCCGCGCGACCTCCACCCCCTGCACCTGGATGGAATATTCGCCGGAGCCCAGATCCATGTTGTCCTTGATGCGCACCGCCGGCAGGACGAAGCCGAATTCCAACCCGAAGGCCCGGCGGAGCTTCTTGATCTTCTCCGACAGCCCGCCCTGGCGGCCGGCGGTGAGCGAGACCAGCCCCATGCCGAGCTCGAGGCGCACATCGTCGACGCGGATCAGCTCGGCCATGGTCTCCTCGCGCGGCGCGCTGGAATCGGCGAGCGACAGGCCGGTCTCGGCCTCGGCCGCGGCGCGCTGCACCGCGCGGTGTGCCAGCCAGCCGCCGCCGGCGGCGACCAGGCCCAGCGCCATGAAGGGCAGGAAGGGCAGGCCCGGCAGCACGGCGAACAGCCCGGAGAGGCCGGCGGCAAAATACAGCGGCTTCGGCTGCGCGCCGAGCTGGCTGATGAAGGCCTTGTCGGTGGAGCCGCGGACATTGCCCTTGGAGACCAGCATGCCGGCGCCGACCGAGACGATCAGCCCGGGGATCTGGCTGACGATGCCGTCGCCCACCGCCAGCGTCACGTAATTGCCCGCCGCGGCGGAGAGCGGCATGCCGTGCCGCATTGTGCCGACGACGATGCCGCCCAGGATATTGACGATGGTGACGATGATCGCCGCAATGGCGTCGCCGCGGACGAATTTGGACGCGCCGTCCATCGCGCCGAAGAAGGAATTCTCGTCCTCGAGCTCCTTGCGGCGGCGCTTGGCCTCGGCATCGTCGATGGTGCCGGCGGCGAGATCGGCATCGATCGCCATCTGCTTGCCCGGCATGGCGTCCAGGCTGAAGCGGGCAGCCACCTCGGCGATGCGGCCGGCGCCTTTGGTGACGACGATGAAATTGACGATGATCAGGATGGCGAAGACGATCACGCCGATGATGAAGTCGCCGCCGACGACAAAGACGGCGAAGCCATGGATGACGCTGCCCGCCGCATCCAGCCCGCGATGCCCGTCGGTCAGGATCAGCCGCGTCGTCGCCAGGTTCAGGGCGAGACGCAGCAGCGTCGCCACCAGAAGGACGGTGGGAAAGACCGAGAAATCCAGCGGCCGCTCGATCCAGATGGCGACCATCAGGATCAGCACGGAGAGGGTGATGGAGGTGGCCAGGCCCAGATCGACCAGCCAGCGCGGCATCGGCAGGACGAGCACCGCCAGCAGCACCACAATGGCGGCGGCGAAGAGCAGATCCTGGTGGCGCAGGCCGAGGCTGAGGCGGCGGAAGAACTCCATCCCCCTCAAAGCCCCACGATGAGCTGCGCGATCTCCTCGGTGTAGGAGCGCAGCGCGGCGAAGCCGAAGGGCAGCGACAGCATGGTCGCGACCAGGGTGACGACGATCTTCGGCACGTAGGAGAGGGTCATCTCCTGGATCTGCGTCAACGCCTGCAGCACGGAGACGGCAACGCCGGTCACCAGCGCCGCCAGCAGCGGCGGCCCCGCCACCATCATGGTGGTGTAGAAGCCGCTGCGCAGCACCTCGATCACGTCGCCTTCGTTCATCGCGTCAGTTCTCCGCCGCGGCTTGCAGACCGGGCTCAGACCGCCATGCGGAGCACGTCCATATAGGCGCCGACGACCTTGTCGCGCAGCTGGGTCAGGGTCTGCACGGTCAGCTCGGCGCTGGCGGCGGCCTGCACCACCTCCTGGATGTCGGCGGTGCCGGCGACCCCGCGGGCGGCCGTCATCTCGGCGCTGCGCAGCGTCTGCAGCGAGGCACGGGCCGCATCCTGCACCATGCTCGGGAAATCCCCGACCGGCGTCTGGGTCACGCCATAGGCGCGGATGGCGGCGCTGGCCGGGGCGACGGCGTTGAGCGCCGCATTGGGCTCGACGGGCATGCGGATCAGGACCTCAGGATGTCGAGCGTCTTGCCGTAGAGCGCCCGGGCCTGCTGCATCACCGTGATGGACGCCTCGTAGCTGCGTCCGGCGGCGCGCATGTCGGCCTGTTCGATCAGCGGATCGACATTCGGGAATTTGACGTAGCCCCGCTCGTCGGCGGCGGGATGGCCGGGATCGAACTGGGTGCGGAAGTCGCGCTGGTCGGGGCGCAGCCCGTCGAAGCGCACCAGCTGGGCCCCGGTCGCGCGGTCGACCGCGCGGTCGAAGGTGATCAGCTTGCGGCGATAGGGGTCGCCGCCGGGCACCGCGGCGGTGGAGCTGGCATTGACGATGTTCTCGGCCGCCACCCGCATGCGGATCGCCTGGGTGCTCATGCCGGAGGCGGCGGTGGCCATCGCCTGGGTCAGCGGGCCGACGCCGGTGATCGGGCCGATGCGCAGCATCAGCGGGCGCCCACCGCGGTGCGCAGCAGGGCGGCGCCGCGCTTGTAGACCAGGGTGGCGAGGTCATAGGCCTTCAGCAGGTCGGCCTGCTTCACCATCTGCTCCTCGAGGTTGACGGTGTTGCCGTCGGGATCCTCGCTATAGGCATTGGCCCGGTCGGCGGCGATGGTGACGCCGTCCCGCCCGCCGCCGAGATGGCCGGGGCGCGAATTGGCCAGCGTCAGCGCCGGCAGGCCGCCCTGGCTGCGCAGCAGCGCGCTGTCGAACTGGAAGGCCTTCACGTCGCGCGCGCGGTAGAGCGGCGTGTCCGCATTGGCGATGTTCTGCGCCAGGATGTTCTGTCGCTCCGCCAGGTGCCGCATGCGCGCGCCGGTGATGCGGAAGACGTCGATGCCTTCGAGCATGGAACGCAGAGCCCTCCTGGCTGGTCCGGGCTGAGCAATAGCGCCGCCTCCTTCTCCTGTCGAGATTTTTCGCATGGACCGCAACCCCTGCTTCGCGCCAGGATGCGCCCGGCCCCTGCGGAGGTGTTTCGCGTGTCTGATCCTTTCCTGCTGGCGACGCCGCTTGGCGACAGCGCGGCGCAGCTGACCCGCCTGCCGACGCGGCTGCGCTATGGCACGCTGGCGGCGGTGCGCGGCGCGGCGCTCGGCGTCACCGGGCTGGGGGAGGGGGTGGCGATCGGCGACCGGATGCGGGTGGCGCGGGCCGGCCAGGCGCCGGTGCAGGGCGAGTTCGTCGCCTTCTCGCCGGAGGGCGCCATTGCCGTGCCGGAGGGCGGCACCGAAGGCCTCAGCCCCGGCGCCCGGCTCTGGCTGGAGGAGCCGCTCAGCCTCTATCCCTCGGAGGGATGGCTGGGGCGGGTGGTGGACAGCCTGGGCCAGCCGCTCGACGGGCGCGGGCCGCTGCCCCAGGGGCGGCGCGGCGCGCGGCTGCGCCGGCCGCCGCCGGAGGCGCTGCGACGCCGCCTGATCGGCGCGCGGATGGAGACCGGGTTGCGGGCGCTCGACATCTTCGTCCCCGTCTGCCGCGGCCAGCGGCTGGGCATCTTCGCCGCCTCGGGCGTCGGCAAGTCGACGCTGATCGGCATGCTGGCGCGCTTCGTCGAGGCCGATGTCATCGTCGTCGGCCTGGTCGGCGAGCGCGGCCGCGAGGTGCGGGAATTCCTCGACCAGACGCTGGGGGAGGCGGGGCGGGCGCGCTCGGTGGTGGTGGTCTCGACCTCCGACCAGCCGGCGCTGGCCCGGCGCCGTGCCGCCCAGGCGACCCTGGCCGTCGCCGAGCATTTCCGCGCCGAAGGCAAGCAGGTTTTCCTGCTCCTCGATTCCGTCACCCGCCTGGCCCATGCCCAGAGGGAAATCGGCCTGGCGGCGGGGGAGCCGGCGACGGCGCGCTCCTACACCCCCTCGGTCTTTACCGAGCTGCCGGCGCTGCTCGAGCGGGCCGGGCCGGGGCCGGAGGGGGAGGGCGACATCACCGCCGTCTTCACTGTGCTGGTCGATGGTGACGACCATGACGAGCCGATCGCCGATGCGGTGCGCGGCATCCTGGACGGCCATGTCGTGCTGGACCGCCGGATCGGCGAGCGCGGCCGCTGGCCGGCGATCGACGTGCTGCGCTCGGTCAGCCGCGCCTTGCCGCGCTGCCATTCCGAGGCGGAGAACGCCCTGCTGGTGGAGGCCCGCCGGCTGATCGGCAGCTATGCCGACATGGCGGAGATGATCCGGCTCGGCGCCTATCGCCCGGGCAGCGATGCCGAGGTGGATGCGGCGATCCGGCTGCATCCCGGGCTGGACGCCCTGCTGGCCCAGGGCATCGACGAGCGCAGCCCCAGCGAGGCCGGCTTCGCGCAGCTCGCGGCGCTGCTGCGGTCATGATCCTGGCGCGGAGTGCCACGCATTTCCGCTTCCGCGCCGACCGCCGGCTGTTCCAGCGCCTGGCCGGGGCCGGGATCTTCTTCGGCCGCGAGGAGGGGGTGTTCCCGCCGGATGGGACCATCATCGGGGCGCCGCTGGCGCCGTCGAGCGAGCCTTTCGTCGGCTATTACGGCAGCCACTGGATCGGCGCCTTCGGCTTCGGGACCTATTCGAATTCGCGGGTGTGGTCGGCCTCCCCGGTGGGACGCTACTGCTCGATCGCGGCGGGTCTCCGGGTGATGGAGGGCGACCATCCGCTCGACCGCTTCACCACCCATACCATGACCTATCTGCCCGGCTTCGCACCGGAACGGGCCGCTTGGCGTGCCCTGGGTGGCAACGCGCCACGGCTGACGCCCTTCGCGCAGAAGCCGCATCCGGTGATCGGCGATGATGTCTGGATCGGCCAGGACGTGATCCTGGCCCGCGGCATCACCTTGGGCAGCGGCTGCGTCGTCGGCGCCGGGGCGGTGGTGACGCGGGACGTGCCGCCCTATGCCATCGTGGCCGGGGTGCCGGCGCGGGTGCTGCGCTATCGCTTCCCCGAGGCGCTGATCGCCGAGATGCTGCGCGTGCAATGGTGGCGCTACGCGGCCCCCGATTTCGCGGCGATCGCGCATCTGCCACCCGGGGAATTCCTGAAGCGGCTGGAGGCGCTGGCCCTGGCGCCGTTCTGCCCCGCGCGGGTCGATGTCCACGGCCTTGTCCTGGCGGCGATGGCGGAGCCAGGGGACGACGCGATGCCGGAGCCCGGCAGCCTGCTCCCGCGGCCCGCATGAGCTGGGCATCGCTCGCGCGCTGCTTCGGCAGCCTGCCGGACGACCGCGCCCGCGGTGACGCGCTGCTGGCCGCTGTCTTCGCCGGAGAGCGGCCGGTGGTGGAGCTGGAGGCGCTGGCGGCCGTCGCGCGCGGCTGGGACGGGCGGTTGGCGCATGCCGGCTGGGCGCAGGTGGTGGCGCAGCTGCAGCGGGTGGCGGCCGATGACCAGGGCCTGGCCGCCGCCGCCGCCGCGCTGAGCCTGGTGGAGGGCCGGGCGGCCGCCCTGCGCTGGCTGTTCGGGCTGGCGCTGTCGCCGCTGCGCACGGCGCGGCAGCTGCAGGCGCTGCACGACGTGCTGTGGCAAGCCGGGCTGCTGGGCGCCGGCGAGGCGGCCGGCTTCCTCGCCGCCTGCTGTCCGGCGATGGAGGCGCCCGACGAGGCGCAGGCGATCGGCCGGATGCGCGGGCTGCTGCATCTGCTGGGCTTTTCCGTCGGGCGGCCGATGGCCTTCCACCAGGCGGTGGTCGAGGAGGTGGCGCTGCCGGCGCTGCTGGCCGCGGCGGCGGCCGGGCAGCGGGCGCTGGCGGTGGATCTGGAGGCGCAGCTCAGCCTGCACTGGCTGCGGCGGGAGGAGAGCGGGGCGCACCACGCGCGCTGGATCGGGCGCTGGGCGCCGGCGCTGGCCGCCTGCGGACGGACGCAGGCCCTGGCGCCGCTGCCGCCGCAGCCGGTGGCCGGCCGCCCGGCCGTGGCCATCGTGGCGCATCAGGCGAACAGCCTGGCGCATGTGCAGGCGATGCTGACCATGCTGGAGGCCTGCGCGCGGCTGCCCTCCCGTTTCTCCTATGCGGTGCATTTCCTGCAGGGCGCCGACGAGGCGGTCTTCGCGCGGTTGCGCGCGGCCGGTATCGCCGTCGTGGCGCATGGCTTTCCGCGCGATGCGCCGCTGGCCGACATGATCGACGTGCTGGCGCTGCGGCTGCGCCAGGCGCGGGTGGCCGCGGCGGTGTGGCTCTGCTCGCCGATCGGGCTGGCCTATGCCTTCGGCCGCCGGCTGGCGCCGGTGCAGGTCTGGTGGTCGCTGAAATTCCATCCGCCGGCGGCGCCGGATGCCGATCTGCGGCTCGGCGGCTTTGCCGGCCAGGGCGAGGCGGTGCAGGTCGAGGGCATCCCCTGGCGGAACCTGCCGGGCAGCATCGATCCGCAGATCCCGGCCGATGCGGCCGCGCAGCGGGCGGCGCTGCGGCAGAACTTCGGCCCCGGCCTGCTGCTCGGCTCGCTGGCGCGGGAGGAGAAGCTGGCCGATCCGGACTTCCAGGACGCCATCATCGCCATCCTGCGGGCGCTGCCGGGCGCGCGCTACCTCTATACCGGGCGGCGCGACCTGCCGGCGTTCCGCGACCGGCTGCAGGCCGCCGGGGTGGCGGCGGCGTTCATCGGCTGGGTGGATACCGGCGTCTTCGCCGGCGTGCTGGATCTCTATCTGGACAGCTTCCCGCTGGGTGGCGGGCTGACGGCGATGCAGGCCATGGTCAGCGGCGTGGCGCCGGTCTTCCTGGCACATGACCCGGGGGCGCCGCTGGCCGGGGTGCTGGACAATGTGCTGCACCGGCAGCGCCAGGGTGCGGCGGTGCCGGCCGCGGAGCGCGCCGCGCGGGATGCGCTACTGCGCGACGCCGACGGCACCGACCTGCTGCCGCCGCTGCGCTCGGTCGAGGCCTATGTCGCGCGCGCGGTGCAGCTCGGGCGGGATGACGGGCTGCGGCGGTCGGTGGGCCAGGCCGTTGCGCGCTACGCCACGGCCTTCCTGCTGGATCATGCGGCGCCGGCGCGCGCCTTCGAGGCGGCGCTGGCCAGCGTCATTCCGGACGCCGGAACAGTCCGAACAGCTTGAAGCCGAGCTGCCGCCAGAACAGATCGGCCGGGCGCAGCGTCGACAGATCCTCGGGCGCCCAGGGGCCGAGGGCGGCGCGCACGGCATCCGGCGGATGGGCCAGCAGCCGGTCGAGCTCGGAGATGTAGCTCTGCAGCGCGACCGGCTGGAAGCCGGCCAGGATCAGCAGCCGGGTCAGCGAAGCCGGGTCGAAATAGCTCCAATGCCCCGGCGTCACGACGGTCGAGGCGGCGCCTTCCACCTGCACCAGCGGGCTGTCGAAGTTCGGCACCTGCAGCGCCAGGATGCCGCCGGGCCGCAGCCGCTCCCGGATGGCGGCCAGAAATTCCCGCGGCCGCTCGAGATGCTCGAGCACGTCGAAGAGGGTGACCAGCGCAAAAGGTCCGCCCGGCGCGTCGCCGGGGAAGAAGCCGCAGCGCACCTCAGGATGGCGGGCGCGGGCGCGGGCGGCGAAGTCCGGGGCGGGCTCGACCCCGGCGACGCGCCAGCCGGCGGCGGCGAAGCCGTCCAGCACGGCGCCCTGGGCGCAGCCGATGTCGAGCATGTTGCCCGGCCGGGCGAAGAAGGGCGCCAGCTGCTGCAGCACATAGTCGATCTTGCCGGCCTCCAGCCGGGCATAGGGGGCGCTGGCCTTCAGCGCGGCGAAGGCCTGCGGGATGCTGTCGGGATCGGCCTCGGCGCGGGCATAGCGGTCGCGCTCGGCGGACTGGCAGAAAACCTCCCGGCTGTAGACCAGGCGGCAGCCGGGGCAGCGCAGCAGGGAAAAATCGGGGCGGCTGAAGCGCTCCAGGCGCTGCGCTCCGTCGGCCGGGTGGTCGCAGACCGGGCAGTCGCGCGGGCGGAACACGGAAGCGGCGCGCAGGGTGGCCAGGCTGGCCTGCTCCACCGCGCTCAGCGCGCGGTAGTGATCGCGCATCGCCGCCCGGAAGCCCGGGACCAGGGCGGCGTCGAAGCTCTCCGGCTGCAGCATCAATGCGGGATGGCGGCCAGCGCCGCTTCCAGCCGCTCGACCACGCGCTCCTGCTCGCCTGGCGGCAGGTCGCCATAGAGCGGCAGGCGCAGCAGGGTGGCACCGGCGTCCTCGGTCACCGGCAGCGGCCCCGGAGCCCGGCCGAAGCGGCGCCCGGCGGCGGAGAGGTGCAGCGGCTCGTAATGGGTGGAGGCGCCGATCCGCTCGGCGGCCAGGCGCGCCAGAACATGGTCGCGCAGGGCGCGGCTGGGGAAGCGCAGATGGTAGATATGGCCGTTATGCGCCGCGGCCTGCGGGATCTGCGGCCGGCGCAAGCCCCAGTTCCCGGCCAGCGGCGCGAGCAGCGCGTCGTAGCGCTGCCAGACCGCCAGCCGCTTCTCCGTGATCTCCTCGACGCGGGCGAGCTGCACCGCCAGCAGCGCGGCGGTGATTTCCGAGGGCAGGAAGGAGGAACCCACATCCTGCCAGGAATACCGGGCCACCTCGCCGCGCTGGAAGCGCAGCCGGTCGGTGCCCTTCTCCCACAGGATCTCGGCGCGGTCGCGCAGCGCCGGGTCATTCACCAGCAGCGCACCGCCCTCGCCACAGGTGACGTTCTTGCTGGCGTGGTAGCTGAAGGCGCCGAGCACGCCGAAGCCGCCGAGCGGTTGGCCCGCCCAGCGCGCGCCGACCGCCTGGGCGGCATCCTCGACGAGGGCCAGGCCGTGCTGGCGGCAGACGGCCTGGAGGGCCGCCATGTCGCAGCCGACGCCGGCATAATGGACGCAGATCACCGCCCGGCTGCGCGGGGTGACGGCGGCGGCGACCGCAGCGGCATCGAGGTTCAGCGTGTCCTCGCGCACATCGGCGAAGATCGGCACGGCGCCGCGCAGCAGCACCGCATTGGCGGTGGAGCAGAAGGTCCAGGAGGGCATGATGACCTCGTCCCCCGGCTGCAGCCCGAGCAGCAGCGCCGCCATCTCCAACGCCGCGGTGCAGGACTGGGTCAGCAGCGGCAGGCTGTCCGGCAGGGTCGCGGCCAGCAGCCGATGGCAACGCTCGGTCTGGCCGGCGCCGCCGGCCAGGCGGCGGGAGGCCAGCGTGGCCTGCAGCGCGCGCAGCTCGGCCTCGCCTAGATCCGGGCTGTAGAAGGGGATGGCGGGCGGGGCAGGGGCCGCGCTGGCCGATCGCGCGACAGGCATCGGCAGGCGAGCATCGGGCATGGGCATTCCTGCGGGCGAGACTGCGCCGAGGCTAGCGGGCCATCCGTGGATTTTCGCTGAAGCCGCAGGGGCGGAGAAAGCCGGGCCGATTGTCGCTGGGTGTTGCTTCCCCCTAGAACGGCCCGAGCGCCACATGGGGAAGCCGCCCGTCTTGACCGCCACTCCGCCCACCATCCCCGGCTGGTTCACCCCTAACCACGACCTGGCCGGCGCCGTCGACCATATCGACCCGGTCGACGGCCTGCGGGGCTGGGTGGTGGATCGCCGCCGGCCACGCCAGGCGCTGCTGGTCGAGGCGCGCGCTGGCGGGGAAGGGCTGCTCCAGGGCCTGGCCGGGATGCCGCGCCCCGACCTGGTCGAGGCTCTGCAGCAGCCGCTGCGCGCCGCCTTCGCCCTCGAATGGCGCAGCTTCGATCGGGCGCAGGTGGCACGGCTCGCGGCCGACCATCCCGAGGCGGTGGTCAGCGTCGTGCTGGAGGATGGCGCGCCGCTCCCCTTCGTCGTTCCTGCCCCGACGCTCTCCCAGCTGCTGACGCTGATCGACGCCCCGCGGCCGCCCGATCATGCCGGCTTCGCGACCCTGCGCCTGGCGCTGGCCTTGCGCCGGCTGAAGCTGGTGGACGCCGCCTGGATCCGCCGCCGCTATCCCGACAGCACCGACGACGATGCCATCCTCTCCTATCTGGAAAAGGACGAGGCGGCGGGGCGCTGGCCCAATCCCTATTTCGACCCGGTGCTGGTGGGCGAGGCGCTTGGCCTGTCGGGTCCCCAGGGCGCGCTGGCCGCCTATCTGCAGCGGCCCGAGGCGGTCGCCCGCACCAGCCTGCAGTTTGACCAGGATTTCTGGATCGCCCAGGCGCGCTTCACCGGCGCCGTGCCGCTGGCCGCGCATCTGGCCGCGCCGCGGGCGCGCGACCCGCATCCGCAGTTGTCGCGCGCCATGCTGGAAGACGCCTATCCCGAGGCGCGGAAGGCCGCCGACCCCTATGCCGAGGCGCTGCTGATCGCCGCCGCCCGTGGCGAGGCCGGCCGCTGGCAGCGGATCCTGGCTGCTGCCGCCCCCAGCCCCATCCCGCGTCTTCTGACGTCAGAAGATTTTTCGGCGCGGCGCGCCGTGGCGGCGGCCGGCCTGCCCGCGCCCGGCCAGCGGCGCGACCTCTTCAGCCGCCTTGCCGAGACCAACGCGAGCCACGCCGCAGAACCCTTCACCGGCCCCTTCGGCACGACACCTCGCGCGAAAACCTTCGCCCTGCTGCTGCCCCCGGCCGGCGGCGATGCCCTGGCCGAGGCGACCCTCCTGGCCTCGGCCCTGCCGCGGCTCGAGGACCAGGTGCAGCCGCGCCGTCCGGGCCCGCGGCTGGACCTGGCGGCGCAGGCGGCGCTGGCGGTGCAGGCAGGGCTGGCCGGCTTCTGCCTGCCCTGGCCGCTGCCGCCGGAGATCGCGGTGCCCCAGGCCCCAGGCCTCGCCTGGCTGCCGCTGTGGAGCGATGGGCGTGACCCCTGGCTGGCCGGGCGGATCCCCGAGACCGACCCCTTCCCGGATCACCTGGCGGCCTTCCTGGCCGACCCGCGCTGCTTCCGGCTGGACGGGCGCCCGGTTCTGCTGGTCGCGCGCGACGGCCTGGCGCCGCAGGGGATCGCCGCGCTGCGCCCGGCCCTCGCGGCCGCCCTGGGCGCCGAGCCACTGCTCTTCCTCGCCCAGGGCAGGGAGGGCGGGGATCCGCGTCTCCTCGGCTATGATGGCGCGGTGGAGATCCCGCCGCCGCTCGGCGGGCAGATCGGCCTGCCGGCGGCGCCGATAGCGCAACGGCTGGATGCCGCCGCCGCTCTGCCGCAGGCGCCCTATGACGCCGCCCTGGCCTCGGCGCTGCGGCAGGGGGCGCCCGACTGGCCCTGGCTGCGCTGCGCCCTGCCCGATCTCGACGAGGAACCGCGCCGCCCCCGCGCCGGACGCCTGCTGCGTGGCGCGACGCCAGAGGCCTTCGCCGACTGGCTGCGCAGCCTGGCCGAGCGCGCCGAGGCCCGCGGCGAGCTCCTGCTGGTCGACAGCTGGAACGGCTTTGCCGATGGCACGGCGCTGCTGCCCGACCGCGCCCAGGGCCACGCCCGGCTGAACGCCGTTGCCAGGGCGCTGCATCCGGCGCCCGCCACGCCGCTCGACGGGCTGCCCGGCGTCTCGGTCGTTGTCCCGAGCTGGCAGAGCGCCGCCTGGCTGCCCGAGCGGCTGGGCTCGATCTTCGCCCAGACCCTTGCGCCGGCCGAGATCATCCTGCTGGACGACGCCTCCACCGATGACAGCGTGGCGGTCGCCGAGCGTGTCGCCGCCGCCGCCGGCCGCCCGATCCAGGTCATCCGTTGCCCGCAGAATTCCGGCAATGTCTCCCGCCAGTGGCAGCGGGCCGCCGGGCTGGCCTCCCAGCCGCTGCTCTGGATCGCCGAGGCCGATGACCTGGCCGATCCGCGCTTCCTCGAGGTGCTGGCGGCGAAGCTGGCCGCCGATCCGCAGGCGGTGCTGGCCTTCAGCGACAGCGGCGCCGTCGATCCGGCTGGCCGGCTGCTGGCGCCCGACCGCAAGCCCTATGCCGCCGCGCTCGGCGATGCCGGGCTGCTGCGCGACAGCGCCTTCGAGGGGCGGGACTTCGCCCGCCGCTTCCTGGCACCGCGCAACCTGGTGCTGACCGCCAGCGCCGTGCTCTGGCGCCGCGACGCGCTGCGCGCCGCCTTCGCCGCCGCCGGGCAGGAGGCCTTCGCCTTCACCTGCGCCGGCGACTGGCGCCTCTATCTGGCGGCCTGCCTGGAGGGCGGGCGGGTGCAGTACAGCGCCCGGCCGCTGGCCCGGCAGCGCCAGCACCCCGACAGCGTCACCGCCAGCCTGGCCAAGGACCGCCATCTGGAGGAGATCGCCCGGCTGCATGCGCTGATCGCCGCGCATTGCCCCGAGGCACCGGCCGAGGCCATGGCCGGCTACCGCGCCGATCTGCGCCGCCACTGGGCGCTCGGCTAGTCCCGCGAAAGCCAATCTTTACCGCTGCGCCCTAGAAGGAAGGAGAGCAGGCGCCGCGCGATGGCGCCCCACAGAAGGTGGGTGCTGCAATGTCCGACTTCCGCGCGATCCGCATCATCGACTGCACCCTGCGCGACGGCGCCTATCGCCTGCCGAACGGCTTCTCTGCCGCCGAGACGGCCCGCATCGCCGCGGGGCTGGAAGCCGCCGGCATGCTGGTGGTGGAGCTCGGCCACGGGCTCGGCCTCGGCGCCCCGGCGAAAGGTCTCTCCCCCACAGGCGACAGCGACGAGGCTTATCTGCGCGCCGGCCGCGGCGCGCTGGAGCGGGCCCGCATGGCGGCGCTGGCCATTCCCGGCATCGCGGCGCTCGACGACCTGCGTCGCGCGGCCGATCTCGGCCTCGAGATCCTGCGCATCGGCATCGACATCCTGCGTGCCGAGGAGGCGCTGCCCTATCTGGCCGAGGGCCGCCGGCTCGGGCTCGAGACCCATGCCAGCCTGCTGAAGGCCTCGATGGTCGGGCCGGACGGCTTCGCCCGCGCGGCGCTGCGCATGGCCGAGGGCGGCGCGCAGCATATCGGCCTCTATGATTCCGCCGGCGCCCTGCTGCCCGCCCAGGTCGCCGCCATGGTCGCGGCGGCGCGGGCCGAGGTGGCGGTGGGTCTGGCCTTCCACGGCCACAACAATCTGGGCCTGGCCATTGCCAACAGCCTGGCCGCGGTCGAGGCCGGGGCGGCGACGGTGGATTGCACGCTGCGCGGCGTCGGCCGCAGCGCCGGCAATGCCGCGACCGAGGTCTTTGTTCTGGCCGCCCGCCGCGCCGGGCTGGTCGTCCCGGGCGACTTCGTGGCGCTGGGCCGGATGTCGCAGGAAGACATCCTGCCGGTCTTCGGGCCGATCGAGATCGCGCCGGAGGAGGCCGGCATGGGCTTCGCCGGGCTGCATTCCGACGGGCTGGTGCTGGTGCGGGAGGTGGCGGCGGCGCGCCGCATCGCGCCGCTGACCCTGCTGCTGGCCCTCGCCGCCCGTCCGCCCGTCGCCCGCCTGACGCGGCAGGCGGTGGAGGAGGCCGCGGCGCCGCTCGCCTCGCTGTCTGCGGCCCTGCCGTGACACCGCTGCCGGCCCTGCCGCCCGGGCGGCTGCTGCTGCGGCCGCTGCCGGGCTGCTGGTGGATGGCCGGCGGGCTCGGGGCCTTCTGTCCGCTGCTGGGCCCGGACGGGGCGCTGCGCCTCTATGTCGGCGGGCGCGACGCCGGCGGGCGCACGCATATCGGCCGGCTGGATTTCGACGGACCGCCCGAGCCCGGTCGGGCACCGGCCCTGCGCGGGCTGCTGGGCCCGCTGCTCAGCCTTGGTGCGCCGGGCTGCTTCGACGCCGATGGCACCGGCTATCCCTGGCTGGTCGAGGCCGGCGGGGAGATGCGGATGTATTATGTCGGCTGGCAGCGGCTGGCCGGCGCGGTGCCCTTCCGCAACCAGATCGGCCTGGCCGTCAGCCGCGACGGCGGCGACAGCTTCTTCCGCTTCAGCCGCGCCCCGCTGCTGGCCGCCAGCGATGCCGAGCCGATCGGCCACGGCTCCTGCGCCGTGCAGCGCCAGCCCGCGGGAGGCTGGCGGATGCTCTACACCAGCTTCCTGGAATGGGCCGAGGCGCCGGAAGGCGGGCTGCGGCACCGCTACCAGTTGCACACCGCCTGGTCGCCGGACGGGCTGGACTGGCAGCGCGGCGGCGAGGTCGCCGTGCCGCTGGCCGATGACAGCGAATACGCGCTCGGGGCCCCGGCGCCCTGGGGTGGGGGCGATGCGCCCGAGCGGCTCTTCTTCACCGCCCGGGGCGATCGCTATCGCCTGTTCCTCGGCACCGCCGAGACGCCCGGCCGCTTCCGTCGCCACCCCGGTCCGGTGGAGATCCCGGCCGGCGACTGGGACGACGCGATGCAATGCTATCCCCGCATCCTGCGCGCCGGCGGCGAGGATTTCCTGTTCTATGCCGGCAATGGCTATGGGCGGACCGGCATCGGCTTCCTCCCACTGCCGCGGGGCTGGGGCGCATGAGCTTCTTCGACAGCCATGGTGGCGGACGGCCGCAGGCCTATGCCGCGGCGCTGGCGGCGGCGGGTGGCAGCGGTGGCTGCCTGCAGGGCCTGCCGGGCGTCCCGCCGGCGCTGCTGTTCGAGGCGGCGCGCGACCTGCCCGGCCTGCTGCCCATCCCTGCCTGGCCCGGCGCCGGGGCGCCGCCGGCGGCGACGCTGGATGCCTTCCAGGCGCTGGGCGCCGCCGGGCTGCACCTGCATCCGCGGCGCTGCGGCCCGGCAGTGATGCAGCAGCTGCCGGAGATCTTCCGCGGCGCCGCGGCGCGCGGCCTGGCGGTGTTCTTCTGCACCTATGCCTTCGCCCCCGCCGGTCAGCGGCTGCCGCCCGACCCGCTGCCGGCGCTGGGGGAAGCCCTGGCCGCGGCGCCGACGCTGCGCCTGGTGCTGCTGCATGGCGGCGGCGTCGACCTGCTGCGCCATGCCGAATTCACCCGTGCCAATCCGGGCGTGCTGTTGGACCTGTCCTTCACCCTGATGAAATACGCCGGCAGCTCGATCGACCTCGACATCGCCTTCCTCGCCAGGACCTTCGACCAGCGCCTCTGCCTCGGCTCGGATTTTCCGGATTATGCGCCGGCCGATGTGCTGGCCCGCCTCGATGCGCTGGTGCCCGACCTGCCGCCGGCGAAGCGCGCCAATATCATCGGCGACAATCTGCGCCGGCTGCTGCGGCAGGGCGCTGCATGACCCCCCGGGAAAAGGCCGAGAGCCGCGCCCGCTATGCCGCGCGGCTGCAGCGCTTCGGCCATGATCCGCGCAGCCTCGGCTGGGACAAGCGGCAGCACCGGCTGCGCTATGCGGCGCTGCTCGATCCCTGGCCGCGGGCGGGGCTGTCGCTGCTCGATGTCGGCTGCGGCTTCGGCGACCTGGCCGGCTTCTGCGCGGCCACCGGACGCGACCTCGCCTATACCGGCATCGACCTCTCGCCCGAGCTGATCGCGACCGGCCGCGCCGCCGCCCCCGGCCGCGACCTGCGCGTCTGGGACTGGGAGGTCGATGGCGCGCCGGGGCGCTTCGACGTCATCCTGGCCTCCGGCCTGTTCCACCACCGGCTGGATGACAGCGAGGGCTTCATCCGCGACATGCTGCAGCGCTTCCGGGCGGCGGCGATGATGGGCTTCGCGGTCAATTTCATGTCGACCACCGCCGAGCGGCGCTACCCGCATCTGCATTACGCCGACCCGGCGGCGATGCTGGCGCAGGGGCTGGCCCTCTCGCGGCGGGTGCTGCTGCGGCACGACTACATGCCGTTCGAATTCACCCTGGTCGTCGACCTGCGCCAGGACTTCTCCCCGGCCACCTCGGCCTTCGCCGGCTTCGAGGCGCTGGTCGACCCGCCGCCTTCCGAGGAATGACGCCCATGCTCTTCGAGATGGATCCGCTGCCCCTGCTGGAGGCCGATGCCGGGCGCCGCGCCGCGCTGCAGGCGCGCCTCGACGGCCATGAGGTCGGTGTCAGCCGTGGCGTGGTCGCGCCCGCCCTGGTCGAGCGCCTGACCGCCTGGCTGGCGGGCGTCGGCCGCGCCTCGCTGCCCAATTACGTGCCGCTGCGGCCCGGGGCGCCCAATGCGCACCGGGTGAATCGCTGGGACGAGCGTTCCTTCGTCCGCGCCAACTACCACCAGTTCTCCTTCAATCCCTGGAACCAGGATCCTTTCGACATCTTCCGCCTGATGGCGCCGGTCTTCCGCCTGCGCAACCTGCTGGCCGGGGCGCCGCCGGAAAAGTATCTGGGCCGCGCGCCGGAAGACGGCAGCATCGCCCGCATGCTGTTCCACTTCTACCCGGCGGGCGAGGGCTGCATGAACCTGCACCGCGATCCGGTCGGGCCGCATCAGCTGGCGGTGCCGCTGATGGCCATGTCGCGCTTCGGCGCTGACTATTCCGCCGGCGGGCTGGTGCTGCAGGATGCGGCGGGCGTGCTGCGCGCCGTCGATGCCGCGCTCGCCCCCGGCGACGTGGTCTGGTTCCATCCGCAGCAGCCGCATGGCATCGAGACCATCGATCCCGACACGCCCAGCGACTGGCTGTCCTTCCGCGGCCGCTGGTCGGGGGTGTTCGCGGTGAACAAGCTGCAGGGCGAGGCCTCGATCGCCGACGCCGCCGATCTGGGCCGCGGATGACGCCGCCGCGCCTGCTGGTCCTGGGCGCGGCGCTGGGCCAGGTGCCGCGCATCCGGGCCGCCCGTGCGGCCGGCTTCTTCACCGTGGTGGCCGACGACCTGCCGCAGCCGCATGGCTTCGCCGTCGCCGATGCGGTGCTGCGGGTCGCGCCGGACGACCTCGAGGCGCTGGCCGCCGGCGTCGTGGCCCTGGGCGGCATCGACGGCATCATCGGCAGCAATGAGATGCAGGCGCTGGCGGCGGCGCGTCTCGGCCAGCGCCTGGGGCTGCGGGGGGCCGCCGATCCGGCGGTGATCGCGCAGGGCCTGAGCAAGCTGGCGCAGCGCCAGGCCTGGGCGGCGGGCCGCTGGGCCGTGCCCTTCGCCCTGATGCCCGACCCGGCGGAGGCAGCGTCCCTGGTCGAGGCCCTGGGCGGCTATCCGATCGTGCTGAAGCCGGCGCTGAGCCAGGGCGGCTCGCGCGGGGTCAGCCGGGTCGCCGCAGCCGAGGCCCTGGCCGGGGCGCATGCCTTCGCGCAGGCCGGCGGGCTGCCGGACAGCCCCGTCCTGGCCGAGGCGCTGCTGCCCGGCGCGCAATTCTCGGCCGAGGCGGTGCTGCGGGGCGGCGCGGTCCGGGTGGTGGCGGTCGGCCGCAAGGTGAAGTCGCCCGAGCCCTACTGCGTCGACCTGGCCGTGCATTACGACGCGGCCGCCGCCGCGCTGCGCGGCGAGGCCGAGACGATGATCGCGTCGCTCTGCGCCGCCCTGGGGTTCCGCGATGGCAGCAGCCATGTCGAATTCGCGGCCACCGCCGCGGGGCTGCGCCCGATCGAGCTGGCCATGCGCTGCGGCGGCGGGCTGACGCCGCAGCTGGCCGGGGCGGTCGGCGGCGCCGATCCCTTCCTGGCCGAATGCCGCCGCGCCTGCGGGCTGGACGCTCCCCTGCCGCCGGCGCTGCCGCTGCAGGCCGAGGCCTGCTTCCGCTTTCTGCTGTTCCCGCCCGGCCGGGCGGTATCGGCCGAGATCCCCGCCGCCGTGCGCAGGCATCCCGGCGTGCTGGCCTCGGAGATCTTCCTGCCGGAGGATGGCAGGATCCTGCCGCTGCAATGGACCTCGCAGCGCAGCGGGCTGCTGGGTGTGGTCACGCCGCCGGGCGGCGGCGCCGTGGCCCTGGCCGAGGAGCTGGCAGCGCAGATCCGCCTGACCTATGCCGATGGCCGCTGCCTGCCGCCGCTGCCCTGCCCGCCGCGCTGAGGGTCAGCGCGTCATGACCGTCGAGAGCAGGGCGGCAGCGGCGCTGCCATCGAAGCTGTCGCGACCCCAATAGACCGGCTGCACCAGGCTGGCCATGCCGTTGCTGGCGAAGGCCTTGGCTTCCTCGATGCTGCTCTGCGCCACATAGCGCTCGATGATCTTGCCGAGCTTGGCCGGGTCCTTGAAATCGGCGAGGTTCATCCGCTTTTCCAGGATGGCCTTCTGCCGGTCGACATCGATCTGGCCGAAGCTGTCCGGCAGGCCGAGCGCCGCCTGCACCACCGTCGCCAGGTTGCGATCGGCGATGACGCTGTACCAGTTGGAGATCTGCGGCAGCAGGCGCTTGGCATAGACGGCGCGGCGCAGGCTGTCGGAGCTTTCGCCCAGGCTCTCCTCAAAGCGGGCCTGGGTGTATTTGGCGACGATCCCCTCGATGGTGGCACTCTCGACCACCTTGGTCCCGCCGCTGCCCGGTACCCGCTTGCTGCCGGCGCTTTCCGACAGAAGATAGGCGCGCGCCGAACTGTCGGGGTCGGCGATGAAGGTGAAGTCCCCCTTGCCGCGGCCTTTCGCATCGCTGAAGATGATCTTCACGCCAAGGGCCTGGACGGTGATGTCGGGCTGCCCGCCATCGGCTTTCTGGAAGGCAGCCTGCAGCACGGCGGCGATGTCGGTGCGCCTGGTCAGCCCCTCGAGATTCACATTCTCCACCTTCACCCCGCCCATGGTGCCGGAGAAGCTGGTGAAGCCCTGGCCGTTCCGCACCCCTTCCATCTGCAGCGTCGTGCTGGAGAGAACGGCGGGGATCTCCGGGATGCTGATGCCGCCGTAGTTCAGGTCAGCCGAGATCTGCCGGTAGCGGTAATCCACCATGCGGGCCGCGACCGAATTGTCATCCTGCGGGTTGCTTTCCAGCACCTTGCGCATCAGCGCGTCGAAGCCGACCTGCTTGTCCAGCCCATAGGCCTTCAGCACCATGGTCTGCAGCCGGCGATCGGCCAGCAGGTCCTGCGCGGTCAGCTTGGTCGGCAGCTTCTCGCGCAGATAGGCGAGATCGCGCTGCAGCACAGGATCCTTGGTGAAGGCCTTGAAGTCGGCCGGGGTCTTGTTCTGCAGCAGCTTCCATCCGGCCAGGCCGGTCGGCACGCCCAGGGAGACGGCGGCAACGCTCATGCCTCGGTGGAGAGATGCGTGACCCCGCCCTCCTCGTCGCTCGGCTGGTAGCCGGCGGGCAGGCGCAGGATCACCCGGTCGGTCTCCGGATCCCGCAGCTCGGAATAGAGGCGCATGGTTTCCGCATCGAGGCGCACGTCGAAGCTGGGGCTCGGCGGCGTCACCTGCTTCTGCCGCTCGGGCACCTGCAGCTCGGTGCTGGCGGGTGACGGATTGGTGGCCTCGCGCTCCTCCGCCTCCAGCCGTGCCGTGTTCTTGGCGGCCGGTTCGGGCGGGGTCGCCTGCTTCTTCACCGATTGGGTGGCTTCGATCATGGGGTGGCTCCTGGGTTCGGCTTTGGGCCGGGTCGTCGAGGGTTCTCCCGCAAACGTCAGGCTACACGCGTCAGGAAATTTTCGCATCCGGCGGCGGGTGCCTCAAACTGGCCTCCTTCAGCGCAGCCACTTCGGCGGCGGAGGCCTGGGGCGGCCGCGGCGTGCCGTCGCGGCGGAAGCGCTGCGGCGGGTCGAGTTCCAGCAGCACCGATTCATACATGACCAGATCGCGCAGCGCGGCGAGCGCCCGATAGGTGTTGCCGTGCCGCATCTGCTGCTCCGCCTCGTCGAGCAGCACGGTATGCTCGCTCTTGAGGAAGACGCCGCGCAGGCAGGCGATCTGCTCGAGGAAGGCGTCGATGCTGCCCAGCGAGGATTGCGCGTTCAGCAGCACGTTCTGCGCGGCGAAATAGGCGCGGCGCACCGGCGTCGAGGCATCCTCGGGCAGCAGCACATCCTTCTCGCGCACGATCTGCGCCTTGGTTTCCACCATCAGATAGGCGCGGCGGTCGCCATTGGTCACGACCGCGCCATTGATGAACAGCCTTTCGCCGGGGGCCAGCTTGAGGATCAGCGACATCAGCCAGGTCCTGTCCCGCCGGCGGCGCCGGCCCGATCGGTGGGGGCGCGCGCCGGGGCGGCACGATCGGGCTTCAACCCGGCCATGACGGCGCGATTGACATCGCAGAGGGCGCGCGGGCTGCGGCCGTCGCGCAGCACCCGGTCGCTCTCGGCGAAGACCCAGCGGGTGAGCGAGAGCAGGCGCGCCTTCAGCACCAGATCCCAGCCATTCTCCTCGCTGGCGAGATCCGCGGCGAAGGCGGTCCAGACCATGCGGTTCTCATGGATGGCGGCGGGCAGATCGGCGGGGCCGGCCTCGGCCAGGCCGGTGGCCTCCAGCAGGGCGGTGGCCCTGGCGAGGACACGATACTCGATATCCCGCGGGTTCTCCGTCCCCCGGATGACCGAGCCATAGGCCGTGGCGGCGCCACGCGGCCGGTGCAGGGGCCCCATGGGAAGGCCGTCGTGAGGGACGCTTTCTTGGGCGGCGGTCAGCATCGGATTCTTCCTCGGTCACCTGAGGACCCTTCGGGGCCAGCCGATCGGGAGCCGGTCTTCCGGCCGGCTCCCGCCTCAGCGAGGCGGGGCGCGGCGTTGCGCCGCGCCCCCCCCCGTCGGCTTAGCGGAAGAGCGCCAGGATGCTCTGCGGCGCCTGGTTGGCGATGGAGAGCGCCTGGGTGCCCAGCTGCTCCTGCACCTGCAGCGCCTGCAGCCGCGCCGCCTCTTCCGACATATCGGCATCGACCAGCGCGCCGAGACCGGTGGTCAGGGTATCGACCAGCTTGTCCAGGAAGTCCTTCTGCAGGTCGATCCGCGTGCCGGCGGTGCCGAAGGCGGCCGCCGCATTCTCGACATCCACCGTCGCCATGTCGATCTTGTCGAGCAGGGTCTGGTAGTCGGTCTTCGAGGAGTTGAAGTAGAAGAGCTGATCACCGAGGCCCGAGGCGCTCAGGATCGACAGCTTGCCGGTGACCGTGTCGACGAAGACGCCGAAGCTCTCGCCCGAGACCGCGTTGGTCGTGGTCGTGGTATTGGTCGCCGAGACGAAGTCCGCCGTCGCCGCGGTACCAACGCTCTCGCCGGTCGCCGCGACATTGGTCGCGCCGGTGGTCAGCGCGTTCTTCAGCGCCGTGGCAATGTCGATGCCCGAGACATTGGGGTTGGTCACCTCGCTGGCCGCGACAGCGATGACATAGACGTTGTTGTTGTTGCTGTAGGCGCTGTCGCCGACCAGCAGCTGGCCGGTGGTGTAGTCGTCGGAGACCACCTTCAGCTTGTAGATCGCCGTCTCGGCCGCATCGTCATTGGTCAGCGTCGAGGCGATCTTGATCTCGAAGGTGTCGCCGAGCTGCAGCGGCGTATTGGTGAAGGTCACGTCGAGCCGGCGCACGCCGCCATCGAGCGAGGTCACGCCCGAGAAGCCGGTGCCGATCGAGCCGGTGCCGGCCGACATGCTCAGCACGCTGGAATAGGTGGTGGCGGCGGAGACGGTGGAGCCGAAGGCCTCGACCGAATCGCGATCCTTGGCGCTGATGCTGATCTGCGTGGTCGAGAGGGTGGTGCCGGCGGTGTAGATGCGATCGGCCTGGAACAGCGCGCTGAAGCCCTTGTCGGCGTTCAGGTATTCGACCAGCGTCTGGATGTCGGTGATGTTCTTGCCGACCTTCACCGTCAGCGTCCGGTCGGTGCCGGTCTTGTCGATGTACTTGAAGGCCAGCTCGTTGCCGTTGTTGACGCCGATCGTCGAGCCCACCGTCAGGGTGATCTTCGCCGTGCCGTCATTGGTGTTGACGAAGGTCTGGTCGGCGCGCGACAGCACCGTCAGGTTCTTCAGCGATTCCAGCGTCGAGCCGTCCTCGATCGCCAGGTTGCGGCCGACCACATTGGTATAGGCCGCGGTCGAGGCGCCGTCCTGCTGGTTCACCGAGGTCAGCACGCGCTGCGTGTCGGCGTTGTTGACCAGGTTCACCCCCTTGAAGGAGGCGGCGCCGGCGATGCTGCTGATCTGCGCCAGCGCGGCGTCGATGTCGGCCTGCACCTGCGCCTTGTCGACCGCCGGGTTCTGCGCCGAGCTGACCTTGGTGCGGATGGTCTTGACGAGATCGGCGATCGAGGTCGCCGCCGTCTCGGCCGTCTTCAGGATCGAGGAGGAGACCGAGAGATTTTCGCTGACCTGCTTGTAGTTGGCGATATCCGACCGCATCGAGGTCGCCACGGCCCAGGTCGCCGCATTGTCCTTGGCGGTGGCCACCTTCAGGCCGGTGGAGATGCGGTTCTGGGTGTCCAGCAGGTTCCGCTGCGTGACCTTCAGCGACTGCAGCGCCGTCAACGCGCCATTGTTGGTGAGGATCGAGCTGACCATGAATTGCGCCCTTCGAGGGTTCCGGTTCCGGGAAGCGCCTTCTGACGCGGCTATCGCGGCGAACAGGCCCATTCCGGGCGGCAGCGACGACTGTTTTTAGCATCGCCGGAAATCCCGCCACAAGACTGATTTGTGCCGGATCGCCCGTGCTTCAGACCGCAGGCTCAGGCGTTTCGCGCAAGCCGATCAGGCAGGCCGGCGGCGACGCGGTGCAGCAAGGCCGGCCAATCCTCGTCATGGCGGCGGCGGTGCAGGGCGAGGGTCGGATACCAGGGGGTGTCGCCGCGTTCGATCTGCCAGCGCCAGTCCGGCGCCAGCGGCAGCAGCAGGTCGCAGGGCACGCCCAGCGCGCCGGCGAAATGCGCAACCGAATTGTCGATGCTGACGACATGGTCCATGGCGGCGACCTGGGCCAGCGCCGCCTCGATATCGGCCCGCGGATCGACCGCCGCGTCGATCTGCAGCGCCAGCCCGGCCGCCGCCGCCTCGGCCGCCAGCGCCGCCGGGTCGCCATATTGCAGCCCGACCCAGTGCAGGCCCGGCACCGCGAACAGCGGCGCGAAATCAGCCAGCGGGATGTTGCGGCGATAGCCGCTGCGCGGATGCGCGGTGTACCAGGACAGGCCGACCAGCTTCGCCCCCGCCGCCGCGCCGGCCGCGTAGCCATTCCGCAGGGCGGCCCGGCGGTCCGGGTCGGCGCGCAGATAGGGGCGGCTGCTGGCGAAATCCGCCTCCCGCCGGCGGAACAGCCGCGGCAGGCTGGCCATCGAGATCTGCGCGCGGATCTCCGGCGGCGGCGGCGCGCGATGCAGGAAGCGCAGCTGCGGGAAGCTGCGCAGCAAGGCGGGCTCGAACCGGCGGTCGCAGATCAGCGTCAGCCGGTGCCCGGCGGCCAGCACCTGCGGCAGGATCGAGCAGAACATCACCTCGTCGCCGATGCCCTGCTCGCGCCAGACCAGCACGCGGCCTTCGTCCGGCAGCGCCGCGCCATCCCAGGCCGGCAGGCCGAAATCGTAGTGCGCGTCCGCCTCCTCGCGCACGCGGCCCTCATAGGCGTCCCAGCCCTCGGCGTAATGGCCGTGCAGCAGCAGCAGCCGCGCCAGGTTGGTGCGCGGCAGGGCGTCGTCGGGCCGCAGGGCGGCGGCGCGGCGGGCGAGCGGCAGCGCCTGTTCCGGCCAGCCCTGCAGCGCCAGCAGATTGGCCAGGTTGGTCAGCGCCGCCGGATCCTCGGGCTGCAGCGCCAGCGCCCGGTCGAGGGCGGCGCGGGCGGCGTCCAGCTCGCCCTGCTGCCGGTGGAGATGCGCCAGGTTGTACCAGGCGTCGCAATAGTCCGGGCGCAGCGCGGTGGCCTGGGCGAAGGCCGCAGCGGCCGCCGCCTGGCGCGCCGGGTCGCCGCCGCATTGCAGCGCCAAGCCCAGCCCGAACCAGGCCTCGGGCTGGGCCGGTTCCTCTTCCAGCAGATGGCGCCAGACGGCCTCGGCCTCCGGCCAGCGTTCCTGCTCCTGCAGGGTGATGGCCAGGTTGGCCGTCAGGCCCGTGGCGATGGCGCCCGCGGCGCGGGCGGCGCGGAGGGCGGCCTCGGCCTCGGCCCAGCGCTCCTGCCGCATCAGCGACAGGCCGAGATTGTAGAGCGCCTCGGGATGCGCCGGCTGCTCCGCCAGCAGCGGGCGCAGCGCCGCCTCGGCCTCGGCGGCGCGCTTCAGCAGCAGCAGCGCATGCGCCAGGTTCAGCCGCGCCGCGGCAAAGCCCGGCCGGCGCGCGACGGCGGCGCCGAAGGCCTCGGCCGCGCCTTCGGCATCGCCCTGCTCGGCCAGGATATTGCCCAGGTTGAACTGGCTCTCGGCCGCCTCGGGCTGCAGCGCCACGGCGCGGCGGCAGGCCGCCAGGGCCTCGGGCAGCCGGCCGAGCGCACGCAGCGCCATGCCCAGGTTGCGGTGGTACTCGGCCGCCCCGGGCCGCAGCGCCACGGCCCGGCGCAGCGCCGCGACGGCGGCGGGATGCTCGCCGCGCTGGTAGTGCAGCAGGCCCAGCAGGTTCTGCGCATCCGCCTGGCGCGGGTCGCGGCGCAGGATGGCGCGGTAGAGCGGCTCGGCCTCGCTCAGGGCGCCGGCCTGGTGGTGGCGCATCGCCGCCTGCAGCAGCACGGCCGGCGGCGTGGCGGGAAGGGCACGGGCGGCGGGCGGCACGGTTCAGGCGGTCCGGTCGAGGCTGGCGGCCAGGGTATGCCGCAGCGGCCGCCGCCGCGGCCCCTCGGCCGGGCCGTAGAGGCCGGGATCGGCGGCCTGCTGCAGGTCCTGCCGCAGCCGCTCGCGCAGGCCCTCCAGCGCGCCGGCGACGGCGCCGAGCACCATGGCGTTCTCCTCCGCCGCGCGCATCATGGTGCGCAGCGCGGCGCGCTCGGCCTCGTCCTGCGGCGCCCCGGCCTGGCCGAGCACCTCGGTCAGCGCCGCCAGGGCCTGGCGCTTCTCCTCGATCAGCCCGTGCAGCGCCGGCAGCGCCACCTGGCGGGCGGCGGCGGCCTCCTGCTGCAGCGCGCGCTGCAGCCGGGCGGCGGCCTGCGCGAGCGCGCTCATGGCTGCACCGCCTGCCGGGGACGCGGCGGCGGCGGGGTGGCGCCACGCTCGCCGGACCGGGCGGCGATGGCGCGCTCCAGCACGCTGCCGAGGCCGAGGCCGCCGCGCGCCACCAGCGCCTCGCCCAAAGCCTGGTCCATGAAGCTGTCGAAGGCGTCGCCGCCAGTGCCGCGGCCGCCGATCCCCTCCTTCTGCGGCGGCCGCGCGGCGCGCAGCAGCTCGGCGGCGAAGCTGGCCTCCAGCTGGCGGGCCAGGCGGCGGGCCTGGCCGGGCCCAGGGGGGGCAGGCGGACCGGCGGACGGGCGGGGGACCGATCCCTCGACGGCGGCATTCTGCGTCACCGGCTGCATGCGAATGAGCCTCCCGCTCCTGCGATCGTGATTCGTGGCTGCATCACGCCGGGACGTTAGCAGGGCATCAGGAAATTTTCGCATAATGTCGGCCGCGCCGGCCTCCAGAAGGGACGGCTCCTTGATCTCCAGAAGGAGCAGCCCCGAACGCCACCCGCCCGGATGGCGAGCAGAGGAACCGACGCCGTGAGCGAGCATGACGACCGGTCTGTCGAAGGCGAGCCGAAGCGACGCCATCAGGTGCGCCGCCGCGCCCTGGCCGTCGAGCTGCGGGGCGAATTTGACCGCCGGCTGATGGCGGGCGAGGAGATCACCGCGCTGGCCCGCGCCTTCGGCATCGAGCCCTGGTACGCCCAGCGCCGCGCCAAGCGGGTGATGAGCCGCGCCAGCAAGGGCCGCGAGGCCTCGCCCTTCCTCTCCACCTTCAGCGAGGTGGAGGACGACATGACCCCGATCCAATATGCCTGCTGCGTGCTCGGCCTGCGGGTGCGGCCGCTGCGCAACGGCTACTACATACTGGATGGTTTCCAGGCCGGACCCAAGGAGGTCACGCGCGCCGCCAACCGGCTGCTGCGCGAGCGCGGCCTGTCGGAAATCCCCTATCCCGGGCTGACGCCGCTCTATCGCTGAGCGGCGCCTTGCCGCGGCGCGGGAAAGGTCAGGCGGCGGCCGGCTTGCCGATCAGCATTTCCTCCGGCGTGCCGCGCAGCTCGACCTCGAGCGCGACGAGGTCGGTCACCCCCTCGCCGGACAGCTCGTCCGCCGCCTCGGCCGCGGCCTGGGTCACCTGGGCCAGGCTCTGCAGCGCGGCTTCGGCCTCGGCGACCAGTGCGGCGGTGCTGAGGGCGGCGAGCGCGCCGGCATCGCCGGCCGGGGCGGGCGGCATCATCGGCGCGGCGGGACCGGGCATCGGCGCGCTCTCGACCGGCTCGGGGTCGCGCTGGCGGTGCAGGCCGCGCACCCGGGCGCCGCGCTCGATGCTGATCTCGTCATAGAGCAACTCGGCATCCAGGGTGGCGGTGCGCACCACCTCGATCTCGCGCGCCACCAGGCTGCCGCGCAGCGTGCCGCAGATCCGCGCGCGCTCGACGGTGATGCTGCCCTCGACCAGCCCGCCGGGCTCGATGAACAGCACCGGCGCCTGCAGCCCGCCGCGCACAACCCCCTCGACCCGGACGGCGCCGCGCGAGCGCAGCCGCCCCTCGAGCTCGCTGTCGGCGGCGACCAGCATGATGCCGCTCACGGTGCTCGAGCCTCCCTGGGGCGCTCCCCCCTGCGGCGACGCCCCCAGGGAAGCCGTCCCTTGAGAGGCCGCCCCCTGGGAGGCTGCCGGCCGGAGCCGCTCGCTGCGCGGCTCGATCCGCTCGACGCCGCGCGGCGGCGCCAGGTCGCCCAGCGCGGGGCCCGCGGGCGGCATCGGCTCGGCGCTGAGATCGATGCGTTCATAGGTGATGCGCGGCTCCGCGCCGCTCGGCCTGCCGAAGATATTCATGTCCGGTTCCCGTTCTAGGAGATGCCGCCTGAAAGCCGCCGGCGCCCTGACGGGCCTGCCGTGCCTTTCCCCATAGGTTTTTCGCGCAGCCAAAGCAAGATTTTTCGCAATTGACGAGGAGGCGGCCGTTCAGCTCACCAGCGCGGCGCGGGCGCCGGCCAGGCTCAGCACCTCGTCCAGATGCTGGCCCTGCGCCAGGGCCTGGGCCAGGGCGGTGAGCTGCAGCGCCGCCGGGGCCATGCCGGGCCGGCCCAGGCGCTGGGCCAGCCGCGCCAGGCCGGCCCGGGCCGTCGCCGGCGACAGGCCGGGCAGCAGCGGCGCGCTGGCAGTGGCCGCCTCATCGGGCAGCAGGCCCCGCGGGACGGCGACCACCTGCCCGCCCGGCAGGCGCAGCTGGCCGCTGCGCGCCTCGGCATGCCCGTTGCAGCAGGCCAGCAGCGCTTCGGGGGAAGCGGCGGTGCAGAGCATCAGCGCCACCAGCCGGCCAAGCCCGTCGCTCTCGGCCGAGGCCCAGCCGATCGCCTGGGCACAGGTGGCCTCGTCCAGCAGGCAGAGGCCGTCGGGGGCCGGCTCCGCGAAGGGATCGTCCAGGGAGGGGATATGGAAGTCGCGGAAATGCTCCAGCGCCGCGACCATCGCCGCCTGTTCCGCCAGCATCTCCGCCGGGCAGCCCAGCGCGGCCAGCCGGCGGGCGCGCAGGGCCGCCAGATCGGCCGGCTGCAGCGCCGCCAGCGGCAGGGCGCAGTCGGGATCGGCCATCAGTGGCGCCAGCCGCTGCAGCGGGGCGATCTCGGTGCCGCCCTCGCTGCGCGGCAGGGTGCCCTGGTCGATCGCCCAGCGCCGCAGCGCCTCGGCCGCGGTGCCGAGGAAGCGCTTGGTGCCGATGCGCACCATGCAGACCCGTGCCGCCAGCGTCGCCATGGCGGCCCAGTCCTCGGCGGCGGCGCGGTCGGTGAAGGCCTCGCGCTGGAAGGATGAGGGCCCCTGCCCCACCGCCACCTGCCAGGTGCCGTCCCGCCCCGGCCGCACGCGCGTCACCATGGCCGGGATTCCTTCTGCTGCGGCAGACAGGGCCGGGCGGGCCGCCGGGCCGCGCCGGGAATTCGTTCCGGAGCCACCGGAACGGCACCGTCCCTATCATGAATCATGGTATTTCGCACATCATGCGCGCTTGCCCCTTCCCCGCCGAGCCGACAGGCCGACCCTGCCACGCTGCCCGCATGGCCCGTGGCAGGCAGGCGGGGCGGCAGGCGCGTCATGCGGTGACGAGCGGCTCCGCCGGGGTCTCCGACCGCAGGCCCGGCGCGGGCTGGCGCAGCAGCGCCGCCAGGTCGTCGGGCAGCCGCGCCTCGATCACCACGGCGGCGCCGTCGATCTCGACCATGGCGCCGGAGAGCAGCCGGGTCTCCAGTTCGACCCCGCGCGGCGCCGGATCGACCAGGCGCAGCGTCTCCCGCGCGCGGTGCAGCGCGGCGCCGCGCAGCGCCTCCAGCACCTCGGCCCGGGTCAGGCGGATGGTGTGGTTGACGAAGAAGGGGGCGGCAATGCCGCCGGTGCCTTGCAGCGGGGCGGCCTGCAGCGCTGCGGCGGAGGCGGCAGCCAGGCTGGTGGCAGCGGGAGTACCAGTCATGGGGAGGGCTTCTCCTTCCTTGAATGACGGGACCTGGCATGACGCGGCGGTCGTGCGAGGCGGGGTCGATTCCGACGGCAACCTCCTGTTTTTAGCAGCTGCAAAACCGCAGGACCACTTCGCTGATCGAGAACATCGTAAAGCAAACCCTGAGAGGAGGCGGCGGCCCCGGCCGGCCATGCGAAAAAATCCCGATAAAAATTTTGCTCCGTACATTTTTGCGTCTGGCTGCAAGAGCGAAAAAAGTCTAAACAAAAGCCATCGAAGCCCCGGTGGACCGGGGGTAGCGGGAGCAGGCATGGCATGGCGCGGGTGACGGGAGCCGCACGGAAAACGACCCGGGGTGGCGCGGCGCAGGCGGGCGCGGCGGTTCCGCCGCAGGGCGGCCGCATCGTCCAGCTGCAGGGGCCTGCGGCCGATGGCCCGGCCTTCTCGATCGAGCTGGTGACCCCGGCGGCCGCGACCGAGCTGCTCAGCCGCAAGCGGCCGAGCGCCGGCGACAATGCGACCGCCATCGCCGCCTATGCCGAGGCGATGCGCGCGGGGCGCTGGATCCTGAACGGCATGCCGCTGATCCTGTCGCGCGGCGGCGTGCTGCTGGACGGGGTGCAGCGGCTGCGCGCCTGCGTCAGGGCAGACGTGCCCTTCCTGACCGTGCTGGCGCAGAACATTCCCGACGACGTGCTGCACACCATCGACCAGCAGCGCCGCCGCTCCTTCGCCGGTGTCCTGGAGGCGCGCGGCATTCCCCATGCCCATGCCTTGCAGTCGGCCTTGGTCAAGCTGATCCGCTACGATGACGGCAAGATGCTGCGCGGCGCCGGCACCGCCAGCTGGTCGCGCATGGACCGCGTGCTGCGCGCCAATCCCGACCTGGAACAGGCGGTGAAGATGTCGCTGGAGAGCGAGGCGACGGCGCTGTCGGAGGCGGTGCGCACGCCGCTGCTGTTCATGGGGTTCCGGGTCGACAAGCCGGCGACGCGCCGCTTCCTCGACGCCATCGCCTGGCCGGAGAAGCACAGCCCGATGGAGCCGGGCGCCCGCATCCGCGACCTGATCGACATCACCCGCGGCGATCCGGCGACGCGGCTGAAGCCGGTGATGCTCTTCGCCCTCTGCATCAAGGCGCTGAACGCCACCATCAGCGGCGAGCATCTGCGCAGCTATACCTGGATCGACCGCACCGCCAACCCGACCCGCGGCGAGGATTTCCCGGTGCTCGCCGGCTATCCCGGCCTCGACGATCCGGGGATGGAGAGCGAGACGGAAGAGACCGCCCGCAGCCTGCAGGAAGCCGTCGAGCGCCTGGCGGCCGAGGAGAACGTCTTCCCGCTGGCGATCGAGAGCATCTCGCCGCAGCAGGCCGAGGCCTATCTGGCGCACAACACCCGCAACCGGAAGATCGTGGCGGCGCATGTCGATGCCATCGCCCGCGACATCCGCGCCGGCAACTGGATGATGAACGCGCAGCCGATCTGCTTCAGCCGCTCGGGGCGGCTGCTGAACGGCCAGCACCGGCTCTCGGCCGTGCTGCAGGCCGGCGAATCGATCGAGGTGCCGGTGATGCGCGGCCTGCCGGAGGAGGCCTATGCCACCTACGACATCCACGCCAAGAAGGGCCCGCAGCTGGGCGCCGCCTTCGACCATTTCGGCGACCGCCCGCTGATCGCCGCCGCCGCCGTGCTGCTGTGGAAGCATGAGCTGAAGCCCGCCGGCACGCGCAACGCCAAGCCGACCCCGGCCGAGGTGATGCGCATCGTCGAGCAGCATCCGCGCCTGCTGGAGATGCGCACCTTCGGCCGCAAGATGATCGAGTTCGGCCGTGGCTCGGTGCTGGCCTATGCCGCCTATTGCATCGAGCGCGACGATCCCGAGCTCGGCCGCGTCTTCATCGAGCGCTTCGAGAGCGGCGCCGACCTGCCGCGCGGCCATCTGATCCTGGAGCTGCGCAAGCGGATGCAGATCCTCCGGCGCGAGCGCACCAGCCAGGAGGAGCAGCTGCGCGAGCTGCTGCAGGCCTGGGCCCGCTTCAAGGAGAAGCCCGACCTGGAGCGGCTCGGCCGGCCACGGGGCGACTAGCCAGCGGCTTCAGCCGCTCCAGCTCCTCGGCGCGCTGCTCGGCCTTGCGGGCGGCGGCCAGTTTGTCCGCTCGCTGATGCTGCTCGAGCGCCAGCTCGAGCCGCTTCAGATGCGCGAAGTTGTCCCGCAGTTCCTCGCGCAGCGCCTCCTCGGCCATGGCGCGGCGGCGCAGCTCCAGCGTCAGCCGGCGGCGCTGGCGCTCGGCGGCGCGCAGCCAGACGGACCACAGCGCCATCTCCGCCGCGTCGCCGCGGGCGCGCTGCGTCTCGCTGGCCAGCAGCGCGTCCTGCGCGGCGATCGCCGCCTCCTGCGCCAGGCGGTCGCGCTCGGCGGCGGCCAGCGCCACGCGGCGGGCATCGGCTTCCTGGCGCGCCAGGCGGATCAGCAATGGCAGGCCCTGGATGGGATGCCTCCCGCGTGCTTGCCGCTTGGCCCCTCGCCCCTCGGCATGCTAGAGATTATTCGTTTTTCGCATAGCGGTCGAGTGGCGGATGCCTCCTGCACGGCGGATCTGGATCGGAGCCCTGGTGCTGGCCAGCCTGCTGGCGGCGGGTGTCGCCCTGGCCGGGGCCGGCCTGCGCACGCCGCCGCCCCGTGCCGCCGGGCCGGACGAAGCCCTGCCGGCCGGGGCGCATCGCAGCGGCTCGGCCTTCCTGGTGGCGCCCGGGCTGCTGGTGACCAATGCCCATGTGGTGCTGCCCTGCCGCGCCCAGGGGCTGGCGCTGCGCGTGGCCGGGCATCCCGGCCCCTGGCACATCCTCGCCGAGGAGCGGGCGGCCGACCTCGTCCTGTTGCGCGGCCCGGCGGAGCCCGGCGACAGTCCCCTGCCGCTCTCGGCCGCGCTGCACCTGCCGCGCGGCGCGCCGGTGCTGGCGCTGGGCTATCCGGCCGCGGCCGGACTGCAGGCCAGCCCGGGGCCGCTGCGCCGCGCGACGCTGACCGTGCACGATCCGGAAGGGGGCCGCGCCGTCTCCTTCCGCGTCACCGACCGCCAGGGGCAGGAGGTCGAGGTCAGCTGGGAGGACGGGCTGCGCTATTTCGGCGAGGCGCAGGCCAGCCGGCTGCGCTGGCGGCTGGAGATCGATGCGCCCAGCGCCGGCGGCAGCTCCGGCGGGCCGCTGCTGGATGCGGCGGGCAATGTCGTGGGGGTGGTCTATGCCGGCACGCCGGGCGGCACCTCGGCCGTGCCGCTGGCCGATCTGCGCGACTTCCTGGCCGGCGCCGGCGTGATGCCGCGCTTCCGGCCGCCGCCGCCGCCGGGGCTGGCGCCCGACTGGGTGGCGCTGCGCGACCGCGCGGCGCCGGCGCTGCGGCGGATCGTCTGCTGATGGCCGGTTCAGGCGGCCGCAGGGGGGCGGGCCTGGCGCGGCAGGGGGAGCGTCGGTGCCGGCGGCAGCCAGGCGCGGCTGTCGCGATCGGCCAGGCCCGCGACATGCCCGGCCAGCTCGGCGCAGCCCGACGCCTGCAGCCCCAGCACCACGTCGCGCAGCGCCGCCTCGAGCGACAGGCAATCGGCGCCGCCGCTGCGCGTCAGGCAGGGTGGCGCCTGCGGCCGGCCGGCCGCCGCCCCCTCGCTGCCCTCCGGACAATGCCAGAGCTGCTGCCACTGCTCGGCCATGGCATGCGGCGCATGGGCGGCGCCGGGCCCGGCGCGGCATTCCAGCAGATAGCCGCCGCCATCGGCCGCGGCACGCCAGCGCAGGCCGCCCGGCCTCTCGCGCCAGCGGCCGCTGCCGGCCAGCGCCAGCAGGGCGGCGCGGCGGCGGTCGGTCAGCGGCGCGGCCAGCACGGCCCCGGCCAGCGCCGGCAGGCCGATGGCCCGCATCTGCCCGCCCATGGCCAGCAGCTGGTCGCGCAGCCTGGCCTCCGTCCCGGGAATGGCGGATTCCAGCGGGGCGGCCAGGCCGGGATCGAGATAATCCGGCAGGACCACCGGGGCATCGCGCCCCAGCCGCGACAGCCAGAGCCGGTCCAGCGCCGCGCCGGCGGCGTTCAGCAACAAGGTCAGGCCGAGCGACATCGATTGTTCCATGTCCTGGCGGCGCAAGGCATCGGGCGACAGATCCGCCTTTCTGGCTGGCTTTCCGCAGTTCAGCGAATGGCAGGAGTATGGAAGCCGTCGGTTAACAAAGCCTGATGCTCTTAGAAATCTTGCCAGAAACTGAAACATCGGCGGCCGGGCAGGCAACGCCGGGCGCCGCAATCCGTTCTCGCAGCAGCAGGGACCTGCCCCGCCCTGCCCGCCCCCCGCCCTGATCCGGAGGATCCCTGTTGTCATGCGCCCTGGTCTGATCGCCGTCCTCCTGGCCTGCAGCGCTTTGCCGGCGGCGGCACAGCCGGTGCGCCAGCCACTGCCACCGCTGTCGGTCGAGGGGCTGAGCAGCGACAGCTTCGACGTCCGCGCCTTCGACCCCCTGGGGCCGCGTCGGGCGCCGCAGCTCGAGGCGCGCAGCCCCGCGCCGACCGCCGCGCCGCCGGCGGGCACGGCCCTGCCCGCCACCCTGTCGGCCACGCCGGGGCCGAGTGCCGCCCTGGTGGCGCCGGTGCAGGAAGCGCGGGCGGATACCGACACGCTGCGTCGTCCAGGAGTGGGCCGCGACCTGCTGAGCGACTGGTGGACGCGGCAGCAATTCGGCGGACTGCGCTGATCGGCCTGTCCTCCGGCCGCGATTTTGAGACACTGTTGATCTTCTGACGGGGCGGCAAGGCCGGCATAATGCGCCGGCCGCCGGCGTCTCACGTCGCGCGCGCCGCTGCCGCGCGCCAGGATTGCGCCCCCCTCCCCGCCATGAGGACTGCATGAAGCTCCCTGTGAGCAAGGGCTATGTCGTCGTGCACCAGGGCCTCGGCCTGTATGTCGGCCGCACGCCCGCCTTGGCCTGCTGGTCGAAGCTGAACGCCGCCGGCCGCGACGCCGTCGCCACCTTTCCGAGCGAGGCCCAGGCCCGGTTCCACGTCGAGCTCTGGGAAGGCGGCTGGCCGGATGACGCGGCACAGGCGGGCATCGCCCTGTATGCCGTGGACGTCGACCGCCCGGGAGGCTGGGCCAGCATCGCGGCGCTGCGCGCGGCGGGCCTCGAGGACCATCTGGGCGAACTCGCCCATCCCGCCTGGGGCAGCAGCCCAGGCCATTGCTGACCCTGGGCCGCCGCGGCGGCTAGATGAACTGCAGCTCCGCATGCAGGGCGCCGCTGGCCTTCAGCGCCATCAGCACGGAGATCAGGTCGCGCGGCGCCAGCCCCAGCGCGTTCAGCCCATCCACCAGGTCCTTCAGGGTCGAGGCCTGCGGCACCACCGCCAGCCGGCGGCCGCGCTGATCGTCCACCTCGACATCGGTGCGCGGCACCACCACCGTCTCGCCGCCGCCCAGCGGATTGGGCTGGCTGACCTGCGGCGTCTCGGTGACGCGGATCACCAGATTGCCATGGGTGATGGCGACGGGGTCGATGCGCACCTGGGCCCCGACCACGATGGTGCCGGTGCGCTCGTCGATCACCACCCGCGCCGGGGTCTCCGGCAGGATCGGCAGGGATTCCATCTGCGCGACCAGCGCCGGCAGCCGGTCGCGGAAGGCCAGGGGCACGCGCAGCTGCACCGTCGCCAGGTCCAGCGCCGCGGCCGTGTCCGGGCCGAAGCGGCGGTTCAGCGCCTCCTCGATGCGCATCGCCGTGGTGAAGTCGGGGGCGCGCAGCGACAGGCGCAGCACCTCGGCGCTGCGCAGCTCGATCGGCACCTCGCGCTCGACCATGCCGCCGCTGGGCACGCGGCCCTGGGTGGTGACGCCGCTGCTGATGCTCTGCGCCTGGCCGCCGGCCTGGAAGCCGCCGACCACCACCGGTCCCTGCGCCACGGCATAGACCTCGCCATCGGCGCCCAGCAGCGGCGTGGCGATCAGCGTGCCGCCATTCAGGCTGCGGCTGTCGCCCAGCGAGGAGGCCTGCACATCAATCAGCGTGCCCTGGCGCGCGAAGGGCGGCAGGGTCGCGGTGACGATGACCGCGGCGGTGTTGCGGGTCTGCACCCGGGCATCGGCGACATTGATGCCCATGCGCTCCAGCATCGCGCTCAGGCTCTGCAGGGTGAAGGGGTTGTTGCGCAGCTGGTCGCCGGTGCCCTGCAGCCCGATCACCAGCCCGTAGCCCACCAGCTGGTTGCCGCGCACCCCCTCGATGGTGATGATATCCTTCAGCCGCACCTGGGCGGCGGCCGGCAGGGCCGCCAGCAGCAGGCCGAGCAGCAGGCCAAGGAATTTCGCCGACAGGGAAAGCCAGGGCGGCGGCATGGGGGCGCCTCCCCTCAGCTCTGGTAGCGCAGGCCGGCCACCGCCAGCGAGGCCAGGGGCATCACCGCCGGGTTCAGCCCGATCAGCGACTTCAACGCCTCCAGCGCCTCCTGCACCTGCAGGTCACGCTGCACCCGCTCCTCGGGCGGCAGCGGCCGGGCCTCCTGCAGCCGCTGCACCGCGCCCCAGAGCTGCACCGCCGCATCGCGCGCCAGCGGCGTCGCCATCATGAACCCCTCGGCGCAATCCTCGGTGCTGCAGCCCAGGGCTTCGGCGATGGCGGCATAGGTGGCGATGTCCTCCTCCTCCAGCGCCAGGGGAACGAAGGGGGTCTCAGTGACGGGAAGATGGCTGGAAGGCATGTCCGGATTCTCCGTGTCCGGGCCTGCAGCGTCGCGCCGCAGGACCAGCGAGGTCAGAGGTAGTTGACGAAGCTGAGGTCGGCGAGGCGCGCGGTGATGCTGTAGGTCGCCTGCAGCTGCAGCTGCAGCTGGCTGATGCGGTCCGAGACGGTGTAATAGTCCGCGGCTTCCAGATCGTTGATCTGGGCGGTCGCGGCGCTGACCGCGCGGTCCTGGATATCGGCGACGTTCTGCAACCGCTGCTGCTTGGTGCCGAGCACGCCGGCCACCACGGTCAGCTGCGAGCGCGCCATCCGCATCAGGTCGCCGGCCTTGTCGAGGATGGCGGTGCGCGCCTCCTTCGACAGCGCGGTGTCCGGCGCATCCAGCAGCGTCAGCATCGACAGCGCCTCATAGGCGTTCTTGAAGCTGTCGTTGTCGGCGCGGACATTGTAGCTCAGCGTCTCGCCGGCGCCGATGCGCACCAGGGAATTGGCGTCGCTCTCGGGATCGGTGCTGCCGTTCAGCGCGGTGCGGCTGGTCGAGACATAGACCAGCCCGTAGAAGGAGGTGAGGCCGCTGGCATCCCGCTGCACATTGGCGAAGAGCGTGTCGAAATCGGCGAGCATGGCTGTCGTCTGGGTCGCGTCCAGCGGCGCGCCGGCGGCGGTCACCGCGGTGGCCAGCCGCGTCGAGGCCCAGCTGACCAGCCCGGCGGAATCGGCCACCGGCGAGCGCGAGGTGTCGGTCCCGCCGAAGATGTTCTGCCCGTCCCAATGCGTGTTCAGCAGGTCGGTCAGGCTGCCCAGCACCTCCTCCGCCTGGTTGGCGATGATGGTGTAGCCATTGTCCTTCAGCTGATCGATCTTGAGGATCTCGGGCGACATCTGGTCCATCAGGCCGCCGATCGAGGTCATGGCGGTCTGCATGGCCTTCAGCCGCTCGCCGGCCAGGCTGGTCGAGTTCTTGATCGCCTCGCCCTGCTGCGCATCGCCATAGAGCTTGTAGAGCAGCGAGGCGCCGACCCCGAGCGCGCGGGCCGGGTCGGCCTTGCGGCCGGAGGACATCTCGGCGGTCAGGATGGCCAGATCGCTCTGCATCCGCATCAGGCCGGCCTGGCGCCCGAGGGCGACGCCGGAGGGGGAAACGCGGTCGAACATGATCGCCTGCTCCTCAGCGGATCTGGTTCAGCTCATCGAGCATGCGCGACGCCGCCTGGATGATCTGCACCGAGGCGGAATAGGTCTGCTGCACCAGCAGCAGCCGCTGCAGCTCCTCGTCGACATTGACGCCGGTCTTGTTCGACAGATCCTGCCGCGCCTCCAGCGCCAGGCTGGCGCGGGTGGTGGCGCGGTCGGTCCAGACGGCGCGCTCCGACTGCATCAGCCCGATGCTCTGCGAGGCCGCCTGCGACAGGGTCATCGAGCTCGGCAGGCCGGTGGTGCTGTCATAGCCGCGCGCGACATTCATCGCGTCGAGGGTGGCGAGCACATAGGAATTGTCGGCCGCCAGATCGTCGGTCGCCGCCTGCATGCCGGTGCGCAGCTTCCACAGGTCGCCGCCCTGGTCGGGATCGACGGCGGCATTGATGGCGATGCGCCGCGACAGGCCGGTGAAGGTCGCGAAGCCGCCGCTGCTGTCCCAGTTCGCCGCGCCCATGTCGGTGAACAGGCCGGCCTGGGTGCCGGTCAGCGTGGCATCGGCCTCCTGAAAGCTGTCCAGCAGCCGGGCGCTGACCTGGTCGAGCATGTCGACGAAGTTCGGCAGGATCTCGTCACGCAGCGTCAAGCCGGCGGCGATCGAGCCGGTGTCGGAGATGCGCAGGGCGCCCTGCCCTTCCACCGTCACCGCCGACAGGCTGGCCGGATGCCGCGCCTCGGCCGGGATGAAGGGCGTGGTGGTGAAGGAGAGATGATGCGCCCGCGTGCTGTCATAGAGCGTGTTGCCGCCATCGGTCATGACGATGAAGTTGCCGGGACCGTTGTCGAAGGTGCGGATCGGCAGCTTGGCGGCGATCTCGGCCAGGATGACGTCGCGCCGGTCCTCGTATTCGGCGGTGGAGGCGCCGCGGGCGCTGGCCAGCGCCATCTGCCGGTCGACATCGACCAGGCTGTCCAGCGACTTGTTGACCGCCGTCACATCGGCGGCGATGCCGAGATCGGCATCCGAGCGCGCCCTGGCCACCGCCGCATCGGCATTGTGCAACGTGTCCACCAGGTCCTGCGCCGCCGCCAGGACCTGGCTCTGCGACACCGCATTGTCCGGACTCGACGACAGCGTGGTCATCGCCTTCTGAAAGGCGCCGAGCTTGGCAGAGAGCGAGCGCGCATCCGCGGGCTGGCCCACGGTGGCATTATAGGCCTCGAGCCCGGCCTGGATGGTCCTGGCGAAGGCCTCCGAGGCATCCGCGGCGCGGGAGGTGGCGGCCAGCCCCGGATCGTCGAGCCGGAGGGTCACCCGCGTGTCGACGCCGGAGCCGGTGCCGGCCACCAGCCGCTCGCTGCGCGGCATGTCGCGGCGGACATAGCCGGGCGTGCTGGCATTGGCGATGTTGTTGGCCAGGATCATCGCATGCCGCTGCTCGGCGGCCAGCGAGGAAAGCGCGTTGGAAAGGGCGGCCTGGATGCTCATGCGGCGATGCTCATGCTGCGACGTCCTGTCAGAGCCCATTCTAGGATGATTTTTCGCAGATCGCGAGGCATGGCGCGGTGCCTCGCGGTCACGCTGCCGCGCGCCAGCGGGCGGGCGCTAGCGGACGAACGCCGGTTGACCGGCGCGCCCCCGCCGCCCCGCGCCGGCGCTGCGGCCCGTCACGATGGCCGCCTCAGCGCTTCAGATTGGTCGCCTCCTCCATCATCTGGTCCGCCGTGCGGATCACCGTGGCATTGGAGCTGTAGGCGCGCTGGGTCTCGATCAGGTTGGTGAGCTCAGTGCCGATATCGACATTGGAGGATTCCAGCGCACCGCCCGAGGTGGTGCCGGCGGCGCCATTGCCCGGGTCGAGCAGCCGCACCGCGCCGGCGGCCAGCGACATCTCGTAGGCATCGCCGCGCACCGGGTTCAGCCCGTTGGCATTGGGGAAGATCGCCAGCTTCAGCGCGTAGATCGGCCGCGACTTGCCGTTGGAGAAGGTGGCGACCACCATGCCGTCATCCTGCACCGAGACGCGCTCCAGCAGGCCGAAGGCGGAGCCGTTCTTCTCGATCTTGGTCGGCAGATAGTCGCCGCTGAGCTGGGTCGTGCCCTCGAAGCTGCTGAAGGTGCCCATGGTGATCGGCAGGTCGGTGCCGGCGAAGCCGCCCTGCACGCCGACCTTGACGGTCAGGATGCCCTTCTCCGCGTCATAGGCGCCGAGCACGCTGGCGCCGGCCAGGTTGTCCGGGGTGCCGTAGTTGCTGGCCGGCGTGCTGGCCACGGCGCCATAGGTCGCCGGATTGGGCGCGCCGGTCAGCAGCGGCGCGCCGCCGACCGGCGTGGTGAAGCCCGGCGCCACCTGGGCGACACCCGCGGTCTGCGCGGTGCTGTCCCAGACGGCGGCGAGCGTCCCGGCATTGGTGCCATTGCTCCAGAACTGCAGGCCGATGGCGGCGATGCGCTTGGTGGTGTCATAGACATTGGTCGTCGCCAGGTCGCCCGAGGCGCTGTCGAAGATCTCCAATGTCCAGGTCGAGGTATCGCTGGCGCCGTCCTGCTCCGGCACCACCGGGGTGTAGCGGTAGGTCAGGGTCTGGGTGCCGCCCGTCGCGTCGTAGTAGTCGATGCTGCTGGTGAAGGCATTGGTCAGCGGCGGCGGGTTGGCATAGGCGGTCTGGTCCTTGGGCAGGTTCATCCAGACCCGCATCTCGGTGGTCGGTGCCGAGGCCACGCTGATGTTGTTGATGTTCACCGTGGTCAGGCTGTCGACATTGTTGTCGCCGAGGGTGCCCACCGGATTGCCGTCGGCGCCGAGCTTGACGCCCTGCAGGTAGTAGCCGGCCGTGTTGACCAGGTTGCCCAGCGCATCCGGCCGGAAGGAGCCGGCGCGGGTCGCCAGATACTTGCCGTTGCTCGACGCGGTCTCGTTGACCACCAGGAAGCCGCTGCCATTCACCGCGACGTCGGTGTCGACGCCGGTCGCCTGCACCTGGCCAACCTTGCTGATCTCCAGCCGGTTGCGCGGCGCCACGCCGGCCAGCGCATAGGAGCCCTGGCTGGAGCCCTCCAGCACCAGGCTCTCAAACTGGGTATCGACCCGCTTGTAGCCGACGGTCGAGCTGTTGGCGATGTTGTTGGAAATGCCGGCCAGCTTGGTCGACTGGGCATTCAGGCCGGAGGTGCTGGTGCGCAGGGCATTGATGGCCGTCATCGGCGGTCCCTCATGAAGAGCAGTGGCACAGGTCCCGGCGCGGCCAGGCCGCACCGGATGCGGGTCGGGGACCGGCGCCGGCTTCTGCCAGCAGGCCGGAAGAGGCGCGGGGTTTCACCGCCGCGGTTCCTGGGCGCGACGCTGCGCCGCCTCGGCCGCGCGCGCCTCGGCGACCACGTCGCTGCGCAGCACGGTGATGGCGATGCGGCGGTTGCGCGGATCGTTCGGCGCCTCGGGCAGCAGCGGGTCGATCGACGCCTTGCCCTCCACCCGCCACATGCGGCTGGAGGCGACGCGGGCGCGCTCCAGCTGGCGGCGGACGCTGTTGGCGCGGTCGGCCGACAGCTCCCAGTTGCCGTAATTGCCGCGCTGGTAGTTCTGCCCGTCGGTATGACCGGTCACCACCACCTCGTTCGGCACGGTGGCCAGCACGCCGCCCACCACCTCGAGGATCCGCTGCAGCCGCGGCGTCGGATCGAAGCTGGCGGGGGCAAACATCGGCGCGCCGTCGCGATCGAAGATCTGCAGCCTGAGCCCCTCCGGCGTCATCTCGATCTGGATATTCTGGGAGAACTCCTTCAGCGCCTCGCTGGCGGCCTGACGCTCCAGCTCGGCCTTCAGCGCATCGAAGCGCTGCCGCTCGATGGGATCGCGGGCGCTGAGCGAGGCGCCGTCGGCCGGCTGCTGCGCGGCGCTGGCGGCAGCAGCAGCCTCCCCCGCCGCCTCGCCACCCTGGTTCTCGCCTTGGGCGCCGCCCTCGTCGGTCTGGGTCAGCGAGGCCTGGCGGTCGTCGCCGGCCAGCAGCACCGAGCGCCCGCCATCCAGCGCCCCGGTGCCCGAGGGCATGTCGAGGATCGAGGAGGCGGTGAAGAACTGCGCGATCCCCTCCCGCTGCGACTGGGTGGTGCTGGAGAGCAGCCACATCACCAGGAAAAAGGCCATCATCGCCGTGACGAAATCGGCATAGGCGATCTTCCACTGGCCGCCATGCTCGTCGTCATGCTCGCCGTGGTGCTTCTTGATGATGATCGGGCGCTTGAGGTGGTCGTCTGCGCTCATGCCTTCAGCCTGCCCGTTCTACAGCGGCACCCATCTAGCGCCTTCGTTTTTCGCATTTCAAGTCTGCCGCTCGGCGGCGCTGTGCCGCACCGTCAAGCTGCCCTGCAGCCGCAGCCGGTGCAGCGCGGCGAAGAAGCCCTCGGTCATCGCTAGCACGGTCACCCGGGGCAGGGGCTGGGCGGTCTCCAGCACGGCATCCATCCGCCCCTCCTCCAGCCGGGCGCGGAGATCGATGCGGCCGGTGGCCGGCAGGCTGAGCTGCGCCGCCAGGGCATGCCGCGCGACCGGCCGCGGACCGGCGCGGGCGCCGCGGTCCGGCCGCCAGAACAGGCCGAGCCAGACCAGCCCGCCCGCCGGGCCGAGCAGCGGCAGGTGCCGCGACAGCCAGGCCTGCGGCTCGCCCAGGCTGGCCGGCAGCGGCGGCGCCGCGTCCAGCAGCGCGACGACCTCGGCCTCGGCGAGGTCCAGGCCGGAGGCCAGGGCCGCCAGCCGCTCCGCCCCCAGCCAGCGCCGCACATCGGGCCGCAGCAGGCCGAGCGCCAGCGGCAGGGCCAGCCCGGCCGGGCCGCCGGGCAGCAGCGGCGCCAGGCCCGCCGCCTCGGCGACCGCCGCATCCAGCCCGCGGCTCCATTCGGCCAGCGGCGGATCGGCGCGGCCCAGCGGCGGCACCGCGCTCAGCGCCCGCGCGGCGGCGGCATAGCCCGCCCCGGCCTCGGCGCCGAGCGTCCCGGGCGGCGTCGCCACCCCGTCGCGCGCCGGCAGGTTGTTGCGGGCGGCGCCGGCGATCGGCGGCACCGGCGCCAGCTCGTCGGGCCGGTCAGGGGCCACGGGACCCTCCCCCCGCCAGGCGGGCGGAACTTCTGACGTCAGGATTCACCGACCTCGTCTTCCTCGAGGATGAAGATCCGGCCCTCGTCGGCGAGGCGCTTGGCGATGGTGATGATGTCGGCCTGCGCCTCCTCCACCGCCTTGCGGCGCTGCGCCGGCATGTTCTCGATCTCGTCGCGCATCATGGTGGCGGCGCGTTCCGACATGCTGGACAGGAACAGCTCGCGCAGCTCCGGACTGGCGGCGGTCAGCGCGATCTGCAGCTTGTCGGCCGGGCATTCGGCGACCAGCGTGGCGAAGGTCGAGCGGTCGACGCGCACCAGGTCGGCGAAGGTGAACATGATGCGGCGGATGCGGGCGGCGGCCGAGGGCTCGCGCGTCTCGATGTTGCGCATCAGCTGCTCGACCAGGCCCTTGTCGGCGCGGTTCATGATCTCGGCCACGATCTGCGAGCTGTCGCGCTCGTAGCTGCGGCTGAGGTTGGTGATGAATTCCTTCTGCAGCGTCAGCTCGATATCCTGCAGCACGCCCTTCTGGATGCTGTCCATGCGCACCATGCGCAGCACGATCTCGTCGATCGAGGCCGGCGGCAGCAGGGCCAGGACACGGGCGGCGTGCTGCGCCGGCAGCTTGGCCAGGATCACCGCCGAGGTCTGCGCCAGCTCGGTGCGGAGGTAGGTGGCCAGCACTTCCGGCGAGATATTGGCCAGCTTCTCCCACATGGTCTTGCCCTCGGGACCACGGATCTCGTCCATGATCTCGTTGACCTTCTCCGAGGGCAGCATCCGGCGCAGCAGCCGCTCGGTGGTCTCGGCGGTGCCGACGACGGTGCCGGTGCGGCCGACCTCGCTGCGGAAGCGGTTGATGACGCGCTCGACCTGATCGATGTCGACCTTGCCCAGATTGGCCATGGAGCGGCTGACCCGGCGGATCTCGTGCTCCTCCAGCTTGTCGAAGAGCTGCTGGCTGCGGTGCTCGTCCAGCGCCATGAAGAGCACCGCGACATCGGCCAGCGGGTCGGCGCGGTTGTCGATGGTGCGGACGGCGCGGCGCGCCTCGGGGGCTTTCATCGGGCAGGTCTCCGCGGTTCGGAGGGCAGGGTCGTCTCAGGCGGGGCGCCCCTTGGCGGCAACTCCCCGGGCAGCGCCGCCAGCGGCCCGAAGAGCGGCTGCAGCAGCGCCGCCAGCACCGGCACCAGCTCGACCGGCAGGCTGCTGCCGGGCTCGATCCGCGCGGCGAGCTCGGCGAGATCGGCCTCGCTCCCGGCCGCCACGAAGGCGCCCTGGCTGGCGGCGATGGCCAGCAGCCGGTCGCGCAGCGGCGCCGGCGGCAGGTCCAGCACTTCCCGCAGGGCCACCCGGCGCAGGGCCGAGGCCAGGGCGCGCCGCCGGCGGATGCGCCAGGCGGGCCGGCGCGGCGGCTCCGCCGGCGGCGCGGCGACGGCCTGCTCCCCCGTCATGTGGAGAAGCTCCGCACCAGGGCGCCGGCCACCAGGGTCCAGCCATCGACCAGCACGAAGAAGATCAGCTTGAACGGCAGGCTGACCACGACGGGCGGCAGCATCATCATGCCCATGCCCATCAGCACCGAGCTGATGGCGATGTCGATCGCCAGGAAGGGCAGGAACAAGAGGAAGCCGATCTGGAAGGCCTTGTTCAGCTCGGAGATGATGAAGGCGGCCGAGAGGATATGCAGCGGCACCTGCTGCCGTGGCGCCGCGGTGCGGGCGGCAGGCGCCTCGCCCTCCCGGCCGCCCGGCGGCGTCCAGCGGGCGATCTCGATGAACAGCGCCAGGTCGCGCTCCCGCACATTGGCCTCCATGAAGCCGCGGAAGGGCGCGATGGCGCGCTCGGCCGCCATCTCCTCGGTGATGGTGCCCTCCATCAGCGGGCGTGCCGCATCGTTCCAGGCGCGTTCCAGCACCGGGGCCATGACGAAGGCGGCCAGGAACAGGCTGAGGCTGACCACCACCGAATTGGGCGGCGACTGCTGCAGGCCGAGCGCGGTGCGCAGCATCGACAGCACCACGACGATGCGGGTGAAGGCGGTGGCCACCACCAGCAGGCCGGGGGCCATCGCCAGCAGCGTCGTCGCCACGATCAGCGCGACCACGTTGGTGGTCAGGCTCTGCTGGCCGCTGGGCACCGCCGGCGCGTCGTTCGGGCCGATGTTCAGCGTGACGCTCTGGCCGAAGGCGGGCGCCGCCAGCAGGCTCAGCGCGAGCAGCGCCAGCAGCAGCAGCGGCCAGCGGCCGCGCGCCGCGCCGCGCGTCGGGGTCGAGGTCAGGGTTGGGGTCGGGGGGGGAAGCGGCATTCTGCCGGCTCTCCGCGCTGCCGGGGCTCAGCTGGAGGAGGAGACGATCTCGGTGATCGAGATCGACAGCCGCCCGTCATCGGTGATCTGGATCTCGCCGCGGGCGATCAGCCGCTCATTGGCCATCAGGTCGATCGGCTCGCCGACCTTCTTGTCGAACTCGATGACCGAGCCGCGGCTGAGGTCGAAGAGCGCCGCCATCGGCAGGCGCTTGTTGCCCAGCACCACCTGCACATTGACGGGGATGTCCATGATGCGCGGCCGGCGCTCGGCCAGGAAGGGGTTCTCGGAGGGCGATGCGGTCTCGCTCACGGCGTGGTCTCCTCAGGCGCGGCAGGCAAGGGGGCGGCGGCGGACAGGTCGGGGGGGGCAGCGGCAGGGATGGAAACGGCCGACGGGGCGCGGCTCAGGGTGACGGTCAGGCCCGGCTCGGCGGCCAGGGGAGCCGCTGGGGGAGCCGCCGGGGGAACCACCGCCGGGGGGACCAGCGCCGGCGCCGGCCCGGCGGAGAGCCCCGGCGCGGCCGCGCCCAGCACCGCCAGCACGCGCTCCATCAGCACGGCCGGGTCGTAGAGCAGTCCACCATCCTTCCAGCCGGCCTCGGCCTGGCCTTCGGGCATGGCGGGATCGGGCAGCAGCCGCAGCCTGGCCGGCGCCTGCAGCCCCGGCAGCCCGTCCTTCTCCGCAGCCGCCAGCGTCGCCGGATGGGCGCGCAGGGTGATGGTGTCGGCGGCGCGCTCGGTCAGCGCCTCGGCCAGCAACGCCGCGACCTCGCCGCCGGCGGCATGCGCCAGCAGCTGCGGGAAGACCGCCTGCAGGGCGGCGACCAGGGCGGCCCGCAGATCGGCATCGAGCAGCCGCCGGTCCTCGGCGCGGCGCTCCAGCAGCTGCTCCAGCGCCTCGGCCGCGGCGGCGGCGCCATGCAGCCCGCGGCGGAGGATCTCGGCCTGCGCATCGCGCGCCGCCTCGGCCCGTCCCGTCTCGCGCCCCTCGGCGCGGCCGAGCGCCACGCCTTCCTCCAGGCCGCGGGCGCGGCCACTCTCGAAGGCGGTGCTGCGGATCCGCTCCTCGGCGCGCAGCCGGGCGGCGGCCGAGCCATCCTCGTCGGCGATCAGCGCGGTCAGCGCCGGCGGGTGGAAGGGGCGCAGCATGGTCATGCCGGCGTGCCCTCCTCGATCCAGCTGCGCACCACGGCCAGCGCCTCCTCCGGCCGGTTGTCGATGATCTCGTGCAGCGCGGTCAGCGAGGAGAGGCGGACCTGCAGGTCGAGGCCCACCGTCGCGATCGCCTCCTCCATGCTGTTGGCCTGGGCGGCGGCCTCGGCCGCGGCGGCCGCCTCGGCGGCGGCGAGGGCGGCGGCCAGGGCCGCCTGCTGCTGCTGCCGGCGGCGCCGCAGGACCAGGCCGCCGGCGCCGAGCGCCAGCAGCGTGCCGCCGCCAATCAGGGCGAGCTGGCTGGCGGTCAGCCCGGCGATCACGGCATTGCCCCCGCCGGCCTCGGCCAGCGTGCCGGTGCCTTCCTCCGGCAGGAAGGCCAGGGTGTCGACGGTCAGCGTGTCGCCGCGGCTCTGGCTGAAGCCGACCGCCGAGCGCACCAGCGCCGCCAGCCGGTCCAGCTCCTCCTTCGGCCGCGGCTGCGGCTTGCCTTCGGCATCCAGCACGCCATCGACCACCACGGCGACGCTGAGGCGCTTCAGCGTGCCGGGCTCGCGCACCGTCTCCTCGACCTTGGAGGAGATCTCGAAATTCACCGTCTGGTTGTTGCGCTGCACCGCCGAGACGCTGCGCTGCGCATTGTTGCCGCCGGCCTGCTGGTTCGGCAGGTTCTGGCCGACCGTCACCGGCTGCTGGCCGCGGCCATCCTCGGTGTTCTCCTGCTCGGTCTGCAGCTGCCGGCCGCGCTCGACCTGGCCGAGCGGGTCATAGGTCTCGGCGCGCGCCACCATGCGCGCGCCCTCGACCTCGACGCTGGCGACGGCGCGCACCTTGCCGCGGCCGACGATCGGCTCCAGCAGGTCGAGCACCGCGCGCTGCAGCGCCTGTTCCTGGACGGCGCGGATCTCGCCCAGCCGTCCGGCGGCGGCGGCCATGCCGCCATCGGCGGCCAGCACCACGCCGGCGCTGTCCATCACCGAGACATCCTCCTGCCGCAGCCGCGGCACGGCGCCGGCGACCAGCAGGCGGATCGCCTGGGCCGCCTGGTTGCCCAGCCGCTGCCCGGCCGCGGTGGTCACGGTGACCGAGGCGGTGGGCGAGGGCGCATCGCGGGAGAAGCTCTCGCGCTCGGGCAGCACGATATGGACGCGGGCGGCGCGCACCCCCTGCAGGGTGACGATGGTTCGCGCCAGTTCCCCCTCCAGCGCGCGCAGCCGCTGCACCCGCTGCATGAAGGAGGTCATCTGCATCGGGCTCGTCTGGTCGAGCAGCTCGTAGCCGGCACCGCCCTGGCGCGGCAGCCCCTCGGCCGCCAGCTGCATGCGCAGCCGCGCCACCTGGTCGGCGGGGACGAAGATGCTGCCGTCGCCGCGCGCTTCGACCGGAACCTTCAGCTCCTCCAGCCGGGCGGCCATGCGGCCGGCATCGGCCGGCTCCAGCCCGGCATAGAGCAGGCCGGTCGGCGCATTGGCCGAGCGCGCCACCAGCACCACCGCCAGCAGCGCCGCCAGCGCGACGGCCGCGAGCCCCGCCAGCCTCGCCGGCCCGAGCCGCGCCAGGCTGCCGCCCAAACCGCCCAGATCGAAGCCGGGTCCCAGGGTCCTGACTTGCTGCATCGACCTTCTATCGCCCCATGCTGGCTGCTTCGGCAGCGCCGCGGCGCCGCGGCGCCGTGTCTGCGAAATACTTCCTTCATCCACCGGTCTGCGCTGGTGAAGTTCGACCCTCGGTTGTTTTTAGCGTGGCATGCGAGAACGCGTCGGTTTATATCTGGCGCCACTCCGCTTGTCGCGCGAAAAATCGTCAGAGACGGGAGATCCGCCCCCCATGTCCTCGACCACCGCGGGAAAAGCCGCGAAGCCGCCCGAGACGCCGCCCCGGAAGGCGGGGAGGATGAAGCGGCTGCTCCTCCTGCTGCTGCCCCTGCTGGTGCTGGCGGGCGCCGGGGCCGGCGCCTGGTTCTACGTGCCGGCGGTGCAGGCGCTGCTCGGCGGCGGCCATGCGGCGGAGGGCGAGGCGGCACCGGCCGCCGCCATGGCGGCAGCCGGCAAGCCAAGCTTCGTCGAATTCCCCGAGATGACCCTGTCACTGCCCAATGCCGGGCGGCCGCGGCAGCTCCGCCTGAAGCTGGCGGTCGAGGTCAATGGCGACCCGGCGCAGGTGCAGCCGGAACTGCTGAGTCCACGCATCTATGACAGCCTGGTGCTCTATCTGCGCACCCTGCGGGAGGGCGAGATGGAAGGTGCGCTGGCCATGGACCGGCTGCGCGGCGACCTGCACCGGCGCTTCGAGCTGGTGCTCGGCCCGGGCCGGGTGCGCGACGTGCTGATCACCAGCTTCGTGGTGGCCTGAATGAGCGGCACCGAAGGCAGCGAGCCGGTTCCCGAGGAAACCCCGAAGCCGATCCCGGAGGCCGCCGCCGGCGGCTCCGAAGGCGAGGCCGCCGCCGATCCGGCGGAGGATCCCATGGCCGATTGGGGCGCCGCCGGCGTCGCCATGGGCCAGGGCGACATCGACGACCTGTTCGGCGGGCCCGAGGCCCCGGCCAATGAGGGCCCCCGCCGTGGGCTGGAGGCGCTGGTCGGCGGCGCGGTGCGCTTCGAGAAGCTGCCGATGCTCGACATCGTCGTCGACCGGCTGGCGCGGCTGATGACCAGCAGCGCGCGAAAATTCACCGCCGACAACGCCGATGTGGTGATAGACCGCACCCGGCCGGTGCGCGTCGGCGCCTTCCTCGACACCATCACCCTGCCCGCCCTGATCGGCATCATCCGCATCGAGGAATGGGACGGCTATTGCCTGGCGGCGCTGGATTCGCGGCTGATCGGCTCGATCGTCGACATCCTGCTCGGCGGCCGGCGCAACGAACTGCAGCCGATCGAGGGGCGTCCCTACACGCCGATCGAGCGCACCTTCGTCGAGAAATTCGTCTCGATCGTCACCAACGACATGAGCCGCGCCTTCGAGGCGGTCTGCCCCGCCTCCTTCCGCCTCGAGCGTTTCGAGATCACGCCGAGCTATGCGCTGATCACCAAGCCGACCGCCGCGGCGCTGACCTTCCGCGCCGAGATCACCATGGAGGGGCGCGGCGGCTTCATCGATTTCCTACTGCCCTATGCCTCGCTCGAGCCGGTGCGCGACCTGCTGAGCCAGGAGGTGCTGGGCAAGAAGCAGGGCGGCGACACCATCTGGCGCAGCCATTTGGCGGAGGAACTGCCGCGCGCCTCGGTCGAGCTGACCGCGGTGGTGGAAAGCCGCACCGTCCCCTTCTCCGAGCTCGCCGGCTGGCAGCCCGGCTCGGTGCTGGTGCTGGACCGCCGCCAGGAAGACCCGATCGAGGTGTTCTGCCAGGGGCTGATGGTCTGCCGCGCCGTGATCGCCGCCAAGGACGAGCGCGTCGTGCTGCGCGTCGAGGAGTGCGTCATCGAGAAGGGCTGGCCCGGCGACGCGCCCGCCCAGGACAGCTGATCCGGAGGCCGAGGAAAGCGCCATGACCCTGACCCAGATCCTCGACGCGGCGGCCCTGCTGCTGCTGGCGGCCCAGGCCGGCTGGATCCTGCTGCTGTATCGCCGCATGGGACGGCTGCGGACCGCGCTCGAAGGCGCCGGTGCCGTCATCGCCCAGCTCGACGAGGCCTCGCGCCGGCTGGACGCCTCGGCCGGGGGCATCGTGCAGAAGGTGCGCGACGGCATCGCCGAGGTGGACAGCAAGATCAACGCCTGCCGCCGCGTGGCGCAGGAGCTGAACGCCGCCTCGCGCCAAGCGGAGGACGTGGCGGCCAAGCTGGACCAGTCGCTGCGGCAGAACCGCAAGCTGCAGCAGGCGCGCGCGGCGGCCCCGCCGCGCGAGCTGGTCGAGCCGCTGGGCCTGGCCGAGCGCCTGGCCGAGCGCGGCCCGGCCCCGCTGCTGACGCTGCGCCCCGAAACGGCGCCGGCGCTGGCGCCGGCCCTGGCGATGGAGGGCGATTACGGAACCGCCCTGCTGGAGCATCCCGGCGGCACCGGCCTGGAAGCCGCCCTGCTGGGTCCGTCGCTCCTGCCGGTGCAGTCGCTGGACAAGGTGCTGGAGGCCGAGCTGCGCTTCGCCCCTCGCGGCGGGCCGGGGGTCGAGCCGCGCACCATCCGCGTCAAGCTGGATTGACCCCTGCCCCGCCTCCCAGCCCCGCCTCCATGCCCCGCCTGGCTGATGGCCGGAGAAGCCGATGAAACGCCCTGCTCTGCCCCCCCGCTCCCCTTCCTGGTTCGGCCCGCGCCGCGGCCTGTCCCTGATGGCGCTCGGCCTGGCGGCCCTGCTGCCCGGCCGCCTCGACGGGCTGCCCGGTTCCTGGGAGGGCCTCTTCCCCGCCCGCGCCCAGGCGCCGGCCCGCCCGGACACGGCGCCGCTGGCCGCCATGCCGCTGCGCGACGGGCTGGTCGCGCTGCCGCATGTCTCGCCGGTGCTGGCCGCGCCGGTGCGGAGCAATCCGCTGGGCGACGACCGGCCGGGCGAAGGCCGGCTGCTGGCCGAGGTCACCCGCCGCCAGGCCGAGATCGACCGGCGCGAGCGGCTGCTGGAGGCGCGGGAAGCCCGGCTGCAGGCAACCGAGAGCCTGGCCCGGCAGCAGATCGCCGAGCTCGCCCGGCTGCGCGAGGAGGTCGAGCGCCTGGTGGTGCGGGAAAGCGCCGCCTCGGAGGCCGATATCGACGCGCTGGTTGCGCTCTACGTCAACATGCGGCCGCAGCAGGCGGCGAAGGTGCTGGAGCGGCTGGAGCCGCCGCGCGCCGCGGTGATCCTGCTGAAGATCCCCGACCGCCAGGCCGGGCCGATCCTGGCACAGATGGAGCCGCCCGCCGCCCTGGCCCTGACCCAGGAGATCGCCGGACGGCGCGAGGCCTTCCGGGTGATCAACTGAGCGGGCCGCCCGGCCTCTCATCCACCGCCGGGCGAGAGCTGGGGGCAGCGCGCCCGGCCTGGCGGCGCGCGATGTCATGCGCCAGCAGGGTGTCGGCCAGCTGGGCGGAGATGGCGCGGTAGCCCTTCTCGTCCTGCAGCGCATAGCCGCCCTCGGCCAGCGCGGTCATCTGGCTGCGCTCCGCCGGCAGCAGGAACTCCATGTCGCATTCCAGCAGCGCCGCCGCCTCGCGCAGCGTCGAATCATGCGAGCGCACCAGGGCGCGCTGGGCGAAGAGCCGGCGCGACAGATGCAGCACCGCATCCAGGGTCGCCGCCTGGGCGAGCGGCACCGGCTCCTCCAGCAGGTCGGCGCGGCGCAGGTTCAGCCGCCAGGGCAGCTCGGCCGGGCCGCTGCGCTGCAGATCGAGACACCATTCGCCACGCCGCGCGCACCAGGCCAGCGGCGCCGTGGTGGCGAAGCGCAGCACCCCCTCCATGGTGGTGCCCAGGGGGGTGGTGCCCAGGGGGGTGGTGCCCAGGGGCGTGGTGCCTGGCGGGGTGGCGCCCGCCGGGGTGGCCCCGGCCGCGCTGGCGCCCGCTGGCGGCGTTGGCGCGGCGGAGGGGGCCAGATCGAGCCGCAGCGCGTCCAGCCGCCGCTGCTGCGCGCGCTGGCGCCACCACATCCAGCCGCCGACACCGCCGGCCAAGGCCATGCCGGCCGCCAGGCTCCATCCCGGGCGACCGATCGTGTCGGGCAGGAGGCCGGCCTCGACCCCCAGCATGCCGGCCCCGACCGCACCGGCCCCCACGCCGGCGCCCAGCCCGGCCAGACCGACCAGCGTCGCGGCCTGCAGCAGGAACTGCGCAGGGCCGAGGGGGGGGCGGGGGGTGGCAGCCATGGCGGTCGCTCCGTTTTGGGAAGGCGCCGTGTCGGGGGACAGGAGCGGCGCGCCAGGAACTTGCCATCGAATTTATTATTTTTCGCAAATCCTGGTGACGGCGCCGGGTGCGGCCGCTGAAGCCTGCTGCATGGCGCAGGCCGATTGTGCGAAAATCACGCTGCCGGTTCCGCGAATCCTCTCCCGGTCCTCTGGCTGTTCACCGGGTCCGCCCGTGGCTGCCGGCGCTGAGCAGGGCTGCGCGGCGATCAGACGCCGCGACGGCCGGGTTCGCCATGGAGGCATGTCGGCATGACAGCAGGAACGCGAAGAATGAAGGCTGATAAAGGCGCCTTGGAGGGCAGGCCGCCGGGGACGCCGGACTGGGAGGGCCTCGCCCCCTGGCTGCTGGACCGCGCCACGGCCCGGGGCCGGCGGGACGGGCTGGAAGGGCGGCAGGGGCAGGCGGACATCGCGGCCCTGCCGCACCCCTGGCCCGAGCCGCCGGCCCTGCTGCGGGCCGGGCTCGGCCAGTGCTATGCGGCCGGGCTACGGCATGGGCAGGAGGTCCGGCTGGAGCAGGCCCGGCGCCGCGTGGTGCCTCCGGCGGCTCAGATCTGCACCGGCCGATAGGCACGGCGGGCCTCGGCCAGCGGGTCGATGCTGGTTTCGGGCAGGGCGGGGGCCTGCTGGCGCAGCGCCTCCAGCACGCTGCCCGGCAGCTCGCCCGGCGCCTCGTCCCGGCCGCGCTGCGCGGCAGCGCGGTTCATCCGGCTGAAGACCTCGACCAGGGTCGCGGCCATGGCCTGCTCCGAGGGGTGCAGGATGCGGGCGGGATTGCCCCGCCCCCACCAGAGCGGCTCCTCGCTGGCCACCGGCGCGGCCGGCCTGCTGGCCAGGACCGCCGCGGCGGCGCCCGGGGTGAGCTCGACCGGGCCGCTGGGCGCCTCCATGCCGAGCGAGGCGTAGATCTGCCCGACCCGGCCGCGCAGCTTGTCCATCAGCTGCTGGGTGGAGAGCGGCTGGCCGTCGGCGCCGCGAAAAATAGCCGGATTGGCCCGCGCTGCCTCGGGCAGGATGTCGCTGGCGGCGCGCGCCGGGTCGCTGGCGGCGGTGCGCAGCAGCTCCGTCGCGCCGCGCAGGCCGAGGAAATGGCCGAGATAGAGCTCGGTCGCGTCCGGCGCCCGCCCGCCCAGCGCCGGGCGCAGCGCATCGGACAGGTCCTTCAGATGCTCCGCGCCCAGCCGCGCCGAGATCGCCGGATCGTCGCGCAGCGCCAGGATCCGGCTGCGCATGGCCGGGTCGCCGACGGTCAGGCGGCTGCCGCTGCGGCTGATGGCGGCGGCCTCGTTGGCCAGGCCGTGCTCAGCGCCATGCGCCTGCACCACGGCCAGCCAGGTCTGGTCGATGAACTGGAACAGGCCGCGGGCTGAGGAGGTGGAGGCCTGGGCATCGGCGCGGAAGCCGCTTTCCATCGCCGCCTTGGCCGCCAGGACGTTGAAGCCCATCCCCGTGGCCCTGGCCGCGTCGCGCAGCGCGCCGGCCACCTGGGCATCGACCCGGAAGCGGCCGAGCTGCTCGCCGCGTGGCGCGGCGGCCTGGCCGGCCTGGCCAGCCTGGTCCAGGGCCTTGTTGACGCCTTCGGAAATCCCGACGGGAAGGGGCATGGTCGTCCTCTCGGTCGCTATTGCGAAAAATGCTCATAGCACAGAAAGGTGCGAAATGGTAAGAGCGAAGCGCCGGCCAGGTTCTGGCCCGACCATCGCACCAGCGCAGGCATTGCGGGGCCGACCCAATCGATGATCCAGCTCGCCGGAATCCTCGGAGTCTTCGTTGCCGTCTTTGGCGGCTATCTGATCGCCGGCGGCAAGATGGGCGTGATCCTGCACGCCATCGGCCCGGAGATGATGATCATCGGCGGCAGCGGCTTCATGACCCTGCTGATCGGCGGCGACGGCGCGCTGTTCGCCAAGACGATGAAGTCCTTCGGCAAGGTCTTCAAGGGACCGCAATGGAAGAAGAAGGACTTCTCCGACCTGCTCTGCCTGCTCTACCTGCTGCTGCGCACGCATCAGAAGGAAGGCGCGGCCAAGCTCGAGAAGCATATCGAGAAGCCGGAGAACTCGCCGATCTTCAGCCGCTACGCCCGGCTGACCAAGGAACCGGCGCTGCGCGGCCTGGTCTGCGACACGATGCGCACCATCACCCTGAACAACAAGGATCCGCACCGGGTGGGCGAGATGATGGAAGGCGCCATCGACAAGCGCCATGCCGAGAATCTCAAGCCGGCCAAAGCGATCCAGCTGATGGCCGATGCCTTCCCGGCGCTTGGCATCGTCGCCGCCGTGCTCGGCGTCATCAAGGCGATGGGCGCGATCAGCGAGAGCCCGGAGATCCTCGGCGGCATGATCGGCTCGGCGCTCGTCGGCACCTTCCTCGGCGTCTTCCTCTCCTACGGGCTGATCGGGCCGATGGCGTCGCGGCTGAAGGCCATCGTAGAGGAGGAGAAGCGGATGATGGACGTGGCGCGCGCCGTCATCACCTCCTACCTGGAAAACCTCTCCCCGCAGATCTGCGTCGAGGTCGGCCGCCAGGCCATCCCCTCCAAGCTGCAGCCCAGCTTCGACCAGATGGAGGAGCAGCTGCGCGAGGCCGGCCGTGCGAAAGCCGAAGGCAGCGGGGAGTAGGCGCGGTGCAGCCCGCGACCGGCCCGCGCCGGGCATCGCCCCCGCCCCGCTTCCGGACGCTGCTGCGCGGCGGGGTGGCGGCAGTGCTGACCCTGCTCGCCGCCAGCCCGGCCCTGGCGCAGGGGGTGGCGCCAGGGCCGGCGACGACCGCGCCCGTTGCCCCGGCCAGCCCAGGTGCCAGCCAGGTGCCGGCGCCTGCCCTGCCCGCCACCACGCCGGGGCTGCCGACCACGCCGGCGGTGCCGCAGGGCCTCTCCACCCCGCCGCCGCGCCCCGGCGCCGCGCCGCAGAACAACCTGACCCCGGCCCGCCCGGGCGTCGCCACGCCCGGTCCGGAGCCGGCCGGTGCGACACCGGCGCGCCCCACGCCGCCTGCGTCTCCGCCCGTGCCGCCCGCCGCGACCGCCGCCGAGGCGCCGGCGGCCGGGGAGCCGGCACCTGCCAGTCCGCCCGCCCCGCCCGCTCCGGCCGCGCGCAGCGTGCGGGTGCGCGGCGGCCAGCACGCCGATCGTGGCCGGGTGGTGCTCGATCTCGGCAGCATTCCGCCGCACAGCCTGCGGCGCACCGCGGCCGGGCAGGAACTGCGGCTGCAGGGTCGGCTGCAGCTCGACCTGGCCGGCCTGCGGCCGCTGCGCGAGCTGGCCGGCACCCAGATCCGCCAGGAGGGCGAGGAGACCGTGCTGGTGCTGCAGCCGAGCTGCGCCGATTGCGCCGCCGAGCTCGGCGTCACCGGCGGTTTGCTCTATGTCGACCTGCGGCGGGGTCCGGCGCGCCCCGCGGCGGCCGGCCGCGACCAGCCGCGCGAGGCCACCGCCCTGCCGCCGCCCGCCGCCACGCCGCCGCGCGGCCGCCGCGGCCATGCCGAGCCGCCTGCCACCGAGGATCTCACCGGCCTGCGCGAGAGCATCCTGGGCAAGCTGAACCTGCTGAACGCGGCGCCGACCTCCAGGCTGCCCGGGACCGGCGGCGGCAGCGGCGCGTCGGGCCCGGGTGGCCCAGGCAGCGCGGCACCGCCGGCGGCCGCGCCTGGCCAGCCCTTGCCGAATCCGCGCTTCGGGCCGGGCGCCGAGGCCGTGCCGAAGCCGCCCTGCCTGTCGGCCCCCTTCACCCTGCGCGACTGGGCCGGCCGGCAACCCTTCCTGGACGAGCTGGTCGAACGCCGCGCCGCGCTGGCGCTGTCCGACCAGGGCCTGGTGGAGATGGCGGCGCTGGCCGAGTTCTATGCCGCGCACGAGATGCCGCGCGAGGCGCTGGAGGTGCTGGCCGCCCCGGTCGCCGAGAGCGCGCCGCCCGATCTGCAGGCCCGGCTGGAGCGGGTCCGCGACATCGCCCGCATCCTGGGCCGCCAGCGCATCGACCCGGCTTCCGCCCTGCTGGCCGAGGCCGCCGATTGCGCCCGCCCCGACCTGCCGCTGTGGCGCGGGCTGGCGGCGGCGCTGGCCGGCGACGCGCCGGCGCTGGCCCGCCAGGCACCGCAGATCCGCGCCCTGCTGCGCGACATCCCGCCCGATCTGCGGCTGGCCTTCGCCCATGTCCTGACGGATGCGGTGGAGGAGGATGTCGAGACCTTGCGCGTGCTGGTGGCCGGCGTGCGCAGCATGACCGAGCTGCGCCCCGACCAGCAGGTGGTGCGCAACTGGCTGCTGTCGCGCCAGGCCCGGCTGGAGGGCAACCGCGCCGATGAGATGATGTATCTGGAGCGGGCTGCGCGCGGCCGCAGCGTCGCCGCCCTCTATGCCCAGGCGCGGCTGGCCGCGCTGAACCTGACCCGCCAGGACGGCGAGAGCCAGCGCGCCGAGCAGGTGCTGATCGACTTCGCCCGCACCTACCGGCACGACCCGCTGGGCGAGGAATCCGCCATCCTCTACGCACAGCGGCTGCTGGAGCGCGGCGACCTGCGCGCCGCGCTGCGCGTCGCCGACGAGGCCAGCCAGGCCTCCTCCCGCCCCAACACGGAAAGCCGCGCGGCCCGGCTGGCGGCGCAGGCGCTGCGGCTGCTGCTGGTCGATGCGCGCGGCCTGACCCTGCCGCCGGCCGGCGAGAGGCTGGCGCTCTACTGGCAGTATGAGGGCTATGCGACGCCTGGCGAGCGGGGCGACGATATCCGCCAGGGCGCGGCCCGGCTGATGCTCGATCAGGGCCTGCCCGATGCGGCGCTGGAGACCAGCCGGCAGCTCGCCGCCGCCACCCTCGCGCAGCCCGCGGCCACGCTGCTGCAGGCGCGGGCGGAGGCGCTGGCCGAGCAGGGCGACCCGATGCGCGCCCTGGCGCTGCTGCAGCCGCTGCCGGCCTCCGACGCGGCCCGGCGCATCGCGGCCCTGGCCCTGTCGCGGCTGGGCAAGCCGCTGGAGGGGGCGGCGGCCCTGGCCGGGCTGGAGGAGCTGCCCGATCGCCAGGCGCGCGCGGCCCTGCTGTTCCAGGGGCAGGCCTGGGGCGAGGCGGCGACCGCCTATGCCGCGCTGCTGCGCGATGCCTCGCTCGATCCGCAGACCCGCTCCGAGGCGACGGCGCGGCTGGCCAGCGCCGCCGCGCTGGCGCGCCAGCGGGTCGCCCTGCCCGGCGAGCTGCTGGCGCCGGAGGGCAGCGCCGCCACCCTGCTGCAGCTCTCCAACCAGGCGACGCCCGCCGCGCCGCGGGGCGTCGCGGCGGCGCGCCAGGCCATCAGCCGCAGCCGCCAGATCGAGCAGGTGCTGCCCGCGGCAGCGGCGGCATCCCCCGAGCCCGCATCAGGGAGGAACTGAAGCATGGACAGTCCGAGCGTCGTCAGCCTCTCCGGCCAGCTCGCGCTGCGGCAGCAGATGGAGGTGGTGGCCAACAACCTGGCCAATGCCACCAGCACCGGCTATCGCGGCGACCGCACCCTGTTCCAGAGCCACATCAATCGCCTGGCGGTGCCCGGGCGCGAGATCGCCTTCGTGCAGGACCGCGCCACCTATATCGACAGCCGCCAGGGCGAGATCGGGGCGACCGGCAATCCGCTCGACCTCGCCATCGACGGCCAGGGCTTCTTCGCGGTGGAGCGGCCGGGCAATGCCGGGCGCGGCTACAGCCGCGACGGGCGCTTCAAGCTCGGCCCCGATGGCACGCTGGTCGACAGCAATGGCCGCGCCGTCGCCGGCGAGGGCGGCGCCCGCATCCTGCTGCCCGAGCGGTTCAGCAGCCTCGAGATCCGCGCCGACGGCAATGTGCTGGCCACCGTCGAGGGACGGGTCGAGCAGGTCGGCCGCATCGGCCTGTTCAACGCCAACGACCTGCGCGGCGTGCGCAAGGCCGGCGACGGGCTGGTGGACATCCCGGCCAACCAGTTGCAGCCGATCGACCCGACCCAGCCGGGCACGCGGACGCGGCTGGTGCAGGGCGCGCTGGAGGGCTCGACCATCCAGCCGGTGCAGGAGCTCGCCAACCTGACCCTGGTGCAGCGCGCCTACGAGAACATGCAGCGCTTCATCGCCGATGACGACCAGCGGATGCGGCGGATGATCGAAATGCTCGGCCGGCCGAACTGACCGTCTACCCCCTCTCTGACGCCCACCATTGATGCATGGCCAGCGGCGCCGACGGCGCCGGCCAAGGGAAGCGAAAAACAATGCGCGCCATGAATATCGCGGCCACCGGCATGCAGGCCCAGCAGACCAATGTCGAGGTGATCGCCCACAACATCGCCAACGTCTCCACCACCGCCTTCACCCGGCGCAAGGCGGAGTTCCAGGACCTGCTCTACCAGAGTGCGGAGCGCGTCGGCTCCTCCTCCTCCGAGGCGGGGACGCTGCTGCCGGTCGGCACCCAGGTCGGCCTCGGCGTGCGCAGCTCGGCGATCAACCGCATCACCCTGCAGGGCACGCTGCAGGAGACCGGCAACCTCTATGACCTGGCGCTGGAGGGGCGCGGCTATTTCGGCATCAACCTGCCGGACGGCACCGTCGCCTATACCCGCGACGGCACCTTCAAGCTGTCGAACCAGGGCCAGATCGTCACCAGCGAAGGCTATCCGGTGCAGCCGGCGATCAACATCCCGGTCGAGGTGCGCGACGTCACCATCAACCAGGCCGGCGAGGTGCTGGTCACCCAGGCCAATGGCCAGCAGCAGAATGTCGGCCGCTTCGAGCTCTTCACCTTCCCCAACGAGGCCGGGCTGGAGGCGATCGGCGGCAACAAGTTCCTGGAGACCGAGGCCTCCGGCCAGCCCAACCAGGGCCTGCCGACCGATCCCGGCTACGGCAAGCTGCGGCAGTACTATCTCGAAGCCTCCAACGTGAACGTGGTGCAGGAGATCACCCAGCTGATCGCGGCGCAGCGCGCCTACGAGATGAACTCGAAGGTGATCGAGGCGACCGACCAGATGCTGCAGACCACCAACAACGTGCGGTGAGGTGGCCGATGTCCCCCTCGCTCCCTCCCCTCGTCGCGGTCCTGCTGCTGGCGGCGGCACCCGTGGCGGCGCGGGAGGTCTGGCATGCGGCGCGATCGCTCGCGCCCGGCGACATCCTCACCAGCCAGGATCTGGAGGCCATGGCGCCGCGCCGGCCGATGCCCGGGCTGATCGAGGCCGAGCGCAACCTGGTCGGGCTCGAGGTCAAGCGCCGGGTGCGCGGCTCCGCGGCGCTGACCGAGCGCGACGTCGGCGAGCCTTCCGCCATCCGCTCCACCCAGATGATCCGCGTCTTCTGGAAGCGGGCCGGCGTCACCCTGGAGATGGAGGGGCGGGCCATGGAATCCGGCGCTCTGGGCGAGATGATCCGGGTGCACAACCCGCGCAGCGGCCGCACCATCCGCGCCCTCGTCGTCGCCGACGGCACCGCCGAGGTGCGGGCGCCATGAGCCGCCCTGGCCCCCTCCTGGCGCTGGCCCTGCTCGGCCTCGCCGGCTGCGACAGCTTCGGCCATATCCAGAAGCCGCCGCCGATCAGCGCCCCTGGCGCCATCGAGGCCATCCCGCCGATCGCCGAGGGCGACACGCCGATCGAGGTCTCCAACCGGCCGCGCCTGGCCGGCACCGGGCCGACCATGCCCGGCTCGCTGTGGCGGGCGGGCTCGCGCAGCTTCTTCCGCGACCAGCGCGCCCGCTTCGTCGGCGACCTGCTGACCGTCGAGATCGAGATCGACGACAGCGCCCAGTTCGACAACAAGACCGAGCTGGAGCACAAGGCCGAGCAGACGCTGAACATGCCCTTCCTCTTCGGGCTGCAGGGCATCTTCGGCCGCATCTTCGGCGGGCAGACGGCGCCCGCGGTCAGCCTGGGCGGCGACAGCACCAGCGACGGCACCGGCAAGATCCGCCGCAACGAGAAGATCCGGCTGCAGCTGGCGGCCACCGTCATCCGCGTGCTGCCGAGCGGCAATCTGGAGATCGCCGGTTCGCAGGAGATCCGCGTCAACAACGAATTGCGCGAGCTGCAGCTGCGCGGGCTGATCCGGCCGGAGGATATCCGCCCCAACAACCGCATCGCCTCGGAGAAGATCGCCGAAGCCCGCATCGCCTATGGCGGCCGCGGCGTCTCCAGCGACCTGCAGCGGCCGCGCTGGGGCCAGCAGATCATGGAGCGCGTGCTGCCCTACTGAGCGGGCCGCGCCGCCAGCAGCGCCTCGCGCAGCGCGGCGGCCACCTCGGGGCCGAGGCCGCCGGCGACCAGCCGGGGCGCCCCCTCCCCCGCCGTCTCGGCCAGCAGCACGGTCTCGGCGGCGTGCTGCCGGGCGGCGATGCGGGCGGCCAGCGCATGCAGCCCGGGCGCCGCGGCCGCCTGGCGGCCGGGCTCGGGCTGGCGCAGCGACAGGCCGCGCAGCTCGGTCCAGGGCAAGTGGCCCTCAGGCAGGGTCAGGCCGGTGGCATCCAGCAGCAGCGGCCGTGGCCCGCGCCCCTGCCGGGCCCGGCGCAGCGCCAGGACGGCCATCGCAACCACCCCCAGCCCGGCCAGCGCCGCGCCCAGCGCGACCGGCTCATGCCGGGTGGGATCGAGCAGCACCGCGAGCGCGGGCAGGCCGAACAGCAGGCCCAGCAGCCATGCCGCGGCCAGGAAAGCCGCTGCCGGCCGCGCCGGATGCACGGTGATCCGCACCCCGTGCTCCTCCGCCTGGCGGGTGAAGCGGCCCTGGTCCTGGGTCATTGCCATGCCGCAAGAATAACCGCTGTCAGGGCCATCCCGCCACAGGCTTCCGCCATCGGCAAACCAGGGAGGCGAACTCGCGACTTCGTGAGGCCGTTTTAAAGAAAGAGCAGGGGGCTTTGCCAATCGCGACGCACCAGGGTAAATCCTAGCGAGAACTCAATGCTTCATGGGAAGTCCATTTTTCGGCCCGAACGCCGGGTCGTGCGCGTGAAAATCATATGCTAGGCAATTGATTTGCAGCGTCTCGCCATGGTGCATTGCAGCAATCCAGGTTAAGGGCCCCTTCATGTCGTCCGCTCTGTCCGAAAGCGCCCTGGCAGCCATTCAGCAGGGCGAGCTGCGCGAGGTGCGCAGTTCGCGCAACTTCACCCTGGCCAGCTTCACGATGGACGGGCCGATCCTCGTTGAGACGAAGCGCTTCGGTGATGCCCGTGGCGCCTTCTCCGAGACCTATAGCGCGCGCGACTTCGCCGCCTGCGGCCTGACCACCGAATTCGTGCAGGACAATTTCTCCATCTCGCAGCCGGTCGGCACGCTGCGCGGCCTGCATTTCCAGTCGCAGCCCGAGCCCCAGGCCAAGCTGGTGCGGGTCCTGTCTGGCCGCGTGCTCGACGTCGCCGTCGATCTGCGCCGCGCCTCGCCTACCTATGGCCAGTATGTGGCGGTCGAGCTTTCGGCCGAGGCCGGCAACCAGCTCTATGTCCCGGTCGGCTTCGCGCATGGCTTCTGCACCCTCGAGCCGGATTGCGCCGTCGCCTACAAGGTCAGCGGCTATTACGCGCCCGCCTGCGACAAGGGCCTGGCCTGGGACGACCCGGATGTCGGCATCCGCTGGACCCTGCCCGAGGGCGGCCCGGTCCTGTCCGACAAGGATTCCCGCCAGCCCCGGCTGCGCGACCTTCCCGACTACTTCTGACGTCAGCATTCTGCAGAGGACGCCCTTGATGCGCATCCTGGTCACCGGCGGCGCCGGTTTCATCGGCTCGGCCCTGGTCCGCCGCCTGGTTCTCGATCAGGTCGCCGAGGCGGTGCTGGTGGTCGACAAGCTGACCTATGCCGGCGAGCGCCGCTCCCTGCGCGACTGCGAGGGTCGCCCCGGCTTCGGCTTCCTGCAGGCCGACATCGCGGATGCCGAGGCGATGGCCAAGGCCATGGCGGAGTTCCGCCCGGACGCGGTGATGCACCTGGCGGCCGAGAGCCATGTTGACCGCTCGATCGCCGGCGCCGCGCCTTTCGTGCAGACCAACCTGGTCGGCACCTTCGTTCTGCTCGAGGCAGCCCGCGCTTACTGGCTGGGCCTGGAGGCGGCACAGAAAGAAAAATTCCGCTTCCTGCACATCTCGACCGACGAGGTCTTCGGCTCGCTCGGGGCCACCGGCTATTTCACCGAGACCACCCCCTACTCGCCGCGCTCGCCCTATTCGGCGACCAAGGCGGGCTCGGACCATCTGGTCGCCGCCTGGCACGAGACCTATGGCCTGCCGACGCTGATGACCAACTGCTCGAACAATTACGGGCCGTTCCATTTCCCCGAGAAGCTGATCCCGCTGACCATCCTCAACGCCCTCGAGGGCAAGCCGCTGCCGGTCTATGGCAAGGGCGAGAATGTCCGCGACTGGCTCTTCGTCGACGACCATGTCACCGCGCTGATCGCCGTGCTGCAGCGCGGCCAGCCGGGCCAGACCTACAATGTCGGCGGCAATTCGGAGAAGCGGAACATCGAGGTGGTGGAAGCCATCTGTGACACGCTCGACCGGCTGCGCCCCGATGCTGCCGGCCCGCGCCGCCGGCTGATCAGCTTCGTCGCCGACCGCCCCGGCCATGATGCGCGCTATGCCATCGATGCCAGCAAGCTGAAGGCCGAGCTCGGCTGGACGCCCTCCGAGACCTTCGCGACCGGCCTCGAGAAGACCATCGCCTGGTACCTGGACAATGCGTGGTGGTGGCAGCCGCTGCGCGAGCGCGTCTATAGCGGCGAGCGGCTGGGCCTCCTTCCGGCCAAGGCGGCCGGCTGATGCGCATCCTGATCGCTGGCCGGGTCGGCCAGGTTGCCTGCGCCCTGCTCCGCGCCCTCGAGCCCGAGGGCCACGAGATCACCGCGCTCGAGCCGCCGGAGCTCGACCTGACCTCGCGCGACAGCCTGGCCGCGGCCGTCGCCGCCGCCCGGCCCGAGCTGGTGATCAACGCCGCCGCCTATACGGCGGTGGACAAGGCCGAGGACGACACGGCGCTGGCCTTCGCCGTCAACCGCGACGGCGCCGCCTGGCTGGCGGCCGAGGCGGCGGCGGTCGGCGCGCCCTTCGTGCATTTCTCCACCGATTACGTCTTCTCCGGCCTCGGCGGTGCCCCCTATCGCGAAACCGACGCGACCGGGCCGCAGGGCGTCTATGGCCTGTCCAAGCTGCAGGGCGAGCGCGCCGTCATGGCCGCCAATCCCCGCAGCGTCATCCTGCGCACCGCCTGGGTCTGCTCGGCCGACGGCAATAATTTCGTGAAGACCATGCTGCGGCTGGCGGCGACCCGCGACGAGGTCGGCGTCGTCGCCGACCAGCATGGCGCGCCGACTTTCGCCGCCGACCTGGCCGAGGCCGTGCGCGTCATGGCGCCGCATCTGGTCCAGGCCGCGGCCGGCGACCCGCGCTTCGGCCTGTTCCACCTGACCGGCGCGCCGCACACCACCTGGCACGGCTTCGCCGAGGCGATCTTCGCCGGCGCCGCCGCCCGCGGCCACAAGGTCCCGACGCTCAAGGCGATCGCGACCGCCGACTATCCGACCCGCGCCGTCCGCCCGGCCGATGGCCGGCTCGATTGCAGCCATCTGCAGGCGGTGCACGGCATCCCCGCCGGCGACTGGCGCGCGCGCCTCGACGAGACCCTGACCACGCTGATTGGCCCCCCGCTGCAGGAAACCATTCGATGAAGGGCATTGTTCTGGCCGGCGGCTCCGGCACCCGGCTGCATCCCGCGACGCTCGCGGTGAACAAGCAGCTGCTGCCGGTCTATGACAAGCCGATGGTCTACTATCCGATCTCGGTGCTGATGCTGGCCGGCATCCGCGAGATCCTGATCATCACCTCGCCCGAATTCATGCCGATGTACCAGAAGCTGCTGGGCGACGGCAGCCAGTATGGCGTCACCTTCGTCTATGCCGAGCAGCCGAAGCCCGAGGGCCTGGCCCAGGCCTTCCTGATCGGCCGCGACTTCATCGGCGACGATTCCGTGGCCCTCGTGCTCGGCGACAACATCTTCTACGGCGCCAACCTCTCCGACATCATGCAGGCGGCGCGCGCGCGGCCCGAGGGGGCCACGGTCTTCGCCTATCACGTCGAGGACCCGCAGCGTTACGGCGTGGTCGAGTTCGACGCCGAGGGGAAGGCGCTGTCCATCGTCGAGAAGCCGGCCGAGCCGCGCTCCAACTGGGCGGTGACCGGCCTGTATTTCTACGACAACCGCGTGGTCGACATCGCGGCGAAGGTGAAGCCCTCGCCGCGCGGCGAGCTGGAGATCACCGACGTCAACCTGGCCTATCTGGAGGCCGGCACGCTGCGCGTCGAGCAGCTCGGCCGCGGCTATGCTTGGCTCGACACGGGGACGCATGACTCGCTGCTCGATGCCGGCGAGTTCGTCCGCGCCATCCAGCAGCGCCAGGGCCTGCCGATCGCCTGCCTGGAAGAGATCGCCTTCCTGAACGGCTTCATCGACGTCGAGCAGCTGCGCGCCCGCGGCCGCCTCTTCGCCAAGACGGCCTATGGCCAGCACCTGCTGCGCCTCGCCGACGAGCCGAACAGCGTCCCCCATCCGAAGCATCTGCCTGGAGCTGTCGCGTGAAGATTGCCATGATTGGGGCCGGCTATGTCGGCCTGGTCTCCGGAGCCTGCTTCGCCGAGTTCGGCACCGATGTCTGCGTGGTCGATACCGAGATCAGCAAGATCGAGGCGCTGCGCGAGGGCCGCATCCCCATCTATGAGCCCGGCCTCGACAAGCTCGTCGCCGAGAATGTCGCCGATGGCCGGCTGACCTTCACCACCGACCTGAAGGAAGCCGTCCGCGGCGCCGAGGCCGTTTTTCTGGCTGTCGGCACGCCGACCCGGCGCGGCGACGGCCATGCCGATCTGTCCTATGTCTTCGCCGCCGCCGAGCAGGTCGCTCTCGCCGCCGAGGGCCCGATCGTGCTGGTGACCAAGTCGACCGTCCCGGTCGGCACCGGCCGCAAGGTCAAGGAAATCGTCCGCAAGGCGCGGCCGGACCTGGAGATCGAGGTCGCCTCGAACCCGGAATTCCTGCGCGAGGGCAATGCCATCGGCGACTTCATGCGGCCCGACCGCGTCGTCGTCGGCGTCGATTCCGACCGCGCGCTGACGGTGCTGAAGAAGCTCTACCGCCCGCTCTACCTGATCGAGACCCCGGTCGTGGCCACCGCCATCGAGACCGCCGAGCTGATCAAGTACGCGGCGAACGCCTTCCTGGCGGTGAAGATCACCTTCATCAACCAGATGGCCGACCTCTGCGAGAAGGCGGGCGCCAACGTCCATGACGTGGCCCGCGGCATGGGCCTCGACGGACGCATCGGCAGGAAATTCCTGCATGCCGGTCCGGGCTATGGCGGCTCCTGCTTCCCGAAGGACACCCTGGCCCTGGCCCGCACCGCGCAGGAGCTCGGCGCGCCGGCCACCATCGTCGAGCAGACCATCGCCGCCAACGAGGCGCGCAAGGCGCAGATGGCCGAGCGCGTCATCGCCGCCTGCGGCGGCTCGGTCGGCGGCAAGACCATCGCCGTGCTCGGCGTCACCTTCAAGCCGGAGACCGACGACATGCGCGATGCGCCGTCGCTGGTCATCCTGCCGGCGCTGATCGCCGCCGGCGCCACGGTCCGCGCCTATGACCCGCAGCCGAGCCATGCCAAGCCGTCGCTGCCGGGCGGCGTACACTGGGCCGACAGCGCGCTCGACGCCGCCAGGGACGCCGACGCCCTGGTGCTGATCACCGAGTGGAACGAGTTCCGCGCCCTCTCCCCCGAGAAGCTCCGTGCCGCCATGGCCGGCAAGGTCGTCTGCGACCTGCGCAACGTCTGGGATCCCGAGGCGATGCGCGAGGCCGGCTTCGACTATTCCTCCATCGGCCGCCCCTGAGGCTGCGTGACTTCGCCCGGCCGGCCCTGCGAGGCCGGCCGGGCGGTGATGGCCGCCCCGCCTGGCGGCCGCTCTTCGACTAACCGGATTGCGGGGACGCGGCATGGCCTTCAAGGCGGCCATCGACAGCATGGCTTTCGGCAGCGGCTTCCTGATGATCTCGGGTTGGCTGGCCGTGCCGCGCGACCGCGACTGGCCGGATCGCGTGCTGCTGCAGGCGGGCGCCGAGAGTTTCGAGATCCGCCACTGGTTTCCGCGCCGCGACCTGCCGGACCAGGAGGACGGTCCCCGCTTCCTGGCCTTCCGCGAGGATTTTTCTTGGAGCCATGACCAGCCCCCGGCCACGCCGCTCAGCCTGATGGTCGAGGGCGGAGTCGCGGTCACCGCCGATCGCTGGACCGCCTTCGCGCCGCAGGGCGCGCTGGAGATGGCCAGCCAGGCCGGCATCTCCGGCTGGCTGATCGACCCGGCGCTGTGGCACGGCACCGGCGAGGCGGCGGTGCTGCTGCCCGATGGCACCCGGCTGCCCCTCACCCTGAGCATCACCCGCCCTGACCTGACCGGCGGCCAGCCGCGCCCCGACCGGCCGCATGGCTTCTCCGTGACCGCGGTCGCCCTGGCCCGGGCGGTCGCCGAGGCGCAGCCCTTCCGCCAGGGCGCCACGATGCGCCTGGTGCTGGAAAGCTCGGGCAGGGTGGTCGCCGAAAGGGAGGCGAGCTTCGCGCCGATCTCGCTGGGGCGGCTCGAGACCTGGCACGAGGGATCGGTGCGCGGCTGGGCGGCCTTCCGCGAGCCGCGCTGGGCCGTGCCGGCCGTCGAGATCCTGCTCGACGGCATCCTCTATGAGACCATCCCGGCGGTACGGCCGCGCAAGGACCTGCAGGAGCGCGGGACCACCACCGGCCAGGGCGGCTTCATCTTTCCCCTCGCCAGCCAGCCACGCGACGGCGGGCCACTGACCGTCACCGCCCGCATTGCCGGCCAGCGCGATCTCCTGCCGGGCGGCCCGCTGGAACTGCCGTCGCTGCCCGCCACGCGCGGCCTTGCCGGCGAGCCCTGGCGCAACCTGGCCGGCCGCCGGCCGCAGGTCGCCATCATCATCCCGATCTACAACGCGCCCGACGATCTGGCCGCCTGCCTGGCGACCCTGGTCGCCGAGACGGGTGGCGATGCCGAGTTGCTTCTCATCGACGACGCCAGCCCCGACCCCCGCGTCGCCGAGGTGCTGGCTCTCTACGAGGGCCGCCGCAACATCCGTGTTCTGCGGAATGCAGAGAACCTGGGCTTCACCGGCACCTGCAACCGCGGCATCGCGGCGGCGGGGCAGCGCGACGTGGTGCTGCTGAATTCCGACACGCTGCTGCCGCCGCGCTGGCTGGAAGGGCTGACGGCCGCTGCCTATGCCAGCCCACGCACCGCCAGCGCCTCGCCGCTCTCGGACAATGCCGGCGCCTTCTCGGCGCCGCGGCCGGGCGGGGCCAATGCCCTGCCACACGGCCTGTCGATCGGCGATGTCGGCCGGTTGGTGACCCAGGCGGCGCGCGCCGCCTATCCGGAGGTGCCGACCGGCCACGGTTTCTGCCTGTACCTGCGGCGCGACGCGCTGGACGCTGTGGGTGCGCTCGATATCGAGGCCTTCCCGCGCGGCTATGGCGAGGAGAACGACCTCTGCATGCGGGCGCTGCGCGCCGGCTGGCAGCATGTGGTCGACGACCGCACCTATGTGCAGCACCGGCAATCGGCGAGCTTCGGCACGGCGCGCGCCGGCCTGCTGCGCGAGGGCCGCGCCCGACTGGACGCGCGCTTTCCCGAGTACAAGGCGCTGATCAGCGTCTTCCAGAAGGACCCGCGGCAGCTGGCGATGCGCTGGCGGGTGCGCCGCGCCTTCCAGGGGGCGACGCCGCCGCGGCCGCGGGTGCTCTTCGTCATCTCGACGGAATCCGGCGGTACGCCGCAGACCAATATGGACCTGATGCGCGGGCTTGAGGACCGCTACGAGCCCTGGCTGCTGGTCTGCAACGGCCAGCAGCTGACGCTGCAGCGCCTGTCGGAGGGCGTGCTGCAGCCGGTCGAGCAGCGCAGCCTGGACGCGCCGATCCAGATGGCCATCCACCGCAGCGCGCAATACGACGCCATCATCGCCGAATGGCTGCTGCTGCATGCCATCGAGCTGCTGCATATCCGGCACCTGGCCTGGCACGGCCTCGGCCTGCCCGAGGTGGCGCGGGCGCTGGGCATCCCCGTGGTGCTGTCGCTGCACGACTTCTACATCGCCTGCCCGACCATCAAGCTGCTGGATGCCGAGATGCGCCATTGCGGCGGCCTCTGCACCCAGGGCGCGGCGGATTGCCGCGCCGAGCTCTGGCCGGCCGAGCAGGTGCCGCCGCTGCGCAACAATTTCGTCCACCGCTGGCGGGAGATGCTGCGGCCGGCCCTGGCGGCCTGCGACGCCTTCGTCACCACCTCGGCCCATGCGCGGGCGGTGATCCTGGCTTCCTATCCCGAGCTCGACGGGCGCGACTTCCGCGTGCTGGCGCATGGCCGCAGCTTCGAGAGTTTCCTGGCGCCGGCGCCGAAGGCCGCGGCCCCGGCGGAGGGGGTGGTGCGGATCCTGGTGCCGGGCAATATCTCGGCCGCCAAGGGGGCCAGGCTGATCGAGGCCATGGTGGCGCTCGACCAGGGCCAGCGCGTCGAATTCCATATCCTGGGCGATGCCGGCGCGCTGCGCGCGGCACCGGGCCTGGTGCTGCACGGCCGCTACGCGCGCGACGAGTTCCTCGATCGCGTCGAGGCGCTGGATGTCCAGTTCGGGGCGGTGCTGTCGATCTGGCCGGAAACCTACTGCCACACCCTGACGGAACTCTGGGCCGCGGGGCTGCCGGTCTTCGCCCTCGACCTCGGCGCGGTGGGCGAGCGCATCCGGGCGCAGGGCGGCGGCTGGCTGTTCGAGACGCGCGAGCCGGCCGCGCTGCTGGAGGCGGTGCTCGCCGCCGCGGCGGACCTGGACAGCGTCGACCGGCGGCTGGAAGAGCTGCGCGCCTGGCAGGCCAGCGAGGCCGCCGGCGCCCGCAACATCCGCGCCATGGCGCGCGATTACGACCTGCTCTACCGCGAGGTGGCGCATCGCCGCCTGGCCTTCGCCGATCCTTTCGTGGCGCCGCAGACCTGGCTGCTCTGGGACCTGCGCGGCCGGCGCGGGCCGCTGCCGCCGGCACTGCGCAACATCGCGGCCTCGCCGGTGCTGTTTCACGCGGTGGCCTCGCTGGACAGTGAGCTGGCGACGCCGGACGGCACCGCCGGCCTGGTCCTGCTGGCCGACCGCCTGGACAGTGGCCTGGCGCAGCAGGCCCTGGCCTATGCGGCGGCCCGCGGCATCGCCTGCCTGTTCTGCAGCGCCACGCCGCCGCATCCCGGGCGGGTCGCGGACTGGCCGCGCCTGGCGCCGGCGGCGCTGGGGCTCACCGCGCCGGGCGAGGCCGCCTGGCCGCTGCCGGTGCTCGACCTGGCCACGACGCCGCTCGCCTTCCAGCAGGCGCTGGCGCGGTTCGGGACGGGGGAGGTGCCGCCCGCCCCCCTGGCGACGGCCGGCACGGGGCGGCGGATGCGGGTCTGGGTCAGCGGGTAGCTTAGCCCTCGGCCGCGACCAGGCTCGGCTGCGGCGTGCGGGCTGCCTCTAGCAGGCGACCCAGCTTCTGCTTCATGCTCGCGCCGACCTCGCCTTCCTTGGTGCGCGAGATGGCGTCGAACAGCGTGTCGAGGTCGATCTGGCCTTCGCGGTCGCGGATCTTCTCCACCGATAGCAGCGACAAATAGACTGCATGATGCGCCTGGGCCATTTCGAGGAAATGGGTCGAGAAGCGCTCGGCGGTCTGCATCGCCTTCTTGTAGAATTCGAGATTGCGACGAAACAAACCGCGCGCCTTTGCCGGGTCGCCCATCCGCTCTACGAAATAGCCCAGCAGCAGACAGGTGCGGCAACTGTTGAAAGCCATCACCGCCCAGGGCTGCTCGACCGACACCATGTACTGGTAGCCAGCCCGCAAGCGGCCCAGCAACGCCGCGCCATCCTCCATGAAGATATGCAGGTGCCAGAGCGCCAGGTTGACGGACATTGTCAGATGATGCCGGTCGCTCCGGACATTGCCGTCCACGGGCAGCTTCGGCAGCTCGGCCTCAATCTCCGCCGCATAGCCCAGCGCCCGCTCGGCCATTGGCCGCGACGCGAAGTCGATAGCACGGTAGCAGAAGATGACCAGGCAGACGGCGCGATGCGCCGGGTCCAGCCTGTAGTGCCGGAGGATCTGCTCCGCGGCGAAGGCCAGCGTCTCCTTGTCCTTCACCCGATGGCGGTTGCGGTAGAAATGACTGGCGAATTCCTCAGCGGATTCTGCGTAAAGGCTCTTGAGAAAGAAGCTTCCAGGCTCAACCGGTAGCTTTCGATACTTGCCGACTTCCGGCACCAGCACGGACAGCTTGGTGAAAGGCTGGGCAAGCTGTGCCGCCGGCAGGGCCAAGCTCAGCTTGCTGGCCTTGCCGTCCGCATCGTTCTCGATGGCGACGCGTAGAGCAGCGGGGGGCGCTGCCAGATCGACCGGCAGGTCGAACCGACCTTTCTCCGTCTCAAAACGCAAGATCAGGCGCGGCAATTCTCCGATCGGCCCGGAGATTTCTACCTGAACGTCGCCGCCCCTGACGCGACCGCTCGTTACAAGAAACAGCATGCATTTCTCCAGAAGACGAACGGTCAGCGCGTCTCGGTCGACACGATAATTCCTGCTGCCGCAAAGCCGCAAGGCAGCTATCCGATGAGATTGTCGAGCGTGCTACACTGCTCTTTTTTATGGCGCAATTCCATGACGTCATTTCCCGCATGGCGCGCAACTGGTCCGTCGAGAGAAACGCTTCATCGATCACGTTTCCATGAGATCCGCATAGCATCATGGCAGCCCGAGTGGTTTTCTTCGCGCTTCTCGACACGCAACAGGCTCCAGGATGCCTACAGGCATTTTTCTGCAAGAGAAGCCAACTATATTATGGTTAAGTTAGCGGTTGCGCGCCCTTTGCTGCCATGCGAACTTTGTCGCAGTATACTGAAAATCTTCTTCTGGTGGATTTGGCCCGATGAGCGAAGTATCTGATCCGGCGATGCGCGCGATCGCCAAGCCTGCCTTGGATTTTCATAAGATTTCGCCGGAATTGCTCCGAGAGGCCGTCGCGGTCTCCGAGAAGAACTACAGCAACCGCGCCGATATCATCCCCGACATCCATCTGGAATCCCGCGCCGGCGACCAGCCGGCCCAGTTCCGCGTCGAGACCTTCCGGCCCGAGGGCGAGGCCTGGCCTGCCGCCGCGCTGCGCTGCAATGTCGACCAGCCGGGCAGCTATGTCCGCTTCTGCCTTTCCTTCTCGCTGGAGGGTTGCGACCCGGGCGATGTGCTGCATCTGCGCTGGCTGGGCCGGCTGCGCGCCGGCGGCATCCAGCCGGTCAGCGCCCGGCTGATGGTCTGCGACGGCAGCAAGAACGGCAAGAAGCCGGCGATGCCCGACCTGCTGCGCTTCGACGGCGAGATCGCCTGGCAGCAGCGCGACCTGCTGCTGCAGCTGGTCGCCGCGCAGCCGGGCGAGAAGTTCCACCTGGTCTTCGAGATGCAGGCCGACAGCGTCGTCGAGGTCGCCGACCTGCGCCTGTCCCGGCTCGGCCGCCGGCCGCTGGTGCCGGGCAAGGCGCCCGCACGGCTGAAGCTGCTGAAGGACCTGACCTCCCTGCTGCCTGCCGCCGGTCCGTTCGAGGCGCGCGAGGAGCGCGGCGTGCTGCTGCGCGACGGGCTGGCGGTGCATGGCCTGGCCTGGGACGCCGCCGATCCGGAGGCCTCGGTCTCGCTCGAGCTGGTGGTCGATGGCGCGGTCCAGTCCATCATGCTGGCCGAGCCGATCAGCAGCGCCCTCGGTATCGAGGACAGCCCGCCCGGCAGCTTCAGCATGACGCTGCCGCACAACCTGTCGGACGGCGCCGAGCACAGCCTCGCGGTCCGCTTCGCCGCCAGCGGCACGGCACTCGGCCCTCCGCTGACGCTGCGCCTCGACACCGCCCAGGAAGGCCTGTTGCAGCTCGATGCCGATGGCCAGCTGGTCGGCTGGGCGGTGGACCGCAACCTGGCGCCGGCGGCGGTCACGGTCGAGATCCTGGCCGATGGCGCGGTGATCGCCGAGACGCTGGCCGAGCTGCCGCATCCGGTGCTGACCGGCCCGGCCTATAACGAGGGCCGCTGCGCCTTCCGCCTGCCGCTGCCGCCGGCGCTGCAGGACGGCCACCTGCATTTCGTTTCGGCCCGCATCAAGGGCGGCTACCAGCTGGCCGGCGGCGAGCTGCCGGTGCGCCAGGTGCAGGGCCGCTACTTCCTGCAGGTCGATCCCGGCCGCGGCGACCGTGTCACCGGCTGGGCCGTGGACTACGAGGATCCGGGCCGCCCGGTGACGCTGGAGATCTGGCTGGATGGCCGCAGCTTCGGCCAGCTGCGCGCCGACCGGCCGCGCGCCGAGCTGGACGGCCAGCGGCACGGCTTCCTGTTCGTCCTGCCGCCTGCGGGACAGGTGGAGCTGCGCACCGCCGGGGGCGAGCCGCTGGCGGGCTTCACGGTCACCGCCGACCATGCCGGCGCCCGGCACTGGCGGCTGCAGAACCAGGCGGCCAAGCCGGCGATCGCCGAGCCGGCCACCGCCGCGGCGCTCGACGCCTTCGTCGCCGCCGGCGGCAAGCGGCTGTTCGACGAGGCCTGGTACCTGCTGGCCCATCCCCAGGCGGCGGCCGAGCTCGCCGCCGGCCAGGTGGTCTCCGCCTTCGACCACTGGGTCACCCGCGGCGCGGCGCGCGGCCTCAGCCCGAATGCCTGGTTCAACGAGGCCTGGTACCGCCGCCAATACGACGTCGCCGCCGGCTCCGGCTTCGCGCAGTGGCTGACCGAGGGCGCCGCCGCATGGCGCTGGCCCAATCCGGGCTTCGATCCGCGCGGCTGGGCGGCCGCCCAGGCGATCCAGGCCGACGACGCCCTGGCCGCCGTCGAGGCCTGGCTCGAAAGCCTGAGCCGCACGCCGGAACCCCCTCCGCCAGCCCCGCCGCCCCGCCTGTCGCGCAGCTATGCCGCCCTGGCCCAGGCCCGCGGCCGCAAGGGGCTGCTCTATGACAGCTACATCCAGCGCCTGCTGGAGGATATCGGCCTGGCCGATGCCGAGCGCGCCCGCCGCCTGGCCGCCGATCTCGGCCGGCAGGAGACCGAGCTGACGCAGTGGCTGCTCGACCGGCCGCTCGAGGAGGAGCCGCTGGTCAGCATCATCATGCCGACCTTCAACCGCGGCTTCCTGATCGCCGAGGCGATCCAGTCGGTGCTCGACCAGTCCTGGACGAACTGGGAGCTGATCATCTGCGACGATGGCAGCACCGACAAGACCGCCTTCGTGGTCAAGGGCTTCGACGATCCGCGCATCCGCTTCCTGACGCTGGAGAAGTCGAACGGCGCCATCGCCCGCAACTTCGGCATGAAGTTCTCGCGCGGCCGCTACATCACCTTCCTGGATTCCGACAATCTCTGGCATCCGCTGTTCATCCAGGCCTCGGTGGCCGGGCTGCGGCATTCCGGCCAGGCGGTGGTCTATAGCGGCTACATCGACACCGAGATGAAGGGCGCCCGCCTCGGCGCCGCCGAGCTGAAATTCACCGCCTTCGACTACCAGGCGCTGCTGCGCCGCAACTACATCGACCTCAACACCATCTGCATGGAGCGCGCGGTCTTCGAGCAGCTCGGCGGCTTCAACGAGGCGCTCGGCCGGGTGCAGGACTGGGACCTGATGCTGAAATACGGGCGGCTGGTGACGCCGCTTGGCATGCCGATCACCACCGCCTTCTACCGGCGCAATGTCGCCTGGGGGCAGGTGACCGACCTGCAGGCGCATACCGACTTCAACGCCATCGTCGCGCAGAACGCGCTCGACCGGCTGGCCTCGCCGCGCTCGCTGCTGGCCGGGCCTGGCGCGCCGCGCGCGGTGACGCTGCTGGGCGGCGACAGCCTCGAAGGGGCCCAGGCGATCGTCAGCCTGGCCGGCCTGATGGAGGAATTCGCCAGCATCCGCCTGCTGCTGCCCGACCTGCCCGCGCTGCGCCATTTCGTCGCGCGCAGCGGCCTGGCGGCGGCCGCGCATCTGCTCTGGCTGACCCCGGGCGAGAACCCCCGTCCGCTGCTCTCGGGTGAGGCGGTGGTGCTGCCGGAGGAGGCCAGCAGCGCCTTCCTCGCCGGCCTGGACGGGATTCCGCTGCTGCGGCTGGTGCAGGAGGGCGAGGTTGCGCTGCTGCGGCCCGCCGGTGCGCAGACCGGCATCGCCATCGGCGCGCTGCAGATCGCCGATTTCGACAGCCTGCCGGCGGAGACCGGCGCCGCGGCGCTGGACACCGCGCCGGGCGGCGCGCGGATCGCCGTGCTGGCCGCCGAGGAGGCACAATACGACTGGGCCATGGCGCTGGCGGCGCGCAGCCGCGGCGGCGATACCGGGCTGCTGGTCAGCCTGGCGGCCGATGGCAGCTACCAGGTCAGCCTGGCCAGCGGCGGCCACAGCCAGCCGCTGCCGCTGGAGCCGGCCGCGCTGCTGGCGGCGCTGCGCGGCTGCCGCGCCCTGGCGCTCGCCGCGCCCGGCGCGCGCAACCGCATGCTCAGCCTCAGCCTCGGCATCACCGCCCTGGCCGCCGAGGTGCCGGTGGTGGCGATCGCCGACCCGACCTACCAGGCCTGGCTCGACAGCCGCAGCGTCTTCGCCACCCAGCATGACGACGTGCCGCGCTTCCTGGCGCGCCTGTCCCAGGTCATGGCCGACCCCAACGGCGCCGCCCGCGTCACCCGCCGCGGCCGCCGCCAGTTCGAGCACCTGCACCGCCGCAAGGCGATGGAAGACCGGCTGAAGCTCGCCTTCGCCGTGACCCTCGGCCACTAAGGAGATCCGCGTCGTGACCATCGATCAGGCCGATTTCCTGCCGCAGGCCGGGCTCGACCCGGTGCTGGGCCATGCGGTCAGCGGCTGGGCCGCGCCGGACAGCACCATCACCCTGCTCGACGCCGCCGGCACCCGGCTGGCCACGGCGGTGGCCGACCGGCAGCGGCAGTTCCTGCGCAGCCCGCCGCTGAACCCCCGCTGCGGCTTCCGCATCGCCCTGCCCGCCGCCCTGCTGGACGGCGCCGAGCACCGCCTGCGCGTCACCACCGCCGCCGGCGCCGACCTGCCAGGCAGCCCCTTCAGCTTCCGCGCGACCGCGGCGCGCGGCGGCATCGACCATGTCGCCGGGCATCTGGTCGCCGGCTTCGTCGAGCCCGATCCGGCCGCGCCGGAGGCGCCGGTGGCCCTGGCCGCGGTGCTGGGCGACGAGACGGTGGCCCTGGCCGTGGCGCAGCCCGACCCCGCCAACCCGGCGCGCCGCCGCTTCGTGCTGCTGCTGAAGGACGAGCGGCCGGCCGGGCAGCGCATCCTGCATGTCGGCATCATCGGCGCGGCCGGCCCTCTCGAGGGCAGCCCCGCCATCCTGCCGCCGGCGGCGCCCGCCCTCCTGCGGCTGCGGCCGCAGGACCGGCCGATCAGCATGGCGATCAAGATCTCGGCGCCGAACATCCGCGTTGCCAATGAATGGGGCGACTACCACTTCGCCCGGCAGCTCGGCGCCGCCCTGCAGAAACGCGGCTGGGTGGTGCGCGTCGACTGCCAGGACGAGTGGGAGCGGCGCGGCGACGACGTGGCCCTCGCGCTGCGCGGCCGGCACCGCTACCGGGTCGATCCGCAGGCGGTGAACCTGATGTGGCAGATCAGCCATCCCGACCGCGTCGCCGATGGCGAGATGGATGACTACGACCACATCTTCGTGGCCTCCGACATCTACGCCAAGATCCTGGCGCCGCAGACCCGCGCCCCGGTCAGCGCGCTGCACCAGGCGACCGATGCCAGCGTCTTCCACCCGCCCGAGGTGCCGCTGCCGCTGGAGCAGACCCCGCTCTTCGTCGGCAATTCCCGCAAGGAGTACCGGACACTGGTGAAGTGGTGCGTCGATGCGGGGATCGACGTCGCCGTCTTCGGCTCGCTCTGGGAAGGGGTGATCCCGGAGCGCTTCATCCGCGGCCGCTTCATCTCCAATGCCGAGCTGCACCAGTGGTACGGCTCCTGCGGCGTGCTGCTGAACGACCATTGGGACACGATGCGCGACTTCGGCTTCCTGTCGAACCGGCTGTTCGACGCCTCGGCCGCCGGCGCCTTCATCATCACCGATGCGGTGCGTGGCCTGTCGGAGGTCTTCGGCGACGCCATCGAGGTGGCGCGCGACGCCGACGAGCTGAAGCGCAAGATTTCCTTCTATCTGGCCAACCCCCAGGCGCGGGCCGAGAAGGTGGCGCGGGCGCGGAAGATCGTGCTCGACGGCCATACCTTCGACCACCGCGCCGAGACCATCGCCGCGGCCTATCACCGGCTGGCAGCGCAGCCGCGGCGCGCGGCGTCCTGACCTGACAGGGGGGCCGGCCGCGGCCACCTTGTTCAAGGGCGCAGCGCGGCCAGGTTCTCGGCCAGCCAGCGAGCGAGCAGAAAGGAACCTTCGGGCAGGCGGCGGCCGGCGCGGTGCAGCAGATGCGCGCTGGCCTCGGCCAGCACCGGATCGCTGAGCCGGATCGCCCGCAGCCGTCCGGCCGCGAGCTCGCCGCTGGCGGCGAATTCCGGCAGGAAGGTCACCCCCATCCCCGCCAGCACGAAGCGGCGCAACAACTCGACCGAGCCGGTCTCCAGCCGCGGCGTCAGGCGGAAGCCGCCATCGGCCTCGGCGCGGGCCAGCAGGTGGCGGATGCCATGGCCGGTGGAGAGCAGCGCCGCCGGCTCGGCGGCCAGCTCGGCCAGGCGCAGCGGGCCGCCGCGATGCGGATGGTCGGGCGGCACCAGGGCGACCAGCGGCTGGCGGGCCCACGCCAGGCTCTGCAGCAGCGGATGCGCCGGGGGGTTGTAGGCCAGGCCGAGCTCCGCCTCGCCTTCCGCGAGCGCCGCCTGGATGCGGTCGGTGCCGCCCGGGACGATGACGAAGCGCAGGCCTGGATGCCGGGCGGAGAACCCGGCCAGGCCGCGCTCCAGCAGATCCGCCAGGAAGCCATCGCCGCAGCAGAGGCGGATGGTCCCCTCCAGCCCGCCCCGCAGCCGGCGCAGCTGGTCGCGCAGCGCCGTGGCCTCCTCCTCCTGGCGCTGGGCATGCAGCGCCACGGCCTGACCGGCCTCGGTCGGCTGCACACCGCGCGGCAGGCGCTCGAGCAGCGGCTGGCCCGCCTCGGCCTCCAGCTCGGCCACCTGGCGGCTGACCGCCGAGGGCGCGACACGCAGCGCCGCCGCCGCCGCGCGGATCGAGCCCGCGCGCACCACGGCCAGGAAGTAGCGCAGCGCCCTGTCGTTCATCCACGCCATTCTGGGCGGCCTTCGCGCAAAGGGCGAGCCCCTCGCGGCAACCAGCAAGCGGCAGGAACGTTGGCTCGGGCATGGAGCAGCAGATCACCATCGCCCGTCCCGCCGCCGCGGTCTTCGCCTATCTGGCGGAGCCGCGGAACCTGCAGGCCTGGCTGCCGCAGTTGCGGCGCGACGAGACCCCCATGCCGCGCGAAGGCCTGGAGGGCGATGCCGCCCAGGGGCGGCTGCACTGGTCCTTCGAGCCGGCCGGTGAGTGGCACATCGAGGACCACGGCAAGCTGACCGTGCTGCGGCTGGCGATCACCGCACGGGGCGCCCGGCCGAACGATCCCACCGAGCGCGAGACCCCTGCCCAGGCCCTGGAGCATGGCATGGAGGCGGCGCTGCAGAGCGTCAAGTCGCATCTGGAAGGTGCCGGCGGCGGCGATCCGGATCTGCGGATGCCGGATGCTGACCATCGGGTCTATGGCCACAAGGCGGTGCCTGACCAGGATCCGTGAACCAGCGGGGCTGCAGCCGCTGTCGCATGGCCGGGGACTGCGGCTGTATTAAAGCCCTGCCAGGATAGGGCAGTCCGCCCGATGTCAGTGACGGTCGGGACGTGGAGGTGAGGGCCTGATCCGCCCCGACCTCAGCCGCGGAGCAGCTCGGCTGGCGCAGGGCGGCCGTAGAGATAGCCTTGTCCTTCCTGGCAGCCCAGCTCCTGCAGCAGCCTTGCCTGAGACGAGGTCTCGATTCCTTCCGCAATCACCGCCAGTCGCAGCCGCTGCGCAATGGTCAGCACCGCTTCCACGATGGCTATGCTGTGAGGATCGGTGCCGAGGTCGGTGACGAAGCTGCGGTCGATCTTCAGGCGTGTCAGCGGGAAATCCTTCAGCGTCGACAGCGACGCGAAGCCGGTACCGAAATCGTCGAAGGCGATGCCGACACCGCGCCGGTAGAGCTGCTGCAGCGATTCCATCACCACGTCCCGCCGGCGCAGCGCCACGGTTTCGGTCACCTCGATCTCCAGCACCTCCGCCGGCAGGCCATGGCGGTGCAGGCTGGCTTCCACGACTTCCGCCAGGTCACCACGGCGGAACTGCTCGCTGAACATATTGACCCCGACGCGCAGCGCCAGCCCGGCGCGACGCCATAGGGCGGCCTGCCGGCAGGCTTCCTCGAGGATCCAGTCCCCCACCAGCCCGGCATGCGGGCCGTTCTCCAGCTCGGTCAGGAAGGCGCCCGGTGCCAGCAGGCCGCGCGTCGGGTGCTGCCAGCGCAGCAGCGCTTCGACGCCCAGAAGCTTGCCATCCTTCAAGCCGACCTGCGGCTGGTAGAAGAGGCGGAACTGTCCGCTCCTGGCCGCCAGGCTCAGTTCCTCCCGCAGGATGCGCTGGGCCTGGTTCTCGGCCCGCATGGCGGCATCGTAGATCCGCAGTGCCCCTCCGCCGGCGCCCCGGGCAGCCATCAAAGCGAGATAGGCATCAGCCAGCAGCGCCTCGCCGGAGGGAGCGGGGCCATGGGCAATGGCCGCGGAAGCGCCGATCTCCACCAGCCGGCCCTGGATATCAAAGGGCCGCGCCCGGAGTGCCTGCTGCAGATGTTCCGCTACGGCTTCCGGCGGCTCCTGCACACCGCTGGCCGGCAGCACCACGGCGAATTCCTTGTCGCCCAGCCGCGCCAGCGTGCCGCGCCCACCGAGAGCCTCCCGCAGCCGCTGGCCGATCCGGTGCAGCAGGTCGTCGCCGGCGGAATAGCCCAGCGCATCGGTTAGGTCCCGGAAGCCGTCCAGGTACAGCAGCACCAGCACCGTCGCGGCCTGGCGACGGAAAGCCCGCTCCAGCGCCTCCAGCAGCGCCGCGCGATTGGCCAAGCCGGTCAAACCGTCATAATGCGCGAGGTAGCGCAGCTGCTTCTCTACCTTGCGGCGATCGGAAATGTCGCGCACCGAGGCCCCGAAGGAGATCTCGCCATTCTCCTGGCGCCAGCAGGACAGGGTGATCTCGGCCGGGAACTCATGGCCGTTCCGGTGCATGGCGAAGAGTTCGATGCTGCGCCCGGGGTAACCCTCCACACTGCCGGAGGCGATCATCCGCGCCATGCCAGCCGCATGCTCCTCCCGCATCCGCGGCGGCACGATGATGTCCATGGAGCAGCCGATGGCCTCATCGGTGCGCCACCCGAACAAGCGCTCGGCGGCGCGGTTCCAATGGGTGATGATGCCCGCTGACGTGGTGCAGATCACGCCGCTGGGTGTGGCGGCTGCCATCTGCTCGAACCGCGCCACCTGGGCCAGTCGCTCCCGCTCCACCCGCTGCATTTCCAGCCGGTCCATGGCCACGGTCGCCAGATCCGCCAGCAGGGCGGCATCAGGCGCGGGCAAGGCTGGCCGCGGCAGGGTGTCCAGGATGCAGAGCGTGCCCAACCGGTGGCCATTCAGCGGGCTGATCAGTGGCGCGCCGGCGTAGAAGCGGACGCCCATGGAGCCGGTGACCAAGGGATTGGCGACGAAACGCGGGTCCAGCGTCGCGTCCGGCACCACCATCACACAGTCCGTCGCCAGCGCATGGGCGCAGAAGGAGATGCTGCGTGACGTGCGGTCCTGCGGCATGCCGGCGCGGGCCACAAAGCACTGCTCATGCTCGCCCACCAGGCTGATCAGGGCGATGGGCACCCGGAACAGCCGGCACGCGAACTGCACGATATGATCGAGGTCTGCGCCAGAAAGCTCCCCTGCCGGACCGTAGGTCGCCACGGCCTGCAGGCGGCCGACCTCGTAGGAAAGGTCGGCCATGAGGACGGGATTGGTGGAGGAAAGTTCGGCCGACATCAGCTTCTGCTGCAGAAAGCCATCACCTGCCGTGCCTTCGTATCGAATTCAATAAAGAATTTTGCAATCAGTGCAAATTTTGTTTGCTGCTGGGACCGCTAACGCATTGAGTTGAGGACGAGTTCTCCGCGGCAACTCATCGCCGCGCTCAATTCTGTAAAGCTTAGGCTCAGAACTCATTGACCAGAAAAGTCCGGTAGCCGCCGGGCAGATGGCTGAAAAGAAGTATGGGCGCAGCGGCGTACCGCAGGGCGACGGGGCGCTAGTTCTTGAGGCGGTTGGACATCGTCTCGATGCGATGGCGCTGGCGGTAGGGTCCCTTGTCGTCAGGGATCGGGATCTTCCGGCTACGGGTCGAGGGTATGATGCCGCGGGTGATAAGGACTTCACGGAACCGGCGGCTTATACGGCAGCCCAAGGCAGGTCGTTCGGCATCCCACGCCACGGCGCCAGTCTTGATGATAGGACGCCATCCGTTGAACACCTCCCGCAGCACATGCGCGCGCTGACCACCGTGCTTGGGCATCAACGTCAGATAGGGCGCGACCGGCGCTCCTTCATTGTCAGTAACGTCGGAAGGGTGAGGCTTGCGGGCAGTCATACCGCGCCGCCTGACCGTTCGCCGGCTGTAGGTCGCCAACAGCTTCTAGGTCGCGGAATCATAATGCCGCAGCCACAGCCGTGACGCAGCGAGGTGCAGGGCAGCGAGATAATTGCGCAAGAGCTTGTCGAAGCGCCTGGCGATTTGTCGGAAGTGCTTCATGCGGTTGAAGAAGCGTTCGACGAGATTGCGCTTCCGGTAAAGCTCGGGCGGCACTGATCTCTGTTGCTTCCGGTCTCGCTGGGTTGGGATGTGAGCCTGCCCACCGCGCGCGGCGACGAGATCCAGGATGGCCCAAGCGTCGTAACCGCGGTCAGCGACCAGGTCCCGGCCCGGCTGCAGGCGCTCGATGAGGACCGGGGCAGCGGCCTTGTCGGAGGCCTGCCCTGCCGAGACCAGCAGCACCAGCGGCAGGCTAGACCCGTCGACGGCTGCGTGGATCTTGGTTGTCAGTCCTCCACGAGAACGGCCGATGGCGTGATCCGAGCCCCCTTTTGACCCCCCGCTGCATGCTGATGGGCGCGCACGATCGAGCTGTCGATCAGCTGCAGCGACTGCGGTGAACTGGCCGCCAGCCTCTCGAAGATCCGCAGCCACACACCAGCGCGCGCCCAACGATTGTAGCGGTTGTAGACCGTCGTATAGGGACCATACCGCTCCGGCAGGTCGCGCCAGGGCGAGCCGGTCCGCAGAACGTAGAAAATCCCGTTCAGCACCCGCCGGTCATCGACACGGGGTACGCCCCGCGGCTTGTTTGGCAGCAGCGGGGCGATAATCGACCACTCGCTCTCCGTCAGGTCGAACCGGGCCATTTGACGCTCCTCACCATTTGGAGCCTTGAATCAGGGCCAGCCGACCAGCGCAAGCTTCATGAGTTCACGAGCTAGGCGCTTTCGGGGGGCGGAAGCAAACTTGGCCGGGTGCGTCACGCCTGGCTGAGCAGTTCGTCGACGGCGCGCAGCAGGGCGGCGCGGTCGGCCTCGTCCTCGATCCGGCCGAGGGGGGCGCCGAGCCGGGCCAGTGGCACGGTCGCCAGTTCGAAGGGATTGGCGATCAGCCGGCGGCCGGCGAAGACGAGGCCTGGGGTCAGCCAATGCGCCTCGGCGTCGAAGGCGGCGGGCTCGACGAGCGGGATGACCAGGCGGCTGGCGGCACGTTACAGCCGGCTCGATTGCAGCGACACGACGAAGGGGATGGCCGCGCACTGGCGGGGATTCCGGCAGACATCGAATTGCGGCACGGCTGGCGGCGCTAAGAGCGTCGGGAAGTCGTCGGGTAGATGGCCGTTCGCCGCATGAAAGCGGTTGGCGCCATCGACGGCCCGGTCGATGCCGGCATCCTCGGCGCGGCGGCGGACGGCTTCCTGCTCGACGTAAGCCGCCAGCAGATCTTCCAGCGTGCCGCTGAGGTTGCGCGTATAGGCCTGCGCCTGGGTCAGCAGGCCGGCATTGATGGTGACGTTGATCGCCCGCTTGGGGGCATGGCGGTCATGGCCCCTGGGAAGGGGTCCATGTGGATGCCATGGGGATGAGGATCGGCGTTAGAAAGGTGGGAGTCGAGGAAAGCCAGCCTCTGTAATTTCATTCAGGCAACATCTCGACAATCAACGCGAAATATCGTCAGGTAAAAAACAGCCAAGTTCATGCCATGAGCTTTCATGACGCAGCGTTCCGTCGCATTTTTGCGTCCATCCAGCACCCCTGCGGCCACGGTTAATATCGTGGCCACGATCGTGGCCCCATGACTGTCTCGACCATGAACGGAAGGGCCCGCCCTGCAGTGCTGAAGCGAGAGGTGTTGGCCTGTCTGCGGGGCAACCGTGCCCTTGCCCTGGGCCGACCTTGCTTCCCGCTGGGCTTTCCGCCGGCAGATGCTGTTGGCCCCCGCCGCCACCCCTGCTTCACCACCACCACCTCCTGATGCTGCTCGAGGGTTATCGACATGGCGACCTTTAATCTGACCCTCGACGACGACACCTTCGTCGGTGGGAATGACGACGACATCTTCTTCGTCCCGTCGAACATCAGCCGCCTCGCCGGCACCGATATCCTGAAGGGCGGCAACGGCACGGATGTGCTGCAGCTCTCCTCCTCAGCGCTGTCACTCGGCTACACCAAGCTCGCCGGGCTGCAATCCGTCGAGATCATCGACATGCAGGCGGCGACAACCAGCATCTCGCTGAGCCTCGACGCCTATGCCGTCAGCCAGGCCAGCGACATGCGCCTGACGCTGCGCTTTTCCAACAACAGCATGACCCTCGATACCTCGGCGGTGGGCGGGATCGGCCATGTGGTCCTGCAAGGCACCGGCCAGGTCACGCTCCGCAACTTCGCTGGCCAGTCGGTGGAGATCGCCGACGGCGTCAACGGCCGCGTGGCTGGCGGCGAGTTCAACGACCGAATCATTGGCGGAACCGGTCACGACGTCCTTCAGGGCAATGTCGGCGACGACAATCTTTTCGGCGGCGCCGGCAATGACGGCCTAGACGGCGGGACAGGCCATGATGCCCTGTTCGGCGACGACGGCGACGATATCCTGACGGGCGGCGCCGGCTTCGACCTTCTCGCGGGCGGAGCGGGCCAAGACAGGCTGACGGGCGGCGCCGATGCGGATACCTTCGTCATCGCCGCAGGCTCCATGGTGACGGTCACCGACTTCGATGTAGCCGATGCGCTTGAGGTCATCGACCTCCGCGCCCTGGCCGGCGTCACCGGCTTCGCCGGGCTCAGCATCGTCCAGAGCGGCGCGGATGCCGTCGTGACGGCGGCTGGCACGACCGTTATCCTGAAGGGCGTCCAGGCCTCGGCACTGGGCGCCGACGATTTCGTCTTCACTGGCGACACCCGCCTGACCGCGGGCGAGATCATGTCGGCCGATGCCCTGATCAGCCTGACGCCGGAGGCCGACACAGCGACCGGCACAACCGGGCGCGACATCTTCGCTCTGAGCGGCAGCATCGCCCGCCTTACGGGCGAGGATCATCTCAATGGCGGCGCCGGCGACGACATTCTTCGCATCTCGGCAACCGCCCCCTCGATCAGCGAAGTCCGCCTGACCGGCCTGACCTCGATCGAGCGCATCGACCTGGTGTCCTCGACCGGCGGCGCGGAGCTCCACCTGGATGCCGCCGCCGTCGACCAGGCCGACGGCGATCACCTCACGGTTGCTTTCGGCAGCAACGACCTGATCATCGACACCAAGCAGGTGAACGGCTTCGGTCATGTCGTGCTCGAGGGCACCGGGACCATCAAGGTGGTCAACTTCGGCATCCAGACCTTCGACCTCGCCGATGGTCCGGGCAATCTGGTCAACGGCGGCGATGGTCAGGAATTCGTCCAAGGCGGCGCCGGCAACGACCGCATCTACGGCAACCTCAACGACGACAGCTTGAATGGCGGGGCCGGCGACGACCTGCTGGACGGCGGCATCGGCAACGACCAGCTGCGCGGGGAAGACGGCAACGACACGCTGAACGGCGGCAGCGGCACCGATGTGCTGGATGGCGGGGCCGGCGATGACATCCTCAACGGCGGCGACGATGCCGATCTGATCACCGGCGGGGCGGGCGCCGACACCATCGACGGCGGGGCCGGCGGCGACATGCTGAACATCGGCTTCGGCAACGACATCGTCGCCGGCGGGGCAGACGGCGACACCTTCGTCATCGTCGCCGGCGGCGGCACCACCACCATCACCGATTTCGACCTGGGCGACCGGCTGGAGCGGATTGACCTGCGCGCCTTCGGCAGTATCACCGAGTTCAATGACTTGGCTATCGCTGACACCCTGCAAGGCGCCCGGCTTGACCTCGGCAACGGCACGACGCTGATCCTGTCAGGGATCACCGCCGCGGAGCTCAAGACTGATCAATTCATCTTCGCGGGTGAGGATGCGCTGACCTACAAGGTATCGGTGGGGGCCACCGCCAGCTCCGTGTCCGCCCTGCTGAACGGGGCGCCCGCCGGCGCCGTGGTCAAGATGGCCGCCGGCGACTTCTACTTCGACAGCGGCATTCAGATCGAGCGCAGCGACGTCACTCTCGAAGGGGCGGGCAGCGGCCAGACCATCATCCACTCCACCATCCCGGGCAGCGCGGCCAGCTCAGCGCTGCTGGTTCATTCGGACGACATCCGCACCGTCAGCGGCACCTTCACCGCCAGCAGCGCGCTGAACGCGACGCAGATCCAGGTTGACTCGCTCGGCACCATCAAGGTCGGCGATGTCATCTATGTCTCGCAGCCCAATGACGACGCCTATCTGGCGGCAACCGGCAATACCGGCCTGATCTACCCCACCACTGCGCCGGAAGATCAGCCACGCTACGTGCTGCGCGAGGCCATGGTCGAGGTCACGGCCATCTCGGGCAATACCCTTACGCTGTCGCACCCCCTGCCCTATGCCTTCGAGGCCGGCAAGGCGACCGTCCAGGAATCCCGGTTGCTGGAGAATGTGACGGTCACCGGTCTGACCATCACGGTCGATGGCCCGGCCGCTGACCCCTACTCCTTCGCCAACGAGAATGAGGCCTGGAACGGCATCCCGACGATCGAGTTCGACCAGGTTCGCAGCTCGACGATCAGCGACGTCACCGTGCTGCAGTCACGGTCGATCCCCTTCAAGTTCCAGCGCAGCTTCGAGGTGACCGGCGACGGGCTGACCGCCGACGGTGCCCATAACAAGGATGCCGGTGACGGCTACGGCCTCTACCTGATCGAGGCTTTCGCCAATACTTTCACTGACATCACCATGCTGAACGTCCGGCACGGCGTCATCACCTCGAGCTTCAACGCCGAGCACTATAACTACGTCGAGGTGACGAAGACCAACCGCGACATCAACTTCCACGGCAGCCCAGACTCCTCCAACACCATCATCATCCATGAGATGATTATGGACTATGGAGACGGCGTCGATGCGACCGAGTGGCGCGCAGTCTCGCCAGGCGTCTTCCCGATCCACCCGCTGTCGACGATCACGGCCAACGACGTCCGCTTCGACTATGTCATCGCCGGCGGCCGCGACGACCGCCTGGTCGCCTCGGACAACGGCGCGTACATGGACGGCGGCGCACTGGGCGACACGCTGATCGGCGGCGCTGGCAACGACACTCTTATCGGCGGTCTGCATGCCGACATCCTGTCGGGTGGCGGCGGCCGGGATCAGTTCATCCGCGATGTCTACGCCGGCGCCGACACGATCACCGACTTCCAGGGCGGCGCCAACGGCGACATCCTGGTATTGCGCGGCTACGCGCTGACCAGCTTCGCCGAGCTCACCCTGGTGCAGAACGGCGCCGACACGCTGGTCGACCTGGGCAGCGCGGGTTCGATCCTGCTGAAGAACTTCACCGCCAGCAACCTGACCTCCGGCAATGTTCGCTTCGTCGCCGTGGGCGACGCCAGCACGATCGACGCCACAGGGACCACGACCCGGGTCATCGGCAGCGACGGCGCCGACACCATCACCGCGACCAAGTATGTCCTGGAGAACGCCCTCCCCGTGACGGGCGGCGCCGGCTATGACGTGCTCAAGGTCAACGGCGGCTTCCTCAACGCCAGCACCGCCACCTTCGGCAGCTTCAACAGCATCGAGGCGCTCGACGTCAGCAGCATCGCCACGGTCTCGCTGAAGTTCAGCGACGCCATCCTGGCCCAGTCCACCGGCAAGAGCCTGTCGCTGATCGTCGGCGAAAGCGGCACGGCCGTGGCGCTGGACGTCGGTACCCCGGCGGGCGGCGCGGAGCTGGTGGTTGACGGCGCCCGCAAGGTCACCCTGTCGGGCAGCCGCGCCCAGACGATCCATGTCGGCGACCGCGTCGGCGGCAACATCGTCGGCGGCGTGGCCGCGGACACCATCGTCGGCGGCATCAAGGTGGACAACCTGGAAGGCGGCGCCGGAGACGATCATCTCATCGGCAATGCCGGCAACGACATCCTGTCGGGCGGCCTGGGCGACGACATCCTCCAGGGTGGCGCCGGCGCGGATCAGCTGATCGGCGGCGAGGGCAGCGATACCGCGAGCTATCTCGGCGCCGCCGCCGCTCTTCTCATTGACATGGAGAAGCTGCAGATCAACACCGGCGAAGCGGCCGGCGACACCTATGTCTCCATCGAGAATCTGATTGGCAGCGCTTTCGCCGACAATCTGCGGGGCGATGCCGCGGGCAACGTCATCGATGGGGGCGCCGGCAACGACACCCTCTATGGCCGTGATGGCGACGACGTTCTGATCGGCGGCCTCGGCGCCGATTATCTGGTTGGTGGCAACGGCCGCGACACCGCCTCCTACGCTGCCGCCACGACCGCGGTGATCGTCGACTTCGAGAAAGCGTCGGTCAACACCGGCGAGGCCGCTGGCGACACCTACTTCAAGCTCGAGAATATCGTCGGCACGGCCTTCGCCGACAGCCTGCGCGGCGATCTTGGGGCTAATCTCCTCATGGGCGGCGCCGGCGACGACGTGCTGTTTGGGCGGGCCGGCAACGACATCCTGATCGGCGGCGCCGGCGCGGATCTCCTGAACGGTGGCTCGGGCATCAACACGGCTTCATATATCGATGCCAGGGTCGGCCTGATCGCCGACCTGGCGGTGGCCACCAACAATACTGGGGATGCCGCCGGCGACGTCTATGTCTCTGGCTATATCCAGAACCTGACCGGCTCGTCCTTCGCCGACATTCTTCGCGGCGATGCGCAGAACAACGTTCTCGACGGCGGGATTGGCGCCGACACCATGCAGGGCCGGGCCGGCAACGACACTTATATTGTCGACAACATCGGCGATCGGGTGATCGAGTTGGCCGGCGAGGGCACCGACACCATCCAGGCCAGCGTTAGCTACAGCCTGGCCGGCCTGGAGGTCGAGAACCTGACCCTAACTGGCACAGCCGCCATCAACGGGACCGGCAATGCCTATGCCAACGTCATCGTCGGCAATGCGGCCGACAACGTCATCGATGGCGGCGCAGGCGCCGATAACATGCGCGGCGGCAAGGGCGACGACTACTATATTGTAGATCATGTCGGAGACGTGGTGATCGAGGGCAAGGGCAACGGCAACGACACGGTGCGCAGCACGGTCAGCTTCAGCCTAGGCGGCCAGGACATCGAGAACATGATCCTCAGCGGCGCTGGCAGCATCAACGGAACGGGCAACGGCCTGGCCAACGTGATCACGGGCAATTCCCGAGCCAACACCTTGGATGGCGGCAACGGCGATGACACCCTGAGCGGCGGCGGCGGCAACGACATCCTGAAGGGCGGCGCTGGGCGAGACACGCTGACAGGTGGTTCCGGCGCCGATCAGTTCCATTTCACCACGGCGCTGAACGCCTCGAACAACGTCGACACGATCACGGACTTCACGGTGGCCGAGGACTTAATCTATCTGTCGCTGACCATCTTCAAGGGGCTGGGCACGGCAGGGAAGCTGCCTTCGGCGGCGTTCCATATGGGAACGGCGGCGGCGGATGCCGCGGACCGGATCATCTATAACAATGCGACCGGCGCCCTGTATTACGACGCTGATGGCAATGGGTCTAGCTCGGCGATTCACTTCGCCACGGTGACGGCCGGAACCGGGCTGAACCAGGACCACTTCGTCATTTTCTGATTGCCCGATGGCGCTGATATTCAGCGGCCTCAGCCATTCGGCTGGGACCCTCCCTCTTTGGCGTCATGTCCCGCCGCGCCAGATGTCGTGAGGCGGGCTTCAAACAGTCACATTGCGCGAGAATATTTGTCATAATTGATTCCGATTTCAGATGTACCGATTCATCAGAACTGCGGTTCTTGCCTGTTTACCTTCCATCATTGAAAGCCTGCATCGATGCCAAGCAATCCGATGGAACAGTTACCAACGAGCCGCATTCTGCTTGTGGAAGAGGACGACATCCGCTCCGACAGTCTTCTGGCATCCTTGCAGAAGGCTGGGGCCGTCGTTTCCGGCCCTGTTCGCAGTGTGGGTGCCGCCCTGCTGACCCTTCGCACTGAACGAATCTCTGCAGTCATTTTCGCTGCGAGCCTGGAGAGAGGCCTCGGCGCCGAGGAGCTGGGCGCTATTCTGGCTGAGCAGCACATGCCTTCCCTGGTCATTGACTGGAGCCCCATGTGCTCGCCGAAGACACGAATCGCTGGCGAGCAGTTGGCTTGGCCGTTTTCCCATCTCACCTTCATTGCGGCCGTCTATCGCGTGGTGACGGAGATGCCGGCCGAACTCGCAGGCTGAGCCCGAGGGGCCTGAAAGCACGACAATCCCTGCTTAGCGCATCAGGCAGTGCTCGAAGGCTCTCAGGCATAACGCGAAGTCGGTTTCTGCTTTAACTCAGGCGGCACGTCTTCATCGGCCAACATTCCTTCGGAACGCTATGCACGAGCTCGGCGCTGAAAGGCTTGTTGATGAACCTGACCTGACTGGGCAGGTCTCCATCCTTGGGCTGCATTTGGCCGGAGGCGACAACGATGCGGATGTCGGCCAGTTCTGATCCACCATGAGCGCAAGCTAGAGCATGATCCGACCTGTTTGACTCGGACGGGGATTCCCGGGCGGCTGGAAATCTGATTCACCCTGTTGGCCGGGAGGAGGCCGGTGGTGATGAGCAGAGCGCT
>NZ_JBBCWY010000010.1:0-131901 GCF_037145735.1 Roseomonas sp. USHLN139 | reverse complement strand
CCTCATGATCTCCACTTGATCAACCATCACCACCGCGGGGTGGAGCAGCCCGGTAGCTCGTCAGGCTCATAACCTGAAGGTCACAGGTTCAAATCCTGTCCCCGCATCCCAAACAAAATCAGATCAGCCGCCCAAGGCCATAAGCCAGGGCGGCTTTTTTGCGTCTCCGGCTCGTTAGCGCCGGCGGACCTGGCCGTCCTGCAGCAGCTGACTGGCGAGCAGATCCAGCACCTCGGCCTCCACCGCCACGGTCAGATGCCCCAGCGGGCTGGCGCGACCGGCTTGCCTGTCATCGATCAGGGCTTCGACCAGCCGCGTGCATCCGGGCCGGGCCGCCGTCATGGCATTGCCGGGTTCCAGGCGGTACTGGACGGCCAGCCTGACCGTGCAGGGGATCTCCGCCGCATTCCAGGCTTCCAGCAACACCAGGGTTTCGATGGCGATGCCTGCCTCCCCCAGGCGCCGGGCGAAGCGCACCGCCGCGCTGCCCCCGGCCGAATAGCCATAGACAGCCAGGGCGGCGGGCCGCGGCGTCAGCTGCAGCACCGCCTCGGCCGCCTTCTCCCAGGCGCCGGGCGTGTAGATGCTGGCCGGGACCCCGGCGGCCCGGATCCGCTGCGCCAGGGCATCGGTGCCGGTGCCGCGATAGCTTTCGCCGAACCAGTTCAGGCCGGTGAACAGGATCACCCGTCCCGCCGCCGCATCCGCCACCGGCTGTGGCACCTCGACAAGGTCGGGCAGGCTGCTGGCACAGGCCGGCAGCAGCAGGGCCAGGGCTGCCGCCGCCGCGGCGCGCCGCCGCGTCAGCGGCATGAAGACCGCACGGCTACGCCGGTCTGGACGGGACGAGCCGGCTGACGGCACCAGCCCTGTGGCAGCCCCTCCGCCGCCCTTGGGCCCGGGCGCGAGGATGGCCCATCATGCAGGGCGCCACCGGCGGATAGCCTTCCGGCAGGGGAGGATCTTCGGTTCTGCTGCAGCGTCACGCCGGCATTATGGGCCGCCTCCGGCCAGGCGCCAGCAGAATCCCGTCCGGACCGCCGCCGCCGCCCGGGGCAGGCCATCGGGATGCCCGCCATTGACTCCGTGGCCGCGCGCCCGCACGCCTGCCGCCGGACACGCTGGCCGTGCATCATGACAGAGGATCACGCGAATGCCCCTGCAGCAGGCGCTGGAATGGATCAGCCAGCACCGCACCGGCGTCACCATCATGGTCATCGTGATGTTCCTGACGCTGTGGCTGAAGAATCGCCGGTGAGGCGCCCGCCGCGGCAGCCCGGCATTCCCCGCGCCTCCGCGCCCTGTATTTCCGCCGCAATTCCTGGCCAGGCTGCCGCCATGACCGATCCTCTCTCCCGACAGGCCGTCCTGTGACCTCGGCGCGGCTATGGTCGCTTGGCGTCTTCCTGGTGGCGCTCGGCATCGCCGCCTCGGTGGTCGGCTGGGACGCGCTGCTCTGGATCCCGCGCCAAGCGCTGTCCTGGCTGGCCTGGCTGCCGGAAGCGGTGCTGGACGCCTGGTATGCCTCGCCCACCACCTTCGGCGTCATCGCGGTCGGCGTGCTGCTGATGCTGGCGGCGCGCTTCCTGCGGCGCTGAGGCGCCTCCCTCACGCAGCTTTGCGGCCGGGCGCCGCATTGCCGCCGGCTTTCGCCGCAGCCTGGGTCCGTCACCCGGATTGCAACGGAACACGAGGGAGAAACCGCATGCGCCCCATCCTCACCGCGGCCGCTGCCCTGGCACTGTCGCCGGCGATCGCCCTGGCCCAGATGACCACCCAGCCGACCACCCAGTCGCCGGCCCAGGCGCAGGCGCAGGGCCAGCCGATGCCGAAGCTGGTGATCGGCGCCCCCGGCAGCTGCCAGATGACCGTGGACAATGATCCGCGCCCCTGCAGCAGCGGGCTGGTCTATGTCCAGCACCGCGACGGCAGCATCCTGCTGTCGGTGCAGAGCGGCCGCGGCGTCACCATCGGCTTCCAGGCCGATCGCGACAGCCAGCCGCGGCCGGAGGATTATCATCTCGGCCTGACCCGCATGCACACCTCGATCGACGGCCGCAGCATGGCCAAGCAGGTGCGCGGCAGCTGCGACATCAGCATGTCGACCGACGGCCAGACCTGGCATCGCGCGACCTGCACCGCCACCGATCTGAGCGGTTCGGTGACCCGGCTGAGCTTCACCGGCAATGGCCAGCCGGTCAGCGCGGCGCGGCCCGATGCCGCCGGCACTCCTGCCGCCCCGCCGGGCGGCGCCGCCATGCCCAAGGGCTGAAGCCTAGTCCTGAAAGCTCAGTCCAGGCTGGGCAGCAGGTCGCAGACCGCGCCGACGCAGCTGCCGGTGGCCCGCAGCCCGCTCAGCACCAGCCCGCCGACATCGCCGGCCAGCTCGACCAGGCGGCCGGCGGTCTCGAGCTGGACGGCGCCCTCGCCCAGCGCCTCGAGCAGGCCCGGCGGCTGCGGCGCGGTCTGCCGGGCGCGCTCCACCTGCGCGGCATTGGCGGCGGCGATGGTGGCAAGCTGCTCGGGGGTCATGGAGCGCTCCTTCCTCGGTTCCCTGTCCTTCGGACGATTCCTGGGCGCGGCCGCGAGGCCGATCAAGCAGGATGCGCGGCGCCACCGGCGGCGGCGGCGCAAGCGCCTGAAAGATCAGGGGCAGGGCCCCCTCATCTCCCCGCGAGGAAAGGTCTCCCGGCAGGAAATCCTCGCCAGTCGCCGACCTAGCGGCGCAAGCTGGAGCGTCCCGGAAGAAGTCTCCCGCATGACCGATGCTCCGCCCCGCCTAGGCCATAATGGCGGCCCGCCGCTCGAGACGCCGGAGGAGGCGCTCGGCTGGAACGCCTGGAACTGGCGCCGCGCGCATCGCCGGGCCTGGAAGACGCCGCCGCGCGAGATCGCGCTCCGCCGCCTGGCCCGGGCGGAGGAGCTCGGCATGAGCTACCGCGACTACCAGCTCGAGATCATGGAACGCGGCCGCTACCTCTGAGCCGCCGGCCGGCGGGTGGGTGATCCCGGACGGCCGGCCTCAGGGGGCCGTCCAGCGCAGCGGCGAGGGCGGCGGCTGGCAGGCGGCCGGCGCCTGCGGCGTGCAGTCGCGCGGCCGGTCGCGGTTGGAGCTCTGGGCGTACCAGCTCAGCCGCCCCTGTTTCGGGCCGTCGAAGCCGGATTGCAGCACCACCTGCTGGCCGACCCGGGCCGAGGCCAGGCCGGGCGGCAGCTCGATGCCGGCCTCGCCGCGCGGCGCCCGGCTGGTGGCCGCCATCCGCGCCCCGTCCGCGGCGGGGCGCGGTGCCAGGCTGCGCAGATCGACCTGCAGCCGCTGCGGCGGCTGGCCCGGCAGACCGACGATCACCCCCGCGGTCCAGCCATCCGCCACGGCCGAGACGCTCGGCAACCGCCCCATCGAGCCGGTGCCGGCGACCTGGGTGTGCCGGTCGGAGCGGGCGATCTCCTTCACCACCCAGCGCCCGCCTTCCGGCCGGGCGGCGACGACCGCGTCCTTCCCGTCCTCGCTTTGGCGCGGGTAGAAGATCACCGGCTGGCCCTCCGGGGTCAGCACCAGCCGCGGATTGTTGACCAGGCCCCGGTTGGGGCCGGGGCTGTCGACCCGGTCGATGTCGTCCGGCCCGACCGGGGCTTCGTGCGGGGCGGCCGAGAACCCCTCCCAGCGGCGGAAGTCGCGGGAGCGCGCATAGCTGACCGCGAAGTTGGAGGCGACGTCGCCGGTGCGGCGCCACATGATGGCGACATGCAGCGTGCCGTCCGGCGCCATGGCGAAGCCGGGATAGGCGCTCAGCCGGCCCTCGCGGTCGCGTCCGGCGAAGATCTCCGCGCCGCGCTGCCATCGCCCGCCCTGCCAGCGGTTCACCAGCCAGGTGCCGTGGCCCGAGGCGCCGTTGCGGTAGAAGAACAGCAGCCCGTTGTCCGGCGTGCGCAGGAAGGTCGGGTAGGTCACCCGCTCCTCGTCGCGCCCCAGCATCGGCATCGGCTTCACGCTGGCCAGGTCATCCGCCCGGCCGGCGGCATAGAACAGCTTGTCGCCATGCAGATTGCCGACGATGTGCACCGTGCCGTCGGCGGCGAGCGCCATGGCGATGTCGTTATGCGCGTCCCAGCCGCCGAAGCGCGAGGGCAGCCGCAGCCGGCAGACCTGGCCGCGGGCTGGGTCGAGCGCCGCGACCGTCAGCCAGCGCTCGGCGTCGTAATAGGCGACCAGCAGCTGGCCATTGGGCGCGCGGGCGGCGCCCATCTCGGTGCGCACGCCGCTCCAGACCTGGGCGAGCTCGTAGGTGGGGCGGCCGTCCACCGGCTGGGCCGGGGCCGGGCTGCAGGAGGGGGCCTCCGCCCGGGCGGGCAGCGCCAGCAGCCCGGCGCCCAGCAGGGCAGCGGCGGCGGCGAGCGGCAGGCGGCGGGCCAGCAGGGCCGGGTTCGGCAAGGCCAGGGTCATCGATCCATCCCGTGCGACATGGCGGCGGGCCTGGCGGCCCGCGCCGGCTGAACCTGGGGGCGCCGGCCAGGTTGCCGCAATGCCGCCCCCCGTGGAGAAGTCTTCACGGTTCGCAAGCTGGCAAGGATTTGCTGGCTCGATGCCGGGGGAGGGCCGGAAGACCCGGTCTGCCGGCCAGAAGAACAGGCATGGAAACAGGCATGGAGACCACCCCCTGCTATCGCTGCCACCGCGAGACGGCGCGGTCCGGCCTGCTGCAATTCTATGTCCGCAAGGGCTTCGCCGGGCGCGACAGGGCCGGCTATGTGCTGATCTGCCCGGAATGCGTCGAGGCCGCCCGGCACCACCACGCCGCCGCCCCGCTGCGGCCGGCGCTGGCCAGGGTGGCCGGCCGGGTGCCCGAGGGGCCGCCGGGCCTTGGCATGAGCAACCGCCTGCTGGCCCTGCTCAGCCTGCTCGGCATGCTGGTGCTGACCGTGCTGGTGGTGGCCTCGGCCGGCCGGTTCTGAGGCCCTGCCGGCTGCGGCGCCGTGATCCGCGCAGAACGGCAAGCCCCCTGTCGTGATGCCCACCCGCCTGCTAGCTGGGTCTTCACGATGGAGGGAATGGATGTCTGGTTGCCCGATGCTCCGGTTGATCCCGCTGGCCGCCCTGCTCGCCGCCTGCGCCGCGCCGGATCCGCAGGCGGACGCCTCGGCCTCGGCACCGGCCTCCGTGGCCGCCGCGGCCACGCCGGAGGAGGCGGCGCGCCGCTGGTTCGCCGCCGTCTCCCAGAAGATCGTTGCCCAGCGCTATGACCCGCGCGATCCGGCCGATCCGCTGGTCGGGCCGCTCGGCGCCGCCCGCGCCATCGTGCATTTCTCGGTCGATGCCGTCGGCCGCATCCGCGCGCCCGAGGTGCGGGAAAGCTCCGGCCAGCCGAAGCTGGACGCCGCCGCCGCCATCATGGTGATGGCCGCCCAGCCGCTGCCGCCCCCGCCGCCGCAGCTGCTGAAGGACGGGCTGGTGCCGATGGCGGTGCCGGTGCAGTTCGCCGCGCGGCAGCGCCAGACGGCGCCGGCGCTGATGGGCCCGAAATAGCTCAGCGGGCGGTCAGGCTGGTATGGATCCAGCCCCAGGGCTCGCCGTCGCCAACCCGCAGCCAGCCGCCCGGCGCCTCCTCGAAGACGGTCAGGCTGGAGCCCTGGGCGATCACCCGCATCACCTCGCCGCCGCCATTCGGATGGGCGCGCAGATTGCCGTTCTGCCGCATGGTGACCTGGCCCAGCGCCGCGCCGCGGCCGACCGGCGCGGCGGTCACCGCCAGCGGGCCCTCGCCGGCCGGCGGCGGCGTATTGGCCGTCTGGCTGGCGGGCAGGGGGGGCGGCGCCGGCGGCGGGCGGGTGCTGGCGGCCATGTCGGGCAGCTGGTCGGGCACCGGCGGCACCAGCGGCGGGGCGCCGACCCGCTGGGTCGCCGGGCCGCCGCCGTCATAGCAGCGCAGCAGCGTCTCGACGAAGACCCGGCTGGCCGAGGTGTCGCTGGTCGCCACATGCTGCTCGGCCTTCAGCGGGCCGCGCGGGTCGCCGGCCTGCTGCGGCGTCACCACCGCAACGAACAGGGTGAAGGCGCCGCCGGGCACGCCCTTGCGCAGATTGACCTGGCCGCAGACGGCGCTGGTCTCGGCCGCCGCCTGGCGCCAGACCTGGACGCCACGCAGCGCCACCTCGCCGCCGGCGAGCTTGACCAGCTCCGCCTCGGCCGCGCGCTGCACCGCCGCCGCATAGGCGCGGTCGGGCGCCTCGGCCTGCTTCTCCTCCTTGCAGCCGGCCAGCAGCAGCCCGGCCATCAGCAGGGGGGCGCAGGGCAGCATCGTCCACAGCCTGTTGACCCGCATCGCCGCTCTCCCCAGCCATCCTGGCCGCATCCCGCGCGGCCGTCCCGCGGCAGCAACGCGGCGGCGGCGGCGAGCGTTGCCGCCGCGGGCCATGCGGCTGGCTGGCTGGCCAAAACCCCTCACGAACGCGGCATATCCCCCTCTTCCCAGCGCTGTCATGGTATTTTGGTAAGACAATGACCGGGCTTTGCCGTAAGCTTGGCCTCATGCAGTCCGTCGGTGCATCCCGCTTTGCGCTGCCTTCCGCGCTCGCCAATGGCTTCCAGGCCACGGCGGGACGTCCGGCCGTGGGCGAGCGGCAGGCGGGCGAGGCGGCCGCCACGGGCGCTGCAGCCCCCGAATCCAGCGGCATGTCGTCGCGCGAGGTCGCCGGCCTGCTGGCCGCCTTCAAGCCGGTGATGGCCGCCGGCGGCAGCGCCATCGACCCGCGCTTCCTCGAGGACATCATCAGCCAGGCCGCCGCCATGCGCGCCGCCGGCGAGGACACGGTGCTGGTCATCGTCACCACGCCGGGCGGTGGTGCCGCGGTCTCCGCCATGTCGGCCGGCGGCTTTGCCAGCGCCGTGCAGCAGGGCGGCGACTCGATGGGCAGCATTGCCGGCGAGAGCGGCCGGCGCGAATCCGTCGCCGACCACGTCCGCGCCGCCCTGGGCGGCGGCGAGACCGCCGATGGCACCGGCCGTGGCACCGAGGCGGCGGTGGCCGAGGCGCTGTCCGCCAGCTTCGCCACCGGGGTGTCGATCAAGGGCAGCTCGGGCCAGGGCCATCCCGCGGCGGGTCATGCGGGCCAGGGCCATGCCGGCCCGGTGCATGCCGGCCAGGGCGCTGGCGGCACCCCCGCCGCGACGGTCGAGGTGGTGCCCCTGGCCGCCCGCCCCGGCGCCGCGGTGCCGCGCGGCGGCAGCGGGCTGGTGAATTTCGTCGTCTGACCGCGCCCGCCGGATGACCCGGCGCGGCTGAGCGCGCGGCGCCGTCCCGCCGGGCCTGCCGGCCCGGCGCTATTCATCCGGCCCCGCTGGTGCCTCAGGCGGCCCGCACCTCGGTGACGAAGGTGCCGACGCGCTCGGTGAGCTGCTCCGACTGGCGCGCCAGCTCCGAGGCGGCGGCCAGCACCTGGTTCGCCGCCGTGCCGGTCTCGGTCGAGCCCTCGCTCACCGCCGCGATATTGGCGCTGACCTGCCCGGTCGCCTCGGCCGTGTGCTGCACCGTCCGCGCGATCTCGCTCGTCGCGCTGCTCTGCTCCTCCACCGCCGCCGCGATCGCCACCGCGATGCTGCTGACCTCGCCAATGGTGCGCGAGATGGCGCCGATCGCCGTCACCGCCTCCCCCGTCGCCAGCTGGATCTGGCCGATCTGGCTGCTGATCTCCTCCGTCGCCCGCGCCGTCTGCCCGGCCAGCGACTTCACCTCGGAGGCGACGACGGCAAAGCCCTTGCCGGCCTCGCCCGCTCGCGCCGCCTCGATCGTCGCGTTCAGCGCCAGCAGGTTGGTCTGCCCGGCGATGTCGCTGATCAGCTTCACCACGTCGCCGATCTTCTGCGCGCCGACCGCCAGCACCTGCACCACGCCATCGGTGCGCTGCGCATCCTCCACCGCCCGGCTGGCCACCGCGGTCGCCTGCCCGACCTGCCGGCTGATCTCCTGGATCGAGGCCGCCAGCTCCTCCGCCGCCGCCGCCACCGTCTGCACGCCGCTGCTGGCCTCGCCGGCCGCGCCCACCACCGTGCCGGCCTGACGGTTGGTCATCGCCGCCGTCTCGCTCATCGCCCGCGCCGTCGCCTCCAGCTCCGACGAGGCCGAGGAGACGATCGAGGTCATCTCGCCCACCCGCCCCTCGAAGTCGCGCACCAGCGCCTCCAGATGCTGCGCGCGGCGCGCGCGCTCGGCCTGGGCGCGCGCGGCCGCCTCCTCCATCCGGCGGCGCTCCACCGAATTGGCCCGCAGCACCTCCACCGCCTCCGCCATCTCGCCCACCTCGTCGGCCCGCCCGCGATGCGGCACCGCGATCTCCAGCTCGCCCGCCGCGATCCGCCCGACGCCCGCGGTCAGCTGCCGCACCGGCGCCACCAGCCGCTTCAGGAGGAGGAGGACGCCGCCGATGGCGAGCACCACCGCGGCGAAGGCCAGGGCCAGGCTGATGGCCAGGATGGTCTGGGCGGTGGCGGCCGCGGCCTGGCCCTGCGCCGCCGCCTGGTCCAGCGCGGCATCGCGCAGCGGCACCAGCTTCGCCAGGGCCGGCGGCGTCCAGGGGCCGTATTCGGCGCTGGTCGCCGGCCAGGCCGGCGGGGTGCCGGGCGCGGCCAGGTGGGCCAGGGCGGCCTCGACGAAGCTGCGGTAGCGCGGCTCGGCGGCCTGGAAATAATCCTGGGCGGCGCGCGCCAGGGCGGCGGTCAGGACCGGGTTGCCGGCGGCCTCCACCAGGCGCTGCGCCGCCGACCAGGCCTGGTCGATGCGGCCGCCGAAGGCCAGGCCCTGCGCCACGCGGCCGGCATCCACCGGGGCGCCGGCCAGCCAGCTATTGATCAGCAGGCTGCGGGCGCCGGCTTCCTCGCGCGCCGCCATGGCCTGGCGGGCGATCTGGGTCAGCAGGGCGACGCCGGGGGCCGCCTCGCTGATGCGGGCCTCGGCGGCACGGGCCACGGTGTCGACCTGGCCGCCCGCCTCGCCGCGCAGCGCCAGGATGGCGGCCACCAGCGGCGCATCGGCCTGGCCCGGCGTGCGGGCGGCGGCTTCGGCGACGCGGCGGCGGATCTGGCCGAGGGCGCGCATGGTCTCGTCGATCGCGCGGGGGTCGAGGCCTTCCTCGACCAGGCCGGCGCGGGCGGCGTTCAGCGCGGCGTCGCTGACGCGGGCGGCGGCGGCCAGATCGGCCTCCAGCGCGCGGCCGGTGCGGGCGCTGGCGCTGAGCACGCCGGATTCCACGGCGATCGCCGTATAGGCGCGCAGCGCATCGGCGACGACGCCGGCCGAGACCGTCGCACGCTCCGCCCTCTGCCAGGCATTCCAGGCGCGGCTGGCCTGCCAGCTCAGCCCGGCGGCCCCGGGCAGGGCGATGACGGTGAAGGCCGCCAGCAGCAGCGTGCGGATGCGCATGAAGGAATCCCTGGTCGACAAGTTCTTGTCCCAGGGATGTGCCGTGGATTCATTAATCGAAGCTGAATCCATAACGGAGGCCAGCTTGATCGCACGCAAGGCTTAGTATCTGCGGAAGTTCTTGCGGAATAACGTTTTCCGCCCGGTCCCCGGCCGCGCCACCGGCGCGCGCGGCCGCAGGAGCGGCCGGCGTGGCGTCAGCCGCCAAAGCTGCTGGCCCCGGCGCTGTTGCCCACCGCGAGCGACAGCGGCGCGTGCCGCTGGCTGGTGGCGGCGATGCGGGCGAGGCCCTCGCTCGGCCGCGCCGAGCTGCCGACCACCAGCGGCAGGGCAGCATCGCGGCTCTGCGTCACCGGCATCGCATAGGCGAAGGGACTGCCGGTGGCGGAGGCGTTGTTGGTGTTCTCCAGCAGGTCGCGGGCCTGCGAGAGGCCGGGGGCCAGCGCCAGGCCGGCGGCGATCAGCAGGGCGGGCAGGGCGGTGAAGCGGGTCATGGAGAAAAATCCTCGTTCTTCGGGTCGCAGGGTGGCGGGGGATGCCCCGTCCTCTGGGAGGAAGATGGAACTTTTCTCCAAGGATCGGAAACGCTGATAGGTGATGCCGGCCATCAGGGCGGGTGATGGGCCGGCGCTGGGCCGTGGCGGCCGGTCAGGCCGCGCGGATCTCGCCCAGGAAGCGCCCGACCGAGCGGTCCAGCCGCTGCATCTCGCCGCCCAGCGCGCCGCTGGCGGTGCCGACATCGCCGGCGACGGCGCGCCCGGCATCGGCCGACCGGCGCATCTGCTGCATCAGCGCATCGACCTGCCGGTTGCCCTCGGCGGCCTGCTGGATGCTGCGGGCGATCTCCTGGGTGGCGCTGCCCTGCTGCTCCACCGCGGCGGCGATCGCCTGGGCGACGGCGCCCATCTGCCCGACCGTGCCGGCGATCTCCTGGATCGAGGTCACCGCGCGGCCGGTGGCCTGCTGCATCTGGCCGATCTGGGCGCGGATGTCCTCGGTCGCGCGCGCCGTCTGGCTGGCCAGGTTCTTCACCTCGGAGGCGACCACGGCGAAGCCCTTGCCGGCCTCGCCGGCGCGCGCGGCCTCGATCGTGGCATTGAGGGCCAGGAGGTTGGTCTGGCCGGCGATGCCGTTGATCAGCATCACCACCTCGCCGATCTTGCCGGCCGCCTCGGCCAGCGCCTGCACCACGCCATCGGTCTGCCGCGCATGCTCGACGGCGCGGTCGGCGATGCCGGCGGATTCGGCGACCTGGCGCGAGATCTCGCCGATCGAGGCGCTGAGCTCCTCGGTGGCGGCGGCGACGGTGGCGACATTCTCCCCCGCCTGCTGCGCCGCGCGGCTGGCGCCATCGGCATCGGCGGTGGAGCGGTCGGCGGCGCCCGCCATGGCCTGCACCGCGCCCTCGAGCTGGCGGGTGGCCTGGGCGGCGCCGGCGGTCACCTCCTGCACGTCGCGGGCGAAGGCGGCGCCCAGCTGGTCCAGCACCGCCCGGCGCGCCGCCTGCTCGGCCGCGGCATAGGTCTCCAGCAGCAACTCGAGATCCATCCAGGCGGCGTCGGTGACCGCCTTCTCCAGCGCCGCCTGGGCGCGCAGGCGGCGGCCGGCGAAGGGGCCGGCGGGCGAGCCGGCGGCCTGGCGCAGCGCCTGGCAGACGCCGCGGGCGACGGTGGCGTGGCAGATGGTGACCGCGAAGGCCGGCACCTGGCGGGCATAGAGCGCCTCGGCCAGGCGGTGGGCGGAGGCCTCGTAGCCCTCGCCGAACTCGCCGCTGATCACCTTCGTCCAATGCGCCAGGCGCGGCCCGTGCACCGCCGGCTCCTGCAGCGCGGCATGGATCTCCGGCCAGGGGCGGAAGGCCTCGTGCAGCCGCTCCAGCAGGGCGGGCAGCGCGGCGCGGGCGAAGCCGGCCTGCTGCTGCAGCAGCGCGACGGCCTCGGCGGTCAGATCGAAGGCACGCTCGCGCTTCTGCTGGGCGTTGTCAGGCAGACCGGACATGCAAGGAACCTTTGGATCCAGGGGCGGCAGGGTCAGCGCCGAGCAGTCGCCGCACTTTATTAATGCTTTGCTTATGTCTGAATCAAAATAACGTCCGCGTCGCTGCGGGCGCGTCGATTCGAGAAAAAGCAATGATGGCGGACCGGCGGCGCGGAGGGCTGAAGGGGACGCGCCGCAGAAAGCGCGGGCGTGGCCGGAAGTTGCAGCCTGGGCGGCGGCGGTGCGATTTCTGCAGGTGCTGGGCAACCCTGCGCGGAGATGCGAGCTTGACCCGGCGGGGGCGTCGCTGCGGCGTCCTCTCCGTCCGCATGCTCGAGACAGGACCTGCGCCATGGCCAAGCCCGCCAAGACCCCGAAGCCGCCTTCCGACGAGGCGATCCGCGACCGTGCCCATGCGCTGTGGGAGAAGGCCGGCCGGCCGCATGGCGACGACCATGGCCACTGGCACCGGGCGCGTCTCGAGCTGGAAGCCGAGTCGCAAGAGCTCGACGAGCAGCTGGAGGACAGCTTCCCGGCCAGCGACCCGCCCTCGCTGACCGATCCGAGCAAGGGGCCGAAGACCGACCTGGCGCCGAAGAAGAAGGCCGCCGCGGCGCCGAAGCCCGCCGAGGCCGCCCCCGCCAGGGCGGCGAAGCCGGCGGCCGAGAAGAAAGCGCCGGCGGCCAAGGCCGGCAAGCCCGCCGCCCCGGCGGCGGCCAAGGACAAGGCCGACAGGAAGCCGGCTGCGAAGAAGAAGGGCTGAGGCCTTGCCGGGCGGGGCGGGGCGATGCCACCTCCCGCCCGACTCTCTGGAGCGTGACCCGATGATCCGAAGCCTCGCCGCCATCCTGGCCTGCTCGCTGCTGGCTGCGCCCGTCCTGGCGCAGACCCGCGTCGGCGAGGTCAGCACGACCTTCCGCCTGGTCGGCCCGAACGACAAGGTGGTGGTCGAGCGCTATGACGACCCGCGGGTCGCCAATGTCTCCTGCTATGTGTCGCGCGCCGATACCGGCGGGCTGTCGGGCTGGGTCGGGCTGGCCGAGGACCCCTCGCGCTTCAGCATCGCCTGCCGCGCCACCGGGCCGGTCTCGGCCCCGGCCGGGCTGCCGCAGACGGAATCGGTGTTCCGCCAGAGCAGCTCGGCGCTGTTCAAGGCGCTGACGGTGACCCGCATCCATGACCGCGACAAGAACGTGCTGGTCTATCTGGTGACCAGCACGAAGATCGTCGACGGCTCGCCCTACAACAGCGTCACCGCGGTGCCGCTGGCGGAGAACCGCTGAGGCTCAGGCGAACTCGCCCTCATAGGCGAAGAGGCCGGGGGCGCCGCCGGTCATCAGGAAGAGCAGCCGGCTGCCCGGCCGCCAGCGCCCGGCCCGCAGATCGGCCAGCAGCCCGGCGAAGGCCTTGCCGCTGTAGACCGGGTCGAGCAGCAGGCCCTCGGTGCGGGCGACCAGCTCCAGCGCCTCGACCATGGCCGGCATCGGCATGCCATAGGCCGGGCCGCGGGCATGGAATTGGACGTCGATCGCCGCCGGGTCGAAGCGCGCCGCCAGGTCCAGCAGGGCCAGGGTCGCGGCGGTCTTCTCGGCGACCAGCGCCACCGCCTGCTCCACCGGATGCAGCACGGTATAGGCGCGGATGGTGCGCGGGTCGCGGCCCAGCGCCGCCCAGCCGGCGGTCAGCCCGGCCTGGGTCCCGGTGCTGCCGCAGGGCAGCAGGAGCTGATCGAAGGCGAAGCCCAGCGCCTGTTCCTGCGCGGCGATCTCGAAGGCGCAATCGGCATAGCCCAGGCAGCCCACCGGCGAGGAGCCGCCCGAGCCCACCAGATAGGGCTTCTGCCCCGCGGCCGTCAGCCGCTCGGCCAGCGCCGTGGCATGGGCGATGGCCTCGACGCCCTCGGGGGCGATCACCAGCTCGGCGCCCAGGATGCGGTCCAGCAGCATGTTGCCGTTGCGCTGATAGGCCGCGTCGCCGCGCGGCACGTTGCGCCCCAGCACCAGCGTCACCGGCAGCCCGAGCCGGTTGCAGGCGGCCGCCGACAGCCGCGCATGGTTCGACTGCAGCCCGCCCACCGTGATGAAGCGGTCGGCGCCCATGGCCTGGGCGTCGGCCAGCAGGAATTCCAGCTTGCGCAGCTTGTTGCCGCCGCCGCCCAGGCCCATCAGGTCGTCGCGCTTCACATGGATCTCGACCTGCCCGCCGAGCGCCGCCTCCAGCCGGGTCAGGCGCTGGATCGGCGTCGGGCCCTCGAGCAGCGCAAGGCGGGGGAAGGCGGCGAGAAGCGGATGCGACATCGGAGGCTCGCGGGCTGTGAACCGGCAGTAGCGCGCTGCCGCCTGCGGATGACAAGGGGGCGCGAAGAGACGCGCCGCCGCCGGGCCGTTTCGCCCGCCGTCACCACCTGGACATGGCAATCCGGCAGAAAAAAGAAGGGGTCCAGGGGAATTCCTTCCCCTGGCCTGCTCTCTCTTGCCTTCGCTTAGCCCCTGACCGCCACGAACCCGGTCCGCCGCCATTCCGGCGTCGGGCGCGGGGCGAGAGGGCGTTCCTGCAGGGCCAGCAGCATCATGATCCAGAAGACCGTCTGCAGGTCCGGGTTCAGCAGGGCGCTTTCGCTGTAGTTCAGGATCACCAGGATCACCAGCTGCAGCAGCATCCACATGCCGCGGCGGCGCGGGCCGCGGAACAGGGCCATGCCGGCATAGAGGACGGTGCCGAGCGCCATGGCCGTGACCAGGACAGCGCCGATCCAGCCGAGCTGCAGCAGCACTTCCAGGTAGCCGCTATGGGCGGTGGGCACTTCCCACCGCACCGCCGCCCAGATCGCGTTCACCCCGGGCGAGCCGACGATCCAGAAGGCGGAATAGCCGTAGCCCAGCAGCGGCCTGTCCTCGATCGCCTGCCAGACGCCCGCCCAGATATAGACGCGGCCGGTCAGCGACGAATCCTTGCCCAGCAGCTCGAAGACGCCTTCGCTGCCGATGGCGGCATAGATCAGCGGCGCGATGACCGCGGCCAGGGCCAGCGCCAGCCAGATCGCCGCCATCCAGTAGCCGCCGCGGTCGAGCCAGAGGAAGGCGATGGTGGCGGCCGCCGTCATCATGGTCAGCAGCAGCGAGGTGGTGGAGCGCGACAGCACCAGCATCACCAGCAGCACCAGCAGGATGACGCCGTCGGTCCAGCGCAGCCGCCGGCGCTCCAGCACCAGGTAGGAGAGCGCCATGGCGCCGCCGAGCAGCGCCATGCCGAAGCCGTTCTTCTGCAGGAAGACGCCGCGGATGGCATTGGCGTAATCGCCGGTGTCGAAGCCGATCTGCGGGCGCAGCACGGCCTCGCCCAGGCTGGCGACGACGATGAACAGGATGGTGCCCAGGATCAGCCGCATCATCCGGGTGACGCCGAAGGCGGCGACGCCGGAGGTGACGAAGAGCATCATGGTGATGAAGGCGAGCGAGCGTCGGAAGGAATTGGCCGGCGATTGCGACCACAGGCTGGAGGCCATCATCATCGCCACCAGCACCAGGAAGGGCCAGACGCGCAGCGCCAGCCGCGCCGTCTGCCGCCCGTGGAAGGCCGTGGCGACCAGGCTGCCGGCCAGGATGACCAGCTGGAACAGCGTGTTCAGCGGGTCGACATTGCCGAGATTGTCGGCGGGGTCGCTGGCGTTCAGCGCGATGCGGGCGCCGGCGTAGAGGAAGATGCCGATGCCGATCAGCGCGGCATGGGCCAGCGGCGGCCAGGGCGCGCCGGGCAGGGGGCCGGCGCGGAACGCCTCCGCCGCGGCCGCGACGCTCGGGGCAGTGACGCTCGGGGCAGTGACGCCTGGGGGGCGGCCCGCGACGGGGGGCGGCACCGCGCGGCGGAAGACGACCGGCGGCCAGCGCGGGGCGGGGGGCGCGGAGCCCGGCATGGCGGCGCCGTTCCCCCGGCCCGTCAGAAGACGTTCTTGCCGGCCAGCCCGACCACCACGGTGCGCACCATGATGCGGATGTCGAGCCAGAGCGACCAGTGGGTGATGTAGTAGAGGTCCATCTCGATCGACTTGCGGGCATTCTCCGGCGAGCGCAGGGCGTAGCTGCGCATGCCATTGGCCTGCGCCCAGCCGGTCAGGCCGGGCTTGATGCGGTGGCGCGCCGCGTATTGGCGGACCATCTCGGAGAAGCGCTCCTCGCCGACCAGCATGTTGGCGACATAGGGGCGGGGGCCGACGATCGACATCTCGCCGCGCAGCACGTTCAGCAGCTGCGGCAGCTCGTCGATCGAGAGGCGGCGCAGGATGCCGCCGACGCGGGTGATGCGGGGATCGCTGCGGCTCTGGGTGCCGACCGAGCCGTCGTCGCTCAGGTCGGTCAGCATGGTGCGGAACTTGTAGATGGCGAAGGGCTTCTGCCCCATGCCCGGGCGCCACTGCTTGAACAGGATGGGGCCGGGGCTGTCGAGGCGGATGGCGATGGCGGCGGCCAGCATGATCGGGCTGACCAGCAACAGGGCGAGGCCCGCCACCACATAATCCTCGATCACCTTGACCACGCCCTGGGTGCCCTTGAAGGGGCGCACCATGACCTGCAGCCCGCGCAGCCGGCCGATCGAGGAAATGCCGGCATAGTTCGGCGGCACCGCCTCGGGGTCGAAGGGGATCACCACATCGGCGGCGATCCATTCGACCCGGTGCATCAGCTCGAACAGCGCCTGGGCGCGGTTCCAGGGCAGGGCCAGGACGATCAGGTCGATGGTATGGTCCTGGGCGAAGGCAGAGAGCGCCTCCAGCCCGCCGCGCACCGGCAGGCCGGCGATCTCGGCCGGCGCCGCGCCCTGGTGCAGGTCGGAGGCATCGGCGAAGAGGCCGATCACCTCGTAGGTGGCGGCCTTGTCCGGGCTGCGCAGCTCGGCCAGCACCTGGGCGCCGGTGGCGTTCGCCCCGATGACGACCACCTTGCGCAGCAGCAGCCGGCGGCGGTCGACGATATAGACCATCAGCCGCTGCAACTGGCGGCCGGCCACCAGCAGCAGCAGCTGCAGCCCGTGCCATTGCAGGAACCATTCCTCGGTCAGCGGCAGGGTGCCGGGCAGGCAGGCCTGCAGCGCCACCAGCCCGACCAGCCAGGCGACGGCCAGGCCGGTCATCACATGGCCGAGCTGGCCCCAGAAGCCGCTGTAATGCTCCACCCGGTAGGCGGAGATCCGCGTCATCACCGAGAGATAGGCCCAGATCTGCGCCGCCACGATGACGGTCGACTGCTGCCAGGCCAGCGGCGAGGCCGGCGCGGTGGCCAGCACCGCCAGCAGCAGCAGCAGCACGTCGCTGCCCTTCACCAGGCGGTTGATCAGCCCATGCGTCCAGCGCACGAGCGAGAGCGACTCGCCGATGGCGCCGAGGCTGCTGCGGGAAGAACCGGGATCGGGGGGAGGCGTCACGGGGCTTGGCACCAGGCGCTGGGGCAGGCTTGGCCCGCCGGTTTTCCGGCACGACAGACCGTCTGTCGCGGGATGGGGCCGCCGGGATGGGGTTCTCCCCGCCCGGCGGGGCTTGCGGAGCGCTTCTGCCGCCGCGGGCCGGGTGTCCCCCGGGCCGGAGCCATCGGAAGACGGCCGCGCTCAGGCCGAAACCGGTTTCGCCTCATACAAGTTAGGGGGTAATTTTCAATAGACGGTTCCGCCGCGGTTGATCGAATAGCTGAAGGAACGGCTGAACGGTATCAAACGGTTGACGTACTGGTCGATCCACAGATTGACCTCGCCGATCCGGCTGCGCGGCACGAAAACGATATCGCCCGGGTAAAGCGGCACGTCCTGCGAGACGCCGCGCCCCTCGACGAAGCTCTGCAGGTCGACGGTGCGCAGCATCGGCCGGTCGGCCGGGCCGCGGCGGATCAGCACCACCTGGTTCATCCGCGCGTCGGTGTCGAAGCCGCCGGCCTGCAGCACCGCCTCCAGCACGCCGCGGCGGCCGGGCAGCGGATAGGCGCCGGCGGTGCGCACCGCGCCGCCGACCAGCACGGTGGAGCCGCCGGCCTCCTCCAGCCCGATGGTGACGATCGGCTGGGTCAGCACGCGGCGGCTGGCCTCGGTGATGGCGGCCTCGGCGGTGGCGATCGCCTGGCCGGCGACATTCACCCGGCCGGCGGCGCGCAGCGCCACCTGGCCGTCGGGGGCGACCAGCGCCGTCTCGTTCATCTCCGGCGTCATCAGGAACTGCACGCGCAGCCGGTCGCCGGGGGCGATGCGGTATTCCGGCGTCGCCTCGGTCCAGGGGGCGAAGCCCTGCGGCTGGCTCTCCACCGGGTCCAGCGTCTGCCCGGTGCAGGCGGCCAGCAGCAGGCCGGGCAGCAGCAGAAGGGCGGGGCGGCGGGGCAGGCGCATGGCGGAGTGGTGTCCTACAGGAAGCGGGTGACGAAGGCCGGCAGGATGCGGCGGTAGCCGGTATAGGCGAAGCCGAGCAGCGCCCCGCCCGCGGCCAGCACCCCGTCGCGCACGGCCCGCGCGCGGTCGCCGCGGGTGCGCTCGCCGCGCACCACCAGGAGATTGGCATCGACCATCGCCGCCAGCCGGCGCATGGCGTAGTTGTCGGCGCGGTCGGGGCCGATGACGACGACCAGGGCGAAGGCCTCGCGCAGCCGGCCGAGCAGGGTCTCCGTCTCCTCCCGCGTGGCGCGGGGGTTGGACAGGTCGGACTGCATCGCCTGGTGCGAGACCCAGAGATTCTCCACCACCGTCGAGAAGACCATCAGGTGGCCGGGAATGCGCTCGACATCCAGCGGCTGCGAGCCGAGCGCCGAGAGATGGCCGCGCCCGTCGCTCTGCAGGTCGATCAGCGCGATGTCGGCGGCCGGGCTGCGCCGCGCCAGGGCCAGCGCCAGGGCGCGGCCGAGCTCGTCGCGGCCATCCTGCGGGCCGGTGGCGACCAGCTGCACCAGCTGCGGCCGGCGGCCGTTGATGCGGGTGTCGCAGATCAGCGAGGCCAGGTCCTCGATCCCGGAGACCGGGCGCAGATCCTTCAGCGATGGCGCCAGGTTGCCCAGCGAAGCCAGCGCCGGCAGCCGCAGGCCCCGCTCGGCCTCCTCCGGCGTCGCATAGACGCGGCGGGTCAGCGCCAGCAGCAGGCCGAGCCCGCCGGCGGCGGCGAGGCCCAGGGCGATGCCGGCGGCCATCAGCACCAGCCGCAGGCTGCGCCCCTCCAGCGGGGCTGAGGGCGGCTGCACCACCTGGATGCCGGGGCGGCTGGCGCGGCGCGCCTCCTCGTCGATGCGGCTGCCGGCCTCGCGCGCGGTCAGCTGGCGGGAGATCGCCTCCAGCCCGTCGCGCTCGCGCGTCAGGTCGCGCAGCTGGCGGTCGGCGCCGAGCAGCGCCTCGCCGCGCGCCTCCGCCTCCTGGCGCTGGCGGCCGAGCTCGGCCAGCTGCCGCTCCAGCGATTCCTGCTCGAGCTTCAGCGTCACCACCCGCGCGCTCAGCAGCTCGAGATTCGGGTTCCGCACCTCGCGCGTGGTCGAATAGGTGTTGCGGGCGCTGTCCCGCATCGCCGTGCGCAGCGAGGCGATGCGCTGGTCCAGGTCGCGCAGCCCGGGATAGTCGGGGGCGTATTGCGCCGCCATGTGCTGGCGGTCCTGCAGCAGCCGGGTCAGCGTGTTGCGGCTCTCGTCATTGGGCACCAGGTTGGTGGCCTCGGAGGAGGCGTAGACGCGGCTCGGCTGCGCGGCCAGCGCCTGCTCGGCCGCCGCCAGCTGCGCCTGGGTCATCGCCTGCTGCTCGCGCACCCGGTTCTCGCGCTGCAGCAGGTCGTCGCGCCGGGTCGAGGTCAGCGCGATCTCCTGGGCGATGTCGAGCACGCCGTATTGCGTGCGCACCTGGCGGATCTGCTCCTCGATGCCGCGGATGCGGCTGCCGTAGCGCTCCACCTCGGTCATCAGCAGGCGGGCGCTCTCATCGGTGAAGATGACGGCGCGGCGCGCCATATAGGCGTCGAGGATGGCGGTCAGCCCGCGCAGCGCCGCCTCGCGCGAGGGCAGGGTCAGGCTGACGCGCAGGATGTTGCTGGTGGTGTCCGGCTCGGTCTTCAGGGCGCGGCCCAGCGCCTCGACCGCGCGCTCGAGGTTGGCGCCGCCGGCCTGGGGGATGCCGGGGAACAGCCGCTCCGGCCCGGCGGCGCGCAGCGCGGCGCGCAGCACCTCGGCCGAGCGCAGGATCTCCATCTCCGAGCGGGAGACCTTCAGGATCTCGATCGAGACGACGGACTGGCCGAAGCCGGTCAGGTCGGGGGCGCCGGTGCTCTCGCGGCTGACCTGGACCAGCAGCACGCTTTCGGCGACGTAGCGGCTGCCGGCCAGCACGCCGGCGCCGATGCCCAGCGCCGCCGGCACCAGGAAGGCCGCCAGCAGCGGCAGCCAGCGCAGCCGCAGGGTGATCAGCACGTCGGACAGGTGGAAGCCGCCGACCGGCGGCGCGCCATAGGGATCGGCACTGGTGGCGACCAGCCCGCCCGGCGCCTCGCGCGGAGGCGGCGGCAGCGCCGCCGGCGGGGCGGCTGCGGTCAAGCCGGGCATCCCTGCATCGGGCGGGCAGGCAGGGCGGGCGAGGCGGGAAGGGCGGGCGGCATCGGTACGGCTTCGGGCTTTCCCGGAAGGAAGGCGGATGGAAAGGCGGCGTCCACGCAAGCTCCCGCTCTGCCGGCCGTGCCTTTTGCACGACATTTGCATTTTAGGATGAAGGCCGGCTGAAGTGGTAGCCCATTGGCAACATCTCTCCGGCTTTGTCATCGCCGCCCCTGGGACGCCCGACCGCATGCCTGCCGACCCCGCCCCTGCCAGCCAGCGGCTGCTCTCCACCCGCTTCGACGACCTCGACCTGGAGGCGGTGCTGGCGCTGCTGCAGGCGCGCGACCCGGCCGCCCCCTTCGCCTATGTCGTCACGCCGAATGCCGACCATTTCCTGCGGCTGGAGCGCAGCGGGCCCGCGCTGAAGCGGATCTACGACGCCGCCTGGCTCTCGGTCTGCGACAGCCGGGTGCTGCGGGCGCTGGCAGCGCGGCGCGGCATCCGCCTCAAGCTCGCCGCCGGCTCGGACCTGGCAGTGCAGCTCTTCGCGCGTGCCATCCACCCGGAGACCCCGGTCACGCTGATCGGCGGCACGCCGGCGGTCGCGGCCGATCTGCGCGCCCGCTTCGGCCTGCGGCAGCTGGTGCATCACAACCCGCCGATGGGCTTCATCCACGACCCGGCCGAGGTCGCCCGCTGCGTCGATGTCGTCGCCGCCCATCCGGCGGCCTACGTCTTCCTCTGCGTGGGTTCCCCGCGGCAGGAGGAGCTGGCGGCGGCGATCGCCGCCTCGGGCCGCGCCACCGGCATCGGCCTCTGCCTCGGCGCCGCGCTGGAATTCGTCACCGGCGAGAAGCGGCGCGCCCCGGCCTGGATGCAGCGGATGAACCTCGAATGGCTGCACCGCCTGGGCAGCGAGCCGCGCCGGCTGTGGCGCCGCTACCTGCTGGAGGCGCCGCGGCTGCTCTGGACCATGCGCCGGGTGAAGCGGCAGTAACCCGGGGGGTAAAGAATTCTCTTCCCTGCACCGCGCCGCGCCGGCATGCAGGGAGGCCATCCGCGCTTCCGTCTCCCGCTTCCATCAGGCCCGCATGCCCCCCGCCCCGCTGAGCGTCACCCTCGTCATCCGCACCGACAACCGGCCCGGGCCGCTGCGCTCCACCTCGACGCCCGGGCCGAATGTCTCGCTGGCGCGCAACACCGGCGTCGCCGCCAGCCAGTCGGCCGATGTCGCCGGCAAGCCGGTCCGGTGGAGCCTGCCGCTCCAGACCCCCTGGTCAGCGGCCCTGCCTTGACTCTGCCGTTTCTCACCCCGCCGACCGGAGACGCGGCATGCAGTGGATTCTGATGGGTTCCTCCCAGGGTGGCTATGACCACCACTGGATCACCCGCTTCGTCCCGGCCGCGCGGCACCGCTTCTTCGACCTGCACGCGCCCTACGACCACGACCGCTCGCGCAAGGCGTCTTCCGCCGGGCAGTGGCTGGACTATTTCCGCCATGCCTTCCGCGGCCTCCGCGCGGCGCGGCTGTCGGGCGATCCGCAGGTCGGCGCGCTGACCGTCTTCCCGCAGCTGGCGACGGCGACCGGGCTGCTGAAGCGGCTGCTGGGGATGCGGCGCCTGCCGGTGCTGGCCTGGAGCTTCAACATGGGCCAGGACCATGGCGGGCTGAAGATGCGGCTGGCCCGCCTCGGCCTGCAGGCGGTCGACTGCATCGTGGTGCATTCGCGCCAGGAGATCGCGACCTATGCGAAGAGCTTCGGCCTGCCCGAGGACCGCTTCACCTTCGTCCCCTTCAGCGTCAATGTCCTGCATCCGACGGTCGAGGAGGACGCCGAAAAACCCTTCCTGCTGGCGATGGGTAGCGCCAACCGCGACTATGCCAGCCTGTTCGAGGCGGTGCGCGGGCTCGACATTCCGCTGCTGGTGGTGGCCGGCGCCCATGCTGTCGAGGGGCTCGACCTTCCGTCCAATGTGGAAGTGCGCGCCGGGCTGACCCTGGAAGAATGCCATGTGCTGGCGCAGCGGGCGCGGCTGAGCCTGGTGCCGGTGGCCAATGTCTGGTCGGCCTCCGGCCAGGTCACCTTCATCGAGGCGATGATGTTCGCCCGCCCCGTCATCACTACCCGCTCGATCGGCTCGGCCGACTACGTCGTCGATGGCGAGAACGGCGTGCTGGTGCCGCCCGCCGACCCCGCCGCCCTGCGCGCCGCCATTCTTGCCCTGTGGGATGATGCGGAGACACGAACCCGCCTCGGCGCCAACGCCCGGCAATACGCGCTGGACCACCTGACGCATGAGGCGGCGGCGGCGACCATGGCGCAGCTCTGCGACCGGCTGCAGTCGAAGCTCGGGGCCTGAGGCATGGCCGGCCTCCGCGCGCGCCTCGCGCCGCTCCTCGCCATGCTGCCGGAGAAGGCGCTGGCCTTCGACATCGGCATCCTGTTCAGCGGCTTCGGCCTGCAGCTGCTGACCCAGATCGGCTGGCTGATCCTGGCGCTGCGCTTCCTCGGCCCTGACGGCTACGGGCTCTTCGCCAGCCTGACCGCGGTGACGGTGTCGGTGGCGGCCTTCGTCGGGCTGGGGGCCGATCAGCTGCTGATCCGTGGCGTCGCCGCCGAGCGCGATGCCCTGCCGCGCTGGCTCGGCTTCAGCCTGCTGCTGATCCTGCTGACCGGCCTGCCGCTGCTGCTGCTGCTGGAAGCCGCGCTGCCCTTCCTCGAGATCGGCCGCATCGGTTTTCTCCCCCTCGTCGCCGTGCTGGTCGCCGACCTGCTGCTGGGCCGCGTCGCCACCCTCTGCGCCGCCGTCTATGTCGCCACCGGCCAGGCGGCGCGGCAGTCCAGCATGACGGTGATGACCGGCTCGGCGCGGCTGCTGGCCATCGCCATCGCCGGGCTGCTGCCGGGCACGCTGTCGATGGCGGCCTGGACCGCCTGGTATGCCGGCGCCTCGCTGGCCGGCGCCATCGCCTGCCTCGGCCTGGTGATCCGCGACCATGGCTGGCCACGCTTCGTCTGGATCCCGGGCCAGCTGAAGGACGGCGCCGCCTTCGGGGCGGAGGCCGCGCTGCAGGCCTCGGTCGGCGACCTCGACAAGCCGATCGTCCTCGAATTCGCCGGCGCCACCCAGGCCGGGCTCTATGCCGCGGCCTTCCGCATCATCGGCATCTCCTACCTGCCGATCCGCGCGCTGGGCTATGCCCTCTACGGCCGGCTGTTCCGCCTGGCCGCCGAGGACCGCCGCGCCGCCATCGCCTATGGCGTGAAGCTGCTGCCGGTCGGTGCCGGCATCGGCTTCGTCGCGGCGCTGGGCGTGCTGGTCGGCTCTGGCCTGCTGCCCTTCATCTTCGGCGGCGCCTACGAGGAACTGCCGGCGCTGCTGCGGCTGATCTGCCTGCTGCCGGCGGCCTTCGCCATCTACATCGTCGGCGCCGACGTGCTCAGCGCCATTGGCCGCCAGACCGAGCGGCTGGCCATGGTCGGCGTCTCGCTGGCCGCCACCTTCGGCCTGGTCTGGCTGGCCCTGCCGATCGCCGGCATCGAGGGCGCCGCCATCGCCCGCCTGCTGGTCACCATCGCCACCGCGGCCCTGGTCTGGGCGCTGGTCCTGCGCCGCCGCTGAGGATTTTTTCCAGTTATGAGCACCGAAGCCGACCTGCCGCCGCTCTACACCACCCCGGCCTTCCGCAGCGGGCCGGCACCGCGCCTCTCCATCCTGGTGCCGACCTATGACCGCGACATCCGGCCTCTGGCGACCGAGCTGCTGGACGACATGGCGGCGCTGCCCGACCCCGCCGCGGTCGAGCTGCTGGTGCTGATCGACGGCAATCCGAATCTGACCGGCCAGGAAGCCGTGCTGAACCTGGCGACCGCGCGCGACCTGGCCGCGGGCCTGGCGCCCAGCCCGCGCAATCTCGGCCGGGCCGAGGCGCGCAACACCCTGGCCCGCCTTGCCCGCGGCGAGGTGGTGCTGTTCCTCGATGCCGACGGGCTGCCCGACGCCCCCGGCTTCGTCGCCCGCGCGCTGGCGGCGGCGGCCGACCCGCAGGCGGTGGTCTGCGGCGGCCGCACCGGGCAGCGCCTGGACCCGCCGCCCCGCGATTCCCTGCTGTTCCACACCCACAGCCAGAAGCGGGAATGGATTCCGGCCGCCGAGCGGAACAGGGACCCGGAAGGCAATTTCCTCTCGGCCAATTTCCAGGTCGGCCGGGAATTGTTCCTCGCCACCCCCTTCGACGAGAGCTTCCGCGGCTGGGGCTGGGAAGACACCGAATGGGCGCTGCGCATCGGCCGGGTGGCGCCGATGCGTCATATCGACAACAGCGTCACCCACATGGAGTACCACAGCGATGCCGGCTGGCTCGGCCGGCTGGACCGCTCGGTGGAGAACTACCGCCGCCTCTACCGGCTGCACCCCGAGGCGGTGCGGCGCCACCGCATCTTCCCGCTGATCAAGGCGCTGGCGCCCGTCTCCGGCTGGGCCCTGCCGAAATGGCTGCTGCTGAAGCTGGCGCTCTGGACCGCCCTGCCGCCCGCGCTCCGGCTGCAGCTGGCCAAGCTGCGGCAGGCGCTGACCTACGGCACCATCCTGAAGGGCTGACAATTCCCGCCCCAAAAAAACACTGGAGGCTCACGCATCCGCGAGCCTCCTTCACCAGCTGTTAGCGAATTTGGGTCCAAAACGCCTTCATCACGAAGCCGTGATCCTTGGAGGGATCAAGGCGAACCGAAAAGGCGAGATCCATGTCCAAGCAGACCCTGAAGTCGATCCTGGCCTGGCTGACCCAGAGCTACCGCCCCGAGAAGCGCTACATGCGCGGCACCCGCTGACCCTCGATTGCCTCGGGCCTCGCCGCCGCTGACAATGCCCCCCGGCAACGGGGACAGACATGCTGCAGGTGGCGGGATTGCAGGCCGGATACGGCCAGAGCCAGGTGCTTTTCGACGTCGCGCTGTCCTTGCGCGAAGGTGAGGTGGCCACCCTGCTCGGCCGCAACGGCATGGGCAAGACCACCACGGTGAAGGCCATCATGGGCCTGACGCCGCCCGATGCCGGCGACCTGTCCTTCCGCGGCCAGCCGATCGCCGGCCTGCCGCCCGAGGCCATCGCCCGCCGCGGGATCGGCCTGGTGCCTGAGGGCCGCCAGGTGTTTCCGACGCTCTCCGTGCGGGAGAACCTCGTCGCCACCGCCGCCAACCGCAGCGGGCTGGACCGGCCCTGGACGCTGGAAAAAATCTACGCGCTGTTCCCGCGGCTGAAGGAGCGCGCCGCGCAATCCGCCCGCACCCTCTCGGGCGGCGAGCAGCAGATGCTGGCCATCGGCCGCGCCCTGATGACCAACCCGCATCTGCTGATCCTGGACGAGGCGACCGAGGGGCTGGCCCCGGTCATCCGCGCCGAGATCTGGGCGACGCTCGCCATGCTGAAGCGGCAGGGCCAGTCGATCCTGGTGATCGACAAGAACCTGGCCGCGCTCGGGCGCCTGGCCGACCGCCACCACGTGCTGCAAAAGGGCCGCACCGTCTGGACCGGCACCGGCGCGGAGCTGGCGCGCCATGCCGGGCATGTCCGCGGGCTGATCGGCCTCTAGAGCGGTTTCCGTTCGCCAGGGCTCGCGTCAACCACTCTAGCTTTTGTTTTTGCGAGCATCTTCACCCGATCTGGTGCTTCGACCAGATCGGGATCTGCTCTCGCAACGCCAGGCTGTCCCGGCCGTTCTGCTTCCGGGACAAGAAAGCCATGGACGCACGGATCAGGGCGAGGGCGGTCGAGGCGCTGGCGGTGCTGCCGCACCGGGCAGGCCTGGCCTATGGCCCGGGCCCGGCGCAGCGGCTGACCTTCCTGCCACCGGCCAGCCCCGCCGCCGATGGCGCGCCGCTGCTGCTGGCGGTGCCCGGCGATGCCTGGGGCTGGCTGCGCGCCGAGGACTTCGCCTGCCTCGCCCCCTATCTCACCGCCCGCGGTTTTGCGCTGGCCGCGCTGCAGCACCGGCCGGCGGGCGGCAGCGGGCTCGGCCATGCGCTGCATGATGCGCGGCTGGGCCTGGCCTGGCTGCACGGCCAGGCGGCCAGCCTGGGCGGCGATCCCTCCCGCCTCTTCGTGCTCGGCGCCGGGCGGGGCGGGCTGATCGCCGCGCTGCTGGCCGCCGGCGGCTGGCCCGCCGCCTTCGGCCTGCCGCCCGCGCCGCTGGCCGGCGCCGTGCTGCTGGCCGCCGAGCTGGCGCCGCAGGGCCTGCCGCCGCAGCCATCGCCGCTGCAGCTGCCACCGCCGCCGGCCTCGCTGCGGCTGCTGGTGGTCAGTTCCGAAGCCTGCGACGCGGCGCATCGCCGGCAGATGCACGATTATGCCGCGCGTGCCGCGCTGGCCGGCTGCGCCCTGACCACGCTGGCGCCGCCGCCGGGCAGCGACCCGGTGCGGCTGCTGCTGGAGCTCGGCGCGCCGACGCCGCTCTCGGCGGCGCTGCTGACGATGGCCGGCCTCAGCCCAGGGTGACGCGGGTCTCCGCCTCGCCGCTCTCCACCGTCAGCCCCAGCGCGCCGAGGCTGGCCACCGCCGCCTCCGGCGCGGCCCAGTTGGCGATCAGCACGGCGCCTTCCAGCGCCAGCATCGGCTTGGTGGTCGGCGGCAGCGCCTTGGCGCCGAGGGCCAAGTCGAGCAGCGCCAGGTCGACCTCCGGCCGCGGCGGGGTGATGACGGTGGTCGAGCGCACCTCCAGCGGCAGCAGCTTGCCCACCGCCTGGGCGAGGACCGGCCGCACCGCCTCGACGAATTTTCCTGAATCCACCGGGTTCCGGTCCTGCGGCCGGCCCAGGCGGAAATAGGCGCGCAGCAGCAGCTCCATGTCGCGGGCGCCGGTGCTGGCGCGCTGCAGCCGGATCGTCGCCTTGTCGCCTTCCGGCATGGCCGACAGCACCGAATCCAGATTGGCGTGCAGCACCATGAACAGGTTGTTCAGCGCGTGCTGCATCGGGCGGGCCAGCCCGGCCATGCGGTCTCCGGCCGGGGGGGCAGGGGCGGGGGCAGGCGCGTCGGTCATGGGCGGATTTCCTCCAGGATGTCGTGGAACAGCCGCGCCGGCAGGGTGCCGCCGCTCACATTCTCCATCGGGCTGCCATCGTCATTGCCCAGCCAGATGCCGATCACCAGGGGCTCGGCCAGGCCGATGAACCAGGCGTCGCGGGAATCCTGCGTCGTGCCGGTCTTGCCGGCGACGCTGCGCCCGGGCACCGCCGCCGCGCGCCCGGTGCCGCCGCGTACCACCGCGGCCAGCATGCGGCGCATGGCGGACGCCGCCTCGGGGGCGATGACGCGCTGCGGCGCGGTGCGCGGCGCCGCCAGCAGCCGCTCGGCCGATTCGGCCCGCGCCACGCCATAGGGGGTGACGCGGAAGCCGCCATTGCCGAAGGCGGCATAGGCGGCGGTCATGTCGATCAGCGTCACCTCCGCCGTGCCCAGCGCCAGCGAGGCATTGTCGGCGAAGCGCCCCTGCACGCCCAGGCGCTGTGCGACGGCGGCCGCCGCCTTGGCGCCGCCCGCGCGCTGCAGCAGCCGGACGGCGGCGGTGTTGACGCTCTGGGCGAGGGCCGTCTCCAGCGTGATCTCGCCGCGCGAGGCCCAGTGGCCATTGCCCGGCGACCAGCGCCCGAGCGTCAGCGGCGCGTCGGAGACGGTGTCGTCCGGCGTCATGCCGCGCTCGAGCGCGGCCAGATAGACGAAGGGCTTGAAGGCCGAACCCGGCTGCCGCCGCGCCGTGGTTGCCCGGTTGAACGGGCTGGCACGGTAGGCGCGGCCGCCGACCATGGCGCGCACCGCGCCATCCGCCGCGTCCATCACCACCACGGCGCCCTGGCCGACATGGGCGCCGGGGCCGGCACCGGCCAGCAGCGCCTCCATCCGCGCCTCGACCGCCGCCTGCAGCTTCAGGTCCAGCGTGGTGCGCAGCCGCAGGTCGCCGCTGCCCGGATAGGCCTCGGCCAGGTCGTCCTGCGCCCAGTCGGCGAACCAGCCGGCATCGCCGCTGGGGCGGCGCGGCAGGGTCATGCGCTCGGCCTCGGCGGTGGCGCGGGCCTCGGTGATCAGCCCGGCATCGGCCATGGCGGCCAGCACATCGGCGCCGCGATGGATGGCGGCGTCCGGGGCGACGCGCGGGTTGTAGCGCGACGGCGCCTTGGGCAGGCCGGCCAGGATCGCCGCCTGCCACAGCGTCACCCGCGCCGCGGGCACCCCGAAATACAGCCGCGCCGCCGCATCCACGCCATAGGCCCCGCCGCCGAGATAGACCCGGTTCAGATAGATCTCGAGCAGTTGGTCCTTGGTGAAGCGCTGCTCCAGCCAGAGCGCCAGCAGCGCCTCCTGCACCTTGCGGCGCAGGTTCCGCTCCGGCGTCAGGAACAGATTCTTGGCCAATTGCTGGGTGAGTGTCGAGCCGCCCTGGACCACCCGTCCGGCGCGGTAGTTCGCGACGGCCGCGCGGGCCAGGCCGATGAGGTCGATGCCGAAATGGCTGCGGAAGCGGCGGTCCTCGACGGCCAGCAGGGCGCCGGGCAGATAGGCCGGCAGCTCGGTCAGCCGCACCGCCTCGCCATAGAGGTCGCCCGAGGTCGCCAGCAGCCGCCCGTCGCTGGCCTCCAGCGTCACCGAAGGCCGCCGCGTCGTCGCCAGCGCCGCCTCGGGCCGCGGCAGGTCCCAGGTGAAGAAGATCAGCGCGGCGCCGAGCGCCAGCCCGCCCCAGATCGCCAGCAGCAGTGTGGTGCGCAGCAGCCAGCCCAGCAGGCTGCGCCGGCGGCGCGGCGAAGCCGTGGGGGCAGGGGCGGCCGGCAGCGGCGCCGCCAGCGCGGGGCCCCTGGCGCCGCGCGCGGAAGAGCGAGCCATGTCAGCGCTATAGCACTTTCCGCGCCGGGCAGTGTGATGGACGGAGTCGGCCGTTTGCGGTCATCTTGCAGGGCGCGAAAGACCGGACCGTGATGCGAAAACCGCCGAGAACGAGTTTCTTCCTGATGCTGGCCGGGCTGCTCTGGATGACGGATCCGGCGGCGGCCCAGCCGCGACCGGACAGCGAGGCCTGCCTCGGCCAGTGCGGCGCCTCGATGTCGCGCCGGGCGGACAACCCGCAGAGCGTGCAATCCTGCCTGATCCGCTGCCAGGCGCTGGAAGGGCGGCTGCCCACGCCGCCGGTCGTCCAGGCCCCGGCCGCGCCGCTGCCACCGCCGGCGCCGGTCGCGCCCGCCGCGCCTCCCCTCCCGCCGGGCACCCTGCCGCCGCCCTCCGGCCCGGGCCGCGCCACGCCGCCCGTGGGGGCCCCGGGGGTGCCATCGGGGCCGCAGCCCGGAGCGGCCGCGCCGGCGGCCCCCGACCCCGCGCCGCAGCGGCCGCCCGCCCCTCCGCCGCCGGTCCCCGGCCCGCGCGCCGAGGCCGCGCCGCCGCCCGAGGCGCCAGCGGCGGCGCCCGGCCCGGCCGCGGCGGCAGGCGGTTTCGCCGGCACCGGCGCCATCTATGTCGCGGTGCCGCCCTCGCCGCGCTACGGGATGGTGCTGGGACAGGACGACCGGATGCAGGCGCATCGCCGCGCCGAGAATGCCTGCAAGGGGCCGGAGGGCGTCCCCTGCCGCCTGGCCATGGAGTTCCGCGAGCGCTGCGGCGCCGTCGCCCAGGGCGTCATCAGCCGCGGCATGGTGATGACCGACGACCCCACCACCTACCAGGTGCTGCTGGCGACGCCGGGCAGCGGGCCGAACCGGCTGGAGGCCGAGCATGACGCGCTGGGCGATTGCCGGCAGCGGCATCGCGGCGCCACCTGCCGCATCGTCGCCAGCGACTGCGCCGGCTGAGGCCGGTGGCGCGGCCATGAAAAAGGCCCGGGAGGCATCGCCTTCCGGGCCTGTTGCAGCGCCTGCGCGGCGGCTCAGGAAGCGACGGAAATGTCCGGCGCGTCCTCGGCCTTCATGCCGACGATGTGATAGCCGCAATCGACATGGTGCACCTCGCCGGTGACGCCGGCGCCCAGGTCAGAGAGCAGGTAGAGCCCGGCGCCACCGACATCGTCGATGGTGACGTTGCGCTTCAGCGGCGCGTTGTACTGGTTCCACTTCAGGATGTAGCGGAAGTCGCCGATGCCGCTGGCCGCCAGCGTCTTGATCGGCCCGGCGCTGATCGCGTTGACCCGCACGCCCTGGCCGCCGACATCGACCGCCATGTAGCGGACCGAGGCCTCCAGCGCCGCCTTGGCCACGCCCATCACGTTATAATGCGGCGTGACACGTTCGGCGCCGAGATAGGACAGCGTCAGCAGCGAGCCGCCCTCCGGCATCAGCGCCGCCGCCCGGCGCGACACCGAGACGAAGGAGAAGCAGGAGATGTCGAGCGCCTGCAGGAAGGCGTCGCGCGGCGTGTCCATGTAGCGGCCGCGCAGAAACTGCTTGTCGGCGAAGCCGATGGCATGCACCAGGAAGTCGATCCTGCCCCAGCGCTTCTCCAGCTCGGCAAAGACGGCGTCGATGCTGGCCTCGTCGGTCACGTCGCAGGGCAGCAGGATCTCGGCGCCGATGCTCTCGACCAGCGGCCGCACCCGCTTCTCCAGCGCCTCGCCCTGGTAGGTGAAGGCGATCTCGGCCCCCTGGGCGGCGATGGCGCGGGCAATGCCCCAGGCGATCGACCGGTCATTCGCCACGCCCATGATCAGGCCGCGCTTGCCGGCCATCAGCGTGCCGGTGGGGGGAGACGCTTGAGGGGCAACAGCTTCCATGGGCAGGCGCGACCGTTTCGTATGTGACTGGTGACAAGATGTCAGGCAAGGCGAAGCCAGGGGAACAGGGTTTTCCCCTGTTGCAAGGGTAGGGTCCTGGTGGCACACCCCCGACGCCTGGGCAAGGGGGAGCCGCATGACCGCGCCGATCGCCGCCACCGAACCATATGCTCTGTTCCGCGCCTGGATGGCCGAGGCCGAGGCCAGCGAGGCCAACGACCCCAATGCCATGAGCCTGGCGAGCTGCACGCCCGACGGCGTCCCCTCCGTCCGCATCGTGCTGCTGAAGGGCCTCGACGAGCGCGGCTTCGTGTTCTTCACCAACAAGCAGAGCCGCAAGGGCGGCGAGCTGCTGGCCAATCCGCGCGCTGCCCTGGCCTTCCACTGGAAGACGCGGCGCCGCCAGGTGCGGGTCGAGGGCGCCATCGAGGAAGTCAGCGAGGCGGAATCCGACGCCTACTACGCGACCCGCCCGCGGCTGTCGCGGCTGGGCGCCTGGGCCTCGCAGCAGTCGCGCCCGCTCTCCGGCCGGGCCGAGCTGGAAGGGGCGCTCGCCGCCGCCGAGGCGCGCTTCCCGGATGCCGAGATCCCGCGCCCGCCGCATTGGGGCGGCTTCCGCCTGCTGCCGCGGCGCCTCGAGTTCTGGCAGGACATGCCCTTCCGCCTGCATGACCGCCGGGTCTTCGAGGCGGCGGGCGACGGCTGGCGGATCGAGACGCTCTACCCGTGAGCATCCCGGCGGAGCAGGCCGACGCCGCGGCGCTGCTCCGCCGCCTCACCGGGGGCGAGGCCCCGGTCGAGACGCATATCTCCGCCCTCTTCCTCGGTCCCGACCGGGTGCTGAAGCTGAAGAAGGCGGTCGATCTCGGCTTCCTCGACTTCACCAGCCTCGCGGCCCGGGCGCGCTTCATCCAGAGAGAGATGGCGCTGAATGCGCCGCATGCCCCGGGCCTCTACCGGGCGGTGCAGCCGCTGACCCGCGGCCCGGACGGCGCGCTGCGCCTGGGCGGCGAGGGGCCGGCGGTCGAATGGGCGCTGGAGATGGCCCGCGTCCCCGCCGGCGACTTCCTGGACGCCGTCGCCCGGCGCGGCGCGCTGGACGCGGCGCTGCAGGACGCGCTGGGCGATGCCGTCGCCGCGCTGCATGACAAGCTGCCGCCGGTCGAAGGCTGGGACGCCCCCGCCGCCCTGGCCCGCGTCATCGCCGGCAACCGCGCCGCTGGCCTGGCCGCGGGCCTGCCCGGGCCGCGCATCATCGCCTGGGCCGAGGCCGCCACCGCCGCGCTGGCCCGGCTGTCGCCCTGGCTGGCCCGGCGGGGGACCGAGGGCAGGATCCGCCGCTGCCATGGCGACCTGCATCTCGGCAACCTGCTGCTCTGGCAGGGCCGGCCGGTGCCCTTCGACGCGCTGGAATTCGACGAGGCGCTGGCCACCATCGACACCGGCTACGACCTGGCCTTCCTGCTGGCCGATCTGGACCGCCAGGTCGGGCGGGCCGCCGCCAACCGGGTGCTGAACCGCTATGTCGGGCGCAGCGGCGATGCGGCGCTGGTCGCCGGCCTGCCGCTCTGGCTGTCGCTGCGCGCGCTGATCCGCGCCCATTGCCTGGCGCGGACCGGCGAGGACGGCCTGCCCTGCCTCGCCCAGGCCGAGGCGGCGCTGCGGCCGGTGCCGCCGCGCCTGCTGGCGGTGGGCGGCCTGCCCGGCAGCGGCAAGAGCTTCTGGAGCCGCCGCTGGGCGCCGGCGATCGGCGCCGCGCCCGGCGCGCTGATCCTGCGCAGCGACGAGATCCGCAAGCGCCGCCACGGCCTGGCCCCCGAGCAGCGGCTGCCGCCCGAGGCCTATGCCCCCGCCGTCAGCGCGGCGGTGCACGACGAGCTGTTCGAGGCCACCCGCGCGGCGCTGGCCGCCGGCCACAGCGTCATCGCCGACGCCGCCTTCCTGGACCCGGCGATGCGCCAGGGCCTCGAGCAGCTCGGCCGCGCGGCCGGCATCCCGCTGCAGGGCCTGTGGCTGGAGGCGCCGCTCGCGGTGCTGCGCTCGCGCGTGGCCGCGCGGCGCGGCGACGCCTCCGATGCCGGGCTCGCCGTCCTCGAGGCGGCGGCGGCCCGCGATCCGGGCCCGATCGCCTGGCAGCGCCTCGACACCGCCGGGCCGATGCCAACATCGATTTAACGAGGTTCGGGGCGCGCTTTGTCTTACGCTGGACCTTGCCCTGGCGTGAACGCATAAGCCGGCGGGAATGAAACCCGGCGGCCCGGCCCGTTCCTTTCTGTCCGCTGGTGACGACATCTAGAATCCTGCACCAGATGATAGAAAAGATCGGCGCCTGGCCGGAATAGATTTCCCGGGGCCGGCCCTGTCGTCCTGCGGGCAGGCCCCTTGCGGCCTGCCGTTATTGCAATGATGCTGCGCCATCTGCGGTTCCCGGCTCCGCGCCGGTAAGGATAAGGAGACCGACCATGGCCTATCGCCGGCTGCTGCTGCCGCTGACCGGAACCGCCGCGGGCGAGGCGGCGCTGAACACCGCGCTGATGGTGGCGCGGACCTGGAACGCCCATGTCCATTGCCTGCATGTCCGGGTCGATGCGCGCGACGTGGCGCCGCTGGCCGGCGAGGGCCTCTCCGGCGCCATGATCGAGGAGATGATGGCCGCCACCGAGCGCGAGAGCGGCGAGCGCGCCGGCCGCGTCCGGGCGCTGTTCGAGAAGTTCGTGCAGGGTCGCGACGTCACCATCGCGCTCTCCGCCGAAAGCGCGCTGAAGACCGAGGGGCCGACGCTCTCCTTCGAATCCATCGCCGGGCGCGAGGAGGATGTGGTCGCCCAGCAGTCGCGGCTCTACGACATGGCGGTGGTGCCGCATCCGGAAGCCGATGAGGACGTCTCCTCCTCCGACGCGCTGCACGCCGTGCTGTTCGATTCCGGCCGTCCGGTGCTGATCGCGCCGCGCCAGTCGCCGGCGACCATCGGCACCCGCGTCTGCTGCGCCTGGAACGGCACCGCCGAGAGCGCCGCCGCGGTCGCCGCCGCGCTGCCCTGGCTGCACCATGCCGAGGCGGTGCGCATCCTCTATAGCGACGACTACCAGCGCCGCGGCCCGGCGGCGGAAGGCCTGCAGGCTTATCTGCGCTGGCACGAGGTGCAGGCCGAGGCGGTGCCGTTCAAGCCGCAGACCCGCGAGGTCGGCGCCGGACTGCTGGGTGCCGTGCGCGACTTCAATGCCGACCTGCTCTGCATGGGCGCCTACAGCCATTCCCGCCTGCGCCAGCTGATCCTGGGCGGGGTGACCCGGCACGTGCTGGAGAACGCGGATATCCCGGTGCTGATGTGCCGGTGAGCATCGTCTGACGAGAAGACAGGGACAGGCCAGGGGAAGGAATTCCCCTGGACCCCTTCTTCTTCTTGCGGTGACTGCCGTGTCCACCGGGAGACGGGATGTGAAACGGCCATGGCGCAGCGCGACCTTTGAGGTCGCGCTGTTTCTTCAGGGCGTTCTGCCACGGAAGGAAAAATCTGGGGGAATTGCTTCCCCCAGCCTGCTGTTCCGTCGCGACGCCGGGTCCTAGGCGGCCGTGGTGTCGATCCAGCCGATATGGCCGTCGGCGCGGCGATAGACGACGTTCAGCGCCCCGCTGCTCTGGTTGCGGAACATCATCACCGGCTCCTGCCCCAGATCGAGTCGCATCACCGCTTCGCTGACGCTCAGGCGGGTGATCTGGGTCGGGGATTCGGCGATGATGGCGCCGTGGTCGGTCTGGATGCTCTGCGCATGGCCATTGGCCGGCGGCGCCGCTTCGGGCGCGCCACGATCCTCCCCGGGTTCTTCCAGCAGGGCGGCGGCATCGACGGCTTCGTCCGGCTCGTCGGGCAGCGGCGCCAGGACGACCTGGCGGGCGGTCTCGGCCGAGGGCGGCAGCCGCTCATCGGCCAGGTTGCGGGAATGCTCGTTCATCCGGCGGCGGTAGCGGCGCAGCCGCTTGGCGATATGCGAGGCGGCCTCGTCGAAGGCGCGGTGCGCATCGGGCCCCTCGCCCTCGCCGCGCAGGCTGAGGCCGCGCCCGGCATGGATATCGATCGCACAGGCGAAGAAGGCGCGGTTCTTGGAGAAGGTGACAGACGCTTCCAGGGCGTGGTCGAAATACTTCTTGGTCACCGTCTTCAGACCCTCGGCCACATGGACCTTCAGGGCTTCGCCGGTCTCGACCTGTTTCCCTGCGACAACGATGTGCATGGCGGGGTAACCCCTCCTTCTTGTGTGGGGGAGGGGCCGTCCCGGGGACGGCGAAGCGGCGGGTCACGCCCGCTTCGGGTCGGGCCGGGGCGGCCGTCTCCCGTTGGGACTAGGCCCTGATCAGCGCCGGTGCAGCGCTGATCAGGGTCTAGTCATCGGCACGTCGCGCGTCTCACGTCCCTTGATCTCCTCTGCGGACGAACACGCACTAGGCGGGAACGGCCTTCTCCCGCTTGCGTTGCACGGAAGATGGGATGCGCAACGCCTCGCGGTATTTGGCCACTGTCCGCCGGGCGATGTCCACTCCTTCCCGACGCAAAGCTGCGACAATGGCGTCATCGCTCAGGATGTCCGCCGCCGTCTCCGCCGACACCATGCTGCGGATGCGGTGGCGGATGGCTTCCGCGCTGAAGGTCTCGCCGCCGGTGGTGCCGCCGATCGCCGTGGTGAAGAAGTATTTCAGCTCGAACAGCCCGCGCGGCGTCGCGATGTACTTGTTGGCGGTGACCCGGCTGACGGTGGATTCGTGCATCTCCACCGCCTCCGCCACGTCGCGCAGGATCAGCGGCCGCAGATGCGCAACACCATGCCGGAAGAAGCCGTCCTGGCGGCGGACGATCTCGGCGGCGACCTTCAGGATGGTGCTGGCGCGCTGCTCCAGGCTTTTCACCAGCCAGTTGGCCGCCTGGAACTTCTCCGACAGGAAGGCCTTCTCCTCGCGCGTCGCGCTGACCTGGGCGCGGGCGTGGAAGCCGCGGTTGACCAGGACGCGCGGCAGGGTGTCGGGGTTCAGCTCCAGGATCCAGTCGCCCGCCTCGCCGCCCGCCCCGGGGGCGCGCCGCATCAGCACGTCGGGCAGCAGAGCGGGGGCGGGGGCGGCGTCGTAATCGGCGCCGGGCTTGGGGTCGAGCCGCTTCAGCTCGGCCACCATCTCGGCCAGGTCCTCGGCATCGACGCCGCAGACCCGCAGCAGGCCGCGCATGTCGCGCCGCGCCAGCAGCTCCAGATTGTCGAGCAGCGCCTGCATCGCCGGGTCCAGCCGGTTGCGCTCGGCCAGCTGCACGGCCAGGCATTCGGCGAGCGAGCGGCAGAACAGCCCGACCGGCTCGAAGCGCTGCAGCCGGGCACGGATCGCGGCGATGCGCGCCACCTCGCAGCCCAGCGCCTGGGCGATGGCGGCATCCTCGGCGGCCAGCCGGCCGGAGGGGTCGAGGAGGGCGATCAGCTGCGCCGCGATCAGCCGGTCGCCGGGATCGGCGAAGCTCAGCCGGACCTGCTCGGCCAGCTCCTCGCGCAGGCTGCGCGGGCCGGCGATCGCCAGATCCTCGATGCCGCGCTCATCGGCCTCGAAATCCAGCCGGCCGCCGCGGCCGCCGGCCTCGCCCAGGGCAGGGCCGTCGCTGTCATAGACATTCGACCAGTCGCGGATGTCGAGCGGCGCCTCCGCCTCGGCCGGCAGGGTGGTCGAGGCGGTGCTCTCGAAGCTGTCGGCCGGCGCCACGAGGGCGGCCTGCGGCTCCGCGCGCTCGGGCGGCAGCTCGGGGCGCTCGTCGCGCTCCAGCAGCGGGTTGCGCTCCAGCTCCTCCTCGACGAAGGCGCTGACCTCGAGATTCGAGGACTGCAGCAGCTTGATCGCCTGCCGCAGCTGCGGCGTCATCACCAGCGACTGGCTGTGGCGCAGATCCAGGCGGGGACCGAGGGCCATGCGCGCTCAGCCTGCCTGACGGAACACCGAAAGGGCCGGCCGGGCGTGCATGCTAGAGGCTGAACCGCTCGCCCAGATAGACGCGGCGGACGCCCTCATGCGCGACGATGTCCTGCGGGGTGCCTTCCATCAGCACCTGGCCGTCATGCAGGATATAGGCGCGGTCGATGATCTCCAGCGTCTCGCGGACGTTGTGGTCGGTGATCAGCACGCCGATGCCGCGATTCTTCAGGTGCTTGACCAGGTCGCGGATCTCGCCGACCGCGATCGGGTCGATGCCGGCCAGCGGCTCGTCCAGCAGCACATAGGCCGGGTGGGTGGCCAGCGCGCGGGCGATCTCGCAGCGGCGGCGCTCGCCGCCCGACAGCGCCAGGGAGGGCGAGCGGCGCAGATGCGTCAGGCCGAACTCGGCCAGCAGCGAATCCAGCATCTGCTCGCGCCGGGCGCGCACCGGCTCGACCACCTCCAGCGCCGCGCGGATATTGTCCTCGAGGCTGAGGCCGCGGAAGATCGAGGCCTCCTGCGGCAGGTAGCCGAGCCCCATGCGGGCGCGGCGGTACATCGGCAGGGTGGTGACGTCGTGCCCGTCCATGAAGACCTGGCCCTGGTCGGGGCGGACCAGGCCGGTGATCATGTAGAAGGTGGTGGTCTTGCCGGCGCCGTTCGGCCCGAGCAGCCCGACCGCCTCGCCGCGCTTGACGCTGAGCGAGACGTTGCGGACCACCGGACGCTTCTTGTAGCGCTTGCCCAGGCCGGTCGCGACCAGCCCGCCCTCGCCGGGGATGACCTTCAGAGGGGTGCTCACCGGGGCCGCGCTCCGCCTTGATTCTGCTGCTGCTGGTTGGGCTGCGCTTGCGGCTGCCCCTGGGACTGCCCCTGGGGCTGCAGCGCCTGCTGGCCCTGCTGCGGGATGATCAGGCCCTGGACGCGCTGGCCCGGGGTGGAGACCAGCCGCGCCACGCCGCTGCGCATGTTGACGATGGCTTCCTGGCCGTTCAGCTGGTTGTCGCCGCGGGTGATGCGGACGCCGCCCAGCAGGCGGGACATGCCGGTGGTCTCGGAATAGACGCCACGGTCGCCGCGCACCACCTCGCCGGTGGTGCGGATCTCGACATTGCCGAAGGCCTCGACGCGGTCGAGCTGGCTGCCCTGGCCCGGCGTCGCCGGCTGGCCGGTGACCGGGTTGCGGGCCGGCTGGGCGGCAGGACCCGGCGCGGGCGCGGGGCTGGCGCCGGCGGCGCCCTGATCGCGGAAATAGCCGACCAGCGTGTCGGCGGCGATGCGGCGCTGGTCGGCGGTCACCACCACGGCGGCGCCGCGCGCCACGGCCATGCGCTTGCCCGGCCAGTATTCCATGCTGTCGCGCGAGGTCAGCACGTTCTGCGGCGTGGTCAGCTTCAGCGCCCGGCCGGTCAGCACCATCACCGCCTGGTCCATGTCATAGACGGCGCGGTCGCCCTCGGCATGGTCGGTGGCGCTGTCGATGCGGACATTGCCTTCCGCCTCCAGCCGCCAGATCTCGCCGCCGGACATCGGCGTGTCGCCCTGGCTGCCATTGGCGGAGGCGGCCGGCGCGCCGGCGCGCGGGCGGTAGCGGGCGATCAGCCGGTCGGCGGTCAGCGTCACGCCGCCACGCACCGCGCGGGCGCTGCCGCGGGCGATCACCACCTGCTCCTGCTGGCGCCATTCGATGCCGTCGCTGGCGGTGACCTCGACCGGGCCGCCCTGGGTCAGGTCGAGCTGCTGCGCCCGCGCCGCCTGCGGCGCGACGGCCAGCGCCGCCAGCAGCGCGACGGCGGGCAGGCCACCCTGTCTGCCCCAACGGAAAAAGGTCATCGGCCGCCCTCCAGCACTGCCTTGGCATGGCCGGTGAAGACCACCACCTGGCCGCGGTTCTCCAGCCGGAAGCCCTCGCTGACCAGGGTGCCGAAGGGGCCCTGGGCGGCGACCGGGCGGTCGCCGGTGGCGCCGCCGGCGGCGATGTCGATCTCGGCCGCCGCGGTCTTCAGCGTGCTGCCGTCATCGTGCCAGAGCGTCACCTCGCCCTGCAGCGACAGGTGGTTGCCCTCGCGGCTGTACTGGCCCGTCCGGGCCTCCAGCAGCACCCAGGTGCCGTTGTTCATGATCATGTCGGCACGCGGCCGCTCGAGCTCGATCGGCGCCGCCTGGTCCTGCTGCAGGGCGGTGGCGGCGGTGACGTTGTAGGGGCGGTCCTGCTCGTCGATGCCCTGGTAGCGTGGCGCGGCCAGGCGCAGCGCCTCGGCGCTGGTCTGCGCCACCCGGCGGAAGGCCAGCCGCCCGCGATCCTCGGCGCGGTCGAATTCCGGCCAGAGGGCGATGGCGGCCAGCACGGCGAGCGCGCCCACCGGCAGCAGCCACTTGGCCAGGCCGACGGTGAAGCGGTAGCGCGCCATCGACCCGGCATCCATCGCCAGCCGCGCCCGGGAGGGCAGCAGCTGCCGGCCCTTGCCGGCGGCGCGCTCGGCGCGGGGCGCGGCGGCGCGGCCGCGCGGGGGAGAGGACGGGGTCATGCGGGGGCTTTGCTGGCCTGCTGTGCCGAAAGGATCCGGGTGACAAGTCGGGGTCCGCTGTTCCCTGCCGCCCGCGGCCGCTGTCGGAGGCGGCGCGAGGTGGCAGGTGTGCCGGGCAGGGTGGGAAAGCGGCTCACCCCCTTTGTATGGGGCGGCACCCTGCCAGGGTCAACGCGAGACTGTGCCAGCCTACCAAAAACCATGCCAAGCCCCAGGCGGCGCCAGGCTTTTTCGCGGGCCGTCAAGCGGCCCGATCAGTGGGAAAAAATATCGGGCTCGGCATAGCCCATCAGGTCGAGCTGGCCGCGCGCCGGCAGGAAGCGGAAGCAGGCCTCGGCCAGCTCCAGCCGGCCCTCGCGCTTCAGCAGCGCCTCCAGCCGGTCCCAGAGCGCATGCAGGTGCAGCACGTCGGAGGCGGCATAGGCCAGCTGCTCCGGCGTCAGCTCGGCCGCGCCCCAGTCGGAGCTCTGCTGCTGCTTGGAGATGTCGACGCCGAGCAGCTCGCGGCAGAGATCCTTCAGCCCGTGCCGCTCGGTGAAGGTGCGGACCAGCTTGGCGGCGATCTTGGTGCAGCGCACGGGGGCGCATTCGACGCCGAGCGCCGCGCGCAGGATGGCGACGTCGAAGCGGGCGAAGTGGAACAGCTTGGTGACCTGCGGTTCGGCCAGCAGCGCCTTCAGGTTCGGGCAGTCGGCACCGCGCCCGCCCAGCGCCTCGGGGATGATCTGCACGCAATGCGCCGTGCCGTCGCCGGCCGAGAGCTGCACCAGGCAGAGCCGGTCGCGGCGCGGGTCGAGGCCCATGGTCTCGGTGTCGATCGCGACGACGCGGCCGAAATCGAGGCCGGCGGGCAGGTCATGTTTGTGGAGCTTGATCATCTTCGGCACGAAGAGCGTCTGTGCCATCCTCGCCATCCCCCGGCTTCCTGTCGAACCATGTGCCACCCTTGGGTGGCAGTCCCCGTAGTGCAGGGGGAGGGGGTAGATATGCCCAGGAAAGGACTCGAACCTTCACGACCTTGCGGTCACTGGCACCTGAAGCCAGCGCGTCTACCAATTCCACCACCTGGGCGAGGGGCGAAGTGCCTTGCGGCGTGGAGGGGCTTTTATGGGCGGCGCGGCCCCCCGTCAACGGGGGTTTTTACAAAATTACGACCGGCGATTGATCGGACGGCAAGCGGGGGCCTGGCCGGCGGCGCCATCACCCGCCGTGATGGCGGTGATCCGGGCGGCGGCATCGCCGCCGGGGCGGCGGCGGGCCTATCCAGGGGACCAGCAACGACCCGCTTCCAGGAGACCCCGCCGATGATCGAGATCCGTCCCTTCGCCAGCCTGGGCCGCGCCGAGCATGGCTGGCTCTCGGCCCGCCACCACTTCGCCTTCGGTCCCTACCGCGAGGCCGGCCGCATGGGCTGGGGCCGCATCCGGGTCTGGAACGACGATGCCATCGCGCCGGGCACCGGCTTCGACCCGCATCCGCACCGCGACATGGAGATCCTGACCTATGTCCGCGAGGGCGCGATCAGCCATCGCGACAACCTGGGCAACCAGGGGCGCACCGAGGCCGGCGACGTGCAGGTCATGTCGGCCGGCAGCGGCATCACCCATGCCGAATACAATCTGGAGCCGGTGACCACGACGCTGTTCCAGATCTGGATCACGCCGGACCGGCTGGGCCTGCCGCCGCGCTGGGGCAGCCGCGCCTTCCCGCGCGAGACCGGCGCCGGCTTCCAGCTCCTGGCCAGCGGGCGGGAGGTCGAGGCCGGCGGCGACGCGCTGCCGCTGAACGCCGATGCCGCGGTGCTGGCGGCCCGGCTGGGCGCCGGGGAGGTGGCGACGGCCGCGCTGGCGGCAGGGCGGATGGGCTACCTGGTCGTCGCCCGCGGCAGCGTCACGCTGAACGGCCAGCGCCTCGGCGAGCGCGATGCCGCGGCGATCGAGGGCGCCGAGACCCTGGCCCTGGCCGCCGGCGAGGAGGGGGCGGAGCTGGTGCTGGTGGAGACCGCGCCGGCCGCCGCCTGAGCGCTCAGCCCTCGCGCGGTGCCAGCCTGCCAGGGCCGGGCAGCCCAGGGCCGGGCAGCGCCGGGGCCGGCTCAGGCAGGACAGCGGCGGGGGTGGGAGCGGGGGCGGAGGCAGGGACAGGCACAGGCACCGCCTCGGCCGGCGCCCGCTGCTCGGTGATGCGCTCGATGCGGTGGGCCAGCTCGGGCGCCTCGGCGAGGAGGCGGTGGAAATCGGCCGCACCCAGCTCCAGCAGGTGGCAGAAGCTGGTGGCGCGCGCCCGGCCGGCGCGGCGCGCCGGATGGATCACCTCGGCCTCGCCCAGCACGTCGCCATGGGTCAGCAGCACCTCGCGGCCGTCCTGCTGCAGCACCGCCTCGCCGCGGCTGATGAAATAGACCGAGCGGGCGCGCTGGCGCGGACGGTAGATCCATTCGCCCGGCACCACGAAGCGGCTGGTGACGCTCATCGCCAGGTCGTGCAGCAAGGCCTCCTGCAGCCCGGCGAACACCGGGAACTCGGCGATCCGCTTGTCGAGGCCGGACTGGATGTTGAACTGCAGCGGCCGGGCGATCTGCTGGCGCATCGCCTCCAGCCCGCGCATCAGCTCGTCATGCAGCTCCTCGCCGACCAGGGATTCGCGCTGCAGCGTGGCGTATTCCTCGGCCTCCAGCCGGATGCCCAGCTGGCGCAGCAGCCGCGTCTCCAGCGCCTCGGCATAGCCCGGATACTGCAGGCGCAGCGTGTCCATGGCGTCCTGCAGCAGCTCCTCGCGGCGGCCGACGATGTCGCGCACCACCTCGGTCACCCGCTCGCCGAGCACCGGCTCCATGCGGCGGCGCATGAAGCGCGCCATCGAGGTGGCGACCAGGCGGCTGAGCAGCAGCATCTCGAAGCGCTCGGCCATGCAGTGCATCAGCGGCTTGTCGATGCGGAACTGGCGGTGCAGCCATTGCGCGACATGGAAGCGCGGCCCCGGCTGCAGCCGGCGGCGGGCGGCCTGGATATAGCCCAGCCGCCCCTCGGCCCGGGCGCCGTCGATCATGCTCTCGGCGCTCCACAGCAGGCTTTCCATGACGCGGCGCGACAGGCCCTGCTCCTGGAACAGCTCGAGCAGCACCGAGCGTTCCTGGCTGGCGAAGGTGATCAGGCCGAGTGTGACCCGCTCGCGGTCGCTGATGGCGGTGTCGAAGGTATTGGCGGCGGTCTCCACCTTCACCCGGCGGTCGTAGAGGGCGGCGACATGGGCGGTGGGGGGCGCCGAGAAGCCGTAATCGCCGGCGGTGTCGCGCAGCTTGTCGCGCACCTCGCCGAGGCCGATGGCGACCACCTGGTTGCGCAGCGCCTGGTCGGCCGGCGACAGCCGGTCGAGCTTCAGGAAATGCACCAGGAAGCGCAGGGTGGTGCCGTTCACCAGCAGCGTCGACAGCACGTAGCCGGTGGCGACGATGGCGACGAACTGCTGCACCTGGGAGGGAACGGCGCCGTTCTCGGTCACCGACAGGGCCAGCGCCAGGGTGATGGCGCCGCGCAGGCCCCCCCAGAGCATGGTGACCTTGAAGGGGATCGGCACCCGCTGCGACAGCCGCAGCACCAGCAGGATCGGCATGACGCCGAACAGCACGGCGGCGCGCGCGGCGGTGGCGGCCAGGATGGTGACGCCGATCAGCAGCAGGTCGCGCTGCTCCATCCCCAGCATCAGCCGCGGCACCAGCATCGAGGCGAGGATGAAGACCATCGAGCTGGCCCAGAAGGACAGCTGCGCCCAGATGTCCTGCAGGAACTGCCAGCTCTGCGGCCGGAAGGTCGAGGGCCCGACCGCCGAGACGGTCAGCCCCGCCGCCGCCGCCGCCACCACGCCGGAAAACCCGAACACCTCGTCGCAGAGGATGTAGGCGACATAGGGCAGGGCGAGCGTCAGGGTGACCTCGGCGGTGCGGTTGCCGCCGAGCCAGGGCAGCGCCGCCAGCATCAGCCGGGCCAGCACGAAGCCCACCAGCAGCCCGCCGCCGAAGGAGGAGAGGAAGGTCAGCGCCGCCTGCAGCGGCGCGGCGGGATGCTGGCCGGTCAGCTGCGCCAGGAAGATGGTGAAGATCGAGATGGCGGCGGCGTCGTTCAGCAGGCTCTCGCCCTCGACCAGGCGGGTCAGCCGGCTGTTGGCGCCGATCTCGTGGAAGATGCCGACCACCGCCGAGGGGTCGGTGGTGGCCACGATGGCGCCCAGCATCAGGCAGGCGGTCAGCGGCACGCCGGAGATCGGGGCGAGGGCGAAGCCGATCGCCGCCGTGGTCACCACCACGGCGACCACCGCCATCACCAGGACCGGCGCCCAGTCGCGCGCCAGCCGCCGCACATCGATCGACAGCGCGCCGTGGAACACCAGGATCGGCAGGAAGATGAACAGGAAGACCTCGGCATTGACCGGGATGTGGATCAGCATCCCGGCGGCCTCGGTCAGCGCCGGCCCCTCATGCAGGTTCAGCAGCAGGGTGGCGCCGCCGCCGAGCAGCACGCCGACCACCGCCAGCATGACGGTGCTGGACAGCATCAGCCATCGGGCGAGCGGCTGGATGGCGCTGACGACGATCAGCAGGAGGGCGATGGCCAGCAGGGTATGGGGCAGCGTCGTCAGCATGCGTCTGTCAGTTCAATCCGGTTCGGCCGGTGCCGCGCGGCGGCACCGGGCGCTGCGGGGCGTCCGCCCCGCTATCCGGCAGCTTCAAGGCGAATATGGGGCGGGCCGGCCGCCCCGGGCAGGGCCGGGGCGGGGCCGTTGCAAAGCCTTACCCGCCGTCGCAGGCGGTCAGAAAGGCTTGGTCGTCGCCAGCAGGGCGATCAGCAGCAGCCCGGCCAGCGGCAGCCAGGGCTGCATCGCCAGCGGCTTCGGCTCGCCGGCCTTGTTGTCCAGCCGGCGCAGCCCGGCCGACTGCATCCCCTGCAGGGCCGAGAGCAGCAGCACCAGCAGCAGCTTGGCATGCAGCCAGCCCTGGCTGAACCAGCCGCCCTGGATCGCCAGCACCAGGCCCAGCACCCAGGTCAGCACCATGGCGACCGTGGAGACATGGCTGTCCCACAGCCGCATGCCCTGCAGCAGCCCGGGCGCGGCGCGGCCGTGCCGCAGCACCAGGGCATTGGCGACCATGCCGCCGCTCCAGGTGGCGATGGCGGTGACATGCAGGGCACGCAGCAACAGATAGCCGTCCATGGGCAGTTCCTTCGGGGCGCGCGCGCGGCGGGGGCGGGGGGCAGGGCGCCACCCCGTCCGCGCCGCCGCGGCATCTGGCAGATAGGACGCGATCGCGGCCGGGGAAGCCAGGGCCTGGGGAAGCCAGAGCTCGGGCAAGCCAGGGCCCGGCCGCCCCGCCCGCGTGATCCGGCGGTCAGAGCCGGATGATGAGCTTGCCGAAATTGCGCCCCTCGAGCAGGCCGATGAAGGCCTCCGGCGCCTGGTCGAGCCCGTCCACCACATGCTCGCGGAACTTCAGCGCGCCGTCGCGGAGCCAGGCGGCGCCACGCTCGCGCCAGACCGGCCAGGCATTCGGGTGGTCGGAGACGATGAAGCCCTGCAGCATCAGCTTGCGCCGCACCAGCACCGAGAGGTTCGGCCCCGGCGGCAGCGGCCGGGTGTTGTAGGTGGCGACGGTGCCGCAGAAGGCGATGCGGCCGAAGGCGCGCATGCGCGGCAGCACCGCCTCCTGCACCGCGCCGCCGACATTCTCGAAATAGACGTCGATCCCCTCCGGGCAGGCGGCGTCGAGCGCCCTGGCCAGGTCGCCGCGGTGGTCGAGGCAGTCGTCGAAGCCGAGCTCCTCCTTCACGTAGCGGCATTTCTCCGCCCCGCCGGCGATGCCGATGACGCGGCAGCCATACTTCTTGGCGATCTGCCCGGCGACGCCGCCGACCGCGCCGGAGGCGGCGCTGACCACGAAGACATCGCCCGGCTTCGGCCGGCCGATCTCGGTGACGCCGACCCAGGCGGTGGTGCCGGGCATGCCGAGCACGCCGAGATAGGCGGAATGCGGCACGCCGCCGCCATCCTTCGGCAGCTTCACCAGGCTGCTGCCATGTGCCGCCGAGAAGCCCTGCCAGCCGCGCGCGCCGCGCACCCAGTCGCCGGGGGCGAAGCCGTCATGGTGGCTCTCCAGCACCTCGGCCACGCATTCGCCCTCCATGACGCCGCCGAGCGGCACCGGCGCGGCATAGGAGGCGGTGTCGTCCATCCGGCCGCGCATATAGGGGTCGAGCGACAGGAAGCGGTGGCGCAGCAGCACCTCGCCGCGGCCGGGCACCGGCATCGCGGTCTCGACCCGCTCGAAATGCTCCGGGCCGGGGCGGTCCTTGGGGCGGGCCTTCAGCAGGATCTGCGGATTGCTCATGGCGGTTCTCCAGGATGGGTCGGGGGAGAGTCTTGGTCTTGCCGGCAGGCTTGCCAAGCCTCGGCGACGAACGGCACAAGGGACAAGCCGGCCACCCGGCCGCCCGTTCCCTCTGGATGTGCCCTCAGCATGACCCCTCCCGCCCCGCCGGCCCCGGACCTCGACCTGCTGGCGCTCGAGCGGGCGCGGCTGTTCGCGATGCTGGGGCGGCTGCTGGTGGCGCCGCCGGACGGGCCGCTGCTGGCCAGCCTGCGCGGGCTGCACGGCCTGCCGGACCGGCTGCTGGGCCAGGCCTATGGCCGGCTGGCGCGGGCGGCGCGGCAGACCGACCTGGCGGCGACCGAGGCCTCTTTCATCGCCGCCTTCGCCGGGCTGTCGCTGCTGGCGCGGGACCATGGCGGCGTCTTCGGGGCGCCGCTGGAGGCAGGCCTGGCGGCGCTCGGCGTCGGCCGGGCGGAGGGCGTGGCGGAGCCGGCCGACCATCTGGGCCTGCTCTGCGAGACCCTGGCCGGGCTGATCGCCGGCGTCTTCCCGGCCAGCCCCGGCGAGGAGGCGGCCTTCTTCGCCGCCTTCCTGGCCCCCTGGGCCGGGCGCTGCTTCGCCGCGCTGGCGGCGGTGGAGGGGGAGGAATTCTACGCCGCGATCGGCGCGCTCGGCCTGGCCGCGCTGGCGGTCGAGGACGCCGCCGCGCCGGCCGCGGCCGGCTAGCCGCCGGCGCGGCGGGCTTCCCTCGGCCGCCGCCAGGCGATAAGCCCTGGGGCATGCGCCTGATCGGACTGGCCGGCTGGAGCGGCGCCGGCAAAACCACCCTCCTGGCCAAGCTGATCCCCTGCCTGACCGGGCAGGGGCTGCGGGTCTCGACGATCAAGCACGCGCATCACCGCTTCGATGTCGACCAGCCGGGCAAGGACAGCTGGCTGCACCGCCAGGCGGGGGCCGGGCAGGTGCTGGTCGCCTCCAGCCAGCGCTGGGCGCTGATGACCGAGTTGCGCGGCGCGCCGGAGCCCTCGCTGGAAGAGCTGGTGGCGCAGCTGGCGCCGGTCGACCTGGTGCTGGTCGAGGGCTTCAAGCGCGACGGCCACCCGAAGCTCGAGGTGCGGCGGGAGGCGAACGGCAAGCCCTGGCTGCATCCGGACGACCCGATGATCCGGGCGGTCGCCGCCGACACGCCGAACCCGGCCGGGCTGCCGCAGGCCGGGCTGGAGGAGGTCGCCGCGGTGGCGGCGCTGGTGCTGCGCTTCGCCGTGCCATGGCGCAGCTGAGCGACGACTGCTTCGCCGCCGGCGAGGCGCTGCTCTCGGTCGAGGCGGCGGCGGCGCTGATCGCCGCCCGCGTGCCGCCGGTCACCGGCGCGGAGATGCTGCCGCTGGCGCAGCTGCGCGGCCGGGTGCTGGCGGCCGACTTGGCGGCCCCGCAGCCGCTGCCGCCCTTCTTCAACAGCGCCGTCGACGGCTATGCCTTCCGCCATGCCGATCTGGCGGCGGCGGGCGAGACGCGGCTGCCGCTGGCGGGCCGCCAGCCGGCGGGGCGGCCGGCCGTGGCGCTGGCGCCGGGGGCCGCCTGCCGCATCATGACCGGCGCCGCCATGCCGGCGGGCGCCGACACGGTGATCATGCAGGAGGATGTCCGGCTAGAGGATGGCGCGCTGTGGCTGCCGCCCGGCCTGCCGCGCGGCGCCAATTGCCGCCCGGCCGGCGAGGATTTGGCGCAGGGCGCGCGGGCGCTGCCGGCGGGGCGGCTGCTGGACCCGCCGGCGATCGCGCTGGCCGCGGCGCTCGGCCTGCCGGGGCTCGCCGTGCGGCGGCGGGTGCGGGTCGGCGTCTTCTCCACCGGCGACGAGCTGGCGCTGCCGGGCGCCCCGCTGGGCCCGGCGCAGACCTATGACGCCAACCGCTTCGCCCTGCTGGCGCTGCTCGGCGGCCTGCCGGTGGAGGCGGTCGATCTCGGCCTGCTGCCGGACCGGGCCGGGGCGACCGCCGCGGCGCTGCGCGCCGCCGCCGCCGGGCACGACCTGCTGCTGACCTCCGGCGGGGTCAGCCTGGGCGAGGAGGACCATGTCCGCGCCGCCATCGCGGCCGAGGGCAGCCTGGTGTTCTGGAAGCTGGCGGTGAAGCCGGGGCGGCCGGCGGCGATGGGGGTGGTCGGCGGCACGCCGGTGCTCGGCCTGCCGGGCAATCCGGTGGCGGCCTTCGTCACCTTCCTGCACCTGGCGCGGCCGCTGGTGCTGCGGCTGGCCGGCGCCACGCCCGCGCCGCTGCCGCGCTTCACCGCCGAGGCCGGCTTCGCGCATCGCAAGAAGGCCGGGCGGCGGGAATACCTGCGGGTCCGGCTGGTTGCCGGAGACGGGCTGCCGCGGGCCGAGAAACTCACCCGCGAGGGGGCCGGGCTGCTCTCCACCCTGGTGGACAGCGACGCCTTCGCCGAGCTGCCGGAAGCGCTGACCGAGATCGCCCCCGGCGACCGCGTCACGGTGCTGCCCTTCGCCGGCGTTCTCTGAATTCTCTCTCTGCAGGAGCTGGAAAAAAGATGTTCGTGGCGATGAACCGCTTCCAGGTGATCAAGGGGCTGGAAGCCGATTTCGAGACGGTCTGGACCAGCCGGGAATCGCATCTGCACAAGGTGCCCGGCTTCGTCGAGTTCCACCTGCTGCGCGGGCCCGCGCGCGACGACCACACCCTCTACGCCTCGCACACCATCTGGCGGAGCCGTGCCGATTTCGAGGAATGGACCCGGTCGGAGGCCTTCCGCCTGGCGCATCGCGGCGCCGGGCAGAGCAAGCCGCTCTATCTCGGCCCGCCTTCCTTCGAGGGTTTCGACGTCATCCAGACGGTCGCCCTGCCGGGGGCGACCGCGATGATCCTGCCGGAGGCCTGAGCTAGGCCGCGGTCCCGGCGCTGACCGGCGGGCAGAGCTCGGCCGCGGCCAGCTCCTGGCGCAGCCGGGCGATCAGCCAGCGGCCGGCCTGGCCCGGCAGGCGGCCGCGCTCGTGCACCACGTGCAGCGCCAGGCTGAAGCCGTCATGCTCCTGCATCTGCAGCCGCTTCAGCCGGCCCTCGGCGATCAGCGGCATCGCCTCGTGCTTCGGCATGTGGCACCAGCCGAACCCCTCGAGCAGGAACTTCATGCGGGTGTTGAGGTCGGCGAAGCGCCAGGTGCGCGGGCTGAGCACGCCCCGGGACCAGCCGCCGCGCGGCGAGCCATCGGTCAGGATCAGCTGCACATGCTCGGCGATCACCGCGCGGCTGATCGGCCCGGGCTCGGCCGCCAGCGGGTGGCTGGCCAGCACGACGGGGACCATCTCCACCATCATCAGCATCTCGGCCTCGAGATCGAGATGCGCGATCTCCTCCACCGGATAGATGGCGAGCTGCACCGTGCCGTCGCGCAGATGCCGCTCCGGCGCGCCGATGCCCTCGGTCAGCAGCGTCACCGGCAGGGTGGGGAACTCCTTCTTCAACCCGTGCAGCGCTGCCATGGCCGGCTTCGCCGGCAGCAGCGGATTGACCGAGAGCGACAGCTCGGGCTCCAGCCCGCCGGCGATGCTGTCGGCCCGCGCCCGCAGCATCTCGGCCGATTTCAGCAGGCGCCGCGCCTCGGCCAGGATCGCCTGGCCCGGCTCGGTCAGCTTCGGCAGCTTGGTGCTGCGGTCGAACAGCTTCAGGCGCAGATGCGCCTCCAGCGCCTGGATGCTCTGGCTGATCGCCGACTGCGCCCGGCCGAGCCGCCGGGCGGCGGCGGAGAACCCGCCACTGTCGGCCACGGCGACCAGGACACGAAGCTGGTCAAGGGTCAGCGGATCCATTTTTCCATCACCTGTGGCGATCACCGGAATCAGAGAACCCAGCTTACCAAGGATGGATGATGGCGCCACCGCCCTTCGCCCGCTTCCGGACGAAGCGAGCGGCCTTTCCGCTGCCCCTCCGGCACAACCTGGGCGGGTGCCGCCATCCTGCGGGGCCGCCCGCCCTGACGGGTCCCTGCGCAGCGGCCGGCTCCCCTCTTCAAGATGCCGTGCTCAGGCAGAGCGCATCCTGGCCCGTCGCAGGGGGGGGTGGGGCCGGGAAAACAGGGGCCTGGCCACCTTCGGCCGTCGCATCGCGCCGGTTTCGGGCGGGCGCCGCCGCTCTGGACGCGGGACGCGCGTTCCCGCCGCCCGTGAACCTCACAGGTTGTGGATGCGATGAATCGACAATTTGGGGTAGCGGGAGATGCAGTCAGGCGTTCATCTTGCAGGTGGATGAAACGCAGGGAGCACATCGTGACGGATGTCACCGCCGCTGAGGACGCCGTGCAGACCCTGGTCGCCGAGATCGAGAAGCTGGTGAAGGCCGGGGGTGGCAAGGCCGAGGAGGCCTTCCTCCTGTTGCAGCGAACGCTGGATCGCCAGCCGATTCTCTTCAGTCCCGCGGCCCTTCTCTGGGCCGAAGCAGCCAAGCTTCGCGACGATTTCTTCAGCGGGGCACGGCATTGAAGGTGGCCGCCGGGCTGATGCCGTGACGGGCTGAGGCGGCCCGGCTTGTTGCCCAGCGGGCCGGGCCGGACATCCGGCCGGCTCCGGCACGGCGCCCTGGATCGGCGCGATGTCCGGAGGAGACCTGCCGGGCCGAAGCCGGCGCCCCGGCGCGATCTCTGGACAAATCCTGTGGGGGGATTGCCGGGTGAGGGGATCGAACCCCCGACCTTCGGTTTACAAAACCGCTGCACTACCGCTGTGCTAACCCGGCCCGGCCAGAGGATGCGAAGACCCGGTCCGGCCCGCCTCTATTGCCGCCTTTGTCCGGGCGCAGCAATCCCCGATCGCGTCCCCGGCTTTCACCCCTGGCGGCGCGCCAGGGGGCTCGCCCGGGGGCTCGCCAGGGGACGCGCCAGCGGGTGCGGCGTCTCGGCGGGCGGGGCCAGGCTGGCATGGAGCGCCGGTCCCAGCTCGCGCAGCAGGCCGAGGCAGGCTTCGCGCTGGCGGCGTGCCTGCGCCAGGGCCAGGTCGCGCTCGTCCTCGGCGGCCTGGCGCGCCGCGCGGGCGGCGGCCAGATCCGCCGCCCAGCGCCGGCGCTCGGCGGCGATCAGCCGCAGCTCGGCCTCGCGCAGGGCGGTGAGGCGGGTGATCTCGGCCTCCAGCCGAGCATCGCGGGCGGCCTGGCTGGCGCGGCGCTCCTGCCGCCCGCCGCGCCAGGCCTGCCAGAGCTGCAGCAGCAGCCAAGCACCGAGGCCGAAGGCGCCGGTGCCCCAGACGCTGGCGCCCGGTGGCGGCTCAACCGGCAGAGAATCCATCGGGCGGGGCTCCGGCACAGGGGGGACTTGCATGGGCTGACGCTATTTGCATAATTGCAAATCTACAAGAACGAAAACGGAACATAAGCGTGAGGCCAGAGGCTCCCCTGGACGAGCAGCAGCAGGCGGCCAAGCGGCTGCTGGAGCAGATGCTGAAGGCGACCGGCCTGACCCCGTCGGAGCTGGCGCGGGCGGCGAAGCTGACGCCCTCCACCCTGACGCGCTTCCTGAACTCGCCGGTGCGCCACACCCTGTCGGCGCGCACCCTGGGCAAGCTCTCGGCCTATAGCGGCATCACGGTGCCGGCCGCGGTGCTGCCGGCGCCGCCGCCGGCCAGCGTGCCCGTGGTCGGCTATATCGGCGCCGGCGAGCAGGTGCTGCCCTTCGACGACGCGGCGCTGGGCGCCGGCCTGGAACAGGCCGACCCGCCGCCGGGCGCCGAGCCCGGCACCGTCGCCGTCGTGGTGCGCGGCGACAGCATGTTCCCCGCCTTCTGGGATGGCGACATTCTCTATTATTCGCGCGAGGCGGGCTTCGACCGTGACGGCTGCCTCTACAACGAATGCATCGTGAAGCTGCGCGACGGGCCGATCTACATCAAGCGGGTCACGCCCGGGGCCCAACCCGGCCGCTACACGCTGCAGAGCTACAACGCGCCACCGATGCCCGATGTCGCCATCGACTGGGCGGCGCCGGTGCAGTTCCAGGACAAGCGCCGCCGTCGCGCCAAGCCCTGACCGGGGCCGGTGCTTCTGCTATCTCCGGCTGCATGAGCGTCACCATGGACTGCGACATCGTCGTCTTCGACACCGAGACCACCGGCCTCGGCGCCGAGGACCGGGTGGTCTCGCTCGGCGCGGTGCGGCTGGGGCCCGATCTCGCCTTCCGCCAGGCGCTGCACCTGGTCTTCAACCCGAGGCGCGCCAGCCATTGGGCGGCCGAGCGGGTGCATGGCCTGACGACGGCCTTCCTCTCCCGCCAGCCGGGCTTCGTCGAGCATCTGGACGAGGTCCGCATGTTCTTCGCCGATGCGCGTCTGGTGGCGCACAATCTCGACTTCGACCGCCGCATGCTCGACCGCGAGTTCTCGCTGCACGGCGCGCCGGCGCTGGACATGAGGCGGGGCGGGCGCTGCACGCTCCGCGAATGGCAGCGGCGGCCGGAAGGCGGCAAGGGCGGGCTGGATGCGGTCATCGCCACGCTCGGCCTGCGCCGCCAGGGCGCGGTGCATGGTGCCTTCGAGGATGCGCTGCTGGCCGCCGCCGTGCTGCGGGCGCTGGACGGGCTGCCGCCGGACCTGCCCTGCGGCCTGCTGCCGCCGTCGAATGCGCGCGGCCTGCCCGCGGCGCCGCTCCGCGCGAGGGTGCCGAAGCCGCGGCCGCCCCGCGCCGGCCTCGCCGGCAGCCGGGTGGTGATCACCGGCGAGTTCCGCTCGATGACCCGCGACGAGGCCGAGGCGGCGCTGCTGGCCGCCGGCGCCCGCCGCCAGATGACGGTGAACGGGTTGACGGATTTCGTGGCGCTCGGCGCCGGGCCGGGCCGCGCCAAGCTGCGCAGCATCGCCGCGCTGCAGGAGGCCGGCGCCGGCCCGCGCCTGCTCGACGAGGCCGGCTTCCTGGCGCTGCTGGCCGAACCCTTCTAGCCGGAGCCTGCTAGCCGAACAGGAAGCCCAGCCGGTCCGCCTCGAAGACGCCGCAGGTCAGCGGCCCGCCGGACCAGGCGGCGGTGTCCAGGTTGATGCGGTTGTGCCGCACCTCCGGCTCGGCGCGCGCGGTATGGCCGTGCACCACCACGGCGCCGTGCCGCGCCTCGCTGGAGAGGAAGGGCTGCCGGATCCGGATCAGGTCCTCGGGCGCCTGGTCGTCCAGCGCCACCCCGGGCCGCACCCCGGCATGGACGAAGAAATAGCTGCCGGCGCGGTGGCTGCGGCGCAGCCCGCGCAGGAAGTCCAGATGCGCGGCCGGGATCCCGCCGGCCCATCCGGCCGGGCCGGCCGCCGGGTCCAGCCCGTAGCTGGCCAGCGTCGCCCGGCCGCCGCACCAGAGCCAGTCGGCGACATCCCCCGGCGCGCCCTCGAGCGCCGCCAGCAGCGCCGCCTCGTGGTTGCCGGTGAGGCAGACCGCCTGCAGCCCCGGCGGCGCGGCGGCCCGGGCCAGGAAGGCGAGCACGCCGGCGCTGTCATCCCCCTTGTCGATATAGTCGCCCAGATGCAGCAGCGTGGCGCGGGCGACCGGGCGGGCCTCGAGATCCTCGGCGATGCGGGCGTGCAGCGCGGCCAGGCGGCCAGCGCAGCCATGCAGGTCACCGATGGCGTAGAGCCGCTCGCCGGGGGGCAGGCTGGCCGGGGCAGGGTCGAAGCAGAGCATGAGCCCAGCCTAGGCCCGCCCTGCCACGGCTGGCGACCGGACATTTTCTGCATGCCTTACGGAATATCATGCGCCCTCAGCATGGCCGGGACGCCAAGTTCGCTGCCCCGCCGCAACGGAGTCTGTGGCAAGACGCCGCCGCCGTCAGAGGAGGCGAGACCATGCGCTGCACCCCCGTCCTGCATCGTCCGCCGCTCAGCCTCGGGCGCCGCCTGCTGCTGGCGGCGCATCAGGCCGCCGACGACCAGGACCTGCGCCTGGCGGCCCAGCTCCTGGCCATGCTGGAGCTGGAGCTGAAGGCGCGGCCCGGCGCCGACCGTCATGCCCTGCGGGATGCCATGATCTACATGCATGAGATGCTGTGGTTCATGCGTCGCCCGGCGGCTGAGTCGCTGCCGGCCTGACCGGCCCGCTGCCGGTGGTGCCGCGCCAGGCCAGCCAGCCGCGCAGCGCCAGCCAGCAGCCCATCGCCCAGGCCGCCCCCAGGCACCAGCCCGCCAGCACATCGGTCGGCCAGTGCACGCCGAGATAGACCCGGCTGCCGCCGACCAGCAGGGTCAGCAGGATCGCCGTTCCCAGCAGATAGGCCTTCAGCCGCCGCCCCTGCGCCACGCCGGCCAGCAGCGTGCCCAGCGTCAGGTAGCAGGCGGCCGAGAGCATCGCATGGCCGGAGGGAAAGCTGGCCGTGTGCACCTCGGCCAGATGCGCCACCAGCTCCGGGCGCGGCCGGTCGAAGCCCTGCTTCAGCAGCGAGTTCAGCGCCATCGCGCCGGCGAAGGACACCAGCAGCAGTCCGGCCGACAGCCGCTTCCGCGCCAGCAGCAGGTAGCCGAAGGACAGCACCCCGATCAGCAGCAGCACCGCGTGGCTGCCGAGCGAGGTGAAGTCGCGCATCATGATCTCGAGCCAGAAGGGCCCGATCGGGTCCGCGGTATCGGCCGGGTTGCGCAGCGCCAGCAGGATGCCCTCGTCGAAGGCATGGGTATCGCCTTCGAAGGTCTCGTCGACCAGCGCGGCGAAGCCGAGCAGCGAGCCGGCGCAGGCCAGCAGCGCCGCCAGCATGACGAATTGCCCCCAGCCGAAGCCCTGCGCCCGCCGCCTGATCCAGCCCTGCATGCCCGTCCCCCTCGCCTGCCGCCACGGTGAAGCCCGGGGATAAAGCCGGGGCGGCGGCATTGTTTCTGGCGGCATTGTTTCTTCCGGGCCGAGGCGCGCCTGCATCCTTCGCAGTCGGGCCGCGTTCTGCCACGGTCACGCCGCCCCCCTTTGTCGGAATCCCCGCCGCATGGCCCAGCATGCCCTGCTGATCGTCAACCGACAGGCCCGCAACGGTGGCGCGGCCATCGACGCGGCGCTGGCGGTGCTGCGCCAGGCCGGCTGGCAGCTGGCCGAGCATGGCTTCCAGCCCGGCCAGACCGCCGCCGAGGTGATCCGCGCCCGGGCGGGGGAGGGCTTCACCGCCGTCATCCTGGGCGGCGGCGACGGCACGCTGAACGCCGCCGCGCCGGCGCTGATCGAGACCGGCCTGCCCTTCGGCATCCTGCCGCTCGGCACCGCCAATGATCTGGCCCGCAGCCTGGAGATCCCGCCCGACCCGGTGGAGGCCGCCCGCATCATCGCCGGTGGCCTGACCCGGCCGATCGACCTCGGCGAGGTCAATGGCCTGCCCTATTTCAACGTCGCCAGCATCGGCTTCAGCGCGCAGCTCGCCGCCGGGCTGGGGCAGGACGAGAAGAAGCGCTGGGGCAAGCTCGGCTATGCGCTGGCCGCCTTCCGCCTGCTGCGCCGGGTGCGCCCCTTCACCGCCTGGCTGGCGCATGACGGCAAGGTCGAGCGCGTCCGCACCATCCAGGTGTCGGTCGGCAATGGCCGCCACTATGGCGGCGGCATGACGGTGCAGAGCGACGCCCGCCCCGATGACGGGAAGCTTGACCTCTACAGCCTGGAGCTCGACCATTGGTGGCGGCTGCTGGCGCTGCTGCCGGCGCTGCGCCGCGGCACCCAGGGCCAGTGGAAGGACGTCCGCGCCTTTCCGACTACCGCCTGCGAGGTGCGCACCCGGCGCCGTATGCCGGTCAACACCGATGGCGAGATCAACACCCATACCCCCGCCCGCTTCCGGCTGCTGCCGAAGGCGGTCCGGGTCTTCGTGCCCGCCGACCGCCCCGAGGGGAGCTTCTCGTGATGGACGCCCTGATGACGCTGGCCGCCGATCCGGCGGTCTGGATCGCGCTGGTCTCGCTGGTGGCGATGGAGGTCGTGCTCGGCATCGACAACCTCATCTTCATCTCGATCATCACCAACAAGCTGCCGGCGCACCAGCAGGAGAAGGCGCGGCGCATCGGCATCGGCCTGGCGCTGGTGATGCGCCTCGCGCTGCTCGGCACCGTGGCGCTGATCGTGCGCGCCACCGCCCCGGTCTTCGAGGTCTTCGGCCATGCCTTCTCCTGGCGCGACCTGATCCTGATCGCCGGCGGCCTGTTCCTGGTCTGGAAGGCGACCAAGGAGATCCACCACAATGTCGACCCGCCGGCCGAGGGCGACATGTTCGACGGCAAGGGCGCGACGCTGGGCTACGGCGCCGCCATCGTGCAGATCCTGCTGCTGGACCTGGTCTTCTCGGTCGACAGCATCATCACCGCGGTCGGCATGACGCCGCATGTGCCGATCATGGTCATCGCCGTGCTGGTCGCCGTGACCGTCATGCTGCTGGCCGCCAATCCGCTGGCGGAATTCATCAAGCGCAACCCCACCGTGGTGATGCTGGCCCTGGCCTTCCTGATGATGATCGGCATGACGCTGATCGCCGAGGGCATGGGGGCGCATGTGCCCAAGGGCTATATCTACGCGGCCATGGCCTTCTCGGTGGTCGTCGAGGGGCTGAACATGCTGTCGCGCCGGGCCGCCCGGCGCGGAGGCAACCCTTCCAAAGATTAACGCGTTGTCATCTTTGCCGATCACGCAAAGAGGAGAGACGCATGAGCCTGCCCATCGCCATCGAGCGCCGCCTGCTGACCGGTCAGGAATTCGAGCTGGTGGCCCGCAGCCACTACCCGGCCCTGTGCAGCCTGGAGCGGCCTGCCCTGGTCGAGCTGGCACGGCAGCTGCGCGACTACCGCGGCAAGGCCCGCGACGTCGCGCGGGAACGCCGCCGCGCCCAGCGCGGCAAGGCCGAGCCGCGCGGCACCAACCCCGAGGTCGCGCCCGAGGGGCTGACCCGCAAGAAGCAGGTCTTCGCCTCGGCGCTGAAGCGGGTGAACAAGGAATTGTCGCGCCAGCCGGAAACGCCGGAGACCCAGGGCGAGATCACCCGCCGCGCCCTGGCCATGAAGCGCGCCGCCCGGCTGCACCGCCACCCGACCAGCCGCCGCACCGCGCGCCACGGGATGAATCCGGTGGAAAGCCAGGCGGTGGAAGGGACCATCGACCCGCGGCGCGTCGGCAGCGTATCGCAGCAGGGCAGGGATTTTCAGGGGAAGAAGGATAGCTGAGGGTTCTTTTTTAGGAAAAAAGAACCAAAAAACTTTTTTCAGTTGGCGTCCCGCCTATGGCCTGAGGCGGGGCGCCAAACTGAAGATCTCAAACCGCTGTTCCGCCGATCGTTAGTCCCGTCATCTTCAAGGTCGGCTGCCCGACACCGACGGGCACGCCCTGGCCCTGCTTGCCGCAGGTGCCGATCCCCGGATCCAGCGCCAGGTCGTTGCCGATCATGCTGACCTTGGTCAGCGCCTCCGGCCCGTTGCCGATCAGCATGGCGCCCTTCACCGGGGCGACGACTTTGCCGTCCTCGACCAGATAGGCCTCGGACATGCTGAAGACGAACTTGCCGCTGGTGATGTCCACCTGGCCGCCGGCGAAGTTCACCCCCCAGATGCCGCGCTTCACGCTGGCCAGGATCTCGCCCGGATCGCGGTCGCCGCCCAGCATCACCGTGTTGGTCATGCGCGGCATCGGCGTGTGCGCATGGCTCTGGCGGCGGCCATTGCCGGTCGGCGCCACGCCCATCAGCCGGGCATTCTGCCGGTCCTGCAGGAAGCCGACCAGGATGCCATCCTCGATCAACACGGTGCGGCCGGAGGGCGTGCCCTCGTCATCCACGGTGATCGAGCCGCGGCGGTCGGGGATGGTGCCGTCATCCACCACCGTCACGCCTGGGGCGGCGATGCGGGTGCCGAGCAGCCCGGCGAAGGCCGAGGTCTGCTTGCGGTTGAAGTCGCCCTCCAGCCCGTGGCCGATCGCCTCATGCAGCAGGATGCCGGGCCAGCCCGGGCCGAGCACCACCTCCATCTCGCCGGCCGGCGCCGGGATCGCGTCGAGGTTCAGCACCGCCTGGCGCAGCGCCTCGTCGACCGCGGCCTTCCACTGCTCGGGCGCGACGATCCGGTCATAGCCGAAGCGGCCGCCCATGCCGTGGCTGCCGCTCTCGCGCCGGCCATGGGCCTCGACCACGACGCTGACATTCAGCCGCACCAGCGGCCGCAGGTCGGCGGTGCCGCTGCCGTCGCCGCGCAGGATGCGCACCGCCTGCCAGTTGCCGGTCAGGCTCGCCATCACCTGGGTGACGCGCGGATCGCGGGCGCGGGCATAGGCGTCGATCTCGGCCAGCAGCGCGGTCTTGGCCGGGAATGCCATCGCCGCCAGCGGATTGGCGTCGTCATAGAGCCGGGCATTGGTCGCCCGCGGCGCCGCGGCCAGCTCGCCGGAATGCCCGCTGGCGACGGCGCGGACGGTGGCGGCGGCGCGCGCCAGCGCGGCCTCCGAGATCTCGCCGCCATGCGCATAGCCCGAGGCCTCGCCGGCCACCGCGCGCAACCCGAAGCCGCGCGTCGCGTCGAAGCTGGCGCTGCGGATGCGGCCGTCATCCAGGCTGACCGCCTCGCTCTCCACATATTCGAGGAACAGCTCGCCATCCTCGGCGCCGGACAGGGCGGACTGCACCTGCCGCTCGGCGGCGGCGCGGTCCAGCGCCTGGAAGAACAGCCGGTCCGTGGTCTCGATCGCGCTCATGCCGTCTGCTCCTGTCTGCGCGCGGGGGCCAGCCGCAGCCGGGCCACCGTGCCTTCGCCGCGGATGCTGTCCAGCACCAGCGTGGCGTCCATCGATTGCGCCAGGGCGCGCGCCAGATACAGCCCTAAGCCGGAGCCGCCATAGCGCCGCGTGTGGCTGGCCTCCAGCTGCACGAAGGGCTCGAAGGCGCGCTCCACCTGGCCGGCATCGATGCCGATGCCGGTGTCCTTCACCTGGATCTCCACCCCCCCTTCCGGCAAGGCCTCGGCCAGGACCGTGACGCTGCCGCCGGCGGGGGTGAACTTCACCGCATTGGCCACCAGGTTGATCAGCACCTGGCGCAGCCGCCGCTCCTCCGCCTGGGCGCGCGGCAGCCCCGCGGGCAGTGGCGCCAGGGTCAGCGCCACCCCGCCCGCCTCGGCCTGCTGCCGCATCAGGCGGATGGCGCCTTCCAGCACGCTGGGCAGGAACAGCGGCCGGGTCTCCACCGGCACGGCGCCGGCGCCGGTCTGCGCCACCGTCAGCAGCTCGTCGATCAGCGACAGCAGGTGGCGGCCCGCCTCCAGGATGGCGGTGGCGAATTCGACGACATGCGGCGGCCCGTCCTCCGCCGCCAGCGCCTCGGAGAAGCCGATCACCGCGTTCAGCGGGGTGCGCAGCTCGTGGCTCATGGTCGCCAGGAAGCGGCCCTTGGCCATGTCCGCCTCCTCGGCGGCGGCGCGGGCGCGCTCCAGCGCGATGCGGCCGCGCTTCTCCTCGGTGACATCGGCATAGATGCGGACATAGCCGCCATCCGGCGTCGGGTCGGTGCTGACCTCGATCACCGTGCCGTCGAAGCGGGTGCGGCTGAAACGGTCCAGCCGCGGCACGGCGCCGACCGCGCGGGCGCGGTAGATGCGGTCCGCCTCCGGCCCGCGGCCGAATTCGCCGCGCGCATATTGCAGGTCGCGCAGCCGGTCGAGCGAGGTGCCGGGCGCCAGCTCGTCGCGCGTCAGCCCGGTCATCCGCTCGGCCAGCGCGTTGGAGGCGACCACGCGGTGCCGCCGGTCGAACAGGATGACGCCGAGCCGCAGCGAATCCAGCATCGCCTGCAGCAGGTCGGCCCGCTGCTGCGCGGCCATCTCGGCCTGCTGCAGCGCGGTGACGTCGCTCACCACCGAGATATGCCCGCCATCGGGCAGCGCCGCGGTGCGGCCCGACAGCACCACCCCGTCGCGCCGCACCCGCTTGTGCGGGCCGGAGCCGAAGTCGAACTGCCGGCGATAGACGATCTCTTCCGTATCGGCCGGATCCGGCACGAAGGCGCCTTGCATCCTGCGGCGGATGAGGTCGCGCAGATGCTCGCCCGGCTGCGCCCCGGCTTCCGGCATCAGCCGGCGATAGGCGGCATTCACCAGGGAGAGGCGCTGGTCGGCGCCATAGACGCAGACCCCGTGCGGCAGCGCCGCCAATACCCCGTCCAGCAGCGCCGCCCGGCGCTTCGCCTCGTTCTCGGCCGCGCGCAGCGTCGTCACGTCTTCCAGCGCCACCAGGAAGCCGCCGCCGGCCACCGGCAGGCTGATCGAGCGGATCGAGCGGCCATCCGCCCGCTGCCGCAGCGATTCCTGCCGCACCGAGCGGTCGAGGGTGATGCGCGCCTCGAACAGCTCCTGCCCGGGCTCGTCCACCTTCTGGTGATGCAGGAGGGCGGCGACGATGGCGCGGAACGACAGCCCCGGCTGCAGCGTTCCCGGCGGCAGCGACAGGATCTGCTCATAGGCCTCGTTGAACAGCAGCAGCCGGTGCTCCGCGTCGTACAGCCCGACGCCGACCGGCAGCAGCCGCAGCGCCTCGCGCGCCTGGCGCAGCCGCTCCGCCGCCGCGGCCGCCTCGGCATGCTGCGCCGTGGTCTCCACCGCATGGCTGACCCAGCCGCCATCGGGCAGCGGGGTCGAGGTGATGTCGAGCCAGCGTCCATCCGCCGTGCGCAGGCTGCGCCGGGTCAGCCGGCTGCGGTCCATGGCCAGCACCAGCGCGGCCAGCGCCTCCGGGTCGCCGGGGCCGTAGAAGCCGCGGAAGGCCAGCAGCCGGATCACCTCGGCGACCGGGCGGCCCTGCATCGGCACGCTCGCCGGCAGGCCGAGCACGGCCAGCATCGCCGCGTTGATCAGCTGCAGCCGGCCGCCGCCGTCGATCACCAGCACCGGGCTGGGCAGGGCCTGCAGCGTCGCCAGCCAGAGCGCGCCGCGGGCCTCGGCCTCCGGCGTGGCGGACGGGAAGGCGTTCACGGCCGCGCCGGCCGCAAGCCATGCAGCGCCGCCAGCACGGCGCTCAGCACGCCGACCGCGACCGCCTGGTGCAGCGTGCCCAGCCAGACCGGCACCACCAGCAGCAGGGTGGCGACGCCCAGGACGTATTGCAGCGCCACCGTCCCGCCCAGCGCCAGCAGCGCGCTGCGCGCGAAGCCGGGCGCCAGGGCGCGCCGGCCCCAGGCGGCGGCGGCCAGCGCGGCGAGGCCGGTCAGCGTCGCCAGCAGCCGGTGGTTGAACTGCACCGCGGCGATGTTGGCGGTGAAATTGCGCAGGAAGGGCGACAGCTGGGCATAGCCCGGCGGCACCCATTCGCCATCCATCAGCGGGAAGGTGTTGTAGGTCAGCCCCGCCTTCAGCCCGGCGACGAAGCCGCCGGCCAGCATGGTCAGCACCACCATCCCGGCGGTCAGATGCGCCAGCCGCCGCAGCCCGGCCGGCTCACGCGGGCCGCTGCGTTCCGGCCGCAGCAGCGACAGCGCCGTCCACAGCACGACGCTGTAGAGCAGCAGCGCCAGCCCCAGATGCGCCACCAGCCGGTAGGGCGAGACCGCGGTGCGGTCGGCGTCGAAGCCGGAGGCGACCATGAACCAGCCGACCCCGCCCTGCGCGCCGCCCAGCAGCAGCAGCAGCACCAGCCGCGGCCCCAGCCCCTTCGGGATCCGCCCGCGCCACCAGAACCAGAGCAGCGGCAGGGCGAAGGCCAGCCCCAGCATCCGCCCCCACAGCCGGTGCGCCCATTCCAGCCAGAAGATCTGCTTGAAGCCCTCGATGCCGAAGCCGGCATTGACCAGCTCGTACTGCGGGATGGTGCGGTAGAGGTCGTAGAGCCGTTGCCACTCGGCCTGCGACAGCGGCGGCAGCGCCCCCGACAGCGGCGCCCATTCCATGATCGACAGGCCGGAGCCGGTCAGCCGCGTCGCCCCCCCCAGCGCCACCATCGCCCAGATCAGCCCGGCCACCACCAGCAGCCAGAGGCCGAGGGCGCGGCGGTTGGAAAGGTTCCGGTCGGAAGGGGCGGGGGGCGTGGAATCGAAGGGCATGGCGGGGTCACTGTAGCATGTCTGGAGCGCCAGAGGTGGCATGCCGGACCCCGGCGGCAAGGGGACGCTTTGCCCCAGCCGCGCCGCGCCGGTCCCGGCCCCGCCGGCGGGGCCGGCCCTTGCCCTGCCGGCCGCGCCTTGCAACCCTGACCCGCCCGCTCTTGTTCCGGGCGGCCCTGCCTGCTACCCCGGCGCGCCTTCACCCCGACCCTGCCGGACCATCCGCGTCCCGCCGCAGCCGAGAACCACGGCATGTCCGCAGCCCCTCCCAGCCTTTCGGTCGTCATCCCGGTGCGCAACGAGGCGCCCAACATCGCCCCGCTGGTCGCCGAGATCAGCGCGGCGCTGGCCGCCATCCCGCACGAGATCATCTATGTCGACGACGGCTCGACCGACGCGACGGCGGCGACGCTGGCCGGGCTGATGGCGACCACCCCGACGCTGCGGACGCTGCGCCACCCGCGCTCCTGCGGCCAGTCGGCGGCCATCGTCAGCGGCGTCCGCGCCGCCCGCGGCGCCTGGATCGCGACGCTGGACGGCGACGGCCAGAACGACCCGGCCGACATTCCCGCCCTCTGGACCTTCGCCCAGGCCGAGGCGGCGCCCGAGGGAACCACCGGCGCGGTCCCGCTGCTGGTCGCCGGCTGGCGCACCCGGCGCAAGGACACCCAGGTCAAGCGCCTCTCCTCCCGCTGGGCCAACCGCATCCGGGCGAAGCTGCTGGGGGATGCCACGCCGGACACCGGCTGCGGGCTGAAGCTCTTCCCGCGCGAGCTCTTCCTGCGCCTGCCCGCCTTCGACCACATGCACCGCTTCCTGCCCGCCCTGGTCATCCGCCAGGGGGGGCGCGTCGTCTCGCAGCCGGTCAACCACCGGCCGCGGCTGCAGGGTACCTCGAATTACGGGACGCTCGACCGGCTCGCCGTGGGGATTACCGATATCCTCGGCGTGATGTGGCTGCAGAAACGCTGGAAGCGGCCGGAACCGACGGAAGTCACGCCTTGAGAGGGGCTCCGCCCCTCTCAAACTCTCCCCGCCAGGAACCTGAGGTTCCTGGACCTCCCGCCAGGAATCCCCTCCACTCCCTGGGCAAGGTGCTGGCGCTGGCCGTCGGGCTGGGGCTGGCGGGGTGGCTGCTGCGCACCCTCGGCGCGGCGCCGGGCGGGGAAGCAGCCGAGGCCTGGGTGCAGCGCTTCGGCCTGGAACAGAGCCTCAAGGGCGAGGCCGTCTTCATCCTGGTCGGCAGCCTGGCGGCCGCCGTCGGCGTGCCGCGCCAGGCCGTCGCCTTCCTCGGCGGCTATGTCTTCGGGCCCGTCATCGGCGGTGCCCTGTCGCTGCTGGCGCAGCTCCTCTCCTGCGCCGCCGCCTATGGCTGGGCCCGCCTGGTCGGCCGCGCCTGGGCCGAGCGCCGCCTGGCCGGCCGCTTCGGCCGCCGCCTGCGCCCGCTGCGCGACAGCCTGGCCGCCAGCCCCTTCGGCGCGACCCTGGCGCTGCGCCTGCTGCCGATCGGCAACAACCTGGCGCTCAACCTGCTGGCCGGCCTCTCCGGCATCCCGGCCCTGGCCTTCCTGGCCGGCTCGCTGGTCGGCTACCTGCCGCAGACGGCGATCTTCGCGCTGGCCGGCGCCGGCGTCGCCGTCGACCGCTCCTCCCAGCTGGCGCTGGCCGCGCTGCTGTTCCTCGGCTCCGCCGGCATCGGCTTCTGGCTGCTGCGCCGCCACCGCGCCGGCCGCGCCATGGACGAGGACCAGGGCTGATCCTCGCGCAGCTGTGACCGGCTGCCGGGCGCCGCCGAGGCTGGCGCCGGCCGGCGCCCGCTGCTCTATGCCCGGCCAGGGCCTCGCCTTATAATTTCGTAAGCTATCCTGCCCGCCACCCCTCGACCGGGAGCTTCCATGTCCGCCATCAAGGTCACCTACCTGACGCTGCCGGACAAGGCGGGCGGCGAGCTGATGAATGTCGGCGACCGGGTGATCTATCGCGGCGTGCGCAACATCATGCGCGCCGCCATCGGCCCGCATGTCGAGGAGACCCGCTACCTCACCGACAACACGCCGCTGCCGGCCGACACCGACATCGCCGTGGTCTGCGGCACGCCGCAGATCGCCCAGAACCGCGAGGTCAGCCAGAACATCCGCCGCATCGCCGAGCTGGCCGAGAGCGACGTGCCGGTGAAGCTGAACCTCGGCGCCGGCGCCTTCTATTTCGACGCTTTCGAGGCCGACCGTGCCGCCTGCGACGCCGCCTTCGCCGGCCGCGTCATGAAGGCGGGCTCCGCCGCCTGGTACCGCCGCTATGCCGGCTTCGACCTGCTGACCTGCCGCGACATGGGCGGCTCGGCGGTGATGACCGAGCTCGGCGTGGCGCACCGGCCGCTGCCCTGCCCGGGCTTCTTCTCGGCGCTGTTCGAGACCCGGCCGCTGTTCCGCCGGCCGCAGCAGATGGTCTCGGTGCTGAACGGCACCGCCAGCTTCTGGAACCGGGTGGATGCCGATGTGCACGCCTTCTACCGCCGCCTGTGGCAGGCCGATCCCAGCCGCATCTTCATCGCGCATGACGAGCAGGACGTGCAGATGCTCGACGAGCTCGGCATCCCGCATGTCGTCTTCGACGATGCCGAGCCCTTCATCCGCTACCTGGCCTCGGCCGACAGCCTGATTTCGCTGCGCGTGCATGGCGCGCTGCCGGCCTGGACGCTGGGCCTCGACGTGACGCTGCTCGGCCTCGACCGCCGGGCGCTGCTGGGCGAGGATTTCGGCGCGCATTTCAACGTCGTGCCGCTGCGCACCGAGGCCGACTTCCAGACCGTGCTGGACGCCGCGCCGCGCCCGCCGCTGCAGGACGAGGCCGCCCGCCGCGGCTTCTTCCAGAAATACCTGCCGCAATACACCGAGGCGATCCGCGCCATCGTCGAGCGCAAGCTGGGCCGCCTGCCGCCGCTCGGCGTGCCGCTGCACGGCCGTGGCGAGGTCGAGCCGACCGAGCCGAAGCTCGGCCAGCCGAGCGGCCGCTATTTCCACAGCCTGTTCTTCAGCCAGGAGGCCAGCTTCGCGGTCGGCGTCGAGAAGCTGCGCAGCAACCAGGAGAACCGGGTGGCCGGGGACGCGCTGGAGGTGCGGGTCAGCGACAAGAACACCCTGTCCTTCGGCCCCTATGTCCGGCTGCCGCGCGGCGACTGGACGGTGCAGGCCGAGCTGACCCTGCTGGAGGTGCCGCCCGCCCCGGCGCCGGAGCCGAACTCCCTGGCGCCGGCCGTGCAGCGCGCCAAGCGCATCGACCTGCGGGTGCAGAAGGGCATTCCGGCGCGCGAGCTGGGCAAGCAGATGATGCCGCTGGGCGAGCTGCAGCCCGGCCAGGTGCTGCGTTTCGAGCAGGATTTCGTCAATCCGAGCGACACCGGCGAGATCGAGGCGGTCTTCACCCTGATCGGCGGCCCGCTGCCCGGCGCGCTGATCCGCATCGGGGCGCTGCGCTTCACCCGCCGGGAGACGGCGGACAGCCCCGCCGCGCCCCGCCTGGGCTGAGCGCCCCGCGTCGCCGGCCAGCGGCCGGCGACAACCGGAAAAACTACTTGCGGCGGCCGCGGCCCTTCTTCTTCTCCGGGTCGTAGCCGCCGCCGCCGGGGCCGAGCGGCTTCGGCTTCCAGTCGCGCTTCGGCGTCGCCGCCTGCATCGAGCGGCCGGCCTCGTTCGGCTGCAGCCCGAGCTCCAGATTCTCCAGCCGCTTGATCTCGTCGCGCAGCCGGGCGGCGGTCTCGAATTCCAGGTCGGCGGCGGCGGTGCGCATCTTGCGCTCCAGCTCGGCGATGCTGGCGCGCAGGTCCTTGCCGACGAAGTGGCTGGGCCCTTCCTCCTCGGCGCCGGTCGGCGCGACGGTGACATAGTCCTGCTCATAGACCGACTGCAGCACGTCGCTGATCTGGCGGATGATGGTCTGCGGCGTGATGCCGTGCTCGGCATTGTAGGCGGCCTGCTTGCTGCGGCGCCGGTCGGTCTCCTCCAGCGCCCGCCTCATGCTGTCGGTCATGCGGTCGGCATAGAGCACGACGCGCCCCTCGGCATTGCGCGCGGCGCGGCCGATGGTCTGGATCAGCGAGGTGGTGGAGCGGAGGAAGCCCTCCTTGTCGGCGTCCAGGATGGCGACCAGCGCGCATTCCGGGATGTCGAGCCCCTCGCGCAGCAGGTTGATGCCGATCAGCACGTCGAAGACGCCCTTGCGCAGGTCGCGGATGATCTCGATGCGCTCGAGCGTGTCGACGTCGGAATGCAGGTAGCGGACCTTGATGCCCGCTTCCGTCATGTATTCGGTCAGGTCCTCGGCCATGCGCTTGGTCAGCGTCGTGACCAGCACGCGGCCGCCCTTCTCCATGACGAGGCGGCATTCGGCCAGCAGGTCGTCCACCTGGCGCTCGACCGGGCGGATCTCCACCGGCGGGTCGATCAGGCCGGTCGGGCGGATGACCTGTTCGGCGAAGGTGCCGCCGGTCCGCTCCATCTCCCAGCCGCCGGGCGTGGCACTGACGAAGATGCTGTCGGGGCGGAAGGCGTCCCACTCCTCGAATTTCAGCGGCCGGTTGTCCATGCAGGAAGGCAGGCGGAAGCCGAACTCGGCCAGGACCGATTTGCGCGCGAAGTCGCCGCGATACATGCCGCCGATCTGCGGCACGGTGACATGGCTTTCGTCGACGATCAGCAGCGCGTTCTCGGGGAGGTACTCGAACAGCGTCGGCGGCGGATTCCCGGGCCCGCGCCCTGACAGATACCGGGAATAATTCTCGATGCCTTTGCAGGAGCCGGTGGTCTCCATCATCTCCAGGTCGAAGGTGGTGCGCTGCTCCAGCCGCTGGGCTTCCAGCAGCTTGCCCTCGGCATTCAGCCGTTCCAGCGTCTGCTTCAGCTCGATGCGGATGTCGCGGATCGCCTGCAGCAGCGTCGGGCGCGGCGTGACGTAGTGGCTGTTGGCGTAGATGGCGACATTCTCCATCTCGCCGGCGATCTCGCCGGTCAGCGGGTCGAATTCCCGCAACCCGTCGATCTCGTCACCGAAGAGGGAGATGCGCCAGGCGCGGTCCTCCAGGTGGCTCGGCCAGATGTCGACCGTCTCGCCGCGGACGCGGAAGGTGCCGCGCTGGAAGGCGGCGTCGTTGCGGCGGTACTGCTGCTCGACCAGCGCCTTCACCAGCAGGTCGCGCGCCATGCGGCCGCCGACCTGCAGCTTGACCACCATGTTGGAATAGAGCTCGACCGAGCCGATGCCGTAGATGCAGGAGACCGAGGCGACGATGATGACGTCGTTGCGCTCGAGCAGCGCCTGCGTCGCCGAATGGCGCATGCGGTCGATCTGCTCGTTGATCTGCGCGTCTTTTTCAATGTAGGTGTCGGAACGCGGAACATAGGCTTCCGGCTGGTAGTAGTCGTAGTAGCTGACGAAATACTCGACCGCGTTCTCCGGGAAGAACTGCTTCATCTCGCCATAGAGCTGCGCCGCCAGCGTCTTGTTTGGCGCCAGGATCAGGGTCGGGCGCTGCTGCGCCTCGATCACCTTGGCCATGGTGAAGGTCTTGCCCGAGCCGGTGACGCCGAGCAGCACCTGGTCGCGCTCACCCTGGCTCAGCCCCTCGACCAGCTGGCCGATGGCGGTGGGCTGGTCGCCGGCCGGCTCATAGGGCGAGACCACCTGCAGCCGCCGGTTGCCGGAGGGGACCGGGCGCTTCGGTGGCAGGAAGGGGGTGGCGGCGGGGATGATGTGGTTCATGCGGCGGCGCGGCTCGGCAAAGGGGGGCAGGCAAGGGTCGGACACCCGATGTGGGGCCAGCGCCGGCTCACGACCAGAGGGGCGCAGCGCTCCGTGAACATGGCATGAACATCGTCATGCTGCCGCGGGTTTCACGGCGATGCCTTGAACATAAGTTAACATCTTCGTGATAGGTTCATATCCTTTAAGCTTTCTTCACAGTTTCGCCGGCATTCTCCGCCGCCTGATCGGCGCGGCCAGAATCGGTCCCGCCCCGTCGCCCCACGGCTTGCCGGCCCCTGGCCGGCAGCCTCTCGGCCAAGGAGCACAGAATGTGCGATCCCTTCGCGGCACCCCGCCTGTCCTCGGCGGAGATCGCCGACATCACCAGCGGCCTGCGGGCCCTGGCCGGCAACTGGACGATCTTCCCGCATGTCGGCAGCATGGGGGAGGTGACGCTGCTGCTGGCCCCCGAGGCCTGGGAGGGCGGCGACACCGCCCTGCTGGTGCAGCGCGAGGCTGACGGCATCTCCCTTCTCCTCAGCGAGGCCGACAGCCTGATCCGCATCGCCCTGCTGCCGGATGCCGCCGGCGTGGTCGCCGCGGCCGGCCGGGCCGCCTGGCGGCAGATGGCCCGGATGCGCGCCGCCTGAGCCACCCCGCGCTTCCCCCGGAGCGCCCCCCCGACCACCCCCGGCTACCCCCCATTCCCTCCGCCGAGCATCGCGGCCGCCAGCCCCGCCAGCGGCAGGCTGTGCGTCGCCGCGCCCAGGGCGAGGGCGGCGCGCGGCATGCCGGCATGCCGGCAGCAGGCCTCGTCCTGCACCAGGCAGGCGGCGCCGGCCTCGCGCAGCGCCAGCAGCCCCTGCGCCCCGTCCTCGCCGCGGCCGCTGAGCAGCACCCCCATCGCCGCCGCGCCGGCATGGTGCGCCGCCGAGCGGAACAGCAGGTCCACCGAGGGCCGCCGGCCCTGCAGCGGCGGCGCCTCCTGCAGCGTGACGCGCAGCCCGGGGCCGAGCAGCAGGTGGCGGCCGGGCGGCGCCAGCAGGGCCGCGCCGGGGCAGGGGAGGTCGCCCTCCCGGGCCTCGCGCACGGCGATGCGGCAGCGCGCCGCCAGCAGCGCGGCCAGCGCCCCGGCCAGCGGCGGCGGCAGCGGCAGGGCCACCACCAGCGGCGGGCAGGCGGGCGGCAGGGCGGGCAGCAGCCGCAGCAGCGCCGCCGGCCCGCCGGTGGCGGCGCCGAGGCAGACCACCGCCGGGCGCCGCAGCGGCGCCGCCGGGGCGGGGAGGGGCAGCGGCGGCGGCCGCGGCAGCCCGCTTTCCGCCGCGGCCCGCACCCGGTCGCGGATGTCTTCCTGGTCGTCGGGCGAGGCGGTGGCGGAGGGCTTCACCAGCACCTCGGCCACCTCGCCCTCGGCCAGGGCCAGCAGGAGGGCGGGCAGGATGGCGGGCAGCAGGGCGGGCCGGCTGGCGCCCAGGCACAGCACCACCGGCAGGGTGCGGCGCGCCAGCGCGCGCTTCAGCACGGCCAGCCCCTCGACCCGCTGCGGCGCGGCGTCGAGCAGGATGACGTCGGGCGGGTCGCGCTCCAGCTGGCGGGCGGCGGCCAGCGGGTCGGCGGCGGTGGTCGGGCGGATGGCGCGGTCGGCGGCCAGGAGGGCGGCCAGCGCCTGGCGGGGGGCCGCGTCTTCCTCCACCACCAGGGCGCGGATGCGGCGCTGCATGGCGCGCTCAGCCGGGCCCCTGAAGGGGAAGGACGCGATGCATGGCGACAGGGAACCCGGCCGGTGGATGGCGCGGGATGCTGGCCGCCTGTCCTTAACGCGGGCTCTCCGTGGTGCCGGCGCGCAGCCGCACCGGCGCGGGCAGCGGGATCGGCGGGCCGGGATCCTCGGCCACGGCGCCGAAGCGGCCGGCCTGCCAGTCGGCCTTGGCCTGCTCGATGCGGTCGCGGCGCGAGGAGACGAAGTTCCAGAACAGGAAGCGCGGCCCGTCCATCACCGCGCCGCCCAGCAGCAGCAGCCGTGCCCCCTCCGGCCCGGCGGTCAGGGTAATGCGGTCGCCGGCCCGGAAGACCAGCATCCGGCCCGCCGCGTGGATATCCCCGGCGATGTCCAGGGAACCTTCCAGCAGATAGACGCCGCGTTCCTCATGCCCGTCCGGCAGCGGCAGGCGGGCGCCGGGGTCGAGCGCGGCATCGGCATAGAACAGCGGCCACAGCGTCTCCACCGGCGCGCGTGCGCCGAAGGCCTCGCCGGCGATCAGGCGCAGCCGGGCGCCGCCATCCTCGAGGCGGGGCAGTTCGGCGGCGGCATGGTGGGCGAAGCGCGGCGCCGTCTCCTCCTGCGCCGCCGGCAGCGCGACCCAGGACTGGATGCCGTAGAGCGGCCGGGGATGCGCCCGGCTGGCGGCATCGCTGCGCTCGGAATGGGCGATGCCCTGGCCGGCGGTCATCCAGTTGACGTCGCCCGGCGCGATCGCCTGGCGGGAGCCGACGCTGTCGCGGTGGATGATGCCGCCCTGGAACAGGTAGGTGACCGTCGCCAGCCCGATATGCGGATGCGGCCGCACGTCCAGCCCCTGGCCGGTCAGGAACTCGCCGGGCCCCATCTGGTCGAAGAAGATGAAGGGGCCGATCATCCGGCGCTCCTTCGCCGGCAGGGCGCGGCGCACCTCGAAGCCGCCGATGTCGTGGCTGCGCGGCAGGATGACGGCATCGAGCATCAGGCTTCCTCCGGGGGGGCCAGGACCAGCGCGCCCATCGGCGGGCTCGGCGCCAGCAGGTCGGGCGTCTCGCCGCGCAGCAGGGCGGCCAGCAGCTTCAACGGGCCGCCATGGCTGACCACCACGCTATCCTCCGGCAGCGCCGCATGGAAGGCCGCGACGCGGGCGCGCAGGGCCGCGCCGGATTCGCCGCCGGGGGGCGCGTTTCGTTCAACATCGGCGGCCCAGGCATCGAAATTGGCGCGGGGAATGTCGTCCCAGGCCACGCCTTCCCAGTCGCCGAAATCCAGCTCCAGCAGGCGTTCGTCGAAGGTCACCTCGCGTCCGGCGGCGAGTGCTTCGGCCAACGCCCGGCAGCGTCGCGCCGGGCTGCTGAAGATCGGCGCCCTGTCGAGCCCGGCCGTCGCGATCCCGTGGTGCAGCGCCGCCACATCGCCCGCCCCCGGCGCCAGGTCGAGCCGGCCGTAGCAGATCCCCGGCGCCACCACGGCCGGGAAATGGCGGATCAGCGCCGCGCGCATCAGGCCGTCATCGCCAGGTCCATGCAATGCTCCAGCTTGCGCATCACCGCGCGCAGCCGCGGCCGCGCCTCCTGCAGCAGGTATTCCGGCGAGACCAGGAAGGCGGGGGCGCCGCAATTCACCACCATCGGCGGCAGGCCGCCGCCCGGCTGGAAGCCCATGGCGATGGCGTTCACATCCGGCTGCCAGTCGCCGAAGGAGCAGCAGCAGCCGAATTCCGCCTGCTCGGCCAGGGCCCGGGCGATGGTCGCCTCCAGCTTCGCCGGGTCGCGCGCCTGCGGGATCAGCGCGGCGCGCTCGCTGGGCGTCGCGGCGGCCAGCCAGGCGCGGCCCATGGCGCTGTTGCCCAGCGAGATGCGCGAGCCGGCCTCCAGGTTGACGGCGACGGCGGCATCGCCGCGCGCCAGCTCCAGATAGACCATGCCCATGCGGTCGCGGCTGCCCAGCGCCACGATGCTGTGCGTCTCGGTCGCCAGCGCCTGCAGCAGCGGCCGCGCGATGCGGCGGATGTCGAGCCCGCCCAGCATGGCGCTGCCGAGCGACAGCACCGCCATGCCGAGTCGGTAGCGGCCCATCGCCGGCACGTGGTGCAGGAAGCCGAGCTCGGTCAGCGTGTGGGTCAGGCGCGAGACGGTGGATTTCGGCAGGCCGGTGCGCGCCGCGATCTCCTGGTTGCCGAGCAGCGCCTCGCCGCGGCGGAAGCAGCCCAGCACCTCCAGCCCGCGCGCCAGGGCGGTGACGAAATGCCGGTCCTCGCTGGCGGGCTGGGTGTCGTCGGCGGCGCGGGGGCGGCGTTGGCGGGGCATCGGCAGGCATCCGGAACGAAGGCGGTGGCTTGACGCGCCGCGCGGTTTGGGCGACCGATAGCCACCAAATGCAGAATTGAATTCTGCAATGCAGAATAAGCGCCGCAGCGCTTGCCAAGCAAGGGGAGAGAGCCATGGCCGGAACCGTGTCCTACCGCGTCGAGGACGGCATCGCCGTCGCCACCATCGACCATGCGCCGGTCAATGCGCTCTCCGCCGATGTGCGCCAGGGCGTGCAGGCGGCGCTGGCGCGGGCGCTGGCCGATGACGCGGTGACCGGCATGGTGCTGGAAGGCGCCGGCCGCGCCTTCGTCGCCGGCGCCGACATCACCGAATTCGGCCGCCCCCCGGTGCCGCCGGCGCTGGGCGAGGTGATCCTGGCGATGCAGGCCAGCACCAAGCCGCTGGTCGCCGCCATCCAGGGCGTCGCCTTCGGCGGCGGGCTGGAGCTGGCGCTGGGCTGCCATGCCCGGCTGGTCGGGCCGCGCGCGCAGCTCGGCCTGCCGGAGGTGAAGCTCGGCATCCTGCCCGGCGCCGGCGGCACGGTCCGCACGCCGCGGCTGATCGGCGCCGACCGGGCGCTGCCGATGATCGCCTCGGGCGAGCCGGTCGATGCGCAGCGCGCCGTGGCCCTGGGCCTGGCCACCGCGCTGGTCGAGGGTGATCTTCTCGAGGCCGCCAAGGCAAAGGTGCGGCAGCTCGCCGCCGGCCCGCTGCCCGCGCCGATCGACGCCGATCGCGGCAGGCTGGACGCGCCCGGCGCGCGCGAGGCCTTCGAGAAGGCGGCCGAGGCGCTGGCCAAGCGCGCCGCCGAGGAGCCGCAGGTCGCCGCCATCATCCAGTCGGTGCGCAACAGCTTCGACCTGCCGATGCCGGCCGCGCTGCAGGCCGAGCGCGACTTCTTCGTGCAGCTGCGCGACGATCCGCGCAGCAAGGCGCTGCGCCATGTCTTCTTCGCCGAGCGCGAGGCCGCCCGCATCCCCGGCCAGCCGAAGGACGCCAAGGCGAAGCCGGTGGCGCGCGCGGCGGTGCTCGGCGCCGGCACCATGGGCGGCGGCATCGCCATGAACTTCGCCAATGCCGGCATCCCGGTCCGCATGATCGAGACCGATAGCGCGGCGCTGGAGCGCGGCCAGAAGCGCATCGCCGACATCTATGCCGTCTCGGTCAAGCGCGGCAGCCTGACCGAGGAGGCCCGCGCCCAGCGCCTGGCGCTGATCGAGGGCGCCGTCGGGCTGGAGGCGGCCTCGGAGGCGGACCTCGTGATCGAGGCGGTCTTCGAGGAACTCGAGCTGAAGAAAGAGATTTTTGCGAAACTGGGCCAGATCACGAAGCCCGGGACGGTGCTGGCCAGCAACACGTCCTACCTGGACATCGACGCCATGGCGGCGGCCAGCGGCCGTGCCGAGGACGTGCTGGGCATGCATTTCTTCAGCCCGGCCAATGTCATGAAGCTGCTGGAAATCGTCCGCGCGGAAAAGACTTCTTCCAGTGCCCTGGCGACGGCGGTGGAGATCGCGCGAAAGCTGAAGAAGGTGCCGGTGGTCGTTGGCGTCTGCTACGGCTTCGTCGGCAACCGCATGTTGTCGCGGCGCACCGCCCAGGCGGAGCGGCTGCTGCTGGAAGGGGCGAGCCCCGCCGAGGTCGACAAGGCGCTCACCGATTTCGGCTTCCGCATGGGGCCCTTCGCCATGGCGGATCTCGCCGGCCTCGACATCGGCTGGCGCATCCGCAAGGCCAATGGCACCCGCGCCGTGGTGGCGGATGCGCTCTGCGAGGCCGGGCGGCTCGGCCAGAAGACCGGGCGCGGCTACTACGCCTATCCGGAAGGCGCCCGCGCCGGCCAGCCCGACCCCGAGGTGCAGGCGCTGATCGAGCGCGCCTCGGCCGCGCAGGGCATCACCCGCCGGCAGATTTCCCAGCAGGAGATCACCGAGCGGCTGATCTATCCGATGATCAACGAGGGCGCCCGCATCCTCGAGGAAGGCATCGCGGCGCGGCCGGGCGATATCGATGTGGTCTGGCTCTATGGCTACAACTGGCCGGCCTGGAAGGGCGGGCCGATGCACCATGCCGATGCCGTGGGCGTGGCCCATGTCGCCGAGCGGCTGTCCTTCTATGCCGCGCAGACCGGCGACGAGACCTTGAAGCCGGCGCCGCTGCTGGCCCGCCTCGCCGCCGAGGGCCAGGGTTTCTCCGCATCGGCCAAGGCGGCCTGAGCGCCGTGCATCCCTGGGAGGCTTCCTACCCGCCGGAATGCCGCTGGGACGCGCCGATCGAGACCGGCACGCTGACCGCGCTGCTCGATCGCGCCGCGGCCGGGCATGGCGGCAAGGCAGCCCTGGTCTATCGCGAGCGCAGCGTCTCCTTCCTGGCGCTGCGGGCGATGGCCGACCGCATCGCCGCCGGGCTGATCGCCGACGGGCTGCAGCCAGGGGAGCGGGTCGCGCTCTATCTGCCCAACACCCCCTGGCACCCGGCCTGCTTCTTCGGCGTGCTGCGGGCGGGGGGCGTGGTGGTGCATCTCTCGCCGCTCGACGCCCCGCGCGAGCTGCTGCACAAGATCGAGGACAGCGGCGCCGGGCGGCTGATCACCGTCGACTTCCCGACGCTGCTGCCGAACGCGCTGCGGCTGCTGAAGGAAGGCGGCATCACCCGCGCCTATCTGGCGCGCGACGCCGAATGGGGCGGCGCCCGCAGCCCGGCCCAGCCCGACTTCCTGCCCCTGCCGCTGGCCGAGCCGCTGCAGGACTGGCCCGGCCTCGGCGAGGACAACTTGGCGCTGCTGCAATACACCGGCGGCACCACCGGCCGACCGAAGGGCGCGATGCTGACGCACCGCAACCTGACCGCCGCCGTCGGCATCTACCGCGCCTGGCGCGACGCCGAGACGGCGGCGCCGGGCAGCCAGCGCGTCCTAGGCGTGCTGCCGCTGTTCCATATCTACGCGCTGTCGGCGGTCTTCCTGCGGCATCTCGCCGATGGCAACACGCTCTACCTCTATCCGCGCTTCGAGGTGGAGCAGGCGGTCGGCGAGATCGAGCGCCACCGCATCACCAACTTCCCCGGCGTCCCCACCATGTGGATCGCCCTGCTGAACATGCCCGGCATCGGGCTGCGCGACCTGACCAGCCTGCAGCAATGTTCCTCCGGCGGCGCGCCGATGCCCTTCGAGGTGCAGCAGCGGCTGGAGCACCTGCTCGGCTGCCGCATCGGCGGTGGCTGGGGGATGACCGAGACGGCGCCGGCCGGCGCCCGCCTGACGCCGGACGGGCCGCGCCGTCCCGGGATGATCGGCCTGCCGCTGCCCGGCGTCGAGCTGCGCGTCGTCGCCATGGACGATCCCGACCGCGCCCTGCCGCCGGGCGAGCATGGCGAGCTCGCCGTGCGCGGCCCGAATGTCTTCGTCGGCTACTGGAAGCAGCCCGCCGCCGCCGGGTTCCGCGATGGCTGGTTCCTGACCGGCGATCTCGGCTGGATGGATGAGCGCGGCTATTTCACGCTGGTCGACCGGCGGAAGAACATGATCATCTCCTCCGGATTCAACGTCTATCCGGCCGCCATCGAGCAGGCGGTCTACGAGCATCCGGATGTCGAGGAATGCCTCGTCATCGGCGTGCCCGACGCCTATCGCGGCCAGGCGGCCAAGGCTTTCGTCAAGCTGCGCGACGGCGCCCCCGTCATGACGCTCGACGCGCTGCGCAGCTTCCTGGCCGAGCGCATCGGCCGCCACGAGATGCCGGCGGCGCTGGAGCTGCGCGCCGCCCTGCCACGCTCGCCGGCCGGCAAGCTGCTGGCCGCCCGGCTGCGCGAGGAAGAAGAAGCCGCCCAGGCGGTCAACGACAAGGAAATGACCTGATGAGGGACGCCGTCATCGTCGCCACCGCCCGCACGCCGATCGGCCGTGCCGCGCGGGGCAGCCTGAACATCACCCATGGGGCGGAGATGGCGGCGCATGCCATCCGCCACGCCCTGGACCGCGCCGGCGTCGAGGGCCAGGCGGTCGAGGAGGTGACCATGGGCGTCGGCTACCCGGAGGGGGCGACCGGCGGCAACATCGCCCGCGCCGGGCTGCTGCGCGCCGGCCTGCCGGTGGAGACGCCAGGGCTGGTGGTCAGCCGCTTCTGCGCCTCGGGGCTGGACGCCATCGCCGCGGCGGCGCGCCGCGTCATGCTGGACGGCGTCGAGGTCGCGGTCGCCGGCGGGCTGGAATCGATCAGCCTGACGGTGCCGAAGGTCGACCGCGCCGCCTCGCGCAACCCGTGGCTGGCCGAGCACCGGCCGCATCTCTACGACAGCATGATCGAGACCGCCGACCTGGTCGCCGAGCGCTACGGCATCTCCCGCCAGGCGCAGGACGAGTTCTCCCTCATGAGCCAGCAGCGCACCGCGGCGGCGCAGGCGGCCAATCTCTTCGCCGACGAGATCGCGCCGATGGAGGTCACCTATGCGGTGACCGACAAGGCGACCGGCGAGGTGTCGAAGCACAGCAAGCTGTTCGACCGCGACGAGGGCAACCGCGCCGACACCACGCTGGAAGGCCTGTCGAAGCTGAAGCCGGTGCACGAGGGCCGGTTCATCACCGCCGGCAATGCCAGCCAGCTGTCGGACGGCGCCAGCGCCTGCGTCATCATGTCGGCCGAGGAGGCGAAGCGCCGCGGCCTCCAGCCGCTCGGCATCTTCCGCGGCTTCGCCAGCGCCGGCTGCGAGCCGGAGGAGATGGGCATCGGCCCGGTCTTCGCCGTCCCCCGCCTGCTGCAGCGTCAGGGGCTGAGCGTCGCCGATATCGACCTCTGGGAGCTGAACGAGGCCTTCGCCTCGCAGTCGATCTACTGCCGCGACAAGCTCGGCATCCCGCAGGAGAAGCTGAACGTGAATGGCGGCGCCATCTCGATCGGCCACCCCTTCGGCATGAGCGGCGCGCGGCTGGTCGGCCATGCCCTGCTGGAAGGCCGGCGCCGCGGGGTGAAGCGCGCCGTCGTCACCATGTGCGTCGCCACCGGCATGGGTGCCGCGGCGCTCTTCGAGATCTGCTGAAGGAGAAGCGCCATGGAGCTCCGCTACACCCCGGAAGAGATCGCCTTCCGCGATGATCTGCGAAAGACCTTCCGCGAGAAGATCCCGGCCGAGATCCGCCGGAAGGTCAGCGAAGGCCGCCACCTGTCGCGCGACGAGATCGCCCAGGCCCACCGCATCCTGCATGCCGAGAGGCTGGCCACGCCGAACTGGCCGGTCCAATGGGGCGGCAAGGACTGGACGCCCGTTCAGCGCTACCTCTATGTCGAGGAGGTGCAGTTCAACGCGGTGCCGATGCCGCTGTCCTTCAACGTGGCCATGGTCGGCCCGGTGATCGCCAATTTCGGCTCCGAGGAGCAGAAGAAGAAGTTCCTGCCCGCCACCGCCAGCCTGGATATCTGGTGGGCCCAGGGCTTCTCCGAGCCCGGCGCCGGCTCGGACCTGGCCAGCCTGAAGACCTCCGCCAAGCGCGAGGGCGACCACTACGTCGTCAACGGCCAGAAGACCTGGACGACGCTCGGCCAGTATGCCGACTGGATCTTTCTGCTCGTCCGCACCGATCCCACGGCGAAGAAGCAGCTCGGCATCTCCTTCCTGCTGGTCGACATGAAGACGCCGGGCATCACCGTGCGCCCGATCATCACCATCGACGGCGCGCATGAGGTCAACGAGGTCTTCTTCGACGACGTCAAGGTGCCGGTCGAGAACCTGGTCGGCGAGGAGAACAAGGGCTGGGACTACGCCAAGTTCCTGCTCTCCAACGAGCGCACCAACATCGCCCGCATCGGCTTCTCCAAGGAGAAGCTCGAGCTGATCAAGGCCCGCGCCAAGGAGACCCCCGCCGGCGAGGGCACGCTCTGGGACGATGCCGATTTCCGCCGCCGCATCGCGGTGGCCGAGATCGAGCTGAAGGCGCTGGAGATCACCCAGATGCGGATGGTCGCCGCGCAGCGGCACCGGGCGTCGGACAAGCCGGACCCGACCTCCTCGATCCTGAAGATCAAGGGCTCGGAGATCCAGCAGATGACGACGGAGCTGATGATGACCGTCGCCGGCCCCTTCGCCGCCGCCATGCCGGAGCATTCGCACAATGCGCCGCCCGTGGGGCCGGACTGGGCGGAGGCCGTCGCGCCGCAGTTCTTCAACTACCGCAAGGTCTCGATCTACGGCGGCTCGAACGAGATCCAGCGCAACATCATCGCCAAGGCCTTCCTCGGCCTGTGAGAGGGGCGCCGCCCCTCTCACACTCTCCCCGCCAGGAACCTGAGGTTCCTGGACCTCCCATCAGGAGACTGCCATGGATTTCGATCTGACCGAGGATCAGCGCCTGCTCAAGGACAGCGTCGACCGGCTGATCCAGGACAATTACGGCGACTTCGAGAAGCGCAGGCACCACCAGGCCGATGCGCGCGGCTACAGCACGGCGCTCTGGGCCAAGTATGCCGAGCTCGGCCTGCTCGGCCTGCCCTTCCCCGAGGAGCAGGGCGGCTTCGGCGGCTCGGCGGTCGACACCATGAACGTCATGGAGACCTTCGGCCGCGGCCTGGTGCTGGAACCCTACCTGGCCACCGTCGTGCTGGGTGGCGGCTTCCTGCGCGCGGGCGGCAGCGCGGCGCAGCAGCAGGCGCTGATCCCGGGCATCGTCGATGGCAGCACGACGCTCGCCTTCGCCCAGATCGAGGCGCAGTCGCGCTACGACCTGTTCGACGTCGCCACCACCGCCCGCCGCGTCGGCTCCAGCTGGCTGCTGAACGGCGCCAAGAGCCTGGTGCTGCATGGCGACAGCGCCGACCACCTGATCGTCTCCGCCCGCACCGCCGGCAACCGCCGCGACCGCGACGGCATCTCGCTGTTCGTTGTCCCGGCCAAGGCGGCGGGCGTCTCGCGCCGCGGCTATGCGACGCAGGACGATCTGCGCGCCGCCGAGATCGCCTTCGACAGCGTGCTGCTGCCGCAGGACGCGCTGCTGGGCGAGGCCGGCGCCGGCCTGCCGCTGATGGAGCGGGTGGTGGATGCCGCGCTGGCCGCGCTCTGCGCCGAGGCGGTCGGCGCCATGGGTGCCCTGCACGAGCTGACCCTCGACTACCTGAAGCAGAGGAAGCAGTTCAACACGACGATCGGCAGCTTCCAGGCGGTGCAGCACCGGGCGGCCGACATGCTGGTGGCGCTGGAGCAGGCGCGCTCGATGGCGATGTATGCCGCCATGATGGCCGAGCACCCGGACGCCGCCACCCGCCGCCCGGCGATCGCGGCCGCCAAGGCGCTGGTCAACCGCTCGGCCGAGCTGATCGGCAAGGAGGCGATCCAGCTGCATGGCGGCATCGCCATGACCATGGAGTACAAGGCCGGCCACTACTTCAAGCGGCTGACCATGCTGGGCAGCCAGTTCGGCGAGACCGACCAGCATCTGCGCCTGGTCGCCGAATCCGGGCTGACCGAGGCGGCCTGAACCCGGCCCGCGGGCGGCGCTTGCCGCCGTCCGCGACCCGTCTCCCCACCCGTCCGGCCACCGCGCCGGCCACGCTTGCGTGAGGCGCTTTTGCGGCGCGACACGAGGCGGTGAGAACCGGGTCGGAGCCATTCCTCGCAGCCCGCAACCGGATTAACCGGGCAGCGATGACACAAGCCATTTCTCTCCCGGACCGGCCGCTCACCGTGAAGCCGCCGGTCACCACCCTGCGGGCGTTGATGATTCTGCTGCTGTGCCTGGCGGGCGCGGCGGGGATCGGCGCCTGGATCGGTCTGGGCATCGCGCCCAGCCTGCACACCGACTATCTGATCCGCGACACCGCGCAGCCCTCCAACACCGGGCGGGTGACGGAGGGTCGGTGCCGCACCAAGATCGTGCTGACCACCTGCGACGTCACGCTGACCATCCGCCCGGATGGCATCACGCCGGTGCAGCGCAGCGCGCATTACTTCTTCGTCGATGCCCACAGCGGCAATTATGACGTGGAGGTCATGTATGACGCGGCGCATCCGGAATGGGTCAGCACCTCGCTCGGCCTCGACATGCTGTGGAACCGCATCATCTGCGCCGCGGTGCTGGTGCTCATCGCGCTGACCATCCTGGTCAGCGGCCTGCGCTCCTGGATGTCGCATGCCGCGATGCGCCGGCGCCTGCGCGACCAGCTGGCCGGGCGGCGGATGCGCCCGGTCGAGGCGAAGCTGCTGCAGGCCGAGAACGGCCGCTGGGTGGTTGCCGACGAGCAGGGAAGGCAGCACAGCTGGACCGTGCCCGCCAAGGCGCGCCCCTTCTTCACGGCGGATGGTGCGCATATTCTCGCGGTGACGCCGCTGGACCAGGCCGGCGCCGCCGAGCCGCTGGTCTTCCCGCTGGACGAGGAGCTGAAGTGGATCGACCTGACCCCGCCCGAGCGTCAGGCCCTGCAACCCGTCTGAGACAGGCCGGCACAGCCAAGGGAGGGGCGGGGGAGATTTCTTTCCCCCGCCTTTTCCTGTCTAGCCCTCGACCCTGAAGATGGTGACGTCGCGGAAGTCCCGGTCCTCCAGCTCGCGCGTCGTCGGCACCCGCATTGTGGCGATCGGCCGGAGCCCCTGCTTCGGCAGATAGGCCCGCCCCGGATCGGCGATCAGCACGCTGGCGCCCTCGGCCGCCAGCCGCCGCAGCCAGGGCATGATATGCCCGGTCATCGGTGCCTCGTAGCAGACGTCGCCGGCCATCACGATGTCCCAGCGCCGCGCCGCGCCGACCACGTCGCCGGTATCGGCCACGACCACCACGCCGTTATGCGCCGCGTTCAACCGGGTGGCGGCGATGGCCAGCGGGTCGATCTCGGCCGCCTCGACCCGCGCGGCCCCGGCGCGGGCGGCGGCGATGGCGGCCAGCCCGCCGCCGGCGGCGAAGTCCAGCACGCGCTGCCCGGCGACCTCGATGGTGCCGTCCAGGATCAGCCGTGCCAGCACCTGGCTGCCCGGCCAGGCGAAGGCCCAGAAGGGCGGCTCGATGTTGCGGCTCTGCAGCCAGGCTTCGCTGGCCTGCCAGATCGGCGTGATCTCGGTGGCGAGGTAGAGCTCGACCTCCGGCACCAGGGCCGGGCGGGCCAGCGCCGTATGCGCCGCGATGAAGCCGGCGGCGTCGTCCTCGGGGGTCTGCAGGGTCAGGCCCGCCCGAGCAGGAAGGCCAGGCCGACCAGCAGCCCGACCTCGCGGTTGCGCTGGAACAGCTTCAGGCACAGGGCAGGGTCGTGGATGTCGAGCCGGCCGATCTGCCAGGCCAGCAGGGCGGCGGGGGCGAGCATGGCGGCGAAGAAGGCGAGGCCCAGCCCGGCGGCAAGGCCGGCCGCCAGCAGCAGCGCGACGGCGCCGGCATAGCAGGCGATCAGGAAGGGGCGGGTCTTCTCGCCGAAGCGGCGGGCGGTGCTGCGCACGCCGACCAGCGCGTCATCCTCGCGGTCCTGGTGGGCGTAGATGGTGTCGTAGCCGAGGATCCAGAGGAAGGCCGCGGCGTAGAGCAGCAGCCCCGGCGCATCGAGGCGCCCGGTGGCCGCCGCATAGCCCATCGGCGCGCCCCAGGAGAAGGTCAGCCCCAGCACCGCCTGCGGGAAGTCGGTGACCCGCTTGGCCAGCGGATAGAGCGCGACCGGCACCAGCGAGACCACGCCCAGCAGCCAGCACAGGGTATTCAGCTGCAGCAGGATGCCGAGCCCGATCGCCAGCAGCAGGCCGAGGAAGGCCAGCGCCTGGCGCGGCCGCACCGCGCCCGAGGCCAGCGGCCGTCCGGCGGTGCGCGTCACCTGGCGGTCCAGGTCGCGATCCCACAGGTCGTTGACCACGCAGCCGGCGCCGCGCATGACGACCGAGCCGAGGCCGAACAGCAGCGCCAGCCAGAGCCCGGTCCGCAGGTCGGGCGCCGCCAGGGCGAAGGCCCAGAGCGCCGGCAGGAACAGCAGCCAGGAGCCGATCGGCCGGTCCAGCCGCATCAGCAGCGCATAGGGGCGCAGCCCCGGGGGGAGTTGCGCGACCCAGCCGAGCGCGCGGATATCGGTATGCGGAATCACGATCGTCATTAGCCCCGCCGGAGCCTCCCATGTCCACCCCACGCCTCTATGTCGACGCCGATCTGGCGGCGGGCCAGGAAGCGCCGGCCCTGCCGGGCCAGGGCCACTATCTTGGCCAGGTCATGCGCAAGGGTCCGGGTGACGCCGTCACCCTGTTCAACGGCCGCGACGGCGAGTGGCAGGCGCGGATTTCTTCCATCAAGAAGGACCGCGCCGTCTTCACGCCGGAGACCCTGCTGCGCCCCCAGGCGTCCGGCCCCGACCTGCGGCTGCTGCTGGCCCCGGTGAAGCGCGACGCTATGGACTGGATCGTCGAGAAGGCGACCGAGCTCGGCGTGCGGACCATCCAGCCGGTCTTTACCGCCCGCTGCGTCATCGGCCGGGTCAATCGCGAGCGCCTGCAGGCCATCGCCCGCGAGGCCGCCGAGCAGTGCGAGCGCCTCGACCTGCCCGCCATCGCCGAGCCGCTCGACCTGCACCGCGCGCTGGATGCCTGGGACGGCGCGCCGCTGCTGGTCGGCGATGCACGCGGCAATGCACGACCGCTCAGCGTGGTTCTCGATGGCCGCCGCCCGCCGCTCGGACTTCTCGTCGGGCCGGAGGGTGGTTTCACCGACCAGGAGCTTGACGCCGTGCGCCGGCGTCCCTTTGTTTCACCGGCTGCGCTCGGCCCGCGGATTCTTCGGGCGGAGACGGCAGCGGTGTCGGGACTCGCCGTGCTGCAGGCACTGGCGGGGGACTGGGCCGTTCCCTCCTGAGTGTTTTTCTCGATCAAGCCAGTTCACGCCCGGGCGGTGCCCCGCGCGGGGGGCGCATGGAAGGTATGCATGTCCAATCCCGGCGAGGCCGATCTCACGCCGATCACCTCCCTGCGTCAGCTGGCCGAATGGTTCGCCGCCGGCAGCAAGCCGCGCGCCGACTGGCGCATCGGCACCGAGCACGAGAAGTTCGGCTTCCGCCATGCCGGCCTGGCAGCCCCGGCCTATGAGCCCGAGGGCATCCGCGCCCTGCTCGAAGGCCTCGTCGCGCGCGGCTGGGAGCCGATCCTCGACCGCGGCAACCCGATCGGGCTGAAGCGCGGCGGCGCCTCGATCAGCCTGGAGCCGGGCGGCCAGTTCGAGCTCTCCGGCGCGCCGCTGGAAGACCTGCACGGCACCGCGGCCGAGCTCGCCGACCACCTGGCCGAGACCCGCGCGGTCGCCGGGCCGATGGGCATCGGCTTCGCCCCGCTCGGCTTCCACCCGCTGGCGAAGCGGGAGGACATGCCCTGGATGCCGAAAGGCCGCTACGCCATCATGCGGCAATACATGCCGCGGGTCGGCGCCATGGGCCTCGACATGATGCTGCGCACCTGCACCGTGCAGGTGAATCTCGACTTCGGCGACGAGGCCGACATGGTCGAGAAGCTGCGCGTCAGCCTGGCGCTGCAGCCGCTGGCCACCGCGCTCTTCGCCAATTCCCCCTTCCGCGAGGGCCGGCCCACCGGGCTGCGCACGCTGCGCGGCCGCGTCTGGACCGAGACCGACCCGGACCGCACCGGCATCCCGGCCGTCGCCTTCGAGGAAGGCTTCGGCTTCGAGCGCTTCGTCCAGCACGTGCTCGACGTGCCGATGTATTTCATCATGCGCGACGGCGCCTGGATCGACGCCACCGGCTCGACCTTCCGCGACTTCATGGCGCGCGGCCTGCCCGGCCATCCGGGGGTGGAGGCCACCATGGGCGACTGGGCCGACCACGTCACCACGGTCTTCACCGATGTCCGGCTGAAGCGCTTCCTGGAGATGCGCGGGGCGGATGCCGGCAGCCCGGCGATGATGGTGGGCCTCTCCGCCTTCTGGACCGGCCTGCTCTATGACGACGCGGCGCAGAAGGCCGCCGCCGCCCTGGTCCGGCCCTGGGCAGTGGACTCGCTGCAGGCGCTGCGCGTCGCCGTCCCCGAAGGCGGACTGACCACCCCCTTCCGGAACCGTCCCCTGCGCGAGCTGGCCCGCGAGGTCCTCGCCATCAGCCGCGACGGCCTCCGCGCCCGCGGCCTCGGCGAGGAACGCCACCTCGACGCGGTCGATGCGGTCATCGCCAGCGGTGAGACCCAGGCGGATCATTGGCTGCGGCGCTACCACGAAGCCTGGGGGCAGGATGTCTCCCGGATCTTCGAGGAAGCGGCCGTCTAGGCACCAGGGGCGCTGCCCCTGACCCCGCCGGGGGAACTGAGTTCCCCCGGACCCCCACATTCATCAGGCCACGCTCAACACGGCCAGCTCCGCCAGCACGGCCGAGGCGCCCAGCACATCGCCGGTATGGCCCCCCACCTGGCGCCACGCCAGCAGCGCCACCACCCCGCCTGCACCCAGGGCCACCACCGCCGCCCACCATGGCAGCAACACCATGCCAAGCGCCACAGCCAGCACGCCGCCCAGCCCGAAGGCCCAGACCGGCGGTCGCCCCAGCCCCGCCCCCAGCCCGTCGCTGCGGGCGGGCCTCAGAAGCACAAGTGGCACCAGCATCGCCCCCCGGCCCAGCGCCCCGGCCCCCGCCATCAGCGCCACTGGCGAAACGGCCTCGCTCAACGCCACTCCGCGGCAACCCAGCGCCAGCACCAGGGCCAGCGCGCCGAAGCTGCCGATCCGGCTGTCGCGCATGATGGCCAGCTTCCGCTCCCGGTCGCGCCCGCCGCCGAAGCCGTCGGCCATGTCGGCCAGACCGTCCTCGTGCAGCGCCCCGCTGGCCAGCAGCAGCACCGCGATCGCCCAGGGCGCGGCCATCGCCGGTGCGACGCCCAGCCCCGCCAGCCCCGCCTGCACCCCGCCCGCCAGCGCGCCCAGCAAGGCCCCCGCCAGCGGATAGGCCCAGACCGCCCGCGCATAGCCGGCCGGGTCGCCAGGCTGCGGCAGCCACCCCACCGGCAGCCGCGTCAGCAGCCCGAAGGCGGCGCCCAGCTCGGCCAGGCGTTCCCTCATGGCGCTTCCGCCACCCCGGCCTCGGCGAAGGTCGCCATCCCCTGGTGGCAGGCCAGCGCCGCCCGCAGCAGCGGCACCGCCAGCGCCGCCCCCGAGGCTTCTCCCAATCGCATCCCGAGATCCAGCAGCGCCGTCCTGCCCAGCCGCTCCAGCAGCCGCGCATGCCCGGCCTCGGCCGAGCGATGCGCCACCTCGGCATGGTCCAGCCCGCCCGGCGCCAGCACCGCCAGCGGCGCCGCCGCGACGCAGCTGGCGAAGCCGTCCAGCAGCACCGGCACGCCACGCAGCCGGGCGGCCAGCGTGGCCCCCAGGATCGCCGCCAGCTCGCGCCCGCCGAGGCAGCGCGCCGCCTCCAGCGGATCGGCCCGCGCCCCGGGATGCCGCGTCAGCCCGGCCTCGATGACGGCAACCTTGCGCGCCAGCCCGGCATCGTCGACGCCGGTGCCGCGCCCGGCCCAGTCGGCACCGACGCCGCCGAACAGCGCCGCCGCCATCGCCGCCGCGGCGGTGGTGTTGCCGATTCCCATCTCGCCCAGGCACAGCAGGTCCAGCCGCGCCGGCAGCGCCGCCGCGCCCTGGTTCACCGCCTGCAGGAACGCGGCCTCGGTCATGGCGGGGCTGGCGGTGAAGTCGGCGGTGGGCGTCTCCAGCGCCAGGGGAACCACCTGCAGCGCCGCACCGGCCACCGCGCAGAGCTGGTTGATCGCCGCGCCACCGGCAGAGAAATTCTCCACCATCTGCGCGGTGACCGCGGGCGAATACGGGGAAACCCCCTGGGCGGTGACGCCATGGTTGCCGGCGAAGACCAGCACCTGGACATGCTCCAGCCGCGGCTGGGCGCGGCCCTGCCAGCGCGCCAGCCAGGCGGCCAGCGCCTCCAGCCGGCCCAGGCTGCCGGGCGGCTTGGTCAGCCGCGCCTGGCGGGCGGCGACCGTGGCGGCGGCGGCCTCGTCCCCGGGCGGCAGGCTGGCCAGGGCAGCCCGCAGCGCCGCCAGATCCGGAAAAGACATGTCAGGCCTCCTGCTGCGCGATGGCGTGGAAGAAGCTGCCGGAGACCCGCCCGCGCTGTCCGCCCCCCGCACCCAGCGCCTGGCCCCTGGCGTCGCTGAGCGTGGCCAGCGGCGCATCATCCCCGGCCTCGGTGACGGTGGCGTAGTGGAACTCGTGGCCGCGCAGCACCGTCCCGGCGCGGCCGAGCGGCCCCTCCGCCAGCAGCACCGCCTGGCGATAGCCCAGGTTCATCCGGCGCCGGGCAAAGCTGGTGGCATGGCTCAGCAGCCCGGCCATGGCATGGCGCTGCCCGCTGGCATCCTCCAGCCCCTGGCCCAGCAGCATGTAGCCGCCGCATTCGCCATGCACCGGGTGGTCTTCCGCGAAGCGCCGCAGCCCGTCGAGGAACCGCCCGGCGGCGGCCAGCCGGCCGGCATGCAGCTCCGGATAGCCGCCGGGCAGCCAGCAGGCATCGCAGCCGGGCGGCGGCGGCTCGTCGGCCAGCGGCGAGAAGGGGTGCAGCGTGGCGCCCGCCGCCCGCCAGCCCTCGGCCACATGCGGGTAGAGGAAGGAGAAGGCGGCATCGTCGGCCAGCGCGATGCGCTGCCCGGGCGGCGGCAGGGCGGGCGCCCCCGGCAGGCCGCCGGACAGGGCAGGGGTGGCCGGCAGGGGGGCGGCGGCGGCCAGGATGGCGTCGAGGTCCAGCGCCGTCTCGGCCAGCGTCGCCAGCCGCTCCAGCAGCGCCGGCAGTTCCTGCTGCTCGCGCGCCTGCACCAGGCCGAGATGCCGCTCCGGCAGCGACAGCGCGGCATCCCGCGGCAGCGCCCCCAGCACCGGCAGGCCGATGGCGCCGATCGCCTCCGCCGCGCCGGCGCGGTGGCGCGGGCTGGCCACCCGGTTCAGCACCACCCCCGCCAGCCGCACGCCGTCGCGATGCGTGGCGAAGCCGCGGGCCAGGGCGGCGGCCGTCTGCGACTGGCCGGAGACGTCGAGCAGCAGCAGCACCGGCAGGCCGAAGCGCGCCGCCAGATCGGCCGCGCTGCCCTGGCGGCCCGGCTCGGCGCCGGCCCCGTCGAACAGCCCCATCGCCGATTCGACCAGCAGCAGGTCGAGGCCCTGGCCGGCCGCCGCCGCCCGCGACTCGAGCAGGCGGGGCGGCATCGCCCAGCTGTCCAGATTGCCGCTGGGGCGCGCGCTGGCCGCTTCGTGGAAGGCGGGGTCGATATAGTCGGGGCCCGACTTGGCGGCGCCCACCCGCAGCCCGCGGCGCCGGAAGGCGGCCAGCAGCGCCAGCATCAGCGTCGTCTTGCCCGCGCCCGAGCGCGGCGCCCCCACCACCAGCCCCTGCATAGGATCCTGCCCCGCCTGCCTTGCTCCGGCCGCGGTCTAGCACGGATGCGGCCTGCCGGCTGCGCGGGGCTGCCGCGCCGCCAGTGCAGACGGCACCTAAGCAATTCGGCATAACAAGTTGATTTCTTGTAAACAGATTTGGCCGGTTTTCCTTAACTCTCCCTTGCCCAGCCCTGGTCTCACACGGTATTCGGGCGCTGGGTCGCTGCCTGCCGGGGATCCGATGCCCAGTCGTTCGGCCCCGGCCGATCCACCGCCGCATCGGGGGCGCAGGCAAGGCCCGGGCCGTGCGCCTGCCCGGGGGGGTGACGCCGGCTTTCAGCCTTCCGAATGTCTATTGTGGCCCGGTCGGGTCGTCTCGCCGCGTCCGCGCGCCGAACAACACGGAGAGGAAAGGGGCATGGTGCAGCACCACCCGCTTTCAGAGATGCGTCCTGCCAAGCAGCCCGGCCGCCGCCGGCTTCGCCAGGTTCTGGCGGGGGTGCTGACGGTCAGCACCCTGTTCGCCTCTTCCGCCGCGATGGCCGCGCCCTTCCGCTGTGCCAACGAGGACCAGCAGCGGATGTTCGAGCTCTCGGCGCTGAAGACCGAGCTGATGGTCGTCGCCACCACCTGCGACACCGAGGCGCCCTACAACGACTTCATCCGTCGTTACCAGTCGCAGCTCTCCGGCAATGACCGCGCGGTGATCGAGCACTTCACCGGCCGCGACCGCCGCGCCGGCCAGCGCGCCAACGACACCTTCATCACCAACCTGGCGAATGCCCGCGCGCAGGAGGCCAACCGCATCGGCGCCGACTACTGCGCCCGCAACGCCCGGCTGTTCAAGGAGGTGATGGCGCTGCCGTCGGCCGCCGAGCTGGCCCCCTACGCCGCCTCGAAGGATCTGCTGCCCGCCTCGCTGGGCAGCTGCGTCACCGCCGCCTCCGCCCCGGCGCCGGCCCGGGCCGCCGCCCGGCCGACCGCCGGTGCCAAGCCTGCCACCAGGGCCGCCCGTTGATGATCGCTACCCGCTCCACCGCCCTGATGGCGGTGATCGCCCTGCCGGCGCTGCTCGCCGCCTGCGCCAAGCCCGCCACCGGGCCTGCCGCCGTGTCGTCGCGCCTGCCGATCTACGCGGCCGACCTGCAGGGCGCCTCCAGCCTCTGCACCGTGCCGGACGCGCCGAAGCTGACCGATGCGCAGCAGACCGAAGTGCCGATGACCGTCGGCAATGACGGCGGCTTCTGCGGCCTGCGCGTCGCCAAGCCCGGCCCCGAGCCCTTCGATGCCGGGCTGCTGACCGCCCGCCCGTCGAATGGCCGCGTCCGCGTGCAGAGCGTCGGCGACTACACCCGCATCGACTACATGGCCGATAGCGGCTTCGTCGGCGCCGACAGCTTCGTCGTCCGCCTGCTGCCGGGCTCGACCTCGGTCAAGGTGAACGTGACCGTCCAGGGCGTCGCCGCCCCGGCCGCCGCGACGCCGGCCGCCATCACGCCGCGCGTCAGCGCGCCGCCGGCGACCAGCACCACCCCGGCCCGCAGCACCGCCACGCCGGCGCGCCCGGCCGCGACCACCCCGGCGCGCCGCACCACCACCACGCGCTGATTTTTCGATCAGTTCGAGACCAGGGCCCGGCGGGAGCGATCCCGCCGGGCTTTTTTCATCCGAGTGTCCGCCGCGCCGGGACGATCCCGCCGATGGCGATCACCGCCGGCACCGTCCAGCCCGCCGCCGCGACGCGCGCGGCGATGGTCGCCAGCGTCGCCTCCAGCACCTGCTGCCGCGGCGTGGTGGCCTCGGCCACGGCCGCCGCCGGCGTGTCGCCCGGCAGCCCGCCCGCCAGCAGCGCGGCGGTCACCGCCGGGAGCCGCCGCAGCGCCATGTAGAGCACGATCGGCTGGCCGCTGCGGGCCAGCGCCGCCCAGTCCAGCGCATCCTCGGCCCCCTCGGCCGCATGCGCGGTGGCCAGCGTCACCGCCTGGTTCACCCCGCGCAGCGTCGCCGGAATACCCGCCGCCGCCAGCCCGGCCAGCCCCGCCGTCAGCCCGGGGATCACCCGCCAGGGAATGCCCGCCTCGGCGAGCGCGAAGACCTCCTCCGCGCCGCGGCCGAAGACATAGGGGTCGCCGCCCTTCAGCCGCACCACCCGCCGCCCGGCGCGCGCCTCGTCGATCAGCCGCTGCGTGATGTCGTCCTGCCGCGCCGAGGGCCGGCCGCCGCGCTTGCCCATCACCAGCCGCTCGGCGCCATCGGGGGCCAGCGCCAGGATGCGCGGGTCGATCAGCGCGTCGTGCAGCAGCAGCTCGGCCTGGGCCAGCGCCGCCAGCGCGTCCAGCGTCAGCATCCCCGGATCGCCCGGGCCGGCGCCGACCAGCCAGACATGGCCGGGCGCCAGCACCGGCGGCGGCCGGCCGGTCAGCAGCGTCAGCGCCTCCAGCCGGGTCATGGCCGAGCCCGCGGATGACAGCGGCCGGGCAGGGGGATAAAGCTCACCTTGTGCCGCAGCCCGATCAACCGCTGCGCCGGGGCTGGACCACCGGCGCCTGTGCCACGGCGGCGGCCAAGGCCGCCTATGCCGCGCTGCTGCATGGCGACTTCCCCGACCCGGTCGAGATCATCCTGCCGCGCGGCGAGCGCCCGGCCTTCGCCCTGGCCGAAGCCGGCTTCCTGGCCGATGGCCGCGCCACGGCCGGCGTGGTGAAGGATGCCGGCGACGACCCGGACGTTACCCATGGCGCGCTGATCCGCGCCACGGTGCGCAAGCTGCCGCCCGGCGCCGGCCTGGTGTTCCGCGCCGGCGAGGGCGTCGGCACCGTCACCCTGCCTGGCCTGCCGCTGCCGCCCGGCGAGCCCGCCATCAACCCGGTGCCGCGCGCCATGATCGCCGCCGCCCTGGCCGAGCTCGCCGGCGGCGCGGCCGATGCCGAGGTGGAGATCGCCATCCCCGGCGGCGAAGGGCTGGCCGAGCGCACCATGAATCCGCGCCTCGGCATCCTCGGCGGGTTGTCGGTGCTGGGCACCACCGGCATCGTCATGCCCTATTCCTGCAGCGCCTGGATCCATTCGATCCATCGCGGCATCGACGTGGCGCGCGCGGCCGGCCTGCCGCATCTGGCCGGGGCGACCGGCGCGACCTCCGAATCCGCCGTCCAGGCGCTCTACGGCCTGCCCGAGCAGGCGCTGATCGACATGGGCGATTTCGTCGGCGGCATGCTCAAATATCTCCGCGCCCATCCGGTGCCGCGCGTCACCGTGGCCGGGGGGCTCGCCAAGCTGACCAAGCTGGCGCAGGGCCGGCTCGACCTGCATTCGCGCCGCGGCGCCGTCGATCTCGCGGCGCTCGCTGGCCTGGCGCAGCAGCACGGCGCCGACGCGGCGCTCGCCGCCCGCATCGCTCGCGCCAACACGGCGCTCGAGGCTTTCTCGCTCGCCGCCGCGGAAGGCGTCGCGCTGCCCCAGGCCGTGGCGACCGCCGCCCGGGCGACCGCGGCCGCCGCCGTCGAGGGCACCGGCATCGCCGTGGACATCGCGCTCTTCGACCGCGATGGGGCCCTGCTGGCCCGGGCCTGACCGCCTCACGCGCCGCGGAACCGCCGCTGGTAGTCCTGGCTGTAGAGCGCGCTCTCGCGGAAATCCGCTGCCTCCAGCGAGCGCCCGACCAGGATCAGCGCGGTCCGCTCGGCGGGCTCCGCGGCCAGCTTCGCCTCGATATCCGACAGAGAACCGCGCAGCACCCGCTCATCCGGCCAGGAGGCGCGCACCACGATGGCGACCGGGCAGTCGGCGCCATAGAAGGGCGTCAGCCGCGCCATGATCGACGGCAGCGCATGGATCGCCAGGTGGATGGCCAGCGTCGCGCCGGTTGCCGAAAAACCTTCGAGCGTCTCGCCCGCCGGCATCGGCGAGGCGCGGCCCGAGACCCGCGTCAGCACCAGGCTCTGCGCCACGCCCGGCACCGTCAGCTCCCGCCCCAGCGCGGCGGCGGCGGCGGAAAACGCCGGCACCCCCGGCGTCAGCGTATAGGGGATGCCGTGCCGCTGCAGCCGGCGGATCTGCTCGGCCACCGCCGACCAGATCGACAGGTCGCCGGAATGCAGCCGCGCCACGTCCTGGCCCGCCGCATGGGCGGCCACGTATTCGGCCTCGATGGCGTCCAGGTCCAGCGGCGCCGTGTCGACCAGCCGCGCCCCCGCCGGGCAATGCGCCAGCAGCGCCGCCGGCACGATCGAGCCCGCATAGAGGCAGACCGGGCAGGCCGCCAGCAGGTCCCGCCCGCGCAGGGTGATCAGATCCGCCGCCCCCGGGCCGGCGCCGATGAAATGCACCGTCATGCCGGCTCCTCCGTGCTGGCGAGCGCGCAGCTCACCCCCTCGCCATCGATCCGCTTCAGCAGCAGCGCGCCGCCCGCCGCCAGCGCGCAGCCCTCGGCCACCGAGGCGATGCCGATCGCCCGCTGCGCCGCCTCCGACTTCGTGGGACAGCGGTCCTGCACCGCCATCAGCCGCGCCCTGGAGACCAGCTGCAGGGAAACCCCCAGCCGGTCGGCGGCCTCGGCCACCACCGGCAGGTCGCGGAAATCGGGAACGGAGAGGGACACCACGCGACAGCCGCTCAACCCCTCGGCGCGGCGGACGATGGCGACCAAAGCAGCGGCATCGGCAGAGGGGCGCAAGCCCAGGCCGGCGGTGGCCAGGAGGGGCGCCGCCCCTCCTGGACCTCCCCGCCGGGGGGATTGTATCCCCCCGGACCCCGCCGGCTTTTCCACCACATACTGCACCACCGTCATCGCCGGGCGATAACCGTGCAGCGCCCCCACGCGATCCAGCCGCTCGACACCCAGCCGCACCAGGCTGCCGCCCCAGCGCGCATGCGCGGCCAGCAGCACCGCCTCGGTCTCGATCGTCACGGCATTGACGACCAGGCGTCCCCCGGGCCGCAGCGCAGCCCAGGCCGCCTCCAGCACGCCCGCGCGACCGCCGCCGCCGCCGACGAAGACCGCATCCGGCGCCTCCAGCCCGGCCAGCCCGTCAGGCGCGGCAGCCTCGACCAGCCGCAGCCCGGGCACGCCCAGCGCCAGCGCGTTGCGCGCGGCCCGCGCCGCACGGTCGGCGCGCGGCTCCACCCCGATGGCCCGCATCGACGGATGCCGCAGCAGCCATTCGATGGCGACCGACCCGCTGCCGCAGCCGATGTCCCACAGCAGCTCGCCCTGCCGCGGCGCCAGGGCGGCCAGCGTCACCGCCCGCACCTCCCGCTTGGTGATCTGCCCGTCATGCTCGAAACATTCTTCCGGCAGCCCGGCGGCCAGCGGCAGCACGGCAGCCCCTGGCCCCGCCACCACCTCCAGCGCCACCAGGTTCAGCGCGTCGGGCGTGCCATCGAAATGCTCGGCGACGCCCTCCCAGCGGGTCTCGCGCGGGCCGCCCATCGCATCCAGCACCACCATCCGCGACGGCCCGAAGCCGAGGCCGGTGACCATCGCCGCCACCGCCGCCGGCGTCGCGGCATCGGCCGACAGCGCCAGGATCCGCGCCCCCGGCTGCAGCAGCAGCCGCAGCGGCGCCAGCGGCCGGCCGCAGAAGGAGATGGTGGAGCAGTCCTGCAGCGCCCAGCCCAGCCGCCCCGCCGCCAGCGCGAAGGCGGAGGGCGCCGGAACCGACAGGAACTCGCCCGGCGCCAGATGGCGGGACAGCGTCGCCCCCAGCCCGAAGCAGAAGGGATCGCCCGAGGCCAGCACCAGCGTCGGCTGACCCCGCCGCGCCAGCAACGCCGAAATCCCCTCGGACATCGGCGACGGCCAGGCGGTGGTCGCCCCCCGGATCAGCGGTGCCGCCAGGGCGAGCTGCCGCGCCGCGCCGAAGACCTGCGGCGCCTCGCGCAGCAGGCGGGCGGCCAGCGGGGACAGGCCCTCGACGCCGTCCTCGCCGATGCCCAGGATGGTCAGCCAGGGTGTGGTCATGGCGGGGGTCTATGCGGGTTCTGCTGCTGGGAGGGACGACCGAGGGCGCGGCGCTCGCCCGCGCCCTGGCCGGGGATGCGCGTTTTCAGGCGACCCTGTCGCTGGCCGGCGTCACCCGGTCGCCGCGCCCGCAGCCCTTGCCGACCCGCATCGGCGGCTTCGGCGGGGTCGAGGGTCTTGTCCGCTATCTGCACGAGGCGGGCATCGAAGCGCTGCTGGATGCCACGCATCCCTTCGCCGCGCAGATGACCCGCCACGCCGCGGCGGCGGCGCAGGCGACGGCCACGCCGCTGCTGCGCCTCGACCGCCCGGCCTGGTGCGCGCAGCCCGGCGACGACTGGCGGGAATACGCGGACATGCCGGCCCTCGTGGAATCCCTGGGCGAGACGCCAAAAAGAATCTTCCTGACCATCGGCCGCAAGGAGCTGGCGCCGTTCCGGGCCGCGCCCTGGCACCACTACGTCATCCGCAGCGTCGACCCGCCGCCGCCCGAGCTGCTGCCGCCCGACGCCACCCTGGTCACCGCGACCGGCCCCTTCGCGCTCGACGACGAGCTGGCCCTGCTGCGCGACCACCGCATCGACCTGCTCGCCACCAAGAATTCCGGCGGCGCGGCGACGGCCGCCAAGCTGGAGGCCGCGCGGCGCCTCGGCCTGCCGCTGCGGCTGCTGGCGCGTCCCGCCCGGCCAGCGGGCCTGGCCGTGGTGGGCGACGTCGCGGGCGCGCTGGCCTGGCTTCACGGCCTGGCCGAGCGCGGCGCGTAGAGCCAGGGCCGCGCGCCCGCGCCGCGCGCGATCAGCCGGCTGGCGGCGCTGCCCACCATCACCAGGGTGCGCATGTCGGCGTTTTCTGCATTGGCCTCGGCCAGCGTCGTCAGCAGCAGCTTTTCCTCCGGCCGCGACACCGCGGTGGCGAAGGCGACCGGCGCCGTCCCCGGCAGGATCTTTTTCAAAAGCTCGAAGGCGCGCCCGAGCTGCCAGGGGCGTGCTTTCGAGATCGGGTTGTACAGCGCGATGACGAAGCCCGCCCCGGCCGCCGCCGCCAGCCGCTGTTCCACCAGCTCCCAGGGCTTCAAATTGTCCGACAGGGAAATCGCGCAGAAATCATGGCCGAGCGGCGCGCCCAGCCGGGCGGCGGCGGCGAACATCGCGGAAATGCCGGGCAGCACGGCGATGTCGAGCGACCGCCATTCCGCAGGTCCGGCCTCCACCGCTTCGAAGATGGCGCTGGCCATGGCGAAGACGCCGGCATCGCCGGAGGAGACGACCGCGACCTTCGCCCCTTCCTCGGCCAGGAACAGCGCGTGGCGGGCGCGGTCCAGTTCCTGGCGGTTGTCGGTCTCGTGCCGGCGCTGGCCGGGGCGCGGCTTCACCCGGCCGACATAGGGGCCGTAGCCGAGGATATCGGTGGCCTCGGCCAGCGCCGCCTCGGCCTCCGGCGTGCGCAGCCCCGCCGCGCCGGGGCCCAGGCCGATGACGCGCAGCCAGCCGCTCATCGCACGCCCCGCCGGCCGGGGATCAGCACCAGGGAGAAATAGGGGGCGGGGCTGTCGTCGCGCGCGGCCAGCGGCAGGATGATCTCGTCTTCCATGGTGCCGCGCTCGGCATAGACGGCGCCCTCGCCACGGCCGCTGGCCGCCAGGGCGGCACGCAGCTTCGGCAGGTTGCGGCCGAGCTTCATCACCACCGCCGCGTCGCAACGCCGCAGCGCCGCGGTCAGTTCGTCGAGCGGCATCGTCGCCGGCAGCACCGACAGGGAATCATCGCCATGCACCATCGGCACCCCGGCGCGCGACCAGCAGCCGGCCATGGCGGTGATGCCCGGCGTCACCTCCACCCGGTGCGCGGCCCGCAGCCGGTCGAACAGATACATCGCCGAGCCGTAGAGGAAGGGATCGCCCTCGCAGAGCAGCGCCACATCCTGGCCGGCGGCCAGCCGGGTCGCCACCGTCGCGGCGCAGCCGTCGTAGAAGCGCGCCATCCCCTCGGCATAGCGCGGGTCGTCCACGGAAAGGTCGGTGGTGAAGGGGTAGTCGAAGCGCAGCTCCTCGGCCGCCGGGTTCAGGTGCGGCGCGGCGATGCGGCGCGCATGGCCGAGGCGGCCGCGCTTGGCGAAGAAGGCGTAAGTCCCGGTCGCGCCCAGCAGGCGCGCGGCGCGCAGCGTCACCAGCTCCGGATCGCCCGGGCCGACGCCCAGGATATGCAGCGTGCCGCTCATTCCTTCTCCTGCGCCAGGGCGTTGATGGCGGCCACCGCCATGGCGCTGCCGCCCAGCCGGCCTTCGACGATCATCCAGGGGATGCGGTTGTCCTCGGCCAGGGCCTGTTTGGATTCGGCCGCGCCGACGAAGCCGACCGGCACCCCGATGACGGCGGCCGGCGGCGGCGCCCCCGCATCGAGCAGCTCCAGCAGGTGGAACAGCGCGGTCGGCGCATTGCCGATGGCCACCACCGCGCCACCCATCCTGTCGCCCCAGAGATCCATGGCGGCGGCGGAGCGGGTATTGCCGATTTCCCTGGCGCGTTCCGGCACCCCCGGCGCGTCCAGCGTGCAGAGAATCTCGTTGGTGGCGGGCAGGCGCGGGCGGGTGATGCCCTGGGCCACCATCTTGGCGTCGCAGAGGATCGGCGCGCCGCGCCGCAGCGCCGCCTCGGCCGCCGCGACGAAGCCCGGGTGGAAGCGGATGTGGCGCGCCACCTCGACCTGGCCGCAGGCATGGATGACGCGGACCGCGACCCGCGCCTCGGCCGGGGTGAAGGAGGAAAGCTCGGCCTCCGCCCGGATGGTGGCGAAGGACTTCTCGTAGATGGCCGCGCCGTCGCGGATGTAGTCGTAGCTCATCGCTGGTCCAGCTCCGCCGCCGCCTCGGCCAGGGTCAATCCCTGGCGTAGCGGCGGGTCGCCGGCGCGGCCCTGGCGGACCAGCGCATAGCGCCCCGCCTGGCCGACCAGCACCGCCGCGGCAGCCGCGGGATGGGCGCAGCCTTTGGCGCAACCCGAGAGATGCAGCAAGCCCGGCGGCGGCTGCCAGCCCTGGGCCATCAGGGTTTCGGCATCGCGCCGCGTCGCCGCCTCGCCGCTGGCGCAGCCGTCGAGGCCGGGGCAGGCCACCACCCGCCGCCATGGATTCTGTTCGGTTGTGATCCAGGGTGGGGGCAGGGCGATGGCCTCGGGATTGGACACCCCGGCGATCAGCAGCGAGCGGGTGGGGGCGACGCGGATCCAGCCATCGCCATGCCGTTCGGCGAGCGCCGCCAGGGTGACGAGATCGGCCGGCGCCAGCACGCCGAAGCGGGGCGCCATGCCGAAGGCCTGCTCCAGCGGCCCCAGCAGGGCGCGCGGCGGGCCGGGCGGGGCGGCGTCGGGGCAGGGCGTCATCCCGGCGGCGGCCAGCAGGAAGCCGGCGCCCTGCGCCGCCACCGCGTCGCGCATCCGCTTGTGGCCGGTGGCGGCGAAGTTCCGGACCAGCGCCGCGACGCTGGCCGGCGTGGCGGGGGCGGCGGCATCGCCGGACTGCAGCCGGCAGACGGCGCCATCCCCCAGCGTCACGCGGATATCCGAATCAGGCCCGGGCTGGTCCGGCCTGTCCAGCGCGATGCCGAACTTCGCCGCCAGGCCGGTGGCCCCCCGCAGCAGGGCTTCCAGCACGGCGATCCAGCCGCGATCGTCGAAGGGCAGCGGCGGGGTGCAGAGGTTGCGCCGCCCCTCCTCCGCCGGATCGGGCCAGGCGAGGCCGGCGGCCAGCAGCGCCTGCGCCACCGGCTCCAGCTGATCCGCGGCGAGGCCGCGCAGCTGCAGATTGCCGCGGTTGGTCAGCTCGATCGCGCCCGGCGCCAGCGCCGCGATGCCGCGCGCCTGCGCCGCCGAGAGGCGGGCGGAGAACGGTCGGACCCGCAGCAGATGCCCGTCGCCCGACAGCATCGGCGCGAAGAGGCTGGGGCACCAGCCCTTCACCGCGCTCATCCGTCCAGGCTTTCGGCGACATCGTTGCGGCGCGGATGCCAGAGCCCGCGGTCGCGGGCTTCCGAAAAACGCTTCCGCAGCGCCGCCAGGGCCGCGGGGTTCTCGCGGGCCAGGAAGTCGCGGGTCTCGGCATCGCCCAGTGTGGCGCTGAACAGCAGGTCGAACTGCCGGTCGAAGCGCTGGCCCAGCGTCGCGGCGAAACCATGCAGCGCCTCGATCGAGCGGGCGATCTCGGCGGCGCCGCGATAGCCGTGCCGCCGCATCCCGGCGATCCAGGCCGGGTTGGCGGCGCGGCCGCGGATGGTGCGGGCGATTTCTTCTTCCACGCGCCGCAGCTTCGGCCGGTCCGGCGTCGCCGTGTCGGCGTGGTAGAGCACCGGGGAACCCCCCAGCAGCGCCGCGGCGGCGGCGAAGCCCCCCGCATGGGCGGCGTAGTCGGGGCTCTCGAGCAGATCGATCTCGGCATGGTCCTGGGCATGCAGGAAGGCATCGGCGGCGGCGACGCGCGCCGCCAGCGCCTCGGGGGCGGCGGTCTCCAGCCCCTTGCCGAAGGCGGTGGCGGAGCCTTCCAGCCAGGCGCGGCCCAGCGCGGCGCGGTCGTCCCAGCGGCCGCTGGCCAGCCGGTCCTCCAGCCCGGTGCCGTAGCTGCCGGGGGCGGCGCCGAAGATGCGGGCGGTGGCCAGGCGCTGGGCGGCGCCCTGCAGCCCGCGCGCCGCCTCGGCCAGCGGGTTCCATTCGGCGGATTCGTCGCGCGCGGCGATGGCGCGGACAGCCTCATCGAACAGAGAGATCTGCGCCGCGAAGGCATCGCGGAACAGGCCGGAAATGCGCAGCGTCACGTCGATGCGCGGCCGGTCGAGCTCGGCCAGTGGCAGGATCTCGATGCCGGTGACGCGGCCGGAGGCCTCGTCCCAGACCGGCTTGGCGCCGAGCAGCAGCAGGGCGAGCGCCAGTTCCTCGCCGCCTGTGCGCAAACTCGCGCTGCCCCAGAGGTCGATCACCATGCGCCGCGGCCAGTCGCCCTGCTCCTGCCGGTGGCGGCGCAGCAGCTCCTCGGCGGCCTTGCCGGCCAGCACCAGGGCGGCCCGGGTCGGCACGCCGCGCGGGTCGATGGCGAAGAGATTCCTTCCCGTCGGCAGCACATCGGCGCGGCCGCGGCTGGGGGCGCCGGCCGGGCCGGGGGCGACGAAGCGGCCATCGAGGCCCGCCAGGACGGCATCGCGCTCGGCCGCCGGGCTGGCGGACAGGGCGGCACGGTCGAAGCCCGGCGCGCCGGCGGCGATGGTCTGTTCCAGCAGCGCGGCACGGTCGGGATCAGGGGCGCGGCCGAAGACATGCAGCCCGTCGCGGATCTGCATCTCCTTCACGTCGCAGAGCCAGGCATCCAGCCGGGCCAGCGTCTCCTCCTCCGGCAGGTCGCGCGGGATGTTTCCTTCGTCCAGCAGCCCGGCGGCAGCGGCGCGCTCCAGGATGTCGCGGCGGAGCAGGGCAGTGCGGCGGCGGTCGAGGCCGTCGGCGGCGGCATAATCGTCGATCAGCCGCTCCAGCTCGGAGGCCGCGCCATGGTGGCCGGCGGCGCGCAGCGGCGGCGTCAGATGGCCGATGGTCACCGCGCCCAGCCGGCGCTTGGCCATGGCGGCCTCGCCCGGATTGTTGACGATGAAGGGATAGAGCATCGGCAGCCCGCCCAGCAGCGCCTGCGGCGCGCAGCTTTCCGACAGCGCCGCCGCCTTGCCGGGCAGCCATTCCAGCGTGCCATGGGTGCCGAGATGGACCAGCGCATCGGCCTGGCCGCGCAGCCAGAGATAGAAGGCGATGAAGCCATGGCGCGGCGGCGTGTCGGGATCGTGGTAGCCGGCGCTGCGGTCCAGCGCGCTGCCGCGATCCGGCTGCACCGCGATGACCGTTTTTCCCATTCGCAGATGCCGCTGGACGAATGTCTCTCCGTGCAGCGCAGGATCGCCGGCCGGTAGGCCCCAGGCGGCGGTGACCGCCTCGCGCAGCGGCGCCGGCAGTGCCGCGAATTTCCGTTCGTAGTCGGCCAGCGACAGGAAGGGCGCCGGCGCGGCCTCCGTCAGCGGCTTCGCCAGGCTTGCGGGCAGCGGCGCCCCGCCGAGATCGTAGCCGGCCTCGCGCAGATCGCCGAGCAGCGCCGACAGGCTGGCGAAGGAATCGAGGCCGACGGCATGGCCGGCCTGCCCGCCCACCGCCGGATAGTCGGACAGCAGCACCGCGACGCGCCGCTCGCCGCGCGGCAGCCCGGCCAGCCGCGCCCAGCCCAGCGCCCGCTCGGCGGCGAGCGCCACGCCCCCTTCATCCGGCTGCGACCGCTGGGGAAGATAGCCGAGGCCCTCGATCGCGGCGGCGGGGGCCTTGAAGCCGATGGCGCCGGTCAGCAGCCGGCCATCCAGCTCCGGCAGCACCACCTGCATCGCCAGGTCGGTCTGCGACAGCCCGCGGCTCGAGCCCTGCCAGAGGTCGCGCGGCGAGGAGGACAGCAGCAATTGCAGCACCGGCGCCCCGGCGGCCTCCAGCGGCGAGACGCCGTCCTGGCGGGCGGCGAAGCCGGTGGCGTTCAGCACCACGCGCGGCTGCCAGGCGGCCAGGCGATCCGACACCAGGCCAGCGCCGGAGGGCTCCTTCAGGCTGGCCACGAACAGGCCGCGCACCCGCAGCCCGCGCGCCCGCAGCGCCGCCGCCAGCGCCAGCACCGGCGCGATGTCGCCGGCCAGCAGATGCGAGCGGTAGAACAGGATCACCGCGTTGGGGGCGGCCTCCTCGGCGCCGAGCCCGTGCTCGCCGGCCAGCGGCAGCGGGGCCGGTGTGGCGCCGTCATCCGGGCCGAGCCCCGCCGCATGCCGCGCGAGGCGCAGCGCCGCCGCGACATTCTCCGGGCCGCCGGCCGAGAACAGCCCGTCCAGCCGCGCCAGGATCGCCTCCGGCATGGTGGACAGGGCAGCAAGCCGGGGATCGGCGCGGCCGTCGCCGGGCAGCAGGGCGAGCGGGATGCCCTCGCGCCGGGCCAGAGCAGAAACTTCCTCGGCGCCGTAGCGCCAGTAGTCGAGGCCGCCCAGCAGCCGCACCACGAGGCAGCGGCTTTCTGCCAGGGTCGCCTCGGCATAGAGGTCGACCGACATGGGATGCGCCAGCTGCGCCAGATTGGCCAGGCGCAGGCTCGGCCGCGGGACGGCAAGGCCCTGCCAGGCGACGGCGGCCGCGCCCAGATCGCTGTCGGCAAAAGACAGGAAGATGAGGTCGGCCGGGGCCTGGCCGAGCTCGACCACGCCCTCGACCTCGTCCAGCCCCCGCCGCTCGCGAACCACCAGATGCATTTTTCTGTCCTGGCCGCCCGCCTCGATGGGCGGGCGGACGTCGTGCCAGCTTAGCCTAGAATCATCTTGGCGATGGCCTCGCGGTCCATATGGGTCTCGCCGATGACCACCAGATGGCCTTCGCGGTTGTCGACCCAGTCGGTGTCGTAGCTGTGGCGGAAGCGGCGGCCGACGCCCTGCACCGCCAGCCGCGCCTTCTTGCCGGCGATCCGGACGAAGCCCTTCAGGCGCAGGATGTCATGCGCCTCGGCCGCCGCCTGCAGGCGGGCCATCAGCGCCTCGGGGGAGGGGAACTCCGGCATCACCAGCAGCATGGAATCGAAATCGTCATGCTCGTGCGCGCCATCCTCGGCATCGTGGTGCGAGGGGCGGGCGGCCAGGTCGTCCTCGGCGGCGGCGTTGAGGCCGAGCAGCACCGCCGGCTCCAGCGCGCCTTCGCGCGTCGCCACCACCTTCACCGCGCGCGGCAGCCGGGCGGCGATCTCCTGGCGCAGCGCCGCCAGCGCCGCCGCATCCAGCAGGTCGGCCTTGTTCACCACCACCAGGTCGGCGGCATTGATCTGGTCCTCATAGACCTCGGCCAGCGGGTTGTCGTGGTCGAGCGAGGGGTCCTCGGCGCGCTGCGCCGCCACCGCCTCCGGGTCGTCGGCGAAGCGGCCCTCGGCCACCGCCGGGCCGTCGACCACGGTGACCACCCCGTCGACGGTGACGCGGGAGCGGATGCCGGGCCAGTTGAAGGCCTTGATCAGCGGCTTCGGCAGGGCCAGGCCCGAGGTCTCGATCAGGATGTGCTCGGGCGGGTTCGGCCGCTCGATCAGCGCCTGCATGGTGGGCAGGAAGTCGTCGGCGACGGTGCAGCAGAGGCAGCCATTCGCCAGCTCGACGATGTTCTCCTCCTCGCAGCCGGGGATGCCGCAATTCTTCAGCGTGTCGCCGTCGATGCCGAGGCTGCCGAACTCGTTGACGATGATGGCGATGCGGCGGCCGCCGGCATGCTGCATCAGGTGGCGCACCAGGGTGGTCTTCCCGGCGCCGAGGAAGCCGGTGACGATGGTGGCCGGGATCTTCTGCAGGTCGCTCATGCGGCGGTGTCCTTGGCGGGGGGTTCGGTCAGGTCGGGCAGCCGCGCGATCACCGCGCCGCGCAGCGATTCGGGCCGGCGGGAGGGCAGCAGCGCCCCGCTGGCATGCGCGGCATAGGCGGCGGCATAGGTCAGCAGGTCGTCCACCTGGTCCTGGCCGAGCCCGCCCAGCAGATAGGTCCACTTGCCCGGCGCGGCGATGGCGGCGGTGCAGCCGCGGCTGCAGGCGGCCATGCAGGCGACGCCGCGCAGCGCCAGCGGCGGCGCGGGATGCGCGCCCAGCGCCTCGGCCAGGGCGTCGTGCAGCAGCCGGCCGGGCGGCGTCTGGCCCTCGGCCAGGGTCTGGCCGGCGCGGCAGCTGGTGCAGACGGTGAGGACAGGGAGGGCGGTCAGGACGGGGAGGTCAGCCATGCGCGGCACCGCCGCGCAGCACGGACCGAAGGATCAGACGTCCCGCCAGCTGTTCGGCTGGTCGGGCCGCTGGCAGCCCAGCGGGGGCATGTTGGCGCCCGGAAAGCTGGCGCGCAGCCTGCCGCAGCCCCAGCCGCGCAGCGGCGCCGGCATGTAGCCGTTCAGCGCCGTGCCCACCTCGTCGTAGGGGCTGCTGCTGTTGGTCACATAGGCATACCAGCGCCCGCCGCCGGCCAGCAGCAGGGCGGCCAGCAGCACCGCCGCGAATCGTATGGTCCCGCCCATGCGGAATCCCCCCGCCAAAGCCGACCCGCGCGCCCGGTCCCCTCACGACCTCGTGCGCAGGCCACATCGCCGGCGCTAACGCCAAGCCCCGGCTGCGGGTTGCAGGGCCGCGATTCCGGCGGACCGGCGGGGCGGAGCGGGCAGGAAGGAGCGGCGGGACGTCGCGCATCGGGCACCTGTCGCGGCGGCCCGCAGGGGACCGCATGAGGTGCATCGACCGCCCGGGCCATGACGAGCCGGGTCGACATGCCGGGATTCGCTCCCGGCATCCCGCTGCCGTCCCGAGGCACCCCGCCCGGTGGCACGATCCGCTGGCGATGGCAGGTCTCCTGGCTCACGGATCGAACGCGCCGGGCCGGCCTTCCCAGGGAAACCCCCAGTGGCATGTCGGCCAGGCGCTCTCCGCACACAGTTGCGGGGGCAGCCGCGGATTGCAGAGCCGCCCTGGCGGGCCACCCCGGGAACCGCGTTCCCTTTTCACCTTCCCTTCGGAAGGACCATCGATCCTGTCCTAGGCGGCGGCGCGCCCGGGTGTCAAACGCGCCGCCCGGCCGCCGGCGGGCGGGCCTCCGCCAAAGATCCGTCTAGGAAATGGTTAACAATTCTTCGCCTATGGTCCGCCCGGCAGATCAAAGACGACGCGAAAGCATCCCAGGCAGATGTCCAGAAAAAAAGTGACCCCGACCGGTCGGGAAGCCCCGCTGGGCGAGGAAGAACTGATCGTCACCAAGACGGACCCCAAGGGCCGCATCCTCTACGCCAACGACGTCTTTATGCGTGTTTCCAAATATACGCCGCGGGAAGTGATCGGGGCGCCGCACAGCCTGGTGCGCCACCCCGACATGCCGCGCTGCGTCTTCAAGCTGTTCTGGGACACGCTGCTGAAGGGCGAGGAATTTTTCGGCTACGTGCTGAACCTGGCGGCGGATGGCGACCACTACTGGGTCTTCGCCCATGCGACGCCGACCCGCGACGCCCGTGGCACCGTCATCGGCTACCATTCCAACCGCCGCAGGCCGGACCCGGCGCAGGTGGCCCGCATCCAGCCGATCTACCAGCAGCTGCTGCGCGCCGAGGCCGCGAGCCCCGACCGCAAGCAGGGCATGCAGCAGGGCGGCACGGCGCTGCAGCAGCTCCTGGCCCAGCAGGGGGTGAGCTATGAACGCTTCGTCTTTTCTCTCTGATCCCCGGCTGCCGCTGGGCGCGACCGCGCTCGGCGCCGGCGCGACCCTGGCCGGCCTGACCCTGGGCGAGGGCGGCTGGGTGGCGCTCGCCCCCGCGCTCGCCACGCTCGCCGCCACCGGCTGGACCGGCCTCGCGCTGGCGCGCCAGCAGGCGGCCATGCTGCGCGCCGCCGCGGTCTGCGAGGCGGCCGCCCTGGGCGAGCTCGAGGCGCGGGTGCTGGAGCTGCGCGCACCGGGCCCGCTGGGCCGGCTGCAGGGCGCGGTGAACGCCATGCTGGACATCACCGACGCCTTCGTCCGCGAATCCGCCGGCGCCATGCGCGCGGCCACCTCCGGCCGCTACTACCGCAAGGTGCTGCTGCGCGGCCTGCCGGGCAGCTTCCGCACCGCCGCGCGCGACCTGAATGCCGGCGCCGGGCTGATGGAGGCCAAGGCGGCCGAGTTCGGCACCTTCGCCGACGGTTTCGAGCGCGGGGTCGGCGGCGTCATCGCCAATGTCGCGACGGCGGCGACCACGCTGCGCGGCAATGCCGAGGCGATGTCGGGCACCGCCGAGCAGACCAGCGCCCGCGCCGAGGCCGCCGCCGCCGCCACCCACCAGGCCGAGGCCAGCTCGCAGAACGTGGCGGTGGCCGCCCGCCAGCTCTCCTCCTCGGTGGCGGAGATCACCCGCCAGGTCGGCCGCGCCTCGCAGATCGCCCGCTCGGCGGTGGGCGCGGTGGAGCAGACCAATGGCACGGTGGCCGGGCTGAACGGCGCCGCCCAGCAGGTCGGCGAGGTGGTGCAGCTGATCAACGGCATCGCCGCGCAGACCAACCTGCTGGCGCTGAACGCCACGATTGAAGCCGCCCGTGCGGGCGAAGCGGGCAAGGGCTTCGCCGTGGTCGCCGGCGAGGTGAAGAGCCTGGCCAACCAGACGGCGCGCGCGACCGACCAGATCACCCAGCAGATCGGCGCCATGCAGCAGGCGCTGGCCGAGGCGATCGAGGCGATCAACAACATCGGCGCGACGGTGCGCGAGACCGACGAGGTCGCCACCGCCATCGCCGCCGCGGTGGAGCAGCAGAGCGCCGCCACCGCCGAGATCGCCCGCAGCGTCCAGCAATCGGCCGAGGGCACCGCGGAAGTGGCCCGCAACATCGAGGCGGTGCGGCTCGCCGCCAGCCAGACCGACCGGGCCGCGACGGAGATGCGCGACTCGGCGGTGGGGCTGTCGGGGGAGGCCGAGCGCCTCAGCGCCGAGGTGGGCGTGTTCATGGGGCAGGCGCGCAAGGCGGTCTGAAGGCCAGGGGAATGATTCCCCGGGATTTTTCTGTTCTGTTGGCCGTTTGGCCGGCAGCACCTCACCCCAGGCGACACCATGGCGTCCCGGCGGGGCGCCATGGCGCATCCTCGAAGGTTGCGCTGCGACCGGGCCGTTTCGCCCCTCGTCGCCACCTGGACACGGCAGTCACCGCAGAAAAAAGAAGGGGGTCCAGGGGGAATTCGTTCCCCCTGGCCTTCCGCTTGCCTTTGCGACCTTCTACCCCGGCCGCATGGCTTTCACCCTGATCCTCGGCGGCGCCCGTTCCGGAAAGTCCCGCCATGCGGAGGCGCTGCTGGCGCGGCATCCGGCCCCCTGGGCCTATATCGCCACCGCCGAGGCCTGGGACGGTGAGATGCGCGAGCGCATCGCGCAGCACCAGGCGCGGCGGGATGCGCGCTGGGCGACGATCGGCGCGCCGCTGGACCTGCCGGGCGCCCTGGAGCAGGCGGCGGACCGGCCGGCGCTGGTGGATTGCCTGACGCTCTGGCTGACCAACCTGATGCTGGGCGAGCATGACGTCGCCGCCGCGACCGCCGCCCTGGAGGCGGCGCTGGACCGCCGCGCCGCGCCCACCGTGCTGGTGGCCAACGAGGTGGGGCTGGGCATCGTGCCCGACAACAAGCTGGCCCGCGCCTTCCGCGACCAGGCCGGGCTGCTGAACCAGCGGCTGGCGGCCCGGGCGGCGCAGGTGCATTTCGTGGCGGCCGGCTTGCCGCTGGTGATGAAGGGGGAAGCATGACCGAGGAGGCCGACCGCCATCGCGACAAGATGGCGAAGCGCAAGGCCGTGCAGGATGCCGAGGTCGCGTCCAAGACGGTCGAGAAGGGCCTGCTGATGGTCCATACCGGCGCCGGCAAGGGCAAGTCGACCGCCGCCTTCGGCCTGGCGCTGCGCATGCTGGGGCGCGGCCGCCGGGTCGGCGTGGTGCAGTTCATCAAGGGCGCCTGGAGCACCGGCGAGCGGCCGCTGCTGGAGGCCATGCCGGGCCTCGAATGGCACAGCATGGGCGAGGGCTTCACCTGGGAGACCCAGGACCGCGCGCGCGACGTCGCCGCCTGCCGCCGCGCCTGGGACAAGGCGATGGCTCTGAAGGCCGAGGCGGGGCTTGGCCTGCTGGTGCTGGACGAGCTCTGCATCGCGCTGCGCTACGACTACCTGCCTTTGCAGGAGGTGATCGACGGGCTGATGGACCGGCCGCCGATGCTGCATGTCGTGGTCACCGGCCGCAACGCGCCGACGGCGCTGATGGAGGCGGCCGACCTGGTCACCGAGATGCTGCCGCGCAAGCACCATTTCGCCGCCGGGGTGAAGGCGCAGGAAGGCATCGAGTTCTGACCATGCGCGGCGCGGCGCTGATGTTCCAGGGCACCGGCTCCTCGGTGGGGAAGTCGCTGCTGGTGGCCGGGCTGGCGCGCGCGCTGACCCGGCGCGGGCTGGTGGTGCGGCCGTTCAAGCCGCAGAACATGTCGAACAACGCCGCCGTCACCGCCGATGGCGGCGAGATCGGCCGCGCCCAGGCGCTGCAGGCGCGGGCTGCCGGCGTGGCGCCCAGCGTCCACATGAACCCGGTGCTGCTGAAGCCGCAGAGCGAGACCGGCAGCCAGGTGGTGGTGCAGGGCCGCGTGCATGCGACGGCCCGCGCCCGCGACTACCAGGCGATGAAGCCGTCGCTGATGCCCTTCGTGCTGGAGAGTTTTTCCCGGCTCCAGGCGGAGGCCGACATCGTCCTGGTGGAGGGCGCCGGCAGTGCGTCGGAGGTCAACCTCCGTGCCGGCGACATCGCCAATATGGGCTTTGCCCGGGCGACGGGGACGCCGGTGGTGCTGGTCGGTGATATCGACCGCGGCGGGGTGATCGCCGCGCTGGTGGGGACGAAGCATGTCGTCGCGCCCGAGGATGCCGCGCTGATCCGTGGCTTCATCGTCAACCGGATGCGCGGCGATGCCAGCCTGTTCGCGGAGGGCATGGCGACCATCGCCCAGGCCACCGGCTGGCTCGATTGCGGGCTGGTGCCCTTCTTCGACGCCGCCCGCCGCCTGCCGGCCGAGGACGCGCAGGACCTGCTGGACCATCTGCCACGGCGGGCGGGGGGTGGTTGCCGCATCGCCGTCCCCCTGCTGCCGCGAATCGCCAATTTCGACGACCTCGACCCGCTGGCCGCCGAGCCGGGCGTCGAGCTGATCATGCTGCGCCCCGGCATGCCGCTGCCGGGTGATACCGACCTGGTGATCCTGCCGGGCTCCAAGGCCACCATCGCCGACCTGGCGGCGCTGCGGGCCGAGGGCTGGGATATCGACATCCTGGCGCATCACCGCCGTGGCGGCCGGATCCTGGGCATCTGCGGCGGCTACCAGATGCTCGGCACCCGCATCGACGACCCGGAGGGCGCCGAGGGGCCGCCGGGCAGCGTCCCCGGCCTCGGCCTGCTGCAGGTCGAGACGGTGCTGGCCGGCCGGAAGCAGCTCTCCCCGGCGCGCGGGCAGAGCCTCGCCGACAATCTGCCCTTCGCCGGCTACGAGATGCATATCGGCCGCACCACCGGCCCCGACACGGCCCGCCCGCTGCTGCGCCTCGAGGATGGCCGGCTGGATGGCGCGGGTTCGGCCGATGGCCGGGTCGCCGGCACCTATGTCCACGGCTTCTTCGCCGATGACGCCCAGCGCGCCGCCTGGCTGGCGCGACTCGGCGCCCGTGCTGCCCCGCGCCGGCACGAGGCGGAGATCGAGGCCACCCTCGATGCCCTGGCCGCGCACTTCGAGCAGCATCTGAAGATCGACTCGCTGCTGGCTCTTTCCAAAGCGAGATGACGGTTGCGGGAGCAGCAAACTGCGAGCCCCGCCGCGGCGTTTCTCCATCAGCGCAACCCGATGGACCCCCGGCCATGACCCTGCTGATGCAAAGCCTGAAGAACCTGGCGCGCCCCGAAAGCCTCGCCGAGCGCACCGCCCGCCTCTACCGCGAGGAGCGCCTCCGCGGCGGGGCGCCCCGGCTGGTGCAATGCCTGCGGCTGGCGAAGGAAGGGCGGTAGCTGGGCCAGGGAACGGCCCCTGGCTGACCGGCGCTTCCCCCGGAGCGTCGCGAAAGCCTGAAGGCAGAACATGACAACAGCGCGCCCCTGCAGGTCGCGCTGTCGACTGGCCATTTCGCCTGCCGTCGCCACCTGGACACGGCAGTCATCTCAGAAGAAAGAAGGGGGTCTGGGGGAATTCATTCCCCCAGCCTGTTCCTGCCTTCAGGCAGCCACCGCCGCCGAGCGGCTCTCGAACCCGATCGCCTCGAACTCGCCAAAGATGTGATCCGCCCAGCAGGCGATGTCGCAGTCGTGGACGGCCTTCTCCATCGCCTGCATGCGGGCGGCGGCCTCGGCGGCGGGCATGTCCAGCGCCTCGTCCAGCGCGCGGTCCAGATTGCGCTTGGAGTAAGGGTTGGTCAGCACCGCCTGCGGCAGCTCCACCGCGCAGCCGGCGAATTCCGACAGGATCAGCGAGCCGGGGCTGCCGCGCTTGGCGGCGACGAATTCCTTGGCTACCAGGTTCAGCCCGTCGCGCAGCGGCGTGGTCAGGCAGATATCGGCGACGTTGTAGTAGGACAGCAGGGTCTCGAAGGGGATCGAGTTGCTGAACAGCACCACCGGCGTCCAGTCCAGCTTGGAGAAGCGGCCGTTGATGCGGCCGGCCAGCGCCTCGATGTCGCGCTGGGTGTCCTCGTAGACCTTCATCTGCGCCGCGGCGCGCACCGAGGTCGCCACCAGCTTCACCTCGCCGATCAGCGCGGGGCGGCGTTCCAGCAGGCGCTCGAAGCCCTGCAGCGCCTCGATCATCCCCTTGGTGTAGTCGGTGCGGCCGACCGCCATGATCATGCGGCGGCCGGACAGCCCCTCGCGGATCTCCTGCTGCTGGGCGCGGCTCGCAGGGCGCTCGACGACGCTGCCGATCAGCGCGGCATCGGTGCCGACGGGGGCGCTGTCCAGGCGGATGCGGCGGCCGCCCTGGCGCAGCAGCGTCGGCATGTCCGGCTCGGACAGGGCCTGGCCGGGGGCGGCGAAGGCCGGGTCGACGGGCCGGGTCTCGGCGATCTCGGCGCCGGCGAGGGCGCGCGCCAGCTCGGCGAAGTTGCGGGCGTAGCGCGGGATGTGGAAGCCGACCAGGTCGCAGGCCAGCAGGCTGTCCAGGATCTCGCGCCGCCAGGGCAGGATGTTGAAGACATCCGCCGCCGGGAAGGGCGTGTGGTGGAAGAAGGCGATGCGCGCCCGCGGCTTCAGCTGGCGCAGATAGGCCGGCACCAGCCAGAGATTGTAGTCATGCACCCAGATGACCGCGTCGTCCTCGGCCTGGGCCGCCGCCGCTTCCGCAAACTTGCGGTTCACTGCGCGGAAGGTATCCCAATCGGCGTTGTCGTAGTGGAACAGCGAGGGGAAGGAATGCAGCACCGGCCACAGCGCCTCCTTCGAGGTGACGTGGTAGAAGCTCTCGACCTCCTCCGCCGTCAGCCCGAGGCGGGAGACGGTGTAGCCGCCATTGACGTCGTCGATATGCACGGCGCGCTCGAAGCTCTCGCCGGGCCTGGCCAGCTTCCAGGCGACCCAGGCGCCGGCGCCCGGGGCGGTGCGGCGGAAGAAGGATTTCAGCGTCGGCACGATGCCGTTCGGGCTGCGGTTCGGGCGGAACACGGTCTGGCCGTTCTCCACCACCTCCTCATAGGGCTGGCGGTGATAGACGATGACCAGGGACGACTTGTTCGGGACGGCGTTGCTCATGCCACGGCCTCCGGCAGCAGGGAAAAATGACGGATGGCGTCGGCGATGCCGGCGGCGCCATCCGCGCGGGGGCGGTGGACCAGCCGCGCCTGGTCGGGCGGCAGGGCGTCCAGCGCGGCGAGCAGCCGCGGCTCGGCATTGCCGACGGCGACGCCCTTCAGCCCGGTCTGGAACAGCGACAGGTCGTTCATGGTGTCGCCGGCGGTCAGCACGCGGTCGGCCGGCAGGCCCAGGGCATGCACCAGCCGCAGCAGGGTCGGGCCCTTGGCGATGCCGCGCGGCAGCACGTCGAGATAGGTGTCGGCCGAGAGGACGCAGTCGAAGCCGGCCGCCTCGATGCGCGCGACGGTGCGTGGCTGCAGCTGCTCCGGGTCGTAGTAGTAGCTGACGCGGTGGCGGAAGGGGGTGGGCTGCGGGCGCAGCCCGGGCTCCGCCGACAGCATCTCCCGCACCCGGGCGCCGGCATCGTTCCAGCGTGAAACGATCTCGGCCTCCAGCGTCGGAATCGGCAGGAAAGTCTCGCCGTCGAAGACCGAGGTGCCGACATCGCCGATGATGTAGCGCGGCCGCGGCATGCCGGGGGTCTCGACCAGCTGGCGGATGAAGTCGCGGTCGCGGCCGGTGACGAAGATCAGCAGCACGTCGTCGCGGGCCTCGAGCTCCCGGTAGAGCGCGCGGCGCTCGGCCTCGCTGCCGCCCAGGAAGGTGCCGTCCAGGTCGGTGGCCAGCACCAGGTTCAGCGGGCCCTTCATGCGAAGACCCTTTCCTGGCGCGGCGCTTCCGTCGCCGGATGGGCGATGCTGGCGCGGTGCTCCAGGGCGCGCGGCTCGGCGCGCAGCGGGCCGGTCAGCAGGGCGGCGATGGCGCGCTCCACCGGCAGGCCGTGATGCACGACGCGGTCCACCGCCTCGCAGATCGGCATGGCGACGCCGCGCTTCTGGGCCAGCGCCAGGACGGAACGCGCATTCACCACGCCTTCCACCACCGCGCCGCGGGCGGTGTCCGGCGCGCGCCCGGCGCCGATCGCCTGGCCGAAGGAGAAGTTCCGCGATTTCGTCGAGGAGCAGGTCAGGATCACGTCGCCGGCGCCCGACAGGCCCAGCACCGTCTCGGCGCGGCCGCCGAGCGCCACCGACAGCCGGCTGATCTCGGCCAGGCCCCGCGCCAGCAGGGCGGCGCGCGGATTCGCGCCCATGCCGCGCCCGTCGATGATGCCAGAGGCCACGGCGAGGACATTCTTCACCGCGCCGCTGACCTCGACGCCGACCGGGTCGTCGGAGAGATAGGGGCGGAAATGCCGGCTGGCGAAGGTCACCGCGATGCGCGCGGCCGGATGGCCCTCGGCGAAGATCCCGTCCGGCCCGGCGGGGGCGGCGATGGTGACGGCGGTCGGCTGATCCTCGGCGACTTCCGCAGCGAAGGAGGGGCCGGACAGCACCGCCTGCGGCCGGCCCGGCATCTCCTCGGCGATGACCTGGGTCATCAGCGCGCCGGTATCGGCCTCGATCCCCTTGGCGCAGAGGGTGACGGGGACGCCTTCGGGCAGCAGCGCCTCGACCCGGGTGGCGATGCCGCGCAGATGCTGCGAGGGCACCACCAGCACGGCGAGCTCGGCGCCGCGCAGCGCGGCCGCCAGGTCGGTGGTGGCGGCGATCGACTCGGGCAGGCGGTGGCCGGGCAGGAAGGGGTTGTGGCGGGTGCGGGCGATCTGCGCCGCCGCCTCGGCCTCGCGCAGCCAGAGGCTGGTGCGGCGCCCGGCGCGTTCGGCGGCCAGGGCCAGGGCGGTGCCCCAGGCGCCGCCGCCGATGATGGCGACACGGCCATAGGGGGCGGGTTCGTGGAAGTCGGCATTCGGGGTGGCGGATCCGGTGTGGCGCACGGAAGGGCCCTCCGTCTTTGGCGGCCGCGGGCCGCTGGATTCAGGTGATGGGCGGCAGGAGGCCGCGGCGGATATGCTCGCTGAAGGTTATGGAGGGGCTAAGCTGCGTTGCTGCGCCGCAAAATTCAAGTCCAGAATGTGACCGAAATGCGGCAAGAAAAGTATATTTCTCTCTATGCTTCATGAAGAATAATCAGTTTTTCCGATTTCTTGATGGCATATATTCAGGGATGCTGGCGGAAGAAAAAACGATTGTCGCGGGGATTTTCGGCTCCGCTGTGCCGGCCGCGCCTGGCCGGGGGTGGACCTGGGCCGGAATCGCGTGGGCATCGCGCCTCAGGCGAAAGCGGGGCGCTTCGGGACGGCGCCGTTCAACCCGGCGTCAGCCTGGCCGTAGCAAGCAATGGCGAAGAAAAAATCTCAGCGGGCGGTGGCGAAGACCTGGCCAACGGCTTCCGCCATCTCGGCGGCCATGCGGCCGGCACGGCCGGCATCGGCCTGCGACAGGCTGTTCACCCGCACCTTCACCAGATGCCCCGATTGCAGCGCGACGCAGAGCCCGTCGGCACTGGCCCGACCCTGCTGCGGCTGCAGCGTGAAGCTGGTGCAGCGCAGCCCCGGCGCGGCCTCGGCCAGGGCCGGGGTGGCGGCGGGCGGCAGCGCCTGGGCGGTGACGGCGCGGTAGCGGCCGGTGCCGGCCAGCGCCTCGGTCTCGGCGCTGGCGCGCTGCAGCGCCTCCTCCGGCGTGCCGCTGTCCTCGCTGGCATAGACCATGACCGAGACCAGGATGCGCTCGCCATCGGCGGGGGCGTAGCGCACCGCGCTGCCCTGGCGCAGCGACTCCGCCTCGCCCATGCGGCGATAGCCCAGCAGCTCGGCCGGCAGGCGGCGGGCCAGGCGCTCGGTGGCGCTGGGGGCGGGGCCGCTGTCGGTGCGGCCGTCGATTCGACTGTCGATCCCCTGGGCATCCGCCAGGACCTGGGCCGCGGCGCCGGCGGGCAGCAGCGGCAGGAGCGACAGCAGGGCGACGGCGCGGCGCATCGCGATTCCCTGTGGCAGTGCGTGGACCGGGAAAAGCTTGCGCCGCCGGCAAGCCCGGCTTCAAGCGGCGCGGTATCACATGCGCGCGCAGCGGTGCCTCAGCCGGCGGCCAGGAACAGCCCGGCCAGCGCCAGCACCGCCCCCAGCTGCAGCGCGCAGGCCAGGCGGTAGAGGCGCAGCGCGCGGCGCAGATCGGCGGCCGTGGCCTCGGCGCGGCCCTCGCCCATCCAGGCATCCTCCACCCGCTCGGCGCCATAGACGCGCGGCCCGGCCAGCCGCAGGCCGAGCGCGCCGGCCATCGCCGCCTCCGGCCAGCCGGCATTGGGCGAGCGGTGGTGCCGCGCATCCCGCGCCACGGCGCGCGCCGCGGCGGCGGCGGAGCCGCCGGGCAGCAGCGCGGCGGCGGCGACCAGCCAGAGCGCCGCCAGCCGCGAGGCCGGCAGGTTCACCAGGTCGTCGAAGCGCGCCGCCGCCCAGCCGAAATCGCGGTAGCGGTCGGAGCGATGGCCGATCATGCTGTCCGCCGTATTGGCCGCCTTGTAGAGCGCCGCCCCCGGCAGCCCGGCGATCGCGGCCCAGAAGGCCGGGGCGACGATGCCGTCGGAGAAATTCTCGGCCAGGCTCTCGATGGCGGCGCGGGCGACGCCGGCCTCGTCGAGGCTTTCCGGGTTGCGGCCGACGATCATGGCGACCGCCCGCCGCCCGCCGGCAAGGCCCTCCCGCTCCAGCCCCTCGGCCACCGCGGCGACATGCTCATGCAGGCTGCGCTGCGCCGGCAGGCTGGCGAGCAGCAGCGCCAGCAGCAGCATCCCCGGCAGGCTGCCGGTCAGGGCCGCCTGCAGCAGCGCCGTGGGCAGCCCCACCGCCAGCAGCAGCGCGGCCAGCGTCACCACCCCGGCGCCGCGCCGGAAGCGGCCGGATCGGGCCGGATCGTTCAGCCGCTGCTCCAGCGCTGAAAGAAACGTCCCCATCCAGACCACCGGATGGCGGATGGCGGCGAAGAGCGCTTTGGGGTAGCCGAAGGCGGCCTCGATCAGCAGCGCCCCGGCGAGGATCAGCAGCAGGTCGGTCAGGGCGAGGATCCCGGGAGGGGTGGAAGGCGTGTCGGCTAGCATGGCGCAGGACGGGTTGGAACATGGCGGCCGGCTGGGCGCCGCGCGCCGGGCCTTCGCCGGGGCGCCGGAACCCTTCATCGACCTCTCCACCGGCATCAACCCGCGACCCTGGCCGGTGCCGCCGCTCGACCCCGATTCCTGGGGGCGGCTGCCGGAACCCGAGGCGGAACTCGCCCTGCGCGTCGCCGCCGCCGCCGCCTACGGGGCGGCGACGCCGGACATGGTCGCCGCCGCGCCGGGCACCCAGCTGCTGATCCAGCTGCTGCCGCGGATCTTCCCCCAGGCCGGGCTCGCCGTGCTCGGCCCGACCTATGCCGAACATGCCGCCTGCTGGCGCGCGGCCGGCACCGCGGTGGCCGAGGTGGAGCGGTTCGCGGCGCTGTTCGACGCCCCCGCCGCGCTGCTCTGCCACCCGAACAACCCGGACGGGCGGCGGGTCGGCCTGCGCGCGCTGCATGCCCTGGCCGATGCCATGGCGGCGCGCGGCGGGCTGCTGGTGGTGGACGAGGCCTTCGCCGATCTGGAGCCGGAGCTGGTTTCCGCCGCCACCCTGCTGCCGCATCCGGCGCTGGTCGTGCTGCGCTCCTTCGGCAAGACCTATGGGCTGGCCGGGCTGCGGCTCGGCTTCGCCCTGGCGTCGGCGGCCGGCGCGGCGGCGATCCGCGGCTGGCTCGGCCCCTGGGCGGTCGCCGGCCCGGCCCTGGCGATCGGCACCGCCGCCCTGGCCGATGCCCCCTGGCGGGCGGGTGAGGCGGCGCGCCTGGCCGCCGAGGCCGCGCGGCTCGACGCGCTGCTGGAGGCGGCGGGGCTGCGTGTCCTCGGCGGCACCCGGCTGTTCCGCCTGGCCGAGGGCGATGCCGCCGGCTGGCACCAGCGGCTCGGCCGCGCCGGGATCCTGACCCGGCCTTTCGCGCAGCAGCCACGCTGGCTGCGCTTCGGCCTGCCGCCGGACGAGGCGGCCTGGGCGCGACTCGCGGCAGTGCTCCGGTGAGACACCGCACGACCCGCTTTCTAGTTGCGAGTTATTCTTATTATCGATTAGATGCCGGCCATCACCCCGCCATCCCCGGCAGGAGGAGAGACCCGCATGTTCCATCACCGCTCCTGCGGCACCGCCAACCTCGTCGCCCTGATGGCCGCGCACCGCGCCCTGCGCGACGCGCCCGGCGGGCTGCGCCAGCAGGATGTCGCCCGGCTGACCGCGCGGCTGCAGACCGCGCCGCCCGGCCCGCCATCCGCCCCGCCATCCCCCGCCCGCCCGCCTTCGGTACCCCGGCAGAACTGAGCTTGCCGCCGGGCGCGACCCGGCCCAGGCTGCGCGCCATGCGCATCCTGCTGCTGAACGGCAATACCGATGCCGCCATGACCACGCGCATGGCGGCGCTCGCCAGCCAGGCCCTGCCGCGGCTGGGCCTGGCCCATGTCAGGCTGTCCACCGCGACGGCACGCTTCGGCGCCCGCTACATCGCCAGCCGCAGCGCCGCCGCCATCGCCGGCCATGCGGTGCTGGAGCGGGTCGCCGAGGCGGCGGGCCAGGTCGATGCCATCGCCATCGCCTGCTTCGGCGATCCCGCGCTCGATGCCGCGCGCGAACTGTCCGGCCTGCCGGTGGCGGGGATGGCCGATGCCTCGCTGCGCCAGGCGCTGGCCGCGCATCGCCGCGTCGCCCTGCTGACCGGCGGCGCCGCCTGGGTGCCGATGCTCGAGGAATTCTCCCTGTCCCGCGGCTGGCCGGCCGAGCGGGTGCTGGTGCGCGCCGTCGCCCCCACCGGCGACATGATCGCCCGCGAGCCGGAGCGCGCCCTGTCCCTGCTGGCCGAGGCCGCGACCGCCGCGCTGGCGGAGGGCGCCGAGGCCGTGGTGCTGGGCGGCGCCGGCCTCGCCGGGCTGGCCCCCGCCCTGCAGCCCCTGGTCGACGCGCCGGTGCTGGACAGCCTCGACTGCCTGCTGCGCGGGGCCGCCGGCGCGATCCCGACGCCGCCCGGCCCGACGCCCGCGGCGCTGGGCCGGACACCCAGCAGCGGATTGAGCGAGGCGCTGGCGGCGCGGCTGGCGCTGGCTTGACCTGCCGCGGCGCAGCAGGCACCAGCGTGCCATGTCCAAGACCGATCTCGCCTCGCCGCCCCCGCCCTATCACGAGCTGCTCGGCATCCGCCTGACCGAATGGAGGGACGGCTATGCCCGCGTCGTCTGCGACAGCGGCGCCGGCCACCTGAACCGCAGCGGCATCGTCCATGGCGGCGTCATCCTGTCGCTGATCGACCAGGCCGGCGCCTTCGCCGGCCTCTGGTGCAGCATTGAAGGAAATATCCGCAAGGCGGTGACCATCGACCTGGATTGCCGCTTCACCGGCCAGGTCGCCGGCGGCGAGATCGTGGCGATCGGCCAGGTGATCTCGCGCGGCCGCAACATCTTCTTCGCCCGCACCGAGGTCTTCGACGCGGCCGGCAAGATGGTGGCCTTCGGCGCCTCCACCCACCGCTGGCGCGCCGGCAGCGAAGGCGTTGAAGGTTCTCCGGCTTAACGCTTCGGGATCTTCACCGTCGCCAGGATCACCGCGCCCAGCGCGATGAAGCCCAGCACCGTCGCCATCCCGGCCCGCTGGCTGGCGGTGGCGGTGGTGACGAGCGCCAGCACCGCCGGCCCGAGGAAGCCGGTGATCCGCCCCGACAGCGCGAACAGCCCGAAATGCGCCGAGACCTCCTCCGGCGGGGCCAGATGCGCCATCAGGCTGCGGCTGGCCGATTGCGCCGGGCCGAGGAACAGGCCGAGCGCCATGGCCAGCCCCCAGAACACCGTCTTGTCGTCGGTCAGCACCACGCCGCTGCCCAGCAGCAGCAGCGCGCCCAGCGAGACCAGCACCGTCTCCCGCGCGCCCAGCCGGTCCTCGATCAGCCCGAAGCCGGCGGCGCCGAGCCCCGCCGTGACGTTCAGCGCGATGCCGAACATCAAGATTTCCTCGAAGCCCATGCCGAAGCTGCCGGCGGCATAGATGGCGCCGAAGGCGAAGAGCGTGTTCAGCCCGTCGGTGTAGAACAGCCGCGCCAGCAGGAAGCGGCCCATCACCGGGTTATGCGGCAGGCGCTTCAGCACGCCCCAGATCTCGGCCAGCCCGTGCCGCACCGACTCCCCCCAGCCCGGCCGCGGCGGCGGCGGGTCGGGCAGGGCCAGCAGCACCGGCCAGCCGAAACCCAGCATCCAGACCGCGACCAGCAGGGCGCTGGCGCGGACATGCTCGGCCTCCGCCCGGTCCAGCCCGAACAGAGAAGGATTCGGCTGCACCAGCAGCATCAGGCAGACCAGCAGGCAGGCCAGGCCCCCGGCATAGCCCAGCCCCCAGGCCAGGCCGGAGATGCGCCCCAGCCGCTCCGGCGGCGCCACCTGCGGCAGCATGGAATTGTAGAAGACGGTGCCGAGCTCGAAGCCGACGGTGGCAATCCCGACGCAGGCCAGCGCCCAGAGCGCGGAGTCCGGATGCGGCGTCGCATACCAGATCAGCCCGGTGGCCACCGAGGTGACCACGGTACACAGCAGCAGCATCATCCGCCGCCGCCCGCCGGCATCGGCGACGGCGCCCAGCACCGGCGACAGCAGCGCGATGGCGACCCCCGCCAGGGTCTGCATCCAGCCCCATTGCGCCTGGCCGGTGGCGGCGTCGGCGGCAATGCCCTGGGTGAAATAGGCGGCGATGACGAAGGTGGAGACGACCGTGGGAAAGGCGCTGTTGGCCCAGTCATACAGGGCCCAGGCCCAGGCTTTCCGCGACATGATGGCATTCATGGCGCGGAGAGTGCCTTGGAAGGGAAGAACAGGGAAAGGGCAGGGGGTAGGCCAGGGGAATGAATTCCCCTGGACCCCTTCTTTTTTCTGTCAGTGCTGCCGCGCGCAGGCGGCGAGGCGGGACAAAAAAGCGCCCCGCCGTGATGCCCTGGTAAGGCATCCGACGGGGCGCTGGTCTCTCAACGGCCGATGATCAGAAAGAAGATGGGGGCCTGGGGGAATTCATTCCCCCAGCCTTATTCCTGTCTTCTCTATCAAACCGCCTTGGAAAGCTCCCGCACCGCCACCGTGACCGCCGCCAGATCCGGGCGGGATGCCGCGTCGGCCGCGGTGCGGCGCGCCGCTTCCGCCTCCGGCAGGGCGCCGCGCAGGGCGGCCTGGGCCAGGCGGGTCTGCAGCCCGGCCAGGTCGTCCAGCAGGGCCGCCTTGGCGCGGGTGCCGAAGGGCCCGGTGGCCGGGGCGAGGCCCGTCGCCTGGCGCAGCTCGGCCAGGTGGAAGCTGTCGCCGACCGCGCGCCAGGCATGGGCCGCTTCCGCCGGCGGCACAGCGGCCGAGGCCGCCAGGCGCACGATGGCGGGGGCGGCTTCCAGCGCCGGGGCGGCCGCGACCAGCCGGGCCACCGGCTCCGGCAACCCGTTCTGCGGCGGGGTGGCGGCGGCGGTCTCGGTCGCCAGCAGCGCCTCGATGCCGGGGCGCAGCGTGGCCAGCGCCTCGTCCAGCGGGCGGGCGGTCTCCGGCATGGCCAGCAGCTCGCGGGCGGTGGCGCCCAGCAGCTGGCGCAGCGCCATCAGCGCGGCATGGCGGGCCTCGACCGGTGCGGTGGCGCGGTCGGCGGCTTCCATGGCGGCGCCGAGGTTCAGCAGCCGGTCGGCCAGGATGGTGGCGCGGGCCGCATCCGCGGGCTCCGACCCGGCGGCCAGGCGCGCCAGCCCGGCCGGGCCGAGGCGGTTGGCCACCTCATTCGCCAGGATGGTCGCCAGCAGCTCGCGCCGCAGGCGGTGGCGGGCGATGAAGGGCGCGTAGTCGCGCTGCAGCTGGCTGGGGAAATAGGCTTCCAGCAGCGGCAGCAGCGCCGGGTCGTCGGGCAGGCTGCTGTGCTCGATGGCTTCCGCCAGCCACAGCTTGGCGAAGGGCAGCAGCGCGGTCAGTTCCGGCCGGGTCAGCTTCTGCTGCGCGGCGATGCGGCTGGCCATGCCCTCGGCATCGGGCAGGCCGGCGACGGCGCGGTCCAGCAGGCCGCTGGCCTCCAGCCGCACCATCAGCGCGGCCTGGGCCGGCAGGGCCTCGGCGCCGGATTCGGCCTCCAGCGACACGGCGAGCGACTGCTCGGTATTGTCGCGGAGGACGAGGGCGCCGACCTCCTCGGTCATCTCGCGCAGCAGCCCGTCGCGCTGGCGCTCGGTCAGCGCGCCGCTGACCATGGCGTCGGCCAGCAGGATCTTGATGTTCACCTCATGGTCGGAGGTCGAGACGCCGGCGGAGTTGTCCAGCGCATCGGTGTTGAGGCGCACGCCGGCGCCCTCGGCGCCGAGCCGCGCCGCCTCGATGCGGCCGGCCTGGGTGACGCCCAGATTGGCGCCCTCGCCGATGATGCGGGCGCGGATCTCGCGGCCGTCGACGCGGATGGCGTCATTGGCGCGGTCGCCGGCCTCGGCCTGGGATTCGGTCGAGGCTTTGATGTAGGTGCCGATGCCGCCGAAATAGAGCAGGTCGACCCTGGCGCGCAGGATCGCCTTCATCACCGTCGCCGGGTCCGGCTTCTCCGCCTCGATGCCGAGCAGGGCGCGCGCTTCCGCCGAGAGCGGGATGGTGCGGGCGTTGCGCGGATAGACGCCGCCACCCTGGCTGATCAGCGACGCATCGTAATCGAGCCAGGAGGAGCGGGGCAGGGCGAAGACCCGGGCGCGCTCGGCATAGGAGGCGGCCGGGTCGGGCGTCGGGTCGATGAAGATGTGGCGGTGGTCGAAGGCCGCCAGCAGTTTGGTCTGCTTCGACACCAGCAGGCCGTTGCCGAAGACGTCGCCCGACATGTCGCCGACGCCGACCATGGTGAAGGGCTCGGCCTGGATGTCGTGGCCGGTCTCCGAGAAATGCCGGGCGATCATCACCCAGGCACCCTTGGCGGTGATGCCCATGGCCTTGTGGTCATAGCCCTGGCTGCCGCCCGAGGCGAAGGCGTCGTCCAGCCAGAAGCCGTATTCCTTCGCCAGCCCGTTGGCGATGTCGCTGAAGGTGGCGGTGCCCTTGTCGGCGGCGGCGACGATATAGGGATCATCGCCGTCGCGGCGGACGACATGGGCGGGCGGCAGCACCGTCTCGCCCTGCAGGTTGTCGGTGATGTCCAGCATGCCGCGGATCAGCGTCTTGTAGGCGGCGATGCCGGTGGCCATGAAGGCCTCGCGGTCGGTGGCCGGCGGCACGGCGCCCTTGAGGACGAAGCCGCCCTTGGCGCCGGTCGGCACGATGACGACGTTCTTCAGCCGCTGCGCCTTCATCAGGCCGAGGATCTCGGTGCGGAAATCCTCCTTGCGGTCGGACCAGCGGATGCCGCCGCGCGCCACCGGGCCGGCGCGCAGATGGCAGCCTTCCATGTGCGGGGCATGCACGAAGATCTCCCGCCAGGGGCGGGGCTGCGGCATCTCGCCGGCCCGCGCGCTCTCGAACTTCAGCGAGAGATAGGGCTTGTCCTGGAAGAAGTTGGTGCGCAGCAGGGCATCGAGCGCGGTGCGCAGGCGCGCCAGGATGCGGTCGGCATCCGGGTCCTCCACCGCGTCCATCAGCGCGGCCCAGTCGGCCTCCAGCTTCTCCGCCGCGACCACGCCGGCGCCGCTGGCGGCGGCCGGGTCGAAGCGGGCATTGAACAGGTCGACCAGCAGGCGGGCGGCCTGCGGCTGGCCGGTCAGCGCCGCCTCGACCGAGCCCTGGGCGAAGGGGAAGCCGACCTGCTTCAGCCAGCGGAACAGCGCGCGCAGCAGCCAGGCCTCGCGCCAGGTCAGGCCGGCCCGCGGCACCAGGCGGTTGAAGCCGTCGACCTCGGCGCGGCCGGCCTGCAGCGCCTCCAGCGCCTCGAGCAGCGCGGGGAAGCGGGCCTCCTCCAGGTCGCTGCCGGCTTCCAGCGTGTAGATATGCAGGACCGCGCGGGTGCCGCCGGTGACTTCCTTCAGGCGGAAGGGCTGCTCCTCGATGGCGCGGAGATCCAGGCTTTCGAACAGCGGCAGGGCATCGGCCAGCGGCAGCGGCCCGCCGGCATGCGCCAGGCGCAGGGTCAGCGCGGTGCGGGCGGCGCCGGGGGCGCGCTCCAGGCGCGCGGCCGGGCGGCCGGCGGAGAGCGCCTGCTCGACCAGCTGCAGGTCGGCCACGGCGGTGCCGGCGCTGCTCTGTTCGGCATAGGCGGCGGGGAAGGCATCGGCCCAGCGGGCCAGGGCGGCGGCGGCGCGGGCCTCGCCCATCTCGGCGGTCAGCGCCTCGCCCAGCCGGTCGGCGAAGGGGCGGGCGGCCTGGGCGAGGGCGGCCTCCAGCGCGTCGTCATCGACATCGCCCACGGCGCCGGGGACGGTGCCGATGATGTAGTGGACGCGGGCCAGCGGCGTGTCGCCCAGCGCGATGTGGAAGGCCGAGAGCCGGCCGTTGAAGGCGCGGGCCAGCATGCCGCCCAGCTTCTCGCGCAGCCTCGTGTCGAAGCTGTCGCGCGGCAGCCAGGCGATGGCGGAGACGAAGCGCTCGAAGGGATCGCGGCGGATGTAGAGCGCCGGGCGCGGCCGGATGAACAGGTCGAGCGCGCGGCGGGCGCCGGCCAGGATGGCGTCCTCGTCGGCCTGGAACAGCTCGTCGCGCGGCCAGGTGTCGATGATGTTGCGCAGCGCGCGGCCGTCATGGCTGTCGGGCGCCACGCCGTCGCGGTCCAGCATGCGGGCGACCTTGGCCGAGAGCCAGGGGATGCTGCGCGGGTTGCGGTTGTAGGCGGTCGCCGCGAAGAGGCCGACGAAGAGCCGCACGCCGGCGACGCTGCCATCGGCGGCATAGATCTTGGTGGCCACCACATCGGCATGCTGCGGCCGGTGCACCCGGGCGCGCATGTTCGCCTTGGCGATGGAGAGCACGCCGCCGCCCTGCAGCGACTGCCGCACATTGGCCGGGATGGCGGCGAGGTCGCGCAGCGCGTCGAAGACCGGCACAGCCTCGTCGCGCAGCAGGCCGAGCCCGTCTTCCGCCCAATCGGAACCCGTGGCGGAACCGGGGGCAGCACCCGGGGCGGCGCCCTCGGCGAAGCGGATCACCCGGTGGCCGAGGAAGACGAAGTTCTCCTCCGCCATCCAGCGCAGGAAGGCCTGGCCGGCCTCGACATCGGCGCCGCCATTCGGGCCGGCGGCGATCTCGGCCTCGGCCTGGTGCAGCCGGTCGAGCACGGCGGGGAAGTCGGCGACGGCCAGCCGCACCTCGACCATGGCGCGCTGCAGCGCCGCCTCGGTCGCCGCCCAGCTCTCGGTGCCGCCGGCGGCCTCGGCCAGCAGCCGGACGCTGGAGGGGGCGATCTCCACATGCATCATGCTTTCGGCGGCGCCCGCCGGGTCGAAGCCCTCGAGGCGGCCGGCGGCATCGCGCCGCACCCGCACCACCGGATGCAGCAGCCGGCGCGGCGTGCGGCCGGACAGGGTCAGCGCCGCCAGCACGCTGTCGACCAGGAAGGGCATGTCGTCGGTGACGATCTCCGCCACCGCCCCGGCGCCGCGGCCGGGGCCGGGCGGGCGGAGGCGGATGCTCGCCTGCCCGGGGACGCGGTTCTCGGCCAGCGAGAAGAGGCTGGCGGCGGCGGCGGCCAGGCGCTCCGGCGGCTCGGCGGCGAGCTCGGTGGCGGGCAGGCCCTCGGCCAGCTGCTGCAGCAGGGTGGCGGCGGCGGGCGGCAGCCCCGGCGCCTGACGCTGCAGGGCATCCGCGGCGGCGCGCAGCAACTCGGCGCGCAGGCCTCCTTCGCGGATCTGGCCTTCGGGCATGACTTTCTCCTCCATCGTCCTGACTGGCAGGTGGCCGGAAAATCGGTCCGCCACGGGGCCGGCGCAAGCGGGGACGTGCCGATAAGCGGTGCAATTTGCATAAAAATTCAGCGTCAGCTGGCCATCATTTGGCCGCTTTCGCCGGCCGCGCCGTTTCCCCTGATGACCGCGGCGCGCAGGCATGGCTAAGCTGCGCGCATGATCCGCACGCTCGCTGACCTCCTCGCTCCGATGACGCCGGAGCAGTTCTTTGCCGAGTATCACGACAAGCAGCCGCTGCACCTGCAGGGCGGGGCGGCGAAGTTCGCCTCGGTGCTGTCGTGGCGGCAGATCAACCGCCTGCTCGACCAGACGCATATCTGGTCCAGCCAGTCGCTGAAGCTGGTGATGGACGGCAATGCCGTGCCGCCGGAGCAGTACTGCAGCCGCGCCACCAGCCGCGACAACGCGCAGACCCTGCAGCCCGAGGCGCGGATGGTCAGCCAGTGGGTGGCGCGCGGCGCCTCGATCGTGATGAACGACGTCGACAGCCTGACGCCCGGCCTGGCCGCGGTCTCGGACGCGCTGGAGGAGGCCGGGCTCGGCAAGGCGCAGGCGAATGTCTACATCTCCTGGCAGAGCCACAAGGCCTTCCCCAGCCATTTCGACACGCATGACGTCTGGGCGGTGCAGGTCGAGGGCGAGAAGACCTGGAACATCTGGGAGGGCCGCGCCGACTGGCCGATCCCGCATCCGGTGTTCCGCAGCCTGGGCCAGGCGCATCATGACCAGGCCAAGGGCAAGCTGCGCGGCAAGGTCACCCTGAAGCCGGGCGACCTGCTCTACCTGCCGCGCGGCTGGTACCATGACGCCCTGGCCGAGGCGCCGGCCTCCGTCCACATCGCCTATGGCGTGCATGCGCCGATGGGCATGGACCTGCTGAACATGCTGGTCGAGCGGGTGCTCTACGAGACCGAGTTCCGCAAGCCGCTGCCGCGCCAGGATGGAACCGCCGCCGCCCGCTTCGCGTTGACCAGCCGCGCCGCCCAGCTCGGGCAGCGCCTGTCCGAGCTGACGCGGGATCCCAAGGTCATGGAAGTGCTGGCCAAGTTCGTGGCCGATTATCGCTATCGCCGCGGCGGCAACGACCTGCTGGCGGCGCGCGGCCTGGCCGCGCCGTCCATTGGCGAGGCGGGCGAGGCCGAGGGCGCCGCCTTCCGCATCGTCGCGCCCGGCACCAAGGCGGTGCGGCGCGGCGCCGAATGGGTGGTCAAGGCGCCGGCCGGCGCGCTGTCGCTGCAGCCGGCCGAGGCCGAGGCGGCGAACTGGCTGCTGGCCCGTCCCGACGGCACCGAGGCCGAGCTGCGCCAGGCGCATCCGGCGGTGGATGCGGCGGCGCTGCTGCAGCGGCTGGCCGAGTCCGGCCTGCTCGTCGCCGTATGAAGCACCTCCTCCTTCTGGCGCCGCTGCTGGCGGTGGCGCTGCCGGGCGGCGAGGCCCAGGCCCAGCCGCGGCCCTTCAACTGCATCGGCGCCGAGCGGCTCGAGGACGATGTCTTCGAGATCCCCTTCGCGCCGCGCAGCGCCCGGCCCTCCGAGGCCGCGCGCACCCCGGTCGCCGCCGCCGCGGCGCTGGCCAAGGCGAATCCGGCGCGCAATCTCTGCGTGCTCGGCCATGCGGTGCGCGAGGGCGGGCAGGCGACCAGCACCCAGCTCGCCGCCCGCCGGGCGCGCGAGGTGTCGGAGCTGCTCTCGGTCGGCCAGGGCATCGAGCGCGACCGCATCCGCGCCGAGGCGCGCAATCCGGGCTTCAGCAGCCGCACGCCGAACCGCGAGGCGCGCAGCGTGACCATCGTCGTGCTGCCCGCCGCCGTGGACGCGCCGCCGCCGCCCGCCCAGCCGGCGCCGCAGCGCCGCCCGGGCGGCGAGGCGCCGCGCTCCCCGGCGGTGCCGGCGCCGACCCCGCCGGTCGTGACCCCGCCAGTGCCGCCGAGCGTCACCCCGCCCGCCGTGACGCCGCCGGGCCGGCCCTCCGTCCCGCCGCCGGCAGCAGTGAGCCCGCCGCCGGCGCCGCCGCGCCCGGCCGAGACGCCGAAGCCGCCGCCGCCCGCCGAGGCGCCGCGCGAGCGTCCCCCGGCACCGCCCCCGTCGCCGCCGCCCGCGCCGCAGACCCCAGCGCCGCAGACCCCGACGCCGCAGACTCCGGGCAATGCCGTGCCGGGCAACAGCGCGCCTGCCGTGGTGCCGCCGGGCACGCCACCGGTGGCGCCGCCGGTGGCACCGGCCCCGGCGCCGCAGGCCGCGCCGGCGGAAGCCCCGCCGGCCGAGACCCCGTCCAAGCCCGAGTGACCGGGCAGGGGGCGGCGCAACCCGCCGCCCCCTGTCGCGTCACCCCCGGATGAGCAGCGAGAGAGGAAGCGCAGGCATGGCGCGCGCGATGGCCCGGCAGCTGGCGGCGGGATGCCGCGTCACCGAGGGCGGCGGCTTCCGGCTGGCCAGCCATTCAACCCGCGGCCCGAAGCGGGTGCCGACGCGGGACGAGGCCGAGGGGCTGCTGCGCCAGGGGGTGGAGCGCCTGGCCGATCTGCAGGGCCGGCTCTCGGCACAGGACCGCCACGCGGTCTTCATCATCTTCCAGGCGATGGACGCGGCCGGCAAGGACGGCGCCATCAAGCACGTCTTCTCCGGGCTGAACCCGCAGGGCTGCTCGGTGCATGCCTTCAAGGCGCCGGGGCCGGAGGAGCTCGACCAGGATTTCCTGCGCCGCCACGTCGCCCGGCTGCCGGCGCGCGGGCAGATCGGCATCCACAACCGCTCCTGGTACGAGGAGGTGCTGATCGCCCGCGTCCATTCCAGCGTGCTGGCCCGCCAGCGCCTGCCGCAGGAGGTGGTCGGGCCGAAGATCTGGGAGCAGCGCCTCGAGGACATCTCCGCCTTCGAGCGCTATCTCGCGCGGCAGGGCTATGTGGTGCTGAAGTTCTTCCTGCATCTCAGCCGCGACGAGCAGCGCAAGCGCTTCCTGGCCCGCATCGAGGAGCCGGCGAAGAACTGGAAGCTGGATGCCGGCGACCTGGCCGAGCGGCCCTACTGGGATGCCTATCAGGAAGCCTATGAGGCGGCGATCCGCGCCACCGCCACGCCGCAGGCGCCCTGGTACGTGGTGCCGGCCGACCGCAAATGGCTGACCCGCCTGGTGGTGGTGGAAGCCGTGGTCGAGGCGCTGGAGGCGATCGACCCGCGCTACCCGACGCTGGATGCCGCCGGGCAGGAGCGGCTGCGCCACGCCGCCGAGACCCTGGCCGCCGAGAAGGGGTGAAGGCAAAAGAAAACCGCGGGGCCCAGGGGCCCCGCGGTTCGTTCCGGCGATACCGGGGCAGACTGACGGCGGCTCAGCGGCGCGCGGTCAGCAGTCCCAGCACATAGCCGATGGCGCCCACCACCAGCAGCGAGGTCACCGGCTGCTGCTCGACGACGCGGACAACGCGCTCGCCGGCATGCTGGGCGTATTCACGCGCCTCGCCATAGACTTCCTGCGCCCTGCCGCTGACCTGGCGGGCCAGACCCTCGGCGCGCTGGTCCTCGTCATTGGTGAAGCGGCCGAGGCCTTCCTGGGCCTGACCCACCACCTTGCGGGCGCCGCCCTCGATCGTGTCGGTGTTGATCGCCATGGCCTGGTTCCTCAGCTCTTGACCGCGTCCCGCGCGGTGTCCTTGGCCTTGCCGACGGCCGCCTGGGTCTTGCCCTCGACCTTGTCCGCCTTGCCCTCGAGCTCGGTGCTGGTGCTGCCGGTCACCTTGCCCGCGGCTTCCTTGATGGCGCCCTTGGCCTGCTTGGCGGCGCCCTCGATGCGGTCCTTGTCCATGTGTTCCTGCCTTTCGTCCTCGGCGAGCGGGATCGCCCGTCCGGGCCGTCGCGTCATGCGACGGTCTTGCAGGGAAAACGCCATTCCTTAGCATAGGTTGCCTCGGCATCGGCTTCCCTGCCGAGGCGATGGTTCAGTGCGCGGCGGCGACCTTGTTGGCCAGCATGACGCGGGCGCGCTCCAGATCCTCCGGCGTGTCGACGCCGAGCGGCACCTCCGCCACCTCCATGGCATCGATGCGCATGCCGGCCTCGAGCGCGCGCAGCTGCTCGAGCTTCTCGCGCTGCTCGAGCGGCGAGGGGGGCATGGCGACGAAGCGGGCCAGCGCCGCGGTGCGCCAGGCATAGAGGCCGATATGGTGGTAGAGCGGCCCCTCGCCCCAGGGCGCCTGGGCACGGGTGAAGTAGAGCGCGCGGAAGCGGCCGCCGCCGAGCGGGGTGCCGACCATCTTCACCACGGAGCTGGCCTCGCGCTCCTCGGCGCGCAGGATCGGCGCGACGGCGGTGCCGATGGCGACCTCGGCATCGGCCAGGGGGGTGGCGGCGGCGCGGATGGTGGCCGGTGTCACCGTCGGCAGGTCGCCCTGGACGTTGATCACCACATCATACTTGTGGTCGGGGTCGATCCGGCCCAGCGCCTCGAAGACGCGGTCGGAGCCGGAGGGGTGGTCGGGCTGGGTCAGCACCGCCTGGCCGCCGACAGCGCGCACGGCGTCGGCGATGGCGGGGGTGTCGGTGGCGATCCAGACCGGCGCGATGTCGGCCTCCATGGCGCGGCGCCAGACGGCGACGATCATCGGCTCGCCATGGATATCGGCCAGCGGCTTGTTGGGCAGGCGGGTGGCGGCCAGGCGGGAGGGGATCAGCAGGACCGGCTTCATGCCGCGACCTCGCCCACCGCCACGGCGCCCTGGGCCGAGGCCTGGCCCTTCACCAGCCGGTCGAGCGCGACCAGGTCGCGCAGCAGCCCCTCGAATTCGCGCAGCGGCACCATGTTGGGGCCGTCGGAGGGAGCGCGGTCGGGGTCCTCATGCGTCTCGATGAACAGGCCGGCGACGCCGACGGCGACGGCGGCGCGCGCCAGGACCGGGACGAATTCGCGCTGGCCGCCCGAGCTGCCGCCGAGGCCGCCCGGCTGCTGCACCGAATGGGTGGCATCGAAGATCACCGGGGCGCCGGTGCGGGCCATGATCGGCAGGCCGCGGAAGTCGCTGACCAGGGTGTTGTAGCCGAAGCTGGTGCCGCGGTCGGTCAGCAGGACATTGGGGTTGCCGGCGCCGGTCAGCTTGTCGACCACATTGGCCATGTCCCAGGGCGCCAGGAACTGGCCCTTCTTGACGTTGACCGCGCGGCCGGTGGCGGCGGCGGCCAGCAGCAGGTCGGTCTGGCGGCAGAGGAAGGCCGGGATCTGCAGGATGTCCACGGCCTCGGCCACGGGGGCGCATTGCTCGGCGTTGTGGACGTCGGTGAGCACGGGCAGGCCAAGGCTTTCGCGGATCTCGGCGAAGATCGGCAGGGACTTTTCCAGGCCGAGGCCGCGCTGCGCGCGGGCGCTGGTGCGGTTGGCCTTGTCGAAGCTGGTCTTGTAGATCAGGCCGAAGCCCTGCCGGGTGGCGATCTCCTTCAGTGCCGAGGCCATTTCGAGCGCGTGGTCGCGGCTTTCGAGCTGGCAGGGCCCGGCGATGATGGCGAGCGGCAGGCTGTTGCCGAAGCGGACCTGACCGCATTCAACGATGGCGTTGGGCTGGGACACGGCCAGGCTCCTCTTCTTAACTGACAGAAAAAAGAAGGGGTCCAGGGGAATTCATTCCCCTGGCCTTTCTTCCTTTAATGGCGCTCGTAGAGCAGCCGCGCCCGCATCGTGCCAGGGATCTCCTTGAGCGCCGCGAGGACGCCCTCGGGATCGGCGACCCCGTCGGCATCGACGACGACGTAGCCGATCTGCGGATCGGTCTGCAGGAACTGGGCCGAGATGTTCAGGCTGAAGCGGCTGAACACCTCGTTCATCGAGGCGAGCACGCCCGGCACGTTGTGGTGGACATGCATGAAGCGGGTGCCGTGCGGCTTGGCCGGCAGGGTGACTTCCGGGAAGTTCACCGCGCCGAGGGTCGCCCCGGTGTCGGAATAGTCGGAGAGCTTGCGCGCCGTCTCCTCGCCGATGCGGTCCTGGGCCTCCTCGGTGCTGCCGCCGATATGCGGCGTCAGGATGACGTTGGGCAGGCCCTGCAGCGGGGAGGTGAAGCGCTCGCCGTTGCGCTTCGGCTCGTCCGGGAAGACGTCGGCGGCGGCGCCCAGCACATGGCCGTCGCGGATCGCCGCGGCCAGGGCGTCGAGGTCGACGACGCGGCCGCGGGCATTGTTGATCAGGATGGCGCCCGGCCGCATGGCGGCGATCTGGGCGGCGCCGATCATGTTGGTGGTCTCGGCCGTCTCGGGGACGTGGATGCTGACCACGTCGGCGGCGGAGAGCAGGTCGGGCAGGCTGGCGGCGGCCACCGCGTTGCCGTGCGGCAGCTTGGGGATGGTGTCGTAATAGATGACGCGCATGCCGAAGGCCTCGGCCAGGACCGAGAGCTGGCTGCCGATATTGCCGTAGCCGACGATGCCCAGCGTCTTGCCGCGGACTTCCCGCGAATGGGTGGCCGACTTGTCCCAGCCGCCGTCATGCGCCGAGCGCGAGCGGTCGGGGATGCGGCGCAGCAGCATGACGATCTCGCCCATCACCAGCTCCGCCACGCTGCGGGTGTTGGAGAAGGGGGCGTTGAACACCGGGATGCCGAGCTGCTTGGCCTGGGCCAGGTCGACCTGGTTGGTGCCGATGCAGAAGCAGCCGATGGCGATCAGCCGGTCGGCGGCGGCCAGCACCTCGGCGGTCACCTGGGTGCGGGAGCGGATGCCGAGCAGGTGGACCCCCTGCAGCGCGGCCTTCAGCGCCTCGCCTTCCAGCGCCTTGGTCTCGCGCTGGATGTTGGTGTAGCCGGCGGCGCCGAGGAGCGACACGGCACTGTCGGCCACGCCCTCCAGCAGCAGGATGCGGATCCGGTCCTTGGGGAGCGAGATGCGTTGGTTCGACAGCGTGTGCGACATGGCTGGTCAAATGCCCCTGCCGGGCCGTTTCGGGAAGTGCCAAACCGTCAAGCGTGTTCCGCGTTTGCGCCAGGGGTGTCCGCCGGGCGGACCGCCGGGACCCGGCGGGCGCGGCGCGTGAAGGGGGAGGCCCCGGCCCGCCGCCGGCCTTCCAGCAGGCGGCTTTCAAGCAGAAAATGCATGGCTGGGCCGAGGTCACGCAGATCGCGCATGGCGCCATGCGGCGGGCGGGGGGCAAAGGCCGCGTTTGTCCTTGTCGTTCCCGGCGGCCGGGTCCATGTCGCGGGCAGACGCCCCGCCCCCACCGAATCAGGTCAAGAAGAGCGGGGAATGCATCCGGAGATTCCCACCATGGCTGTCGAGAAGATGGAACTGCCGCCGGGCCTGCGCCGGCGGGTGACGATGGACGCGCTGACCGAGCTGGCCCAGGGCGGCCTGGCCGAGCGGCTGCGCCTGGAGGCCGCCGCCCGCGTGCTGGGCACCGCGCGCCATGCGCTGGAGATGGCGGATGGCGAGCTGCCGGTGCCGGAAGCCATGGTCGGCTGGCAGCGCGGCGTGGTGACGGCGCGCGAGCATGTCGAGACGCTGACGCCGCGGCAGATCGACCAGCTGATCGAGGAAGGCCCGCGCTGGGCCGCCGCCGTGCTGCGCAGCCAGCCGGCGCTGCGCTGGGCCGCCTGAGCGGCAAGGTTCCGGCCTTCCGGCATGGAAAAGCCCCGCTCGCGCGGGGCTTTTTTTATGGGCCGGGGGCGGCGCTCAGGGGCGGCGTGCGGCGTCCCAGGGGGCGCGGCGCAGCTCGGCCTCCGCCTCCGGGCGGGAGAGGCCGATGTCGCGCAGCAGATGCGCGTCCAGCTCGGCCAGGTGCTGGCGGGTTCGCATCATCCGCAGGCAATGGCCCAGGACGGCGATCCAGCCGGCCTGGCGCGCGACAGGCGCGGCAGCGCGCTGGACGGCGGGGGCGGAGCAGGCGGAGCCGAGCTGGGCGGACATCGGAGCGGGGCCTTTCGGGCAAGGGAGGGTGCAGCGGAGTGTCGACCAGGCGTCGACAGGCGGCAGACTGCGTCCGGCCTCGGAATAAGGAAAACGAATTGTTTTGACGGAGGGCATCAACGGCATTGATGATGGCCGCATGCTCGCTTTGCCGCCCGGCCTCGATCCGGACCTGCTGCGCTCCTTCGTGCTGATCGCCGAGGGCGACAGCGTCACCCGCGCCGCCCAGCGGGTCGGCCGCACCCAGTCGGCCGTCTCGATGCAGATGCGGCGGCTGGAGGAGATCCTGGGTCATCCGCTGCTGGTGCGGGCGCCGAAAGGCTTCTCGCTGACGCCGCAGGGCGCCTGGCTGCTGGACCGGGCGCGGCCCTGGCTGACCATGCATGACGAGATCATCGCCAATTTCCGCATGCCCGACATTTCCGGCCCGGTGCGGCTGGGGACGCCGGACGACTATGTGATGCTCTGGCTGCCGGAGATCCTGGCGCGTTTCGCCGAAAGCCACCCGGCGGCGGAGCTCGAGGTGATCTGCGCCCCCTCGCACGAGCTGCTGGACCGGATGGAAAAGGACGAGCTGGACCTGACCATCTTCTCCGCCGGGCATGAGCGGCCGGGGGTGGTCGGCCTGCCGCTGTGGCGGGGCCCGCTGCAATGGGTGGGGCCGGTGGCGCATGCGGTGCACCGGCAGACGCCGCTGCGGCTGTCGCTCGGCCAGCCGGGCTGCATCTGGCGCGGGGCGGCGACTGGGGCGCTGGACCAGGCCGGGCTGCCCTGGCGCGTCACCTACAGTTCCAGCGCGCAGATGGGCACCTATGCCGTGGTGCTGGCCGGGCTGGCCATCACCGTCAGCCTGGCCGGGCCGCTGCCGCCCGGGCTGCGGGTGCTGGGCGAGGCGGATGGCCTGCCTCGCCTGCGGGAATTCGAGATCGCCCTGGCGCAGCGGGCCGAGACCCCGGCCGCCCGGGCGCTGGGACAGCATATCGTCGACAGCTTCCGTCACGAACCCGGGGGGCTGCCGCTTCAGGCGTGACGCAAGGCTTGCCCCGGCCAGGGCACGGATGCTTACCTTCCCGTAAAGAAAGGGGGAGGGCGTTCCGCCGATCCTCCTTCTGCAGGGAAGGGTGGACGAACCATGATCATTCGACGCCGCGGCCTCGTGGCCGCCGGCACGCTCGGGGGAGCCCTGGGCACCCTGGCGATGCCCAATGTGGCGCGCGGCCAGCTCTCCTGGCCGGAACGGCCGATCCGGCTGATCGTGCCCTGGCCGCCGGGCGGCAGCACCGACACGGTGGGCCGCATCTTCCAGCCGAAGCTGCAGGAGATCCTGGGCCGGCCGGTGGTGATCGAGAACAGGGGCGGCGCCTCGGGGGCGATCGGCGCCGGCGAGGCGGCGCGCGCCGATCCGGACGGCTATACCTGGCTGCTGGTCTATGACACCCAGGCGACCAACGAGAGCGTGATGCGCCTGCCCTTCAAGACCATGGAGGCCTTCGACCCGGTCTGCCTGGTGGGCACCGGGCCGCTGGCGCTGGTGGCGCATCAGAGCACGCCCTACCGCAACTATGCCGATGTGGTGGCGGCGGCCAAGAAGTCGCCCGACACGCTGAACTACGCGACCAGCGGCGTCGGCGGGCTGGCGCATGTGGCGACCACCCTGCTGCAGTCCGAGGGCGGCTTCCGCATCGTCCACGTGCCCTATCGCGGCGGCGGGCCTGCCACCCAGGACGCGGTCGCCGGCCATGTGCCGCTGTTCATGTCCAATGTGGTGGTGATCAACCAGCACATCAAATCCGGGATGCTGCGGCCGCTCGGGGTCACCACCCGGGGCGAGACGCGCCATGTGCCGGGGGTGCAGAGCTTCGCCCAGCAGGGGGTGGGGAATTTCGAGGCGCCGACCTGGTGGGCGGTGCTGGGGCGCGCCGGCACGCCGAAGCCGATCGTCGACAAGATGCATGCGGCGCTGGTGAAGGCGCTGTCCGACCCCGCGGTGCGGCGGAAGATCGAGGAGCAGGGGGCGGATGTCGCCGCCAGCTCGCCCGAGGAATGCGGCGCCTTCATCCAGGCGGAGATCACCAAATGGGGGAAGGTGATCCGCGAGAACGACATCCGCGCCGACAGCTGATCGGGAGGGGCGCATAACGCGGGCGGCGGGGGCGGAGTTTCGTCTCGAGGACGGAAAGTCGCAAAAAGGGGTTTGACGGGTGTATCTCCCGCCCATATAAGCCCCTCCACGCCGCCGGTTGGCGCTGCTGAACGGCGAACGGTGAGTGATTGGCTGGTGACTGGGGTTGACAAGCGGTTCTGCCGCGAGTAGATCCCGC
>NZ_JBBCWY010000009.1:0-151907 GCF_037145735.1 Roseomonas sp. USHLN139 | reverse complement strand
CGACAGCGCTCTGCTCATCACCACCGGCCTCCTCCCGGCCAACAGGGTGAATCAGATTTCCAGCCGCCCGGGAATCCCCGTCCGAGTCAAACAGGTCGGATCATGCTCTAGCTCCGGCTGTTCTTCGGCGTATAGGCTGGCAAAGCAGCGCTGGCTAATCCACTGCGACCGAAGTGGCCACGAAATGCTGGCATCTTAGGAGCGCCGCCATACTCTCAGTAGGCGACGTTGCGGCGCAGGTCGACATGGTGTGATCGACTCATTGCTCTGTACTGTCTCGACCCGCCATATAAGAGTTTTGCGCGCGACTATTAGTTGGGTGACTTCAATCACGCGGATCTTGAGCGCCTGGCCGAGAGCCTTGGCGGCATCAAAGGCCAGTTCGTGTTGTCCCGGAAGCGGCGTGGAAATCGGGATGGTGCGCGACGTTGTCACCAGGCCGATGCGGTATCCGTCGGCCGCCGTGAAAAACGCCCTGGCGGTGGGTACGGCGGCCATCAGCAGGAGGACGCCCATGGCCTGGGACGGCAGATCGCACAGCGCGATGGTGATCAGGCCGGAGACGATCGGCTGCCGGTGCCGTCGCGGCAGGGGCTGCGAAGAAAAGGCCGAGCGCCACCAGCGCGCACGGGCTTGCCGCCAGGCCAATCTATGTCGACGGCTGTCGCAACCGATGCAGACAGGGGGATCCCGAGCGCCGCCCCCCGGCGCCGAGGAGGGGCGCGGTGACCATGGGGTTCCGCAGCAGGGAGAAGCCGATCTTCCGCCGCAGAGCCGGGCGCAGACCCCGGGCTGCCGCGCCGCCTCCAGGAGGATGAGCGCCGCAGGGAAGATCAGGGTGTCCGTCAGCACCGCGGCGATCGACACCATCCCGAAGCTCTCCCGCCCGAAGACGGCCTCGGCGATCGGAAAGCCGACATAGCCGATATTCGCCGAGCTGGCGTTGAGCCCGTTCAGGGCTGCCTGGCCCAGCCCGTCGCCGCGTCGCCGGCGCCACAGCACGGTGCCGAACAGGATGGCCAGGCCGCCAAGGGAGAAGGCCGCGATGAAGCCGGGCTGCCACAGCACGGCCCAGTTCGCCCTGGCCATCGCCCCGAACAGGATCGCAGGCAGCCCGAGCCAGGCGACGAAGCGAATGAGCTCCTTGCTGGCCGCCTGCCCCAGCCAGCCGAGCCGCCCGGCCACATAGCCGACGGCGGTGACCAGGACGACGGGCAGGACCGCGGCCGAGGCTGTCAGCACCCGGCAGCCTCGCCGGCGCGGCACGGGCCAGCTGCGGTGCGCGCCTCGATTGCCTTCCGGACGGCCACCATGTCGAGCGCGCCATGCCCTTGCGCGACGGCTTCCGCGTAGAGCGCGCGCCCGCAATCCAGCAGCGGCGTCGCGATCCCGGCGGCCCGCGCCGCCGCCGTGATCATCCCCTGGCTGTTCAAGGCGTCGTTCATCACCGCCTGCGGGAAATAGTCGCCGGACACCAGCTTGGGCAGCTTCACCCGGGTGACGTCGCAGGCCATCGGCCCGGCATCGATCGTCGCCTGGAAGCTGGCCAGGTCCAGGCCATGCCGATCGGCAAAATGGACGGCCTCCGCCAGGCCCGCGAGCATCTGGTTGAGGTAGAGATTGACCGACAGCTTCATCAGCAGCGCCTGGCCGAGCCCGCCGCAGACGATCGTCTCGCGGCAGACGGGGCGCAGCAGCGGCCGCACGCGCTCGACCGCCGCCGGGTCGCCACCCAGCATGCCGACGAGCTGGCCCGCTTCGGCAGGCTTGCGCGAGCCGGAGACCGGCGCCTCGACATAGCAGCCGCCCGCCGCTTCGATCTCGGCGCCCAGGGCCCGGGAATAGTCCGGCGGATTGGAGCCCATGCAGATGACCGTGCGGCCCGCGACCATCGCGGCAAAGCCCGGTTGGCCGCGGCCGAGCACCGCGTCGGTCGCCGCCGCGTCGACCAGCATGACGATCACCGTCCGTGCCTGGGCGAAGACCTCGGCCGGGCTGGTCGCGACCCTGGCCCCCGCGGCGCGGAAAGGCCCATAGGCCGCTGCCGATCGGTTCCAGACCACCAGGGCGGTCCCGGCGGCCATCAGGTTCCGGGCCATGGGCTGGCCCATGATGCCCAGGCCGATGAAGCCGATCCGATCACGCCCTGGGTCGGCTGAGGTCGCGGCGCCCAAGTCAGAGGACACGGGACAGCCAGCCATGCGGGTCCGGCGCCGTGCCGCGCTGGATGCCTTCCAGCATGGCGCGCAGCCGCGTCGTGACCGGCCCTTCGCGCCCGCCGCCGATGGCGAGGTCGCGGCCGCGATGGCGCAGGTGGCCGACGGGCGCGACCACCGCCGCCGTCCCGCAGGCGAAGGCCTCGGCCAGCTGGCCGGACCGCGCATCGCCTTCCCATTCGTCGATGGAATACGGCGCTTCCTCGACCTTCAGCCCGGCACCGCGGGCCAGGGTCAGCAGGGAATCGCGCGTCACGCCTGGCAGGATGCTGCCGGACAGCGGCGGCGTCCACAGCCTGCCGTCGGCGAAGACGAAGAACAGGTTCATGCCGCCCAGCTCCTCGACCCAGCGGCGCTCGACGGCGTCGAGGAAGACGGGCTGGTCGCAGCCCTCGCGGCGGGCCTCGGCCACGGCGGGCAGGCTGGCGCCGTAGTTGCCGCCGCATTTGGCGAAGCCGGTGCCGCCGGGCCCGGCACGGTTGATGCTCTCCGAGACCCACAGGCGCAGGGGCGCGGCGCCGGGCCCGAAGAAATTGCCGACTGGCGACGCGATGACGCAGAACAGATAGTCCGAGGAGGCCTTCAACCCCAGCGTCGCCTCGGTGCCCATCAGGAAGGGCCGCAGGTAGAGCGCCGCGCCCGGCCCGGTCGGGATCCAGCAGCGGTCGGCCCGGACCAGGGCCTGCAGCGCCTCGATGAACAGCGGCTCCGGCACCGGCTGCATGGCCAGCCGCGCGGCCGAGCGCTGCAGCCGCCGGGCGTTCTCCTGCGGTCGGAACAGCGCCGCCCCGCCATCGGGCAGCGCGTAGGCCTCCATCCCCTCGTACACGACCTGAGCGTAGTGCAGCACGATGGCGGCCGGATGCAGGCCGAGCTCGGCGAAGGGCGCGATCTCGCCGCCGTGCCAGCCCCGGTCCGGCGTGTAGCGCAGCAGGGCCACGTGGTCGGTGAAGTGGCGGCCGAAGCCGGGATCGCCCAGGGCGGCCTGGCGAATGGCCTCTGGCTGACAGCCGGGATGCGGCGGCGTGGCGCAGACCGGGACGGACGCGTCCATAGGTTGCTCCTGATGCGGTGGGGCCTGGTTCTGGCGTCCCGCATGCTATGCTTCTGCTGGAGCAATTACCTTGCGAAGGTCCCCCAAAGATCGGGTATAGCTGGCATAGAAGTTCGGGAAATACTCAAATGCTGGCTGATCGTGCCAATGCCGCTGGATGACATCGACCGTCGCATCCTGACCGCCCTGCAGCGCGACGGACGCCTGACCAACGTGGAGCTCGCGGACGCGGTGGGGCTGTCGCCCTCCCCCTGCCTGCGTCGCGTCAGGCTGCTGGAGGAGGCGGGCGTCATCGAGCGCTATGTCGGGTTGCTGAACCCGCCCAAGGTGGGCCTGGGCTTCACGGTCTTCGCCAGGATCTGGCTGAAGGGGCAGGACGAGGAAACCGTCGGCCGTTTCACCGCCGCCATCCTCAAGCTGCCGCAGATGGTCGAATGCTACCTCATGGCGGGCGATTGCGACTTCCTGCTGAAGGTGGTGGCCCCGGACCTCGAAGGCTATCGGCGGTTCCAGATCGAGCATCTCGGGCGGATCGAGGCCGTCCAGAGCATCAAGTCCGACATCCCGATGCAGCGGATCAAGCAGACGACCGAGCTGCCGCTGCAGGAGACCTGCTGAGCGGCGCAGTGCGTCACTCCCTGCTGGCGATCGCCGGGCTCCGCTCCCGCGGTGCCAGCGCCTCGACGATCCGGCAGTCCGACACCGTGCCGCAGCCGCACTGGTCGATCAGCGATCCCAGCTCGCCCCGCAGCGCCTGCAGGTCGGCGATCTTGCGGTCGATCTCTGCCAGATGCTCGCGGGCGATGGCGTCTACGGCGCCGCAGGGCAGGTCCGGCTGCCCGGCCAGCCCCAGCAGCGCGCGCACCTGGTCGAGCGAGAAGCCCAGCTCCCGCGCCCGGCGGATGAAGCTCAGCCGGGCGAGATGCGGTGCGCCATAGCTGCGGTAGTTTCCGGTGCTGCGGGCGGGCGGCGGCAGCAGCCCGACCTTCTCGTACCAGCGGATGGTCTCGACCTTCGCCCCGGTGGCCCGTGCCAGGGCCCCGATCGCCATCGTGCTGTCCGTCGACATGGCATTGACCCTGTAGCGGCTACAGGGTGCATCTAGGGAGCCCGAAGGGCCCTCCGCAAGAGCGCGGCCGCCCGCGACACGAAAGGTCCGAGGCATGGTGCAGGCTGCGGCGGCGCTGGATCCGGCGGAGGTCAGCCTCCGCTACCACATCCAGGGGATGGATTGCCCCTCCTGCGCCAGCAAGGTGGAAACGGCGGTCGGCCGGCTGGAGGGCGCCGCCGCCATCCGGCTGAACTTCCAGACCGAGGTGCTGGCGCTGCGGCTGGACGAAAGCCGCACCCCGCGCGCCGAGGTCGAGGCGCGCATCCGCCAGCTCGGCTTCGGCGTCGCCGCGGTCGAGGGGCCGCGCATCCTGGCGACCCTGGCCGAGCCCGAGGCGGCGCCGCCGCCCTCGCTCTGGCGCAGCCTGCTGGCCGAGAAGAAGCTGAAGCTGGCGCTGCTGATCGGCGCGCTGCTCGGCGCCGGCGGCCTCGTCGCCGGGGCTTGGCCGCAGGCGGGCGCCTGGCCCTATCTGCCGCCCGCCCTGCTCGGCCTGTGGTTCTTCGGTCGCAAGGCGATCGCCGGCGCCCGCACCGGCTCGCCTTTCAGCATCGAGATGCTGATGTCGATCGCGACCGTCGGCGCCATCCTGATCGGCGCCACCTCGGAGGCGGCGACGGTGGTGCTGCTCTTCACCCTGGGCGAGGTGCTGGAGGGTGTCGCCGCCGGCCGCGCCCGGGCAGGGATCACCGCGCTGACCGCGCTCGTCCCGCGGACCGCGCTGCGCATCGAGGGCGGCGTCGCCCGCTCGGTGCCGGCGCTCAGCCTCGCGGTCGGCGACCTGGTGCTGGTCCGCCCGGGCGACCGCGTCTCGGCCGACGGCGCCATCGTCGAGGGCCGCTCGGAGATCGACGAAAGCCCGATCACCGGCGAGTCGATCCCCGTCGCCAAGGCCGAAGGCCAGCCGGTCTTCGCCGGCAGCATCAACGGCTCGGGCAGCCTGCAGATCCGCGTCAGCCATCCGGCGACCGACAACACCATCGCCCGCATCATCCGCCTGGTGGAGGAGGCGCAGGAGGCCAAGGCGCCGACCGCCCGCTTCATCGAGCGCTTCTCCGCCCTCTACACCCCGGCCGCGGTCGCCGCCGCCGCCCTGGTGGTCGTGGTGCCGCCGCTGTTCCTGGGCGGCGCCTGGGTCGACTGGATCTATCGCGGCCTGGCGCTGCTGCTGGTCGCCTGCCCCTGCGCCCTGGTGCTCTCGACCCCGGCGGCCATCGCCTCGGGCCTGGCGGCGGGCACCCGGCGCGGCCTGCTGGTCAAGGGCGGCGCCGCGCTGGAGGCGATCGGCCGCGTCCGCAGCATCGCCTTCGACAAGACCGGCACCCTGACCGAGGGGCGGCCGCAGGTGACCGACCTGCTGCCGCTGGCGGGCAACGAGCGCGCGCTGCTCGGGCTGGCCGCCGCGGTCGAGAACGGGTCGAGCCATCCCCTGGCCCAGGCCATCCTGCAGCGCGCCGAGGCGGAGAAGATCCCGCTGCGCCCGGCCCGCGACGGCCGCGCCATCCCCGGCCGCGCCGCCGAGGCGACGGTCACCGGCAAGCGCGTCTCGGTGGGCTCGCCCGGCTTCGCGGCGACGCTCGCGGCGCTGCCGCCGGAGGCCACCGCCCGCGCCGGCGCCTGGGAGGCCGAGGGCAAGACGGTGGTGGTGGTCACCAGCGGCGGCATCCATGCCGGGCTGATCGCGCTGCGCGACGAGCCGCGCGCCGATGCCGCGGCGGGTCTCGCCGCGCTGCGCCGGATGGGCGTGCAGCCGGTGATGCTGACCGGCGACAACCCGCGCACCGGCCAGGCGATCGGCGCCGCGCTCGGCCTCGAGGTGAAGGCCGGGCTGCTGCCGGAGGACAAGCTGCGCGAGATCGGCGCGCTGAAGGCCAAGGGCCCGGTCGCCATGGTCGGCGACGGCATCAACGACGCGCCGGCCCTGGCCGCCGCCTCGGTCGGCAACGCCATGGGCGGCGGCACCGACGTCGCGCTGGAGACCGCGGATGCCGCGTTGCTGAACGGCCGGATGCTCGACGTCGCGGCGCTGGTCGGGCTGTCGCGGGCGACGCTGGCCAATATCCACCAGAACGTCGCCCTGGCGCTCGGGCTGAAGGCGGTCTTCCTGGTGACCACCGTCGCCGGCGTCACCGGCCTCTGGCCCGCCGTGCTGGCCGATACCGGCGCGACCGTGCTGGTGACGCTGAACGCGCTGCGGCTGCTGCGCCACCGCGGCCTGCCGTCCACCCTGTCGCCCACCCTGGCGACCCCCCTGCCCTTCCCTGATCCGAGGAGCCCCGCATGAGCCGCAGAGCCGTCCTGATCACCCTGGCGGTCGGCATGCCGATCAGCGGCGGCCTCGGCTGGCTCGCCTCCGAATGGATGCTGCCGACGCCGCGACCGGCCCCTGGCAGCCGCGGCAGCGGGCTGGGCGCGCCGATGGGCAGCCCCTTCGCGCTGACCGAGCATACCGGGCGGCAGGTGACCGACGCGACCTATGCGGGCAAGGTCCGGCTGGTCTTCTTCGGCTTCACCCACTGCCCGGATATCTGCCCCACCGGCCTCGGCTACATGGCCGACGCCATGGACGGGCTGACGCCTGCCGAGGCCGCACGGGTGCAGCCGCTGTTCATCAGCGTCGATGCCGGGCGCGACACGCCGGAGCTGCTGGCGGGCTATGTCGCGGCCTTCCACCCGCGGCTGGTCGGGCTGAGCGGCACCGAGCCCGAGGTGGCGCAGGCGGCGCGCGCCTTCGGCACCCTCTACGCGAAGGTCCCGACCGGCGGCGATTCCTACGTGATGGACCATTCCGCCTCGATCTACCTGATCGGCGCCGATGGCCGGCTGCAGGGCTTCCTCGACACCCACGAGCCGCCGGCGACCGCCATCGGCAAGATCCGGCTCGCCCTGGCCAGCGCCCCCGATGCCTGACGCGACCCTGAACCCCGCGCCCGCGCCGGGCGAGCGGCGGCGCTGGACGGCGCTGTTCCTGGCCTGGCTGGTGGCGCTGGCCGCCAGCCTCGGCGCCCTGTTCATCGGCGAGGTCATGGGCCAGGCGCCCTGCAGCCTCTGCTGGTATCAGCGCATCTTCATGTTCCCGCTGGCGGTGCTGCTCGGCATCGCCTGCTATCGCGGCGACACCGGCATCGGCCGCTACGCCCTGCCGCTGGCCGCCATCGGCTGGCTGCTGGCGGTCTGGCACGCGCTGCTCTTCCACGGGCTGGTGGCCGAGGCCGTGCAGCCCTGCAGCGCCGCCGGTCCCGCCTGCGACGGCGCGGGCATGTTGCTGGCCGGGCTGGTGCCGCTGCCGCTGCTCTCGCTCGCCGCCTTCAGCCTGCTGCTGCTCCTGCTGAGCCTCGCCGCCCGGGGAGAGCGCCAGCCATGAACCGCCGCTTCCTCACCCTCGGCACCGGCGCCCTGGCGCTGGCAGGCTTCGGCGCCGGCGCGCTGCTCTGGCCGGGCACAGACCTGGCCGGGCCGGTGCCCGCGGGGCAGGACGACCGCTTCGTCCGGCCGCATTCGCCGGTGATCGGCAAGCGCGACGCCGCGGTCACCCTGGTCGAGTTCTTCGACCCCTCCTGCGAAGCCTGCCGCGCCTTCCACCCGCTGCTGAACCGCATGCTGGCGCAGCATGCCGGACACCTGCGGATGGTGCTGCGCTACGCGCCGTTCCACGAAGGCTCGGACGAGGCGGTGCGCATCCTCGAGGCGGCGCGGCTGCAGGACCGCTTCGAGCCGGTGCTGGACGCGCTTTTCGCCCGGCAGCCGGACTGGGCGATGCATGGCGCGCCGGATCTGGAGGCAGCTTGGCGCATCGCCGGCATCGCCGGTCTGGACCTGCCGCGGGCCCGGCGCGACGCCCGCCGCCCGGAGATCGGCCGGGTGCTGGCCATCGACGGCGAGGACCTGCAGGCGCTGCAGGTGCGCCAGACGCCGACTTTCTTCGTCAACGGCAAGCCGCTGCTCTCCTTCGGCCCACGCCAACTCTACGAGCTGATCCTGAGCGAGATCGAGGCGACCGGCTGACGGCGCCTCGATCGCGCTCCGGCGCTCAATGCCGGGCTGCTGCGATGCGGCCCGGCGGATCGACCTGCACGGTGACATGGTCGATGCCGTGCATGGCGTGCAGCCGCGCGGCCACCGCCGACGGCAGGGCCAGCGGATCGGCGCCCGGCGTCGGCGCGACATGCAGGGTCGCCACCACGCTGTGGTCGGACAGGGTCCAGGCATGGAAATGACCCGCCTCGGCGACGCCCGGGACGGACAGGACATCCTGCTCCACGGCAGCGCCATCCAGTCCGCGCGGCATCGCCTGCAGCAGCACCTGCAGGGACTCCGTGACCAGGCTCCAGGCCGCCCGCACGACCAGCGCCGCGACCAGCACGGAGAGGATCGGGTCCAGCACCGTCCAGCCGGTCAGCATGATGCCGACGGCCGCGGCGATGGCGCCGACCGAGCCCAGCAGGTCGCCCATCACATGCAGCAGCGCGCCGCGCAGATTGGCGTCGCCCTGGTCGCCGCCGCGCAACACCAGCGCGCCGATGATGTTCACGGCAAGACCGATGGCCGCGACGATCAGCATCGGCCCTGCCAGCACCTCGGTCGGCGCGCGGAAGCGGCCGATCGCCTCCCAGGTGATCCAGGCCACCAGCAGCAGCAAGGTGGCGCCATTGGCCAGCGCCGCCAGCACGCGGACGCGGTGGAAGCCGTAGCTGCGCGCTGCATCCGGCGCCCGCGCCGCGACGCGATAGGCGATCAGCGCCAGCAGCAGCGCCGCCGCGTCGGAAACCATGTGGCCGGAATCGGCGATCAGCGCGAGCGAGCCAGAGAACCAGCCGCCGATGGCCTGCACCACGGCGTAGCTCGCAGTGCCGATCAGGACGAAACGGACGCGCCGCTCGCTGCCTGCGGTGACGCGCGTGCCGTGGTCGTGGTCATGCCCTGCCTCAGCGCCCATGGTGGGCCGCCTTTACCGTCAGTCCTGGGCCGCGCCCGTCGATCCTGTCCATGTCGGGAACCTCGATGTCGTTTCGACGCAGGATATGCAACCTCTAGTGACTAGAGCTTCAAGCAGGATCGACAGGCCTCGGGCGCATGGCTCGGTCGAGCCATGCGCCGTTCACCCTCAGAGGCTGAAGACCACCGCGAAAGCCAGGCTCTGGAAGTCACGGTCGCGCCCGGGCAGGCCGAGGCTGCCATTCTGGTATTGCGTCGTCAGCTTCAGCTGCTGCGTCGGATACCAGTTCAGCGCGGCGGTCCAGATCGACTGACGGCCGCCACGGACAGGGCTGTCGCTGAGATCGACGGTGCTGTAGCCGGCGACGGCCTCCAACGCCCCCCAGTTCTGATTGAAGTCGATGTCGGCCGCACGCCCGCGCCGCCAGGTCGCATTGTTGTCGGCACGGCGGCGCGGCTCGCCCAGCAGGGGATAGGCGAGGTTGAGGTACCAGCCATCGAAGCTGCGGCTTGGACCACTGGGCGTGTCGATGCCGATGATCTGGTACTCGGCCGCGTAATGCATCTTGCCGACCATGCCGGACAGCTCGGGGCCATAGGCCCAGGAGGAATCGGCCGCCATGCTGCGGGTGTCGATGTAGCGGAAGCTGTTCAGCCGCAGCTCGGGATAGTCGCGGAAGCGCTGCGACGAACCGCTGTTCGAGCCGGGATCGGCCTGGAAGGCGCCGTTGAAGCCGAGCTGCACCTTGGTCTCGGCATCGAGCGCCAGCCAGGCGGCGCGGCCGACGACGCCGCGCTGGTCGTTGTCATAGGGGGTGGAGGCCACGCCCTGGGTCGCGAAGGCCGAACCGTAGAAGCGCTTGCCGAAGACCTCGCCGCCGGCGGCGAAGCGGGTATCGCCCGAGGCGACGCTGGTCGCCATGGCGGTGATGCTCGGCCGCTCGATCGTCAGCAGCTCGGAGGAGCTGCTGGCATAGGCCAGGGTATGCGGCAGGGTCCAGGCGCCGACCTGCAGGTTCACGCCGTTGATGCCCTTATAGGCGATCGAGGCCTCGAAGATGCGGCCGCCGCGCGGCGGCTCCTGCGGCGTGGAGGGGCCGAATTCCCAGGTGAAGTTATAGCTGAAGTCCTGAGCGGCGGTGCCGCGCAGGCCGAGGCGTCCGCGACGCATGTTGGCGCCGCTGGAGAAGCGGTCGCCGAGACCGTCCGGCTGGCCGAAATAGGAACCGGCATGCAGGTCGAGGCGGGCCACCGGCGTCATGGTGAAGTTGCCGTCCGCCAGGCGGAGCGTCGGACGGATGCCGGACCAGGAGAGGCCGTCTGCCGGGGGCGTGGATTGGGCATGGGCCTGGCTGCCGAGCGTCGCCGCCAGGGCGCCGACAGCAAGAGTGCGGAAGATCAAATCTCTGACTCCGATGGGGAACGGGCTCCCTCTACGAACCAAGGAAAATACCGACAACAATAAATCAGAAATTAATTCGTGAATTTTCGAATTTACCCTCAAATATTTCTAGATTGAATTCTTCCATTATTATTTTGAACCAATCCAGAAACATCTCGAGACAAATCAGGCCTGCGAACGGCCAGGATTGAACTTCTCTTCCTGCTGGCCGCGGGGTCGAGGACCTGGCCAAGCGGCGAGCGCGGCTGGACACCCCGAAGGTCACGGCGGCGCATGCCGGCCTTCGTGCCGGAGATGGCGGGACAGCGGGTGGCCATCATGGCTGATGCCGTCGGCGTCGCTGGCCGGCGCATTGTTGGTGAGCGCCAGGGTTTCCTCGAAGACCGGCAGATGCCGCCGGGTGGTCGCCATCCGCCGTGCGAAGGGACTGCCCATGGCAGACTGCGATTCACCCGCGCCGCCGGCGCCCATGGCGCCTCGCGTCACAGCCATCGGCGTGGCCAGAGGGTCGCCGACGGCGTTGTCGCTTTCATTGGCGAAGGTTGGGGTCGCGACGAGCGCGGCCATGACGGCGAGGGCCGTCAGGATTGTTCTGCCCAGGGACATGCCGTGAGCCTCCTTCGATCTGCTGCTGACCCCGTCCCGTTCCAGGAATGCGTACAGGGGTCCGAACGGGGCGCGCGACCCAAGCCGTCTCCGGCAAGGCGCGGAAGGGCCGGCACGATGGGATGCCGGCCCGCTTGAAATCAGGGCTGGCCGGGCAGCTCGAGCTCGGTGACGCGGTAGGGGCGCGCAAAAAGATTGGCGCCGGTGCGCGAGGTCATGTTGAAGGCCAGGACGACGCCGGTCTGCTGGTCGACGACATAGCGCATGTCGTAATTCGCCTGCGGGTCGATCTGGCTGCGCAGCACGCTGTCGACCACCCAGGTCGGGCGGTTCGCGCCGTTGAGGTCGAAACGCCCCTCCCCGCTGACACGGAAGCTTTCCTCGAAGGGGAAGAACTGCGGATGCGGCACCAGCGCGCTGACCAGGGAGTAGCTGACCTGGGTCGTCTTGCCGACCGCCATCGGGAAGAGGCCGGCGATCGCGGCGCGACGCTCGGCGTCGTTCACCGGATGGGTGCTGATCAGGCCGCCGACGAGACGTTGCGTGGAACCGTCGGGATTGCGCAGCAGGCAGGTCGCCGGATCGGCAGGATCGGCGCCGGCATAGCGGACGCGAAGGACGTCGTTGCGGACCGCCACGGTGCCGGCCGGCGGGCAGACCACGCCGGCGATCGGTGCCGTGCTGGTCGGCGCCTGCGCGCTGGGCCTCTGCGCGCCAGTGGTTTGCGCGCATCCCGCCAGAAGGCCGACCGCCCCCAGCACCAGAAGGATTGCACCTGTCTTCGCCATGATCCTGCTCCTAGGGCGTTGCTTGCCCCTGGTCTTAAGAGCGGCAGCGAAGAGAGAATAACAATTCAATATGAGACGCCGAATATCGTTGATGCGCCCCTGAATTACTTAGGAATACAGCGTTAACCTGGAAGAAATATAGCGACCTCGATTGTTGCTCCGGTTTACGTCCGGCAATGCTGCGAGGTTGCGGGCTGGCCCCTGACGATGGCCAGCCCGCCAGCTTCGCCTTATCGGCTGGCGACTTCCAACTGGGTCACGCGGAAGGGACGCGCGAAGAGGTTGCCGCCGGTCCGCGACGTCAGCGTGTAGGACAGGATGACGCCGGTTTCCTTGTCGATGTTGTAGATCATCGTGTAGTTGCCGGCCGGATCCATCTGGCTGCGCATTCCGCCCTCGACCACCCAGGCCGGCCGCGCCGCACCGTTCAGGTTGTAGGAGGTCTCACCGGCGACCCGGAAGGTCTCCTCGGTCGGGAAGAACTGCGGATGCGGCACCAGCGCGCTGACCAGCGAATAGCTGACCTTCGTCGACTTGCCGACCGCCAGCGGGAAGAGCCCGGCGATCGCCTCGCGACGCTGCGCGTCGTTGACGGGATGCGTGCTGATCAGCCCGCCCACCATGCGCTGCGGCGCGCCGCCCGGCGTGTTGACCAGGCAGGTGCCCGGGTCGGACGGGTCGGCACCGGCGTAGCGGACATGCGTGTTGTCGTCACGCACCGCGACAAGGCCAGCGGGCGGGCAGACCACGCCGCTGATCGAACGCGGCGCCGCCTGCGCCGTGTCGACGCCCCGGCTGGCGCCGCAGCCGGACAGGATCGTCGCTGCGCCCAGCAGCAGAAAAAGTGCTCCAGCCTTCGCCATAACATTGCTCCTCGGGTGTTTGTTGCCCCGAGTTTCTATGCGCTTCACCGACGCAACCGAACAAGAAGCGGCGCGAGGCATCTGCAATACTGCAGCTCAATGATGCCAAGCATTATTGGAACCCAGCATTCCATTTACAATCGAGCAATCCTGGCGCCGGATTGTTAATGGCTGCACGTCTCGCGACACGATCGGAAACGCTGCAGCGCGGCGATGTGCAAGAGCCTCGGCCCGAATCGCGCGGCGATGCCGTCAAAGGTGAAGTTTTGAGGCTGGGACATGATTCTGCGGCGAGGCAGCAGGCGCGACGGGCGACTGGACCGGCAGGAGGAGGGCTGCCTTCGGCCTCCTCCGCCCCGCCGACGGCGCGATCAGCCGCCGAGGATCATGTCGAGCAGCAGCTTCACGTTCAGCCCGGTGATCAGCGCCGCGATCGACCAACCGAGGACGAGCTGCCAGCGCGGCGCGGTGAACGCGCCGAGGCGTGCGCGGTCGGAAGCGAAGAGCATCAGCGGGATGATCGCGAAAGGCAGCTGCAGCGACAGCACCACTTGGCTCAGGATCAGCAGCTGGGCGGTGCCGGAGGCGCCGTAGAACCAGGTGACCAAAACCGCCGGCACGATGGCCACCAGCCGCGTCAGCAGGCGGCGCAGGAAGGGCGGCAGACGGAACCGCAGGAAGCCCTCCATCACCACCTGCCCGGCCAGCGTCGCGGTCACCGTCGCATTGATGCCGCAGAGCAGCAGTGCCAGGGCGAAGAGCGTCGCCGCCAGCCCGCTGCCCAGCAGCGGCGCCATCAGCCGGTAGGCGTCGCCGATCTCGGCGATCTCGGTATTGCCGCTGGTGTGGAAGGTGGCCGCCGCGGTGATCAGGATGGCCGAGTTGATGAACAGCGCGAGCACCAGGGCGATGGTGCTGTCGAGGGTGGCGAAGCGAATCGCCTCCTTCTTCGCCGCGACCGTGGGGGCCACGTCACGCGACTGCACCAGCGCGGTGTGCAGGTAGAGGTTGTGCGGCATCACGGTCGCGCCGAGGATGCCGAGGGCAAGATAAAGCTGGGTCTGGTCGGTGACGATCGAGCGGGCCGGGACATAGCCGCGCAGCACGTCGCCCCAGACCGGGTCGGCCAGGGCGATCTGCGTGGCGAAGCAGCCGAAGATCAGCAGGATCAGGCCGAGGATCAGCGCCTCCAGCCAGCGAACGCCCTTGTGCTGCAGCCAGAGGATCAGGAAGGCGTCGAGCGCCGTCAGCATGACGCCGTAGAGCAGCGGGATGCCGAAGAGCAGCTCGAGCGCGATGGCGGTGCCGATCAGCTCGGCCAGGTCGGTGGCGCAGATGGCGAGCTCCGCCAGCAGCCAGAGCGGATAGGCCACGATCTTGGGGAAGCGGTCGCGGCAGAGCTGCGCCAGGTCGCGCCCCGTGGCGATGCCGATCCGCGCGCAGATCGCCTGCAGCAGCATGGCCATCAGCGAGGAGGCCAGGGCGACGCTCAGCAGCGTGTAGCCGTAGCCCGAGCCGCCGGCGAGCGCCGTCGCCCAGTTGCCCGGATCCATGTAGCCGACGGCGACCAGGTAGCCCGGGCCGAAGAAGGCGAAGAAGCGCTTCAGCGCGCTGCCGGCATTGGGGACGGGGACGGAGCGGTTGACCTCCGGCAGGCTGGGCGGCCCGAGGCTGTCCGGTCGCGCGGCGGGCTGCGTGGTCTCGGCCAGGCTCATGCCGGTCCTCCAGAGTGTAGATTCAGCTACACCTTAAGGTCGGCGCTTACGCAGACAAAGTGACGTCGCAGTAATGTCCCATGGGCAAGGAGAGACGGCGCCCGCTCCAGGCCGGCGCCGTCCCGTTCCTCAGAAACGCGCCTGGGCGCTGCGCCCGGCCGGGTTCTTGATCTGCATCGTCACCGCCGCCCCGCGGGCCGGCGCGGTGCGGGCCTCGCCGACCAGGCTGTTGCCCTCGCCCGGGACCAGCTGGACGACCTCGCGCGCCTGGCCGGTGCCGATCAGCAGCGAGCCGGAGAAGCCCGCCGCAGGCACCGGCTTGCTGCCCTCGTCGTAGAGATGGATGGTGACCTTGCGCTCGGTCACCAGCAGCTCGGCATGGACGCCGACGACATCCTGCATGCGGCCGCCATGCGGGCCCTGGTCGGCATGGCCATGCCCGCCGCCGGCGCTGCCCGGGGCAACATTCCCCTGGGCCAGGACAGGCCCGGCCAGGCTGGCCGCCGCGAAGGCGGCGAGAAGAAGCTTCCTCATCGTGTTTCCTTTCCACATCGAAGGCTGGAAGGGCGCCGCCACCGCGGCGGCGCCGATGTCATGCCAAGGGTGTCATTCCGCCGGCGCAGGCGCCGGGGCCGCGGCCTCCGCCTCGGCCGGCCGGGCGACGCGGCCGAAGCGCACATAGAGCGCTGGCAACACGAGCAAGGTCAGCAGCGTCGCGCTGATCAGCCCGCCGATGACGACGGTGGCCAAAGGCTTCTGCACCTCCGCCCCGGCGCCGGTGGCGATGGCCATCGGCACGAAGCCGAGCGAGGCCACCAGCGCGGTCATGGCGACCGGCCGCAGCCGGGTCGTGGCCCCCTGGAAGACGGCATCCCGAAGCGATAGCGTGCCGCGCGCCAGCAGGTCCTTGATCGAGCTGGCCATGACCAGCCCGTTCAGCACGGCGACGCCGGACAGCGCGATGAAGCCGACCGCCGCGGGCACCGAGAAGGGCAGGCCCCGCAGCCACAGCGCCAGCAGCCCGCCGGACAGCGCCAGCGGCACGCCACTGAACACCACCAGCGCGTCCCGCACCGAACCCAGGGCGGCATAGAGCAGCACCAGGATCAGCGCGAAGCAGGCGGGCACCACGACCATCAGCCGGGCGCGGGCCTTGGCCAGGTTCTCGAACTGGCCGCCCCAGGTGACGCTGTAGCCGGGCGGCAGCTGCACCTCGCGCTCCACCCGCGCCCGCGCCTCGGCGACGATCGAGCCGATGTCGCGGCCGCGCGCATTGGCCTGGATGACGACGCGGCGCCGCCCCTGCTCGCGGCTGATCTGGTTTGGCCCTTGCACCACGGTCAGGCTCGCCAGCTGCTGCAGCGGCACCGAGCTGGCCGGGCGCCCGGCGATCGGCGGCAGCGGCACCGGCAGGCTCTTCAGCGCCTCGAAGTTGTTGCGCATCGCCTCCGGCAGGCGGACGACGATGGCGAAGCGACGATCGCCCTCATAGACCATGCCCGCCTCGCGGCCGCCGACGGCGGTGGCCAGCACCGCCTGGACATCGGCGACGCTGAGGCCGCGCCGCGCGACCTCGGCGCGGTTCACCGTGACCTCGAGGAAAGGCAGGCCCGTCGCCTGCTCGACCTTGACGTCGGCCGCCCCCTGCACGCTGTTCAGGATCGTGGCGATCTGGCTCGCCGCCTGCAGCATCGGCCCGTATTCGTCGCCAAAGACCTTCACCGCCAGGTCGCCGCGCACGCCCGCCAGCAGCTCGTTGAAGCGCATCTGGATGGGCTGGGTGAATTCCAGCGCGTTGCCGGGGATGCCGGCGACCGACTGCTCGATGCGGCGGACCAGCTCGGCCTTGGACAGCGACGGGTCGGGCCACTGGTCGCGCGGCTTCAGGATGATGAAGGTGTCGGAGGCGTTGGGCGGCATCGGGTCGGAGGCGACCTCCGCCGTGCCGGTCTTCGAATAGATGATCTGCACTTCCGGCAGGCGCGAGATGCGGCGCTCCAGCACCGACTGCATGGCCTGCGACTGCTGCAGCGAGGTGCTGGGGATGCGCAGCGCCTGCATCGCCAGGTTGCCTTCGTCCAGCGTCGGGATGAATTCCTGGCCAAGCCTGGAGAACAGCGTCAGGCTACCCAGGAACAGCAGCGCGCCCAGGCCGATCACCGGCAGCGGCGCCCGCAGCGTGCGGTTCAGCAGCGGGACATAGGCCGTCTTCAGGCCGCGGACGATCGCGACCTCCTTCTCCTGCACCTTCCCGGTGATCCAGATGGCGATCAGCGCCGGCACCAGCGTCATCGACAAGACGAAGGCGAAGGCCAGCGCCAGGATGACGGTCAGCGCCATCGGGATGAACATCTTGCCCTCGACGCCGGTGAAGGTCAGCAGCGGCGCATAGACCAGAATGATGATGGCCTGGCCGTAGAGCGAAGGCCGGATCATCTCCTTGGCGCTGTCGGCGACCGTCCGCAGCCGCTCCTCGAGGGTCAGCAGCCGGCCCTTCTCGTGCTGCCGCTCGGCCAGGTGGCGCAGGCTGTTCTCGGTGATGATGACGGCGCCGTCGACGATCAGGCCGAAATCGAGCGCGCCGAGCGACATCAGGTTGGCGGAGATGCCGCCGCGCACCATGCCGAAGGCAGTTAACAGCATGGTCACCGGGATGACCAGCGCGGTGATGATCGCCGCCCGGATGTTACCCAGCATCAGGAACAGGATGACGATGACGAGCAGCGCGCCCTCGCCCAGGTTCTTCGCCACCGTCTGGATGGTGGCGTCGACCAGGATGCCGCGGTCGAGCACGGCGGTCGCCTCGATGCCCGGCGGCAGCATGCGGCCCAGGCCTTCGACGCGGGCATGCACGGCGGCGGCGACGGTGCGGCTGTTCTCGCCGATCAGCATCAGCGCGGTGCCGACCACCATCTCCTGACCGTTGCCGCTGGCGCTGCCGGTGCGCTGCGCCTGGCCGATGGCGACGCGGCCGACGTCGCGCAGCAGGATCGGCGCGCCCTCGCGGGTCGTCACCACCACCTGCTCCAGCTCGGCGACGCTGGTCACCCGGCCGCCGGAGCGCACCACCAAGCCCTCGCCGCCACGGTCGATATAGCCCGCGCCGGTGGAGACGTTACTGCGCTCGATGGCGCTGGTCAGGTCGCCGAAGCTCAGGCCCAGCGCCATCAGCCGCGCCGGGTCCGGCTGCACCACGTATTGCTTCACGTAGCCGCCGATCGCATCCACTCCGGCGATGCCGGGGATGTTGCGGATCTCGGGGCGGATGATCCAGTCCTGCACGGTGCGCAGATAGGTGGCGCGGTCGGCCTCGCTGGCCAGCTTCTCGCCTTCCGGCGTGACGTAGCTGCCATCGGCCTGCCAGCCTGGACGGCCATTTGCGACGACGTCGCCCTGGCGCCGCGCCGCGAAGCGGACCGTCCACATGGTGACCTCGCCGAGGCCGGTGGAGACCGGGCCGAGCCGCGGCTCGACGCCCTCCGGCATGCTCTCGCCCGCCTCGATCAGGCGCTCCAGCACCTGCTGCCGGGCGAAGTAGATGTCGGTCGACTCGCTGAAGACCGCGGTGACCTGGCTGAAGCCGTTGCGCGAGATCGAGCGCGTGCTCTCGAGCCCCGGGATGCCGGCCAGCGCCGTCTCGATCGGGAAGGTCACCTGCTTCTCGATCTCGTAGGGCGAGAGCGAGGGCGCGACGGTGTTGATCTGCGCCTGGTTGTTGGTGATGTCCGGCGTGGCGTCGATCGGCAGCCGGGTCAGCGCCCAGCCGCCGATGCCGATGGCGACCAGCGCCATCAGCAGCACGGTCCAGCGGTTGCGGACGGAGAAGTCGAGGATGGGACCGATCATCGGGCTGCGGTCCTCAATGCCCGTGACCGGCTTCGGACTTGCCGAGCTCGGCCCGCAGCACGAAGGCGTTGCCCACCGCGATCCGCGCGCCCTCGTCGAGGCCGAAGATCACCTCGACATTCTCGGCATCCTCGCGGCCGAGCGCGACCTCGCGCATCTCGAAGCCTTCCTCGTTGCGCAGGAAGACCACCTGCTTGCCCTCGACCTCCTGCACTGCGCCGCGCGGCACCATCAGGTCGACCGGCTGCGCGCCGGTGGTCAGCTGCGCGGTGACGAAGCCGCCGGCGCTCCAGGCGCCGTCCGGGTTGGGCAGCGCGGCCACGGCCCGTGCCGAGCGCGTCTCCGGATCCAGCACCGGGCTGAGGAAGATGATGCGCGCCTCGGCACGGGCCTCCCCCTCGCCCTGGATGGCGACCGCCTGGCCCTGCCGCGCCATCGGCAGGTCGCGCGGCGGGATGGTCATCTCGACCCAGAGCACCGACAGGTCGGCGACCGAGAAGAGCTCGGCATCGGCGGCCGCATTGCCGCCCAGGATGGCGGCGCGGGCGGTGACGCGCCCGGCGATCGGCGCGCGCAGCTCGAGCCGCCGCAGCGAGGCCGCGGGCTGGCGCGGCAGCGCCGCAATCTCGGCCTCCGCCAGGCCCAGGGCCAGCAGCCGCTGCCGCGCCAGGTCGAGCTTGATGCGGGCATCCTCGGCCGTGGCGCGGGCCTGCAGGAAATCCTGCTCGGCCGAGACGCGCTGGCGCCAGAGGCGGCTCTCCCGCGCCAGCAGGGTCTCGGCCAGGGCGGCGGTGCGGCCGGCGGCCAGGAACTCGCCCTTGGCGTCGGCGACCTCGCGGCTTTCCAGCACGGCCAGCACCTCGCCCTGGGCGACCTCGTCACCCAGGCTGTGGCGCACCTCGGCGACGATGCCGCCGAGGCGCGGGGTCACCTTGGCCTGGCGGTCCTGGCTGGCGGCCAGCACGGCGGGCACCGCGGCTCGGCGAAGCAGCTGGCCGCCGCCGACGGCGGCGACCACGATGCCCGAGGCCTCGACCTGCTCGTCGGTCATGGCGATATGGCCTTCCTCGCCATGGCTTTCCTCGCCCTCCGCATGGGTGTCAGGCTTGGCAGCAGGAGTGGGCTCGGCGGCGCCGGCGGCGGCAGGGACCTGCAGCCCCATCAGCAGCCGCGCCTGGTCCGGGACGGCGGGAAAGGCGATGGCGAAGGCCAGCCCGCCGATGGCGGCGCTGGCGAGGAGAGTTGCGCGGCGCATCAGCGGCGAGCTCCAGAGGGTTGTTCGCCGCGCAGCCGCTCCAGCGCGGCCCGGCGGGTGTGGAATTCCTGGGTGGTCTCGACCAGCTGCGCTTGGGTGTCGGACAGGGCCTTCTGGGCGTCGAGCACCTCGAGGAAGGAGAACTTGCCCTCGCCGAACCCGGCCGAGGCGGAACGCGCCGCCCGCTCGGCCGCCGGCAGCGCGTCGCGCCGCAGGCTCTGCGCAGCCCGCCAGGCGAGCACCAGGCGGCGCTCGGTGGCCAGCAGCTCGGCGACCAGTGCCGCGCGCCCGCGCTGCGCCTCGGTCTCGGCGCGCAGCAGCTCGGCATTCGCCCGGGCGATGCCTCCCTGGTTGCGGTCGGAGAAAGGCAGCGGAATGCTGACGCCGGCGACGAAGCTGGTCTCGCGGCTGTCGCGCGCGTGGCGCACGTCGCCGTTCAGCGTGACGTCCGGCACGGCCGTTGAGCGCTGCAGCGTCACGTTGGCGCGCTGCTGGGCGATGGCGGCCTCGAAGCGGGCCAGGTCCGGATTGGCCCCCAGCCGCTGCAGCGGGTCGGCCGGCACGGGCGCCGGCACGGCCGGGCCGATGTCGTCGAACCAGGGCTGGCGCGCGGCGAGCTGCACCGCCGGCACGCCGATCAGCACCGCAAGCTCGCCGCGGGCGATCTCCGCCTCGCGCTCGGCGCGTTCCATGGCGATCTCGGCGGTGGCGCGGGTCACCTCGGCGCGCTCGGCCTGCAGCAGCGGGTCGCGCCCGGCATCGACCCGCAGCCGGGCGGCGCGCAGGGTCTCGCCCGCCAGGCGCAACCGGTCACGCTCGACCGCCAGGCTGCGCGTCGCGGCCTCGGCGGCGGCCATGGCGACCGTCACGTCGCGCGCGAGGTCCAGCTGGGCAGCGGTGAACTCGAAGCCCGCGACCTCGGCGCCGCGGTCGGCGAGGCCGATTCGCGCGGCTCGCTTGCCGCCGAGCTCGATCCGCTGCGACAGGCCGATCGTCGTCTCCAGGCTGCGCAGGCCGCGGCTGTCGCCGTTGCCCCCCATGCCGCCGAAGCTCTCGAAGCTGGTGTTCAGCTCCGGATTGGGACGCAGCGGCGCCTGCAGCCGGTCGGCATAGGTCGCGTCGCGGGAGAAGCCGGCGCCGCGCAGGACAGGGGAGGATTGCAGCGCCTGGCCGATCGCCTGGGCCGGCGAGGTGAGCAGGAGGGCGCCTGGCACCACCGACTGGGTCTGGGCCTGGGTCTGAGGCTGGGCTTGGGCGAGCGTCGGCCACAGCAGCACGCAGGCAGCCGCCAGCGTAAGCTTGGGAAGCATGGGGGAAACACCTGAGGAAAGCCGTTCAAGCAGGGCCGGGCACCACGCAGGGCGCCGGCCGGGAGAGTGCCTGAGGGCTAGGCTCGGGGTGGCCGGCTCAGCTGGTCGACGACGCCGGAGAGCAGCACCCGCGAGCGGCCGGCAAAAAGCCGTGCCCGCAGCGCGGGGGTGGCCGACGTCGCGGCCAGTTCAGGCGCGCGGGCGACGAGCTTGCTGCACACGGTATGAAGGCATTCGCAAAGCGCCTGGTCGGGCTGCGGGACCTCGCCATGCGGCCCCTGCTGCATCGAGACCAGGACATCCTGCGGCGTGCCGCCGGTCTGGGTCTGGGTCTGCGCCAGGCCATGCCCCTGCGTCGCCGCCACGGCCAGGAGGCACGCGAGCAGCGCGGCCGCGAAAACCCGGCGGCAGGTGGCGATGAAGGAAAACGTCCTGGCGGAAGCCATGCCGGGCGGCTTCTAGGTCAGCCGCAAGACGATGTCACGCATCGAAGCGTCTCGTCACATTGCTCGATTGAAGCATTTCCGCCGCATCCGCGCGATCAGGTGTCATGGCGGGGCGCTCCGGCCAGGCCATCCCTGCCCACGGTCCCTGCCGGCGCCTCGGCCGGCAACGGAAGCAGGGTGGCGGCGATAAGCAGCGCGGCGCCCAGGAAGATCGCGGTGTCGGCGAGGTTGAAGGCGGGCCAGTGGTACCCTGCTGCGTGGACGTCGATGAAATCGGTCACCGCGCCCTGGCGTAGCCGGTCCACGACATTGCCGAGTCCGCCGCCGGCGATCAGGCCAAAGGCGGCGCCGTGCAGCGGCCGGGGCTCCTTCGCCAGCCACCAGCCCATCAGCGGCAGGATGGCGAAGGCGAGGCCGGACAGCAGGATCGGCGTCGCCGGGCTGTCCGTCGCGAGCAGGCCGAAGCTGACGCCGCGGTTGTAGCCCAGCGTCAGGTTGAGAAAGCCGGTGATGGGAATCAGCCGCGGCGGGTCCATCACCTCGGTCAGGATCCACCATTTGCTGACCTGGTCGACCGCCAGGGCCAGCAGCCCCGCGACGATGGCGATCGCCCAGCTCCGCGCGGCGGAAGGCATCGGTCTGGCCTGCGGGGTCACCGGACGGTCCGCGGCTGGCCCAGGCATTCGGCCAGCCCGGCCCGCACCTCCTCCACCGCCGGGCGGTCGGGGAAGAGGGTCGCAGCCAGGCGCAGGGTGACCTCGCTCTCCGTCGGCCCCAGCGGCGCCACCAGCACGTCCATGCGTGGATGAAGGCGGGTGCTGTGGCCCTGGCTGGGACGCAGCTCGGAAATGGTGATGCGCAGACGGTCGCTCTGGCCGTCGGCATGGTTGGCGGTGATCCGGCCCTGCTGCGTCGCCTCGTCGATGATGCAGGCGGCGACGGCGTCGCGCGCCGCGGGGAAACGGCCGAGCGCCACGGGGTCCTGTTCGCGCATCCGCTCGACAGGGGTGGCGCCGCAGGCACCGAGGATCAGCAGGGCGGCGACGGCGAGGCCGCGTGAAGGGGGGGCGGGCATTGAAGGTCTCCGGCAGCCGGATTGGCGCGGGCGGAGGCTAGAACCTCCAGTCGCTGGAGGTGCAAGCAAAAATTCCAGCAGAATCGAAAACAATCTTGCCTGTTCCCGCAAATACCCGCGACAGTATACAATAACGACGAAGACATCGATGGGAAGGCCTCCGTCATCGGCGCGAGACCCGGCGAAACCCGCCGCCGATCGTCTTTCATTTCTCATCGGTCAACAGCGTTTCGGAAGCCTAAACTGTATATTGCGGAATGTGTCTGCTTCGCATCACTTCGCGGGTCCGTCGGAAAGCCGGTTCCGCGCTGCTTGATGCCGCCCCCGCCGCGGGCACATTCAGGGGGCAGGCCACGGAAGGCCTCAGGAGAAAGACGATGACCGACGCAGCCAGCCAGGGCAGCCGCCCCGGACCCTAGGACGGCCCGCCCCCCGGGCCCGCTCTCGGAAACCTGCCGCCGCGCATCGCCGGACGCCGCCGCCTTCCTCACCGCCTCCCACCTCCTCACACGCCAGACATCAAGAACCGACAGGAGCTCAGACATCATGTCTTCCCGCTGGATCGCATTCCCCGCCCTCGCCATCGCCCTCTCGCTCGGCGCCGGCGCCGCCATGGCCAACGAGACCAGCCTCGCCGCCGGCAATCCGACGGCCCAGCGCATGGAGGTGACGCGCGGCGGCATGGGCGCCGGGCCCCGCTTCCAGCCGCTGGGCAGCCCGCTGCGCAACGCCATGCCGGTCTCCGAGCGCGAGCTGCCGGCGCTCGAGGAAAGCCTGGCGCTGGGCAACAACGCGCCCAGCAGCGACGCCTTCGGCCGCACCTATGACGGCCACCCGCTGGCCCGCCACATGGCCGAGGCGGAAGGCCGCCAGCGCCAGCTCGAGGCGGCCCGGGCGCAGGCGCGTAACCCCGGCAGCTGACGCCGCCAACCAGCAGGCCGCGGGCCGGGGGGCAATCCTCCCTGGCCCGGTGCCGTTCAACGGCGGGCGTGGCCGACGCAAGGCTGCCCCTCCGAAGGGTCATTGGCATCCGCCGCCGCCACGCCGCTAAAGCGGCGCGCAGCCGGGGGTGCCGGCGCGCGCCGGGCGCGACCACCGGCCGACCCCGCCATGTCCGGGGCCTGGGAGACGCTTCATGCCGCAGCTTCCTGCGGAGGATGACTCTGTCGTGCCGCCGGGCGTCCCGCCAGGCACGCCGCCTGCCGATGCCGACATCAAGCATATCCTGGTCGTCGACGACGACGAGGACCTGCGCCGGCTGCTGCTGACCTATCTGCGGCGGAACGGCTTCCGCGCCACCGGCGCCGCCGACGGCGCCGAGATGGCGCTGATCATGGAGACCGCCCCGGTCGACGCCATCGTGCTCGACGTGATGATGCCGGGGCAGTCGGGCTTCGATCTCTGCCGCGGCCTGCGGATGCGCAGCAACGTGCCCGTCATCCTGCTGACCGCGCTGGGCGAGACGGTGGAGCGGGTGCTGGGCCTGGAGCTCGGCGCCGACGACTTCGTGGTGAAGCCCGCCGAGCCGCGGGAGATCCTGGCCCGCATCCGCGCCGTGCTGCGCCGCGTTGGGCGCGCGCCCTCCTCGGTCCAGGTCGCGGCGCGCAGCCTGGCGCGCTTCGACGGCTGGACGCTGGACACGCGCCGGCGCGAGCTGCGCCGGGTCGACGGCGTCGAGGTCGAGCTGACGGGGGGCGAATACGACCTTCTGCTGGCGCTGATCGAGCGGCCACAGCAGGTGCTGAACCGCGAGCAGCTGCTCGACCTGGCGCGCAACCGGCCCTATGGCGGGCTCGGCCGCTCGATGGACGTGCAGATCAGCCGCCTGCGCGCCAAGCTCGGCAACGACGCCGACCTGATCCGCACCATCCGCGGCAGCGGCTACATGCTGACGAGCCCGGTCCTGTGGGCCTGATCCGCCGGGTCTTCCCGGCGACCCTGCTCGGGCAGACGCTGGCGACGCTGCTGATCGGCTTCGTCCTGCTGCTCGGCGCCGTGGTCGGGCTGCACGACTACCTGCAGCGCGCTATCGTCGACCGCAGCATCGAGGAGATCCTGGCACAGCGGATGGCGACGCTGCTGGAGACGCTCGACGCCGTCCCGGCTGCCCAGCGCGACACGGTGGCGGCGGCCCTGGCGCAGCCCGACCTCGCCGTCCGGCGCATCACCGGCTGGCTGCCGGAGCCGGAAGAGGCGGGCGAGCCGGCCTTCCGGCGGATTTCCGAACGCGCCCTGTCGCTGGCCAAGCCCGTGCGGGCGCTGCGCATCCAATCCGGCACCTTCGACCCCTCGATGGGCCATCTGATCGGCATCGTCGGCCTGGCCTGGCTGGCCGACGGCACCTGGCTCGAGATCCGCCTGTCCAGCACCGACATCATCTCCACCGAGATGCGCCTGCTCTACGCCTATCTCGGGCTGTTCGGCATCAGCCTGCTGGCGGCCATGGCCTTCGCCTCGCGGCTGATCGCCGGGCCGCTCGCCACGCTGGCCGCGGCGGTGGCGCGACTCGACCTTGCCCGGCCGCCGGCGCCGGTCGCTTCCTCCGGCCCGCGCGAGGTGCGCCAGCTGGCCGAGGCGATCAACACCATGGCCGCCCGCACCTATGACGCCTTCCGCCAGCGCACCCTGGCGCTCGGCGCGCTGTCGCATGACCTGATGTCGCCGATCGCCCGTCTCCGGCTGCGCGCCGAGGACCTGCCGCCGGGCGCCACCGACCCGATCCGCCAGGACCTGGCGGAGATGGAGGCGATGGTGGCGGACGTGCTGGCCTATCTGCGCAGCGGCGAGCCGAGCAGCGAGCCGCTGCGCCCGGTCTCGGTCTCCGCCCTGGCGCGGACGGTGGTCGACGAGTTCCTCGAGGCGGGCCAGGTGGTGATGGAGCACAGCCTGGACGAGCGGGCCATCGTCCCAGGCCGCCGCGTACCGCTGAAGCGGGCGCTGACCAACCTGGTCGCCAATGCGCTCCGCTACGGCCGCGACCCCTGGGTCGAGGTGACGGTGTCCGGCACCGAGGTGCTGCTGCTGGTCGGCGACCGCGGCCCCGGCATCGCCACGGACGACCTGCCGCATGTCACCAAGCCTTTCTTCCGCGGTGACGCGGCCCGCAGCCGCGGCGGCGGCAGTGGCCTGGGCCTGGCGACCGTGGTCGCGATCGCCGAGGCGCATGGCGGGCAGCTAGAGCTGGCCAGCGTCCAGGGGCGCGGTACGCTGGCGACATTGCGGCTGCCGCTGCAGGCCGCGGCGGACCGCAGAGAGTAGTGTTTTTAGGAACGTTTCACTGAACGGCTGCTCCAGGCTTTGCTCGCACCGCAACGCGAAAGCCGCGGTTGCCCCGAAACACATAGAGATCTCCGGCATAGGAATCGCGCCCGAGCGCCTGCTGCACCTGCAGCGCCAGGCCGCGCCGCATGTCCGTATAGCCCACCGCCAGTCAGACGCACAGGCTCGCAGACGTTGGGATCATGCGCGCAGCGCCGCCATCACCCGCCGCAAGGCAGCGGCGCTGATCGCCTCGCCAATGCGGATCACCGTGCCGACAGGTAAGATAATCTCGATCTAGCCGGCGGCGACCGGGTTCGCCTGGGTCGGTGCCGCCATCGGCACGACCGCAGTGCCGGGCGGCGCGGCAGGACCATCCGGCGATACCTGCAGCGGCACGAACATCGCCGCCGGACCGGCCACCAGTCTCCCCCGCCGCACCTGCCTGCGCCATGCCCACAGCATGCTGCTGCTCACCTCGTGCCTGCGGGCAACCTCGACAAAGCAAGCACCAGGACGCTCAGCCTCCGCCACCATCCGGAGCTTGTCCTCCACCCGCCATTGGCGACGGCGCTCAATGCCAGTGATGATCTCCATTCAATCCGGCACCTGTTCTTAGCAACGCTCTTACGAGCGTCGATAAGATCACAAGACAGATTCAGGCCCATGTCGGAAGGCGGCCTTCACCGCAGGGGAACGCAGAACTCGGTGCCGTCGCGCCACATCCGGTGCAACGCGACGGTTAGCTTGCGGGCGACGGCCACCTTGGCTCGGCGCATGCCCAATGCGTCCGGCGACAGCAAGGCCCCAATTCTTAAGCGCCGACCACTTGCCGGTGCGGGTCAGCAGCACGTTCGCGGCGTCATAGAGGGCCTGTCGTGCCAGGCTGTCGCCCTGCTTGCTGATGTGCCCGACGCGATCCGTCTCATCCAACTGGTAGCGTCTCGGCGTCAGGCTAAAGCGAGCGCCGACGGCTCGCGAGCGGCTGAACCGCGTTGGATCATCGACGGCGGAGCAGAAGGTCAGCCCCGTCACCGGTCCGACACCTGGCACTGTCATCAGCCTGCGGCAGACGTCATCGTCGCGCAGACCCGCAAGCACCAGGCGGTGCAGGCGATCGCGTCCGGTCCGCACCCCATCCCAGGCGTGCAACAGCGGCTCCATCAGCGCCTGCATTCCCACCTGGCCCTTGGTAAGTTCGCGCACACGTCCACGGGAAGCCGCCTCGCTGAACTGCCCGACCTTAAGCCCGAAACCACGCAGCAAGCCACGAATACCGTCGTCGAGGTCGCGCAGCTTGGCCACCAGCAGCCTGCGGCCACTGAGCAAGGCGCGCAGCGCCTGCGATAGTTCCGACTTCACGTGCACCGCCTTATACCAGCCAGTGCGCCCCACCTGCGCCATCGCCCGCGCGTCGTTCCGGTCGGTCTTGACCGGCATCGCCTTGGTCGTGGCACGCAGTTGACGGGTCTCGAGGTGCACCACCGACAAGCCCGCCTTGGCCAAACCCGCATGGAGCGACTGCGACAGGGGTCCGGCCTCCAGGCCAACGCAGCTGAAAGGAAGGCCGGTGCCCATCAGGGCCGCGGCCGTGGCCGCCGGCTCGCTCTCCACCTTGAACTCGCGCTGGATCGCACACTGCGCGTCCACGATGCAGATGCTGCTCGTCTCCAGTTAGACGTCGATCCCGGCGTAGTGGGTCATCTCGGTGTCTCCCTCAGCTCATGACCCGCGTAGGGTCACATGGAAGAGCATCCGGCCGCAGTAGCATCCGCTACCTCGTCGACCCGAACCACGCCGATGCTCGCGCCACGCCCCGCGAAGAGCGCGATCTGGTCATCGCCGCGCGCAACAGCCGCGTGCTGGCCTTCGACAACCTCTCCAGCTTGGATGCGGACATGGCCGACGCCCTGTGCCGCATCGCCTCGGGCGGCGGCTTCGGCGAGCGGATGCTCTACACCAACGGGGAGGAAAGCACCGTCTTCGTGCAGAACCCAATTCTACTGGACGGCATCCCGTCCCTGTTGGCACGCGGCGACCTCGCTGACCGAGCCATCAGCCTCACCCTGCCGACGATCCCCGACGACAAGCGCAAGCCCGAGGCAGAGGTGTGGAAGGACTTCGAAGCCGCGCGTGCCGGCATCCTGGCGCTGCTGCTGGACGGCCTGCGCACCGCCATGGCGCGGCTGCCCAACCTGCATATCGACCGCCTCCCCCGCATGGCTGACTTCGCCCGGCTGAGTGCCGCCATGGCGCCGGCCTTCGGGTGGACAGAAGCCGAGATGCTGGCCGCCCTGGAAGAGAACAGGGCCGCGGCGGTGGCGGGAGTGATCGAGGCCGATGCGCTGGCGCTCGCCATCCGCGGCCTCGCCGAAGAGCGCGGCCGGTGGATGTGCTCCCCGACCGAGCTGCTGGAAGCCCTCAATCAGCGCGTCTCAATGGACAGGATCAAGCAGCGAGACTGGCCGCGGGACGCGCCCTCCTTAGGGAAGCGGCTGCGGCGCCTAGCGCCCGCCCTGCGGCGCAGCGGCGTGCTTCTGCAGCAAGAGGGGGGCGGTCGGAAGGGGCGCCACGTCGTCATCGAGTGGGCCGGTGCCGCCGACGCCAGCCAAAGCGCGCCCACCACCGAGCCGCCGGCCGCGACATGGACTGGCGACCTGTAGCCGGTCCGGCTGCCGCCGCGGCCGGAACGGGCGGAACAGCCAGCCTCGTATCGTGGCTTGGGGGAGGCGCCGCATGAGCCAGCATCCCCTGATCCAGCGCGCAGAAGAGGCTGGCGTCAGCATCTTTCTGGAAGGCGGGCGGGTGCGGTGGCGAGCAAGCCAGCCGCCCCAACCCGATTTGCTGGCGGCTCTGAAGGCCTCTCAGGAAGAAATTGCGCAGGCTCTGGCGGCAGCTGATAGCGTTGCGGCCGAAGCGCCCCCTGCCGGAGAGGTCGGCAGCACCGCCGCGATGGCGACGGACGTGGCCTCGCCACCGGCCTATCCGCTGCCCTTCCTGCCGTCCCGCTCCTGGCCGCCAGGGAGCCTAGAGGCGCGAGCCGTGCGTTACCTCGCCGAGCCCGGCGCGGAAATCATCTCAGGCCGGGACGGGTGGCTATACGTCACCCTGCCTGATGACCGCTTCATATACCTGGCGCCAGCTTTGCTGCGCCGCATCGGATGGACGGAAGTCGGCTGAAGCCCTGAACAGGCGTCCACCGGCCTGTGCCTCAAAGCGGCAGGGTACCACCGTGCCGTCGCGATACGCAGACTAGCGCTGGCCGATGCCGCTCTCGGCGGAGTGCATGCGGTCGCCAGGGATGGCGAGTGGACCGTGAGAGGGCGGCAGGAGCGCATGTCACATCGCTCCTTGTCCATCGAGGCCCTTGCAACGATTGTCACGATGCCATGCAGAATCAGGTGGTGTTACCGCCCAAAACCGGCTCTATCTATGCGCAACAGCAGGACACGGAAGCCTGAATTTTCCGGTTTTCGCCCTGTTAAACATAGGCTTGCGCGGACAAAAGCGATGACAGATCAAAGGACATATGAGCGGACACATCCTTGGATCAGCTTCAAGGTGGATAATAGCCGCCTTCCTGCAAAGGTTTGGCTAGCGTTCGGAGAGATCCAGAGTAAGTGCGAGCACATCGCTGGCGCCCCCCTGCGCCCCGAAGTTCAGAGCCATCTCCACTCGATCTTCCTTGCTAAGGGGCTGATGGCCACCACGGCAATCGAAGGCAACACTCTTAGCGAAGAAGAGGTAGGCAAGAGAATTGCCGGCGAACTCAAATTGCCTCCCTCCAAAGAGTATCTTGGAAAGGAAATCGACAATGTCCTGAATGCCGCAAATGGGCTTTGGGATGATGTGGGTAAGCCCCTGACTGTCGAAGATCTAAAGCGGTACAATTCCCAAATTCTTGAAGGCCTAAAGATCGAGGAACCCGCAGTCGCCGGTGAAATTCGCGAGCATAGTGTTACCGTTGGTCGATACCTGGGGGCACCTGCAGCGGACTGCGAGTACCTCCTGCAAAAGATGTGCGATTGGCTCAATACCGACTTCAAACCCATAGAAGGCATGAATATTGTCTTCGGGGTCATGAAGGCAATCTTTGCGCATCTGTACATTGCTTGGATTCACCCATTTGGCGATGGAAATGGTCGCACAGCACGGATGGTCGAAGTTCGCCTATTGCTGGAGGCAGGAGCTCCTTCTTCTGCCGCTCACCTGCTCAGCAATTATTACAATCAGACAAGAACTGAGTATTATCGCCAGTTAGAGTACGCCAGCAAAAGCGGTGGAGATGTTCTGAAGTTTATTGAGTACGCATGCCAAGGCCTATGCGAGCAGCTGCGCGAGCAGATATCCGTGATTCGAGGTGAGCACATTGAAGTAACATGGTCGAATTATGTTCATGAACTATTTAAAAGTGAGAAAACCGCAACTAGTCGGCGAAGGCGGATGTTGGCGTTGGCCATCTCCGAGCATTGGGAAGGTGTAGAGTTCAGGGATATTAGGGGGCTCTCGCCTCAAATCGCGGAAGAATATGCCGGAAAGACAGCAAAAACTATTGTTCGAGACCTGGATGCCCTCGAAGACATGGAAGTAATTTTTTCTGAAGCACGAAACTACAAGCCTAATATCAAAAAGCTCTCTGCATTTCTTCCGGCAGTTCTTCCGAATGGTCAGCCAGCCATTTCAAGGCTTGAGCGGGTGAGGGCTAAAAGCAGTTCGCGCACAGGAGCTAAAGCTCAGCGCTCGGAAGCGTCGGCTAGTTTGAAACTCGCTTCATAGATTGAGATGCCGGGATGGCGCCTCAACCGGCAGTTCACGCCTTGGCTTGCTTGCTGAGTGATCTATCTAGCTTTCGATTCGCCATTGCTGCTTCGTGTAGCGATGGCGGACAAGCTGGCGGCTGGACGGCCAACGAGTGCTCTGCGCGGGGAGACGGGTAACCTGGCGCTTCTGCTGGACGGCTGCGCACCGCCATAGTGCGTCTGCCCAACCTGCATATCGATCGCCTCCCCCGCATGGCTGACTTCGCCCGGCTGAGTGCCGCCATGGGGCCGGCCTTCGGGTGGACAGAAGCCGAGATGCTGGCCGCCCTGGAAGAGAACAGGGCCGCGGCGGTGGCGGGAGTGATCGAGGCCGACGCGCTGGCCCTTGCAATCCGCGGCCTTGCAGAAGAGCGCGGACGGTGGATGTGCTCCCCGACCGAGTTGCTGGAGGCCCTGAATCAGCGCGTCTCGCTGGACAGAATCAAGCAGCGGGATTGGCCGCGGGACGCGCCCTCCCTGGGGAAACGGCTGCGGCGCCTGGCGCCTGGCGCCTGCCCTGCGACGCAGCGGCGTGCTTCTGCAGCAAGAGGGGGGGGGCGGTCTGAAGGGGCGCCACGTCGTCATCGAGTGAACCTTTGCCACCGACACCAGCCAGCGCGCGCCCCGCCACCGCGCCGGCGGCCGCGACATGGACTGGCGTTCTGTAGTCCGCCCGGCTGCTGACACGGCCGGAACGGGTGGAACAGCCAGCCTCGTATCGTGGCTTGGGGAGAGGCGCCGCATCAGTCGGCATCCCCTGGCCCATTACACAGAGGAGGCTGGCGTCAGCCTCTTCACGGGTACGGTGGCTAGCAAACCACAGCCGCCCCAGCTTAATCTGCCGGCGTCTCTCAAGGCCTCTTCTGGAAGGCATGGCACGGGCTCTGGCGGCAGCTGATCGCGTTGCGACTGACGCGCGCGCCTGCTTGCAACGCCAGCGCGACCGCGGTGTGGGTAGGCACCGCCTCGCCACCTTCCGTTCCGGTCGCCGCGTTCCGGGCCGCCAGGGGGCCTGAGGGCGGCCGCAGGGCCGCTTGCGGGCAAGCTGGACCTAGGTGCCCCGCCCATGCCTACCGTCAGCGTCCGCCGTGCCTTCCGTCGCGCTGGACGCGTCTCGGGGGTCCCGCCGCGGAGCGGGGCCGGTGGATGAGCTTCTTGACGGAGCTGTTGGAGGTCCTGAACTACCGCGTCCGCCAGACAGTGCTAGCCCAGGGCGCGCCACACGTAGGCCGGAGGCCGCAATGACTTGCCCCGACCTGCGGCGCAGCGGCGTGCTCTGCCAAAGGGCAGCGGCAGCCGTAAGGGTCGGCGCTGCCTGTGCCAGTCAAGGTGTGCCCACCACCGAACCGAGGACCACACATGGACTGGCGAGCTGTAGCCCCTGCCCGGCCGCTATCTCGACCGGGACAGGGGGAAGCGCCCGCCCCGTATCCTGGCTTAAAGGGGGTAGCGCCGTTGACGCTGGCCTACGGAGGCGCGCGGCACGGCCAGCCTCAGCCCCTCGGGGTGGAACAGCAAATGGACTAGCGCGGAACGGTAAGGTTGACTCTCCCGGCCTCACTTTATGAATAAATTTCAGACCCTTAGAGCGCTGCGGAACGGTTGAAACGGCGGAACGGAAAATTCCGAAGACTGCCGGCATGGAATGCGTCGCCTGGGCGTCCACAAACCGACCATCTGCTCAGGGAGCGAGCTTGCAGCCTCGGAGCGGGCAGCCGGAATGAGGCGGAACGGCAAATGGAACGGCAACGCAGAAACTGCCGTTCCCTTATTTCTCCTGACATATCAACCCTTAATGCAATCCCGGAACGGCCGGAACGGCGGAGCGGCAATTTACGGGGACTGCCGGTGGCGCACGTGCGCACTTGGCGCCCCGTCGCCTATCAGCGACGCCTCAAGCCAGGTCGGCGAAGGGGCGTGATATGGGCTCTGGCAGGAGCAAGCCTCTGCCGCGTTGGGGGTAGCGTTGGGGGTAGATCGGGCCGACCGGCCGGAAACTCGCAGAAAACATAGGGAAGTGGCGGAGGGGATGGGATTCGAACCCACGAAAGGGATTATCTCCCTTTAACGGTTTAGCAAACCGCCGCCTTCGGCCACTCGGCCACCCCTCCGCAGGGACTTGAAGTTACACGGCGTATGCGAGGCTGCTTCTAGCGTCCCGACCTGCCGCCGTCAAATCGTGCAGGGCAGTTTTGGGCGAAAAAGCTGGGGATAGAACGGCGAAGGTCTCGCCGCCCTGCCCCCTCCCCGCATTTCAGCCCAGATGCGCCGCCATGCCCCGCGTCACGCCCGGCCGCGCCATCATGCGCGCATACCAGGCGCCGACGGCGGGGAAGTCGGCGAAGTCGACCTTGTGGCGCTCGTGCCGCCAGGCCCAGCCAAGGATGGCGAAATCGGCGATGCTGGGCTCGCCCTCGGTCGCCACGAAGTCGCGGCCGGCCAGGCGGCGGTCGAGCACGCCATAGAGGCGGCGCGTCTCGGCGCCGTAGCGCTCGAGCCCATAGTCGCGGGCCGGGCCTTCGGGCCGCCCCAGGAAATGATGCACCTGCCCCGGCATCGGGCCGAAGCCGCCCATCTGCCACATCAGCCATTCCCAAACGGCGATGCGCCCGCGCGGATCGGCCGGCAGGAAGCGCCCCGTCTTCTCCGCCAGGTAGAGCAGGATCGCGCCCGATTCGAAGACGCTGACCGGCTGGCCGCCCGGCCCCTCGTCATCAACGATCGCCGGGATCCGGTTGTTGGGCGAGATCTTCAGGAAATCCGGCTGGAACTGCTGGCCCTTGGTGATGTCGACGACCTCGACCTTGTAGGGCAGCCCCATCTCCTCCAGGGCTACGCTGATCTTGCGGCCGTTGGGAGTGTTCCAGGTGTAGAGGGTGATCATGGTCTGGCGCTTCCTCTGCCGATCTTGCCGACAGGGAAGCACGCGCCGGGGCCTGCGTCAGCCCCGGCGCCATCGGGAAAGCCGGGCGGTCAGCCCAGCTTCTTCTTCAGCAGCTCGTTGACCAGGGCCGGATTGCCCTTGCCCTGCATCGCCTTCATCGTCTGGCCGACGAAGAAGCCGAACAGCTTGTCCTTGCCGCTGCGATACTCTTCGACCTTGCCGGCATTGGCGGCCATCACCTGGTCGATCACCGCCTCGATCGCGCCGGTGTCGGTCACCTGCTTCAACCCGCGCTCCTCGACCAGCACGCCCGGCGCCTTGCCGGTCTCGAACATCACCTCCAGCACCTCCTTGGCCAGCTTGCCGGAGAGGGTGTTGTCGGCGATCAGGTCGAGCAGCTCGCCCAGATGCGCCGCGGTCACCGGGCTGTCGCCGATCGAGTGGCCGGTGCGGTTGAGGCCGGCGAAGAAGTCGCCGGTCAGCCAGTTGGCGGCGACCTTGGGATCGCGGCCCTTGGCGACGGTCTCGTAGAAGGCGGCCGTCTCCTTCTCCAGCGTCAGCACATGGGCGTCATAGGGCGTCAGGCCGAAATCGCCGACATAGCGGGCGCGCCGGGCATCCGGCAGCTCCGGCAGGGCGGCCTTCAGCTGGTCGACCCAGGCCTGCTCGATCACCAGCGGCGGCAGGTCGGGATCGGGGAAGTAGCGGTAGTCATGCGCATCCTCCTTGGAGCGCATGGAGCGCGTCACGCCGCGGGTGGTGTCGAACAGGCGGGTCTCCTGCACCACCTCCTCGCCGCCTTCCCAGAGCTCGACCTGGCGCCGCGCCTCGGCCTCGACCGCCTGCATGACGAAGCGGATCGAGTTGACGTTCTTGACCTCGCAGCGGGTGCGGAAGCCCTCGCCCGGCTTGCGGACCGAGACGTTGACATCCGCGCGCAGCGAGCCCTGCTCCATGTTGCCGTCGCAGGTGCCGAGATAGCGCAGAATCTGGCGAAGCTTCGTCAGGTAGGCACCCGCCTCCTCCGGCGAGCGCAGGTCCGGCTCGGAGACGATTTCCATCAGCGCCACGCCCGACCGGTTCAGGTCGATGTAGCTCTTGGTCGGATGCTGGTCGTGCAGCGACTTGCCGGCATCCTGCTCCAGATGCAGGCGGGTGATGCCGATCTGCTTGGTGCTGCCATCGGCCAGCTGGATCTCGATCTGGCCGGTGCCGATGATGGGATAGGCGAACTGGCTGATCTGGTAGCCCTGCGGAAGGTCGGCGTAGAAATAGTTCTTGCGGTCGAAGCGCGACCACAGATTGACCTGGGCGTTCAGCCCGAGGCCGGTGCGCACCGCCTGCGCCACGCACTCGCCATTGATCACCGGCAGCATGCCGGGGAAGCCGGCATCGACGAAGCTGACCTGGCTGTTCGGCTCGGCGCCGAAGGTGGTGGCGGCGCCGCTGAACAGCTTCGCCTCCGAGGTCACCTGGGCATGCACCTCGAGGCCGATGACGACCTCCCAGGTGCCGGTGCTGCCTTCGATGGTGTAGCTCATGCCGCGGCCCTCACCGACGGGGTGGCGGTGAAACCGGCGACACGCTCGATGGCGCCGCCGACGGCGAAGACCGTCTCCTCGTCGAAGGGACGGCCGAGGATCTGCAGGCCGAGCGGCAGGCCGCGGGCGTCGAGCCCGGCGGGGACCGACATGCCCGGGATGCCCGCCAGATTGGCGGTGATGGTGAAGACGTCGTTCAGATACATGGCCACAGGGTCGTCCTGCGTCTCGTTCCGCCCGAAGGCGGCGGTGGGCGTGGCGGGGGTCAGGATGGCGTCGACCTGGCCCCAGGCCTGGTCGAAGTCGCGCTTGATCAGCGCCCGCACCTGCTGCGCCTTGACGTAATAGGCGTCGTAATAGCCGGCCGAGAGGACGTAGGTGCCGATCAGGATGCGGCGCTTCACCTCGGCGCCGAAGCCGGCGGCGCGGCTGCGCTCATAGAGCTCCTTGAGGTCCGCCCCTTCCTCGCGCAGGCCGAAGCGCACGCCGTCATAGCGGGCGAGGTTGGAGGAGGCCTCGGCCGGCGCCACGATATAATAGGTCGGCAGCGCGTACTGGGTGTGCGGCAGGCTGATGTCGACCAGGGTCGCGCCCTCGGCCTTCAGCCAGTCCATGCCCTGGCGCCACAGCGCGTCGATCTCGGGCGACAGGCCCTCGACGCGGTATTCGCGCGGGATGCCGATGCGCAGGCCCTTCACCCCCCGCGCCACGGCGGCGGCGAAATCCGGCACGGCGCGGTCGGCGCTGGTCGAATCCTTCGGATCGAACCCGGCCATGGAGTTCAGCAGCAGGGCGCAATCCTCGACGGTGCGCGCCACCGGCCCGGCTTGGTCGAGGCTGGAGGCATAGGCCACGATGCCGAAGCGCGAGCAGCGGCCATAGGTCGGCTTGATGCCGACGACGCCGCAGAAGGCCGCCGGCTGGCGGATCGAGCCGCCGGTGTCGGTGGCCGTCGCACCCAGCGCCAGCCGCGCCGCAACCGCCGCGGCCGAGCCGCCGGAGGAGCCGCCGGGCACCAGCACGGCCTCGTCGCCCTGGCGCTTCCAGGGGTTCTCGACACCGCCGAAGGCCGAGCTCTCGTTGGAGGAGCCCATGGCGAACTCGTCCAGATTGGCCTTGCCCAGGAAGACCGCGCCATCGCGCAGCAGCTGGCTGGTCACCGTGCTCTCATAGGGCGGCTTGAACTCGCCGAGGATCTTGCTGGCCGCCGTGGTGCGGATGCCGGCGGTGCAGAACAGGTCCTTCACCGCCAGCGGGATGCCGGTGAGCGGCCCGGCCTCGCCCTTGGCCAGCGCCGCGTCGGCGGCGGCGGCCTGGGCCAGGGCGGCCTCGGGGGTGACCGTGATATAGGCGTTGATCCGCGGGTTCAGCGCGGCGATGGCGTCCAGATGCGCGGTCGCCAGCTCGGTCGCGCTGATCTCGCGACGGGCCAGGGCGGCGCGGGCGCCGGCGATGGTGAAATCGGTCGGGGCGGTCATCGCGGCTTACTCCACCACCTTGGGAACCGAGAAGAAGACGTCCGCGCGGTCCGGCGCATTGGCCAGCACCTGCTGCTGGATGCCGCCATCGGTGACCTTGTCCTCGCGCAGGCGCAGCTTCTCGGCGCCACCGCCGGCCATCGGCTCGACGCCCGTGGTGTCGACCGCCTGGAGCTGCTCGATCCAGCCCAGGATACCGTTGAGTTCGGCCTCGAGGCGGGGCAGGTCGGCCTCCTCCACCCTGAGGCGGGCAAGCGAGGCGACGCGCCGGACTGTGGCGGTGTCGAGCGACATTCTGTTTTTCTTCCGGAAGTGACAGGTCGGGTTTGCGCGCAAACGGGGCCGGACCATAAACACCGGCATGCCCATCATCAACCTGAGCGAGCTCCGTGCCGCCCTTTCCCCCGGTCAGCGGCTGATCGGCCTGGATCCGGGGAAGAAGACCGTCGGCGTTGCCCTGTCCGACGTCTCCCTGATGCTGGCCAGCCCGTATCGCGGCCTGGCCCGGGCCAAGCTCGGCGTCAATGCGGCCGAGATCGCCGCCATCGCGGCGCGGGAGGGTGCCGCCGGGCTGGTGGTCGGCCTGCCGCTCGGCCTCGATGGCAGCTTCGGCCCGGCCGCCCAGGCGGCGAAGGACTGGGCCATCGCCCTCTCGGCCGCCACCGGCCTGCCAGCCGCGCTGTGGGACGAGCGGCTGTCCTCGGCCGCGGTCAACCGCATGCTGATCCAGGAGGCCGACCTGACCCGGGCGAAGCGGGCCAGGGCGGTCGACGCCGCGGCGGCCGCCTACATGCTGCAGGCCGCGCTGGACGCCTCGCAGACCGCGGCAAGCTGGCCACGGTGACAGGTTGAGTTCACGCTTCCGTTAACCTTACCCTGGCGCAACAGCAGCCGATCGGTCAGAGTGCGGCAGCGCGGTAGCACAAGGTCCGGCATGGCAGAGGATCGCCTGGCTTCGCTGATCGGGGATATCTACGCTCTGGCCACCGGCCCGACCGGGGAGCGTGGCTGGCCGGACATCATCGACGACGTGGCCGAGATGGTCGGCGCCCAGACGGCGGCGCTGCATCTCTGCGACGCGCGGCAGCAGCGGACCGCGGTGCTGGCGGCCCGCAACCTGCCCGCCGATGTCGTCGCCGATTACGAGAGCCATTTCTTCACCCGGGATGTCTTCCTGCAGCGGCAGGACCCGGCGCTGGGCGCCCACACCCATCTCAGCCAGGACTATCTCAGCGAGGCCGAGCTCGAGGGTTCCGAACTCTACAACGACCTGCTGCGCCACCGCATGGGCAATGCCTTCTACGCCGCGCACAGCCGGGGCGAGCTGGATGACAAGATGCTGGTGCTCGGCCTGGCCCGGCCGCGCGAGGCCGGCCCCTTCACCGCCGAGCAGTCGCTGCTGATCAGCCGGCTCTGGCCCCATATGCTGCGCGCCATCCGGGTCGAGGACCGGCTGCGCAGCAGCCAGGCGGTGGCCGGCATCGGCTTCGCCGCGGTGGATGAGCTGGCGATCGGCCTGGCCATCCTGAAGCCGGACCGCCGGCCGCTGTTCATGAACCGGACGGCCCGGCGGATGCTGCTCGACCGCGGCGGCCCGATGCTGCAGACCGCCGAGGGCCGGCTGCGCCTGCTGCAGCCGGGCGGCGATGCGATGTTCGCGACCCTGCTCGCCCAGGCCACCGTCAGCGGCGGCGCGCCGCGCAGCGGCGGCTCGATGCGCTGCGGCCGGGCCGATGGGCGACTGGCCATGGCGCTGATGCTGGTGCCGTTCCAGCCGGAGACGCGCGGCGCGCCGCTCGGCCTCGGCGCGTTGCCGATCCTGCCCGGTCCGCTCGCCCTGCTGATGGTGACCGATCCCAATGCCCGGCCGAACCAGCTGGCCGACCAGGTGATCGCCATGTTCGGCGTGACGCGGGCCGAGGCCGAGGTCGCCGCCAGCCTGGCCACCGGCCTCAGCGTCGAGGAGGTGGCGACGCAGCGGGGCGTCCGCCTGACCACGCTGCGCAGCCAGGTGCAGTCGCTGCTGGCCAAGACCGGCACCAACCGCCAGGGCGAATTGCTGCGGCTGCTGCTCTCCCTGCCCCGCCTGGCCGCGCCGGAAGGCTGAGGCCGGCGGCGCCGCGCCCGGTCTGGCGCAGGGCCCGGGCCCTCGGCCGGGCCGGCTGTCCCGCAGCGCGCCCCTTCCGGCCGGCGCCACCTCTGGCTATGGTCCTCCGCCTCTAGCCGGACTGGTCCTCATGCTGCCCTATCCTCACCGGCACCTCCTCGCCCTGCAGGGTCTGGAGCCGCCCTATATCGCCGATCTGCTCGATCTGGCGGAATCCTATGCCCTGCTGAACCGCAGCGGGAAGACCCAGCGCGACCTGCTGAAAGGCCAGACGCTGATCAACCTGTTCTTCGAGGACAGCACCCGCACCCGCACCAGCTTCGAGCTGGCCGGCAAGCGGCTGGGCGCCGACGTGATCAACATGTCGGTCTCGAACAGCAGCGTGAACAAGGGGGAGACGCTGCTCGACACCGCCTCGACCCTGAACGCCATGCATTGCGACCTGCTGGTGGTGCGCCACGCCCAGTCCGGCGCCCCGGCGCTGCTGAGCCAGAAGGTCGATGCCGCGGTGATCAATGCCGGCGACGGCACACATGAGCACCCGACCCAGGCGCTGCTCGACGCGCTGACCATCCGCCGCCGCAAGGGCCGGCTGGAGAACCTGACCGTCGCCATCTGCGGCGACGTGCTGCACAGCCGGGTGGCGCGCAGCAACATCCACCTGCTGCTGGCGATGAACTGCCGGGTCCGGCTGGTCGGCCCGCCGACGCTGATGCCCTCCGAGGCCGGGCGGCTCGGCGTCGAGGTCTTCCACGACATGAAGGCCGGGCTGAAGGACGCCGACGTCGTCATGATGCTGCGCCTGCAGAAGGAGCGCATGGCCGGCGGCCTGGTGCCCTCCGCCCGCGAGTTCTTCCGCTTCTACGGGCTGGACGCCGCCAAGCTGGCGGTGGCCAAGCCGGATGCCATCGTCATGCATCCCGGCCCGATGAACCGCGGCGTCGAGATCGACAGCGCCATCGCCGACGACCCGGTGCGCAGCGTCATCGGCGAGCAGGTGGAAATGGGGGTCGCGGTCCGCATGGCGGTGCTCGACATCCTCTCGCGCAACCAGCGTCGCAACGCGCGGTGACCCCTCCGATGTCCCTGACCACCATCCCCGACACCCTTTTCGTCAATGCGCGGCTGGTCGATCCGGCCAGCGGCCTCGACGCCCCCGGCAGCCTGCTGGTCAGCGGCGGCCGCATCGCCGACCATGGCGGCTCGCTCGGCCAGCCGGACGGCGCCACCGTCATCGACTGCGGCGGCGCCGTGCTGGCGCCCGGCCTGGTCGACCTGCGCGCGGCGCTGGGCGAGCCCGGCGCCGAATACCGCGAGACCATCGAATCGGCGGCCATCGCCGCGGCCGCCGGCGGCATCACCACGGTCTGCGCCCTGCCCGACACCCAGCCGGCGCTGGACGATCCGGCGCTGGTGCAGTTCCTGCTGCGCAAGGGCGAGGCCACCGGCAGCCTGTCCGTGCTGCCCTATGGCGCCGCCACCAAGGGCTGCGCCGGGCAGGAGCTGTCCGAGTTCGGCCTGCTGAAGGAGGCCGGCGCCATCGCCTTCACCGATGGCGGCAAGGCGATCGCCAATGCCCGCACCATGCGGCTGGCGCTGTCCTATGCCCGGGCCTTCGGCGCCTTCGTCGTGCAGCACCCGGAGGAGCCGGCCCTGGCCAAGGGCGGCGCCGCCACCGAGGGCGAGCAGGCCACCCGCATGGGCCTGCCCGGCATCCCGCCGGCGGCGGAGGCCATGATGGTGATGCGCGACATCGCCCTCGCCCGGCTGACCGGCGGCCATGTGCACTTCGCCCATGTCTCGACGGCGGCGGCGCTGGCGCTGATCCGCGGCGCCAAGGCCGAGGGGCTGCAGGTCACCTGCGACACCGCGCCGCCCTATTTCGACCTGAACGAGACGGCGATCGGCGATTTCCGCACCTATGCCAAGCTCTCCCCGCCGCTGCGGCGGGAGGAGGACCGGCTGGCGGTGGTCGCGGCCCTGGCCGATGGCACCATCGACGCCATCGCCTCCGACCACCAGCCGGCCGATCCGGACGACAAGCGCCTGCCCTTCGCCCAGGCCTCGGCCGGCGGCACCGGGCTGGCGACGCTGCTGGGCATCACCCTCGCCCGCGTCCATGCCGGCGACCTGGCGCTGGGCGCCGCGCTGGCGCTGCTGACCAGCCGCCCGGCCGCCCTGCTGGGCATCGAGGCCGGCCGGCTGGAGCGTGGCGCGCCGGCCGACCTGGTGCTCTTCGACCTGGAGCGCGCCTGGAAGGTCGAGGCCGGCAAGCTGCCCGGCAAGGCGCAGAACTCGCCCTTCGACGGCCGCGCCCTGGAAGGCCGGGTGCTGGGCACCTGGAAGGCCGGCCGGCGGGTGTTCGGCTGATGCTGCTGCTGGCGGCGGCCGTCATCGGCTATCTCTCGGGCTCGGTGCCCTATGGGCTGCTGCTGACGCGCGCCGCCGGTCTCGGCGACATCCGCCAGATCGGCAGCGGCAATATCGGCGCGACCAACGTGCTGCGCACCGGCAACAAGAAGGTGGCGGCGGCGACGCTGCTGCTGGACGCGCTGAAGGGCGTGGTGCCGGTGCTGCTGCTCTCCGCGCTCTGGGGCCGCGAGGCCGGGCTGCTGGCCGGCCTGGCCGCGCTGATCGGCCATGTCTTCCCGGTCTGGCTCGGCTTCAAGGGCGGCAAGGGCGTCGCCACCGGCGCCGGCGTGCTGCTGGCCGCCGCCTGGTGGCTCGGCCTGGTCTGCGCGGTGATCTGGGTGGTCATGGCCAAGGTGACGCGGATCTCCTCGGCCTCGGCGCTGACCGCCTGCGCCGCGGCGCCGGTGATCGCGCTGCTCGCCGGCGACCGGCTGCTGGCCGGCTTCGCCCTGGTCCTGGCCGCGATCATCATCGCCCGCCACCACGAGAACATCCGCCGCCTGCTGGCCGGCACCGAGCCGCGGATCGGCCGCAAGACATGACGCGGGCATGACCCTGGCGGCGGAAGACAGCGCGCTGGCCCGGCTCAGGCTGGCCCGCACCGAGGGCATCGGCCCGCTGACCTTCCGCCGCCTGCTAACCCGCCATGGCAGCGCCGCCGCCGTGCTGGATGCCCTGCCCGGGGCCGGGCGTGGCCTGGTCTACCGCCCGCCCTCGCCCGCCCGGGTCCAGCGCGAGCTCGACGCCGTGGCCGGCATGGGCGGCCGCTTCATCTTCCTCGACGACCCCGACTACCCGCCGCTGCTGGCGCAGTTGGCCGACGCGCCGCCGGCACTGGCCGTGATCGGCGAGATCGGCCTGCTGCGGCAGCGCCAGGTGGCGCTGGTCGGCGCCCGCCATGCCTCGGCCCTCGGCCGCCGCTTCGCCAGCGAGCTGGCCGAGGAACTGGCGCGCGCCGGCATCGTCGTCACCTCCGGCCTGGCGCGCGGCATCGATGGCGCCGCGCATGTGGGGGCGCTGCGCGGCGGCAGGACCATCGCCGTCATCCCCGGCGGGCTGGATCGCGCCTATCCGCCGGAGCACGCGGAGCTGCAGGGGCTGATCGCCGAGCACGGCGCGGTGGTGGCCGAGGCACCGCTCGGCACCGCCCCGATCGCCCGCCATTTTCCGCGCCGCAACCGGATCATCGCCGGGCTGAGCCTCGGCGTGGTGGTGGTCGAGGCGGCGCTGAACTCCGGCACGCTGATGACCGCGCGGCTCGCCCTGGAGGCCGGGCGGGAGATCTTCGCCGTGCCGGGCAGCCCGCTGGACCCGCGCTCGGCAGGGGCTAACGATCTGCTGCGGCAGGGCGCCTGGCTGACCGAGCGGGCCGAGGATGTGCTCGCGAACCTGCCCGCCGGGCCGCGCGACGCACCGCTGCTCGCCCCCCGCCCGATGCCGAAAAACCTGCCCGACGCGCCGTCCCCGCCGCCCGGCACGGCCGGGCCGGCGGCGCAACTGCTTGATCTGATAGGCGCTTCGCCGGTTGTGGTTGACGAGTTGATGCGACGCTGCCACCTCTCTGCCGCTGCGGTGCAGGCCCTGCTGTTCGAACTCGAGCTGGAGGGACGGATCGAAGTCCTGCCGGGAAACCGGGTGGTCCGCAGCGGATTGCCGTAGAAGCACCGACTGAGCCGTTCAGCAGTTCCGCCCCAGGCAGTTCCGCCCCGGGGTGAGCAGAGAAAGCGCATCGCACCCGCCATGACCGACGTCGTCGTCGTCGAATCGCCGGCCAAGGCGAAGACCATCAACAAGTATCTCGGGCAGGATTTCACCGTGCTGGCCAGCTTCGGCCATGTGCGCGACCTGCCCGCCAAGGATGGCAGCGTCCGCCCGGACGAGGACTTCGCCATGGACTGGACGGCGGAGGATCGCGGCGAGAAGCAGGTCGCGGCCATCGCCAAGGCGGTCAAGGGCGCGCGCAACCTCTATCTGGCCACCGACCCGGATCGCGAGGGCGAGGCGATCTCCTGGCACGTGCAGGAGATGCTGCGGCAGAAGGGCGCGCTGAAGGGCGTCACCGTCCACCGGATCACCTTCAACGAGATCACCAAGCGCGCCATCCAGCATGCGGTGGCCCATCCGCGTGATCTCGACACGCCGCTGATCGACGCCTATCTGGCGCGCCGCGCGCTGGACTACCTGGTGGGCTTCACCCTCTCCCCCGTGCTGTGGCGCAAGCTGCCGGGCAGCCGCTCGGCCGGCCGCGTGCAGTCGGTGGCCCTGCGCCTGATCTGCGAGCGCGAGGCCGAGATCGAGGTGTTCCGGGCGCGCGAGTACTGGACGGTCGAGGGGCGCTTCCTGACCGCCGCCGGTGCCCCCTTCGCCGCCCGGCTGACCCATCTGGACGGCAAGCGGCTCGAGCAGTTCGACCTGAACGACGCGGCCAGCGCCAACCGCGCCAAGGCCGCCGTCGAGGCCGGCAGCTTCTCCATTGCCAGCGTCGAGAAGAAGCGCAGCCGCCGCAACCCGCCGCCGCCCTTCACCACCTCGACCCTGCAGCAGGAGGCCTCGCGCAAGCTGGGCTTCGGCGCGCAGCAGACGATGCGCCAGGCGCAGCAGCTGTATGAAGGCGTCGACATCCAGGGCGAGACCGTCGGCCTGATCACCTATATGCGGACCGACGGCGTGCAGATGGCGCGGGAGGCGATGTTCGCCATCCGCGACCACGTGAAGTCGGCCTTCGGCCCCGACTACGTGCCCGCCGCGCCGCGCGAATATTCCTCCAAGGCGAAGAATGCCCAGGAGGCGCATGAGGCGATCCGCCCGACCGACGTGACCCGCACGCCGGAGCAGGTCGCCCGCTTCCTCTCGCCCGAGCAGCGCCGGCTCTACGAGCTGGTCTGGAAGCGCGCGGTGGCAAGCCAGATGCAGTCGGCCGAGCTGGACCAGACCGCGGTCGAGCTGGTCGAGCCCTCGGGCCGGACCAAGCTGCGCGCCACCGGCAGCGTCATCGCCTTCGACGGCTTCCTGAAGCTGTATCGCGAGGATGTCGACGACGCCCCGGCCGGTGCCGCCGGCAGCGAGGACGAGGACAGCCGCACCCTGCCGCCGATGCGCGAGAAGGATCCGGCGAAGCTGACCGCGGCTCAGGCCGACCAGCACTTCACCCAGCCGCCGCCGCGCTATTCCGAGGCCAGCTTGGTGAAGAAGATGGAGGAGCTCGGCATCGGCCGCCCCTCCACCTACGCCTCGATCCTGCAGACCCTGCAGGACCGCGACTACGTCAAGATCGACAAGCGGCGCTTCGTGCCCGAGGACCGCGGCCGGCTGGTCACCGCCTTCCTGGTGAACTTCTTCGAGCGCTACGTGGACACCGGCTTCACCGCGACGCTGGAGGAGAAGCTCGACGAGATCTCCGACGGCCGGGCCGACTGGCGCGCCGTGATGCGCGACTTCTGGCAGGACTTCAACGCGGCGATCGTCGCCACCAAGGACCTGACCATCAGCGCCGTCATCGACGCGCTGGACGAGGAGCTGGGGCCGCACTTCTTCCCGCAGCCCGCCGATGGCGGCGATCCGCGCGCCTGCCCGGCCTGCGGCCAGGGCCGGCTCGGCCTGCGGCTCGGCCGCAACGGCGCCTTCATCGGCTGCTCGAACTATCCGGAATGCCGCCACACCCGGCCGCTCTCGGTGGCCGGCGCCGAGGCCGAGGGAGAGGCCGCGCTGAATGGCGGCATCAAGGAGCTGGGCACCGATCCGGTCAGCGGTGCCCAGGTGACGCTGCGCCGCGGCCCCTATGGCCTCTACGTCCAGCTCGGCGAGGGCAGCACCGACGCCAAGGGCAAGGCGGTGAAGCCGAAGCGCACCAGCCTGGCGCGCGGCATGGACCCGGATTCGATCGACCTGGAGCGCGGCCTGGCGTTGCTGTCCCTGCCCCGCATCATCGGCCTGCATCCCGAGACGGGCGAGGAGATCACCACCGCCATCGGCCGCTTCGGCCCCTATGTGAAGATGGGCAGCATCTTCAAGTCGATCGACAAGGATGACGACGTCCTCAGCATCGGCATCAACCGTGCGGTCACGCTGCTGGCCGATGCCAAGGCGAAGGTGCGCGGCCTCGGCCCGCATCCGAAGGATGGCGAGCCGGTCGAGGTGAAGCGCGGCCGCTTCGGCCCCTATGCCCAGCATGCCGGCATGGTGGCCAGCCTGCCGCGCGGCACGCAGATGGAGGACGTGACCCTCGAGCAGGCCGTCCTGCTGCTGGCCGAGAAGGGCAAGAAGCTGCCGCCGCTCGGCAAGAAGGGAGTTGCCGGCAAGACCGCCAGCAAGGCCAAGGGCAAGGCCAAGCCGGCCGCCGAGGCAACCGAGGAGGCAGCGCCGAAGCCGGCGCGCAAGGCGCCCGCCAAGGCGACGGCGGCCAAGGCCACCGCTGCCAAGACTGCGTCTGCCAAGGCGGGCACGGCCAAGGCGCCGGCCGCGCGGGCGAAGACGGCGGCCGCCAAGGCACCGGCCAAGGCCAAGAGCGCGGCGAAGGCCAAGGCTTGAGCAGGCCCGGGGAGACGCCCCCGGACGCGCCGGACGCCGCTCCCGGGACGGCGGCCCCGGCCCTGCCCTCGCGCGAGGCGCTGCGGCGCTATCTGCGCGAGGCCCAGGGCCGCCCGGGCAAGAGCGAGATCGCCCGGCATTTCGGCCTGACCAGCGAGCAGCGCCCGGCGCTGCGCGACCTGCTGAAGGTGCTGGAGCGCGAAGGCGCCCTGGTCCAGGCCGGCCGCAAGCCGCAGCCCGCCGGCCGCCTGCCCGAGATGGCGGCGGTCGAGGTCTTCGGCACCGACACGGAGGGCGAGCCCCTGGCCCGCCCGCTGGCCTGGGAAGGCAGTGGCCGCGCGCCGCTGGTCCATATGCGCCCCGAACGCCCCGGCCAGCCGGCGCTGGCCCCCGGCGAGCGGGTGGTGGCGCGGCTGAAGCCGATCGGCCCGGGCCGCTACGAGGGCCGCACCTTCAAGCGGCTGGGCATGGGCGCGCCGGCGCGCCTTCTCGGTGTCTATCGCGACGGCCGGCTGCAGCCCACCGATAAGCGTGCCCGCGCCGAATGGAGCGTGGCGCCGGAAGACGCGCTCGATGCCGTGGACGGCGAGCTGGTGCTGGCCGAGCCGCTGCCCGGCCGCCCCTTCGGCCTGAGCCCGGCCCGCGTCACCGAGCGGCTCGGCCCGATGGACGCGCCGCGCGCGGTGTCTCTGCTGTGCATCCACGCGCACCGGATCCCCGACAGCTTCGATCAGGCGGCGCTGGACGAGGCCGCCGCGGCGCAGCCGGTCGACCTCGCCGGCCGCACCGACCTGCGCGAGCTGCCGCTGGTGACCATCGACGGCGACGACGCGCGCGACTTCGACGATGCGGTCTGGGCCGAGCCCGAGGGCAGCGGCTGGAAGCTGGTCGTCGCCATCGCCGACGTTGCCCATTATGTCCGCCCGGGCAGCGCGCTCGACCGCGCCGCCTGGGGCCGCGGCAACAGCGTCTATTTCCCCGATCGCGTCGTGCCGATGCTGCCCGAGGCGCTGTCCAACGGCCTCTGCAGCCTGCGCCCGGGCGAGGAGCGCGGCTGCCTTTTCGTCGAGATGCGCTTTGACGCGCAGGGCCAGAAGATCGGGCATCGTTTCGGCCGCGGGCTGATGCGCTCGGCGGCGCGGCTGACCTATGAGGCGGTGCAGGCGACCCGCACCCCCGGCGCGCCACAACCCGCGGTCGCGGCGCAGATCGAGCATCTCTACGGCGCCTTCGCCGTGCTGCAGGCGGCGCGCGAGCGGCGCGGCACGCTCGATCTCGACCTGCCGGAACGCCGCGTGGTGATGGATGCCGAGGGCGAGGTGCGCGACGTGCTGCCGCGCGCCCGCCTCGACTCGCACCGGCTGATCGAGGAGTTCATGGTCGCCGCCAATGTCTGCGCGGCGGAGGAGCTGGAGCGGCTGCGCCAGCCCTGCCTCTACCGCGTGCATGACCGGCCCTCCGACGAGAAGCTGGAGGCGCTGCGGCAGTTCCTCGATTCGCTGGAGCTCGACCTGCCCGCCGCCGGCGAGCTGCGGCCGCGCCACTTCGCCGCCCTGCTCGACCGCATGCGCGAGCGGCCCGAGGCGCGGCTGCTGCACGAGACGGTGCTGCGCGCGCAGTCCCAGGCCGCCTACAGCCCCGACAACATTGGCCATTTCGGCCTGGCGCTGTCGCGCTACGCCCATTTCACCAGCCCGATCCGCCGCTATGCCGATCTGGTCGTGCACCGCGCCCTGGTGCGCGGGCTGCGGCTCGGCGAGGACGGGCTGCAGGAGGCCGAGATCGAGCGCCTGGCCGACACCGCCGAGCACATCACCCGCACCGAGCGGCGCGCTGCGGCGGCCGAGCGCGAGGCGCTGGAGCGCTATCTGACGCGCCACATGGCGTCCCGCGTCGGCAGCATATTCGCCGCGCGGATTTCAGGGGTGACACGCTTCGGTCTCTTCGTCACGGTTGAGGAGAATGGTGCGAGCGGACTCGTGCCATCGTCATCCCTGCCGGACGATCAATGGACTTACGAGGAAGCCGAGCACCGGCTTTCCGGCCGCTCTACGCGTCTTGCCTTCACCCTGGGGCAGGCCGTGGAGGTGCGCCTGGCCGAAGCCGTGCCGCTGACCGGCGGGCTGCGCTTCCAGTTGCTGGAGGGGATCGCGCCGGCACCGGGTGCGCGGCGCAGCCGGGTACGGCGGGCGCCGCCGAAGAACGGCCGGACCCAGGGCAAGCAGGGAGCCGCCGGGCGCGGCCCGGACCGGCGCTAGGCGCGGCCGCCCTCACCCCGGTGGGGTCTGCGCGCAGCCTGTCGTCACTGCTGCGCGGCATGGTCGCGCTGCTGCTGTTCCTGCTGCTCGCCAGCCTGCTGACGCCGGCCTCGGCACAGGGCGAATCGGCCTTCTCCCGTCCGCAGCTGCGCAGCGTGCTGCGCGAGGCCTTCACCGCCATCATCGACCGCCATCTCGAGGCCGCCGCGCCCGGCGACCTGGCGCTGTGGTCGCTGCGCGGCCTCGGCGCGCTTGACACCAGCCTGGTGGCAGAGGTGCAGGAGGGCATGCTGCGGCTGCGCCAGGGCCCTGCCCTGCTGCGCGAGGCGCCGCTGCCCGGCGGCCCGGCCGGCGCCCCCACCGAGGCCAGCCAGCGCGGCCGCCCGCCGGCCGCCGCCGTGGTGCTGCCGGCCACCGCGATGCCCGACCTCCTGGCCGACAGCCTGTCGCATTTCTATGCCGAGGCCTGGCAGGCCTCGCCGGTGCTGCGCCGCGCCGGCATGGAGGGCCTGCTGCAGGCCGGTTTCGACGAGGTCTTCAACCACCTCGATCCCTATAGCCGCTACATCACCGCGGAAGAGGCCTGGCAGGCGCGGCAGCGCCGGGTCGGCCAGTCCGGCCTCGGCCTGCGCGTCGCCGCCGGGCCGCGCGACACGCTGGTGATCGCGACGCTGGCGCCGGAGGGCGAGGCGGCGCGTGCGGGGCTTCGCGAAGGCGACGTGCTGCGCAGCATCGACGGCGTCGCCATCTCCGCTCGCCGCATCATCCTGGCGGCCGAGATGCTGGAGGGTCCGCCGGGCAGCGAGGTGGCGCTGGAGCTGCGCCGCGGCAGCCAGCGGCTGTCCGTGGTGCTCCGCCGCACCAGCCAGCTGCTGCAGCCGCTGCAGGCCGAGACGCAGGATGGCATCCTCTGGATGCGCATCGCCGCCTTCTCCGCCGCCACCACCGAGCAGGTCTCCAGCGCGCTGAACGCCGCCTTCGCGCAGGGCGCGCCGCCGCGCGGCATCGTGCTGGACCTGCGCGGCAACCGGGGCGGCATCCTGACCCAGGCCATGACCGTGGCGGACGCCTTCCTGGCGGAGGGTCCCGTGGCGCAGAGCCTGGGGCGGCATCCCGAGGCGCAGCGCATCTGGAATGCCGCCGGCGGCGACCTGGCCCAGGGCGCGCCGGTCGTGGTCATGGTCGATGGCCGCACCGCCTCGGCCGCCGAGATCGTCGCCGCGGCGCTCGGCGATCGCGGCCGCGCCGTGGTGGTCGGCAGCGCCACCCTGGGCAAGGGGCTGATCCAGATCGTCATCCCGCTCTCCAACGGGGCGGAGGTGCTGATCTCCTGGTCGCGCGTCCTGGCGCCGCGCGGCTGGCCGGTGCAGGGTCTCGGCGTGCTGCCGGCGGTCTGCACCAGCCTGGGCGCCGAGGCGCTGCGCAACGGGCTGCAGATGCTCGGCCAGGGGCAGCCGCCGATGGGCCCGGTGCTGGCCCGCGCCCGCCTCGCCCGCCCGCCGGTGCCGGCCAGCGAGGTCACCGCGCTCCGCGCCAGCTGCCCGCCGGCCGAGGGGCGCGACCTCGATGTGCAGGCGGCGCGCACCCTGCTGAACAGCCCCGCGACCTACCGCGCCGCGCTGCCCCGCTGAACGCCGTTTCACCGCCGATTCGCGGCGAAACAGCGGCCTAGCAGGGGTAAAAGCCCTCTCCGACGCAGCTTCCCCTTGACTGTCGGGCGCAGATGGCTAGGTTGCGCCAATTCGCGTCGCACCCGGGTGCGCGGCCTTGCGTCGCCCGGCTTGTGGTGCCCCAACGGCGCCCACGGAACAACGTCATGGCCAAGTCGAACACCATCCTGATCAAGCTCGTCAGCACCGCTGACACCGGCTACTTCTACGTGACCAAGAAGAACACCCGGAACACCACCGGGAAGATGGAAATGCGCAAGTACGATCCGGTCGCCCGGAAGCACGTCGCGTTCCGCGAGTCGAAGATCAAGTAATCCGGTTCCGCGGCTTCGCCGCGGCCTGGATCTCAGGATCCCGACACGACAAAGGCCGCATCACCCGATGCGGCCTTTTTCGTGTCCGGCCTGCGCCTGCCCCAAGCTGCGCGCGTGCCCCGAGCCGCGAGCGCTGCGACACGCCGGGCCACGTCACGCGACGTCGGCGTCCTTCTTCTTCCAGTCCTCCGGCCCCGCCAGCTCCACCCGGTTGCGGCCATTGGCCTTGGCCCGGTAGAGGGCCGAATCGGCCGCCGCCACCAGCGACGCCAGATTCTGCCCCTGCACGGTCAGGGCCACGCCGATGCTGGCGGTGATTGACAGCGCCTGCGCCGGGCCGATCGTCACGGGCTGCTCGGCCATCGCCTGCCGCAGACGGTTGGCGACCTGCAGCGCCTCCTCCTGCTGGGCCTCGGCCATGGCGACGATGAACTCCTCGCCGCCGAACCGCGCCACCACGTCAACGGCGCGCAGATGCTCCTTCATCCGCCCGGCGACCTCGCGCAGCACCTGGTCGCCCACCGCATGGCCATGGGTGTCGTTCACCGCCTTGAAGCGGTCGACATCCAGCAGCAGCACGGCGACGGCCCCGGCCCGAAGCAGGCCCTCCAGATGCCGGGTGACATAGCGGCGGTTGCGCAGCCCGGTCAGGCTGTCGGTCACCGCCAGCTCCAGCGAGCGGTCCAGATCGGCGCGCAGCCGCTCCTGGTAGCGCCGGCGCCGGATCTGGTTGCGGATGCGGGCGCGCAGCTCGTTCGGATCCACCGGGCGCAGCACATGGTCATTGGCCCCGAGGTCGAAGCCGCGCAGCACCTGGGCCCGCTGGTCGGCATCGGCGACCAGCAGCAGCGGCAGGTCGCGCGTCGAGGCCTGGGCGCGCAGGCGGGAGGCCAGGCGCAGCCCCTCGCCCCCCTCCAGCGACAGGCTGAGCATGGCCAGGTCGAAGCGGCCCTGGGACAGCGCCGTCCAGGCCTCGGCGAGGCTGCCGGCCAGCTGCAGGACGATGCCCTCGGCGGCCAGCACGCTGCCCAGCAGCTCGGCCTCGTTGACATCCTCGGTGGCCAGCAGCACGGCGGCGCCGGCGACGCTCTCGGAGGGCCGCTCCTGCGGCTCGAAGCCGAGATCGAGGGCGGTCTCGGTGCGCAGCCGGAAGGCATCCAGGACCTGCTTCATGCGCAGCAGGGCGCGCAGCCGGGCGAAGAGGGTGGGATGGTCCACCGGCTTCGACAGGAAGTCGTCGGCGCCGGCCTCGAGCCCGCGCACCCGCTCGGCCGGATCGACCAGCGCGGTGACCATGACCACCGGGATCTGCGCCGTGACCGGATTGGCCTTCAGCCGGCGGCAGACCTCATAGCCGTCCATGCCCGGCATCATGACGTCGAGCAGGATGACATCCGGCATCCATTCCTCGGCGCGCCGCAGCGCCTCGGGGCCGGAGGAGGCCAGGGTGACCTCGTAGTATTCGGCGTTCAGCCGCGCCTCGAGCAGGCGCAGATTGGCGGCGATGTCGTCGACGACCAGGATGCGGGCGGTCATGCCCGGCCTCCGCCATCGGCGGCTTCCCTCACCCGTCGCCGCGCCACGCCTGCATGCTTGCCAGCCATTCGTGTCGTTTCCCGCTGCTTGCCGGAGCTTGCCGACGGGATCTTCCCATCGAAGTCGGGGGAGGCTGGCTGAACCCTCGCGACCCTTCGACCATCGTAACCTTAGCAAGATCGCTTTGCGGGAGCGAGACTCCGCAATCGCGCCGGCGCTGTGCGGTCGGCTCAGCCGATCGACAGCTGCGCCACCAGCCCGGCGAGGAACAGGCTGAGCGCCAGGTCGAGCAGCACCAGCCCGATCGCCTGGAAGCCGGCGACGCCCAGCGCCAGCTGCGCCGCATACCATTGCAGCCACAGCGCATAGGCGATGCCGGCCAGGCTCGCCGCCGGCTGCAGCGCGTCGGGCAGCAGCCAGCGCGACAGCAGGGTGAAAACCAGCAGGATGGCGTATTGGAGAAGGTTGACCCAGTTCCAGGTCGCCACCAGCCGCGGCCAGAGCGCGCCACGCCCCATCCGCTCGGCCATCGGCAGGGCCGCAAGCGCGAAGGCGACCCAGCCGATCACATAGCCGATCAGCTGCGCCAGGACGGAGCGCGGCGTGGCCAGGCTGCCGCCGATCGCCGCCGCCTCCGCCGCGGCGTCCCCGGAGACGCCGTCGAGCAGCAGCCGCATGACCAGGAAGATCGGCAGGCAGAGGGCGGCCGCCCAGAAGGAACGCCCCGCCCCCCCGGCGTCGGAGGGCATCCAGGCCAGGCCCTCGGCACGGCCGCGGGCCAGCAGCAGCGCGCCGCGCAGCCCGGCATAGATCTCGCCGACGGGCAGAGGCGGCATGCCGCCGGTCAGCCGGCGGTCAGACGGCGGATGACGCCGGCATAGAGGCGGGACAAGGCGCGCAGCTCCTCCACCGGGGTCGATTCATCAGCCTTGTGCATGGTGGTCCCCACGGCGCCGAGCTCGGCCACCGGGCAATAGCGGGTGATGAAACGGGCATCCGAGGTGCCGCCGCCAGTGTCGAGCTTCGGCGTCACCCCCGTCTCGGCCTCGGTGGCCGCGACCAGCGCATCGACGAAGGGGCCGGGCGAGGTCAGGAAGCTCTCGCCCGAGCAGACGGTGTCGAGATCGTAGCGCGCCTCTTCCGCATCCAGCGCGGCGCGCAGCCGGGCGATCAGCGAGGCCGAGGAATGCAGGTCGTTGAAGCGGATGTTCAGCTTCGCCCGCGCCGTGCCCGGGATCACGTTGGTCGCCGGATTGCCGACATCGACGCTGGTCACCTGCAGGGTCGAGGGCTCGAACCATTCGCTGCCCGCGTCGAGCGGCTGCGCGGTCAGCCGGTGCAGCACGCGCACCAGCCGGTGCACCGGGTTGTCGGCGCGCTGCGGATAGGCGGCATGGCCCTGCACCCCGTGCAGGGTGATGGCGGCGTTCAGGCTGCCGCGGCGGCCGATCTTGATGGTGTCGCCGAGGACGGCCTTGCTGGTCGGCTCGCCGACCACGCAGACATCGGGGAGCTGGCCGTTCTCGGCCATCCAGCCCAGAACCTTCACCGTGCCATCGACCGAGGGGCCTTCCTCATCGCCAGTGATCAGCAGCGACAGGCTGCCCGGCAGGTCGCGTGGCAGGCTGGCGATGGCGGCGATCCAGGCGGCGATGCCGCCCTTCATGTCGGTGGCCCCGCGCCCGATCACCAGCCCGCCGCGGATCTCGGCGCCGAAGGGATCGGCGGTCCAGCCGGCCCGGTCGCCGGGCGGCACCACGTCGGTATGCCCGGCGAAGCAGAGATGCGGCGAGCCCGTGCCGCGGCGGGCGAAGAGGTTCTCCACCTCCTCCCCCTCCGGGCCGAAGCGCAGCCGGGTGCAGGCGAAGCCCAGCGGCCGCAGCGCCGCCTCCAGGACCGAGAGCGCCCCGGCATCGGCCGGGGTGACGCTCGGGCAGCGGATCAGCGCCTGCAGCAGCGGCACGGGGTCCATGGCGGCGCTCAGTCCCGCAGCAGCTCGTTGATCGAGGTCTTGCTGCGGGTCTGCGCGTCCACCCGCTTGACGATGACGGCGCAGTAGAGGCTGGGGCCCGGGGTACCGTCCGGCAGCTTCTTGCCCGGCAGGCTGCCCGGCACCACGACGGCATAGGGCGGCACCTGGCCGATGAAGACCTCGCCGGTCGCGCGGTCAATGATCTTGGTCGAGGCGCCGAGGAACACGCCCATGGCCAGCACCGCGCCATCGCCGACGATGACGCCTTCCGCCACTTCCGAGCGGGCACCGATGAAGCAGTTGTCGCCGATCACCACCGGATTGGCCTGCAGCGGCTCCAGCACGCCGCCGATGCCGGCGCCGCCGGAGATGTGGCAGTTCTTGCCGATCTGCGCGCAGGAGCCGACCGTCGCCCAGGTGTCGATCATGGTGTTGGCGTCGACGCGGGCGCCCAGATTGACAAAGGAGGGCATCAGCACCACGCCCGGCGCGATATAGGCCGAGCGGCGCACCACGGCGCCCGGAACGGCGCGGAAGCCGGCTTCCTTGAAGCGGTTCTCACCCCAGCCGGCGAACTTCAGCGGCACCTTGTCGTAATAGCCGCCTTCCATGACGGCGCTGTCCTCCAGGCGGAAGGACAGCAGCACCGCCTGCTTCAGCCACTGGTTGACCTTCCAGCCGCCCTGCCCGTCCGGCTCGGCGACGCGCGCCTGGCCCGAATCGAGCAGCTCGAGGGCGGTCTCCACCGCCTCGCGGTCGGCGCCCTTGGTGGCGGCGGAAAGCTCGGCGCGGCGCTCCCAGAGAGCCTCGATGGTGGCGGCAAGCGTCATGGCAGAAACCCCGATCAGCACGAAATCCGTCGCGCCGGTATCGGGGTCGCCCAGACTGCTGTCAACGCCGTGCGGCACGGACCGGGCGCCATGCCCCCGGTCCCGCCGGTCAGGGCCGGATCAGCGTGCCGGCGCCGCCATCGGTGAAGAGCTCGATCAGCACCGCATGGGGGACGCGGCCATCGACGATGACGGCGCCCTTCACCCCCTGCTCGATGGCATAGATGCAGGTCTCGATCTTCGGGATCATGCCGCCCGAGATCCAGCCGGCGGCGATGCCGGCGCGCGCCTCGGCCACCGTCATCTCCGGGATCAGCTTCTTCTCGGCATCCAGCACGCCGGGCACATCGGTCAGCATCAGCAGCCGCGAGGCGTTCAGCGCACCGGCGATGGCGCCGGCCGCGGTATCGGCATTGATGTTGTAGGTCTGCCCGTCGGCGCCGACGCCGACCGGCGCCACGACCGGGACGATATCGGCGGCGATCAGCAGTTCCAGCACCTGCGGGTCGACATGCTCGGGCTCGCCGACGAAGCCGAGGTCGAGCACCTTCTCGATGTTGCTGTCGGGGTCGCGATAGGTGCGGGTCAGCTTGCGGGCGCGGATCAGCCCGCCATCCTTGCCGGAGATGCCGACCGAGATGGCGCCGGCCCGGGTGATGCAGTCGGCGACCTGCTTGTTGACGGTGCCCGAGAGGACCATCTCGACCACGTCGACCACGGCGGCATCGGTGACGCGCAGCCCGTTGACGAAGGTCGACTGCACGTTCAGCCGCTTGAGCATCGCGTTGATCTGCGGCCCGCCGCCATGCACCACGACGGGATTGACGCCCATCTGCTCGAGCAGCGCCATGTCGCGGCCGAAGCGGGCGGCGGCGGCCTCCTCGCCCATGGCGTGGCCGCCATACTTCACGACGATGATCTGGTCATCATATCGCTTCAGGAAGGGCAGCGCGCCGGCGAGAATTTCCATCTGGTTACGCGCGTCGTCGGTCATGACCCTGGTTCTCGTCCGGTCCCGTGTGGCGCATCGCCTTACGGGAAGCCGGGCGAAAGGGTCAAGGGGCGGGCCGATGACGGCCCGCCGCCCGCCGGTTCACGCACCCGGCGGCGAGGCCGGCTCGGCCAGGGCCGCCAGCTCGGCGCGGAGCTCGGCCATGCCGTCGCCGCTGCGGCTGCTGGTGGTGATCAGCAGCGGGTGGGCAGCGGTGTTCTTGCGGATCAGCGCCTGCACCTCTTCCTGGCGGCGCGCCAGGGGACCGGGCTTCACGTCGTCCGCCTTGGTCAGCACGATCTGGAAGATCACCGCGGCGTCGCTCAGCAGCTTCATCGCGGCCAGGTCGCTGGCCTTGGTCTCGATCCGCGCATCCATCAGCAGGACGACGCGGCGCAGGTTCGGCCGGCCGCGCAGGAAGTCGAACATCAACCCCTGCCAGTCCTCCTTCACGCTCTTGGCGGCCTGGGCGTAGCCGTAGCCGGGCATGTCGACCAGCGCCAGGCGACCGCCCAGGTTGAAGAAGTTCAGCTGCTTGGTGCGGCCCGGCGTGCTGGAGACGCGCGCCAGGGCGGTCTGCCCGGTCAGTGCATTGACCAGCGACGACTTGCCGACGTTGGAGCGGCCGCAGAAGGCCACCTCCGGCAGTTCGGAAGGCGGCAGCTGCTCCAGCTTCTGGGCGGCGTAGTAGAAGTCGCAGGGGCGGCAGAACAGCAGCCGCCCCTCCTCGATCAGCGCCGCGCGCTCGCCCTCGTCGCGCGCGTCGAGCAGGCCCCCGCTCATCCCTTGGCCTTCGCCGGCAGCTTGCCGGCCGCCTTCTCGCGCTTCCGGGCCTCACGCTCGTGGCGCATGATATAGGCCTGCTGGCCGATCGAGAGCAGGTTGTTCCAGGACCAGTAGATCACCAGGCCGGCCGGGAAGCTGGCCAGCATGAAGGTGAAGATGATCGGCATGAAGGTGAACAGCTTGGCCTGGATCGGGTCGGCCGGCGCCGGGTTCAGCTTCTGCTGGAAGAACATGGTCAGGCCCATGATCAGCGCCCAGACCGGCATGTGCAGCATCGCCGGCGGCTCCCAGGGGATCAGGCCGAAGAGGTTGAACAGGTTGGTCGGGTCGGGCGCCGACAGGTCGCGGATCCAGCCGAAGAACGGCGCGTGCCGCATCTCGATGGTGACGAACAGCACCTTGTAGAGCGCGAAGAACACCGGGATCTGGATCAGCATGGGCAGACAGCCCGAGGCCGGGTTGACCTTCTCCGTCCGGTACAGCGCCATCATCTCCGCCTGCGCCTTGGACGGATCGTCCTTATAGCGCTCGCGGATCTCGGTCATCTTCGGCGTCAGGACCTTCATCCGCGCCATCGACTTGTAGGCCTTGTTCGCCAGCGGGAAGAAGGCGAGCTTCAGCGCCACCGTGAACAGCAGGATGGCGATGCCGAAATTGCCGAGCAGCTTGAACAGGAAGTCGAGCGCGTAGAAGAACGGCTTGGTCAGGAAGTAGAACCAGCCGAAGTCGATCGCCTTGTCGAAGTCGGTGATGCCGAGGTTGTCGCGGTAGGCATCAAGCAGATGCACTTCCTTGGCGCCGGCGAACAGCCGGGTGGCCATCACGCCATTGCCGCCGGCGCCGACCGACTGCGGGGCCGGCGTGGTGAAGTCGACCTGCCAGCGGTCCTGGCCGCCCTCGGCGACATGGCGCCAGGCGGTCTTCAGCGGCTGCGCCGCATCGACCGGGCTGATCGCCGTCAGCCAGTACTTGTCGGTGAAGCCGGCCCAGCCGCCGCCGGTCTCCTGGGTCAGCGCGACGCCGGCGGCCTTGGCGGCCTCATCCTTGGCATGGCTGTAGGTCTGCTCGTTCAGGCGGCCGTTCAGCACGCCGACGAAGCCCTCATGCAGGATGTAGAAGCCGGCCACATGCGGCGTGCGCTCGCGGCGGACGCGGGTCCAGGGCAGCACCTGCACCGCCTCGGCGCCGTTGTTCACCACCTTCTGCTCGACCTGGAACATGTAGTTGCGGTCGAGGCTGACGAGGATCTGGAAGACCTGGCCCTGGCCGTTGTCCCAGGACAGCGTCACCGGGCTGTCCGGACCCAGCGGCCCGCCACTGGCGGTCCAGTCGGTCTCGCTGTCGGGGACACGGGTGCGGCCATCGGCCGAGGACCAGCCCCACTGCGCGAAATAGGGCTGCAGCTCCTCGCGCGGCGCGAACATGCGCACCTGCGGCGAATCAGCGGCCACTGTCTCGCGGTAGTCCTTCAGCACCAGGTCATCCAGCCGGGCGCCGCGCAGCAGCAGGCTGCCGGACAGGCGCGGGCTGTCGATCTGCAGGCGCTGCGGCGCCGGGCGGTTGGCCTGGGCGGCCACCGCCGCGTCGGTGCTGCCCGGATTGGCGGGGGTCACCGCCGCATTCGGCGCCGCCGGCGCGGCGGGCGCCTGTTGGCTGACCGCGGCCGGCGCCGGGGCCGGCGGGGTGGTCTCCCGCTTCCAAAGGTCGAAAGCCAGCAGGATGCCGATCGAAATCGCAATCGCGGCGAGGAGTCGCTTCTGGTCCATCGGATCCGTGCCGTCAGGCCTTGGTGTGGGCCACCGCACGAGGCGGCGGGCAAGGGGAGGACGCCGCAGCGGGCGCCTCGGAGGAATCATGCGGCGCCACCACGCCAGGCGTCGCGGCGGGCACGGGATCGTAGCCGCCGGGATGCCAGGGATGGCAGCGGAGGAGGCGCCGCGCGGTCAGCCAGGAACCCCGGGCCGCGCCATGCTCGTCCAGCGCCTCGATCGCATAGGCGCTGCAATGCGGGTAGAAGCGGCAATGGCTGCCGATCACCCCGCGCAGGGTCAGCTGATAGCCGCGCACCGCGCCTTTCAGCAACCAGGCGCCCGGATCGGAGCGGAAACCGCGCCGCAGCCGGTTCATCGCCCGGCCTTCATGTCCCGCTCGGGCCGTCGGCCGCCGCCGGGACAGGCGCCTCGGCCTCGGCCGGCGCGTCGCGCCGCGGCTTGCCGCCGGGCAGCACGCCCGCCTGCCGCAAGGCGCCCCGCAGATCGGCCTGCAGCAGGTCGAAGGGCCGGCCGGCGGTGCCTTCGCGGCCGACCAGGACCAGGTCCCAGCCTTCCGGCGCGCCCTGGCCCAGCAACAGCCGGGCCGCCTCGCGCAGGCGCCGCTTGGTGCGGTTGCGCACCACGGCATTGCCCAGCTTCTTGGTCGCGGTGAAGCCAACGCGCAGCGGCCCCGCCGTTCCCGGCAGGGCCTGCAACACCAGGCTCGGCCTTGCGGCGCGGCTACCCTTGCCGGCGACGCGAAGGAATTCGCGCCGCCGCTTCAGGCGAGGCGGCGAGGCCATGCAGCACGCGGTGCCGGAGACCGGACCCGGCCGGAGCTCAGGCGGAGAGCTTCTTGCGGCCCTTGGAGCGACGGTTGGCGATGACATTGCGGCCACCGACCGTCTCCATGCGGGCGCGGAAACCATGCCGGCGCTTCCGGACGAGCTTGGACGGCTGATAAGTACGCTTCACGACGCGCTACTCCGTAAGATCGAGATCGGGACCGCGTCGCTCCCGAACCAGGAATCGCCACGGCACAGGCCGGACTGCCTGCAAGCAGGTCCGGCGAAGGTGGCGACGTATAGGGAGCCGCCTCCCCCCCCGTCAACCGCAGACGGCATGGCGGCGGCCCAGGCCGGCCTGCATCCGGCTTTTCTGCCGCAAAACCCGTGGCAGCCTGGCGTTTCGCCCTTCCGGCCGCGCTCATGTCGCCCCATTTGTGCCGCGCCAGGTCCCTGCCCCCTGTCTTCCACCTCGCCCGAGGGCCGAAGGCGCCTCGAATCGCAGGACCGGCGGGGCGGCGCGCTGGCGCGGGGCGCTGGCCCGGGCATCCTGCCCTCCCGCGCGGAAGAGGAATGCGATCCGATGCCTGACCACGACCTGGCGATCATCGGGGCCGGCGCGGCCGGCCTCTCGGTGGCAGCCCAGGCCGCCGCGCTCGGCCTCAAGGTGGCGCTGTTCGAGCGCAAGGCCCCGGCCGATTCCTCTCCGCAGGGCGGCGCCATCGCGGTCGCCGCCCTGCTCGCCGCCGCGCAGCGGGCCGCCGCCCTGCGCGAGGCGGGGCGCTTCGGCCTCTCGACCGGCCCGGTCTCGGTCGACTGGGCGGCGCTGCAGGCGCATCTCCGCCGCGCCGTGGCCGAGGCCGCGCCGCCGGCTTCCGCCGCCGCGCTGCAGCGGCAGGGTGTCACGCTGATCGAGGCCTCGGCGCATTTCACCGGCCCCGACAGGCTGGAGGCGGCCGGCCGCGTGCACAGCTTCCGCCGCGCCGTCATCGCCGCCGGCACCGCCCCCGTGCTGCCGGACCTGCCCGGCATGGTCGGCCTGCCCTGGCTGACCGAGGAATCCCTGCTCAGCCTCGAGGCGCCGCCGTCGCATCTGCTGGTGCTCGGCGGCACGGCGCGCGGCGTCGAGCTGGCGCAGGCCTTCGCCCGGCTCGGCTGCCGCGTCACCCTGATCGTGCCCAGCCCCAACCTGCTGGAGTCGGAGGAGCCCGAGCTGCGCCAGCCGCTGCGCGCGGCGCTGCGGGCCGATGGCGTCGAGATCCTGGAGAACAGCCCGGTCGTGGCGCTGGCGGCGGCCGAGACCGGCCTCGCCGCGGTGGTGCAGGGCGGCGCGCGCATCGCCGGCTCGCATTTGCTCTTCGCCCTCGGCCAGGCGCCGCGGCTGGCGCCGCTCGACCTCGCCGCCGCCGGCATCCGCGCCACGCCGCGCGGCATCGCCACCGGCGCCGATCTGCGCAGCACGAGCAACCGCCGCATCTGGGCCGCCGGCGACATCGCCGATCCCGACGGGGTGCGCCCCGGCCAGGCCAGCGCCGCCCATGCCGCGGTGATCGCCCGCAGCCTGCTGTTCCGCCTGCCGGCCCGGCTGGACGGCCGCGCCAGCCCGCGCCTCATCGGCACCACCCCGGCCCTGGCGCAGATCGGCCTGACCGAGGCCGAGGCGCGCGCCGCCGGCCATCAGCCCCGCATCCTGCGCCAGGCCTTCGCCGGCAACGACCAGGCCATCGCCGAGGGCGCCACCGATGGCCTGGTGCGGCTGGTGGTGGATGCGCGCGGCAGCCTGCTCGGCGCCGGCATCCTCGGCCAGGGCGCGGCGGAGCTCGCCCCGCTGCTCAGCCTGATGATCGGCCGTGATCTGCCGCTCGACGCGCTGGCCGGGCTCGCCCTGCCCGGGCCGTACCGCGCCGAGGCGGCGGTGCGCGCAGCCCAGTCCAGCGCCGGATCGAGCTATCCAGCCACGCCCTTCGGGGGGAAGCTGTCCGCCGCCTCGGCCAGGACGCTCGCCGGCTGGCTGCGCCACCTGCCCTGACCGACCACCCTCAGCGAGGAAGACTGCGCATGGAACAGAGTCTGAAGGGCCGCACCGCCCTGGTCACCGGCTCCACCAGCGGCATCGGGCTCGGCATCGCCCGGCTGCTGGCCGCCGCCGGCGCGAAGGTGATGCTGAACGGCTTCGGCTCGCCCGAGGAGATCGCCGCCGCCCGCCGGTCCGTCGCCGAGATGGGCGGCGCCGAGCCGCCGCATTCCGCCGCCGACCTCTCCGACCCGGCCCAGGTGCGCGCCATGGTCGCCGAGGCCGAGGCCGCGCTCGGCCAGGTCGACATCCTGGTGAACAATGCCGGCATCCAGTTCACCAGCCGGGTGGAGGATTTCCCCGACGCCAAGTGGGATGCCATCATCGCCATCAACCTCTCCTCCAACTTCCACGCCAGCAAGGCGGTGCTGCCGGGCATGCAGGCGCGCAACTGGGGCCGCATCATCAACATCGCCTCGGCGCATGGCCTGGTCGCCTCGCCGGAGAAGGTGGCCTATGTCGCCGCCAAGCATGGGGTGGTCGGCATGACCAAGGTGATCGCCCTCGAGATCGCGCAGACTGCTGTCACCTGCAACGCCATCTGCCCGGGCTTCGTCCGCACCCCGCTGGCCGAGAAGCAGGTCGCGGCGCTCGCCGAGAAGCATGGCGTCAGCGAGGAGGTGGCGCTGAAGGACTTCCTGCTGGCCAAGCAGCCGAGCAAGCGCTGGGTCGAGGTCGACGAGGTCGCGCAGATGGCACTCTATCTCTGCGGCCCCGGCAGCGGCGGCGTGAACGGCTCGGCGCTGTCGATCGACGGCGGCTGGGTCGCCGCCTGAGCGTGCCTTGATACCCGGGGCGCGGCGTCGCCCCTGCTCCACCGCCGCGGCCCTCCGCGGCGGCGCCATCCAGCCGGGCCGGCTGCCCCTGGCCCGGGCCGCAAGAGGGAGATGGATCATGCCTCTGCTCGACGTCCTGCGCCTGGTGGGCGCCGGCATCCTGGCCGTGATGGGCCTGCTGCTGGCGCGCGACGACATCACCCTGGTCACCACCCAGGAACTCGGCTTCGGCCTCTTCCTGGTCGGGGTCGGCTACGGGCTGCTGCTGGTGAAGCGGTATTTCGACCGGACCCTGCCGCGATGAGCGGCAATCCGAGCTGGAACCCCGAGCAGTATCTGCGCTTCGCCGATGAACGGCTGCGCCCGGCCATCGACCTGATCGCCCGCATCGAGCATCCGGGCCCCGCCCGCGTCGTCGATCTCGGCTGCGGCGCCGGCAATGCCCTGCCGCTGCTCGCCGCCCGCTTCCCCGGCGCCGAGATCCGCGGCGTCGACGGCTCGGCCGCCATGCTGGCCAAGGCCGCGGCCGGCGGCTTCCCGACCGAGCAGGCCGATATCGCCACCTGGTCCCCGGCCGCGCCGGTCGATGTCCTCTTCACCAATGCCGCGCTGCACTGGCTGCCCGACCATGCGGCGCTGTTCCCGCGGCTGCTCGACGCCGTGGCGCCCGGCGGCACGCTGGCGGTGCAGATGCCGGCGATGCATGCCGCGCCGCTGCGCGCCCTGCAGGACGCGCTCGCCGCCAGCACAGCCTGGGCGGACCGGCTGGGCGGCATCCGCTCGGCGCCGCCGATCCTGGAGATGGGCGGCTATTACGACCTGCTGCGGCCGCGCGTCAGCCGGCTGGAGCTCTGGTACACCGACTACGTCCACCAGCTGACCGGGCCGGACCCGGTCGTGCAATGGGCCATGGGCACCAGCCTGCGGCCCTATCTCGACGCGCTGCCGGCAGCGGCGCGGCCGGATTTCCTCCAGGACTATGCCGAGGCGCTGCGGCCGCATTACCCGGCGCAGGCGGATGGCACCGTGCTGCTGCCCTTCCGGCGGCTGTTCATCCTGGCCGCCAAGTAAGCAAGGTCGGGGGAAGGTATTCCCCCGAATCCCCCTTCTATTCCTGTCTTATTCAGGGAGGTGGAACAGCAGCCCCTTCAGATAGGCGCTCTCGGGCAGCAGCGGATGCACCGGATGGTCGGGGCCGGCGCCGGTCGTCGCCAGCAGGCGCGCGGGACGCCGCGTCCGGCTGATCCCATGCGCCACCGCATCGGTGAAATCGCCCGGCGAGACGTGATGCGAGCAGGAGGCGATGAACAGGATGCCGCCCGGCGCCACCAGCCCGGCCGCCATCCGCGCCAGCCGCGCATAGGCCTTCATCGCCACCGGCTGGTCCTTGCGCGCCTTGGCGAAGGCCGGCGGGTCGGCGACCACCACCTCGAAGCGCTGCCCCTCGCCCAGCATCCGCTCCAGCGTCTCCATCGCCTCGCCCTTCACCGCCGAGACCCGGTCGCCGAAGCCATGCCGCTGCGCCGTGTCCATGGCCAGGGCCAGGGCGTGCTCGCTGCGGTCCAGCAGCGTCACCTGGGCCGCGCCCGCCGCCGCCGCCAGCAGCCCGAAGCCGCCGGTGTGGCAGAAGGCGTCCAGCACCGTGGCGCCGCGGCTCAGCGCCGCCACCCGCAGCCGGTTGTCGCGCTGGTCGAAGAACCAGCCGGTCTTCTGGCCGGACAGCAGGTCGATGGAGAAGTCCAGCCCGCCTTCCTTCACCCGCGCCGTGGCGTCCTCGCCCAGCAGCAGGCGGCTTTCCGTGGCCAGGCCTTCCAGCTTGCGGGTGCCGGCATCGTTGCGGGCGACGATGGCGCGCGGTCCGATCAGGTCGCGCAGCGCCGCCACCAGCAGCGGCGTCGCCAGCTCCATCCCCGCGCTGTTCGCCTGCAGCGCCAGCACGTCGTCATAGCGGTCGATCACCAGCCCGGGCAGCCGGTCGGCCTCGGCATGCACCAGCCGGTAGTAGGGCGCGCCAACCAGCCGGTCGCGCAGCGCCAGGCAGTCGGCCAGGCGGCCGCGGAAGAAGCGCTTGTCCAGCACGACACCCGGATGCGGGGACAGGAAGCGTGCGGCGATCAGGCTGTGCGGGTTGAACAGCCAGGTGCCGTATTTGGCGCCGTCATCGCCCTCCAGCCGGATCGGCGTACCGGCCGGCAGGGCGCGCGCCGCCGGCGTCATGGCGATCTCGTTGGAATAGGCCCAGGGGTGTCCCCCCTTCACCCGGCGGTCCCGCCCGGACAGCAGGCGCAGCAGCGGGCGATCGGGAGCATGGTCCAGGGCGTCGGGGCTGTCGGTCATGCGGCGGGGCTTAGGCGCTTCCCGCGGCCATTGCCAGCGCCGCGCATCAGCCGCGCAGCGCCAGCACCACCCCGGCCAGGGTCAGCGCCAGCGCCAGCCCCTGCCGCCAGCCGAGCGGCTCGCCCAGCAGGCCGGCGCTGGCCAGCATGCCGACCATCGGGGTCAGCAGCGTGCCCATCGCCGCGGTGCCGGCCGGCAGCCGCCGCAGCGCCGCGAACCAGGTCAGGTAGCAGAGCGACAGCGGCACGGCCCCCATATAGACCACGCCGCTCCAGCTCAGCGCGCTGACCTGGCCCCAGTCGGGCCGCTCCAGCAGCGCGGCGCCGGCCAGGATCGGCAGGCTGCCGAGACCCACCTGCCAGACCACCGAGGTCAGCGGGTGCAGCACCAGCGGCCGCCGCTTGCTCAGCACCGCGCCCAGCGCGAAGCAGCACGCCGCCGCCAGCACCAGCAGCACGCCCGGCAGTTTCTCCAGTCCGGCCGAAAGCGACTGGCCGCTCATCAGTACCGCGACCCCGCCCATGCCCATGCCGAGCGCCGCCAGCCGGGCCAGCGTCGGCCGCTCCTCCAGCACCGGCCAGGCCAGCAGCGCCGCCCAGACCGGCATGGTATAGGCGACCAGCGCGCCCTCCCCGGCCGAGAGGATGCGCAGGCCGAGCGTCGAGAAGCCCATCCAGGCGGCATAGTTCAGCAGGGCGGCGACCAGCAGGCCCGGCCATTCGCTGCGCGGCACCGACAGCGGCCGGCGCAGCGCCACCACCACCAGCGCCAGGCCCAGCGTCGCGATCACCCCGCCCAGGCCGCGCGCGGTCAGCGCCGGCAGTTCCTGCATCACCGTCTTCAGCACCGGCCAGGTCATGCCCCAGCCGATCGCCGTGAAGGCCAGGCAGGCGAAGCCGATGCGACGGCCCGCCGCGGCGGTCTCAGTCGAGATAGTCGGGCTCCTCGCGGGCCAGGATGCGCTTGACGCTCTCCAGGTGCAGGCGGGCGCTTTCGCTGTCGCCGGCGCGCATCTGGTCGTAGGTGCGCTGCGCCAGCTCGGCCGGCACCGGCTTCAGCGGCCGGTTGGTGGCCAGCGCCAGGCGCTGCACCTCGCAGGCGCGCTCCAGGTAGTAGAGGTCGTCCCAGGCCTCGGCGATGGTCGGCCCGACCACCATGACGCCATGGTTCTTCATGAAGACGATATCGGCATCGCCCATCGAGGCGGCGATGCGGTCGCCCTCGGCCTCGTCCAACGCCAGGCCGTTGTAATCCTCGTCGACCACGGTGCGGCCGTAGAACTTCAGCGCGGTCTGCCCGGCCCAGACCAGCGGCGGCCCCTCCAGCATGGACAGCGCGGTCGCGTTCGGCATGTGGGTGTGGAAGGCGGCGCGGGCGCGCGGGTTCTTCATGTGCAGCCGGCCGTGGATATAGAAGGCAGTGGCCTCCGGCTCGCCCTCGCCGGCCACCACATTGCCGTGGAAGTCGCAGACCAGCAGGCGGGAGGCGGTCACCTCGGCGAAGGCCCAGCCATAGGGGTTGACCAGGAACAGGTCGTCGCGCCCCGGCACCATGGCGGAGAGGTGGTTGCAGATGCCCTCGTGCAGGCCGAGCCGCGCCGCCATGCGGAAGCAGGCGGCGAGGTCGATGCGCGCCTGCCGCACCGCATCGGCATCCAGGTCGGAATTGCGCAGGATGGCGGCGGCGCGCGGCGTGCCGAGGGCATGGGCCATGACGAGGTCTCCCGGGGAACAGGCGAGGCAGGCTTGCAGAGCCACGCCCGGGCGGCAAGATGCTCGACCGAACTCGCAAGGGAATTCCGATGTCCGGCACCAATCAGCGGATCGATGCGCAGCGCCTCTGGGACAGCCTGATGGCCATGGCCGAGATCGGCGCCACGCCCAAGGGCGGCGTGAAGCGGCTGACCCTGACCGAGGTCGACAAGGCCGGCCGCGATCGCTTCGCCGCCTGGTGCGCTGCGGTCGGTCTGACCGTCCGGGTCGACGCCATCGGCAACATGTTCGCCCGGCGCGAGGGCCGCGATCCCGCCCGCAAGCCGGTGCTGCTGGGCAGCCACCTGGACAGCCAGCCCTCGGGCGGCAAGTTCGACGGCGCGCTCGGCGTCATCGCCGGGCTCGAGGTGATGCGCACCCTGCACGACCTGAACATCCAGACCGAGGCGCCGATCGAGCTGGTCAACTGGACCGATGAGGAAGGCAGCCGCTTCGGCCATTCGCTGATGGGCAGCGGCGCCTGGGCCGGCATCTACACGCTGGAGAAGGTCTACGGGCTGCAGGATGTCGACGGCGTCAGTGTCGGCGATGCGCTGGAGGCGATCGGCTACAAGGGCGAGCACCCGGCGCGCCCCTTCCCGGCCGATGCCTATTTCGAGCTGCATATCGAGCAGGGCCCGATCCTGGAGCGCGAGGGCAAGCAGATCGGCATCGTCACCGGCGCCCAGGCCCAGGTCTGGTACGATGCGGTGATCACCGGCCAGGACGCCCATGCCGGCACCACGCCGCCCTCCGCCCGGCGCGACGCCCTGCTGGCGGCGGCGCGGGTGATCGAGCGGGTCGATGCGCTGATGCGGCAGCGCGGCGAGGATGGCCGCGGCACGGTCGGCCAGCTGCATGTGCTGCCCAACAGCCGCAACGTCATCCCCGGCGAGGTGCGCTTCTCCATCGAGTTCCGCCATCCCGACGACGCGGTGATCGAGCACCTGGCCGGCAGCTTCCCCGACGAGGCGGCCGCGCTGGTCGCTGCCAATGGCTGCGCGCTGGAATTGAAGGAATTGTTCCGCATCCCGATGCAGCCCTTCGATGCCAGCTGCGTCGATCTGGTGCGGCAGGGTGCCGCCCGGCTGGGCTATGCGGCGCGGGAGATCGTCTCCGGCGCCGGGCATGACGCGGTCTATGTGGCGCGCAGCGTGCCGACGGCGATGATCTTCACCCCCTGCAAGGACGGGCTGTCGCACAACGAGGCCGAGAGCATCCTGCCGGAGGAGGCCGCCGCGGGCTGCCAGGTGCTGTTCGACGCCGTGCTGGCGCGCGCGAATCGCCCACTCTGACACGCGCCCGCAACCGGTAATTGCGGATCCATCGGCCCCGGATCCGCAATCAACCAGAGGGTGTATTTTTTTCCGTAATGCCCCTTGTGCCGGGCCTATTGAGAAGGCGGAACGGTATCCTGACTTGATCCTGTTTTTAATGGTTTATTAGATTTTTCTTTTGTGGCGGCAGAAGACTTTCACCGGTCTTCCCCTGCAATCGCTTGTCAAACCTGGCGAAGAATTGACAGAATAGAGACACGCTGCGGTCTGCCGCAACGGCACCGCCCAAGCTCCGGCTGGCCAGGGTGCGTTTCGTCTGGCCGGCGCCCGGGCCCCCTCCCGCGTCCTGCCCCTTCTTGCCGGGCTCGGCTCGCCGCCCTGCCCGGCCCCATGCCTTGAGCGAGCGACCGACCGTCATGTCCCCAGGGGACCTGCACCACTTCCTGGCCCGATGCCCCCTGCCCGCTTTCCTGGCCAGCCGGGACGCGGCCGGCTTTCGCTTCCTGCAGATCAATCCCGCGCTCGCGGCCGCCACCGGCCGGCCGGCGGAGCAGCTGGTCGGCCGCCGTCCGGAGGAGCTGTTCCAGCCCGATCTCGCGCTGCAGCTGACGGAACAGTTGCGCTTTGCCTGGGAGGGCGGCTGCGTCGTCGATCTGACAGCCTGCCTGCCGCATGCCGACGGCCCGCGCGACTGGGACATGGCGCTGGTGCCGCTGCCGGACCCGCGCGGCGGCACCCGGCTGCTGGTCGGCTACGGCATCGACCCCGGCGAGATGGCCAGGCGCCGCATGGCGCACCAGACCGGCGGCCAGCTGGTGATCGACGCTTTCCTGGCGCAGGAAGCGCTGATCTACCGCTGCCGGCCCGACACCGCGCTGACCTTCGTCAACGCCGCCTATGCCCGCGCCGCCGGGCGCGGCCCGCAATACCTGCTGGGCCAGCAGCTGTCCGACCTGGTGCCGGCCGCCGAGCGCCCCGCCCTGCTGACACGCTTCGCCCGGCTGACCCCGGCCGAGCCGCTGCTCAGCCATATCCTGCGGCACCAGGGGCCGGATGGCCGGCCCGGCTGGCGCCACTGGGTCAATATCGCCGCCTTCGACGCGCATGGCCGCATGGTGGAGATCCACGGCATCGGCCGTGACATCACCGAGCTGCAGGATGCCATGCTGCGGGTCTCGGAGAGCGAGCACCGCTTCCGCACCGTGGTGGAGAACATCGCCGAGGGGATCGTGCTGGCCGACGAGCACGGCCATATCGTCTATGCCAACCGCAAGGTGGTCGACATCCTCGGCTGGACGGCGGAGGAGCTGCAGGGCCGCCATGTCGCCCAGCTCGGCAACCCGCAGGAGGCCAGCGAGCACGCCAACTACCTGCAGCGCTACCTGCGCATCAGCCCGATCCCGGTCGACAGCAGCGCCCAGGACAGCTTCGCCCGCCACCGCGACGGCCGGATGCTGCGCGTGCATTTCAGCCTGAGCGAGGTCGAGCTGGACGGCGTCCGCCATTTCATCGGCGTGCTGCGCGACAATACCGCGATCCATGAGGCACAGCAGCGCATCGAGCGGCTGGCCTATAATGACGAGCTGACCGGCCTGCCGAACCAGCGCCGGCTGAAGGAGGAGCTCAGCCGGCTGCTGGAGCGGCCGGGCGCGCGCGCCACCCTGCTGCTGGTCGATCTGGTGGATTTCAGCGCGCTGAACGGCACCATCGGCTTCGCCGCCGGCGACCGGGTGCTGCGCACTGCCGCCCGCCGCATCGCCGACGTGCTGCCGCATGACTGCCTGTTGGCACGCTTCGGCAATGACCGCTTCGCCGTGCTGATGCGCGAGCTGGCCGAGACCGAGCGCGCCCAGGTGCTGGCCGGCCGCATCGCCGTCTCGGTCGAGGGCGCGGTGCCGGAAGGCCATGGCGAAAGCGGTTTCCGCCTGCCGCCGGTGACCATCGGCATCGCCATGGCGCCACTCGACGACACGCGCCCCGACGGCCTGCTGGAAGCCGCCGAGATCGCCCTGTTGGACGCCAAGCGCCGCGCTCCCGGCAGCATCCGCGGCTTCGTCAGCGCCATGCGCAACACCGCCGCCCGCCGCTTCGCCACCGCCCAGGGGCTGCGGCGCGCGCTGGACCATGGCGGGCTGTTCATCGAGGTGCAGCCGCGCTTCACCGCCAATCAGCGGCAGCTCACCGGCGGCGAGGCCCTGGTGCGCTGGCGCCGCGAGGATGGTTGCCTGATTCCGCCCGATGATTTTGTTCCTCTGGCGGAGGAGACGGGGCTGATCCAGCCGCTGACGGAATTCGTCTTCGACCAGGTGATGCCACTGCTCGCCCGCCTGCGGCCGGGCCAGCGGGTGTCGATGAACTTCCCGCCCGCCCAGCTCGCCCGGCACAACCTGACCGCGATGATCGCCGCCCGGCTGGCGCGGCAGGGCGTGCCCGGCGACCGGCTGGGCATCGAGCTGACGGAAAGCGCGCTGATCGGCGGCCCTGGGCTGCTCGACGAGAATCTGCGCGAGCTGCAGCGGCTGGGCTGCGCCGTCGCCATCGACGATTTCGGCACCGGCTATTCCTCGCTGTCGCGGCTGCGCCATCTGCCGATCGACGAGCTGAAGATCGACCGCGTCTTCATCCGCGACGCGGCGCGGGACGCCGCCGGCACCGCCTTCCTGCAGGCGATCGGTGCCATGGCCAATGCGCTGGGCCTGCGCCTGGTGGCCGAGGGCGTCGAGACCGAGGAAGAACTGGAGCAGGCCCGCCGCATCGGCTGCCACGAGGTGCAGGGCTGGCTCTGGGGCCGGCCGATGGCGCCGGAGGAATTCCTGGCGCTGTGCCTGGAAGGCGGGGCGCAGGACGCCCCGGCCTGAGGGGCCGAACGGCCGGAGCAGGTCTCCGGCCGTCCGTCGCGGTCAGGCTGCCTTCTGCTGCCGGTGGCCGAGCTCGGCGGCGAGGAAGGCCGCCAGCGCCCCGGGGCCGGAGCGCGGCGTATTGGCGATGCCGGCAACCTCCTCGGCCCCGGCATTGTAGTTGGTGTTGGTGTTCACGTCGTAGACCAGCGGCTGGCCCGCGGCGTCGCGGATGAACTCGATCCCGGCGACGTCGACGCCGCTGGCCGCCAGGAAGGCTTCCAGCCGGTTGCGCAGCGGCGCCTCGATCCCCTCCTTCAGCACGGTGAAGCGCGGCGCGGCTGCTGCCGCCGGTGCCGTGCCGACCGGGCAGAAGGCGTCGCCCGCCGCCTGGCCTTCGATCGCGCAGACATCGGCGGGGCAGAGCTCGAAGCCGGCCGTGGTGTCGACCTCCACCGCATAGACGAAGCGGCCGCCGACGAATTCGGCGCGGGTGATCACCGGGCGCTGCGCGCGGATGTAGTCCTGCAGCAGCCAGATGCCGTCGACCGGCGCCTCCTCGGCCGGGGCATCCTGCAGATGCGCCTCCAGCGCCTCGACCGAGGCGAAGAGCCGCACGCCCAGCCCCTTGCCGCCGCGGTTCGGCTTCAGGATGACCGGGCCCGGCGCGAAATGACGGCGCGCCGCCTCGATCAGCGCGGCATTGTCATCCTGCACCATGATGGTGCGTGGAATCCGCAAGCCTGCCCGCTCCAGCGCGGCATATTGCCGGACCTTGCTGATCTCCAGGTCCAGCGCCGCCGGGCCGTTGACCACGCGGCGGCCATGCCGGGTCAGCCAGGCCAGCACGCCGGCCGTCAGCTCCGCGGCATAGCGATGGCCGCGGGTATGCGAGGAGGCGCTCATCCGGTTGTAGAACACCCCCTCGGGCGGCGCGCTGCTCAGGTCGAAGACGCCGCGCGACAGGTCCAGCTCGGCCCAGGGCAGCCCGATCTGGTCGAAAGCGGCGGCCAGCGGCGGCAGCCATTGCGGGTTCTCGTGGATGACGAAGAGCTTGGTCATGGCTGGGCAGGTCCATCGGACGTTGATTGAAAAATACACCAACAAATTTGGTGATAATTGTCAATCAACAGAACGACGGATCGCCAGCCAGCAGGCGCCTGCGTGGTTTACAGCGCGCCGCTGCCCTTCCCCCAGGCGGCCAGGGTCGCCTCGGCCGGCAGCCGGTCCTCGAACCAGAGGCTGGCGCAGACGCGCGACATGGCGGCGCCGTCGTGGCCGATATGCGGCACGCTCACCAGGCGCCAATTGCAGGCGATGCCGCGGCGCGCCGCCTCGGCCTGGCCGGCGGCCAGGTAGGTGTGCGCGCGGGCATAGCGGTGCGGCCCCTGGGCCACCGCCTCCGGCTGGGCCGGCAGGCTGGGGCCGGAGGTCTCGATGTCCTGCTCGCCGGCCAGGATCAGCAGCGGATAGGCCAGCAGCGCGGCCAGCGCCGCCTCGCCCAGGCCGATCCCGCCCATGCCCGCCGGGAAGGCCCTGGCCAGGTCCGGCAGGGTGTACCAGCCCGGATTGCCGACGGCGATGGCGGCGAAGGGCGACAGATCCTGGGTCGCGGCCATGCGGTGGCCGAACTGGCCGCCGGCGGAATGGCCAAAGAAATGCGCCTGCTCGCGCCGGGTGATGCCGGCCTGGCGCAGCCAGCCGAAGACCCGCGCCGGCACTGCATAGCCCCATTCTTCGCGCGGCCGCACTGCGCCCGCCGCGTCCAGCACATGGCCGTTGTTGTAGAGCTCGGCGCCCGGATAGGCATCGTTGCTGAAGGTGGGGGCGACGATCAGCAGCTGGTGGCGATCGGCCGCCTCGATCCAGAAGTCGCGGTACTCGTCGCCATTGCGGCCCATGCCGTGCTGGACGATCACCACCGGGCTGTCCGGCGTGACGCCCGGCGCGCGGTAGGTGTGCAGCACCAGCGGCCGGCCGGCCTCGCCGGCCGCGTCGGTGAAGGGAATGGCCTGGCGGCCCGGCGCGGCCAGCGCCTGGGCCAGGGTCTCGGAGAAGGACATCGACGGATCCTGTTGGACGGTCAGCCTGCGCTGACGGGGAATCGGACGCGCCTGCGCTGCGCCGCCGGCCAGAGCCAGGCAGGCGGCCAGAGCGCGGCGCGGCACCGGCATCATTCGGCCGGCATCACCTCGGCCGCGTTGGTGGTCTGGTCGACCCGGCCGGCATAGCGCAGCCCCTTGCGGAAGGCCCAGACGGCATTCTCGAAATGCACCGGGATCACCGGCATCTGCTCGAGCGCGACCGCGCTCGCCTGGCGCAGCAGGGCCGCGCGGGCGGGCTGGTCCATGGTCGCCATCGCCTGGTTCGACAGGGCGTCGAAGCGGGCCTCCGACCAGCCGCCGTAATTGCTGGTGCCGAGGCCGCGGGCGCGATCGGTCGACATCAGCCAGCTGCGGAAGAACATCAGCGTCTCCGCCGCATCGGCCGACCAGCCGCCCATGGCGACGCTGAACTCGCGCTTGCCGCGGCGGCCGAAGAAGACCGAGCTGGGCATGGCGTCGAGCTCGACCTTGACGCCGATGCGCTGCCAGAACTGCGCCAGCACCTGGGCCAGGCGGGCATCGTTGATGTAGCGGTTGTTGGTGGCGTGGAAGGTCAGGCTGAAGCCATCCGGATAGCCGGCCTCCTTCAGCAGGGCGCGGGCGCGGGCGGGGTCATAGGGCAGCACCGGCAGGTCAGGGATGGTGCCGACCATGCCATCGGGCAGGAACTGCGCGGCCGGCGTCGCGATGCCGTCCATCACCCGCTCCTGCACCGCCCTGCGGTCGATGGCGAGCGACAGCGCCTGGCGGACGCGGGCGTCCTGCAGCGGGTTGCGGCCATCGGGCGCGGTGACGAAGGGGCTGGGCGCGCGGGCGGTGTCGAGCTGCAGGAAGATCAGCCGCGTGGTCGGCCGGGCCGAGACCGTGAAAGAAGCATTGCCGCGCAGCCGCGGCAGGTCGCCGGTGGCCGGGCTTTCGATCAGGTCCTGGTCGCCGGCCAGCAGCCCGGCCAGGCGTGGCCCGGCGGCGGTCACCGGGGTCAGCCGCACCTGCTGCCAATGCGGCTTCGGGCCCCAATAGCCGTCGAAGCGCTCCAGCTCGGTGGCCGCGCTGCGGCTATAGGCACGCAGGCGATAGGGGCCGGTGCCGATGGCGGCGCTGGTGTCGTTGAACTGCGCCGCCGTCGGCCAGGCGCCGGCATAGCCGCATTTCTCGCCGGCGGCGAAGTCGAGCTTCGCCTCGCCGATCAGGCTGTGCGGCAGCAGCGGCAGGCTGCTGAGATCGTTCAGCAGCAGCGGCTCGGCCTCGCGGGTGACGATCCGCACCGTCTGGTCATCGACCGCCTCGACCCGGGCCATGCGGCGCACCAGGCGGGAATAGGACTGCACCACCTCCGCCTCGTTGTTCAGGATGCGGCAGTAGCTGAAGACGACATCGCGGGCGGTCAGCGCCTGGCCGTTGTGGAAGCGCACGCCGGGCCGCAGCCTGAAGACCCAGCTCGTGTCGTCCTCGCGCTGCCAGCTGACGGCGAGCGCCGGCTGCACCTCGAAATCGGCGTCGATATCGGTCAGCGCCTCGAAGACATGCTGGCGCAGCGTGTTGTTCGGCGTCAGCGCGTAGTTGTGCGGATCGGCCGAGGTGGTCTCGGCGGAGAGGCCGATGCGCAGCGTCTGCGCGACAGCGGCCCCCGTCGCGGGCAAGGCCAGGGCCGGGACCAGGGCCAGGCAGGCAAGGGTGGCGCGGAAGCCGGGCATGCGGATGTCTCCCCCAAGGACTGGCTCGGAAGAACACCCATGGCCGCGCGAATGCAACGGCCGGGTAGCGCAGCGCGATCGGCGATGCGCAGGATCACAGCAGACCCTCGCGGCGGAAGGAAAGCTGGCGGCCATTGCCGACGATGATGTGGTCATGCACCACCACGGCCAGCAGCTCGCCGGCGCTGCGGATCTCGGTGGTCATGGCGATGTCGGCACGGCTGGGCGTCGGGTCGCCGCTCGGGTGGTTGTGCACCAGGATCAGCGCGGTGGCATGCAGCTCCAGCGCGCGCTTGATCACCTCGCGCGGATAGACCGGCGTGTGGTTGACGGTGCCACGCGCCTGGGCCTCGTCGGCCAGCAGCCGGTTGCGGCTGTCGAGGAACAGCACGCGGAACTGCTCCACCGTCTCGCGCGACAGGGCGGCGGTCAGATAGGCCATCAGCCGGTCCCAGTTGTTCAGCACCGGCTGCTCAGCCAGCTCGGCGCGGCTGAGGCGGATCGCCGCATCCTGCACCAGCTTGATCGCGGTGACGCTGTGCTCGCCGAGCCCCGGGGTCTCGAGCAGCTCCTGCTGCGGCGCCGTCATCACCCGGGCGAAGCTGCCGTAGCGGTTGATCAGCGACTTGGCCAAGGGCTTGGTGTCACCCTGCTTGAAGGCGAGGAAGAGCAGCATCTCCAGCACCTCGTAATCCGCCAGGCCGCCGGGGCCGCGCTCCAGCAGGCGGCTGCGCATGCGGCCGCGATGGCCCTGCGGTCCGGTGGAGGGGAACGGCACCGGCGCCGCCGTGCGCGAACGCGGCTCGGCGGCAGGGCCGCGTGACAGGCTGCGGGAGGACAGGCCGGCGGCGGGCCGCATCGGATCGAGCCGCCCCGGCTCGAAGGTGCGAAGTTCCTCGGCAAAGCCGGGAGCCGGGATCCGCTCGCCGTGCCGCGACGCCGCGGAGCCTATCGGAAGGCCAGCGCCGGCCGACGGCCGGCTGCCAAAGAAGCGCTGCAACCACATGGCTTTCGCCCTCTTGCACCGCCCCGCCCCCCCCCGGGGCCTCTCAATGCGCGATTCCTAGCATTCAACTTTCTGGTTCCTCAAGACCGAAATCACGGAATCGTGATGATCATTCCCACTCTGCTGACGCCTCAAATGCAATGTTATAATATACCTATCATGCTCTCCTTTCCGACGAATGATGTCACCGAACGCCCCCGGATCTGGACCCGCCTGTCGGGCGATGATTGGGCGGCCTTCGACGCCCTGCCGCCGGCGATCCGCCATCGCCTCCAGGAACACGCCTATGATGCCTGGGCGGTCAATGCCCTGACGCTGTGGCGCCGCTTCCGCCGCAAGCATGCCAGCTCGGAGCGGGCGCTGCGCAGCCTGCTGCGCTATCTCGATGAATGCGAGGCGCTGGAACGCGCCGCCTATGCCGAGGCTTACCGGCACCGGCATGGCCTGCCGCTGCCGCATCTCGCAGCCGGCGCCAGCGTGCTTCGCTACCGCCGCCGCTGAGCCTGGGCCCGGCAACAGCATGGCCTGAAACGACAAAGGCTGCGGTCCCGTCAGGGAACCGCAGCCTTCGATCTGGTAGCGGCGGGCGGACTTGAACCGCCGACCCCGGCATTATGAGTGCCGTGCTCTAACCAGCTGAGCTACACCGCCAGAAGTTTCCGATCGGGCTTGCCAACCGGGTGGCGCCGTTTAGGCGGCCCGGCCTGCGCTGTCAACCGTCTGCGCGGCACGCCGGATGAAACCGCCGCCGAGGACGCGATCGCCGTCATACAGCACGCAGCCCTGGCCCGGCGCCGCAATCGCCGGCTGCTCCAGCTGCACGCGCAGGACCGCGGTGGCCGCATCCCAGAAGGCCATGGCCGGCTGCGGCACTTCGCGCGCGCGCAGCTTCACCTGGCAAGGCATCGGCGCCGCCGGCGGGGCGATCAGCCAGTTGACCTCGCCCACCCGCACCTCGGGCGAGGCCAGGGCGCCGCGCGGCGCCACCACCACGCGCCGGCGCGCGGCATCCAGCGCGGTGACATAGAGGGCTTCCTCGCCATCGCGCGAGGCCTGGCCGAGACCCCGCCCCTGCCCGACCGTGTAGCGCGCGATGCCGCGATGCGTGCCCAGCACGCGGCCATCGGCATGCTCGATGGTGCCGGGCTCGCTCGCCTCGGGGCGCAGCTTGGAGACGAGCTCGGCATAGCTGCCCTGCGGCACGAAGCAGATATCCTGGCTGTCGGGCTTCTCCGCCACCGCCAGGCCGAGCCGCACGGCTTCCGCCCGCACTTCCGCCTTGGAGGCATAGCCGCCGAGCGGGAAATGGCTGAAGGCCAGCTGCTCGCGCGTCGTGGCGAACAGGAAGTAGGACTGGTCGCGCGCCGAATCGGCGGCCCGGTGCAGCTCCGGCCCCTCTGACCCCTCGACGCGGCGGACGTAATGGCCGGTGGCCATGGCGTCGCAGCCCAGGTCGCGGGCCAGCAGCACCAGATCCTGGAACTTGACGGTCTGGTTGCAGCGGACGCAGGGGATCGGCGTCTCGCCGCGGGCATAGGCCTCGGCGAAATCCTCGATCACCGCGTCGCGGAAGCGGCGCTCGCGGTCCAGCACGTAATGCGGGATGCCCAGGCGGTCGGCGACATCGCGCGCGTCGTGGATGTCCTGGCCGGCGCAGCAGGCGCCCTTCTTCTCGATCGCGGCGCCATGGTCATAGAGCTGCAGCGTGGCGCCGATGACCTCGTGCCCCTGCTCCTTCAACAGGCCGGCGACGACCGAGGAATCGACCCCGCCGGACATGGCCACCAGAACCCTCATGACGCGGCGTCCAGCCCCATCTGCCAGAAATCCGCCTCCAGCCGGGCGGCTTCCGAAAAGGTCGCCGAGAGCGAGGCGAAGCGGGCGGTGCCGCCATGCGTCTCGCCCAGCCGGTCGAGCCGCTCGGCCGCGCCGCGCGCCAGCGCCTGGTAGCCCGGCGAGGCATAGGTCTCGATCCAGGTCTCATAGGGATTGCCCTGGCGCCGGCGCCTCGGATGGGCGGCGATGCGCAGCGCGATCTCGCCATAGCCGATGGTGCAGGGGGCGAGCGCCACCTCGAGGTCGAGGATGTCGCCGGCCATGCCGCGATCCAGCACCCAGCGGGTATAGGCGACGGTCTGCGGCGCCTCGAGCTCGGCCAGCACATCGGCCTCGGCCAGGCCCCATTCGGCGCAATAGCCCAGATGCATCTGCATCTCGGCCAGCAGGGCATTCAGCGAGCTGGCCTTGCCGCGCAGCGCTTCCAGGCTCTCGGCCTTGAAGGCCGCCAGCGCCTTGGCGCGGGCGAACTGGATCAGGAACAGCCAGTCCTGCGTCAGGTAGCGGCGGAAGGCGGGCAGCGGCAGGCTGCCCTCGGCCAGCTGCTGCACGAAGGGATGCCAGCAATAGGCATCCCAGCGCCCGGCGGCGGCCCCGCGCAGACGGTGCAGCAGGCCATCGGGGGCACCGTAGGGCGGGGCGAACATGGCCGTCTCCCGCTCAGCCGGCGTTGCGCGTGCCGGCGGGCAGCTTGACGACCAGCCCGTCCAGCTCCTCGGTCATGATCAGCTGGCAGCCGAGGCGCGAGGTCTCCTGCAGGTCGAAGGCGAGGTCGAGCATGTCCTCCTCGTCCTCGGTTGGGCCCTTCAGCTTCTCGAACCAGTCGGCGTCGACGATGACATGGCAGGTCGAGCAGGCGAGGCTGCCCTCGCAGGCGCCCTCGATGTCGACATCGTGCTTGTGCGCGATCTCGAGCACGGAAAGGCCAAGCGGGGCCTCGACTTCGCGGCGCGATCCGTCGCGCTCGATGAAGGTCATCTTCGGCATCGCCGTTCGTCTACTCCGCCGCATCTCGGGTTAGGGAAAGCGCGTGGGTCCATGCGCGCGCCAGCAGGGAGGCCGCGTTATCCACATCGTCCCGCGAAGTAAAGCGCCCGATGCCGATCCGCAAGGTCGCGCCCGCCGCGGCCGCGTCCAGCCCGATGGCCCGCAGCACATAGGAAGGCTCGATCTCGGCGGAGGAACAGGCCGAGCCGGTGGAGACGCAAAGCTCGGGCATGGCCGCCAGCATGGCCTGGGCCGAGACGCCGCCCGGGAAGGTCAGGTTCAGGTTGCCGGCGACCCGCGGCGCGGCGGCGGCATTGACCTGCAGCCCCGGGATCCCGACCCGCAGCCGGTCCAGCAGCCGGTCGCGCAGGACAGCGATGCGCGCCTCGTCGGCCGCGGCCTCGGCGGCGGCCAGGCGGGCGGCCTCGCCGAAGCCGACCAGCAGCGGCGCCGGCAGCGTGCCCGAGCGCAGCCCCCGCTCCTGCCCGCCCCCCGAGAAGAGCGGCGCGAGCCGCACGCGCGGACGGCGGCGGACATAGAGCGCGCCGATGCCCTTGGGGCCATAGATCTTGTGGCCAGAGAGGGAGAGAAGGTCGACCGGCAGCGCCTGGACATCCAGCGGCACCCGCCCTGCCCCCTGGGCCGCATCGCAATGGAACAGCGCGCCGGCCTCCTTGGCAATGGCGGCCAGCCCGGCCAGGTCCTGGGCGACGCCGATCTCGTTGTTCACCGCCATCACCGAGACCAGCAGGGTCGGCACCTCGAGCGCCGCGCGCAGCGTCTCCGGCGCCAGCAGCCCGTCGGGGCCGACCGGCAGCAGCATGGGCTCGAAGCCCTCGGCCTCCAGGTCGCGCAGGCTTTCGAGCACGCATTTATGCTCGGTGACCGGGGCGATCAGCCGGCGGCGCGGGTCGCCCTGGTCGCGGGCGAAGCGGGCAGCGCCCTTGATCGCCAGGTTGTTCGCCTCCGTCGCGCCGGAGGTGAAGACGATCTCGCGCGGATCGGCGCCGATCAGGGCCGCGACCTGGCGGCGGGCGGCCTCGACGGCCTCCTCGGCGGCGCGGCCTAGCGCATGCTCGACGCTGTGCGGATTGGCGAAGTTCTCTTCCCACCAGGGCCGCATGGCCGCCAGCACGCGCGGATCCAACGGCGTGGTGGCGTGGTTATCCAGATAGACAGGGCGGTTCACGGCGGCCATGGCGTGAATATGGGCCGGGGGCCGTCGGGGTGGAAGTGCGGAAGCCTCGGGTCTGCAAGGCAGGGAGCACCGGGCAGTCACCCGGCCCAGTGCCCCCCTGACTGGGACCGTCAGGCCTGGCCGATCTCGCGCACGCCGCACCAGTCGGCGATGAAGGCGGCGATCGCCAAAGTGGTCTGGCGGATGCTCTCCAGGCTGGTGCGCTCGTCGAAGGCATGCGCCCCCTCGCCCGACGGGCCGTAGCAGAGCGCCGGCATGTCGTAATACAGGCCGTAGAAGCGGGTATCGTTCACCGCGGTGCTGCGGCGCTCGCCCATCGTCTCGCCGAAGACCTGGTGGTGGACGGTGCCCAGCACCTTCTCCGCCTCGCTGCCCTCGGGCAGGACGAAGCCATCGGCCTGGAAGCCGTGCCAGATGACCTCGGGCGGGTTGTTGGCCAGGAAGGTGTCGCCGGCCCGCGCCTCGGCGATGCAGCGCTCCACCCCCGCCATGGCGTCCGAGACCTCGGTGCCGGGCAGCAGGCCGATGCGGCAATCCACCTCGCACCAGGCCGGGGTCGAGCTGGCCCAGTCGCCGCCGCGAATGATGCCGGGGTTGAACTTGATGGGATCGGGGACGATTCCGAAGACCGGGTGCTCCTTCGCCTTGACGTTCAGCGCTCGGGTATGCGCCTGCAGCGCCTGGATCAGGTGCAGGGCGGAGAGGATGGCGTTGCTGCCGGTCTGGGCATGCATGACATGCACCGGCACGCCGCGCACCCGGATGCGGAACCAGACGGCGCCGGTATGGGCCCGGGTCAGGGTATGGCCGGTCGGCTCCGGGATCAGGCAGGCCTCGGCGCGGTAGCCGCGCGCCAGGGTCGCGAGCGCGCCATTGCCGGTGCTCTCCTCCTCGGTGACCGTCTGGACATGGACATCGGCGGCGGGCTCCAGGCCGGCGCTGCGCAGCGCCTCCAGCGCCCAGACCATGCAGGCGACGCCCGACTTCATGTCATGCGCGCCGCGGCCATACATCCAGCCGTCGCGGAGGGTCGCCGAGTAGGGCGGGTAGGTCCACATCTCGTGCGGGCCTTCTGGCACCACGTCGATATGGCCCTGCAGGATCAGGCTGCGGCCGGTGGGGTTCCGGGCGCGGCGGGTGGCGACCACCTGGACCGAGCCGGCGGGGTCGACATCGACCATTGGGCTGGCCTTGGCATGGGCGGCCAGCGGGGTCTCGGCCATGGTGAAGCGGTCCACGGCATAGCCGCGTTGCGCCATCTGCCGCGCCATCCAGTCCTGCAGCGGCGCTTCCTGGCCGCGCAGGCTGGGGAAGCGCACCAGCTCCTGCAGGAAGCCGATCTCGGCGTCGAAATTGGCGTCCACGGCCTGGCGCAGCTGCGCCATCAGGGTGGGGTCGGGCATCGGGGAAGCATCCTCGCAGGAGTGAAGCGCCGTGCGGTCCGGTGGACCCGGACTCGTGGCGACGACGCTAGCACGCCCCCCCGCGGCCACCAGCCCCGCCCCCGGGCTTCGCATCCTTCCTGCTGGCAACAGCAGATTCGGGCGATCGCCGGTATCGGCGGGACGCCGGTCATCGCCCTGCGATACGCACCCCGTCAGACGGCGCGGCGTTCGGTCAGGCGCGCGCGCATGGCGGCGTGGGCGGCGAGAAAGCGGTCGGCGGCATCGGCCGGCGCGTTCCAGGGCAGGGAGACCCGGATGGCGCAGCCCGCCTCCGCGCCCAGGCCCATGGCCAGCAGCACGCCGCTGGGCCCGACCTTGCCGGAGGAGCAGGCCGCCCCCGAGGACACCCGGATGCCGGCGAGATCGAGGGCGATCACCTGGGTCTCGGCGGCGATGCCGGGCAGGACCAGGCAGCTGGTGTTCGGCAGGCGCGGGGCGCCAGCGCCGGCGACCGGCAGGCCAGCGCCCTGCTCGATGGCGTCGCGCAGCGCGGCCAGGCGGTCGGCCTCGCCGGGGTCGAGCGCCTCCACCGCGGCGGCGAAGCCGGCGATCGCCGGCAGGGCCTCGGTGCCGCCCCGCCGGCCGCGTTCCTGACCTCCGCCCGGAAACTGCGCCGCGACCTCCAGCCCGGGGCGCAGCAGCAGCGCCCCTACGCCCTTCGGCCCGCCCAGCTTGTGCGCCGAGAGCGCCAAAGAGTCGGCCCCCACCGCGCCCAGCGAGAGCGGCAGCCGCCCGGCCAGCTGCACCGCATCGACATGCAGCAGCGCGCCGTGCTGCCGGCACAGCGCCGCGATCTCGGCGAGCGGATGCAGCACGCCGGTCTCGTTGTTGGCGGCCATCACCGCGACCAGGGCCGGCGGCCCCCCGGCCAGCGCCGCGGCCAGCGCGGCCAGGTCGAGCTGGCCGTCGGGCAGCACCGGCAGGATCTCGACGCCGGGCACGGCGCGCAGGATGGCGGGGTGCTCGGTGGCCCCGGCCAGCAGCCGGCGCCCGGCACCGAGGCCGAGCAGGGCCAGGGCATTGGCCTCGGTCGCGCCGGCGGTGAAGACCAGGTCGCGGGCCCGGCCGCCGAAGCGGGCCGCGATCCGGCCGCGGGCCCCTTCCAGGAGCGCCCGGGCCGCGCGGCCCTCGGCATGGATCGAGGAGGGATTGCCGAGCAGGTCGAGCGCCTCCAGCACCGCCTGCCGCGCGGCGGGGCGGAGCGGCTCGGTGGCATTGGCATCCAGGTAGAGCGTCATGCGGGGTCTTCGGGGTCGCGATAGGCGGCCGGCGGCAGGGCGCGGCCGCAGACCCGGCCCTCGACCACATCGGCCAACGAAGTGTTCAGCAGAAAGAGCCTGATCTGCTCGCCCAGCTCATGCCAGAGGTCATGGGTCAGGCAGCGGTTGCCGGAGAGGCAGCCCGGCGTTCCCTCCGAGCAGCGGGTCGCGGTGATCGGCTCGTCCACCGCCTCGATGATCTCGCCGATGGCGATGGCCTCGGCCGGCCGGGCCAGACGATAGCCCCCGCCCGGTCCACGGACCGAATCGACAAGCCCGGCCCGGCGCAGCCTTGCAAAAAGTTGCTCCAGATAGGCCACGGAGAGAATCTGGGCCTGCGCGATCTCCGTCAGGCTGACCGGACGGTCTCCCTTCGGCGCACAGGGCGCATGGCAGTCATCGGTATTTTGACGGTCTCGCATGCGCGCGGCCAACTCGACCAGGGCCATGACGGCGTATCGCCCCCGTGTAGAAAGGCGCATGGCTCAGATTTCGGGAAGTGCAAGCGCAGTGCGATACCTGCGCTCAAGAGGGCGTAACCACGCCAACAGGGGGGGCATGCCATAATCCGTTATGAAAGCGGCGCGCGCTTGCCTATATTGACCCTGTCGCGGGGAGCGGAGGCCTGCCCCGGGACGTCAAAGGCATGATGGGAGCCGGACTGCCGCGACATGGTGTCGCGAGGGACGAGGCTATTGATCCCGACCGATGGCGTCAACCATTCGGCCAGGACCAGCCCCTTCCCCTGCCCGCCCCTTTTCTTCCCGCCGGGGTCATGCCCCGAGGGTCATGCCCTGGCCGGCCCGGATGCCGCCGACGCGGTCGACTGGGCCTCATGGTTTCCCAACCGGGCGCTGCCGCGCCCACCGCACTGGATGCAAGGGGACGATGCCTGAAGTGATGTTTGCCGGGCCGGATGGCCGGCTTGAGGGTCGTTACCATCACGCGAAGCAGCCCAATGCCCCCGTGGCGCTGGTCCTGCATCCGCACCCGCTGCATGGCGGGACGATGAACAACCGGGTGGTCCACGCGCTGTACAAGCGCTTCGAAAACATGGGCTTTTCCACCCTGCGCTTCAATTTCCGCGGGGTCGGGCGCAGCCAGGGACGCTACGACGGCGGCATCGGCGAGATCTCGGACGCGGCCGCCGCGCTCGACTTCCTGCAGGCGGTCAATCCGAACGCCTCGATGCTCTGGGTGGCCGGCTATTCCTTCGGTTCCTATGTCGGCATGCAGCTGCTGATGCGCCGGCCGGAAATCGGCGGCTTCGTCAGCATCGCGGCGCCCGCCAGCCATTACGATTTCGGCTTCCTGGCGCCCTGCCCCTGCTCGGGGCTGATCCTGCACGGCGCCGAGGACGAGCTGGTGCCCGAGGCCTCGGTGCGCAAGCTGGTCGACAAGCTGAACACCCAGCGCGGCATCAAGATCGACTATCGCGTTCAGGAAGGCGCCGGCCATGTCTTCACGGCCGAGCAGACCGAGCGGGTCGCCGCGGCGGCCGAGGACCATGTGCACACCATGCTGAACCGTGCGCGGATGGCGATGGCGGCGGACTGACCCTTCGCTGGCAAGCCTGCCGAAAAGGGGCCGAGGGGCGATCGCCTCCCGGCCCCTTTCGCGTTCAGGCCCGGTTCATTCAAGCTGGGCTCATTCAGGCCGGGCTGAGCGTGACCAGCCGGCCGCCGGTCAGCGGCCGCGGCGCGCCGGTGGTGCCGGGGAAGGTCAAGGGCAGGCCATGGGCGACGCGGGCGGCGAGCACGCCGAAGGCCTGGGCCTCCAGCGCATCGCCATCCCAGCCGGCGACCTCGACGGGACGCACCGGCTCCGGCAGGGCACCGGCCAGCGCCCGCATCAGCGCCGGGTTGCGGCGCCCGCCCCCGGCGACCAGCCATTGCAGGGGCGGCTCGGGGAAATGCCGCCCGGCGGCGGCGACGGCGCAGGCGCAGAAGGCCACCAGCGTCGCCGCCCCATCCGCCGGCGACAGGCCGGACGCCCCGGCATCGCGCAGCGCCCGGTCGAAATCCAGCCGGTCGAGCGATTTCGGCGGCGGCGCCTGCAGATAGGGATGCGCCAGCAAATGGCCGAGCATCGCGCCATCCGGCTGGCCGGCCAGCGCCAGCCGCCCATCCTTGTCGTAATCGGCGCCGGTCGCCCGCCGCGCCCAGTCGTCGAGCGGCCCATTGGCCGGGCCGGTGTCGAAGGCGATCAGCCGGCCGTCACGGCCGATCCAGGTGACATTGCCGACACCGCCGAGGTTCAGGATTGCCAGCGGCTTGGGCAGCGCGGCGGCGAGCACCGCATGCACCACCGGCACCAGCGGCGCGCCCTGCCCGCCGGCGGCGACATCGGCGCTGCGGAAATCATGCGCGACCGCGATGCCGGTCAGCCGCGCCAGCAGCGCCGCATCGCCGATCTGCCAGGTGCGGCCCTCGCCCGGCTTCCCCGCCACCGGCCGGTGCAGGATGGTCTGCCCGTGGAAGCCCAGCAGATCGGCCTCCAGCCCCAGCTTCAGCACCGCCTCGGCATGGCGCTCGGTGACCCTGCGCTCGCAATCCTGCAGGAAGGGATCGTCGGGCAGCATGGCCTCGGCCAGGTCCAGCAGCTTGCGCAGGTCGCGGCGCAGCGCCGGGTCATAGGGCATGGTCAGGCTCGGCCCGATCCGCCCGATCCTCTCCCCGTCCGTCTCAACCCATGCGGCATCCACGCCATCCAGCGAGGTGCCACTCATCAGCCCGATGGTTCGCAGCATCCTCCTACTGTGCTAGGGCCGCAGTCCCGGGGGAAGTCCCCCCAGGGCCACAACTGGGCATTGGCGATGACCGACGAGTTTCTGCATGTCGCGCGCGAGCGTGGCTATATCCACCAGGTGACGGACGAGGCGGCGATGGCCGCCCGGATGAAGCAGGGCCCGCTTCCCGCCTATGTCGGCTTCGACTGCACGGCGGACAGCCTGCATGTCGGCCATCTGCTGTCGATCATGCTGCTGCGGCTGCTGCAGAAGACCGGCCATCGCCCGGTGGCCCTGCTCGGCGGCGGCACCACCAAGATCGGCGACCCCTCCTTCCGCGACGATGCCCGGCCACTGCTGAACGACGCGCAGATCGAGGTCAACAAGGCCGGCATCCGCCGCACCTTCGACGCCTTCCTCGACTTCGCGCCGGGCCGCGGCGCGATGATGCTCGACAATGCCGAGTGGCTCGACAAGCTGCTCTACATCCCCTTCCTGCGCGACATCGGCCGGCATTTCAGCGTCAACCGCATGCTGACCATGGACAGCGTCAAGCTGCGCCTGGACCGGGAGCAGCCGCTCTCCTTCCTCGAATTCAACTACATGCTGCTGCAGTCCTACGACTTCCTGGAGCTGCAGCGCCGGCACGGCGTCGGGCTGCAGATGGGCGGCTCCGACCAGTGGGGCAACATCATCATGGGGGTCGAGCTGAACCGGCGCTGCGACGGCGCCGAGGTCTTCGGCCTGACCACCCCGCTGCTGACCACCGCCTCGGGCACCAAGATGGGCAAGACCGCCGGCGGCGCGGTCTGGCTGAATCCCGACCGGCTGGCGGCCTATGACTACTGGCAGTTCTGGCGCAACACCGAGGATGCCGATGTCGGCCGCTTCCTGGCGCTGTTCACCGAGCTGCCGATGGACGAGGTCCGGCGCCTGGGCGCGCTGGCCGGCTCGGAGGTGAACGAGGCCAAGAAGGTGCTGGCCACCGAGGCCACCGCCCTGCTGCACGGCCGCGCGGCCGCCGAGCTCGCTGCCGAGACTGCCCGCCGCGCCTTCGAGGAAGGCCAGGCGGCGGACAGCCTGCCCAGCATCACCGCCAGCCTGCCGGCAGCGGTGATCGACCTGGCCGTGCAGGCCGGCTTCGCCGCCAGCAAGGGCGAGGCGCGGCGGCTGATCCGGCAGAACGGGCTGAAGCTGAACGACGCCGCGGTCAGCGACGAGGCCCAGGAAGTGACGGCGGCGGATCTGCGCGACGGTGCCGCCAAGCTCTCGGCCGGCCGCAAGCGCCATGTGCTGATCCGCCCCTGATGGCGTTCGGGCTGCCGCTGCGGCGCGGAAGGGCGCGGCGCGGCCGCCCGACAGTGCGATGTCAGGAAGGGGGTCCGGGCCTGCGGCTCGGCGCCCTGGCGCTCCTGCCGCTGCTGGTGGCCTGCAGCCCCTGCCCGCCCGGGCTGGCGCCGGCCAGCGTGGCCGAGCTGTTCTTCGGGCGCGGCCTGCCCGGCGGCGGCCTGGTGCCGGCCGCCGACTGGGACGATTTCCTGGCCGAGGTGGTCACCCCGGCTTTCCCGCAGGGGCTGACCGTCGAGGACAGCGTCGGCCAATGGCGCAGCGCCGATGGCCAGGTGGTCCGCGAAGCCAGCAAGCACCTGATGCTGCTGCTGCCCGGCACGGATGCCGCCGCCCTGGCCGAGCGCGTGGCGCCGCTCGCCCAGGCCTGGCGGCAGCGCCACCGCCAGGAGGCCGTGCTGCTGACGGTGCGCCAGGCCTGCGCCGCCTTCTGAGGCGGTGTCGGCGTCGCTACTGGGCCGGTCCCGGCGGCACGCTGCCCTGGTTGCCGCCGAAGATGCCGCGCAGGAAGCCGGGCGTCAGCGCCGCCAGCGGATTGACGCTGACCGCGGGATCCGCCGCCGGTCCGCGCATCCGCCAGGTCGCGGCGAAGAGGCCGCCACCCTGCTCCGGGCTGAACAGCCGCCCCAGCAGCGGGATCTGGCCCAGCAGCGAATTCAGCATATAGGCCGGCACGATGGTGCCCTCGAGGTCGATCGGCCCGGCATGGCGGGCGATGCTGCCCTTGGCGGTGACCCCGAGCGACGGCGAGAAGGCCCGGGCATCGCGCACCAGCAGGGCCTCCGGCGTCAGCGAGAACGGTGCCACCATGCGGGAGAAGCTGAGGCCGGTGCCGCGCACCGCGTCGAAGACGCCATAGACGGTCAGCGCCTGCAGCAGCTTGCCGGCGCCCTGCGCCTCCTGCACCGCGAAATCGGACATCTCGGCATTGCCGGTCAGCACGGCGCCGGGAAGGTTGCTGGCCCAGCGCCCGGTGACCGCCAGGCGGCCCCCTTCCAGCGTCTGCAGCACATCGAAGGCGCGCAGCAGGGCGCCGGCATTCGAGGCGTTCAGCCGCAGATCCCGCGCATTGCCGACCGGGGTGACGGTGATGTCGAAGCCGCCATTGGCGCCACCGGCCTGGCCGGTGACCCGCGCCTCGCGCCAGACGCCGCGCGCATCGGCCGCCGCCCGTCCCTGCACCGCGGTCAGCGCGCGGCCCTCGCCCAGCAATACCCGGTCGAAATGGCCTTCGACGCTGATTGGCGGGCCTTCGGCCGCGGCGGCGCCGGGGCGCTCGGGCTCGGCCAGGCTGGGGCCGAGATCCATCACCGGGCCGGAGGCGCGGAACCGCCAGGGCCCGCCGGCGGTGGCCGGCGGCCGCGCCTCGGCGGTCAGCCGGCTCTGCTGCAACCGCAGCTCCGACAGATCGATCCGCTCCACCCGGCTGGCGCCGGCAAAGGCCACCTGCCCGCGGGCGAAGAGCCCCGGCGCCTCGACCTGGAAGCTTTCCACCGCGCGCAGCGCCTCGCCGGCGACCCGCAGCTCGGCCTGGGCGCTGGCCGGCACGCCGGGCGGCTTGCTCCAGGCGAAGGGCGAGACACTCATGCGGCTGGCGCCCAGATCGCCGGTCAGCCCGACCCGCGTCTCGCCGTTGCGGCGCTTCTCCATCACCGCCTGCACGCCCACCGGCCCGGCCACGAAGCCTTCGAGGTCGAGGCCGAACTCGGCGATGCGGGCGGCATCCGGGCGGGCCTCGGCGCGGATCCGTTCGACCACCTGGTTGGCCGCGCCGGGGCGGAAATCCATCTCCACCTCCAGCCGCGTCGGGATGCCCGAAAGCTGCGCATTGCCGCTGGCGCGCAGCCGGCTGTTGTCGACGCTGAGCTCCGCCGTGCCGCGCTCGAGCCGCTTGCCCATCACCACGTCGGCCAGCCGCATCTGGGTGATGCGCGCCTGCACCGCCACCTTCAGCACCTCGGAAGGGATGTCCTCCAGCAGCGGAAAGGCCAGGTGCAGCGTGCCTTCCAGCTGGCCGCCGGGCTCCTTCAGGTCCAGCGGGCGGCGCTCGAACAGCTTCAGTCGCGGATGGCGGATCAGCGCCACCAGGTCGGGCACCGGGCCGCGCAGCCGCGCCTCGATCTCGGCCTGTTCCTGGGCGGTGTCGAGGGCATGGAAGCGGATGGTGGCGCCGGGGCTGGTCAGGGCGGTGCCGGACTGCCGGGCCTGCTCCACCTGGATGCTGATCTCGGGCAGGCTGAACCGCGCGGTCGCGTTGATGCCCTCGAGCGGCGCCATCGGCCGCAACCAGTGCACCGTGGCCCCCTCGGCGCGCAGCGTCCCGTCCAGCTGGGTCACGGCGAAGCCGGCGAGATCGGCGCCCGCCTCCGCCTGCAGCGAGAAGCGGCCGTCGCGCAGCGTGCCGCCGGTCAGGTTCTCGACGATCCAGTGGCGGGCATTGGCGACGACGCCCTGCGGCCAGTAGGCGCCGAGATCGGCCGCCTGCAGCTGGTCGAGGGTGAATTGCAGCCCGGCACGCCAGCGATGGTCGCGCAGCGCCGCCTGGCCATGCGCCTCCAGCACCGGCGGGCTGGTCTGGCTGCCGGTTTCCCGGGCGATCGGCGGCAGCTCCAGCCGCAGCCGCTGCAGCGTCAGCGCCGTCGGCGTGCCTTCCGCCTGCAGCAGCAGGGCGGCGAAGCCGGTGCGCTGGCCGTTCAGCGTCACCCCTCCCGGCCCGGCCGCCAGCCGCAGCGACACTTCGGGCGCCGCCTGCGGGTTGCGGCCGTCGAAGCGGCCGGCGAGATCCAGCGTCGCGCGGCCATCGACCAGGCGCAGCGGCGCCAGCGCCGGCAGCAGCGCGGCGATCCGCGCCGGCTCGAGGTTGGGCAGCGACAGGCTGCCCTCGAAGACCGGCCCCTCGCCCTGGGCGCTGCCCGCGAGATGCACCGGCAGCACATTGCCCGGGCCCGGCAGCACCAGTTCGGCGCTGCCCTGGCCGGAGAGGCCGTTGCCGCCCGGCAGGCGACGCAGCCGCAGCGCCACGCGCTGCAGCCGCCAGGTGATGTCCAGCTGGCGGTCGAGCACGGTGAGCTGCGCCTCGGTGATCTCGACCTCGCGCAGCGCGGCGAAGGGGCTGGCCGGATCCCGGTTGCCGATCAGGTCGGACAGCACGTCGCCGCCGCCGGACTGGTCGGCGGCCGGATCCTCGATCGGCGGCCCCGCCACATCGCCCGGCAGGGCCGGCGCGGTGATGCGACCCATCGCCAGGCTGATGCCGCCCTGGGCGTCGCGTTCCAGCAGGATGCTCGGCCGCTCTACCGCGATGCGCAGCAGGGTGACCTGGCCGCGCAGCAGCCGCCCCGGCGCCAGGCTGACCCGGGCATCCGGCAGTACCTGGCGCAGCGAGCCGGCGGCGTCGCGCAGCTGAACATCCGACAGCCGCAGCTCCAGCGGCGAGCCGGTGCCCTGGCGGAAACCCGCCCAGGCGATGGCGACGTCACCGACGGTCAGGCCCGGCTCGACATTCAGCCTTTCGACCATGCGGGCGAGCACCGGCAGGTGCAGCGGCCCCTGCGACAGCCGCCAGGCGAGGGCACCGGCGCCCAGCCCGGCGATGAGCGCCAGGCCGATCAGCAGCCGGCCGAGCCAGCCGCAGAAACGCAGGGCTTGACCGCCTACCCCCGGCATGGATTGGCTTCTCCATCATGTCCGCCAGCACCCTGCCCGCCGCCCTGCCCACCCCCTTCGACCGCGACGCCGCCAGCCGGCTGATCGAGGCCTTCGGCCAGCGGGGCGCCGCCGAACGCAGCTTCGCCGAGAGCCCCGCCGGCGGCGCGCTGCTCGGTGCGCTGGGCGGCCACAGCCCCTATCTGGCGGAGCTCGCCGAGCGCGAGAGCGCCACCCTGCTGCGCTTTGCCGAGCGCGGGCCGGACGAGGCCTTCGCGCTTGCCCTCGACCCGCTGGGCCGCGCCGATCCGGATGCGGCGCGTCCCGCGGTCGCCGGCCTGCTGCGCCAGGCCAAGCGGCAGGCGGCGCTGCTGATCGCGGCGGCCGATCTCTCCGGCCAGTGGCCGCTGGACCGCGTCACCGGCGCGCTCTCGGCGCTGGCCGAGGCGGCCATCGACTATGCCTGCGCGCATCTGCTGCGCGAGGCGGCGGCGCGCGGCGAGCTGCGGCTGCCGCGCGGCGGCGCCCGCGACCCGAAGGGCGTCGCGCGCGGCTCCGGCCTGGTGGTGCTGGGGATGGGCAAGCTCGGCGGCGGCGAGCTGAACTATTCCTCGGATATCGACCTCATGGTGCTCTACGACCCGCTGGCCGCCGCCATCGAGGCGGAACGGGCGGGCAGCATCTATGTCCGGATCGCCCGCGACCTGGTCAAGCTCATGGAGGAGCGCACCGCCGGCGGCTATGTCTTCCGCACCGACCTGCGGCTGCGGCCAGACCCGGCGGCGACGCCGCTGGCGGTCGGCATCCCCACCGCCATCTCCTATTACGAATCGATGGGGCAGAACTGGGAACGGGCGGCGATGATCAAGGCCCGGCCGGTCGGCGGCGACCGCGCGCTGGGCGACAGCTTCCTGACCGAGATCCGCCCCTTCGTCTGGCGCCGCCACCTCGATTTCGCGATGATCGCCGACATCCACGCCATCAAGCGGCAGATCCATGCGGCGCATGGCGGGCGCGGCGCGCATGCCCAGGTGCAGGTGGCCGGCCATGACGTGAAGCTCGGCCGCGGTGGCATCCGCGAGATCGAGTTCACCACCCAGGTGCTGCAGCTGATCTGGGCCGGGCGCGATCCGGGACTGCGCGACCCGACCACCCTGGGGGCGCTGGCCGCCCTGGCCGGCGCCGGCCGCATCGACCGCCGGGCGGCAGCCGACCTGGCCGATGCCTATGTCTTCCTGCGCGATGTCGAGCACCGGCTGCAGATGGTCGCCGACCGGCAGACCCAGCGCCTGCCGGAAGACCCGGAGGGCCTGGCGCGCATCGCCAGCTTCATGGGCTTCGCCGACACGGCGGAATTCGCCGCCCGCCTGACCGGCCATCTGAACCGGGTGGAGCAGCATTACGCGCAGATGTTCGAGCGCGAGCCGGCGCTTGGCCTGCCGACCGGCGAGGAGGCCGGGCCGCGGCTGCGCTTCGCCGGCACGCGCGACGATCCCGAGACGCTGGCCGCGCTGGGGGAGATGGGCTTCGCCAGCCCGGCCAGCATCGCCGCCATGATCCGCGGCTGGCTGCACGGCCGGCCGCGCGCCACCCGCAGCGAGCGGGCGCGGGAACTGCTGACCCTGCTGATGCCGGCGCTGCTGGCCGCCTTCGCCCGCCAGCGCGAACCCGATGCGGCGCTGGCGCGCTTCGACGCGGTGCTGACCCAGATGCCGGCCGGCGTGCATATGTTCTCCCTGTTCCAGCGCAACCCGGCGCTGCTGCAACGGGTCGCCGGCATTCTGGGCGCGGCGCCCGCCCTCGCCAACCATCTCGCGCTCAACCCCGCCTCGCTGGAAGGGTTGCTGGCCGGCAGCGGGCCGGGCGGCGCCGCCGCGGTGCTGCCGGCGCTGCTGAAGGAGGCGCGCCACTTCGAGGAGGCGCTGGACGGCGCCCGCCGCCTCGTCACCGAGGGCAAGTTCGAGATCGACGCCGCCGGGCTGGAGGCGGTCATCGATGCCGATGCCGCCGGCGCCGCGCGCAGCGACCTGGCCGATGCCGCCATTGCCGCCCTGCTGCCGCATGTGACCAGCGAGTTTGTCGGCCGCTTCGGCAAGGTCAAGGGCGGCGCGCTCGCCGTGGTGGCGCTGGGCAAGCTGGGCGGACAGGAGATGCTGCCGGGCTCCGACCTCGACCTCGTGCTGATCTACGACCATCCCGAGGCGGTCGCCGAGAGCGCCGGCGGGCCGCGCAGCCTGCCGGTCAGCACCTATTACGGCCGGCTGGCGCAGCAGATGGTCGCCGCCATCACCGCGCCGGGCGCCGAGGGCAAGCTCTACGAGGTCGACATGCGGCTGCGCCCGACCGGCAACAAGGGGCCGGTCGCCACCTCGCTCTCCTCCTTCCTGCGCTACCATGCCGAGGATGCCTGGACCTGGGAGAGGATGGCGCTGACCCGGGCGCGCTGCGTCGCCGGCCCGCCCGGGCTGCGCCGCCGCATCGCCAGCGCGGTGAAGAACGCCATCGTCAGCCATGCCGGCGAAGACGCCATCACCGATGCGGTGGCCATGCGCGGCCGGATGCTGCGCGAGCTGCCGGGCGACGGCCCCTGGGACATCAAGGCCATGCCGGGCGGCATGATCGAGGTGGAGTTCATCGCCCAGGCGCTGCAGCTCGCCCATGCCAAACGCCACCCGGGCATCCTGGCGCCGACCACCCGGCTCGCCTTGGGCAAGCTCGGCCGCGCCGGGCTGCTGCCGAAGGAGGAGGCGGAGCTGCTGATCGGCGCCGACCGGCTGTGGCGGACCATGCTCGGGCTGCTGCGGCTGACGCTCGGCCCCTGGAAGCAGGAGGCGCTGCCCGCCGCCACCGCCGCGGCGATGCTGCGGGCAACCGCGCCATTGCTCGGCCAGGCGGCGGTTGACGTCACGGCCTTGCGCCAGCAGATGCGTGAACAGGCTGGCCAGGTGCGCGCCATCTTCGAGCGCCGCCTGGGGCCCCTGAGCGGAGGATCAGCATGAGCATCGCCGAAGGCGCCGAGGCGCCGGATTTCGACCTGCCCACCAGCGGCGGCGGCCGCGTCTCCCTGGCGGCGCTGAAGGGCGCGCCCTTCGTGCTGTATTTCTACCCCAAGGCCGACACCCCCGGCTGCACCACCGAGGCCTGCGACTTCCAGGAGGCGCTGCCGGCGCTGGGCGCCACCGGCGTCACGGTGATCGGCGTCTCGCCCGACCCGATGGGCCCGATCGAGAAATTTGCCAGGAAGCACAAGCTGACCTTCCCGCTGGCCTCGGATGCGGAGAAGCAGGCGGCCGAGGCCTATGGCACCTGGGTCGAGAAGTCGATGTACGGCAAGACCTACATGGGCATGGAGCGGGCGACCTTCCTGATCGACGCGCAAGGCAAGGTCGCGCGAATCTGGCGCAAGGTGAAGGTGCCGGGCCATGCCAGGGCGGTGACGGAGGCGGTGGCCGCGCTGGGCTGACGCCCGGCGGCCGCGCGCCTCAGAGCAGCTTCAGCGCCGCGAAGCCGGCGACGATGCCAAGCGCCACCAGCGTGGTGATCAGGGTCAGCCGCTTCTCGACGAAGGCGCGCACCGGCGAGCCGTAGCGCTGCAGCAGGGCCGCCAGCAGGAAGAAGCGCAGGCCGCGCGTGACGATGCTGGCGACCAGGAAGATCCAGGGATCGAAGGCGGCGGCGCCGGCGGCGATGGTGACGATCTTGTAGGGGATCGGCGTCAGCCCCTTGATCAGGATCACCGCCGCGCCCCAGCGGTCGAACCAGGCGCGGAAGGTCTCCAGCGCCTGGGCATGGCCATAGGCGGTCAGGATCGGCTGGGCCAGCGCCTCGAACAGGAAGTAGCCGATGCCGTAGCCGACCAGCCCGCCCACGACCGAGGCGATGGTGCAGATGGCGGCGTAGCGCCAGGCGCGCTCGGGCCGCGCCAGGCACATCGGCAGCAGCATGGCGTCGGGCGGGATCGGGAAGACGCTGCTCTCCGCGAAGGAGACCACGGCCAGCCAGCGCTCGGCATGGCGGTGAGCGGCGAGTCGGAGGACGCGGTCGTAGAGGGCGCGGAGCATGCGCCCCCTTCCCATGCTTTCGGCGGGGGGACAATGGCCGGCGCCATGCACCGCGTGACCTTGCCTCGCCGCGGCGGGCTCCGCATTCTCCTGGCCCGCGCGGGCCTTCGCGCGGCTGGAGGAAATCCGCATGGCCGCCCCGCCCCCCTCGCCCGCCGCCCCCGGCTGGCGCCTCTCGCCCATGATGATCCTGGTCATCGGCGCCGTGCTGACGGCGGCGCTGGCCATGGGGCTGCGGCAGTCCTTCGGCCTGTTTCTGGCGCCGATGACCGCCGCCAATGGCTGGAGCGCCAGCGGCTTCGCGCTGGCCATCGCGCTGCAGGTGCTGGTCAACGGCATCTCGCAGCCGATCTGCGGGCAGCTTGCCGACCGGCTGGGCGGGCGTGTGGTGATCATGGGCGGCGCCGCGCTCTATGCGCTGGGCACGCTGGGCATGGCGCTGTCCGACGGGCTGCCGCTGTTCACCTTCTTCGCCGGGCTGGTGATGGGCGTCGCCGTCTCCGCGGCCGGCATGCCGGTGATCATGGCCAGCATGACGCGGCTGCTGCCGGAGAGCCAGCGCGGCCGGGCGACCGGGCTCGGCACCGCCGGCTCCTCCTTCGGGCAGTTCCTGGTGGTGCCGCTGGCCGGACTCGGCATCGCCGGCTTCGGCTGGCAGGGCGCGCTGTTCCTGATGGCCGGCGCGGCGCTGCTGATGATCCCGCTGGCCTTGCCGCTGCAGGACCGGCCGGCGCCGCCGGTGCTGCAGCACGGCCAGGTCGAGGAGAGCGCCGGCGCCACGGTGAAGCGGGCGCTGCGCAGCACCTCCTTCTGGTGCCTGTTCTTCGGCTTCTTCGTCTGCGGCCTGCATGTCAGCTTCCTCTCGGTGCACCTGCCCGGCTTCGTCGCCAGCTGCCACCTGCCGAGCTTCGTCGGCGCCGGCGCCATCAGCCTGATCGGGCTGTTCAACGTGGTGGGCTCCCTGGTCTCCGGCGAGCTGACCCAGAAATGGCGGCGGCGGGAGCTGCTGGTGCTGATCTATGGCAGCCGCGCCGTGCTGATGGCGGTGTTCTTCGTGGCGCCGAAGACGACGGCGACGGTGCTGGCCTTCTCCGCGGTGATGGGCGTGCTGTGGCTATCCACCGTGCCGCCGACGGTCGCGCTCTGCGCCCGCAACTTCGGCACGCGCTGGCTGGCGACGATCTTCGGCATGGTCTTCCTGGGCCATCAGGTCGGCGGCTTCACCGGCGCCTATCTGGGCGGCGTGGTCTTCGACCGCACCGGCAGCTACGACCTGATGTGGATCATCGGCATCCTGGCCGCCATCTTCGCGGCGCTGGTCCATCTGCCGATCCGCGACCCGCGGCCGGTGCCGGCCGCCGCCTGACCGCCCCCGCCTGACCACCCCCGGCGGGCCGTTCCACGTGCGGGACGGCTTGCCGGGCAGCGCGACGCTGCCCATGCTGGCCTCCTCCAGGGAGGATCCATCATGCTGCTCGACCATCGCACCTACATCTGCCGTCCGGGGACGCTGAAGAAGCACCTCGCGCTCTACGAGGCCTATGGCAAGGTGCCCCAGACCAAGCATCTCGGCCAGCCGGTCGCCTTCCTGACCACGGAAAGCGGCAATGTGAACACCTATGTGCATATCTGGGCCTATGCCGACGCGGCCGACCGCGCCACCAAGCGCGCCGCCATGCAGGCCGATCCCGACTGGATCGCCTATCTCGAGAAGAGCGCCGAGGCCGGCTACCTCGAATTCCAGGAGAACCGGCTGATGCTGCCGGTGGGCTTCATGCCGCCCCCCGTCCGCGCCGGCGGCTGAGCCGGCCAGGCCGCGGGAGGAAACAACAACAATGTCCAGGATCGCGAAGGCCGGGCGCTGCCTGGCCGCGCTGGCCGCCGCGCTCGGCCTGACGGCTGGCGCCACCGCGCAGGAGGCCTATCCGAGCCGCACCATCCAGATGGTCGTGCCCTATCCGCCGGGCGGCAACACCGACCTGATGGCGCGGGCACTGCAGACGGAATTGTCGAAGGCGCTGTCGCAGACGGTGGTGATCGTCAACCGCGGCGGCGCAGCGGGGGCGATCGGCGATGCCGAGCTGGCCCGGGCCCGGCCCGACGGCTACACGATCGGGCTGTCGCCGAACAATCCGCTGACCGCGCAGCCGCATCTGCAGCAGCTGAGCTATGGCGTCGACAGCTTCCGCTACATTTGCCTGGTCTATGACAATCCGCAGGTGCTGGTGGGCGGGCGCAACGCGCCGTTCAACGACATGGCGGGCATGCTGAAGACCGCGCGCAGCGGGGAGGAGGCGCTGGTCTTCGGCACGCCGGGCCAGGGCAGCACGCAGCACATCCTGCTGGCCGCGCTGCTGCGGCTGGCGAAGACCGACGGGCTGCACGTGCCCTTCACCGGCGCCGGCCCGATGGCCCAGGCGGCGATGGGCGGGCAGATCATGGCCTTCGTCGAAAGCCCGTCGATCCCGGCCGCCACCGGCCTGCCGGTGCTGGCGGTGTTCGGCGCCAACCGGCTGGCCAACCTGCCGCAGGTGCCGACGACGCAGGAGCTGGGGCTGCCGGTGCTGGGCACCTCGGCGGGCGGGCTGGTGGCGCCGGCCGGCCTGCCCGATGCGGCCGCCAGGGTGCTGGAACAGGCCTGCGAGACGGCGGTGAAGAGCGACGGCTTCCGCGTGGCGGCGGAGCGCCTGAACAGTGTCCCCGCCTTCCTGTCGGGCCGCGCCTTCCAGGAGCGTTTCCAGGCCGAAAGCCGCGACACGCAGCGGCTGCTGCAGGAGCTCGGCCTCGGCAGGCAATAGACAGAAAAAAGATGGGGTCCGGGGGAAATTCCTTCCCCCGGCCTTTCTTCCGTTACTCGGGATCCCCCGTATCCGCGACCAGCCCGACCGCCTCGATCCCGGCGACGGCGCAGACCTCGTCCTTGTCCGAGGCATCGCCCGAGATGCCGACCGCGCCGAGCACGGTCCCCTGTGCATCGCGCACCAGCACGCCACCGGGAACCGGCACCGCCCGACCACCGCAGAGGTCGGAGAAGGCGTTCATGAAGCCCGGCATCTTGGCCGAGCGCCGCGCGAGCTCCCGCCCGCCGAAGCCGAGCGCCATGGCACCGAAGGCCTTACCGGTCGCGATCTCGGGGCGGAGCAGGCTGGCGCCGTCCTCGCGCAGCAGCAGCTTCGGCTGCGCGGCCTGGTCGAGCACCACCACGGTCAGCGGCGCGAGGCCGAGCTCGCGGCCCTTGGCCAGGGCGACCTCGCCGATGCGGGAGGCGAGGGCGAGGCTGATCCCGGGGGCGAAGCCGATCGGCGGATTGGGCATTCCTGCTTCCTTATCGTTTGTCAGGCGGGGTTGAGGGCGCGCCAGATGACCTCGGGCGTCGCCGGCATGTCGACATGGGTGACGCCGCGGACCGCGAGCGCATCGACCACGGCGTTCATCACCGCGGGCAGCGAGCCGGCGCAGCCCGCCTCGCCGCAGCCCTTGGCGCCGAGCGGGTTGGTCCTGGCCGGCACCGCGTGGCTGGCGAAGTGGAAGCTCGGCACGTCGGAAGCGCGCGGCAGGGCGTAGTCGGAATAGGAGCCCGACAGGAGCTGGCCATCCTCACTGTAGGAGACGCGCTCCATCAGCGCCTGGCCGATGCCCTGGACGATGCCGCCATGCGCCTGGCCCTGCACCATCAGCGGATTCACGATGGTGCCGAAGTCGTTGACCGTGACGTAGCGGTCGAAATGCACCGTGCCGGTCTCGGGATCGATCTCGACCTCGGCGATGTGGCAGCCATTGGGGAAGGCCATCGGCGCTTCCTGGAAGACGTGCTGCACGTCGAGGCTGTCGGGCACGCCCTCCGGCAGACCGGTCGCCTGGCGCAGGCGGGCGGCGAGGTCCATCAGGCCGATGCTGCGGTCGGTGCCGGCGATCAGGAAGCGGGCGCCGCCCTCGGCATGCGGCTCGAAATCCAGATCGGTCTCGGCGGCTTCCAGCAGATGGGCGGCCGCCGCGCGCGCCTTCTCCACCACCTTGGCGGAGGCCTCGATGATGGCGGCGCCGGAAGCCATCAGCGACTTGGAGCCGCCGGTGCCGCCGCCGGCGATCAGCTGGTCGGAATCGCCCTGCAGCAGGCGGATGCGGTCGAAGGGCACGCCGAGGCTCTGGTGCAGCACCTGGGCGAAGGGCGTCCAGTGGCCCTGGCCGTAATCGAGGGTGCCGGTGATGATGGTGACGCTGCCATCGGCCTCGAAGCGGATGCCGCCCATCTCCTTGGCCGGCGGCGCGGTGCATTCGAGGAAATTGCCGACGCCGCGGCCGCGCAGCAGGCCCCGCGCCGCGCTGGCGGCCTTGCGGGCCGCATAGCCTTCCCAATCGGCTTCCTGCATGGCGCGCTCCAGCAGGGCCGAGAATTCGCCACTGTCATACTTCGTGCCGGAGGCGGCGGCGTAGGGCAGCTGATCGGGGCGGATATGGTTGCGGCGGCGCAGCTCGATCGGGTCGATGCCTATCTCGGCGGCAGCGGTCTCGATCAACCGCTCCATGAAGTAGTTGCCCTCGGGGCGGCCGGCGCCGCGATAGGCGGCGATCGGCGTGGTGTTGGTCACCAGGCAGCGGGTGGCGACCTCGATCAGTGGCGTGGCGTAGTTGCTCTGCACGTTGCGCACGAAGTTCATCGTGCCCATCAGCGGGCCGACATTGGCGAGATAGCCGCCCATGTTGGCGAAGCTGGTCAGGCGGACGGCGAGGAAGCGGCCCTCGGCATCGAGGGCCAGCGCCGCCTCGACCTCGTGGTCGCGGCCATGCATGTCGGAGAGGAAGCTGCCGGTGCGCTCATCGGTCCACTTGACCGGACGGCCGAGCTGCTTCGCCGCGTGCAGCAGGCAGATGTATTCGGGATAGGCCGAGGCCTTCATGCCGAAGCTGCCGCCGACATGGCCGGTCAGCACATGCACCTTCTCGACCGGCACCTTCAGCAGGTCGTTGGCCAGCTGGGCGCGCAGGCCGAAGACGCCCTGGCAGCCGACATTCAGCGTGTAGCGGCCGCTTTCCGCATCGTATTCGCCGATCGCGCTGCGCGGTTCCATGGCGCAGACGACGATGCGGTTGTTGCGCAGCGACAGCCGGGAGACATGGGCGGCGCCGGCGAAGGCGGCCTCCACCTTGGCGGCGTCGCCGAAATGGAAGTCCAGCACCTGGTTGCCGGGCAGATGATCGTAGAGCTGCGGCGCATCGGCGGCGGCGGCGGCCGAGGCCTCGGTCACCGCCGGCAGCGGGTCGATGTCGGGCAGGACCGCCTCCGCGCCGTCGCGCGCCGCCTCGCGCGTCTCGGCGATGACGCAGGCGATCGGGTCGCCGACGAAGCGGACCTTGTCGAGCGCCAGCGCCGGCCGCTCGATATTGGCCAGGCCCTGCAGCGGCAGGGTGCAGCGGAAGGTGCCGTAGCCGGCGTCCTGCAGATCCTGGCCGGTATAGACGGCGACGACGCCCGGCACCTCACGCGCCGCGCTGGTGTCGATGCTTCGGAGCACGCCATGCGCATAGGGGCTGCGGACGATGACGCACCAGAGCTGGCCGGGCTTCTGCAGATCGTCGGTGTAGCGCCCCTGCCCCTGCAGCAGGATCGGATCTTCCTGACGGGGAACCGGCTGGCCGATGCCGAATTTCAGGCGGGTAGGATCGAGCGGCAGGGAATCGGGCATGGCAGGACACTCCGGGGCAGCGGAAAGCGTGTCAGCCAGCCTATAAGCATCCGCCGCATGTGGCGACCCCCGCCAGCCGCCGTCCCGCGGGCGGCGCCGGATACCACATCATTTCTTGGAAAAAATGGAAAAGGCCCATCGCCGTCGGGCGATGGGCCTTTCTTCGCCATGACCATCAACCCTGCCGGGGTTGTAGATCACTCTCCGCCACGACCGGGCGGCAAGGATCGTTCAGCCGGCGCGGCGCGCGGCGTTCTCGGTGTTGGCCGGGACGGAGGGCGCCACGGTGCGCGCGGCGTTGTCGGCCTCGACCATGATCGAGCGGATTTCGCGCAGGAAGGTCGCGCCCTTGACGGTGCGCTGCACCAGCACGCTGCGGCGATCCTGCGGATCCGTCTTGCGCCGCGCCAGATCAAGCTCGCCCAGGCGGTCGAGCGCGCGGGTGATGGCCGGCTTCGAGACGTTCAGCGCGGCTGCCAGGCCCCGCACGGTGTGCGGCCCTTCCCCCATATAGACGGTCAGGAACACGCCCAGCTGACGGGCCGACAGGTCGTGCCCGTCGCGCCGCACCAAAGCGACCACCGTATCCCGCAGGATGCCAATCAGTTGATCGGGAGCGTTGTGTACGGGCATTTGGGGTGCATTCCCTTAGCAGAACGGGTCCGGCGACGCTCAAGGGCCGCCGGAAAGGTGAAGAAGAAGGCCAGCTACAACGCTGGCGAGCAGCATGCCGTCTTATTTGGTATGACGCGGTGCAGGTTTCGATACGGCCGCGGGACCTTTATCACCAGAGATCAGTTTCTCTAGGCCGACATGCAAGGCCCGCATCGCTTGTGCTTCGCCGCCTTCTGGCCGGCCAGGACGCGCGACATCGTTCCATGCATACAGATCAAGATGAGACCATCGGATATGCTCCGGAACAAATTTCCGCAAAAACAGCGCAGCAACGACTGCACCCGCCATTGGACGCGCGGCGACGTTGTTAATATCCGCGACCGAACTGTCGAGCCACGAAGCGTAACCGTCATGCAACGGCATCCGCCACATCGGATCCGCAACCTGCAGGCCTGCGGCGAGCAGGCTGTCGGCCATGCTGTCATCATTCGAGAACAGCGCCGGAAGATCGGGGCCCAGGGCCTGGCGTGCCGCGCCGGTCAGCGTGGCAGCATCGATCATCCAGGCGGGTTCCTGCTCGCCGGCATATCGTAACAGGTCGGCCAGGACCAGCCGACCTTCTGCGTCGGTATTGCCGATCTCGACGGCAAGACCCGCGCGGGTGCGGATGACGTCGGAGGGGCGGAAGGCCCGGTCCGAAATGGAATTCTCCACGCAGCCGACCGCCAGCAGCAGCCGGACCGGCAGGTCCAGCGTCATGATCAGCTCCGCCAGCCCGATCAGGATGGCAGCCCCGCCCATGTCCTTCTTCATGCGCCGCATGCCTTCGGCGCTCTTCAGGTCGAGGCCGCCGGTGTCGAAGACGACGCCCTTGCCGCACAGCGCCACCAGCGGATCGCCCTCCCGGCCCCAGCGCAAAAGGGCGACGCGGGGCGCGCGATGACTGCCCGCCCCCACCGCGGCGATCGCCGGAAAGCCTTCCGCCAGGGCAGGACCCTCGACGATCTCGACCTCCGCCTGATGCGTCTTGCCGATCGCCGTGACCGCGGCGGCCAGCTCCTCCGGCCCCAGATCGGCGGCCGGCGTGTTGATCAGGTCGCGGACCCGCCAAGCGGCCCGGGCGGTGGCAAGGGCCCTCCCCTGCTCGCCCTTAAGTTGCAGACGCGCCGGCCGTCGCGCCGCACTGCGGTAGCGGGTGAACCGGTAGGCGCCGAGGCACCAGCCCAGCGCCACCGCCTCCTCGCGCCCGGTCTCCTCCAGATGCCAGAGACTGTCTTCCGGCAGGCTGAAGGCCAGGCTGCCATAGGGCCAGGGCGAGGCCCCGACCGCCCTCGCCGCGCCGAGACCGAGCACCGCGCCGGCCAGCCCCCCGGGGCCTGGCAGCAGCCGGAGCTCGCCGGCCTTCGCCGTGAAGCCGCTGGCTTCGAGGAAGCCGGCCTGGTCGGCGGCGCGCTGCCGCAGGAATCCAGGCAAGTCTGCGGCCGCCACCAGATGCAGCGGCAGGGAGGCGGCGGCAGGATCGGTCTCGACGGGCAGCATCAGGCGGCTTTCATCAGGCCAGAGGATGATGAGGCGGACGTGGGTCCGCCCCCCGCAGCCTGATAACGCCGCTGCGAAGATTTAGCTTCGCAGGATGCCTTCAACAATTTGTTGCACTTCCAGCGCCTCGCGCAGCGTGGCGAGGCCGGCCGCGGTGTCGCCGCCGGTCAGCGCCGCCAGCTTCTGCATCTGGCCGCGCAGCACCATCGGCCGCATGGCTTCGTTGGGCAGGGCGTCCGGCGCCGGGCGCCAGACGCCATCCGCCTCCAGCCGCTCGGCGAAGGACCAGTTGCGCAGGCGGATGCTGCCCGCCTCGCCGGTCAGCACCCAGCTGTTCGCCTCGTCCTCGACGATGCGGCCGACGCTGCCCGACAGCGTGACCGGCACGCCGCCGGCGCGCAGCTCGGCCTCGATGCCGATCTCGGCCAGGTCGCCCTCCGGATAGGTGACCGAGGCGGAGACCAGCTCGATCGGCCCGAGCTGGCGGCGGGTCAGGAACAGGAAGTGGGAGACGACCTCCCGGGTGAAGCCGCCCTCGGCGCGGCGCGCCAGCCAGCCGGCGGCGCCGTGCTGCCAGCCGCGCGGCCAGCGGCCGAAATCGGTGCGGATGGCCAGCGAGCGCGGCGCCCCGACCGCGCCCGCCGCGCGCCAGGCCTCGAGCTGGGCCACCGCCGGCGAGGAGGCCATCGGGAAATTCACCCCGGCCCGGGCGCCGCTCGCCTCCGCCTCGGCGACGAAGGCGGCCGCCTCCGCCAGGTCGGTGGCCAGCGGCTTCTCCAGCAGCACGGCGCGGCCGGCGGCCAGGGCGGCGCGGGCCAGCGGAATATGCGCGGCCGGCGGCGCGGCGATGTAGAGCGCATCGCAGGACTCGATCACCGCCGCCGCATCGGCCAGCACCGGCACGCCCGAGGCCAGCGTGGCCAGCCGCCCGGCCACCGCCGGCTGCGGATCCCAGACGCCGGAGAGGCGCACCTGCGGATGCGGGAAGGCGGTGGCGACCAGCCTTTCCCCCATGATGCCGAAACCCACGATACCGAGCGCGATCTGGGCCATCAGCCCCTCTCCCCCAAGCAGATGCATCCGGCGGGCGCTTTAGGCCCGGCGGGTGCGGCTGGCCAGACCTGCATCGCCGCCGGGCCGGTTGACGCGGCGGGCCGCACCGCGCATCCATGCCGCCTTCCCTTTGCACTGGAGACGACGCGCATGCGCCGCGTGTTCCTGATGGGCCTGACTGCCCTGCCGCTGCTGGCAGGCTGCGCCATGACCCCGCCCACGGCCCTGCCGGCCGCGGTGGTCTTCTTCACCGAGGACAGCGCCGCGCTGGACCCGGCGGCGCAGGGCGTGGTGGGCGACGTGGCCCGCCAGGCGGCGGCGCAGCCCGAGGCGCCGGTCACCGTGCTGGGCTTCGCCGACCCGGATGGCGGTCGCGCCTACAACCGCGCCCTCTCCGCCGCCCGGGCCGAGAATGTCGCGGAAGCGCTGCGCCAGGCCGGCGTTGCGCCCGCCCGCATCCGCACCACCCCGCGCGGCCCCGTGCCCTTCGAGATGATGCCGCTCGAGAGCCGGCGGGTGGAGATCCGCATCGGACAGGTGGCACCATAACCTTTATCGATCCCCAGTCGGAGCAGGACCCGCTCGAGGTCCTGCACCGCGTCTTCGGTCATTCCGCCTTCCGCGGCCTGCAGGAGGAGGTGATCCGCCACAGCGTGGCGGGCGGCTCCGGCCTGGTGCTGATGCCGACCGGCGGCGGCAAGAGCCTGTGCTTCCAGGTGCCGGCGCTGTGCCGGCCGGGGCTCGGCGTCGTCGTCTCGCCGCTGATCGCGCTGATGGAGGACCAGGTGGCGGCGCTGCGGCAGCAGGATGTCGCCGCCGCCGCGCTGCATTCCGAGCTCGACCCCGACGAGGCGCGGGCGGTCTGGCGCGACCTGAATGCCGGCCAGCTGAAGCTGCTCTACGTCTCGCCCGAGCGGCTAACCAACGAGGGCACCCTGGCCCGGCTGGACGAGATGCGCATCGCGCTCTTCGCCATCGACGAGGCGCATTGCGTCAGCCAGTGGGGCCACCACTTCCGGCCCGAATACCGCGCCCTGCCGATGCTGGCCGAGCGCTTCCCGGCGGTGCCGCGGCTGGCGCTGACGGCGACCGCCGATCCGCGCACGGTGCAGGACATCCAGCGGCAGCTGGGGCTGGAGGACAGCCCGCTCTTCCGCGCCAGCTTCGACCGGCCGAACATCCTGATCGGCGCGCTGGCGCGCGACCAGGAGCGCGGCCAGCTGCGCAGCTTCATCAAGCGCGCCGGCGACAGCAGCGGCGCCGGGCTGATCTATTGCGGCACCCGGCGCAAGGCGGAGCAGACCGCCGAATGGCTGCGCGCCGATGGCCAGGACGCGCTGGTCTTCCATGCCGGGCTGGAGCCGGCCGAGAAGCGCGAGGCGCATCGCCGCTTCGCCCGCGGCGACGCCGTGGTGATGGCGGCGACCATCGCCTTCGGCATGGGCATCGACCGGCCCGACGTCCGCTACGTTGCCCATACCGACCTGCCGAAGAGCCCGGAGAGCTGGTACCAGGAGATCGGCCGCGCCGGCCGCGACGGCTTGCCGGCCGAGGCACTGCTGCTCTACGGCGCCGGCGACATCGCGCTCGCCCGCCACCGCATCCAGGAGAGCGGCGCCAGCGACGAGCAGAAGCGGGTCGAGCGGCAGCGGCTGGACGCCATGGTCTCGATCGCCGAGGCCTCCACCTGCCGCCGCCAGATTCTTTTGCGATGTTTCGGCGAGGCGGCGCCGGACCCTTGCGGCCGCTGCGACATCTGTCTTCATCCGCCCAAGCTGTTCGACGGCACGGTGCCCGCGCAGAAGCTGCTCTCGGCGGTGCTGCGGACCGGGCGGCGCTTCGGCGCGGGCCATGTGATCGACGTGCTGCTCGGCAAGACGACGCCGAAGGTCACGCAGTTCGGGCATGACCAGCTGCCCACCTTCGGCGTCGGCCGCGACCTGCCGGAATCCGCCTGGAAGGGCATCGCCCGCCAGCTGGTGGCCCAGGGCGCGCTGGACGTGGTGGTCGAGAACCATGGCGAGCTGGTGCCGACCGATGCCGCCCGGCCGATCCTGAGGGGCGAGCAGCAGGTGATGCTGCGCGAGGAGCTGGTCTCCCCCCTCACCCCGGCCGGGCGCAGCCGGGCGCGGCCCGCCCTGCCGGCGCTGGGCAATGCCTCGGCCGATCCGGTCTTCGCCGCGCTGCGCGACTGGCGGCGCAAGACGGCGGCGGCCCAGGGCGTGCCGTCCTATGTCATCTTCCAGGACCGGACGCTGGCCGAGATCGCCTCCGCCCTGCCGGCCGACCTGGATGCGCTGGGGCAGATCTCGGGCGTCGGCGCCACCAAGCTGGAGCGCTACGGCGACGCGGTGCTGCGCGTTTTGCGAGAGTGCGAATGACTTGCAACTCGAAGTGAGAATGGCTATCAACCGGCATCGTCATTCGACCGGTGCCCCTGCATGTATATCTGCCTCTGCAATGGACTGACCGATGCCCAGATCCGCGGCGCCATCGCCGCGGGTGCCAGCCGGCCGAAGGAGGTCTACGCCGCCTGCAACTGCAACGCGCAATGCGGCTGCTGCACCGGCACCATGCTGTCGATCATCCGTGACCAGCCGGCGGCGGCCAGCGAGGCCGCGGCGGGGGACTGAGACCGCCTCTCACTAGCACTATCAAGCAAAAACAATGGCTTGACCTGAGAATGCAAACTCGGCACCTTCCATCCCCAGAAATCGGGATGGAGTGCCGACCATGCTGCGCGACCCCAAGGTCATCGAGTTCCTGAACACCCAGCTCACCAACGAGCTGACCGCCATCAACCAGTATTTCCTGCATGCCCGCATGCTGGACAACTGGGGCGTGACCAAGCTCGGCAAGCACGAGATGGCGGAATCCATCGAGGAGATGAAGCATGCGGATGAGCTCATCAACCGCATCCTCTTCCTCGGCGGCCTGCCCAATGTGCAGCGCCTCAACCAGATCCTGATCGGCCAGAGCGTGGAGGAAGTCCTCCAGTGCGACCAGAAGCTGGAAGACAAGGCGATCAACGACCTGCGCGACGGCATCGCCCATTGCGAGGCGGTGCGTGACTTCGTGTCGCGCGACCTGATGATGCGGATCCTGATCGACGAGGAGAAGCATGCCGACTTCGTCGACACCCAGTTCGAGCTGATCAAGCAGATCGGCATCGCCAAGTACATTGCGCTGAACAGCGACGCGGCGCCGGACCAGTCGAAGGACTGAAGCCCGCCGCAAGGCGGCGATCGAGGCCCGGGGGAGCCCTCTCCCCCGGGCCTTTTTCATGCGTGCCTCGGGCGGCCAGGCCTCAGTGGGCGTAGACCAGATTCACATCCTCGCCGAAGCGGTCGAAGGCCACGCCATAGACATGGATCGAGATGGCGTCGCAGCCGCCGAGATTGGCCAGACGGTGGATCAGGTCGGGATCGGCCGGGCCAAAGCTGGTGGCGCCGCTCATCCGCAGCACGCTGCCGGTCTGCACCGGCTGCCCCGCCGCATCGGCCTGGTAGAAGCCCTCGGTCAGCATGCCGCGATAGACGCCGAGCGCGCACCAGGTGCGATGCGCGTGCACCGGGCTCATCTGCCCCGGCCGCCAGGCCAGGGCGACGACGGCATAGCCGCCGGCCGGATCGGCATGCAGCAGGTGGCGGACATAGCGGTCCGGATTGCAGGGACAGGCCTTGCCGGCCAGCAGGTCGGGGCTGGCCAGATGCGCGGCGATGGCGGCGGCGACCAGGGCAGGACGCTCGGCCGGATCGGCCGCGGCGGCGGTGGCGATATCGGCCAGCATGGCGGCCAGCGCGTCGCGCGGGGCGATGAAGGACATGGGCGCGGTTCCCGTCAGAGGACCATGGCGGATTCGGGGGTGGTCAGCGCCGCCAGCACCATGCTGCGCGAGGCGCCGACCTGCTGGCGCATGATGCTGGCGGCCTCCTCGGCGCGGCCGAGCGCCAGGGCCTCGATCAGCGCGTGATGCTCATGCGCCATCTCGCCGGTGCGGTCGCGGCGGCGCAGGCCGAGCGCCAGCATGCGGGTGCTCTCGTCCAGCAGCCGGTCGACCTGGCGGGCCAGCCTTCCATTGCCCGAGAGCTCGGCGACGGCAACGTGGAAGGCCTTGTTGGCGTCGAGGAAGGCATGGGTGCTCTCCTCGTCCTCCGGCCGGTAGCCGCAGGCGCAGACGGCATCGAGCCGGCGCAGCTCGGCGGTGTCGACGCGGCCGGCGGCGCGGCGGGCGGCCTCCGGCTCCAGCATCAGCCGCAGGTCGAACACCTCGTGGATGTCGCGGATGGTGACCAGCGAGACGATCCAGCCGCGCCGCGGCACCGCCTGGACCAGGCCTTCCTCGGCCAGCCGGGCCAGCGCCGCGCGCACCGGCGCCTTGCCGAGGCCGAGCAGCTGCGCCGCCGAGGCCTCGCTCAGCGTCTCACCGGGCAGCAGCCGGGTGGTCAGGATTTCCCGCCGCAGCGTGGCCACCGCCTGCTCGGTCAGCGAGGGGGCCGGCTCGACCGGCGTGAGGATGGACATGACAGAGCGATTCCCATGTCACTGACATGTCACGATCACTAAGCCATGACGCCGCCGGCCTGCAAGGCAAAAGCCCTGGCTGCAGCAGCCTGAATGCAGAAAGGGCCGGAGCTTGCGCCCCGGCCCTTCACCTCCGTCCTCGAAAAAGGATCAGCGCGCGCGGGCGATGCAGAACTCGACCACCCCGGTCAGCGCCGCCTTCTCCGGGCCATCCGCGAAGCCGGCCAGGGCGGCGATGGCCAGGTCGCCATAGTGGCGGGCGCGGGCAATGGTGTCCTCGATGGCACGGTGGCGGCCCATCAGGGCCAGCGCCTCGGCCAGGTCACCCTCCTTCTGGTCGCGCTCCTCCAGCACCCGGCGCCAGAAGCCCTTCTCGGCCTCGTCGCCGCGGGCGAAGGCCAGCAGCACCGGCAGGGTGATCTTGCCCTCGCGGAAATCGTCGCCGACCGTCTTGCCCAGCTTCTCCTGCGCTGCCGAATAGTCCAGCGCGTCGTCGACCAGCTGGAAGGCAATGCCCAGGTTGCGGCCATAGCTGTCCAGCGCCTCGGCCTCGGCCCTGGGGCGCTCGGCCACCACGGCGCCGACCCGGGTCGCGGCGGCGAAGAGGGCGGCGGTCTTGCCCTCGATCACGTCCAAATACTGCGCCTCGGTCGAGGTGGTGTCGTTCTGGATGACCAGCTGCAGCACCTCGCCCTCGGCGATGGTGGCGGCGGCGCTGCAGAGGATGTCCAGCACCTCGAGCGAGCCGTCGGCGACCATCAGCTGGAAGGCGCGCGCGAACAGGAAGTCGCCGACCAGCACGCTGGCCTGGTTGCCGAAGACCGCATTGGCGCTGGCCTGGCCGCGGCGCAGGTCGCTCTCGTCGACCACGTCGTCATGCAGCAGGGTGGCGGTGTGGATGAATTCGACGCAGGCGGCGAGGCCGACATGCCGCTCGCCGCGATAGCCGCAGAGCCGCGCCGCCGCCAGCGTCAGCAGCGGGCGCAGGCGCTTGCCGCCGGCCGCGATCAGATGCGCGGCCAGCTGCGGGATCAGTTGCACCGGGCTCTGCATCCGCGCGATGATCAGGCGGTTGCAGGCCTCCAGGTCGTCGCGGACCAGGCCGACCAGGGCGGTCAGCGCATCCTCGGCATCCGGGCGGGCGACCGCCTCGGCCGGGGTGGAAGTCGGGTTCTGGTTCGCGTCCTGGGGCGCGGTGCGCGTCGGCGCGGCGGGGAAGCTCACGCGGCCATTGACCTCTGTGCTGGGGCGGGCACCATAGCCACCGGGGTCCGGGGCAGCAAGGCGCCGCCGCCCGGCCCCGTGCCCCCCCTGCACCCCCGTTCACCCCCTGGCCCTCCCTGGAGTTTGCCGCTGATGCGGATCGTGGCCGAGAGTGCCGACCCCATCCGCCTCTCCTTCCTCGCCGCCCTGCTGACCGATGCCGGCATTCCGAGCCTGCAGCTCGATGCCCATGTCAGCGCGCTGCATGGCGGCATCGGCGCCTTTCCGCGCCGGCTGGGCGTCGCCGCCGAGGATCATGCCAGGGCCCTGGCGGTGCTGCGCCAGGCCGGCCAGATCGGGCCGTGAGCGCGGCCACCGGGGCGGGATTCACCGAGGACAGTCTGCTGGGCGGCGCGGTGCGGCTGCGGCAGCCGCGCGCCGGGCTGCGCGCCGGGCTGGATGCGGTGCTGCTGGCCGCCGCCATCCCGGTGCGGCCCGGCCAGGTGCTGCTCGAAGGCGGCTGCGGCGCCGGCCCGGTCTTCCTGTCGGTGCTGGCGCGGCAGCCGGATCTGCGGGTTTTCGCGGTGGAGCGGGAGGCCTCGCTGGCGGCGCTGGCGCGGGAGAATGCGGCGCTGAACGGTGTCGCCGACCGCGTCACCGTGATCGAGGGCGACATCGCCGACCCGGCCCTGCTGCGCGCGCTGCCACGGCTGGACCATGCCTGCGCCAACCCGCCCTACTGGCCGGATGGCAGCGCCCCGCCCGAGGCGCTGCGCGCCGGCGCCACGCATCACGGCGAAGGCCCTTCGCTCGGCGACTGGGCGCGGGCCCTGGCGAAGCCGCTGGCGCATCGCGGCAGCCTGACCTTCGTGCTGCCGGCCAGCCGCACCGCCGAGGCCGCCGCCGGCCTGCGCGCCGCCCGCTGCGCCGAGGTCTTCTTCCAGCCGCTCTGGCCGCGTGCCGGCCAGGCCGCCCGGCGGTTGCTGATCCAGGGGCGGCGCGGCGGGCGCGGGCCGGACCGCCTGCTGCCGGGCCTGGTGCTGCATGACGAAACCGGCTGGTCGCCCGCGGCCGCCGCCCTGCTGGAGGCGCCACGGCCGCTGCCCTGGCCCTGATCCCGCGCGGCCACGGTGCAGCGATTGCGCCCCTCACGAGGCTGCTTTACGAGGTGTCGCATGAGCGCCGATCTGGACCCTGCCCTCGACGAAGCCGATCCCGACGTCCTGCTGGCGGCCGCCGATCGCCGGCGCGATGCGGCCTCCTGGCAGGAGGCCGCACGGCTCTACGGGCGGGCCGTGGCGCTGCGGCCCGAGGCCTGGCCGCTGATGGTGCAGGAAGGCCATTGCCTGAAGGAGGCCGGCTTCACCGCCGAGGCGCTGGCCCGCTACCTGGCGGCCGAGGCGCTGGCGCCGGAAGACGCCGACCTGCAGCTGCAGATCGGCCATGCCCACAAGATGCTCGGCCAGCGCCCCGAGGCGGCGCGGCGCTATGCCCGCGCCGTGGCGCTCGACCCCGGCAATGCCGATGCCTGGCGCGAGGCCTCGGCCACCACCGCCTGGCTGGACGAGCCGCCGGCCGGGCAGATGCTGCCCGACCTGCTGGCCAGCATGGAAAACCGGGCCCCGGCCGCGCCTGAGCCGGCTCCCGTATCGCCGGCCCCTGCCCCGCCGCCGCTGGCCTTCGCGCCGGAGCCGGCAGCGCCCGAACCCGCGCCTCGGCCTGCCCCGACGCCCGTGCCGCTGCCGCCCGAGGCGCCAGGCCAGCACGCCATCGAGCTGCCCTCGCTGCTGGATCCCGAGCCGGCGCCGAGCGCGGTCGCCCTGCCGCCGCTGTTCGGCGGCGACCCGCTGGCGGCATCGGGCCTCCCGGCCATGCCGGAACCGGCGCCCGCCCCGCCGCCGCCGCCTGCGCCGGTGCCGGCATTCGCCGCGCCGGCTGCCGTGACGCCGCCGCCGATCGCACCGGCCCCGCCGCCACCGCCGCCCGTCGGCTTCGCCCCGCCGGCATCCCCGCCTCCCGCCCCGGCGGCGCCGGCAGCCCCGCCGGCAGCCGCGCCGAGCCTGCTGGCCGAGGCGCCGCGGCCTGGGCGCCGCCAGCGCCAGCCGGCCAGCATCCTGCAGGACGGGGTGCTGAAGCTGTTGCTCGATGTCTCCGACGTGCTGGTCTATTTCGACGGCGCCCGCACGCCGACCGGCATCCAGCGCGTGCAGATGGGCATCGTCCGCCGCGCCATGGCCGAGGCCGCGCCCGTCGGCACGCAGCTGTCGCTGGCCTGCTACGACCCGACCGCGCTGTGCTGGCGGCCGGTCGATGCCGCCGGCTTCACCGCGCTCTGCGCCCTGGCCGCGACCGGCTCGGACGCACAGGAGCCGGGCTGGCTGGCGGCGCGCGACGCGCTGCGCGGCCAGGTCGCCGCCGCCGCGCCAATCGCCTTCCCGGCCGGCGCGGTGCTGGTCAATCTCGGCAATTCCTGGGGCCTGGCCGAGTATTTCCGCGCCCTGCAGGACATGCAGCGGCGCTACGGCCTGCGCTACATCCCCTTCCTGCATGACTGCGTGCCACTGATCGTGCCGGAGCATTGCCGCGCCACCATGGTGCAGGACTATGCCCGCTGGTTCGGCGCCATGGGGCTGCACGCGCATGGCCTGCTGGCCAATTCGGAGAACACCCTGCGCGACGTGCGCCAGCAGCTGGCAGCGATCCTGCCGGGCCTGGCGCTGCCGGGCGAGGTGGTGCGGCTGGATGCCGATCCGCGCGAACTGGCCGCCCCCGCCGAGCCGGCCAGCCTGGAGGCGCTGCGCGTGCTGCGCCATGGCGAGAGTTTTGCCCTCTTCGTCGCCACCATCGAAAGCCGCAAGAACCACCTGCTGGTGTTCAGCGCCTGGCTGCAGCTGCTGCGCCAGCATGGCGCGGCGCGGGTGCCGCGGCTGATCTGCGTCGGCAAGCCCGGCTGGCATGCCGAGGCGGCGCTGACCCTGCTGCGCAATGCGCCGGAGCTGCAGCGCCATATCGTCCTGCTGCCGCATGTCTCCGACCAGGAGCTGGACGCGCTCTACGCCCGCTGCGCCTTCACCGTCTACAACAGCCATTACGAAGGCTGGGGCCTGCCGATCACCGAGGCGCTGGCGCATGGCAAGGTCGTCGTCACGCCGCGGCACTCGGCGCTGACCGAGGCCGGTGGCGACGCGGCGCTCTACTTCACGCCGCAGAGCCTGCCCGACCTGCAGCAGGTGCTGGAGCGGGTGATCTTCGACCTGCCCTTCCGCCAGGCGCAGGAAGCCATCGTGCGCGAGAAGGGCCGGCCGCGCAGCTGGAGCGCGGTGAAGGACCAGGTGCTGACCGCCGTCGCCCGCATGGCCGAGGAAGCCGAGTATCCGCTGGAGGAACGCGCCCAGCTCCGCCTGGGCCAGCACTACCTCACCCGCCGCGCGATGCGGACCCAGCCGGACCTCGCCACCGCCCTGGCCGATGCGGCGCGCGAGGGCCCGGGCTGGCACCGGCTGGAGGAATGGGGCGTCTGGAGCCGCGAGGGCAGCGCCAGCCTGCGCCTGCCGCTGCCACCGGCCGCGGTCGGCACGCCGCTGCGATTGTATCTCGACCTACGCCCGCCCTTCGCGGCCTGCAGCATCAGCCTGCGCTGCGCCGCCGCCGGCACCACGCTGAGCCTGGTGGAACTGCCGCTGACGCCCGGCGCCGACCGCACCTTCATGCTCGACCTGCCGGCCCTGCCCGAGCTGGCGCCGCTGGAGCTCGACTTCGACAGCGGCGCCGGGGTCGAGGCGACCGGGGTGGCGGGCCAGGCGGAATGCCGCATCGGCCTCGGCCTGCGCGGCTTCATGCTCTGCCGCCTGGATGACCATGCGGCGCGGCTGGCTTTCCTGGAACTGCAGAGCTTTCTGCCGGCCGCTCAATAAAGGGTTTGTCTGTGAATACCGATCTTGCGGGCTGCCGCGTGCTGGTCACCGGCGCCGCCGGCTTCATCGGCGCGGCCTTGAGCCAGCGCCTGCTGGCGGAGGGCGCCACGGTGATCGGCGTCGACAACCTGAACGATTACTATGACCCGACGCTCAAGCAGGCGCGCCTGGCCCTGCTCCAGGACCAGCCGGGATTCCGCTTCGAGCGCATGGATCTTTCGGCCGCCGGTGCGCTGACAGCGCTGTGCGGCGAGACGCGGCCGGACCACATGGTGCATCTGGCGGCGCAGGCGGGTGTCCGCTACTCGATCGACCATCCGCGCGCCTATACGGCGGCGAATATCGACGGCTTCCTCGAAGTGCTGGAGGCGGCACGGGCGCATCCGGTGCGGCACCTCGTCTATGCCTCCTCCTCCTCGGTCTATGGCGGCAACACCAAGGTTCCCTTCTCGGAGCGGGACGCGGTGGAGCTGCCGATCTCGCTCTATGCCGCGACCAAGCGCGCCAATGAGCTGATGGCGCAGACCTATGCGCATCTCTACGGGCTGCCGCTGACCGGCCTGCGCTTCTTCACCGTCTATGGCCCCTTCGGCCGGCCGGACATGGCCTATTGGAAGTTCACCCGGGCGCTGCTGGCAGGCGAGCCGATCCCGATCTTCCATGGCGGTGCGCTGCAGCGCGACTTCACCTATATCGACGAGATCGTCGAGGCGCTGGCCCGGCTGACGCCGCTGCCGCCGTCCGCCGCCGACGAGCCCGGCCGGATCGCACCCAGCGTGCCGCACCGCCTGTTCAACATCGGCAATGACTCGCCGGTGACGGTGAACGAGGTGATCCGCCTGCTGGAGGAATGCACCGGCCGCCCGGCCATCCGCGAGGAGCTGCCGATGCAGCCGGGCGATGTCGAGCGCACCTGGGCGGATGTTTCCGCGCTGCGGGCCGCGATCGGCTTCGCCCCCCGCACGCCCCTGCAGGACGGGCTGCGGCGCTTCGTCGACTGGTACCGCGACTACCACCGGATCGGCTGAGCGCCGGCGGCCACTGCCGCCGCCCTCCGCGAAGCCTGCCGGGCCTCAGGCCCTCAACCCGCTGCCTCATGACGCATCCGCAGGACGGGCCGGCGTGCCTTCGCCGGCCCGCCTGCTGCGTCGCGCCAGGCAGTTCCGCATTGCTATCTTTTAAGCATTCGCAACAATCGGCCCCAGGACCTGGTTTTTCATCGATTATTTCCTCCCGCGAAAATCAAACAAATTCAGAAGAAAATTTCGGTATTTCTCGCAATAGGCGACGCTGGCGCTAACATATACTTTCAGAATCTTCCAGAATTGATCTTCACATTTAAACAAGCAGGATGCGACCGCAGGCTGCGCCATTGTTACGGGCGCGGTGTCTGTATCCATTCTCCGCAGGCCGGCATGTCGGGGGCACCGCTGGTGCGGGGCGTGCCGGCGGCTGCGGAAGCAGGGGGCATTGTGTTTTGACGATCCTGGGAGTCTATGGGGCCAACAGCCCCTCCGCGATCCGCGAGTTCGAATCCTTTCTCGGCCGCGAGGTCGATGCGATCCACGGCGTCGTGGGCGGCGCGAACTGGTGGGACTTTACGCAGAGCGCCCAATGGGCGGCGAACGACCTGTGGAAGGACATCGACCGGCCGGTGCTCTGGTCCGTGCCGCTGCTGGTCTGGAACGGCAACCCGACCCTCGAGCAGGCGGCGGCCGGCAACTTCAACGGCTACTACACGGATGTCGCGGAATCGCTGCTGGCCGGCCGGCAGGGCGACAACGACCCGATCTATATCCGCACCGGCTGGGAGAACAATCTCCAGAACTTCCCCTGGAGCTCCGTCGGTCATGAGGACGCCTTCATCGGCGCCTTCCGGCAGTTCGTCGACAGCTTCCGCGACGTCTCCGACCGTTTCCGCTTCGAGTGGAACATCAATCACACCTGGGACGGCGCCGATCCGATGCGCGCCTATCCGGGCGATGCCTATGTCGATGTGATGGGCATGGACATCTACTGGAATGTCGGCCAGCAGGGCTACAACGCCCAGGTCGCCTGGGACCACATGCGCAGCGCGCCGCGCGGGCTGGAGTGGTTCGAGCGGCAGGCCGACGCGCATGGCAAGCCGACGGCCTATTCGGAATGGGGCGTCGACAGCAACGATGCCTCCTTCATCAAGAACATGGAGGCCTGGTTCGAGAGCCATGACGTGGTCTACCAGTCCTACTGGAATTCCAGCGACAACGGCATCGGCAAGCTGACCGACTGGCATATCCCGGTCGCCTCCCAGGCCTTCCGCGACGCCTTCGGTGGGCCTTCCAGCAATGCCGGCCAGGTTGACGGCAATGCCGGCAAGGGCAACGACGTCCCCTCCACCAGCCCCGCCCTGGAGGGCGCCGGTGGCAGCCACACCTACTACGTCAACAGCGAGTACGAGCAGATCCCCCAGGCCGCCAAGGGCGGCATCGACACCGTGGTGACCTGGGTGAAGAACTACACCCTGCCCGAGGGTGTCGAGAACCTGACCTTCTTCGGCACCGGCTGGAGCAAGGGCACCGGCAACAACCTCGACAACGTCATCATCGGCAATGATGCGCCCAACATCCTGAACGGCGGCGGCGGCAACAACCGGCTGACCGGCGGCGGCGGCGCGGACACCTTCATCATCGGCAAGGGCCAGGGCAGCGACACCATCACCGACTTCCGGCCGCATGGCTGGGGCGGCGAGGCCGACACGCTGGTGCTGCAGGGCTTCGGCAGCAACGCCAAGCTCTGGAACACGGGCAACGTCTTCTCGATCCAGGCGGAAGACGGCTCGGTGACGCAGCTCACCCTCGAGGGCGTCCACCATCTCGACGGCCGCGACTACGTCTTCGCGTGAACGAGGCCGCGGCGGGGGCAGACCCCGCCGCGGTCCGGCGGTTCAGCCTCTGCCGGCCAGCACGGCCCGCACCGCCGCGATGTCGATGGCCTCGACCTTCCGCTTCCGCCCGGTGGCGGGGTCGCGGCTTTCGACCGTGGTGGCGGCCAGGAGGGAATTCAGCACCGCCTCCTCCACCGCCTCGATGGCGGCGACGAAAAGCGGCGACATCCTGTCATTCGGCCAGTCCGCCACCCTGCCCTCCGGCGCCGGGCGCCGCACCTCGGGATGGGTGGAGAAGGCGATGGCATAGTCGCCCGAGCCATCGGAGAAAGCCGCGCCGGTGCGGGCCAGCCCGCCCATCGCCCGCAACGCCAGGCGCTGCAGGTTGCGGTCCGACAGCGGCGCGTCGGTGGCGATCACCACCATGACCGAGCCATCGGCATCGCCCTTGTCGGCGTGCTCCTTCAGATAGAATTTGCCGAGGGCGCGGCCGACCGGATGGCCGTCCATCAGCAGGGCGCCGCCATAATTGCTCTGCACCAGCGCGCCGAGGGTGAAGCCGCCCAGCGCCGGCGGCAGCCGGCGCGACGCGGTGCCGATGCCCCCCTTCCAGCCGAAGGCCACCGTGCCGGTGCCGGCGCCGACGCTGCCTTCCTCGACCGGGCCGGCGCTGGCCGTCTCCAGCGCGCGCAGCACGTCCTCGCCGGTCACGCCACGGGTGCGGATATCGTTCAGCCGGCCGTCATTGGTCTCGCCGACCACGGCATTGACCGAGCGGATCTCCTCATGCCCGGGCCGGGAGAGGGTCCAGTCGACCACCGCCTCGACCGCGCGGCCGACGGCCAGGGTATTGGTCAGGACGATTGGCGTCTCGAGCTCGCCCAGCTCCTGCAGCTGGGTGGCGCCGGCCAGCTTGCCGAAGCCGTTGATGGTGGCGAGCCCGGCCGGCACGCGCTGCCGGAACAGGTCGCCGCCATGCGGGCGGATGGCGGTGACGCCGGTGCGGATGAGGTCGCCCTCGATCCGCGTCACCTGGCCCACCAGCACGCCGGCCACGTCGGTGATGGCGTTCAGCGGGCCCGGGGCGAACTGCCCCGGGCGCAGGCCAAGGTCACGGGCGCGGCAGCGTCCGGCAGCCAGCGTGCTCACCCGGCGAGGGCGGCGCGGATGGCATCGAGCGCGGCATCGGCCTTGTCGGCCTCGGGGCCGCCGGCCTGGGCCATGTCGGGACGCCCGCCACCGCCCTTGCCGCCGACCGCGGCCGCCGCGGCGCGCACCAGCACCACGGCATCGGCGCGGCCCTTGGCGGCCTCGGCGACGCCGACGACGATGCTGGCCTTGCCCTCGGCGGTCGAGACCAGCGCCACCACCTCGGCGGTGCCGGCCTTCAGGATGGCATCCGCCAGGCCCTTCAGGTCGCGCGCCGGGGTGTCGCCCAGGTTGCGGGCGGCGAGCGTCACGCTGCCCACCGTCTCGGCCGCGGCGGCGCCGGCGCCGGTGGCCAGCTGCTTGCGCAGCTCGGCCACGTCGCGCTCCAGCTTGCGGCGCTCCTCGGCCAGGGCGGTGATGCGGGCCGGCAGATCGCCGGGGGCGATCTTCAGCAGGCCGGCGGCCTCGCGCAGCAGCTTCTGCTCGGCATCGACCAGGGCCAGCGCGGCCGAGCCGGTCACCGCCTCGACGCGGCGGACACCGGCGGAGACGGCGCTCTCCGAGACGATTTTGAACAGGCCGATATCGCCGGTGCGGCGGACATGGGTGCCGCCGCAGAGCTCGAGCGAATAGACGCCGTGCTTGGCGGTGGCTTCCGGGTCATGGCCCATGCCGACGACGCGGACCTCGTCGCCATATTTCTCGCCGAACAGCGCCATGGCGCCGGCCTCGACCGCGGCTTCCGGGGTCATCAGCCGGGTGACCACCTCGGCATTCTCGCGGATGCGGGCATTCACCTCGGCCTCGGTCCAGGCCAGGTCCTCCGGCGTCATCGGCGTCGGCTGGGAGACGTCGAAGCGCAGCCGGTCCGGGGCGTTCAGCGACCCCTTCTGGGCGACATGCGTGCCCAGGCGGCGGCGCAGCGCCTCGTGCAGCAGATGGGTCGCCGAGTGATGCGCGCGGATGGCGCCGCGGCGCTCATGGTCGAGCTCGGCCAGCACGGCCTTGCCCGGCGCCGCCTCGCCCGCCTCGACGGTGCCGAGATGGATGAACAGGCCGAGCTTCTTCTGGGTGTCGCGCACCGTGATGCGCAGCCCGTCGGCGCCGGTGATGGTGCCGGCATCGCCGACCTGGCCGCCGCTCTCGCCATAGAAGGGGGTCTGGTTCAGCACGACCGCGACCTCGGTGCCGGGGCCGGCCTTCTCGACCACGGCGCCATGGGCGACCACGGCCAGGATCTCGCCCTCGGCCCGCTCGGTCGAATAGCCGAGGAACTCGGTGGCGCCGAGGCGGTCCTTCAGATCGAACCACAGGGTCTCGGTGGCGGCCTCGCCGGAGCCGGCCCAGGCGGCACGGGCGCGCTTCTTCTGCTCGGCCATGGCGGATTCGAAGCCGGCGACATCGACCGCCTTGCCCTCGCCGCGCAGCGCGTCCTGTGTCAGGTCGAGCGGGAAGCCATAGGTGTCGTAGAGGCGGAAGGCCACGTCGCCCGGCAGCGTGCCCTTGTCGCCGAGCTTCTGGCTCTCATCGGCCAGCAGGCCGAGGCCACGCTCCAGCAGGCTGCGGAAGCGGTTCTCCTCCAGCTTCAGCGTCTCGGAGATCAGCGCCTCGGCGCGGACCAGCTCCGGATAGGCGGCGCCCATCTGGCGCACCAGCGCCGGCAGCAGGCGATAGAGCAACGGCTCCTTGGCGCCCATCATATGGGCGTGGCGCATGGCGCGGCGCAGGATGCGGCGCAGCACGTAGCCGCGGCCCTCGTTGGAGGGCATCACGCCATCGGCGATCAGGAAGGCGCCCGAGCGCAGGTGGTCGGCCACCACGCGGTGGGAAATCTTGAACGGCCCGTCGGCGTCCTGCCCGGTCGCTTCCGCGCTGGCCAGGATCAACGCGCGGAAGGTGTCTGTGTCATAGTTGTCGTGCTTGCCCTGCAGGATGGCGGCGAAGCGCTCCAGCCCCATGCCGGTGTCGATCGAGGGGCGCGGCAGCGGGTTGCGCGTGCCGGCCGGCTCCTCGAGGAACTGCATGAAGACCAGGTTCCAGATCTCGATGAACCGGTCGCCATCCTCGTCCGGCGAGCCCGGCGGGCCGCCCGGGATCTTGTCGCCGTGGTCGAAGAAGATTTCCGAGCAAGGGCCGCAGGGGCCGGTATCGCCCATGCGCCAGAAATTGTCGGAGGTCGGGATGCGGATGATACGGCTGTCCGGCAGGCCGGCGATCTTGCGCCAGAGGGCGGCGGCGTCCTCGTCCTCGGAATAGACGGTGACCAGCAGCTTGTCCTTGGGGAGGGCAAAATCCTTGGTCAGCAGCGTCCAGGCATGGGTGATCGCCTGGTCCTTGAAGTAGTCACCGAAAGAAAAATTGCCCAGCATCTCGAAGAAGGTGTGATGGCGGGCCGTATAGCCGACATTGTCCAGGTCGTTGTGCTTGCCGCCGGCACGCACCGACTTCTGCGCGGTGGTGGCGCGCGAATAGGGGCGCTTTTCCTGGCCGGTGAAGACGTTCTTGAACTGGACCATGCCGCTGTTGGTGAACATCAGCGTCGGGTCGTTGCGCGGCACCAGCGGCGAGGATTCCACCACCGTATGGCCATTGCGCGCGAAGTAGTCGAGGAAGGTGGCCCGGATGTCGTTGCTGCTGGTCATCGTCCGCTCTGTCGCCTTCCGCTCTATAGACCTGGGCGTGATATTCCGTGGCCGCTGACGTAGCGCGGCCCGGCCAGGGTGGGAAGTGCCGGGTGCGGAGGGCCGTCGCCGCCGGCCGCTGATCGACGCCCGGCAACCGGCCCCGCAGCTCGCCCCTGGCAGCCTTTGGCGGCTTCGGCGTTATAAGCATGCCATGCCGCGCAAAACCCAGACCGACGACCTGTTCGGCGCATCCCCCGCCGCCTCCGAGACCCCGGCCGAGCCCCTGCTGCCCACTGATGCCCCGCGTCCGCTGGCCGACCGGCTGCGGCCGGCCCGGCTGGAGGAGGTGGTGGGTCAGGCGCATCTGCTCGGCCCCCAGGGCAGCATCAGCCGCATGCTGGAGCGCGGCGCGCTGGCCTCGCTGATCCTCTGGGGCCCGCCCGGGGTCGGCAAGACCACCATCGCCCGCCTGCTGGCGGAGGCGGCGGGGCTGCGCTTCGCCGCGCTCTCGGCGGTCTTCTCGGGGGTCGCCGACCTGAAGCGCGCCTTCGACGAGGCGCGGGCGCGGCGGCGCAGCGGCCAGGGCACGCTGCTCTTCGTCGACGAGATCCACCGCTTCAACCGCGCCCAGCAGGACGGTTTTCTGCCCGTGGTCGAGGACGGGACCGTCACGTTGGTGGGGGCAACGACGGAGAACCCCTCCTTCGCGCTGAACGGCGCCATCCTGTCGCGCTGCCAGGTGATGGTGCTGCGCCGGCTGGATGACGCGGCGCTGGAGCTGCTGCTGTCCCGTGCCGAAGAGGAGACCGGCCAGCCGATGCCGCTCGACGAGGCGGCGCGCGGGGTGCTGCGCGCCATGGCCGATGGCGACGGCCGCTACCTGCTGAACATGGCGGAGCAGCTGCTGGCGCTGCCGGCGGGCAGCCCGATCCTCGATCCGGCCGGCCTGGCCACGCTGCTGGCCAAGCGCGCCGCGCTCTACGACAAGGACCGGGAGGAGCACTACAACCTGATCTCGGCGCTGCACAAGTCGCTGCGCGGATCGGACCCGGATGCCGCGCTCTACTGGTTCTGCCGCATGCTCGAAGGCGGCGAGGACCCCCGCTACATCGTTCGCCGCCTGACCCGCTTCGCCGCCGAGGATGTCGGTCTCGCCGATCCGACCGCGCTGCCGGCCGCCATCGCCGCCTGGGAGACCTATGAACGGCTGGGCTCGCCGGAGGGGGAACTCGCCCTGGCCCAGCTGGTGGTGCATCTCGGCACCGCCCCCAAATCCAACGCGGTCTATGCCGGCTACAACGCGGCCCGGCGCGCGGCCAAGGAGACCGGCAGCCTGGCGCCGCCGCCGCATATCCTGAACGCGCCCACCAAGCTGATGAAGCAGCTCGGCTATGGCCAGGGCTATGCCTATGATCACGAGGCGGAGGAAGCCTTCAGCGGGCAGGATTATTTTCCGGAGGGGATGGAGAGGATGCAGTTCTATCAGCCGGCCGGCCGCGGCCATGAAGCGCGCATCCTGGAGCGGCTGCAGCACTGGGCGAAGCTGCGCGGGGAACGGGCGCAGCAGGAGACGGGACGCGACGACCGGACCCGTCGCGCGTGACCCCCTTCTCGCCCCTCGCCCTACTGCTGGTCGGCCTGGGCGGCGCCACCGGCTCGCTGCTGCGCTACACCCTCGGCGTCTGGTCGCTGTCCTGGTTCGGCGCCTTCCTGCCCTGGGGGACGCTGGCGGTGAATGTCATCGGCAGCGCCGTCATCGGCCTGCTGGGCGGGGCGATCGCCGCGGGCCTGCCCTTCCCGGCCGAGGCGCGGCTGCTGGGGATCACCGGCATTCTCGGCGGCTTCACCACCTTCTCGGCCTTCTCCCTCGATACCGGTGTGCTATGGCAGCGCTCGCCCGGCCTGGCGCTGGGCTATCTGGCGGCGACGCTGGGGCTCGGCCTCGGCGGCTTCGCCCTCTGCTACGCCCTCGGGCGCCGTCTGTTCTGACCGGATCGCGCCCCTGCCCCGGAACGGCCACGCTTCCGACCCTGGCGGCCCCCCTGCTACAAGCCGCCCCGCACGTATAGAGACTGTCATGACCATCCAGCACCGCACCGTCCATGCCGCGGACGCCGATTCCCGCCTGGACCGCTGGTTCCGCCGGCACTTCCCGCAGCTGACCCAGGGGGCGCTGCAGAAAATGCTGCGCACCGGCCAGGTGCGCGTCGACGGCAAGCGCGCCGAGGCCAATACCCGCCTCGCCCGCGGCCAGGAGATCCGCATCCCGCCGCTGCCCGAGGGGCCGGCGCCGGAGCCGGTGGCGCGCGACCGCCAGGTCTCGGCCGAGGATGCGAAGGCGCTGGAGCAGATGATCCTGTACCGCGACGACAGCATCATCGCGCTGAACAAGCCGCATGGCCTGCCGGTGCAGGGCGGGCCGAACATCAAGAAGCACCTGGACGGCATGCTGGACGCGCTGTGCTTCGAGAAGGAGGAGCGGCCGCGGCTGGTCCACCGCCTCGACCGGGACACCTCCGGCGTCATCCTGCTGGCGCGCGACGCCGGCTCGGCCAGCCGCCTGGCCGCCGCCTTCCGTGGCCGCGACGCCGAGAAGACCTACTGGGCCATCGTGGTCGGCCAGCCACAGTTCCAGGGCGGCCGCATCGACATGCGGCTGGTCAAGCAGGGCGGCGGCCCGATGGGCGAGCGCGTCGTCCCGGCCGAGGGCCGCGATGGCGTGCATGCGATCACCGAGTTCAGCACGGTCGACGTCGCCCGCCGGCACGCTACCTGGCTGGAGCTGAAGCCGCTGACCGGCCGCACCCACCAGCTGCGCGTCCACTGCGCGGCGGCGCTGGAATGCCCGATCCTGGGCGACGGCAAGTATGGCGGCCATGCCGCGCATCTGGAGGGCATGTCGCACGCCCTGCACCTGCATGCCCGCGCCATCAGCGTGCCGCACCCCGAGGGCGGCACGCTGGAGGTGACCGCGCCGCTGCCGCCGCACATGCTGGAGAGCTTCGCCACGCTGGGCTTCGAGAAGCCGCGCAACACCGCGCCGAAGCGCCGGGGCTGACCGCATGGCCCCGCCCCGCCGCCGGCGCGGCCGCGCTGCGCTGATCACCGTCGCCGTCATCGTCGCGGTGCCGGCGCTCGCCTGGGGCGGGCTCAGCCTGCTGCTGCGCGACGAGGTGCTGCGGCCACGGGTCATCGCCGCGGTGGAGCAGGCGACCGGGCGCAGCCTGACCCTGTCCGGCCCGATCGGCATCAAGCTGTCGCTGGTGCCCACCGTGACGCTGCAGGGCGTGACACTGTCCAACGCGCCCGGCGGCAGCCGGCCCGAGATGCTGACGGCGCAGCGCGTCGAGGCGGAGCTGGCGCTGCTGCCGCTGCTGTCGCGCAAGCTGGCCTTCGAGCGGCTGACGCTGGTGCAGCCCGACCTGCTGCTGGAGCTCGACAGCAATGGCCAGGGCAACTGGCGCTTCGGCCCGCCGCGCGCGCCGAGCCCGACCCCCTCGGCCGGCCCGGCGACGCCCGCCGCCGAGCCGCTGGCGCTGACCGTCGCCGCCATCGAGATCGAGGGCGGCCGGTTCACCTGGCGCGATGCGCGGCAGGACCGCGCCGAGACGCTGGAGATCCGCCGTTTTGCGCTGCAGGCAGCGGAACCGGCCGGGCCGATCACCTTCGAGGGCCAGCTCGGCCTGCGCGGCGTCGCGCTGCGGCTGGAAGGGCAGAGCGGCCCGCTGCCGCGGCTGCTCGGCGCCAGCGCCACGCCCGAGGAATGGCCGCTGCGTCTGGCCATGGCGGCGCCCGGCATCCAGCTCGTCGCCGAGGGCGCCGCGCGCCAGCCGGAATCGCTCGGCGGCTGGCACCTGTCGGTCAATGCCACCGCCGATCGCGGCGATCGGCTGGCGCCGTTCCTGGGCGCCGGCGTGCTGCCGCCGATCACCGGGCTGGACGTCACCGCCGAGCTCGCCGATCCCGGCCAGCCCGGCCCGGTGCAGGTCAACCGGCTGAACGCCCGGCTGGCCACCGCCGAGCTGTCGCGCTGGATGCCCGGGCTGACGCTCGGCGCCACCAGCCTGACCATCGGGGCCGCCGGCCAGCCCGCCAGCCTCGCCGCGGCCCTGACGCTGCGGGGCCTGCCGCTGCAAGCCGAGGCCAGCCTGCCCGCCCTGCCGGTCCTGCTGGCCGATGTCGCCTGGCCGCTGCGCCTGACGCTGCGCGGCCAGGGCATGGAGGCGACACTGGACGGCCGCCTGGCGGGCCCCGCGCTGCGCGGCGCCAGCGGCGAGCTGAATGCCAGCATCAGCGACACCGCCCCGCTGCTGCAGGCCTTCGCCCTGCCCGCCCCACGGCTGACCGAAGCGCGGCTGAGCGCCCGGCTGGGTGCGCCCGGCGAGCGGCTGGTGCTCGAGGGGCTGCGGCTGCAATCGCGCCAGGCCGTGCTGGAGGGCGAGGCCAGCCTGCGCCTGGCCGGGCCGCGCCCGCAGCTCTCCGCCCGGCTGGCGGCGCAGCGGCTGGATCTGGATTCGCTGCTCGACGCGCCGCCGCCGGCACCCGCCCCCGCGGCCACACCAAGCGGGACGCCCGCGCCCGCCGTGCCGGCGGTGCCGCCGCGCCCGGCCTCGCCGCCACCGCCGGCCGCCGCCGCGCCGGAGGGCCGGCGCGTCATTCCGGCCCTGCCCCTGCCGCTGCAGGGGCTGCGCGCGCTCGATGCCGATCTGCAGGTGAACGCCGCTGAGGTGCTGGCCGGCGGCGTCCCCTATCGCGACGTGCGCGGCACGGTGAAGCTGGCCGAGGGCCGGCTGGCGCTCGATCCCTTCGGCCTGTCGCTGCCGGGCGGCCGGATCGGCGGGCGCTTCGGCGCCGATGCCAGCAGCGATCTGCCGCGGCTGAGCCTGGCCTTCCGGCATGACGGCGCCGGGCTGGACCTGCGCCCCCTGCTGCAGGGCTATGGCCTGCCGCCGCAGGGCAGCGGCAGGCTGGAGGCCGAGGCCGACCTGTCCGGCAGCGGCGCCGATCTGCGCGCCGTCGCCGGCAGCCTGACCGGCACGGCCAGCCTGGCCATGGCCAATGGGCAGATCGACAACCGGCTGCTGGCCTCGCTGGCCGGCGACCTGCGCCGGCTGCTGCTGCCCAATGCGCCGACCGAGGGCGGCACCGCGCTGCGCTGCCTGGCGCTGCGGCTGAACTTCCGCGACGGCATCGGCCGGCCGCAGGCGATGCTGGTGGAGACCGGCCTGGCCGATGTGGTCGGCAGCGGCGAGGTCAATCTGAAGGAGGAGCGGCTGGCGCTGCGGCTGCTGCCGCAGATCCGGCTGGGCGGCATCGGGCTGAGCGCGCCGGTGCAGGTCGGCGGCAGCCTGGCGGCGCCGAGCTACCGGCTGGATTCGGGCGGCGTGCCCGAGGCGGCGGCCGGCATCGTCGGCGACCTGGTGGCGCGCCAGGCGGAGAACCAGGGCGGCATCCTCGGCCAGCTGGCGCAGCAGCTGGCCGGCAGGCCGGCGGGCAGCCTGCCGGATTGCGCGCAGCAGCTGGCGGTGGCCCGCGGCGGCCGCAACGGCCCGGTGCCGCCGGAGCAGCGCCGCGCCACCGGCGACCAGCCGCAGCGGGCCAGCCCCGCCGACCTGCTGCGCAACCTCTTCGGCCGGTAAGGCAAAAAGAGAGGGGCACCTTGCGGCGCCCCTCCCCCAAACCCGCGCTGCGACCGGGCCATTTCACCCGCCGTCTCCACCCGACGGCGGCAGCCCGAAAGAATCACTCGGCGGCGGCTTCCTCGGGCTCGTTCTCGCCGACCAGCATGGTGTTGGCGATCAGGCCGGCCTGGGCGCGGACCCGCTGCTCGACGCTGTCGGCCACCTGCGGGTTGTCGCGCAGATACTGCTTGGCGTTCTCGCGGCCCTGGCCGATGCGCTGGCTGTCGCAGCTGAACCAGGCGCCCGACTTCTCGATGATGCCGGCCTTGACGCCGAGATCGAGCAGCTCGCCGACCTTGGAGATGCCCTCGCCATACATGATGTCGAACTCGACCTGCCGGAACGGCGGGGCCATCTTGTTCTTCACCACCTTGACGCGGGTCTGGTTGCCGGTGACCTCCTCGCGGTCCTTGATCTGGCCGATGCGGCGGATCTCCATGCGCACCGAGGCGTAGAACTTCAGCGCGTTGCCGCCGGTGGTGGTCTCCGGATTGCCGAACATCACGCCGATCTTCAGGCGGATCTGGTTCAGGAAGATCAGCAGCGTGTTGGAGCGCGACACCGAGCCGGTCAGCTTGCGCAGCGCCTGGCTCATCAGCCGAGCGTGCAGGCCGACATGGCTGTCGCCCATCTCGCCCTCGAGCTCGGCGCGCGGCACCAGGGCGGCGACGGAATCGACCACCAGCACGTCCACCGCGCCGGAGCGCACCAGCGTGTCGCAGATCTCCAGCGCCTGCTCGCCGGCATCCGGCTGGCTGATCAGCAGGCTGTCGACATCGACGCCCAGCTTGCGCGCATAACCGGGATCGAGCGCGTGCTCGGCATCGATGAAGGCGCAGGTGCCGCCGCGCTTCTGCGCCTCGGCGATGGCATGCAGCGCCAGCGTGGTCTTGCCCGAGCTCTCGGGGCCGTAGATCTCGATGATGCGGCCCTTGGGCAGGCCGCCGATGCCCAGCGCCAGGTCGAGGCCCAGCGAGCCCGAGGGCACCACCTCGATCTCGTCCGACTGCTGCTTGGCGCCCATGCGCATGATCGAGCCCTTGCCGAAGGCCCGTTCAATCTGGCTGAGCGCAGCGTCGAGCGCCTTGTTCTTATCCATGTCTCGGAACCCCTTCGCCTCAGGCTGTCTCTGTGATCGGTGCCATGTCCGTGGCCGTTGCCACGCATGGCCTGTACCGTGATGGTGTATCTCGCCCCGCCGGCCGCCGGTGCCAAGTGCCGGCTGCGGCCCCCGCGAAAGAAGATCACTATTCCGTTACTATCGTGGAAGGATTTGCGCGCTTCAAGCGAAAGCGGCGCGCCATCCGACCTTCCTCGCGTTCGCTATATGTTCGCTTTTACCCCGTTCCGCAAGGGGCGTTTCAGCCCGCCGCCGGCGCCATTTCGGGCGGCCCTTCCGGCGGCAGGATGGCCCGCACCTGCGCGACCAGCTCGGCCGGGGCATAGGGCTTGGCGAGGAAATGCGGCGGGCTGGCGCCGGCCAGGCCGTCCTCCACCATGGAGGGAGCATAGCCGCTGACCAGCAGCACCGCCATGTCCGGAAAGCGCGGCCGCAGCAGCCGGGCCAGGGCGACGCCGTCCATCCCGGGCATGACCACGTCGGAGACCAGGAGGGCGGGCGACAACCGCTTCGACTCGATCAGGGCGAGCGCGGCCTCGGCATCCTCCGCCACCTCCACCGTCCAGCCGGCGCGGCGCAGCGCCCGCTCGGCCAGGCGGCGCAGCGGCGCCTCGTCCTCCACCAGCAGCAGGGTATGCGGGCCGGCCGGGCCACCCGGCGCCGTCGAGGCGGAGGCCGCGGCGGCAGGCGGCGGCGCCGGGCGGGCGCCCGCCTCGACCCGCGGCAGCAGGATGCGGAAGCAGGTGCCCTGCCCCGGCCGGCTGCGCACGGTGATGAAGCCGCCGGATTGCCGCAGGATGCCGTGCACCGTCGCCAGGCCCAGCCCGGTGCCGCCCTGCTGCGGGCGGCCGGTGAAGAAGGGCTCGAAGATCCGCGGCAGCAGCGCGGGCGGGATGCCCTGGCCGGTATCCTCGACTTCCAGCACCGTCCAGCGGCCGGGCGGGATATCCTCCGGCGCGGCCGGCTCGGGCTGCAGCAGCAGGGCGCGGCCGGTGCGCAGGGTCAGCCGGCCGCCTTCCGGCATCGCCTGCCGGGCGTTCATCGCCAGGTTCATCAGCACGCGGTCGAGCTCGGAGGGATCGATCAGCACCGAGCGGCCGGGCTGGTCGAGCTCCAGCTCCAGGCTGATGCCGCGGCCGAGCAGCGGGCGCAGCAGCGAGGCCATCCCCTCCACGGCGGCGTTCAGCGAGACCAGCCGCGGCGCCAGCACCTGCTGCCGCGCATAGGCCAGCATCTGCTGCACCAGGGCGGCGCCGCGGCGGGCCGCGGCCTGAACCTGGCCGAGCTCGGCGGCCAGCCCCGGATCGGCGGTGGCGCCGGGATGGCGGAGCGCGTCCTCGGTCGCGCCCAGCACCACGCTCAGCAGGTTGTTGAAGTCATGCGCGATGCCGCCGGCCAGGGTGCCCAGCGCCTGCAGCCGGTCGGCCTCGGCCAGGCGGGCGACCAGGCTCTGGCGCTGCGCCAGGTCCTGCTGCAGCAGCAGCACCGCGTCGCCGCCCGGCAGGCCGATCCGGTGCGGGGCCATCGGACTGCGCGCCCGGCCCTCCGGCACGGCCAGCCAGAGCTCGGCCGGCGCCGCCCCCCCGCCCTGCCAGGCGCGGAAGGCGGCCTGCGACTCGCCATCGAACAGCCGGTGGGCCGCCATGCCCGGACGCACCGGCAGGGCCGGGCCGAGCGCCAGGCGCAGCGCGGCATTGGCGTCGCGCACCTGCCAGGCGGGGTCGAGCCAAAGCGCCGCCTCGGGCAGGCCGGCGAAGAGCGCCTCCAGGCCACCGCGGCGTCCGCGGCCTTTCCCGCGATGGTCAGTCCAGCGTTCGATCAGACGCATGATTCGACGACGTAACATCATCGGGGCGCGCGCCCGCAAGCGGGAACCGTCAGCGCGGCCGGGTCATCAGGGCGATGGCCTCGCTCAACAGGGCATGGCTGGCGCCGAGCGCGGCGCGGCTGGCCCTGGCCTCCGCGCCCGCCGGCGGGCCGGGCTCCGGACCCGCCGCGGGCGAGGAACCCGCCCCCTGCCCGGCCAGCGACCGGGCGCGCGCGAGCAGCCGCTCCGACTGGCCGGCCAGCCGTGCGGCGCCGCGCCGCAGGGCTTCCTCCATCTCCATCCCGCCTCTCCCCGCTGGGCGCGAGACGGCAGGATGGGGGATGGGGATGAGCGCCGGGTTAAGCGTGACCGGATCTTAACGCGGGTCGCGGCATGGAAGGCGCATGTCGCAAGTCCCCTCCGACGCCGTCGCGGCCGCCGCCGAAACCCTGCGCAACACCCTGGTCCTGGCCCGGGCGCTGGCGCTGGCCGGCCGGCAGGTCGACCTGAGCGGCCTGGACCAGGAGGTGGCCCTGCTCTGCGCGGCGGCCCTCACCCTGCCGGCCAGCGGGCAGGAGACGGCACGCCAGGCGCTGATCGCGCTGCGCCTGGCGGTCGAGGCGCTGCTCGCCGCCCTGCCGCCGGACGACGAAAGGGGCCGGGCGTCGCCGCCCGGCCCCTCCCGCAGAACATCCGGCTGAGGCTTCAGGCCTTGGGCAGGTGCTTGCTGATATAGGGCGGCAGGTTGAAGGCGCCGGTGTGGATCTCCGGCGTCCAGTACTCGGTGGTGCCGAGGATGCCGGCCGCCTCGGCGCGGGCGCGGATGGTGGCGGTGTCGACCTGGCGCAGCGAGGCGTCCTTGGCCGACCAGCCCAGCGTCATGAAGCCGCCGACATAGGTCGGCACCGCCGCGACATAGGCGTAGATGTCGGCGAAGACCTTGCCGCGGCGCAGCGAGGTCTCGGCCAGTTCCTCGGCCTGCATCAGCGGCACGCCGCACTGGTTGACGATCAGCCCGCGGTCGGAGAGCAGCCGCGCCGCATTGGCGTAGAACTCGTCGGTGAACAGCACCTCGCCGACGCCGATCGGATCGGTGGAATCGACGATGACAACATCGAAGCTGCCGGCCTCGGCCTTGCGGACATAGTCGATGCCGTCGCCGACGATGACCTCGGCGCGCGGATCGTTCCAGGCGTCGCCGGCGATGTCGGGCATGTGCTCCTTGCAGAGACGGATCACCTCGCCGTCGATCTCGACCATCACGGCCTTCTCGACATTGCGGTGCTGCAGCACGCGCTTCAGCACGCCGCCATCGCCGGCGCCGATGATCAGCACGCGCTTGGCGTCGCCATGCGCCAGCAGCGGCACGTGGGTCAGCATCTCCTGGTAGACGAACTCGTCCTTCTCGGTGATCTGCGTGACGCCGTCGAGCAGCATCACCCGGCCATGGCTGTAGCTCTCGAAGAGCATGATGTCCTGGAACTCGCTCTGCACCCGCGCCAGCTCGCGCTTGACCAGGAAGCGCTGGCCCCAGTCGGGATAGAGGGTCTCGTTCACCCAGGAATCGGTCGGCATGGCTAAATCCTCGGAAGGGGAAACATGCGAAGAGGGCGGGACCCTAAGGTCCCGCCCTCTGCCGCGTCACGTGACAGATAGGCGGCGTGTCAGCCGATCAGGCCGCGCTTGTGCTCGGCGAGCTGCACGCGCTCGGGCTGGAAGCCCTTCTTCAGCACCGGCACCGCGAGGTACGGGTTGCAGACGCCGCAGACGAAGATGTCCAGCGCGGCATAGGCGCGCTCCGGCCAGGTGTGGATCGACACATGGCTCTCGGCGAGCACCAGCACGCCCGAGACGCCGTCCGGCGCGAAGTGGTGGAAGTGGCCATGCAGGATGGTCGCGCCGGTCTCGATCGCCGCCTCACGGAGGACGGCATCGATATGGGCGGGATCATCGAGATTCGTGGCACCCCACAGATCAATGATCAGATGCGTGCCGGCGAAGCGCACACCGTCGCGCTCAACGAAGTGGTCCTTCGCCTCGGCGCGGATATCGACAGACTGGGCTTCGCTCGGGCTGTTATCCGAAACCATCCCCAGCGGAGAAACGAGAGCGTCCATGGGCTGCGGGCTCCTTCCCACCAGAAGATGACCAGGGTGGTCGTTTCCGACCAGGTCAACGGCGCCGCATATGGGGCATGGGGGTCCCCCCCCGCAAGAAAAATCGGGACTTTGAGGCCGAAAAAAACGCGGGTCCTTCCTGCGTTCGGCGCGTATCTCGTCTCGCCGCCCCCCGGGGGCCTCGAGAAATACCTCCTGTGACCCGGTGGGGGCCGCCGGAAAAACTCCAGTCCCCGCTGCCTGGCCGGCTCGCCCGCCCGGCGGTACCGGCAACCGCGCCAGCCGGCCAGCGCGCCTTCGCGTAAAGGGCCGCGCGAAACCCCTTGCCGGCCGCAGAAAGGCTGCTATACCCCGCCGCCTAGCGGGATCGGTGGCCGAGCGGTCGAAGGCGCACGCCTGGAAAGTGTGTATACCTCAAAAGGGTATCGTGGGTTCGAATCCCACCCGATCCGCCAGATGCTTCCCCGGTCGCCCTTCGGGCCGCCCGCTGCATCTTCCCAGATTTTCCCCGCGCCAAGCCTAGGGCAGGTTCTCCCGGAACAGCACCTCGCTGCGCGCCGGCTCGACATCCTGCAGCGCCGGACGGCCGGCGCGCAGATTGGCGAAGACGCGGGCGCAGTCGAGCAGCGCGGCGCGCGGATTCTGCGTGATCACCGCCTCCATCGTGCCGTCGATCAGCATGGCGCGGCATTCCGGCGTCAGCCCATGGCCGATGAAGACCACCGCCTGGTCACGCCGCGCCTCGCGCAGCGCGCGGCCGATCCCCTCGGCCCCGCCGCCGACGCTGTAGATGCCGTCGAGATCCGGATGGCCGGCCAGCAGCATCCGCGTCTGCCGGTAGTTCTGCGCCGGCTCGTCATGGCCTTCGCGCACGGCGACGATGCGGATCTCCGGCGCCACCTCGTCGAACAGCTGCAGCACGCCCATCTCGCGCTCCTGATGTGCGCGGTAGCTGAGGCTGCCGGCGATGACGGCGACCTTGGCCGGCCGGCGGCCGAGGAAGCGCGCCATCAGGAAGCCGGCCAGCCGCCCCGCCGCGCGGTTGTCGAGGCCGATATAGGCGGCGCGCGGCGCATGGCCGATGTCGGAGATCAGCGTCACCACCGGCACGCCGCGCGCCGCCAGCTGCTTCACCGCCTCGCGCACCGCCGGATGCTCGATCGCCATGAAGGCGATGCCGTCGGCCTCCGCGCCGGCGCGCAGCAGGTGGCGCGCCAGCAGCGCCGGATCGAAGCTGCGCACCGGCTCGACGCGGGCGGTGACGCCGAAGGGGGCAAGCAGCGCCTCCGCCTCGGCGATCATCCTGCCGAGCAGGGCAAGGAAGCGGTTGCCGCCGGCCGGCAGCAGGAAGACCAGCCGCATCGGCCGCTGGGCCAGCGCCGGATGCGGCGCCAGGTCCGGCGGCAGATAGGCCAGCGCCTCGGCGGCTTCCATCACCCGCGCAACGGTGGCCGGCCGCACCCCGGGCCGCCGGTTCAGCACCCGGTCGACCGTTGCCGGCGAGACGCCGGCGCGCCGCGCCACGTCGACCACCCGCGGCAGGTTCCTTGAGGCGGCCGCGGCCGGAGAATCCATCAAAAACCATCACCAATTGCGTTTGACACCCCTGTATTGCCGTTCTTATCCTTCGGCATCAAGAACAAACCATCATTTTGCATCAGCACGATGAGGGTGGGCCCGCAAAGCAGGCGGCGCCGTCAGGGGAGGTCCAGCATGAACATCATCACCCGCCGCGCGGCATTGCGCGGCCTGGCCGCGGCGCCGCTCGCCGCCCCCCTGCTGGCCGCCCCGCGCCCCGCCCGCGCCGCGGAGTTCGAGCTGAAATACGGCAACAACCTGCCGATGACGCACCCGCTCAACATCCGTGCGCAGCAGGCCGCCGAGCGCATCGCCCGCGAGAGCAAGGGCCGCGTCGAGATGCGGATCTTCCCGAACAACCAGCTTGGCGGCGACACCGACATGCTGTCGCAGGTGCGCAATGGTGCGCTGACCTTCTTCACGCCCTCGGCCCTGGTGATCGCGACGCTGGTGCCGGCCGCCGCCATCAACGCGGTGGGCTTCGCCTTCGCCGACTACGATCAGGTCTGGAAGGCGATGGACGGCAAGCTGGGCGCGCATGTCCGCGCCGCCATCAGCCGCGTCAACCTCTTCGCCTTCGAGAAGATGTGGGACAACGGCTTCCGCCAGATGACCACCAGCGGTCGGCCGATCGAGACGGCGCGCGACATGGACGGCCTCAAGATCCGCGTCCCCGTCAGCCCGCTGTCGATCTCGATGTTCAAGGCGCTGGGCGCGGCACCCGCGAGCCTGCAGTTCAGCGAGGTCTATTCCTCGCTGCAGACCCGCATCGTCGACGCGCAGGAGAACCCGCTGCCGATCATCCAGGTCGCCAAGCTCTACGAGGTGCAGAAGAGCTGCGCGCTGTCGAACCACATCTGGGACGGCTACTGGTTCATCGCCAATGGCCGGGCCTGGCGCGGCCTGCCGGCCGACCTGCAGAAGATCGTCTCCGACGCCATCAACGAGGCCGGGATGCAGCAGCGCGAGGACATCAGGACGCTGAACACCTCGCTGCAGGCGGATCTGGAGTCCAAGGGGCTGCGCTTCAACAGCCCGGCGCCCGACAGCTTCCGCGCCAAGCTGCGCGAGGGCGGCTTCTACGCCGAATGGAAGGGCCGTTTCGGCGACGAGGCCTGGGGCCTGCTGGAAGAGGCCGTGGGCCGTCTGGCCTGAGCCGAAGGACGCAGAAGAATGGCCGGCCACGCCCCTGCCCTCGCCCCCGGCGCCGCCCCTGCCCTGACGGGGCTGGCCGGCCGCGCCGACCGTGCCCTCGGCATGCTGGTGGAGGGCGCCGCCGCCCTGCTGCTGCTGGCCGAGATCGGCATCCTCGGCGCCGGCGTCACCGCGCGCTACCTGTTCCATGCGCCGCTGGTCTGGTCGGACGAGCTCGCCTCGATCCTGTTCCTCTGGCTGTCGATGCTGGGCGCCGTGGTGGCGCTGCGCCGCGGCGAGCATATGCGGATGACCGGCCTGGTCGCCCGCGTCGGCCCCGGCGCGCAGCTGCTGCTGGACACCCTGGCGCTGACGGCCTCGCTGGCCTTCCTGCTGCTGGTCATGCATTCGGCGGTCGAATACGCGCAGGAAGAGAATTTCGTCGTCACGCCGGCGCTGGAGATCAGCAATGCCTGGCGCGCCTCGGCCATTCCGACCGGCATCGGGCTGATGATCCTGGCCAGCGTCTTCCGGCTGGCGCGGCAGGGCTCGGTCACCGCGGTGGCGCTGGCCGGCAGCATCACCCTGGCCGTCGTCCTGGCTTTCTGGCTGCTGTCGCCGATGCTGAAGCCGCTCGGCCAGCTGAACCTGCTGATCTTCTTCGTCGGCGTCGTCGCGGTGAACGTCTTCGCCGGCGTGCCCATCGCCTTCTCCTTCGCCCTGGCCACCTTCGGCTACCTGGCCTGCACCACGACGACGCCGCTGCTGGTGGTGGTGGGGCGGCTCGATGAGGGCATGTCGCACCTGATCCTGCTGGCGGTGCCGCTGTTCATCTTCCTCGGCCTGCTGATCGAGATGACCGGCATGGCGAAGGCGATGATCCAGTTCCTGGCCAGCCTGCTCGGCCATGTGCGCGGCGGGCTGTCCTATGTGCTGATCGGCGCCATGTACCTGGTCTCGGGCATCTCCGGCTCGAAGATCGCCGACATGGCCGCCATCGCGCCCATCCTGTTCCCCGAGATGAAGAAGCGCGGCGCCAAGCCCGGCGATCTGGTGGCGCTGCTGGCGGCGACGGGCGCGCAGACGGAGACCATCCCGCCCAGCATCGTGCTGATCACCATCGGCTCGGTCACCGGCGTCTCCATCGCGGCGCTGTTCACCGGCGGCATGGTGCCGGCCCTGGTCCTCGGCGCCTGCCTCTGCGCCGTGGTCTGGTGGCGCTACCGCGGCGAGGATCTCAGCCAGATCCGCCGCGCGCCGCTGGCCGAGATCGCCAGGCTCGCCGCCATCGCCATTCCCGCCATCGCCCTGCCCTTCGTCATCCGCGCCGCGGTGGTCGAAGGGATCGCGACCGCCACCGAGGTCAGCACCATCGGCATCGCCTATTCGCTGGTGATGGGGCTGCTGGTCTATCGCCAGTTCGACTGGCGCCGCATCGCGCCGATGCTGGTCGAGACCGCCTCGCTGACGGGCGCCATCATCTTCATCGTCGGCTGCGCCACCGCCATGGCCTGGGGGCTGACGCAATCCGGCTTCAGCCAGGAGCTGGCGAAGCTGATGGCCGGCATGCCGGGCGGCGCCTATGGCTTCCTGGCGGTGTCGATCCTCGCCTTCATCCTGCTGGGCAGCGTGCTGGAGGGCATTCCCGCCATCGTGCTGTTCGGCCCGCTGCTCTTCCCGATTGCCCGCGAGGCCGGGGTGCACGAGGTCCACTATGCCATGGTCGTCATCTTCGCCATGGGCATCGGGCTTTTCGCGCCGCCTTTCGGGGTTGGCTATTACGGCGCCTGCGCCATCAGCAAGGTCAACCCGGATGAGGGCCTGCGCCCGATCTGGGGCTACATGGCGGCGCTGCTGGTCGGGCTGATCCTCGTCGCCGCCGTGCCCTGGTTCTCCACGGGCTTCCTGGCGCGCTGACCCCCTTCTCTCCTGATCGCAAGCGAGACCCAGCATGAGCCGCTTCTTCGGCCAGATCCGCCAGGCCGGCTATGTCGTGCCCGATATCGAGGCCGCGATGGACTATTGGAGCCGCACCCTCGGCGTCGGCCCCTTCTTCTACAACCCGCGCGTGCCCATCAGGAACTACCGCTACAAGGGCGAGAGCTTCGAGCCGCACAATTCGGTGGCGCTGGCCAATTCCGGGCCGCTGCAGATCGAGCTGATCCAGTGCCGCAACGACGTGCCCTCGATGTACCGGGACTTCACCCAGGCCGGGCATAGCGGGCTGCAGCATGTCGCCTATTGGACGGAAGACTACGACGCCGACCTGGCGCGGCTGACCGCCGAGGGCTTCAAGCCGGTGATGAGCGGCGAGGTCGGCGAGCGCGGCCGCTTCGTCTATTTCGACACCCACTACCACCCGGGCACGGTGATCGAGCTGTCGGAGGTCGCCGGCCCCAAGGGAGACATGTTCCGGCTGATCCGCGCGGCCTCGGAAGGCTGGGACGGCAGCGACCCGGTGCGCCCCTTCCCCGACCTCAGCAAGCTCTGACGCCGATGGATCCCGCGCGCTTCGAGGCGGTCTATCTCGTCGAGACGCCGCTCGACCCGGTCCGCATCGCCGGCATCATGGCCGGCGAGCAGTCCTGCGGCACCTTCACCCGGGTCGAGGGCGAGACCGACGCGCTGCGCGCGCGGGCCGGCGCCATCGTCGAGGCGGTGGAGGCGCTCGACACCGCCGCCGCCCCCAGCCTGCCCAATGCCTGGCTGGAACGGCGCGGCGTCACCGGCCCCTGGAAGCGCGCGCGGATCCGCATTTCCTTTCCCGTGGCCAATGTCGGCGCCAACCTCGCCAGCCTGGCCGCCACCGTCGCCGGCAATCTTTTCGACCTCGGCGAAGTGACGGGAATGCGGCTGGAGGAAGTGCATCTTCCCGCTGCCTATCGCGCCCAGTTCGCCCTGCCGGCCCAGGGCATCGCGGGGACGCGGCGGCTGACCGGGGCCGCGCACGGCGTGCTGGTCGGCTCGATCATCAAGCCGAATGTCGGACTGTCGGCGCAGGAGACCGCCGAGCTGGTCGGCCGCCTCTGCGCCGCCGGGCTCGACTTCATCAAGGATGACGAGATCTGCGCCGACCCGCCGCATGCGCCGCTGGCGCTGCGCGTGCCGCTGGTCATGCAGGCGGTGCGCCGCCACCAGGACCGCACGGGCAAGCCTGTCATGGTGGCCTTCAACATCACCGACGAGACGGATGCCATGCGCCGCCATGCCGATCTGGTGGCGCGCGAGGGCGGCAGCTGCGTCATGGCCAGCCTGAACTGGTGCGGCTTCTCAGCGATCGAGACGCTGCGCCGCTCCACCGAGCTGGCGCTGCATGGCCATCGCAACGGCTATGGCGGCTTCTCCCGCCACCCGCTGCTGGGGATCTCTTTCAGTGCCTACCAGGCCCTGTGGCGGCTGGCGGGTGTGGACCACATGCATGTGCATGGGCTGCAGGGCAAGTTCGCCCAGACCGACGAGGAAGTCGTCGATTCCGCCCGCGACTGCGTCACGCCGCTGGCCGAGGGCCTCGACGACCGCGTGCTGCCGGCCTTCTCCTCCGGGCAATGGGCCGGCACGGCGCCGGCGACCTATGCCGCCATCGGCCATGACGACCTGCTGTTCATGGCCGGCGGCGGCATCATGGCGCATCCCGCCGGCCCGGCCGAGGGCGTGCGCAGCATCCGCCAGGCCTGGGAGGCGGTGACAAGCGGCGAGGCACTGGAGGTGGCCGCGCGCCAGCATCCGGCGCTGGCCCAGGCGCTGGACTTCTTCGGGGCGAAGATGTCGTGACACCGCGCATCGGCTGGTATGGCGACGACTTCACCGGGGCCACCGACACGCTGGCCAACCTGGCGCGGCGCGGCAAGCGGGCGCTGCTGTTCCTGCGCCCCCCTTCCGCCGCCGAGCTGGCCGAGGCCGGGCCGCTCGACGCGCTGGGCATCGCCGGCGCGACGCGGGCGATGACACCGGACGAGATCACGCGGGTGCTGACGCCGGTCGGGCGCTTCTTCCGCGACGCCGGCGTCGAGGTGCTGCACTACAAGATCTGCTCGACCTTCGACAGCGCGCCGGATCGCGGCAGCATCGGCGCGGCGCTGGCGGCGCTGCGCCCCGCCTTCCCGCATCGCTGCCTGCCGATCCTGGGCGGCCAGCCGGATCTCGGCCGCTACTGCCTGTTCGGCAACCTCTTCGCCGCCGCCGGCACCGGGGGCGAGGTCTTCCGCCTCGACCGCCACCCGACCATGCGCGCGCATCCGGTGACGCCGATGCAGGAGGCCGATCTGCGCCTCCATCTGGCCGCGCAGGGCCTGGCGCCGCTGGCGCATCTCCCTTTCACCGCGCAGGGCGAGGCGCTGGACGCCGCCTTCGACGCGGCCCTGGCGGTCCCGCAGCAGGCGCTGCTGCTGGACGTGGCGCGCGAGGAGGATCTGGCGCCTCTGGGAAGACTGCTCTGGCGGGAGGCGGCGCGGGCGCCGCTGCTCGCCGCCGGCGCCAGCGGCCTGGCCCAGGCGCTGGCCGCGGCCTGGCCCGGCGCCGCGCCGGCCGCCCTCCTGCCGGAGCCGCCGCTGGAAGCGGCCGATGGCCCGGTGCTGGTGATGGTCGGCAGCCTGTCGCCGGTCAGCCGGGCCCAGACCGAGGCGGCGGCCGGCTTCACGCGGCTGGCCGCCGATCCGGCGCGGCTGCTGACCGAGGCAGCGCACCGCGCCGCCCTGCGCGAGGCGGCGCAGCGCCTGCTGCGGGCCGGCCGCCATGTGCTGCTGGTGACCGATCCGCCCGGCGGCAGCGCGCCGCCGGCCCGCGACGTGGCGCTGGCGACCGCCGATCTGCTGGCGGCGTTGCTGGCCGAGGCGCCGGTGCGCCGGCTCGGCATCGCCGGCGGCGACACCTCCAGCCTGGCGACCCAGGGGCTGGACCTCTGGGGCCTGTCCTACCGCACCACCCTAGCGCCCGGCGTCACCCTCTGCCGGGCGCACAGCCGCGACCCGCGGCTGGACGGGATGGAGCTGATGCTGAAAGGCGGGCAGATGGGACCGCCCGACCTGTTCACCCGCCTGGCGGCCTGACGCCGCTCAGCCGGGCCGGCAGTTCTGCAGACTGATAGAGGGCCGGCCGCTGCCGGTGCGGTCGTAGAGGCGGTCGACCGTGCCCATATGGATCTGCGGATCGGTGCCGCGGCCGAAGCGGATCTGCTGGCTCTGCCAGGCGCCGGTCGGCACGTTCGGCAGCCGCGGCGAGAACAGCGTGACGGTCTGCGGGAAGCCGCCCAGCACCACATCGGCGACGATCGGCCCCGGCGTCTGGTTGCGGATCTGCACGAAGTACTCGAAGCTGTTGGGGCCGACGCCGGTCGGATAGACGGTGTCGATGAACATCCGGCCGGCGCAGCTGTTGGCGGCCTGCGCCAGGCCGCTGCCGGCGGTCGCCACCAGCGCGGCGGCGACGCCCATGGCCATGACGCCCATCATCGCGAAATGCTTGCTCATCCCGGGGGTTCCTCGCTGCGCCGCGTTCTTGCGGCCTCGAAAGGAACCCTAGCTGCAGCGTCGCTGTCCGGCCAATAGATCGCGGCTATGGCCTTGATCAGCCCGGCGGCGTACCGCCCGGGCAGAGCACCACCCGCCCGGTGACGCCGCGCCCCCGCACCAGCGCCATGGCCTCCCGGAAATTCTCGAGCGGCAGGGCGGCATGCAGCTCGGGCCGCAGCTTGCCGGCCTCCCACCAATCCAGCAGCTGCTGCCACAGGGCGCGGACGCGCGGCGCATGGACCTGCCGGTTGTCGCCCGGCGACCAGCCGATATAGGTGCCCCAGTTCAGCCCGGCGACGCCGATATTCTTCAGCAGCAGCAGGTTGACGCCGAGCTGCGGGATGGCGCCGGCGGCATAGCCCAGGGTCAGCAGCGTGCCGCCCTCGGCCAGGCAGCGCAGCCCCTCGTCGAAAGCCTCGCCGCCGAGCGTGTCGACCACGAGATCGACGCCGCGGCCTTGTGTGATCTCGGCCACCGCCGCGCGGAAGGGCTGCGCGCTGTCCAGCACTGCCAGCGCGCCGCGCGCCGTCAGCATCGGGTGCTTGGCCGCCCCGGCGCGGGCGATGACCTCGGCGCCCACGGCGCGCGCCACCTCCAGCGCGGCGAGGCCGACGCCACCCCCCGCCCCCTGCACCAGCACCGTCTGCCCGGCGGCCAGCCGGCCGCGCCAGAGCAGCGCCGCGGCGGCGGTCGGATAGCTGATCGGCAGCGCCACCGCCGCGGCGGCGGGCAGGCCGGGCGGCAGGGCCATGACATGGATGTCGTCGGCGACCACCTCCTCCGCCATGCCGCCCCAGTCGAGCACGGCGAAGACGCGGGTGCCGGGCGGCGGCGCCTCGGCATCGGCGGCGGCCTCGATCACGGTGCCGACCACCTCGGTGCCCGGGCTGAAGGGCAGCGGCGGCTTGCGCTGGTACTTGCCGGCCACCACCAGCTGCACGGCGAAGGAGACGCCGACCGCCTCGACCCGTATGCGCACGCCGCGCGGCCGCAGCGGCGGCGGCGGGATGTCCTTCAGGTCGAGATCGTCGAAGTCGCGCCAGGAGTCGCAGACCAGCGCCTTCATTGCGCTTCGATCCGGGCGTCGCGCACCAGCTTGCCCCAGCGGTCCCATTCGGCACGGGTGAAGTCGGCGAAGGCCTCCGGCGTGTCGGCCACCGGATCGGCGCCGAGCGCCTCCAGCCGCGTCCGCGCCTCGGGCGTCGCCAGCACCGCCGCGACCGCCCGCTGCATCTTCAGCACCACCTCCGGCGCGGTGCGGGCTGGCGCCCAGACGCCGTACCAGGTGGCGATCTCGTAGCCGGGCACGCCCGCCTCGGCGACGGTCGGCAGATCCGGGAAGGCGGCGACGCGGGTGGCGGTGCTGACGGCCAGCGCGCGCAGCTGCCCCTCGCGCACCGCGCCGGCGCTGCTTGGCATCGAATCGAACATCAGCTGGATATTGCCCGCCATCAGGTCCTGCAGCGCCGGGCCGGAGCCTCGATAGGGCACATGCGTCATCTCGGTGCCGGTCAGCTGCTTGAACAGCTCACCCGCCAGGTGCGGCGCCGCGCCGATGCCGGACGAGCCATAGGCCACTTTGCCGCCCTCCGCCTTCAGCCAGGCGATCAGCTCCGGCACCGAGCGAACCGGCAGGCGCGGATCGACCACCAGGATCAGCGGCACGCGGGCGATGTTGGTGACCGGCAGGAAGTCGCGCAGTGTGTCATAGGGCATCTGCGGCTTCATGTGCGGCAGGATCACCTGCAGCGAGGCATTGACCAGCCAGGTGGCGCCGTCCGGGGCGGCGCGCGCCACCTCGCCCGCGCCGATCACGCCGGAAGCGCCGCTGCGGTTGTCGACCACGACATTCGGCACGCCGGCCTGCGGCAGGCCCTGCGCCACCACGCGGCCCAGGATGTCGGTGGGCCCGCCCGGCGGATAGGGCACCACCAGCCGGACGGAGCGCGGCGGCCAGGCGGCCTCGGCACGGGCCGCGCGGCCGGTGGCGGCCAGCGGCAGCAGCGCGGCCGCCGTGCAGGCGGCGCGTCGGGTGATCTCGGTCATCCGGTTGTTCCTTCCCCTCGTCGTTCTTTGGCCGGATGATCGGCCGACAGACGGAGGGAACACAATGCAGGAAACGCTGCAGCAGCGCCGCGGCCCCTATGCCGGCTTGCGGGTGCTGGATGCCAGCCAGGGCATCGCCGGCCCCTATTGCGCCATGCTGCTGGCCGCCGCCGGGGCCGAGGTGATCAAGCTGGAGCCGCCCGAGGGCGACTGGTCGCGCGGCCTCTCGACCCGCGCCGAGGGCCAGTCGGTGATGCACACCTCGTTCAACCGCGGCAAGCGCAGCATCGTCCTCGACCTGAAGAGCGAGTCCGGCCGCGCCACCGCCCGCGCCCTGGCCGGCCGCGCCGACGTGCTGATCGAGGCCTTCCGGCCCGGCGTCGCCGCGCGCATCGGGCTGGGGCCGGAGAATGCCGGGCCGCGCACCATCTGCCTGTCCATTTCCGGCTTCGGGCAGCAGGGGCCCTATGCCGAGCGGCCCTGCACGGATTCGGTGGCCCAGGCCTTCTCCGGGCTGGTGGCGCTGAATGCCGGCGCCGACGGCACGCCGCACAAGGTCGGCACCCTGGTGGTCGATGTGGTGACCGGGCTCACCGCCTTCTCGGCGGTGCAGACGGCGCTGGCCGAGCGGGCGCTGGAGGCGGCGCCGCGGCAGCGGCATCTCGACATCTCGCTGATGGCGGGCATGGCGGCGATGCTGGTGATGCCATTGGCCGAGGCCGGTCTGCTCGGCCAGGCGCCGCCCTCGCTGAACGTGCCGGCCGGCAGCTACCGCACCGCCTGCGGCGCCTGGGTGATGGTGGCGCTGGTGCGCGAGGCGGAGTTCGTCGCGCTCTGCGGCGTGCTGGGCCTGCCGCAGCTGCCGGAGGATCCGCGCTTCGCCAGCTTCGCCACACGCGACGTCCATCGCGACGCCCTGCTGCCGCTGCTGCGCGAGGCATTCCTGCAGCATCCCGCCAGCCACTGGCTCGAAAAACTGGGTGCCGCGCGGCTGCTGGCCGAGCGGGTCTATGCGCCGCTGGACTTCCTGGCCGACCGGCATGTCCAGGCGGTCGGCGCCACCGCGCTGCTGCAGCAGCCGGAGCTCGGCGCCCTGCCGATGCCGGCGCTGCCCGGGCTGGGGCACTGGCTGGCCCCGGCCCCGAGGCTTGGCGCTGATACCGAGGCGGTGCTGGCCGAGCTGGCGGCCGCCTGAGCATGGCCGCGCCGCGCACGCTGTTCGACAGGCTGTGGGACGCGCATGTCGTGCTGACGCGCGAGGACGGGCAGAGCCTGCTGTGGATCGACCGGCATTTCTTCCACGAGGGCTCCCACCATGCCTTCGCGCAGCTGCGCGCGCGGGGCGCCAGGGTGGCCGAGCCGTCGCTCAGCATCGGTGTCGCCGACCATTACGTGCCGACGCGGACGCCGGGCCGCACCATCCCTGACGCCGGCATCGCCGGCATGGTGGCGGGGCTGGAGGCGAATGCCGCCGCGCATGGCACCCGGCTGTTCGGGCTGCGCGATCCGCGCCAGGGCATCGTGCACGTGGTCGGGCCGGAACAGGGGCTGACCCTGCCGGGGCTGAGCATCGTCTGCGGCGACAGCCACACCTCGACGCATGGCGCCTTCGGGGCGCTGGCCTTCGGCATCGGCGCCTCCGAGGTGGCGCATGTGCTGATGACGCAGACGTTGTGGCAGCGCCGGCCGAAGCGGATGCGGGTGGTGGTGGAGGGCACCCTGCCGCCCGGCACCGCCGCCAAGGACCTGGCGCTGGCCATCGTCGCGCGGCTCGGCGCCGACGGGGCGCAGGGCCATGCGGTGGAATATGCCGGCAGCGCGGTGCGGGCGCTGTCGATGGAGGGGCGGATGACGCTGTGCAACCTGGCGATCGAGAGCGGCGCGCGCTGCGGCATGGTGGCGCCCGACGCCACCACCTTCGCCTATCTGCGCGGCCGCCCCTTCGCCCCCGCCGATTTCGACGCCGCGGTCGAGGCCTGGTCGATGCTGCCCGGCGATGCCGATGCCGCGTTCGACGCCGAGCATCGCCTGGATGCCGCCGGCATCGCGCCGGTGGTGACCTGGGGGGTGACGCCGGAGGATGCGCTGCCGGTCACCGCCGCCCTGCCCGACCCGGCCATGGCGGCCACGCCGGCGCGAGCGGCGCAGATCCGCGACGCGCTGGACTATATGGGGCTGCGGCCGGGGCAGCAGCTGCAGACGATCCGCATCGACCGGGTGTTCATCGGCTCCTGCACCAATGCGCGAATCGAGGATCTGCGCGCCGCCGCCGCCGTGCTGGCAGGGCGGCGGGCGGTGGTGCCGGGGCTGGTCTCGCCCGGCTCGACCCTGGTGAAGCAGCAGGCCGAGCAGGAAGGGCTGGACCGGGTGTTCCGCGCCGCCGGGCTGGACTGGGCGGAGGCCGGCTGCTCGATGTGCGTCGGCATGAATGGCGACCTGGTGCCGCCCGGCGAGCGCTGCGCCTCGACCACCAACCGCAACTTCAAGGGCCGCCAGGGCCCGGGGGCGCGCACGCATCTGATGTCGCCGGCGATGGCGGCGGCGGCGGCGGTGGCCGGCCACCTTGCCGACGTCCGCGACTTCCTGGAGGCACGCGGATGATGCGGCCGTTCCGCCAGGTGAGCGCGCCGGTCTGCGCGCTGCCGCAGGCCAATATCGACACCGACCAGCTGATCCCGGCGCGCTTCATGAAGCGGCCGCGCAGCGAGGGCTATGGCAACTTTCTTCTGTACGACACGCGCTTCGACGAAACGGCGGCGCCGCGCGTGAACCCGGTGGACGAGGCTTTGACCCAAGGCGCGCAGGTGATGGTGGCGCGGCGCAATTTCGGCAGCGGCTCGTCGCGGGAGGCGGCGGTCTATGCGCTGGTGGATGCCGGCTTCCGCTGCGTCATCGCCCCCAGCTTCGGCGATATTTTTGCGGGCAATGCGGTCAACAACGGGCTGCTGCCGGCGGTGGTCGACGAGGCGTGCGTCGAGGCCTTGCTGGAGGCCGATACCGTGTGCGTCGATCTGGAGGCCTGCCAGGTGGTGGCGGGCGATGCCGTCTTCCCGTTCCGCATCGATCCGGTGTGGCGGGTGAAGCTGCTGAACGGCTGGAGCGACATCGACCTGACCCTGAGCCATGCCGGGGCGATCCGTGCCTTCGCCCAGGCCGATCGTTCACGACGCCCCTGGGCACGTCTTGATTCCAACTGACATAAAAAGACGGGCGCAAACCTATAGGTTTGCGGGGGGAATTCCTTCCCCCAGCCTTGCTTACTGTGGCGCGTCCACCTCCATCCCGAGCAAGTGGAAAGAAAGCGACTTCCCGTGCCCATCGAGATTCAGCGCCCCGTTGACGCCGCCCTGCAGCACGTCCTCGATGACGAAGTTGAAGGCGCCAAGATGGGGCAGGTCATAGCGGCGGACGGCGGTGGCGCCGCGATGGGCGAAGCGGGCCAGCACCTTGGCCTCGGTCACCTGCGCGGCGAGGTGCTGGTAATGCGCCCGGTCATGCGCGATCAGCGACAGGTTCAGGCGGTTGCCCTTGTCGCCGGCGCGGGCATGCGCCAGGCGGTACAGCGGGAGCCGGCTCATGCCGCGTCCTCCAGGGTCAGCAGGGTGACGCGCGGGGCGAGGCGCTCGCGCGGCACCAGGAAGGAGAGCGTGCGGATGCGGTCGACCACGCGGCTGCGCACGCCGCCGCCGCCGGCCGGGCCGCAGCAATAGAGCGACAGTACTTCCCGGACGGCGGATTCGGCGGTGGCGCGGTCGTCGGTTGCAACCGCCAGGCGCAGGCGGATATCGGGCGGTGCCAGGTCCTCGAGCCCCGCCGGCACGCCGGCATCGCCGCCGAAGACGCTGACCACGCCGATCAGGTCGAGCCGCGCCTGGCCTTCAAGGCCGAGCTTCTTCAGGCGATCCTGCAGGGTGCGGCCGGCCAGCTCCGCGCGGGCGCGGCAATTCGGCCCGGCATAGGAGATCTCGCCCTCGCCCAGCCAGCCGCCGGGCAGGCTGACGGTGGCCTTCAGGGTCGGCGGGCGCGGCCGGCCCCGGGCGCCGGTGACGCGGACACGGTCGGGGGCTTCCTCCGTGACGGCGACGCCCGTGATGTCGAGGATCACATCGGGGGTCAGATAGGCGCCAGGGTCGTGCAGCTCGTAGAGCAGCTGCTCGGTCACCGTGCGGCGGTCGACCAGGCCACCGGTGCCGGCGGGCTTGGTGATCAGGATGCTGCCATCGGCAGAGATCTCCGCGATGGGGAAGCCGATCTCGGCCATGCCCGCGACATCCTTGGTGCCCGGATCGGCGAAATAGCCGCCGGTGACCTGGGCGCCGCATTCCAGCAGGTGGCCGGCCATGGTGCCGGCGGCCAGGCGGTCCCAGTCATCCTCGGCCCAGCCGAAATGCGCCAGCATGGGCCCGAGCGCCAGCGCCGGGTCGGAGCAGCGGCCGGTGATGACCAGCTGCGCGCCCTGGCGCAGGGCCTCCGCGATCGGCGCGGCGCCGAGATAGACATTGGCGGCGATCACCCGCGCCGGGTCGAGCACCGCGCCGGCATCGCCCTCCCAGGGGTCGAGGTCGGTCAGCGCGCCGCTGCCGCGGATGTCGTCGCCCTCGACGATCGCGACGCGCAGCGCCGGCAGGCCGAGCTCCCTCGCCAGCGCCAGCGCCGCCTTCGCCGCGCCGCGCGGATTGGCCGCGCCGCCATTGGTGACGATGGGGATGCCGTGTTGGGCGCAACGGGCCAGGATCGGGCGCAGCAGGGCGACCAGCGCCGGCTCGAAGCCGGCCTCGGGTTGCGTCAGCCGCTCGCGCTGGGCCAGCGCCAGGGTGCGCTCGCCCAACACTTCCAGCATCAGCGCGGCGGGGCCGCCGGCGGCGATCAGCGCATCGACCACCGGGCCCGGCGCATCCAGCCGGTCGCCCGAGAAGCCGGAGCCGCAGCCGATGCGGAGCAAAGCGTCCGACATGCTCAATCCGCCTTGGCGCCGGAGACGCGCACCACCTCGCGCCACTTGGCGATATCGGCCTCCAGCCAGGGGCGGAACTCGGCCGGCGGCATGGCCACCGGCAGCAGGCCCTGGTCGAGCAGCTGGGCGCGCAGGTCGGGCGCGTTCACCGCTTCCTTCAGCGCGCCATAGATGCGGTCGCGGATGGCATCCGGCAGCTTCGCCGGCGCGAAGAGGCCGTGCCAGGCGGAGACATCGAAATCGGCGATGCCCTGCTCGATGGCGGTGGGGATGTCCGGCGTCAGCTCCAGCCGCTGGGCCGAGGTCGCGGCCAGCGCCCGCAAAGTGCCGTCCTTCACGAAGGGCAGCACGGCGGTCACCTGATAGACGATCATCGGAACATTGCCGGCGACCACGTCGGTCACCGCCTGCGAGCCGGAGCGGTAGGGCACATGCTCGAAGGGTGCGCCGGTCTTCATCTTCAGCAGCTCGCCCGCCAGGTGGCTGGAGGTGCCGTTGCCGGCCGAGGCATAGCTGACGCCGTTGCGCTGCCCCTTCGCCCAGGCAATGAACTCGGGCAGCGTCTTGGCCGGGATCTTCGGCGAGATCACCAGCAGGTTCGGCGCGTTGGTCACCAGGCTGATCGGCACGAAGTCGCGCAGCACGTCATAGGGCATGTTCGGCATCAGCGACATATTCACCGAATGCGAGGCGATGCTGCCCATGCAGAGGGTGTAGCCATCGGGCGCCGACTTGGCGACGCCGTCGCTGCCGACCACGCCGCCGGCGCCGGCGCGGTTCTCCACCACGATCGGCTGGCCCAGCGTCGCCGACATCCGCTGGCTGACCAGCCGCGTCATGATGTCGGTGCTGGTGCCGGCGCCGAAGGGCACCACCATGCGGATGGCGCGGCTCGGCCAGGCGGCAGCCTGGGCGCGCAGAGTGGCGGGGGCGGCCAGCAGGCCGAGGCCGGTGCCCAGCAGGGCGCGGCGTTGAATGGTGTGCATCGTTCCTGGACCCTCTCGGCCGGCAAGGGCGGCCTTGTTTCTTTCCTGGCTGCCATGAAGCGGTGCCGCGACCCATCAGGCAATTGAAGATTTCCGGGGCCAGTCATAAGAAAAGCCAATGACCCCCTCGATCCGCCAGCTCCGCGCCCTGACCGCCGCGGTGGAGACCGGCAGCTTCGGCCGCGCCGCGCTGCGGCTGCACCTGTCGCAGCCGGCGCTGACCGTGCAGATCCGCGAGCTGGAGCAGGCGCTGGGCGTTTCCCTGTTCGACCGCACGGCACGCGGCGCCCGGCCGACGGCGGCGGGGGCGGCGCTGGCCGAAAGCTTCGGCCGCATCCTGGCGGAGCTGGATGCCGTGGTGGATGGCGCACGGGAACAGGCGGCGCGGCGGGCGGGGGTGGTGCATCTGGCGGTGCTGCCCTCGGTCGCGGCGACGCTGCTGCCGGGGGCGCTGGCGCGGCTGCGGGCAGCGCATCCCGGCATCCGCGTCATGCTGCGCGATGCGGTGGCGAAGCGGGTCGGCGCGCTGGTCAAGGAGGGCAGCGCCGAGCTCGGCATCGGCCATGCCACCGCCCCCGACCCCGAGCTGGCCGAGACTCCCTTGTTCGAGGACGAGCTGGTCGCCGTGCTGCCGCCGGGCCATCCGCTGGCCGCCCGGCCGCGCCTGACGCTGGAAGAGCTGGCGGCGACGCCCCTGGTGCTGACCGACCCCGAGAGCAGCCTGCGGGCGCTGGCCGAGGCCGCCTTCGCCAGCGCCGGGCTGGCGCCGCGCCCGGCCTATGAGGCGACCTATATGAGCACGGCGGTGGCGCTGGTGCGGGCGGGGCTGGGCGTCGGGCTGCTGCCGGCCAGCGCCATGGACCTGCGCGTCGCGCCGCGCCTGGCGACGCGGCCGGTGGACAGCCCCTTGCTGCGCCGGCGCATCGTGCTGCTGCAGCGGCGCGGTGCCAGCCTCTCCCCGGCGGCCGAGGCGCTGATCGAGGTGCTGCGGCCGGATGATTGACGGCACGGCGTGTCGCGGTGTCGGCTGGTGGCCAAGCAGCCGCCAGGGGAAGCGCCGATGCCCGCCTATGAACCGCCCGTTGCCGAGTTTCTGGCCATCCTCCGCGAGGTGCTGGCCGCCGAGGCAGAGGGGCTCGACCTGCCGACGCTGGAGGCGGTGCTGGAGGAAGGCGGCCGCTTCGCGACGCGGGTGCTGGCGCCACTGAACGCCTCCGGCGATGCCGAGGGCTGCCGGATCGAGCAGGGCGCGGTGCGCACCCCCGCCGGCTTCCCGGAGGCCTACCGGCAGTTCGTCGCGGCCGGCTGGCCGGCGCTGTCGCAGCCCGAGCGCTGGGGCGGCCAGGCCATGCCGCGGCTGGCGCAGCTGGCGCTGGACGAGATGATCGCCGCGACGAATTTCTCCTTCGGCCTGTTCCCCGGCCTGACCCGTGGCGCCGCCGAGGCGATCGCCCGCCACGCCGCGCCGGCACTGCAGGACGCCTATCTGCCGAAGCTGGTCTCCGGCGCATGGGCCGGCGCCATGGCGCTGACCGAGGCGCAGGCCGGCACCGATCTCGGCCTGCTGACCACCCGGGCGGTGCCGCGCCCCGATGGCAGCCTCGCCGTGACCGGCAGCAAGATCTTCATCACCGCCGGCGATCACGACCTGGCGGAGAACATCATCCATCTGGTGCTGGCGCGGCTGCCCGACGCCCCCCCCGGCGTGCGCGGGATCAGCCTGGTGCTGGTGCCGAAATTCCTGCCTGATGCGCAGGGCCGGCCCGGTCAGCGCAACGCCATGGCCGCCGGGGCGCTGGAGCGGAAGATGGGCATCCATGCCTCGCCCACCTGCGTCATGCATTACGACGGCGCCACGGGCTGGCTGGTCGGCGCGCCGCATCGCGGGCTGGCGGCGATGTTCACCATGATGAATGCCGAGCGGCTGTTCGTCGGCATCCAGGGCCTGGGCATCGCCGAGGCCGCCGGCCAGGCCGCCGCCGATTATGCCCGCAACCGCCGCCAGGGCCGTGCGCCGGGCCAGGCGGAAGGCGCGGCGCAGCCGATCCTGGCGCATCCCGATGTGCGGCGCATGCTGCTGACCATCCGCGGCTTCACCACCGCCGGGCGGGCGCTGGCGCTGTGGCTGGCGCTGCAGCTCGACCGCGCCGAGGCCGGGGATGCCGAGGCCGACGGGCTGGTCGCCCTGCTGACGCCGGTGGTGAAGGCCGCCTTCACCGATCTCGGCTTCGAGGCAACGGTGCTCGGCCAGCAGGTGCTGGGCGGGCATGGCTATGTGCGCGACAACGGCCTCGAGCAGATGGTGCGCGACGCCCGCATCGCGCAGATCTACGAGGGCACCAACGGCGTCCAGGCGATGGACCTGGCGACCCGCAAGCTGGCGGCCGAGGGCGGCGCCCTGCCCCACCGCTTCTTCGCCCTGGTCCGCGCCAGCCTGGCCCAGGGCGCCGGCGAGCCCGCCCTGGCGGAAGCGCTGGACCGGCTGGAAGCCGCCACCCGCCAGCTGCAGCGCGATGGCGCCGGCGCCGCCGAGGCGGGGGCCGCGGCGGCCGAATATCTGCGGCTCTTCGCCCTGGTCGCGCTGGGCTGGATGTGGCTGCGGCTGCGCCAGGCGGCGGCCGCCTCCGACCGGCCGCAGCACCGCCGCTGGCGGGAGGGCGCTGGCTTCTTCTTCGCCCGCATCCTGCCGCAGAGCGCCGCCCTGGCCGCCGCCATCGCCGCCGGGCCAGCGACGCTGATGGCGGCGGAGGAGGCCCTGTTCTGACGCCGGGCCCGTGGGGCCGCGCATTGTGGCGGGAGGCCGCCAGGGCCACATCCATCCCATCCCCGCCGCCAGGAGATCGCCGCGCGATGAAGGCCGTGCCCGCCAGCCTGCTGCTGCCGCTGAAGCAGCTCGATGATCCCGCGTTCCGCCGGCCGCTGCTGAAGGGGCTGGGGGTCGCCCTGCTGGCCTTCGCCGGGCTGGCCTGGCTGGCCGACTGGGGCGTCGGCTGGCTGGCCGGCGGCACCGGCTGGCTCGCCACCCTGGCCGGGCTGCTGGGCGGGCTGCTGGTGCTGGTCAGCACCTTCTGGCTATTCGTGCCGGTCATGATGGGCATCACCGGCCTGTTCTCCGACGAGGTGGCGGAGGCGGTGGAGCGCCGCTTCTACCCGGGCCTGCCGGCGGCCGCCGGCGCCTCGATCGCGGGCCAGGCCTGGGCCGGGCTGAGCCTCGGGCTGCGCTTCCTGGTGATCAGCCTGGCGCTGTTGCCACTGGCGCTGGCGGCGCCGCCCATCGGCGTCGTCATCTACTGGCTGCTGGCCGCCGTGTCGCTCGGCTATGGCTTCTTCGACGGCGTGGCGCAGCGGCGGATGAGCGTGGCCGACAGCCAGGCGCTGCGCCGCCGCCGCCGCGTCCAGATCCTGGCGATCGGCGCGGCGCTGGCCGGCCTGGCCCTGGTGCCGGTCGCCAATCTGCTAGTGCCGGTGCTGGGCACCGCCGCCATGACGCATCTGCTGCATAGGGCCTGATCTGCCTCAGGCCTGACCGGCCACCGGCCCCGCCGTAAAAATTGTTAAGCCGGACGTTGCGGGCCCCGCCGGGAATGTGCTCGGCTGGCCCGGCGCCGCGGCTCGAACGGCGGCGCGGCAATCCCGCAGAATGACGGGGGAGGAAGTCCTGATGATATCGATGACACGGCGCGGCCTGGTGGCCGGCGCCGCCGCGCTGGCTGCCACGCCGCTGCTCTCCAGCCTGGGCAGCCGCCCGGCCGAGGCCGCGGCGCCCTTCCTCAACAGCCTGCCGCCGGCCTGGCACCGCTTCCGCTTCGGTGAATTCGAGGCGACGGTGATCTCCGACGGCCGCCTGCCGCTGGGCAAGCCGGTGCCGGCCTTCCCGGCCTCGCCGCCGGCCGAGATTGTCGGCCTGCTGGAAGGCGCCTTCCTGCCGCCGGACGCCGCGACGCTGGAGCAGAACATCCTGGTGCTGAACACCGGCAAGCAGCTGATCCTGTTCGACACCGGGATGGGCGACAGCATGGGGCCGGCCAGCAAGATGTTCGGCCCGACCACCGGCAAGATGCTGGAGAACATGCGCGCCGCCGGCATCCAGCCGGAGCAGATCGACCTGGTGGTGCTGACCCATGCCCATTGCGACCATTGCTGGGGCCTGACCGATGCCAGCGGCGCCAAGGTCTTCCCCAATGCCCAGGTGGCCTTGAGCGAGGCCGATCTGCGCTACTGGACGGATGACAACAACAAGCGCGGCCCCGACTTCATGACCCCCTTCATCGACGGGGCGAAGAAGAACCTCTCGGCCTATCGCGACCGCATGATCATGGTGCAGGACGGCAAGGAGGTGGCGCCGGGCATCGTCGCCATGGCCGCGCCCGGGCATACGGTGGGGCACCATGTCTATGCCATCACCTCCGGCAACCAGACCATGGTGAACACCGGCGACCTGGCACATCACCACATCCTGCTGCTGAAGAAGCCGATGTGGGAATTCTCCTTCGACACCGACCCGAAGCTGTCGGCGCAGAGCCGCTCGCGCATGCTGGACCGGCTGGCCACCGACCGGCACGCCATCCTGTCCTACCACTTCCCCTGGCCGGGCCTCGGCCATGTCGCCAAGGCCGGCGAAGGCTATGACTGGATCGCCGAGCCGATGAACCTTTCGGGACTGGGCTGAGCAGGCGTCCCCTGCCCCGGATGGGCGGTTGACCCGTCCGGCATTCCGGCCGGATACCGGGCAGCGCCGCGGCGAACCCGCTGCGGCGCTGTCTCCTCCGGCCGGATCGACCCATGCTGCGGCGCTTCTTCGCCTATTACAGGCCCCATAAGGGCCTCTTCCTGCTCGACTTCTCCTGCGCCGTGCTGGCCGGCCTGCTCGAGCTCGGCTTTCCCATCGCGGTGAAGCTCTTCGTCGACCAGCTGCTGCCCGGGCAGAACTGGGGGCTGATCCTGGCCGCCGCCGCCGGGCTGCTCGGCATCTATGTGCTGAACACCGGGCTGATGGCGATCGTGACCTATTGGGGTCATGCGCTGGGCATCAACATCGAGACGGAGATGCGCCGCAAGGCCTTCGACCATCTGCAGAAGCTGTCGTTCGGTTGGTACGACAACCAGAAGACGGGCCATCTGGTGACCCGCGTCACCCGCGACCTGGAAGAGGTCGGCGAGGTCGCCCATCACGGGCCGGAAGACCTGTTCATCGCGGTCATGACGCTGCTCGGCGCCTTCGCGCTGATGTTCTCCCTGCACTGGCCGCTGGCCCTGCTGACCACGCTGGTGGTGCCCGGCATCGCCTGGGCCTCGGCGCATTACGGCGCCGGCCTGACCCGCACCTGGCGCGAGATCTATGGCCGGGTCGGCGCCTTCAATGCCCGCATTGAGGAGGCCGTCGGCGGCATCCGCGTGGTCCAGGCCTTCGGCAACGAGGCGCATGAGCGCGCCCTCTTCGCCCGCGACAACCTCAGCTACCGCCGCACCAAGCTGGACGCCTATCGCATCATGGCGGCCAGCACCTCGCTGAACTACCTGGGCATGCGGCTGACCCAGATGATCGTCATGATCGCTGGCGCCTATTTCGTCATCCAGGGTGGCCTGAGCAATGGCGAGTTCGTCGGCTTCCTGCTGCTGGTGAATGTCTTCTTCCGCCCGATCGAGAAGATCAGCGCCGTGCTGGAGACCTACCCCAAGGGCGTCGCCGGCTTCCGCCGCTATACCGAGCTGCTCGATACCGCGCCGGACATCGCGGATGCCCCCGATGCCCAGGCCGTGACCGCGCTGCGCGGCGAGATCCGCTACGAGGGCGTCAGCTTCGGCTATGGGCCGGACCGGCCGGTGCTGGAGGGGGTGGAGCTCTCGATCCGCGCCGGCGAGACGGTGGCCTTTGTCGGCCCCTCCGGCGCCGGCAAGACGACGCTCTGCTCCCTGCTGCCACGCTTCTACGAGATCCAGGCCGGGCGCATCACCATCGACGGGATCGACATCCGCAGCATGACGCTTGCCTCGCTGCGCCAGCAGATCGGCATCGTGCAGCAGGATGTCTTCCTGTTCGCCGGCACGCTGCGGGAGAACATCTCCTACGGCCGTCTCGGCGCCTCGGAGGCCGAGGTGCTGGAGGCCGCCCGCCGTGCCCGGCTGGAGAGTGTCATCGAGGCCCTACCGGAGGGGCTGGATACGGTGATCGGCGAGCGGGGGGTGAAGCTCTCGGGCGGTCAGAAGCAGCGCCTGGCCATTGCCCGGATCTTCCTGAAGAACCCGCCGATCCTGATCCTGGACGAGGCGACCTCGGCCCTTGATACCGAGACGGAGCGCGCCATCCAGCAATCTCTGACCGAGCTGGCCGAGGGCCGCACCACCCTGGTGATCGCCCATCGCCTGGCCACCATCCGCAACGCCGACTGCATCGTGGTGGTGGACCAGAGCGGCATCGTCGCCCGCGGCCGCCATGACGAGCTGGTCACCCAGCCGGGTCTCTACCAGCGGCTGCATTCGGTGCAGTACGGGGTGACGGCCTAGTTTTCTGGTGAGCGCCGTGAGTGGGTGAAGCCGGGGCCCTTCTGGGGCCTCGGCTTTTTCTTTGTGCAGGGGGCGGGAGGGCGGCGTCGGAAGTGCCGAGACGTTGGATTTTGCACCGCGGGAGGCGCCGGTTGTGCTGACCAGGGGTGAAGGAGAAGCCGATGCGGGCCGCCGTGTTCCCTCAATGGGCGGTCGAGCGACTGGGGCGGGGTGGCCGGCGTATGAAGATCCTACGAACGGCTTCCGGCTCAGGCACCCGGCCATCAACGACAAAACCCCCAATGGCCAAGGCCTTGGGGGTTTTGTCGTGTGAATGGGATGCGGGGACAGGATTTGAACCTGTGACCTTCAGGTTATGAGCCTGACGAGCTACCGGGCTGCTCCACCCCGCGGTGGTGATGGTTGATCAAGTGGAGATCATGAG